>NZ_VMSG01000004.1 GCF_007713465.1 Pseudomonas sp. H3(2019) | reverse complement strand
GCCATGGAGATCACGCACCAGAGCATCATTTCCAGCGGCAAACGACGCTTGCGCAACGTCGCCACACCCGCTTGTTCAAGCGCCTGTTCGACCAAAGAAGGATCGAGCAAAGCATCCAATCCCTCGATGGCGTTGGGGGTAGAGGCGATGTTGTGGGTCAGTTCCAGTGCCCGAGCGAGACGCATAAAAAAATCCGATGCCAGTACAGGCATCGGATTTTGATTTCTTGCGGCCAAAGGTCAAGCGAGAAGGCTTAACTGATCGGCATTAGCCTCAGCGGCCGGTTTTTTATGCCTGACGCGTGGCTTACAGCTTGCCAGCGTTCTCGGTCAGGTAAGCCGCAACACCTTCTGGCGAAGCAGTCATGCCCTTGTCGCCTTTTTTCCAGTTGGCCGGACAAACTTCGCCGTGCTCTTCGTGGAATTGCAGGGCGTCGACCAGGCGAATCAGCTCTTCCATGTTACGGCCCAGTGGCAGGTCGTTGACGATCTGCGAGCGAACAACACCTTTGTCGTCGATCAGGAATGCGCCACGGAAAGCCACGCCGCCTTCGGACTCAACGTCGTAGGCCTTGGCGATGTCGTGCTTCATGTCAGCAGCCATGATGTACTGAACCTGACCGATGCCGCCGGCATTGATCGGGGTGTTGCGCCAGGCGTTGTGAGTGAAGTGCGAGTCGATCGAAACAGCGATCACTTCAACGTTGCGTGCCTTGAAGTCAGCCATGCGGTGGTCCAGAGCGATCAGCTCGGACGGGCAGACGAAGGTGAAGTCCAGTGGATAGAAGAACACCAGGCCGTATTTGCCTTTGATGGCCGAGGACAGGGTGAAGCTGTCAACGATTTCGCCATTGCCGAGTACGGCCGGTACGGTGAAGTCAGGGGCTTGTTTGCCTACGAGTACGCTCATTGGATATCTCCTGGTGTGGTGGCGTGAAGAACGGCATCGAACCAGTCTGTCGCGGATAAACGACAGGTTCATGACTCGAGTGCCCTTCGCAAAGACCGGACATCATACACCGCGTTTTTCACCTGTCCTTAGCGCTTTTTACAACGACATCAAAAACCTCGGCGCAGGATTAATGACACCATCCCGGGCTGCATTATGCCGTTCGTCAGGCTGTCGCTGTTCTGGCGTAAAGCCTGTCGAAACAACTTTGACAATCATTCTCGTTAACATTAAGATCCGTCGCAACCGAGCCATAACCCACGACGGTTCTCACTCTATGTATGTCTGCCTTTGCACTGGTGTCACCGACGGAAAAATCCGCGATGCGATCTATGAAGGTTGCTGCAGCTACCGCGAGGTACGCCAAGCCACCGGCGTTGCCGGCCAATGTGGAAAATGCGCCTGCCTTGCCAAACAAGTGGTGCGCGAAACCCTGGCCGAATTGCAATTAAGCCAGGCGGCGATCCCCTACCCTGTAGAATTTTCGGCAGCGTAAATAGAACATTCGAAAGAACCGGACTTAGCGTTCGGTTTTTTTATGCCTGTAATTCAATCGCTTAGCACTAGGATGCGGAACACAAACATTCTTATTCCGATTAATTTTTATATAGTATTCAATAACTTAGGTTTGACACTAACAACTGTCCGGCTCAAACTTCGCCGCCTATAGGGTAATTAAAGGGCGGGACCCCACATGAAAGGCGACATCACGGTTATCCAGCACCTCAACAAGATTCTTGGCAATGAGCTGGTCGCAATCAATCAGTATTTCCTGCATGCGCGTATGTATGAAGATTGGGGCCTGAACAAGCTCGGCAAGCACGAGTACCACGAATCCATCGACGAGATGAAACACGCGGACAAGCTGATCAAGCGCATCCTGTTCCTCGAAGGCCTGCCAAATGTCCAGGACCTGGGCAAGCTGCACATCGGCGAGCACACCAAGGAAATGCTTGAGTGCGACCTGCGCATCGAGCGTACCGGCCATGCCGACCTCAAAGTGGCTATCGCTCATTGCGAAACAGTCGGGGACTTCGGCAGTCGTGAACTGCTTGAAGATATTCTCGAATCCGAAGAAGAGCATATCGACTGGCTGGAAACTCAACTGAGCCTGATCGATAAAGTCGGTCTTGAGAACTATCTGCAATCGCAGATGGGCGACGAGTAAGTTCTACAGCACTGATCTCGACTCAATAAAAAGCCCCGCCCTCTTACGAGAGGCGGGGCTTTTTATTATCAGCAGGAGCGGCCTGGTGGCCGCTGCTGCCTATAAATCAGGCTTCGGTCTTGCCAGCAGCGGCTTTTGCCGCAGCGTCTTTGATCAGGGCCTGCAACGAACCGTCAGCGGCCATTTCAGTCATGATATCGCTACCACCGACCAGCTCACCAGCGACCCACAATTGCGGGAAGGTTGGCCAGTTGGCGTACTTTGGCAGGTTGGCACGGATTTCCGGGTTCTGCAGGATATCCACGTAAGCGAACTTCTCACCACAGCCCATGACGGCCTGAGCGGCTTTCGCGGAGAAGCCACACTGCGGGGCATTCGGCGAGCCTTTCATGTAAAGCAGAATGGTGTTGTTAGCAATCTGCTCTTTAATAGTTTCAATGATATCCATGGAGCACCTCGGCTGAACTTTCCGACTCAGTTGTCGGCACGGTGACGCATTGTAACGGAAAGCCGAGCGCCATGCTCGGTCTCCCCGACAGACATGTTTACGCTGCCGCGACCGTCACCGGCACACCATTAAGCGCCGCATTTCCGGACAACTCATCGAGCTGGCGCTCATCGGTCAGGTCGTTGGCGCTGGAGCCTGGCTGCCCCATGGCAATGGTCATCTGCACTCCCGGTCGGGCATGCCCCCAACCGTGCGGCAGGCTGACCACGCCTTTCATCATCTCGACGCTGCTCAGCACTTCGACTTCGATGACCCCGACCCGTGAACTGACCCGCACCCGTTGCCCATCGCTCAGCCCACGACTGGAAAGATCGTCCGGGTGCATCAGCAACTGATGACGCGGCTTGCCTTTCACCAAACGGTGATAGTTATGCATCCACGAGTTATTGCTGCGCACATGGCGGCGACCGATCATCAATAGCTCATCGGCAGCTGGTGCCTGCAATGCGGCAAATCGCGCGAGGTCAGCCAGGATCGCCGGTGGCGCCGCCTGCACGCGCTGGTTGGCGGTTTTCAGACGTGGCGCCAGGTTTGCCTGAAGAGCGCCCAGATCGACCCCGTGAGGATGATCGAACAAGTTCGCCACTGACAATTTGTGCGGCGACGCATCACCATAGCGCCCGGCTCGCAAACCGAGGTCGATCATCTTCGCCGGGGACATCGTCGACTTCAGCTCTTTGCCAGTCTTCGCCGCAAAAGCCTGCGCCAGGCCGACGAAAATCTCCCAATCGTGCAGCGCGCCTTCGGGCTTGGGCAGGATCGCCCGGTTGAAACGGCTGACGTTGCGCACCGCAAACATATTGAACGTGGTGTCGTAATGATCGTTTTCCAGCGCCGAGGTCGACGGCAGAATCAAGTCGGCATAACGCGTGGTCTCGTTGATATACAAGTCAATGCTGAGCATGAACTCCAGCCCGTCCAGCGCCTGCTCCAGTTGCCGGCCATTAGGTGTCGACAACACCGGGTTACCCGCCACGGTGATCAACGCCCGCACCTGCCCTTCGCCCTCGGTGAGCATCTCTTCGGCCAGCGCCGACACCGGCAACTCACCGGCGTATTCCGGACGACCGGACACTCGGCTTTGCCACAGATTGAAATGCCCGCCCGAGGTCGATGCCACCAGGTCAACCGCAGGCTCGGTGCACAGCGCGCCGCCGACCCGATCCAGGTTGCCGGTGACCAGATTGATCAGCTGCACCAGCCAATGACACAAGGTCCCGAACGCCTGGGTCGAAACGCCCATACGGCCATAACACACGGCGGTCTTCGCGCTGGCAAAGTCTCGCGCCACCTTCCGAATCTGCTCGGCCGGCACGGCGCACAGCGGGCTCATGGCCTCGGCACTAAAGGATGCGACGGCCTGACGAACCTCCTCCAGCCCGTCTACCGGCAAATGACTGTCGCGGCTCAAGCCTTCGGCGAACACGGTATTGAGCAACCCGAATAACAGCGCCGCATCACCGCCTGGACGGACAAATATATGTTGATCGGCAATCGCTGCCGTTTCGCTGCGACGCGGATCGACCACCACCACTTTGCCGCCTCGGGCCTGAATCGCCTTCAAGCGCTTTTCGACATCCGGTACGGTCATGATGCTGCCGTTGGAGGCGAGCGGATTACCGCCCAGGATCAGCATGAAATCGGTGTGATCGATGTCCGGAATCGGCAGCAGCAAACCATGGCCGTACATCAAATGACTGGTGAGGTGCTGGGGCAATTGATCGACCGAGGTGGCAGAGAAACGGTTGCGGGTTTTGAGCAAACCGAGGAAGTAATTGCTGTGGGTCATCAGCCCATAGTTGTGCACGCTGGGATTGCCCTGATAAACCGCGACGGCGTTCTGACCATGGCGCGCCTGAATCGCCGACAGGCGTTCAGCCACCAGAGCAAAAGCCTCGTCCCAGGCAATTGCTTGCCACTCGCTGCCGACCCGCAGCATCGGCTGTCGCAGGCGGTCGGGGTCGTTCTGGATATCTTGCAGCGCCACCGCCTTGGGGCAGATATGACCGCGACTGAAGCTGTCCTGCGGATCACCCTTGATCGAGGTGATTTGCACGCCAGCGTCGTCGGTTGCGGTGGTTTCGATGGTCAAGCCGCAAATGGCTTCACACAGGTGGCAGGCACGGTGATGAAGAGTCTTGGTCATGGCCATTCTCTGTTTTATTCGAGGCAACCGGCATCCGGTTGCAGGAACAAAACTATGGGCTGTGACCGAGCGCTGCGCCAGCGACGTTCGTCTTGTGAATCGAGGACCATCAGGCCCGCCGATATCAGCCCTCGGGAAGTCTGGAGGGTGCTTGAAGCTGGATTTCCTGGATGGTTTCGATCTGCTCCTGGGCAATGTGCACGCCCGTGAGTTCGCCGATCAGGCGCCAGTGCTCGTCGAGCCCGGCGCTGACGGTGGCCATGCGGTCGATCATCCGTCGACCCGCAGCCTGGGTCACGTCATCCTCGCTGCGCATCAACTCAAAGGACATTGAGGTCATGGAAGCGGTCAGGTGAGTCAGGGTGCGCGCCGTGAGACCCAGCAGCTCCAGCAATTGCTGTTCTTTCGATTCCATTCCAAAGGCTTCCTGTGTCACTCGTGAGTTATTTATAACCCAGCACTTTGCATTAGCAAATGTTTCAAGCGAAGGCAGGCCGGATCCTCCTGCCTGTAACCACCCCGGCCGACAGGTCAGAAACCGACTGGGGCTGTGCTTTTCCCGCCCCGCTTGATTGCCAAGGCGCGCGAGGGCAGTGTACAAAGAGGTCGCTGCTGTCAGGAAACAGGCTTCAAAAGCGCGACTACGGTCATCCCGTAGCCCCTCTGAAATCCCCTAAAAACCGTAGCCTATTGGTAAGACGCGACATTTAATGTCAATATCGCGCCTTCCCCTATTTCGTCGCCCCGTGCGGCTTTCGCCGCAGGTCTCGCCCGTTTTTCAGTTAAACAAGGCTTTGAGTATCTGCGGTCTGTTGCAAAAAGGTAGTCAATGATGAGCGCAAGGCACTTTCTCTCCCTGATGGATTGCACGCCCGAAGAGCTGGTCAGCGTGATCCGTCGAGGCATTGAGCTCAAAGACCTGCGTAACCGCGGCGTACTGTTCGAGCCGTTGAAAAATCGCGTACTCGGGATGATCTTCGAGAAATCCTCGACGCGTACCCGGCTGTCGTTTGAGGCCGGCATGATCCAGCTTGGCGGCCAGGCGATTTTCCTGTCGCCCCGTGACACCCAACTGGGCCGCGGCGAACCGATCGGCGACTGCGCCATCGTCATGTCGCGCATGCTCGATGCGGTGATGATCCGTACTTTTGCCCACAGCACCCTGACCGAATTCGCCGCCAACTCACGCGTACCCGTGATCAACGGCCTGTCCGACGACCTGCACCCGTGCCAGTTGCTGGCCGACATGCAGACTTTCCTCGAACATCGCGGCTCGATCCAGGGCAAGACCGTGGCCTGGATCGGCGACGGCAACAACATGTGCAACAGCTATATAGAAGCCGCCATCCAGTTCGACTTCCAGCTGCGCATCGCCTGCCCTGAAGGCTACGAGCCAAACCCTGAATTCGTGGCCAAGGCCGGCGATCGAGTGACCATCGTCCGCGATCCTCGGGAAGCGGTACGCGGCGCACATCTGGTCAGCACCGACGTCTGGACCTCCATGGGCCAGGAAGAAGAAACCGCCAAGCGCCTCAAGCTGTTCGCACCGTTCCAGGTTAATCGTGCCTTGCTCGATCTGGCCGCCGAGGATGTGTTGTTCATGCACTGCCTGCCCGCCCACCGCGGTGAAGAAATCAGCCTCGACCTGCTCGACGATCCGCGTTCGGTTGCCTGGGATCAGGCCGAGAACCGTCTGCATGCGCAAAAGGCTCTGCTCGAGTTTCTCGTTGAGCCGGCATATCACCACGCATGAGTCATTCGTCACTGCTGAACCTGCGCAATCTGGCCTGCGGTTATCAAGACCAGCGGGTCGTCCAGAACCTCAACCTGCACCTCAATGCCGGTGATATCGGTTGCCTGCTCGGCTCTTCCGGCTGCGGCAAAACCACCACGCTGCGGGCGATTGCAGGCTTTGAACCGGTTCACGAAGGAGAAATCCAGCTGGCCGGTGAAACCATCTCCAGCGCCGGTTTCACCCTCGCGCCGGAGAAACGCCGGATCGGCATGGTGTTCCAGGACTACGCGCTGTTCCCGCACCTGAGCGTGGCCGAGAACATCGCCTTTGGCATTCGCAAGCATCCCCAGAAAGACCGGGTCACCGAAGAGATGCTTGAGCTGGTCAACCTGAAGCACCTCGGCAAGCGCTTCCCGCACGAACTCTCTGGCGGCCAGCAACAACGCGTGGCACTGGCCCGGGCGTTGGCCCCGGAGCCGCAACTGCTGTTGCTCGACGAACCGTTCTCCAACCTCGATGGTGAGTTACGCCGCAAACTCAGCCATGAAGTCCGGGACATCCTCAAGGCTCGCGGCACCAGTGCGATTCTGGTGACTCACGACCAGGAAGAAGCCTTTGCCGTCAGCGATCAGGTTGGCGTGTTCAAGGAGGGTCGACTGGAGCAGTGGGACACGCCTTACAACCTGTACCACGAACCGCAAACACCGTTTGTGGCGAGCTTTATCGGTCAGGGTTATTTCATTCGCGGTCAGTTGCAGACCCCGGAATCGGTACAGACCGAACTGGGTGTGCTGCGCGGTAATCGCGCGTACACCTGGCCAACCGGTGGCGCGGTGGATGTGTTGCTGCGCCCGGACGATATCGTCTATGCGCCAGACAGCCCGCTCAAAGCGCGGATCGTCGGCAAGACGTTTCTCGGTGCATCGACCTTGTATCGCTTGCAGCTATCGACGGGTAGCCAACTGGAATCGATCTTCCCGAGCCATGCCGATCATCTAGTCGGCGCCGATGTCGGCATCCGCGTGGCCGCCGAACACCTGGTGCTGTTCCAGGCATGCAGCAGCACCGCGCATTGAAGTCATGTAAAAAGATCGCAGTCTTGTAGGAGCTGCCGAAGGCTGCGATCTTTTAAGCTAACCCAACATCAACGTCCCGCTGGCCACCAGCGTCGCATTACCACCGATCTTCACCCGATCCCCTTCCAGGCGGCAGAACAACTCCCCTCCCCGCGCCGAACACTGATACGCCGTCAAGCTGGTTTTATCCAAGCGCTGCGACCAATAAGGGATCAGCAGGCAATGCGTCGAACCGGTGACCGGATCTTCGTTGATACCGATGGCCGGCGCGAAGTACCGCGAGACGAAATCATGCCGCGTACCGCGTGCCGTAATGATTGCGCCAAGCCAGGGCAACTTCGCCAGCGCGACCATGTCCGGCTGGCAATCGAGCACCGCCTGCTCCGACTCCAGCACCACGAACAACTCGTTGGCCCCCCGCACCTCAAGAGGCTGCACGCCCAGCGCCCGCGCTACGTCCGGGTTCTCGTCCACTTCACGCAGTGCGATCGCCGGAAAATCCAGCCATAGCCGTTCGCCTTCCCGACTCACACTCAAGGGACCGGACTTGCTGATGAAGTCCAGGCGCTCAACGGGTTCTTTATAGACCTCGAACAACACATAAGCGCTGGCCAGCGTCGCGTGACCACACAACGGCACTTCGGTGGTCGGTGTGAACCAGCGGATACGCCAGCCTTGCGCCTCACGCACCACAAACGCAGTTTCAGCAAGATTGTGCTCGGCGGCGATTTTTTGCATCAGCTCATCGGCGAGCCAGGCGTCGAGCCGATAGACCATCGCCGGATTGCCACTGAACGGTTGATCACTGAACGCGTCGACCTGATGAAACGCAAGCTGCATGGATACTCTCCTTGTTGTAGGCGAGGACGAGCATGCATCAACCGCTACCTGGCAACCAGAGACAGAACATGCCGATTTTCACCATACAGCGCGGCGGTCAGGCCCGACCGATATCGGCGAATGTGGCCTGGGTATGCTCGGCCAGCACCGTCGCCGCCAACTCGACCTCAAGACCACGCCGGCCAGCGCTGACGTAAATGCTCGCGAAAGGCTGAGCACTGTTATCGATGAACGTGCGCAAACGCTTCTTCTGCCCTAGCGGACTGATGCCCCCCAGCAAGTAACCGGTTGCCCGTTGCGCAGCCGCGGGATCAGCCATCTCGACTTTCTTCACCCCCGCAGCATGTGCCAGCGCCTTCAAGTCCAGACTTCCGACGACTGGCACGACGGCCACCAGCAACTCCCCCTTCTCGCTCGCGGCCAGCAGTGTCTTGAACACTTGCGCCGGATCCAGCCCGAGCTTTTCCGCTGCCTCCAGACCGTAGGACGCAGCCTTCGGATCATGTTCATAACTGTGCACGCGATGTTCGGCACGAACTTTTTTCAACAGATCCAATGCGGGGGTCATGGCAGCTCCAAGCCTGGCGATAGAAGAAAAATACTGCGCTGGATTCTAGGCCATCACCGAGCAAAAGGCTCTATTACCGGCTCCTGCGCACTCAAGAACAGGCAAACGCAAGACAAAATCCAGCCATCTCCCGAGGCCATCCAAATGATCATTCAGCTGACCAATAGTTTAAATATGACCGATGGTTCACTTTCGACCTTTGACATCAGCATTTCTTGTCTATATTTTTTCGAATCTGAATGATGCATAAACGTTTCTGCGTAGTACCCGGCAGTAGGCCGAGACCAGGATGGGGATCCTGCCTCGGTGAAAATCGCGCTCTGACCATTTCGAGAAGAGCGCCCAACAACAACAAAAACGAGGTTTTCAATGACAACTGCATCGCAACAACCATCGCTCTCGAGCCAATGCATGGCCGAGTTCCTGGGTACTGCCTTATTGATTTTTTTTGGTACTGGCTGTGTTGCCGCGCTCAAAGTCGCGGGCGCCAGCTTTGGGCTATGGGAAATCAGCATCATCTGGGGGATCGGCGTCAGCATGGCGATCTACCTGACTGCGGGTGTTTCCGGCGCTCACCTGAACCCGGCCGTCAGCATCGCGCTGTGCATTTTCGCCGATTTCGAGAAGCGTAAACTGCCGCTCTACATCTTCTCCCAAGTCGCTGGTGCCTTCTGCGCAGCGTTGTTGGTTTACACGCTTTACAGCAACCTGTTCTTCGATTTCGAACAAACTCACCAGATGGTTCGTGGCACACAAGCCAGCCTAGAACTGGCCTCGGTGTTCTCCACCTTCCCGAACCCTGCCCTGTCGACAGCCCAGGCGTTTCTGGTGGAGGTGATCATCACCGCCATCCTGATGGGCGTGATCATGTCCCTGACCGACGACAACAATGGCCTGCCTAAAGGCCCTTTGGCGCCACTGTTGATCGGCCTGCTGATCGCCGTCATTGGCAGCTCGATGGGCCCGCTGACCGGTTTTGCGATGAACCCCGCGCGAGACTTCGGTCCTAAGCTGATGACTTTCTTCGCTGGCTGGGGTGAAATTTCCTTCACTGGCGGCCGTGATATTCCGTACTTCCTGATTCCGATTTTTGCACCGATCCTGGGTGCCTGCCTCGGCGCTGCGGCCTATCGCGGGCTGATTGCCCGTCATCTACCGATCACCATACCTGCTACAAAGGATGCAGAGCCCGCCATTGACGGCAAAGCACGAATCTCCTGAAAGCGGCGGCGCGCGATCCTGCCCACCATTGATCACGCGCCCCAACTCACTCCTTTATTTCGTCCAAGGCAATCGACATGACCGACATTCAGAATAAGAACTACATCATTGCCCTCGATCAGGGTACGACCAGCTCCCGGGCGATCATTTTCGACCGTGACGCCAACGTGGTCTGCACTGCACAACGTGAATTCGCCCAGCATTACCCGCAGGCCGGCTGGGTCGAACACGACCCGATGGAAATCTTCGCGACCCAAAGTGCCGTGATGGTCGAGGCCCTGGCGCAAGCCGGCCTGCATCACGATCAGGTAGCGGCCATCGGCATCACCAACCAGCGTGAAACCACTGTGGTCTGGGACAAGACCACTGGCCGGCCGATCTACAACGCAATCGTCTGGCAATGCCGCCGCAGCACCGAGATCTGCCAGCAACTCAAGCGCGACGGCCACGAGCAGTACATCAGCGAAACCACTGGCCTGGTCACCGACCCGTACTTCTCCGGCACCAAACTCAAGTGGATCCTCGACAACGTCGAAGGCAGCCGCGAACGCGCACGCAAAGGCGAGCTGCTGTTCGGCACCGTCGACAGCTGGCTGATCTGGAAATTTACCGGCGGCAAGACCCACGTCACCGACTACACCAACGCCTCGCGCACCATGCTCTTCAACATCCATACCCTGGAGTGGGACGCCAAGATGCTCGAGGTGCTGGACATCCCGCGCGAGATGCTCCCGGAGGTCAAGTCGTCATCGGAAATCTATGGCCACACCAAGAGCGGCATCGCCATCGGCGGTATTGCCGGCGACCAGCAGGCCGCGCTGTTCGGCCAGATGTGCGTTGAACCGGGCCAGGCGAAAAACACCTACGGCACCGGCTGCTTCCTGCTGATGAACACCGGCGACAAAGCGGTTAAATCCCGGCACGGCATGCTCACCACCATCGCCTGCGGCCCACGCGGCGAAGTGGCCTACGCACTGGAAGGCGCGGTGTTCAACGGCGGCTCCACCGTTCAGTGGCTGCGCGACGAACTGAAGATCATCAACGACGCTCACGACACCGAATACTTTGCCAACAAGGTCAAGGACAGCAACGGCGTCTACCTGGTACCCGCCTTCACTGGCCTCGGCGCCCCGTACTGGGACCCGTATGCCCGCGGCGCGCTGTTCGGCCTGACTCGCGGCGTACGCGTGGATCACATCATTCGCGCAGCACTGGAGTCGATTGCCTACCAGACCCGCGACGTACTCGACGCCATGCAACAGGACTCCGGCGAACGTCTCAAGGCTCTGCGCGTAGACGGCGGTGCAGTCGCGAACAACTTCCTGATGCAATTCCAGGCGGACATCCTCGGCACCAAGGTCGAACGCCCGCAAATGCGTGAAACCACTGCACTCGGTGCCGCCTACCTGGCCGGCCTGGCCTGCGGTTTCTGGGGCAGCCTGGACGAACTGCGCGGCAAGGCGGTAATCGAACGCGAGTTCGACCCGCAACTGGACGAAACCGCGAAGGAAAAACTCTACGCTGGCTGGAAAAAAGCCGTCAGCCGCACCCGCGACTGGGAACCGCACGAAGGCGCTGAATAAGCCAAGTAGCGGATTCGTATCGGTATGTAACTGGTAGGGAGGTGATTCGTACGGCATCATGGGCAAATTTTGCACGGCAGCCCAAAGGAAGCCCTATGAATCTGCCTCCCCGTCAGCAGCAAATCCTCGAACTGGTCCGCGAACGCGGCTACGTCAGCATCGAGGAAATGGCTCAGCTGTTCGTAGTTACACCGCAGACCATCCGCCGCGATATCAATCAATTGGCGGAAGTGAATTTGTTGCGTCGCTATCACGGCGGCGCAGCTTACGATTCAAGTGTCGAAAACACCGCCTACGCCATGCGTGCCGATCAGATGCGCGATGAGAAACAACGCATCGCCGAAGCCATCGCCGCACAAATCCCCGATCACGCCTCGCTGTTCATCAATATCGGTACCACCACCGAATCCATCGCCCGGGCGCTGCTCAATCACAGCCAGCTCAAGGTGATCACCAACAACCTGCACGTCGCCTCGATCCTCAGCGCCAAGGATGACTTCGAAGTCCTGCTGGCCGGCGGCAACGTGCGCCGTGATGGCGGCGTAGTCGGTCAGGCCTGCGTCGACTTCATCAACCAGTTCAAGGTCGACTTTGCGCTGGTCGGCATCAGCGGCATCGATGAAGACGGCAGCCTGCTCGACTTTGACTACCAGGAAGTACGGGTCTCCCAGGCGATCATCGCCAACGCCCGGCAAGTCTTGCTGGCAGCAGACTCCAGCAAGTTCGGCCGCAACGCCATGGTCCGCCTTGGGCCAATCAGCCTGATCGACTGCCTGGTGACCGACCACGCACCGGTTCCGGCATTGGCGCAACTGCTGAGCCAGCACAAGATTCGGCTGGAAGTGGTTTAACCCCCCCGCGATTCTCGTCCCCACGCTCTGCGTGGGAATGCCGCTTGGGACGCTCCGCGTCCCGCTTCAAGAGCTGACGCAGAGCGTCTATGGATGCATTCCCACGCAGAGCGTGAGGAACGATCTACCGCGAATGTTCGAAAATTTTCCTTTCCCCTTCCTTCGATCAGTATTTTCAATCGAAGTCAGCTAGCTGTGCCCGGGTTTATGCGCTACCATTTTCGCAAATGAACATTAATGTTCGAATTCAAATATCGAAAGAACCCGAGGCCAGCCGATGCCCACTTCAACCTTGCCTATGCCCCCTCTTGCCGAGGTCTACGATATCGCCGTCATTGGTGGCGGGATTAACGGTGTAGGGATTGCAGCGGATGCCGCCGGTCGCGGTCTTTCGGTGTTCCTTTGCGAAAAGGACGATCTGGCCAGTCATACCTCGTCCGCCAGCAGCAAGCTGATCCACGGCGGCCTGCGCTACCTCGAACATTACGAATTCCGCCTGGTGCGTGAGGCCCTGGCCGAGCGTGAAGTGCTGCTGGCCAAGGCCCCGCACATCGTCAAGCCAATGCGCTTTGTGTTGCCGCACCGCCCGCATCTGCGCCCGGCATGGATGATCCGCGCAGGCCTGTTCCTTTATGATCATCTCGGAAAACGGGAAAAACTCGCCGGTTCCAAAAGCCTGAAGTTCGGTGCCGACAGCGCGCTGAAAAGCGAAATCACCAAAGGTTTCGAATACTCCGACTGCTGGGTCGACGACGCCCGTCTGGTGGTGCTCAACGCCATGGCCGCCCGCGAAAAAGGCGCCCACGTTCACACCCAGACCCGTTGTGTCAGTGCCCGTCGCAGCAAAGGCCTGTGGGAGCTGAACCTGGAGCGCGCCGACGGCAGCCTGTTCTCGATCTGCGCCAAGGCGCTGGTGAATGCCGCCGGCCCATGGGTCGCCAAGTTCATTCGTGATGACCTGAAGATGGAATCGCCTTACGGCATCCGTCTGATTCAGGGCAGCCACCTGATCGTGCCGAAGCTGTACGAAGGCGAACACGCGCATATCCTGCAGAACGAAGACCAGCGCATCGTGTTCACCATTCCGTACCTCAATCAATTCACCCTGATTGGTACCACGGACCGCGAGTACACCGGCGATCCAGCAAAAGTCGCCATCACCGAAGGCGAGACCGATTACCTGCTGAAAGTGGTCAATGCGCACTTCAAGAAACAAATCAGCCGCAGCGACATCCTGCACACTTACTCCGGCGTTCGCCCGCTGTGCAACGACGAATCCGACAATCCGTCGGCCGTGACCCGCGATTACACCCTGGCTTTGTCCGGCAGCACTGAAGAAGCCCCGCTGCTGTCAGTGTTCGGTGGAAAACTGACCACCTACCGCAAACTGGCCGAGTCGGCCATGGCGCAGCTGGCACCGTACTTCAAGGAAATGAAGCCGAGCTGGACTGCGCAAGCGACCCTGCCGGGCGGCGAAGACATGACCACGCCACAGGCCTTGAGCGCGTTGATTCGCGACAAGTTCGACTGGCTGCCGACGGAAATGGCCCGACGCTGGGCCACCACTTATGGCAGCCGCACCTGGCGCATGCTCGAAGGTGTACAGAGCTTGAAGGACATGGGCGAACACCTGGGGGGCGGTCTCTACACTCGCGAAGTCGATTACCTGTGCCACGAAGAATGGGCCACCAGCGCTCACGACATTCTCTGGCGTCGCAGCAAACTGGGCCTGTTCACCACCCAGGCGGAGCAAGGGAACGTGCAGCTGTACCTGAACAAGCTCGAGCAGAACCGCCGCAAGATCGAAGCGGCCTGATCGGTAATCCGGCTCAACAAAAGCCCCTGAATCTCACGATTCGGGGGCTTTTTGCATGCTGACAACCCGCCCCTCTATAGGAGCAAAGCTTGCTCGCGATGGCCGTTACGCTATCTGTCTGTTACACCGCGTTATCGTTCATCGCGGGCAAGACTTGCTCCTACAAGATTTGCGCTTCTCCGGCATTCGGTTTTCCGAACGCGACCCATCAGTCGATTCGGTTAACCGGATCATCGAATCCTAAAACCAACCCCACAAATATTTAATATCTTTGAAAATCAATATGTTGATTGAGTAAGCCTGGCCTGGCACGACTCATGCTCTACATTTTGGGACGAATGTCTGATGTGCCAACACTTCAGGAGCCGTCAAGGTATTGCGCAGTACAAAAGGGCCGATGAACTGGCTCACTATAAAAACAATGTTGAGGAAAATTTGATGCGTATCGTTCCCCATATCCTGGGCGCAGCCATTGCGGCCGCTCTGATCAGCACGCCAGTTTTCGCCGCCGAACTCACCGGCACCCTGAAGAAGATCAAAGAGTCCGGCACCATTACTCTGGGGCATCGAGACGCTTCTATTCCGTTTTCCTACATTGCAGACGCTTCCGGAAAACCGGTCGGCTACTCCCACGATATTCAGCTGAAAATCGTCGAAGCCATCAAGAAAGACCTGGACATGCCGAACCTGCAGGTCAAATACAACCTGGTCACCTCGCAAACCCGTATTCCACTGGTGCAGAACGGCACTGTGGACGTCGAGTGCGGCTCCACCACCAACAACACCGAACGCCAGCAACAAGTTGACTTCTCCGTTGGCATCTTCGAAATCGGCACCAAGCTGCTGTCGAAAAACGACTCGCCGTACAAAGACTTCGCCGACCTCAAAGGCAAGAACGTCGTGACCACCGCCGGCACCACGTCCGAGCGTATTCTGAAGTCGATGAACGCCGACAAGCAGATGGGCATGAACGTCATCTCCGCCAAAGACCATGGCGAATCCTTCCAGATGCTGGAATCGGGCCGTGCTGTCGCCTTCATGATGGACGACGCCTTGCTGGCCGGTGAAATGGCCAAGGCCAAGAAGCCGACTGACTGGGCCGTGACCGGTACTCCACAGTCCTACGAAATCTACGGTTGCATGGTCCGCAAGGGCGACGCGCCGTTCAAGAAGGCTGTGGACGACGCCATCGTTGCGACTTACAAATCCGGAGAGATCAACAAGATCTACGAAAAATGGTTCATGCAGCCAATCCCGCCAAAAGGCCTGAACCTGATGTTCCCGATGAGCGACGAGCTCAAGGCCCTGATCGCCAATCCGACCGACAAAGCGGCTGAAGAAAAGAAATCCTGATTTCTGACTAACCCACCTCCTGACTGGGCCTGCACCCTTTCAGGAGGCTGTCACTACCTGCTGGCACTTTCTGGAAACACTCGAACCGGTGATTGTCGAGCCGGTCGTGTGTGCCTGATCGTCGAGATCAGAGGGAACGGAGTTTCCCCAGGCGGGCACTTGTACATTGATCGATCTGAGGGGAGACCCTAATGAATTACAACTGGGATTGGGGCGTGTTCTTCAAGTCCACCGGTGTGGGCAGCGAGACCTATCTCGACTGGTTCATCACGGGATTGGGCTGGACCATCGCCATCGCCATCGTGGCCTGGTTCGTCGCCTTGATGCTGGGCTCGGTGCTCGGCGTCATGCGTACCGTACCGAATCGCCTGGTATCGGGCATCGCCACCTGCTATGTGGAACTCTTTCGTAACGTACCGCTGCTGGTTCAGCTGTTCATCTGGTACTTCCTGGTGCCCGACCTGTTGCCGCAAAACCTGCAGAACTGGTACAAGCAGGACCTGAATCCGACCACCTCGGCCTACCTGAGCGTCGTCGTGTGCCTGGGCCTGTTCACTGCCGCCCGGGTTTGCGAGCAAGTGCGCACGGGTATCCAGGCGCTGCCGCGTGGCCAGGAATCGGCGGCCCGCGCCATGGGCTTCAAGCTGCCGCAAATCTACTGGAATGTGCTGTTGCCCCAAGCCTACCGGATCATCATTCCACCGCTTACCTCGGAATTCCTGAACGTGTTCAAGAACTCCTCTGTCGCCTCGCTGATCGGCCTGATGGAGCTGCTCGCACAGACCAAACAGACCGCCGAGTTCTCCGCCAACCTGTTCGAAGCCTTCACCCTGGCGACCCTGATCTACTTCACCCTGAACATGAGCCTGATGCTGCTGATGCGCATGGTCGAGAAGAAAGTTGCGGTGCCCGGCCTGATTTCCGTGGGGGGTAAATAATGGATCTCGATTTCAGTGGAGTCGTCCAGGCCGTCCCCGGCATGTGGAACGGCATGGTCATGACCCTGCAACTGATGGTGCTCGGCGTCGTCGGCGGGATCATCCTCGGCACTATCCTGGCGCTGATGCGGCTGTCTCACAGCAAACTGCTGTCGAGCATTGCCGGCGCTTACGTGAACTACTTCCGCTCGATCCCGCTGCTGCTGGTGATCACCTGGTTCTACCTGGCGGTACCGTTCGTGCTGCGCTGGATCACCGGCGAAGACACGCCGATCGGTGCGTTCACCTCGTGCATCGTGGCCTTCATGATGTTCGAAGCGGCGTACTTCTGCGAAATCGTCCGTGCCGGTGTGCAGTCGATTCCCAAAGGTCAGATGGGCGCAGCCAAGGCGTTGGGCATGAGCTACGGCCAGATGATGCGCCTGATCATCCTGCCGCAAGCGTTTCGCAAGATGACCCCGCTGTTGCTGCAACAAAGCATCATCCTGTTTCAGGACACCTCGCTGGTCTACACGGTCGGCCTGGTGGACTTCCTCAATGCTACGCGGGCCAGTGGCGACATCATCGGCCGCGCCAATGAGTTCCTGATCATCGCAGGTCTCGTGTACTTCACAATCAGCTTTGCCGCCTCACGGCTGGTCAAGCGTCTGCAAAAAAGGTTTGCCGTATGATTTCTATCAAGAATGTCAACAAGTGGTATGGCGACTTCCAGGTACTGACTGACTGCAGCACCGAGGTCAAAAAAGGCGAAGTGATTGTGGTGTGCGGGCCGTCCGGCTCCGGTAAATCCACCCTGATCAAATGCGTCAACGCCCTGGAACCGTTCCAGAAAGGCGACGTGGTGGTCGATGGCACCTCCATCGCCGACCCGAAGACCGACCTGCCGAAATTGCGCTCGCGCGTTGGCATGGTGTTCCAGCATTTCGAACTGTTCCCGCACCTGACCATCACCGAAAACCTGACCATCGCGCAGATCAAGGTGTTGGGCCGCAGCAAGGAAGAAGCCACCCAAAAGGGCCTGCAACTGCTTGAGCGCGTCGGCCTTTCGGCTCACGCCCACAAACACCCGGGCCAGCTCTCCGGTGGTCAGCAACAGCGTGTGGCGATTGCCCGCGCGCTGGCAATGGACCCGATCGTCATGCTGTTCGACGAACCGACCTCGGCGCTCGACCCGGAAATGGTCAATGAAGTGCTCGACGTGATGGTGCAACTGGCCCACGAAGGCATGACCATGATGTGCGTAACCCACGAAATGGGCTTCGCCCGTAAAGTGGCGGACCGGGTGATCTTCATGGATCAGGGCAAAATCATCGAGGACTGCAAGAAGGAAGAGTTCTTCGGTGACATCAACGCCCGCACCGACCGCGCGCAGCATTTCCTCGAGAAGATCCTGCAGCACTGATAACAGCACCGCTCCCCACCTGTGGGAGCGGTTGCCGAAGGCTGGTAATCAATTGTGGCGAGGGGGCTTGCCCCCGCTCGACTGCGCAGCAGTCGTAAAGCCAGTCAATGCGGTGTGTCTGACGAAATGAAGTTGCAGTATTTGGGGCCGCTCCACAGCCCAACGGGAGCAAGCCCCCTCACCACACCAAACCGGCAGCGATCTGCTATGGAATGCGATCTGGTTGACCCAAGGCATCTGTGATGAAATGCGACTCCACCCTCTATCGCGCCGCGCCGCCATCACTTGCCGTGAAACCCCGTCTGATTCGCCATCTGTTCATGCCACCGCTGGTCATCTTGCTGATGGTCGGATTGGGTTACCTCGGCTTCTGGGTCAGCGAGCACTACGGGATTCGCAGCCTGAGCGAGAACGGTCAACGTCAGTTGGAACTGCACGCTCGCGCGGTCGAAAGCGAGATCAGCAAGTACACCTACCTGCCCAGCTTGCTGGAACTCGAATCAAGTGTTTCAGAGCTGCTGGCCGACCCTACGCCCGAGCACCGGCAAGCGGTCAACACTTACCTCGAAGGCCTGAACCGGCGCAGCCGTAGTCGGGCAATCTACGTGATGGACACCACTGGTCGGGTACTGGCCACCAGTAACTGGCGCGATGTCGACAGCTACCTCGGTGAAGACCTGTCCTTCCGTGCGTATTTCCAGAATGCCGTGCGCGGCCAGCCTGGACGTTTCTACGGCATCGGCAGCACCAGCGGCGAGCCCGGCTACTACCTGGCGCATGGTCTGGAAGAGCAAGGCAAAATCATCGGCGTCGCGGTGGTCAAAGTTCGCCTCGAAGCCATGGAAGAGCGCTGGCAGCGTGCACGCCTGGAAGCCTTCGTCAGCGACGAGAATGGCATCATCATTCTGTCCAGCGACCCGGCGCGGCGACTCAAATCGGTTCGCCCGCTCAGCGACGACACCAAGGAGCGCCTGGCCCGTAGTCTGCAATATTACTGGTACCCGCTCAACGAACTGGAACCGTTGGCGCGCGAGCGACTGTCCGAAGGCGTGGAAAAAATCACCTTCCCGGCCAACGCCGAACTGGTCTCGGATGAACAGGAAATCAGCTACCTGTCGCAGACCCGTCCCTTGAGCGATACGCCGTGGAATTTCACCCTGCTCACACCGCTCGGGGATTTGCGTCGTGAGGCGATCAACCAGGGCATCCTGGTCGCGGTGGCCTTCGCGCTGGTGGCGTTCCTGTTGATTGCCTGGAACGAACGGCGCAAAGTCATCGCCACCCGCCTCGCCGCCCGTGAAGCGCTGCAAGAAGCCAACAATCAGCTCGAACGCAAGATTGCCGAACGCACTACCGACCTGCGGGCCAGCAACGAGCGCCTGAAAAGCCAGATCCGCGAACGTCGCCAGGCCGAAGAAACGCTGCGCCGGGCTCAGGATGAACTGGTACAAGCTGGCAAACTTGCGGCCATCGGCCAGATGTCCACCAGCATTGCCCATGAATTGAACCAGCCGCTGGCTGCGTTGCGCACCTTGTCCGGCAACACCGTGCGCTTTCTTGAGCGCGGTCAGCTGGACATCGCCAGTGCCAACCTGAAAACCATCAACGAATTGATCGACCGCATGGGCCGGATCACCGCCAGCCTGCGCTCCTTTGCCCGGCGCGGCGACGATCAGGGCCAAGCCAGCCTCGGCAAAGCGGTAGACGCCGCCTTGCAGTTGCTCGGCGCACGCCTTGAAAGCGCTCGTTTGCTGTTGCACCGCGAGTTCAGCGACGTGCAAGTACAGATCGACCAGACCCGTCTGGAGCAGATCCTGGTCAACCTGATTGGCAACGCGCTGGACGCCATGCAAGCGCAGCCATTGCCCGAGCTATGGCTGGAAGGCGAGGTTGTCGACGGCAAATATCACCTGCGCGTCCGCGACAACGGCCACGGTATCGATGCCGAAGCCCGCAAGCATTTGTTCGAACCTTTCTTTACCACCAAACCCGGCGAACAGGGTCTGGGCCTTGGCCTGACCCTGTCGGCGAGCCTGGCGGCCGCCACCGGCGGTCACCTCGGCGTCGAGCACCCGGCCAGCGGTGGTACCGCTTTCGTCCTCAGCTTACCGTTGGTAAGCCCCGTTCCTGCCGAGCCGATATGAACAACGACCTTAGTGTGCTGATCGTCGAAGACGATCCCCATGTCCTGCTCGGTTGCCAGCAGGCGCTGGCTCTGGAAGATATTCCCTGCGAAGGCGTTGGCAGCGCTGAAGAGGCTCTGGCACGGGTCGGCGACAACTTTGCCGGGATCGTCATCAGCGACATTCGCCTGCCGGGCATCGATGGCCTGGAACTGCTGAGCCGTCTCAAGGCCCGTGACCGTAGCCTGCCGGTGGTGCTGATCACCGGCCATGGCGACATCTCGATGGCGGTTGGCGCGATGCAAAAAGGCGCCTACGACTTCATGGAGAAACCGTTCTCCCCCGAACGCCTGGTCGACGTCGCGCGCCGCGCCCTGGAGCAACGCAGCCTGGCTCGCGAAGTGACTTCGCTACGCCGACAGTTGGCCGAGCGTGATTCCCTAGAAGGTCGGATCATCGGCCGCTCGCCCGCCATGCAGCACCTGCGCGAGCTGATCGCCAACGTCGCCGACACCTCGGCCAACGTGCTGATCGAAGGCGAGACCGGCACCGGCAAAGAACTGGTTGCGCGTTGCCTGCACGACTTCAGCCGCCGTCACTCGCAGCAATTCGTCGCGCTGAACTGCGGTGGCCTGCCGGAGAACCTGTTCGAAAGCGAAATTTTCGGTCATGAAGCGAATGCGTTCACCGGCGCCGGCAAACGGCGGATCGGCAAGATCGAACACGCCGACGGCGGCACGTTGTTCCTCGATGAAGTGGAAAGCATGCCATTGCCGCTGCAAATCAAACTGCTGCGGGTATTGCAGGAGCGCACGCTGGAGCGGCTCGGCTCGAACCAGAGCGTTGCGGTCGACTGCCGGGTGATCGCGGCAACCAAGTCCGACCTCGACGACTTGAGCCGCGCCGGTCAGTTTCGTAGCGACCTGTATTACCGCTTGAACGTGGTCACCCTGGAACTGCCGCCGCTGCGTGAGCGACGCGAAGACATCCTGCAATTGTTCGAACACTTCTTGCAGCAATCGTCCCTGCGCTTTGACCGTGCGTTGCCTGAACTGGACAACCAGACCCTGTCGAACCTGATGAGCCACGACTGGCCCGGCAACGTGCGCGAGCTGCGTAACGTCGCCGAGCGTTTTGCCCTGGGTTTGCCGGCCTTCAAGAAATCCGGCACTGGTGGTGCCGCCCAAGATCTGGCGTTCTCCGAAGCGGTGGAAGCCTTCGAACGTAACCTGCTCAACGACGCCTTGCAGCGCAGCGGCGGCAACCTGACCCAGGCCAGCCTGGAACTGGGCATGGCCAAGACCACGCTGTTCGACAAAGTTAAAAAATACGGCTTGAGCCACTAACCCACTGCGAGAGTTTTCGTGGATCTACTGTTAAAAGCTGCACTGGGCGCCGCGGTGGTGGTGATCCTCGCCTTCCTCGCCAAAACCAGAAACTATTACATCGCAGGCCTGGTGCCGCTGTTTCCGACCTTTGCACTGATTGCCCATTACATCGTCGGCAAGGGCCGCTCGCTGGACGATCTGAAGACCACCATCGTGTTTGGCATGTGGTCGATCATTCCGTACTTCGTTTATCTGGCGACCTTGTATGTAATGGTCGATCGGCTGCGACTGGAGGCATCGCTGGCAGTGGCTGCGCTCGCCTGGTTGATGGCGGCGACGGTGTTGGTCAGTGTTTGGGTTCGCGTTCACGGCTGACTTCCTGTCGGCCTCCAAAAGATCGCTGCCTCCGCTACGGGGACGCTCAATCGAACTTGTAAGCGATCGCCGCCTGAACCTCGCCCTGGTTCACGCGGCCTTCTTGTTTGACGATAGTGCTGTCCGCCGCCGAATTGGTCAGATGCTTCCAGGTGGCACTGGTCACCAGCGACCACTTTGCGGCCAGCGGGAACTCGAAGTTCTGGGTCAACGCCACATTCTGCAAGCCGCCACTGGCCTTGTACGGACGGAACTCCGAATCCCGGGCATCTTTCTGGGAAACACCAAAGAACGTCTGAGTCTGCTGGCGATCAGCAAAATTCGCGTTCAGTTCGCTACTGCCAATGATCCCCAGCCCCAGTGGATAACCCACTTCCCCGCCCACCCGACCGAGCACACCACCCTGGCCGCGATTAGCGCCCACGGTATGGCCGACGAAAGCGAAAATGCGCCAGAAATCAGCCGGGCTGTACTGAACGAAGCCACCGGCCTCGCCCATGGCCGACACATTGTGCAGGCCCCGTAGCGTGCCATTGGAGTTGCGGCCCGGAATATAGTTGATAAACGGCCCGGCACTGAAACCATTGGCTTTCAAGGCGCTCCAGGTTAAACCGTCATCGGTGCTGAGGCTGACATCGCCCCAGTCCAGATCGAAGTAAGGCACCGGCACGGTTTCATAACGGCTACCCGTGGGGTCATAGGGTTGATTGCTCATGCCGAGACCTGCCTCACCGGTTATCCCGGCAGCCTGCGCGGTGGCGCAAAAGCCGCCAAGACACAGCAAGGCAGTGAATACGGCAGAGGTAATCCTGAACATAGAACGATTCCTTGGCAGTGCATGCGCGCATCAACTCCCGGGCCGATTTTCCTGCGCAAGCACTCATGTTGTTTGTAGCGACCTACAAAAATTGTAGCTTCGCGGACATATTTTCCGCACAGCATACCTCAGAGCCCCAGCCTATAGGATCTGAAACAACTTGGCACAATCCCTGCTCTACCCGTTGCAAGCGCATCAGCGCGCCCCTGCCCCAACTAGGTAATGCAGATGATTGATTGGCATATCGTGTGTGATTTCGACGGGACCATCACCCGGACCGACGTAATCGACAGCATTCTCCAACGTTTCGCCGACCCAAGCTGGGAAGCGATCGAGGACGAATGGCTGAGCGGTGCTATCGGCTCGCGTGAATGCCTCAGCCGCCAGCTTTCGCTGGTCAAGGCAACTCCCAATGAACTGCTCGAGTTCTTCGACAGCGTCGAAATCGATGCCGACTTCCCGGACTTTATCGACCATGTGGTCGGCCTGGGCGCTTCCATCGAAGTCGTCAGTGACGGTATCGAACAAGGTATCGCGCGGATTCTGTCGCGCAACTACGTCAGCCTCCTGCCGATCCTCGCCAACCGCCTGCGCCAGGTCGACAACAACAGCTGGCGCATCGACTTCCCGTATTCGAGCGACGCCTGCCGCGCGGCCTCCGGCAACTGCAAATGCAAATCCACGCCCAGCAGCAAACGCGTGCTGGTGATCGGTGACGGTCAGTCCGACATGTGCGTGGCCTCCACCGCCGACTTCGTATTTGCCAAGGACCGCCTGGCCGAACATTGCGAACACAATGGCATCGCTTACGCCCGCTTCGACAGCTTCGCCGAACTTCCGGCCCTGCTGGCCAAACTGCCGGCCGGCAGCGCAGCCAACGCCACTGACTTCGCACTTGAAACCTCTTCTGAACTCTCGCTACACAATCAGGAACTCTTCCACCATGTCTGATATCCGAATTGCTACCGCAGAAGACCAGGTTCTTCTGGATAAAGAAGCCAAGTACTGCTCCTACGGCGACACCGTTCACTACATCGATCCTCCGCGCATTTTCAGCCGTTGCGAAGGTTCCTACGTGTGGGACACCGAAGACCAGGCCTACCTCGACCTGCAAATGTGGTACTCGGCGGTCAACTTCGGTTACGCCAACCCGCGTCTGAACAACGCCCTGAAACAACAGATCGACACCCTGCCGCAAATCGCCAGCCAGTACCTGCACAAAGGCAAGATCGAGCTGTCGGAAATGATTGCGGTCGACGCCAAGAACAAGTTCGGCCTCGATGGTCGCGTGCACTTCAACGTCGGCGGTTCGCAGTCCATCGAAGACTCGTTGAAAGTGGTGCGTAATGCCTCCAACGGCAAGAGCCTGATGTTCGCCTTCGAAGGCGGCTACCACGGCCGTACTCTGGGTGCATCGTCGATCACCTCGAGCTTCCGCTACCGTCGCCGCTATGGCCACTTCGGCGAGCGCGCCAACTTCATCCCGTTCCCGTACCACTTCCGCGGCCCGAAAGGCATGACCAAGGAAGAATACGGCAGCCACTGCGTGCAGCAGTTCGCCCGTCTGTTCGAAACCGAATACAACGGCGTTTGGGACCCAAAAACTAACCAGTGTGAATACGCAGCCTTCTACGTCGAGCCGATCCAGGGCACCGGCGGCTACGTCATTCCGCCAATGAACTTCTACAGCGAGCTCAAGCAAGTGCTGGATCAGCACGGCATCCTGATGGTTTCCGATGAAATCCAGATGGGTTTCTGGCGTACCGGCAAGCTGTGGTCGATCGAACACTTCGACGTTAAACCTGACGTGATCGTATTCGGTAAGGCGCTGACCAACGGCCTCAACCCACTGGGCGGCATCTGGGCCCGTGAAGAGCTGATCAACCCGAAGATCTTCCCGCCAGGTTCGACTCACTCCACCTTCGCCTCCAACCCACTGGGTACCGCGGTAGGCCTGGAAATGTTCAAGATGACCAGCGAAGTCGACTACGGCGCGATGGTCATGGCCAAGGGCAAGTACTTCCTCGAAGGCCTGCAAGAGCTGCAGAAACGCTTCCCGATCATCGGTGACGTCGACGGCCTGGGCCTGGCCCTGCGCTGCGAAATCTGCACCACTGACGGCTTCACCCCGGACAAGGCCACCCTGGACTACATGGTCGAGGAAGGCATGAAGGGCGATATGGTGGTTGACGGCCAGAAACTGGGCTTGATCCTCGACGTGGGCGGCTACTACAAAAATGTGATCACCCTGGCACCGTCGCTGGAAATCAGCTACCCGGAAATCGACCTGGGCCTGAAACTGCTCGAGCAGTTGCTGAATCGAGCCATGAAACGATGAACGAAACAGAGATCGATCTGGGCGAAGGTAGCACCGGTTTCGTTCTCGGCAGTGGTGAGGTCGCGGTGTTGTTGATCCACGGCCTGACCGGCACCCCGACGGAGTTGCGTCGGGTTGCCATCGGCTTGGCCAAATCGGGTTGCACGGTGTACGTGCCAACCCTGGCCGGGCACTGCGGTGATAACGCCGACCTGCAAGCCACTGGCTGGCAGGATTGGTACGAAGGTGTACGCAAGACATTCGTGGGCATACGCCAGCGGCACGAACAGGTGTTCGTCGGCGGTCTGTCCATGGGCGCGGTCATGTCCATGTATGTCGCGTCCGAGCATCCAGGACAGGTCGCCGGCCTGCTGATGTATTCAACCACCCTGCGCTACGACGGCTGGAGCATCCACAAACTGGCGTTCCTGACGCCTTTGCTGATGAAGATTCCGTTCGGCGTGCACATCTGCAGCTTCGAAGAGAAGCCACCTTATGGCATCAAGAACGAGCGCCTGCGGGCGATCGTCGAACGTCAGATGAAAGACGGCGAAAGCAGCAATGCCGGTCTGTTGACCATGGAAGGCGTCACCGTGCGCGAACTGCACCGGATGAATGCCGTGGTCAAGAAACGCATGCCGTCGATCAAGACACCAGCCCTGGTGCTGCACTCCATCGAAGACGACATCACCAGCCGCTGGAACGCCGATTACGTCGAACGCCATCTCGGCGGCCCGGTTACCAAGATCCTGCTGGACAACTGCTATCACATGATCACGGTTGACCTGGAGTATCGCCGCGTCGTGGATTTGAGCGCAGACTTTGTCCAGCAGCTTTCCATGAAGCCGGGCGAGCGTGAAGAGTATCGACAGCTGGCGTAGCTTAAGGACAAGACGTGATCACCGCCCGTGCCTATTCAACCATCGAGGCCATCGAACGCTGCGCCTGGAATGACTGCTTCCCCGGGGAACTGGAGGACTGGAATTACTATCGGGCCGTTGAACAGGCAGGTGTCACCGACTTCCAGTGGCGCTACCTTGCCCTCTATGAAGGCAGCACGTTGATTGCCGCAGCCGCGGCATTTACCACGCAGTACTCGCTCGACACCACGGTGCGGGGCATCGGCAAATGTATCACGCAGCGTTTGCGCCCATGGTTGCCGCGGATGCTGGATATTCGCTTGTACGCCATTGGATCGCCCGTCACCGAGCAATGCCACGCAGGCACCGCCAGCCATATCGCTGACGATCAACGTCCGGTGTTGCTCCGCCAATTACTGACGTTGGCCCGCAACGATGCCAACCAGGCCGGAATCGGCCTTCTGGCTGTCAAGAATGCCTCCAGCCAAAATCAGCAGTGGATTGACGTCTGCCGCGAGGCCGGGCTGCAAACCATGCCTGGATCACCAAGCGCGGTATTGCCGATCACCTTCGGTTCGCTGGACGCCTACCTCGGTACATTGGGCAAATCCACTCGCAAGGACTTGCGCCGCAAACTTCGGGCCCAGGGTCCGCGGATCGAATGGCGACGTTCGGTCGACGATGTATTGCCGCAGATGATGCGCTTGTATGAAGCCACCCTGGCGCGCAGCGATCTGGAGTTCGAACGACTGTCCGCAGAGTATTTCACCAGTATCCTCGAACACCTCGACCAACGTGCCGCGTGCGTGCTGTATTGGGTGGACGAGCAACTGGTGGCGTTCAACCTGGTGTTGCTGGACGAACATCGACTGGTGGACAAATTTTTTGCCCACGACCTGGAACAGACCCGTGAGTACAACCTGTACTTCAGAAGCTGGCTGGCCAATGTCGACTACTGTATTCAACACAACATCCCGTTATACGCATGCGGCCAGACCGACTATGCCAGTAAGCTGCGGCTCGGTTGCTCGTTTGAAGGCAATACGCTGTTTTTTCACCACCGCAACGGGTTGCTCAATACATTACTGAAACTCGTGAAACTGTTTGTCCGACCGGATAAATCCGACCCTGCCATGGCTGCTGCGATAAGCGAAACCTGATGATCAAAGTCCGACGCCGTAAAGCCCTGCCCTTCGCCATCTCCCGCTGGAGCCTGCAACGCAAGCTGGTATTGGCATTCTGGCTGGTCAGCGTAATCCCGACCATGATCGCTGCGGAACTGGCGGCCACCACGCTGTCACAGATCTTCGATAGCAACGTGCGCATCTGGTTGCAGGAATCGACCAAGATCGTCGAAGACGAAGTCCGGGAAATCCTCCGCGAAAACACGCGGGTCGCCCAGTTGTTGCTGCGCCACATCCGCCCGATCAACGACCGGCTTTCGGCCCGGCAGGACCGCCTCAGCGCCGACATTGCCGAAGCCATGGGCATCGACGTCGTGGCGCTGGTGCGCACCAGCGATCACAAAGTGCTGTTCAGTACCGTGACCGACGACATCGTCCAGCAAATCAACACCGCGCCCAAAGCCGTCCTGCAAACCATTCAGGTCGCGGGCGCGTCCACCGGCATCCTGGTCTCGACCTTCCAGACGACCCAGGCTGGGGTCGACTATCAGTTGGTCCTCGCCAACTATCTGGACAGCAGCTTCCTCACCAGCGTCGCCGATGTGCATTCCCTTGACCTGCGGTTGTACCTGGCCAAGGCCGAGGACTTCTCGGAAATTTTCGCTACCCAGCGCTTCGACGATCACCCCATGAAGGTGCCCGAAGATATCGAGCAAATCCTGCGCGCCACGAAAAAACCGATCGAACAGTTCACCAATAACTACAGCGGCATCTATCGGCCAATCCTCACCGACAACGGTGAACTTCAGGGCGTGATCTTCAGCGGCCTGCTGCGCCACAACAGTCTGGTCGGGCTGGTGAACCAGAGCAATCTGTTCATCCTGATTTTCATCCTCAGTTCGGCGCTGTCGCTGGGTGTCGGCTGGCTGGTCTCGCAACGCCTGACCCAGCCCCTGCGCGCTCTATCCAAAGGCGTTCGGGCGGTGATCGACGGCGATTATCGTCAGCGAGTGCCAGTCTATGGCAGCGACGAACTGGCCGAATTGAGCAGCACCTTCAACCACATGACCGAACGTCTCGGCGAGTTGCAGCACCTGGAATCGCAGCTGCGCCGTCGTGATCGCTTGCACGCCCTGGGTGAAGTGGCCATGGGCCTGGCCCATGAAATCCGCAACCCGCTGGGCATCATCAAGACCGCGACCCAATTACTGCACCGTCGCGCCGACCTGCCCGAGACCGACAAACGGCATCTGGAATACGTGGTCAGCGAGGTCAGCCGGATCAACGACCTGATCACCGACTTCCTCGACTTTGCCAAGCCCAGCGCGCCCATGCGTTCGACCCAGCTGGCACGGCCATTGGTCGATGAACTGATCGGTTTCTGTGCGCCGGAACTGGCGACCCACAACATTGACGCCCGAATCGAAGACAACGCGCCGGCCGCGACCATGTACGCCGACGCCCGACAGCTCAAACAGGCCTGCCTGAACCTGGTGCTCAATGCCATTGACGCGATGCCCGACGGCGGTCGCCTGACCCTGGGCATCGCCAGTGAAGGGCAGTACACCGTCATCAGCGTGTCCGACACCGGCCAGGGCATCGAACCGGACATGCTCGAGCGAATATTCACGCCGTTCGTCACCACCAAGGCGTCCGGAACGGGGCTTGGGCTGGCCAAAGTCTTCTCGATCATGGAAAACCATGACGGGCGAGTTGAATGCGTCAGCGAAAAAGATGCCGGCGCCACCTTCAGCCTGTACATTCCGGCCAATGGCGAAGACGACAGCGACGACGGGGACAGTGATGACGCATAACATTCTGGTGGTCGATGACGAGCCCAAGCTCTGCGACTTGTTGGCCTCGGCCCTGAGCCAGAACGACATCCAGGTGTTCACCGCCAGCAATGGCCTGCACGCGCTCAAAGTGCTGGAACAGGAAGACATCGACCTGGTGATCAGCGACTGGCGCATGCCCGGCATGGACGGGCCGCAGTTGCTGGCGGAAGTCAAAGTGCGCTATCCGCAACTGCCGGTGATCGTCATGACGGCCTATAGCACAGTGAAAAACGCCGTGCAGTCGATGCGCAATGGCGCCTTCGACTACATTGCCAAGCCGTTCGACATCGATGAGCTGGACATCACCGTCAACAAGGCCCTGCAATTTCGCGACATTCTCAAAGACAACCAGCGCATGCGCGCCGAGCTTGAAGAACACCAGCAGATCGACAGCCTGGTGGGCGACAGCCCGACCTTCCGCCGAGTGCTGCAAGCAGTGGATTCGGTACGCGAAAGCAATGCGACCATCCTGCTCACCGGCGAAAGCGGCACCGGCAAGGAAATGGTCGCCCGGGCCATCCACAAACACGGCAACCGCGCCGACAAACCCTTCGTCGCAGTGAACTGTGCGGCGATCCCCGAAGGGTTGCTGGAAAGTGAAATGTTCGGCCATCGCAAAGGCGCCTTCACCGGCGCCATGGCGGACCGGGTCGGGCGCTTCATGCAGGCCGACAAGGGCACCTTGTTTCTCGATGAGGTCGGCGACATGCCGCTGGCCTTGCAGGCAAAAATCCTCCGCGCCTTGCAGGAGCGAGTGATCGAGCCGGTGGGCGACCAGCGCGAGCGCAAAGTCGATGTGCGCGTGATCGCCGCCACCAACAAGAACCTGCTGGAAGCGGTGGCCAACAAAGAGTTTCGCGAAGACCTCTACTATCGCCTCAACGTGTTCCCGATCCCCCTGCCGCCCCTGCGTGAACGGCTCGAAGACATCGCGCCATTGGCCCGGCATTTTGCTCACACTCTGGGCGCCACTGCTGGCAAACGCATCACCGGTTTCAGCCCGGAAGCCTTGCAGGCCATGGCCAGTTATCCGTGGCCGGGGAACATCCGCGAACTGCAGAACTGCGTTGAACGCGCCACCATCGTGGCTTCGGGTTCAGTGATCGAAGAAGACGATCTGCCGGCGTACCTGTTCGCCTCAAGGCCCACCGTCGACGGCGCCCGCGTGCCCCTCAACGTAGGCACTGGCGTGCCGCCGGACCTCGACGCCGCGCTGGTGGAAGTCGAGAAGTCCTACATTCTTGCCGCCCTGCAACAAAGCAATGGTGTGCAAGCGGCCGCTGCGCAACTGATCGGCATCTCGGAGCGCAGCTTCTGGTATCGGCTGAAAAAACTCGGGATTCATGTGGACAAGATTGTCCGCTGATCCTGTGAAGATCGTTCCCCCCGCATGATCGTTCCCACGCTCCCGCGTGGGAATGCAGCCCGGGACGCTCCGCGTCCCTTCAACAGCCGAACGCAGAGCGTCCGTAGAGGCATTCCTTTGCTGCGCGTGGGAACGATCCGCCTTACAACAGATTCGGCGCCAGCACCGGATCAATCTGCGCCCAATGCGAGGTGTCTTCACGATGGTTTCGCAGGTACGGCAACACCGCCGCCAGTAACGGCGCCTTGAACGCTTCCTGAAAACGATGGGCCAGCCCCGGAATCAGCTTCAACTGACTGCCCTGGATATGCGCCGCCAGGTGAATGCCATGCATCACCGGCAACAGCGGATCGGCGGTGCCATGCACCACCAGCGTCGGCACCCGCAGTTGGTTGAGCAACGCCACCCGGCTCGGTTCGGCGAGGATCGCCATGATCTGGCGTTTCACCCCTTCAGGATTGAACGCCCGGTCGTATGACACCGCGGCCTGATGCAACAGCGCCTGACGATCATCGGTGACCTGCGGACTGCCCAGCGCGGCCAGCAGATCGGCCTGTTGCTCCAGCGCCACTTCCCGGTTCGGCGCACTGCGCCGTGAGAGCAATTGCACCAGCGCCGCGTTGGGTGCTGGCAAGCCTTCAGCGCCCGAGCTGGTCATGATCAGTGTCAGACTCTCGACCCGTTGCGGCGCCATCGCCGCCATGTGCTGGGCGATCATCCCGCCCATGCTCGCACCCAGTACATGGAATTGCTCCACGTGCAGCGCATCCATCAGCCCCAGCGCGTCGTCCGCCATATCCGTCAGGCTGTACGGCGCCGCTACGGGTAAACCGAGTTTGTAGCGCAGCACCTCAAAGGTCAGATTGGCGTTGGCCGGCGCCTGACGCCAGGTCGACAGCCCGACATCGCGGTTGTCATAGCGAATCACCCTGAACCCCTGCTCGCACAGCGCTACCACCACCTCGTCCGGCCAGTGAATCAACTGGCCACCCAGGCCCATCACCAGCAGCAACGCAGGATCGGACGCACGACCGATGCTCTGGTACGCCAGGCTCACCTGCGCCAGATCGACACGCTCGGTCGGCACATTGACATCGCAGCGCGAAGCCGCCAATGACGGCAGTCCGAATAGCAGCGCGGCCAGAAAAACCGCAGTTGAAAAAAATCGTACCCGCATGAAGAAACACCGAAACGCAGAACCCCAGTAGAGCGCGAGTCTGATGAACTTTGTTAAAGCGCGCTGCCACAGTTGCGTGACAGTTTGATGAAGGGTGCCGAACGGTCGTTTTGGAGACCGCGTTATCGTTCATCGCGAGCAGGCTCGCTCCCACAGGATTTATGTCGGATACAGAGTTTGTGTACGACACAGATCAAATGTGGGAGCGAGCCTGCTCGCGATGGCGCCCCTAAGCCAGTTGATTACGCAACTGGCGAGCAGCGGCCACCATATTCACCAACGCTGCTTCCGTCTCCGGCCAGGCGCGGGTTTTCAGGCCGCAGTCCGGGTTGACCCACAGCCGTTCGGCCGGAACCCGCTGCACAGCCTTACTCATCAACTTGACCATCTCGGCGGTGTCCGGCACCCGTGGCGAGTGGATGTCGTAGACGCCCGGGCCGATGTCGTTCGGGTAGTCGAAGGCCTTGAAGGCTTCCAGCAACTCCATGTCCGAACGCGAGGTTTCGATGGTGATCACGTCGGCGTCCATGGCGGCGATGGACTGGATCACGTCGTTGAATTCGCTGTAGCACATGTGGGTATGGATCTGCGTTTCATCGCGCACGCCAGACGCGCTCAAGCGAAACGCTTGCACCGCCCAGTCGAGGTATTCCGGCCACTGCGCCCGGCGCAGCGGCAAGCCCTCGCGGAACGCCGCTTCGTCGATCTGGACGATTTTGATCCCGGCCTGCTCCAGGTCGACCACTTCATCGCGCAGGGCCAGCGCCAACTGTTGCGCCTGGACTTTACGCGACACGTCTTCGCGCGGGAACGACCACATCAGCATCGTCACCGGCCCGGTCAGCATGCCTTTCATGACCTTGTCGGTAAGGCTCTGCGCGTAAGTGATCCAGTCGACGGTCATGGCCTTCGGACGGCTCAGGTCGCCATAGATGATCGCCGGCTTCACACAGCGCGAGCCGTAGCTCTGAACCCAGCCGAAACGGGTGAACAGGTAGCCGTCGAGTTGCTCGGCAAAGTACTCGACCATGTCGTTGCGCTCGGCTTCACCGTGCACCAGCACGTCGAGGCCAAGACGTTCCTGGATTTGCACCGCGTGGCGGATTTCGCTGTGCATGGCGTCGGTGTAATCGTTGGCCGAGAGCTTGCCCTGTTTGAACGACTGGCGCGCCAGACGGATCGATGCGGTCTGCGGGAACGAGCCGATAGTGGTGGTCGGGAAGGCCGGCAAATTCAGGCGTGCACGTTGCAACTCGATACGCTTGGCAAACACGGAGTGACGCTGACTGTCGGTGTCGCGAATGGCCCGGATGCGCGCCTGCACCTCGGCTTTGTGGATGCGTGGCGACTGCGCACGGCTGGCCTGCACGGCACGGCTCTGCGCCAGCGCAGCCTGGACCTTCGGCGCTTGCGGATCGTTGAGCGCATCACGCAGCACGGCAATTTCACCGCACTTTTGTACGGCGAACGCCAGCCAGCTCTTCAGCTCGGCGTCGAGCGTGTCTTCACGATCCAGATCCACCGGGCTGTGCAGCAGCGAGCACGAACTGCTGACCCAGAGGTTGTCGCCATACCGCTCTTGCGCCGGTTTCAGTTGTGCCAGCGCCTGTTCCAGCTCGCAGCGCCAGACATTGCGACCGTTGACCAGGCCCACCGACAGCACTTTGTAAGTCGGCAGGCGATCGAGTACCTGGCCCAGTTGTTCCGGCGCTCGCACCGCGTCGATGTGCAGGCCGTCCACCGGCAGGCTCACCGCCAGCCCGAGGTTGTCTTCCAGGCCACTGAAGTAGGTGGCCACGAGTTTTTTCAGCGGCGAATACTGAAGGATGTGGTAGGCGCGCTCGAAAGCGTTTTTCCAGGCTTGCGGCAGGTCGAGGGTCAGGATCGGTTCGTCGATCTGCACCCATTCCACACCTTGAGCCTTGAGGCGATTGAGGATTTCGCCGTACAGCGGCAGCAGGCGCTCGAGCAGGTCAAGCTTGTCGAAGCCGTTGCCTTTGGTTTTGCCCAGCCACAGATAAGTCAGCGGGCCGATGATCACTGGCTTGACGCTGTGACCGAGGGCATGGGCTTCGTCGACTTCATCGAACAGCTGCTCCCAGCTCAATTTGAACGGCTGGTCAGCGCTGAATTCCGGGACCAGGTAGTGGTAGTTGGTGTCGAACCACTTGGTCAGTTCCTGCGCATGGTGTGTCTTGGCTGACTCACCATCGCAGCACTTTGCACTGGCGCCACGGGCCATTGCGAACAAGGTGTCGAGGGTCGGCAGGCCCTGTGCATCCTTGGCGCTGTCGAAGCGTTCGGGGATCACGCCAAAGGTCAGTGAGTGCGTCAGCACCTGGTCGTACCAGGCGAAGTCGCCCACCGGCAGCAGGTCGATACCGGCGTCTTTCTGCACTTGCCAGTGTCTGGCTCGCAGTTCACGGCCGACGCTTTGCAACCCGGCCTGATCGAGGTCGCCCTTCCAGTAGGATTCGAGGGCTTTTTTCAGCTCGCGGTCGGCACCGATGCGTGGAAAACCGAGTGTGTGGGCCAAGGCCATGGTGTGTTTCTCCGAAGTAAAAGATGGCCCTATTGTCGACAGCCAACCCAACATGAGACAAACTCAACCTTTTCGTGTTGATCACAAAATTTGCTCATGGAGCCCCCAGTGCTCGAAATCCGTCACCTGAAGACCCTGCACGCCTTGCGCGAGGCCGACAGCCTGGTCGAAGCCGCCGACCGTCTGCACCTGACCCAGTCCGCCCTGTCCCACCAGTTCAAAGAGCTGGAAGAGCGCATGGGCATGCCGCTGTTCGTGCGCAAAACCAAACCGGTGCGTTTCACCAGCGCCGGCCTGCGCCTGCTGCAACTGGCCGACGCGACCCTGCCGCTGCTGCGCGGGGCCGAGCGCGACATCGCACGCCTGGCCGGTGGCACCGCCGGACGGCTGCACATGGCAATCGAATGCCACAGCTGCTTTCAGTGGCTGATGCCGACCATCGACCAGTTCCGCGATGCCTGGCCGGAAGTCGAGCTGGACCTGGCGTCGGGTTTCTCCTTCGCCCCACTGCCGGCCCTGGCCCGTGGTGACCTGGACCTGGTGGTAACGTCCGACCCGCTGGAGCTGGCCGGGATTACCTACGTGCCGTTGTTCACCTACGAAGCGATGCTCGCGGTGGCCAACCAGCATCGGTTGGCGAACAAGCCGTACATCGTCCCGGAAGATTTGCTCAGCGAAACCCTGATCACCTACCCGGTGGAACGTGATCGGCTGGACATCTTCACCCGTTTCCTGGAACCGGCCGACATCGAACCGGCGCAAGTGCGCACCTCGGAACTGACGGTGATGATGATGCAACTGGTGGCCAGCGGCCGTGGCGTCTGCGGCATGCCGCATTGGGCGCTGCATGAGTACAGCTCACGGGGTTACGTGAAGGCCAAGCGCCTCGGTGAGAAAGGTTTGTTTGCCACGCTATACGCCGGGATCCGCGCCGACATGCTCGACGCGCCGTATATGCGCGACTTTCTGCTGACGGCCAAGGACACCTCGTTCTCGACCCTGGATGGGGTTAGCGCGGTGCGCTGAAACCTGGTCGATGATCGTTCCCACGCTCTGCGTGGGAATGCCTCACTGGACGCTCCGCGTCCATTTTGGCTGTGACGCGGAGCGTCACGGGCTGCATTCCCACGCAGAGCGTGGGAACGATCTCGATTGGTTTCAGATCTCGCGCCACATATGGATCTTGTCGAAGTACTCTTCGCCAACCCGCACCGCCAGCGGCTCCAGGCCAAATTGTGCGAAACCGCAACGCTGGTACAACGCCAATGCGGCGTCATTGCCAGCGGTGACGGTCAATTGAATCAGCTTCAACCCCGGCCGAGCCCGCGCCGCAATGAAAAGCGCCTGAACCAGTTGGTAGCCGAGCCCGCGCTGTCTGACCGTGTCTGACACGTACAGACCAAACAGCGTTGCCTTGTGCCGGGCTTTTTCCCGCGCCTCGAAGGCCAGGCCGACAATACCCACCAGTTCGTCGCCTTCAAATGCGCCGAACAGCACGTCCAGCGGGCTGGTCAAGCGTGACTCCCACCAGCTCAACGGCATCACCGCGCGCTCGCGGACACTCGACGTGAACGCCTGCGGGTGACGGTCATAGGCCTCAAGCATCAGCGCCCGATAAGCGAGTGCATGGCTGGCATCGAGTCGTTGGATTGCCATATGCGTCAAGCCATGCGCCGCTGTTCAGACATCAGCCGCACTGCCAGCCCGGCCAGTACGAAGCCCATGAAATAGCGCTGAACCGCCAGCCAGCTCGGATTGTTGACGAACCACGAGGCAATCCCGGCAGCAAACAGTGCGATAAACAGGTTAACCGTGAAACTCACGCTGATCTGGGTCAGGCCCAGGGCGATACTTTGGGTAAACACCGAACCATGTTCCGGGCTGATGAACTGCGGGAATACCGAGAGATAGAACACCGCAATTTTCGGGTTCAATGCGCTGGTGAAAAAGCCCATCAGCATCAGTTTTCGAGAAGAATCCGGCGGTAATTGCTGCGCCTCAAAGGGCGAGCGCGCACCCGGTTTGACTGCCTGCCAGGCCATCCACAGCAGATACAGGGCGCCGGCCCATTTGAGCGCCTCGTAAGCCATCGGCACCGCCATGAACACTGCTGTCAAACCGGCCGCCGCGGCGAACAGATGCACGAAAAAACCTGCGACAACCCCAAGCAACGAGGTCACGCCCGCCTTGCGTCCCTGGCAGATCGAACGGGAGATCAGATAGATCATGTTCGGGCCCGGGGTCAGCACCAGTAGCAGCGAGGCCGCCGCAAAAATCAACAGATCATGTGTTGGAATCATGACGCAGTCCTTGTCATTGTGTGGGGGGGCAGGCCGGAGCCGTCAGGGAGGCTCGATAAAACGGCAGGATCAGGTCCCGTGTCAATGGCGCAAGGGTGACATCAACGACGTTGTGCGGATCAACCCACAGCACTTCTTCGATCTCTGCCGCCGGGGTGACGTGTTGCTGGATATCCAGCTGAAAAATCTCGGCCTCGACCACAAACCCCGGCTCATTGGCGGCGGGCGCAGAAAACTTGCCCAGATAACTCGCTTGAGTGGTATCGATGACCAAACCCAGTTCTTCTTCCAGCTCGCGGGCCAACGCCTCGACCGGTTGCTCACAGGCCTCGATCTTGCCGCCCGGTTGCATGAAGGCCTGGGTCCCGCGCTTGCGCACCAGCAGGGTTCGACCGTCCGGGCCGATCAGCAAGGCAGCGGCAATGCGGATAATGCGCGGTGAATCAGAGGATGAAAGCGTCATGGATCAACGATGGCCTTGGACAAAAGAGCCAAGGATCACATGAGCACAGGTTTCACGTCACCTCGAAATAACTACGCGGAGATAGCTGTTTCAGACTCCTCGGGCACATGGACAAATACGCTGTACCTGGCACCCTCCATGGCTTCGAAGGCGATGAGTTTTTCCACCAGCGGGCCATTGAGCACCTTGCCGGCATTGAGCAGCAGCATGCCGTTGTCGGCATTGAGGTTGCGCGCCAGCACCATCCCGGCCGCCAGATCGCGGGTGCTCAGCACCTTGACTGTCGGATCGCCGAGGGTGATATCACGCTGGTACGTGGCGCAGACCTGAACAAAGTCTTCCACCAATTCCGGGTCGTAGAGACGCCCGGTGTATTTGCGGATGAACAGCAGCGCTTCATCACTGTTCATGTGTCGTTCAAGAATCAGCCCGCACTGCAATTCGATGAAGTCCACGGCCAGCTTCAGCAGGCGCGAACCCAAAGGGATTGCCTCCCCCTTGAGGCGATCGGGAAACCCGCTGCCGTCCCAGCGTTCCTGATGGTGCAGGATCAGGCGTGCGGCATCCTTCATCGGTTCAAGGGTCATCAACAGCGATTCGCTCTGTTTCGGATAACCGCGATACAGCTCCCGTTCGGCGTGATGCAACAGGTCCGAAGGGGCCGTCATCATGCTGTCGGTCCAGCTCAGCTTGCCGATGTTGTAAAGCGCCGCCGCCATGGTCAGGTCTCGGCTGCTGGCCTCATCCAGCCCATGGGTCTGGCAGTAGATACGCACCAGATCGATGATTTGCCGGTTGGTTTGCTTGGCGGGTGGCAGACGCAGATTGGCCAGCAACGAAAACACTTCGGTGCCGGTGACATAGCTGTGCTTGAGTTCTTCGTAGGCCAGATCGAGCATGTCGGCGGTCTGCTGCAGTTCGGCAGTGCGCGCTGCGACACGTTTTTCCAGGGATACGTTGAGCTGCTTCAACTCCTCGTTCTGATCCCACGTCAACTGCACCAGACGCAGCCGCTCGCGCTCGGAGAGCTGATACGCCAGCGACTGGCGCAACGTCAGCAGCATTTCCTCGTCATTCCAGGGTTTGCTGATGTAACGGTGAATCTGCCCCTCGTTGATCGCCTTGATGATCATCGACAGGTCGGCATAGCCGGTCAGCAGGATGCGTACGGTGTCGGGATAGTGTTCGTGGATGTGCGCCAACAGGGTCGCACCGTCCATGTTGGGCATGCGGGCATCGGTCATCACCAGATCGACCGGTTGCTGCTCCATGATCTCCAACGCATGGGTGCCGCTTGTGGCCAGCAGCACTTCATAGGGTTGGCCGCGCAACAGCCGACGCAGGCTATTGAGGATCGATTCTTCGTCATCAACCAGTAACACTCGGGGTTTAAGCGGCTCATCCATGGCATTACCTCAGCTGAAACAGACCAGTCGTTTGTGAGCACCCAAGGGAACTCCCCCTCCTCCTTGGGCCTGAACTAGAGGCTAGACGGTTTTTCAGCACAGTTCGCAATAGATTTGCCACACGGCAGGCGGCGAACTCGAGAGTCGCAGACTATGCTCTGGGTATCTGGATCCAAGATCTGCACCCGTAGCACACTGCGATCAGGAAGGGATGCCGTATGAACACAACGCTGCGTGGGCTCATTTGCAACGGTGCAGTGCAATGAAGACACCGTTTGCGCGGAAAAACCGGCGGATTCTGATCGTCGACGACACCGCCTCTATCCATCAGGACTTTGCCAAGATCCTCAGCCCCCACGCGCATGATAATGATGCGCTGAGCAGCGCCGAAGAAGCCCTGTTCGGCACGCCAGTGGTGGCTTCGGATCTGGGGTTTGTGCTCGACAGCGCCTTTCAGGGCCTGGAAGCCCTGGGCAAGGTCGAAGCCGCCCTGGCCAAGGACCTTCCGTATGCGATGGCCTTTATCGACATGCGCATGCCGCCCGGCTGGGACGGACTGGAAACCATCGAACGGCTCTGGCAGGTCGATCCAAAACTGCAAGTCGCGCTGTGTACCGCGTATTCCGACTACTCCTGGGACGATATCGCCGAACGGCTGGAGCTCGGCGATCGCTTGCTGATCCTGAAGAAGCCCTTCGATGCCATCGAAATCCGGCAGATGGCCAGCACCCTCACTGTCAAATGGCAAATGACCGAAGAAGCCGCATTAAAGATGAACCTGCTGGAGCAGGCAGTCGAAGAGCGCACTCGCGAGCTGTCCGACGCCAATATCATCGTGCAGAACAGCCCGACCATTTTGTACCGGCTGCGCGGCGAACCCTCGTTTCCGTTGATGTACATCTCCCACAACATCACCAAATTCGGTCACATGGCCGCGCAATTGGTGGCGTCGGCAAACTGGGCTCAGGAGCTGATTCATCCCGAGGACCAGGGCAAAGTCGACAATGCCATGGCGCGGGTACTTGACCGGGACGCAGTCGGGGCGTCCATCGAGTTTCGTCTGCGCACCGGTACCGGCGACTGGCGCTGGGTCGAAAACCGCTACGTGCCGGTGCGTAACCAGGACGGACGCTTGCTGGAAGTCGAAGGCATCATCATCGACATCACTGAACGCAAGCTGGCCGAAGAGAAGATCGCCCTGCTGGCACGCACCGACGGGCTGACCGGGCTGGCCAATCGCGCGACACTCCTCGAACGTCTGCACCAGGCATTCGCTGCCGCCCGTCGGGGCGGCGCACCCTTCGCGGTGTTCTACCTGGACCTCGATCATTTCAAACGCATCAACGACACCCTGGGCCATCCCATCGGGGATTTGCTATTGCAGGAAGTCGCCCGACGCATCAAGGCCTGTGTCCGCGAAAACGACCTTGTGGCGCGTCTCGGCGGTGACGAGTTTGCAATCGTGCAGCTCGACGCCGGCGACCCGACACAGTCGGCGGCCCTGGCAGGCAAGGTCCGCGATGAGCTGGTACTGCCTTACACCCTCGATGGCAACAATGTGCGGGTTTCGGTCAGCATCGGCATCAGCACTTACTCCAGTACCAGCTTGAGTGCCGAAAGTCTGTTGGCTCAGGCTGACATGGCGCTGTATCGCTCCAAGGAAAAAGGTCGCAACCAGTACCACTTCCACTCCGAGGAAATCAATCAGGAAGTACTCGACCGGGTGTCGATTGCCAACGATTTGAAACAAGCCATCGAGCAAAACCAGCTTGAACTGCATTACTTGCCCGAAGTCGACCTGAGTACCGGGAAGATCCTCGGCATGGAAGCCCAGGTCCGCTGGAGTCATCCAGAGCGAGGAATACTGGAACCCGATATGTTTCTTCCCGCGGCGGAAAAAACCGGTGTAATCATCGCGCTCGGGCACTGGTTGCTGAATCGCGCTTGCCAGCAAATGCATGAGTGGCGCGACGAAGGCATGGCGCCCCCGGTGATTGCGATCAAGCTTTCGCTGGCCCAGCTCAAGAGCGGTCCGGACCTGATCTACGACGTGCTGCGCACCACGGCCCTGTGGAACCTCTGCCCCTGGGACCTGCGCTTCGACGTCACCGAAGCGACACTGGCGCAAACCAAATGGACCCACAACGATGTGCTGCCTCGCTTGCGTGAACTGGGGGTGAAAATAGCCATCGACGACTTCGGCACCGAGTACTCCTCGTTCGACTACCTCAAGACCTATCGGGTCAATCACCTCAAACTCGCCCAGGCCTTCATCGACACCGCGACCCGTGATCCCGCCAGCGCCACGACCTTGCGCGCGATCATCAATTTCGCCCGCGAAGTGGGGATCGGCATCATTGCCGAAGGCGTCGAGACCCAGGAACAGCGCAGCTCGCTGATCTCCACCGGCTCGCCAATGAATGCTCAGGGCTACTACTTCAGCAAAGCCGTCAGCAGCCAGCAGGCAGCGGCGTTGCTGATGGCCGGCAGCATCGTGCCGCCGACCTTCCCCGGCGCAACAAACCCGCTGCTCGAAGACTCCTACTATCCACCGGAGGACCGGGGATGAAACCATCGCTCGCCCCCACCAACCGGCGCATCCTGATCATCGATGACATGCCTTCGATCCATCAGGACTTTCGCAAGATTCTCAGCCCCGATGTGCCGGACGAGCAGTCGCTGGCCGGCACCGAAGAGTTGTTATTCGGCACTGAACGACGCTCTCACCCAAAGTTTCTCCTCGATTCCGCCTACCAGGGCAAAGAAGCGCTGGAACTGGTCAAACGCGCCCTGGCCGAAGGCAGGCCCTATGCCCTGGCGTTTACCGATATGCGCATGCCGCCGGGTTGGGACGGTCTGGAAACCATCGAGCGACTCTGGAAGGTCGACCCGCACCTGCAGATAGCTTTGTGCACCGCCTTCTCTGACTACACCTGGGAAGCGATGGCCGAACGACTGGCGTTCGGCGACCAGTTGCTGGTGCTGAAAAAGCCTTTCGACAGCCTGGAAATCCGTCAGATGGCCAGTGCCCTGACCTGGAAATGGCAGATGGCCCAGGACGCCGCGATGAAAATGCTCAGCCTGGAGCGAACCATCGAAGAGCGCGTTCAGGAGTTGCTCAAAGTCTCCCATCTGTTGCAATACGATGTGCTCACCGACCTGCCCAACAGCACCTTGCTGGGTGATCGACTGACTCAGTCCCTGGCCCTTTCACGAAGACACGACAAACAACTGGCGGTGATATTTCTGGGCCTGGACCGCTTCAAGCGCATCAACAACGCGCTGGGCCATCCGGTTGGTGATGAAATGCTCAAACGGGTCGGCCAGAGCCTCGTGTCCACGGTGCGTGAGTCCGATTCGGTGTTTCGCTACGGTTCCGACGAGTTCGTGGTGATCCTCGCGGACATCCACCATCCCCAGCAAACCAAAGGCATTGCCGAAAAGCTGCTGAAAGCCGTCAACACCCAGCAGCACATTGCCGGCCATGACCTGAGCGTGACTGCCAGCCTGGGCATCAGCATCTACCCGGACGACGGCTTCGATGCCGTACCGTTGATCAAGAAAGCCGAAACCGCGATGCATAACGTCAAGGAGAGAGGCCTTAACGACTTCAGCTTTTTCATCGACGAGATGAATCAGCGCGCCCGTGAACAGCAAAGCATCGAATCCGGCCTGCGCCTGGCGATGGAACGCGATGAGTTCGTCCTGCATTACCAACCCAAACTGGATCTGCGCACTGGTAAAGTGGTCGGTGCGGAAGCCTTGATCCGCTGGCTAAAACCCGGTCATGGTTGGGTGTACCCAATGGATTTCATCGGAGTGGCCGAAGACAGTGGGCTGATCATTCCCCTGAGCAAATGGGTATTGACCCAGGCCTGCCAACAGGCCCGCGCCTGGCAACTGGCCGGATTGCCGGCGATCAGCATGTCCGTCAACGTTTCCGCCATCGACTTCCGTCAGCACGACTTTGTCGACGGTATAGTGCAGATCCTCGAACTGACAGGCTTCGATCCAACGCTACTGGAGCTCGAAATTACCGAAAGCGTGCTGATGCAGAACGTCGAGGCCACCGTGCAGACCCTGCACGCCATCAAGGCATTGGGCGTGCGCCTGGCAATCGATGATTTCGGCACCGGTTATTCCAGCCTGAGCTACCTGCAACGGTTCCCGGTCGATGTACTGAAAATTGACCAGTCATTCGTTCGCGGGCTGAGCACCGAAAACAACGACGCTGCGCTGGTCAGCGCCATCATCAGCCTGGGCAAGAGCCTCAACCTCAATATCATCGCCGAAGGCGTGGAAACCCTGGAACAACTGGACTTTCTCAAGGCCCTTCAGTGTGAGGAAGGTCAGGGTTACTTCTTCAGCAAAGCCGTACTCCCCCAGGAATTCGTACAGTTGCTCACCGACAGCCAGCAGACACCACCACGCACGTAGACCGACGCCCCAACGGTGTAGGCACCCGGCAAAGGAATCATCAGATGTCGCCCTATGGACTCACGCTGCTCACCACACTGATGCTCGGACTCTGCCTGACGGCGAGCGCCAAGCCTTTGGACGAACCCCTCAAACCGCTGCCACCGGTGCCTGCGCAAGACCCTCAGCGTGTAGAACTGGGTCGTCAGCTGTTCAACGAAACGCGCTTGTCGGTCAACAACAGCCTGTCCTGTGCCAGTTGCCATCACCTGGAAAAGGGCGGTGCCGATAACAAGCAATTTTCCATCGGTTTCGACGGCAAGCCGTTGGTCGTCAACACCCCCAGCGTGCTGAATGCCAGCCTGAACTTCAGGCAGTTCTGGAACGGTCGCGCCGACACCCTGGAAGACCAGATTCACGCAGTGGTGGAAAGTCCCACTGAAATGGGCAGCAACTGGGAACACGTGGTGCAAATGCTGTCCACTGACCCGACCTATCGCTCGGCGTTTGGCAACGCTTACCCCAATGGGGTTACGGCGGCCAATGTGCAAAATGCCCTGGCCACCTACGAGCGCACATTGCTTAGCACCAATTCGCGTTTCGACCAGTACCTGCAGGGCAACACCGATATTCTCAGCCTCGACGAAAAATACGGTTACCAACGCTTCAAGGACTACGGCTGCATCGCCTGTCATCAAGGGGTAAACATCGGCGGCAACATGTTCCAGAAGTTCGGGGTGATGGGCGATTACTTCCAGGCGCGGGGCAATCCGACCGAATCGGACCTGGGTCGTTACCTGGAGACCAAGGACGAGGAAGACCGCAACGTGTTCAAGGTCCCAAGCCTGCGCAACGTCGCGGTGACCGCGCCGTACTTTCATGACGGCACGGCGAAAACCCTCGAGGAAGCCGTTGATGTGATGTTCAAGTTCCAGCTGGGACGCATCCCTTCCGAAGAAGACAAGGCCCTGATCATCAAATTCCTCAAGACCCTGACCGGCGAGTGGGGAGGCAAACCATTATGAAAGTGTCCCGTCGACTCAGTTTGCTGTTGCTTACCGGCATGACCGTCTTGCTGGCCTCGATCCTGCTGTTCCTGTATCTAAAGTCCAGTTCGGATCAAACCTCGACCTATACCGAATCGCGGGATCTGATCCGTCAGATAAAACAACTGGACGCGCAATGGGAAACCGAGATCCTCAAGGCCCGGATCGCCCTCGTCCACAACTACGATCCACTGGTTTCGCCGCTGACCGAAATGAGCCGTCTGTGGGAACGATTCGACTCGATAGAGTCCAGACACGGTCGTAACGACTCGACACAGTGGCAAACCAGCCATGACGCTTACCTGAACGCGATCAAGGAAAAGACCCGGCTGGTCGAACAATTCAAGTCACACAACGCGGTGCTGCGCAATTCACTGGCGTTCCTGCCCACTGCCGAAGACGACATTCAGAACCAGTTCGCACGCCTTGAGGACGACAACAAACTGCAAATGCAGAACACCGCCACCGACACCTACGACCTGCTACTCAGCGGTCTGGAGTTCGCCCAGGTCACGTCCGACGACAAAGCCGCCGACATCCTGGTCGGCCTGAACAAACTAGCGGTGAACAAGCAACGACTGCCTGCCGAGTTCCACACACCAGTGGAGATTCTCAGCAACCACATCGCGCTGATCCTGCGTGAACAACCACTGGTCAACAGCCTGCTGGAACGGATCGAGGCAGTCCACGTGTCCGAGCGCCTGGACAACATCACCAGCCTGCTGGACAACGATCAACAACAGGTCGATGCAGTCGATCAACGCTACCACTTCTACATGGCGGTTTTTTCGGCGCTGCTGGTGCTGTTGCTGCTGTTGCTGGCCAATGGGCTGCTACGCAGCTTTGCGGAAATCAACCGCGTCAACAAGGACCTGCAAGCAGCCAATGAAAGCCTGGAACATCGGGTCGAGGAGCGCACCCGCGAACTCAAGGACACTCAAAGCGAGCTGCTGGACACCGCGCGCCTGGCCGGGATGGCCGAGATCGCCACCAACGTGCTGCACAACGTCGGCAATGTGCTCAACAGCGTGAATATCTCTGCCGACCTGGTCACCCGCAAACTGCGCAACAGCAAGGCGCTGGGGCTGGGCAAGGCGATGCAGCTGATCAACGAGCACCGGGGTGATCTCGGCCACTTCATCACCGAAGACGAAAAAGGCAAATTGCTGCCCGGCTACCTGAATCAACTGGTGGACGCCATTGCCCTCGAGCAGCAGGGCATTAGCGACGAACTGGCGCAATTGAGCAAAAGCGTTGACCACATCAAGGACATCGTTGCCACCCAGCAGTCCTACGCCGGGGCCAACAGCCTGATGGAGCCGCTGCAAGTCAGCGAACTGCTCGAAGACGCTCTGCGCATGAACTCGGGTGCCCTGACCCGCCACCACGTCACCGTGGTCAAGGACTACGCCGAGGTGCCCAAAGTCATGGGCGATAAACACCGGATGTTGCTGATTCTGATCAACCTGATCAGCAACGCCAAATACGCCATGTCCGACCTCAGCGACCGCCCCCGGGAAATGACCCTGGGGGTCAAGGTGGTCGACGACGCGACGCTGCAGGTCAGCGTCAAGGACGAAGGCGAAGGCATCTCGGCCGAAAACATGACCCGGATCTTTGCCCACGGTTTCACCACGCGCAAGGAAGGTCACGGTTTTGGTCTGCACAGTTGCGCCCTCGCCGCCATCGAGATGAATGGCCACCTGACAGCCCACAGCGACGGTCCGGGAAAAGGTGCACTGTTTACCTTGAAGATCCCCTTGAAAATCGCCGAAGGTGAAACATGAGCGAGTCATCGAATCGACGCATCCTGCTGATTGACGACACACCCTCGATCCATGACGACTTTCGCAAGATCCTGACACCTGAGCTGCCGCAACACGGCGAACTGGACGAGATGGAGTCGGCGCTGTTCGGCACCGAAGCCAAAACAGTGAGCCCCCGCTTCGAGCTGGATTCGGCCTATGCTGGCCAGGAAGGCTTGAGCAAACTTATCCAGGCCCAACACGACAATCGCCCCTATGCGCTGGCGTTCGTCGACATGCGCATGCCCCAGGGCTGGGACGGCGCCGAAACCATCGAGCATTTATGGCAAGCCGATCCGCGTTTGCAGGTGGTGGTCTGTACCGCGTATTCCGACTACTCCTGGGATGACCTGCTCAATCGCTTGCAGGCCCATGACCGGCTGCTGATCCTGAAAAAACCCTTCGACAACATCGAAGTCCAGCAAATGGCCAATACCTTGACCAGCAAATGGGACATGACCGAGCGCGCCAGCGTGCAACTGGATCAGTTGGGGCACCTGGTAGAACGACGGACCCGGCAGTTCCAGCAAGCGAGCGTCGAACTGCAACAGGAGATCGACGAGCGCAAGCAGCTCGAAAGCCAGTTGATACAGTCGGAAAAACTCGCGTCCCTGGGGCAACTGGCGGCGGGTGTCGCCCATGAAATCAACAACCCCATCGGCTTTATTTCTTCGAACCTCGGCACCCTGGACGGTTACTTCAAGCAGTTGCAGAGCATGCTCGACGCCTATCAGGGGGCCGAAGAAGCCATTGGCTCCGTTGAACTTCTCGAACGGCTCCAAACGTTGCGTAAAGATGTGGAACTGGACTTCCTGCGTGAAGACATTCCGCTGCTGATCAAGGAGTCCAAGGACGGCATCAACCGGGTCGGGCAAATCGTCAGGGACCTGAAGGACTTCTCACGCGTAGACGCCAGCCAGGAGTGGCAGTCGGTCAATCTGCAAGCGGGTATTGATTCGACGCTGAACATTGTCGCCAACGAACTCAAGTACAAGGCCGACGTGATCAAGCACTATCAGACGCTTCCCGAGATCGAGTGCCTGCCCTCGCAGATCAATCAGGTGATCATGAACCTGATCGTCAACGCCGCTCAGGCCATGGGCCCAGAACGCGGGACCATTACCCTGAGTAATGGGGTTGCCGGGGAAAAAGTCTGGATCGAAGTGGCGGACACCGGCTCAGGCATCGCGCCCGAATGCCTGCAGAAAATCTTTGATCCTTTCTTCACCACCAAACCGGTGGGCCAGGGGACCGGATTAGGCCTGTCATTGTCCTATGGCATTGTGAAAAAGCATCGTGGCGACATTACCGTGCGCAGCGAAGTCGGGGTGGGCACCACCTTTCGGATCGAACTGCCAATCCGCCAGTCAACACCCGTTGCCTGAAGGCCCGAGAGCCGGGTATCGGTCTATGGATGCTCAGTGGTTGCTCCAGCAAGTCAATCGCTCGTAAGCTTGAAATCCCTGCCGAAACCGTGAAATTCCATAAGAAACACATTTACAGCAAGCCGTGGGATCAAATCCCGGTCCGAGCTGTTTTCGATATTTCTCCAGGCACAAAACGCCTGATTACCTGAAAAGATCGCAGCCTACGGCAGCTCCTACAGAAGGACGCGCTCGGCGTAGGAACTGCCGCAGGCTGCGATCTTTAGAAAAAACCGAGTCCGAACCCAAGGAAACCGTATGAGCCTGTCACTCCTGAGCCGCTACGCCTTCTTTGCCGTCTGTGTGATCTTCACCCTCGCCAGCCTGCCGTTTCTTGAATACGACTGGCTCTGGCCAATCTCCATCGTCACTGGCCTGCTGAGCCTGCTGGGTATTTTCGACCTGCTGCAAAGCCCTCACGCGGTACGCCGCAACTACCCGATCCTGGGCAATATCCGTTATCTGGTCGAAGGCATTCGCCCGGAAATCCGCCAATACCTGCTCGAATCCGACAGCGACGCCCTGCCCTTCTCCCGGGCCCAGCGTTCGTTGGTCTATTCGCGGGCCAAGAACGAAAGCGCCGACAAACCCTTCGGCACGCTGATCGACGTGTACCAGTCAGGTTTCGAGTTCATCGGCCATTCGATGCGCCCGGCGCCCGTGAGTGACCCGAGCAGTTTCCGGGTGACCGTTGGTGGTCCGCAATGTACAAAACCGTATTCGGCCTCAGTCTTCAATATCTCGGCCATGAGCTTCGGCTCACTGAGCGCCAACGCAATCCGCGCCCTCAACCAGGGCGCCAAACTCGGCAACTTCGCCCATGACACCGGCGAAGGCAGCATCAGCCCCTACCACCGCGAACACGGTGGTGACCTGACCTGGGAACTGGGCAGCGGCTACTTCGGCTGCCGCACCGCCGACGGACACTTCGACCCGGAACGCTTTGCCGCCCAGGTTCAGGACCCGCAGGTGCGGATGATCGAAATCAAAATGAGCCAGGGCGCCAAACCCGGCCACGGCGGCATCCTGCCCAAGCATAAAGTGACCCAGGAAATTGCCGACACGCGTGGCGTTCCGATGGGCCAGGACTGTGTGTCGCCATCCCGCCACAGCGCATTCTCCACGCCGATCGAGATGATGCACTTCATCAAGCAACTGCGTGAGCTGTCGGGCGGCAAACCGGTGGGCTTCAAGTTCTGCCTCGGCCACCCGTGGGAGTTCATGGGCATTGCCAAGGCCATGCTGGAAACCGGCATCCTGCCGGACTTCATCGTGGTCGACGGCAAGGAAGGCGGCACTGGTGCTGCGCCGGTGGAGTTCACCGACCACATCGGCGTGCCGATGCGTGAAGGCCTGCTATTTGTGCATAACACCCTGGTGGGCCTGAACCTGCGGGACAAAATCAAACTCGGCGCCAGCGGCAAAATCGTCAGCGCCTTCGATATCGCCAGCGTTTTGGCGATTGGCGCCGACTGGGCCAACTCGGCCCGTGGTTTCATGTTTGCCATCGGCTGCATCCAGTCGCAAAGTTGCCACACCAACAAGTGCCCAACCGGCGTCGCCACCCAGGACACCCTGCGCCAACGCGCATTGGTGGTGCCAGACAAGGCCCAGCGCGTGTTCAACTTCCATCGCAGCACGCTCAAGGCCCTGGCCGAAATGCTCGCCGCGGCAGGCCTCGAACACCCGTCGCAACTGTCGGCCAAACACCTGGTACGACGCATGTCAGCGACCGAGATCAAACTGTTTTCCCAATTGCATGTGTTCCTCAAACCCGGCGAGTTGCTGACCGGGGAAGTGAACGGAGAGTTCTATTCACGGATGTGGCAGATGGCTCGGGCTGACAGTTTTGAGGCCAATGTCGTGTAATGCATACTCGCGACTGTCAGGTGGCTGGGTAGCACAGCCGCCGGTGGTGGTTTGCACTGCAGAGGCGCGGGTCACATAGAGTCGAAGCTCCATGTCCCCCACGCCTTGCGCGAACAGGCACTGCCAATTGCCTGGAAAATGGTTTTCATCATCCGCCAGGCGAGTCGACGTCACCCACCACACTCGCTTGATGTCGGGCGATACGCTGACAAGGTTGTCGAGAAAGACTTTATCCCGGTCCTGGTAAATCAACGTGGAGGCGCCATAACCGTTAGGTCGGTGAGCCGCGCTGTTATCCCAGGGCGCCTGAAACAGCCATGGTTGAATGTTGGAGCGATTGTAGTAAGCAACGCTGTAATACCAGTACGCGCCATCCACAATGATGTTATCGCCTGTGATAGCGTTCTCATTGATACGCGACACAATATCGTCAAGCGGGTACAGGGACGCATTGCGCGGATCATCCAGGTCATCTTGTTGTTTATAGATAGTGTTCAGTCCCATGAGTTGAATCCCGACAACCAACGCGACCGATGCCCACGCCAGGGCACGCGTACGACGGGCAAGCCGACTGATTGCCAACGCCGCTATCATCGGCAAGCCCAGCGCCGAAAATGCCATGTACCGCTCAACAAATATGGGGAAGCCGAATGACACCGCAAAGACAATCAACACCGGCAACAGCACGTAGATAACCAGTAACAGCTCAAGTTTCAAGCGGCTTCTTTCCTTGAGCCCGACCCACACCACCGATGCCATTACCAGCGCCGGAAGCAGTACATAAACCGGGCTGGCAAACTCCAGTCCACTCTTCACTGTTAAAAACTTCCAGACCGCTGAAGGCAACGTATACACCGTCAATTCAGGTATCCAGAAAATATCCCCTCCGGTCTTTAGCTTCTCCGTATTTAAAAACAGCTCATTACCCAGACTGATCAACCAGGGAATATAAAGAACAACAATGGCCACATTCGTGCCCCACCACATTGGCCGCGAAAGGTAATGAAGCGTTTTATCCCGCTGAAGACGCAAGACAACGAGGTATAACCAGTGAGACAACAAACATAAAACAGCCAGGTAATGTGTGTATAACGCGGCCGTCATGAGCACGAGATAGCTCATCAGGTATCGGTTACGAGCGCTTTTAAGCCAATAGACCAAGGCGATGGTTGCGCCCAGCAGCCATACCCCCTCCAGCGTGTACATCCGGGCTTCCTGACTGTAGCGAACAGATATCGGCAACAAGGCCAGAAACAACCCGGCCAGCAAGGCCACCCTCGGTGTGCTGATCATTCGCATCAGCCACATACCCAACGCGACTGTCGCCACCCCCGCGAGCGCACTCAGGGCCCGAATCGCAAACACTCCCTCACCCAAAACCGCCATCCAGGCATGGAGCACTAAAAAATACAGCGGCGGATGAACGTCATGTCCCAGGTGAAACCAGATACGCCCCGGCGACTGAACCCCCACCAACGCCGAGAACGCTTCATCGGTCCAGAAATAAGGAAGGCTGATGCAATAAAACCGAACAGCAACCGCGAGCATCATGACCAGCACCCACCCACCGTTATCTACCGATGAGTGCAGGGATAGAAACCCCGAATCGTCACGACGCTGAAAGCGCATATTTTCTCCCCGACAACGTAAACCTGATAGAAGCAGGTGCCTGTCCGCGGACGACTCACCGTCATCGTGAATCCGTGTTTACGCTAAATACTCTCGATAAAACGGCCTGCTGTCATTGGTAAAGGCTAGCTAACGGAGCTGCTCGGATTGGTTTTTTTTTGCTCCTCACGGAATCCCGGGGCTCACTGAAAACAATCGGACGTCCCCATCCCCTTTCGTAAAGGTATCGAGCAGCCGCCAGCTTTCAGGGATAACGACCTGTTGCGCCCCATCACCACGGCCGTCCAGCACCCACACGCGACCCGAGTTCGGCGTTAGCCATTCAAGGTTATCGAGATAGACCTTATCTGCGTTTTGTTGAGTCAGTGTCGAAGTTAGATAGCCGTCGGGACGTCCCGAAGTACCGTCCTTTTGGGGCGGTGTATAAAGCATCGGTGTCACGCCGGTCTTGTTGTAGTACGCAAAGGGATAGTAAAGAAAACTGTTGGCAACCACGACACCGTCACCAGGTCGAGCAGAGGCATTGATATATTCTGCCAACACATCGACTTTGTTGACTTCGGCATACACAACATGGCCCCGTTGATGAACGTTATATAACCCGATACTTTCCGTCGAAACTATCAATAGCAACAAGACAAAAAACAACGTTTTTGCACGACCCCATACGGCATCCAGTGCTACCGCCAGAATCATCGGAAAGCCCAGCGCAGCAAACACAAAATAACGGTAAACAAACAGTGGGCGAACCCATGAGACCAGTGCAATCAATACCAACGGAAACCAGGTATACATGACGAGCAGTGTGCTGAGTTTTTTCTCACTCGTGTCCCGCATGACAATCACTGCTGATACCAGCAACATCAATAACGGCACACTGTAGAACATCCAGATTGATTCTTTTGGCCCATTGCTATAGCTCACAAACTGCCAGAGCGCTGACACCACCGTAGAAACATCCAGCGGTGCTATCCAGTTAAACCCGGAAAATCTTAACTGGTTCATCAGGCTTGGAACCCAGGGCATGAACAGTAAAATGACCGCACCATTGGCCATCCACCATGCAGGCGCGAACAACTTGCTCTCAAACCTCGATACCAAAAGCCAGGCCCAGTGTGACGCCATGCACACAGCGGCAAAATAGTGAGTATAAAGTCCTGCGACCATCAGCAACGCATAGACGGCAAGTAGCCAATGACCGCCTGAGCCTTTTACCCAGTAGACGAAAGCAATCGTCGCGCTCACCATTAACAGCGCGAGCAACGCATACATGCGAACTTCCTGGCTGTAGCGTACTGCGATTGGCAGTAACGCCAACATCATACCGGCCAGCATTGCCGCTCGTCGTGTACTGATCAAACGAACCAGCCAGATGCCGAGCCCGACGGTGACGACGTCCGCCAGTGCGCTCAGGCTTCGAGCAGCAAAAACACCCTGCCCGAACACACTCATCCATTCATGCAACAGCAGATAATACAGCGGCGGGTGCACATCCCGGGCGGTATGAAACAGGATTTTAGAGGGTGAATATGAACTCAACAGCAAGGTAAACCCTTCATCGGCCCAGACCGCGGGTTTGCTCAAGGCGTAAAAACGCACCCCTGCCGCCAATAGCATGATCAACAATATCCAGCATTTACCCAGAAGAGCGCACTCACTTGATCTGTTGATTCCTCTCACCACTTGTCTTCTCCAGAAGAGGGGACTTCCTTCATAACGATAAAGCCATAATCGCCAATCAGATACATAGAGTAGAATTTGCTGTCCACCACGGGTGTGTACTTTCGATACCCTACCAGCGTCGCATTTCTCCGCTCATCTTCTATAACAACATTGGCAATGCCCGCCCTGAGCAGATTTTCAGCCAGCATGTAAAAATCAATATTGAGTATGTATTTCAGCACCGGGACCTGTTCAAAACTTCCCTTGGCGCTTAGCAACCAATTGTTTGAATAGCCAATCGACATGTATATCCGCTTCGCTTCGCGCAAGCGTTGATGGGAAGCAATATCATAGGCCATATTGAATTCAGCATTCAGCCCAGACTCTTTCTGCAGATTCAGTACCCGCCCATACGCATACGACATCGAAAACATACTGAGCAACGGCACAATCAATACAACACCGAGCCTGACGTCAACCGCCACCAACCACTGATGAGCCAGGTAAAACAAAAACACCAGCAGCACGCCAAAACCCAACAGGGTTCTGGCACCCTCATTGAAAAACCTGAACAACAGGGCCGAGCCTGACACCAGAAAAACCAGGAATAAAACCATAAGAAAATACAAAAAAAACAGAAGCACCTTATTTAACGACGTCTCTTTCCCCTGGGTGATATTTCGCCCAACCCGCCCTCCTCCAACGACAGCAAACAACACCACCATCCACGCCAGCCAACGATTCCCTCCCTGAAAAAGCAATCCGATTTTTCCGACTAATACGCCTATATTGTTCAGGATCAGCAACAGCCCGCTCGCATTGAACGGAATCATCTCCAGGCGCTCATGGGTCATGAGTGGATAGGCCAACAAAAAATAAATGATCAAGCCTGCTACCAACTGCAAGGCTTTCGCTCCTGCCATTGATAACAAACAGGCAAGGGACTCCTTATTATTAAGACCTCTCACGAACTCGATGCAGCACAACCCCAAAAACACATTGATACTCAGTTGATACAAGCTGAGCCCCACTGCAATCAATGCGCCGGATACCAGTACCTGAACGACGCCAGCCTTATGTTGAAATACCATTGCATAGATCACCGCCACTAGGCTCAACGCTGTTGTCGGCCCGTCATATTGATAAGATAAGTTTTGTAGAAAAAACGGGCTGTACCACAGTGGCAGGAACACCAGACAGCATGAAACATTGGGCATTTTGTAGTAATGCATCGTCAGTTTCGTCAAGGCAAACGCCATGGCAAGCGTGGCGATCAGCAGGGGTAACGGGAACAGATCGGGCGCGCCCGAGGTGAAGCTCAAGGCGTTGTAAAACAACTCGACCAATAGACGCCCTTGCCCCGCCCAGCCAGTACCGGCTGCCAAGGATCGCCAGTTATCATCTATATAGTAATAATCGACCAGTATCAGGGGGAGCACATAAACAACCGTGGCGAGTAAAAAAAATACAAACACTTCACGGCCGAGCAACTCCCTACTCAATACACTCGCCACTTTCATTTTGGCGCTCCTTTCCCGGCCAGGGTCTCACCTGCTTTTTACAATTCGCGCTTACCTTTGCCGCCCACAATATCTTTCACCACGTACCTCGGCCGGTGTTTCGATTCAATATAGATCCGACCCACATACTCACCCAATATGCCAATACCGATCAGTTGAACACCGCCCAGGAATAGAATGGAGGTCATCAACGAAGGATAACCCGGTACGTTATTGCCAAAGAAAATCTTGTCCAGCACCATGTAAATGGCATAGACAATTGCAAACAAGGAAATGGCGCTACCGACATATGTCCACAACTGCAGGGGCACCGTACTAAAAGAGGTAATCCCTTCCAGCGCCAGATTCCACAGTTTCCAGATATTGAACTTGGTGGTACCCGCCACGCGTTGGGCCCGTTCATACTCGACGACTACGGTATTGAAACCCGCCCACGAGAGGATGCCCTTCATGAACAACCGGTGCTCCGGGAGCGTGCGAATCACGTTCACGACCTTGCGGTCCATCAACCGAAAATCACCGACGTTCTCTTCTATCCGGGTATAAGCGATCCGGTTCAACAGGTGATAGAACAGTGCCGCGCTGTGCCGTTTCATATAACTGTCGGCGGTACGATCGTGGCGCTTGGCAAGTACCACATCCGCCCCGTTCTGCCACTCCCGGATCAACAGGGGAATCACATTGATCGGGTCCTGCAAATCGACATCCATCGGTATCACCGCATCGCCAGTAGCGTACTCCAACCCGGCAAATAACGCGGGCTCCTTGCCGAAATTGCGCGAAAAATTGATGACCAGCACATGCTCGTCAGCCAACGCGATGGCTTTGGCCTGCGCTGCCGTCTGGTCGGAACTGCCGTCATTGATGAACACGATCTCGACGTCGCAATCAGCGATCGACAGTTCCTGACGAACCGCCTGATAAAACAGGTTAATCGCCTGCTCTTCATTGAACACTGGAACAATCAGCGAAATCTTCACTGCTCACGCCCCCGAAAGATGAAATATTTCGAGTACAAAAAACCGCAGACCAGGCTGATACCCGAGAAGACTACCAACGTCATCAACCCCGGCAGTAGTAACTGATCCGCCACATACCCCACGCCATAACTCAACACGCCCATGAACCCGACAAACAGCAAATACCGTGGAACACTGGTTTTTTGTTTGAAGGTGTATCGCGCATTGGCATAAAAGGAAAATGAAACGGCCAGGCAAAAGCCCACGAAGTTACTGGATGCCTGACGAAAACTCATGACTGTGTGCAGAACAAAAAACGTCGACCAGTGGATCAACGTATTCAGCAGGCCAACCGACACGAATCTGGGGAAACCGTGAAATGCGGCTCTCATATCCATTGCGTTTGTTTCCAATCTGAACGCGCGCTCTGCAGCAAGCTTGGCACCCTTGACCCGCTTGTCTATTTTCCAGTCAACAAATAGACCAATGGCCAAAATGCCGTTCTAAAGGCTCGCTTCAGCCATCAGCGATATGTCCCGCCCCTGCCGTTTGCACGACCGAGACATCCGGTAATATCCGGCCTTTGCAATTGCCGCCAAATCGCGCCACCCTGCGCGCCGCCGATGTACGGCGCACAATCTTTTGCCCCGCTGACCACCCTTTACTCACACCTGTTCAAGAGCCCGTTGTCATGACCCAAGGACGCGACCTTCGTATCGATTTTTTTCGCGGACTGGCACTGATCTTCATTTTCTGGGATCACGTACCACAAAACCCTCTTGCCCATTTCACAGTGCGCAATTTCGGTTTCAGCGATGCGGCAGAGATCTTCGTGTTTCTGGCCGGCTACGCGGCGGTGCTGGCCTACGGCAAGATTGCCCGACGCGATGGTTTGCTGATTGCGACGGTAAAAATCCTGCGCCGCGCCTGGGTGCTGTACGTGGTGCATATCTTTCTGTTGGCGGTACTGATGGGCATCGTGTTCTTCGCCAACAGCTACGTGGAAACCCGTGATCTGGTGCAGGAAATGGGCCTGCAATACTTCCTCAGCAACCCGCAGCAGGCCTTGGTCGATGAGTTGCTGCTGCGCTTCAAACCCAACCTGATGGACCCGTTGCCGTTGTACATTCTGCTGTTGCTCGGGCTACCACTGATGCTGCCGATGTTGCTGCGCAAGGCCGAGTACGTGGTCGGATTGTCGGTGGTGCTGTACATGCTGGCGCCGTGGTTTCAATGGAACCTGGCGGCCACCGACGGTGGCGTGTGGTTCTTCAATCCGATGGCCTGGCAGTTGCTGTTTATTCTCGGTGGCGCAGCGGCAATTCACGGTCAGCGCCCCGCTGTACCGGACACCCGCGCCTTGCCACATCAGCCACTGTTTGTTGCGGCAGCGACCTATCTGCTGATCACCGGGCTGATCGCAGTGTCGTGGAATTGGCCAACGGTGCATGACGCGTTCATGCCTCGGATGCTGGGCGAATGGCTGTACCCGATCAGCAAGACCAACTTGTCACCGGCGCGGCTGCTGCATTTTTTGGCGCTGGCTTACGTCATCGCCAAACTCTTGCCCAACAGCGGCTGGACGCAAAACTGGCTGGCGCGGCAAAGCTGCCGCATGGGCCGTTACTCGCTGGAAGTGTTTTGCCTGGGTGTGCTGCTGGCACCGCTGGCGGACATGCTCAACTCACTGGCCGGGGATGCGTTGGTCATGCAGGTTTTCAGCGCCCTGTTGGGGGCTGGATTGATGGCGGTACTGGCAGCGTGGCTGGATTGGAACAAGCGACTGAACCGACCGGCGCAAGTAGTAACCGCCTGAAACCAAAAGCCCCGGTCACTCGACCGGGGCTTTTGCTTTTACAGCATCAGACGATTACGACGCCGCGCGCACCGCACCCTGCGGAACACCGGTCGGTTGCAGCTTGAACACATAAAACAGCACCGTCAGCAGCACCAGGAACGCAGGTCCCACGTACAGCGCGACGCGGGTGTCCGGGAAGTAGGCCATCAGGCCAACCACCATCACCAGGAACGCCAGCGCCAGGTAGGAACTCACCGGGTACAGCCACATGCGGTACTTGAGAGCGGCACGTTCAGCCGGGGTCAGGCCTTTGCGGAATTTGAGCTGCGCCAGCAGGATCATCACCCAGGTCCAGATCGCACCGAAGGTCGCGATGGCGGTGACCCAGACAAAGACTTTTTCCGGCACCAGGTAGTTGAGCAACACGCCCAGCAGCAGCGCGCCGATCGACAGCAACAAGGCACGACGCGGCACACCGTTCGAGGTCTTGGCGAAACCGGCCGGGGCCTGGCCGTTCTGCGCCAGACTGTAGAGCATGCGTCCGGTGCTGAAGATGCCGCCGTTGCAGGACGACAGCGCGGCGGTGATCACCACGAAGTTGATGATGCCGGCAGCGGTCTTGATCCCCAGACGCTCGAAGGTCATCACAAACGGACTGCCCTGAGTGCCGATTTCGTTCCACGGGTAAATCGACAGAATCACGAACAGCGCGCCGACGTAGAACAGCAGGATGCGCCAGAACACCGAGCCGATTGCATTCGGAATAGTCTTCTGCGGGTTCTTCGCTTCACCGGCCGTCAGGCCGATCATCTCGACCCCCAGGTAGGCGAACATCACCATTTGCAGGGACATCAATACGCCCTGCACGCCATTGGGCATGAAGCCGCCATGGCTCCACAGGTTGGAAATCCCCAGCGCAACGCCGTCGTTGCCGAAACCGAAGGCGATCACACCGACACCGCCGACCACCATCGCAATGATGGTGACGATCTTGATCAGGGCGAACCAGAACTCGAACTCACCGAAGGCCTTGACCGCGATCAGGTTGATCGAGCCCATGCTCACCAGTGCCGCCAGCGCCCAGATCCAGCGCGGCACCTCAGGGAACCAGATGCCCATGTACACCGCCACCGCGGTAATTTCCGCGACGCAGGTCACCAGCCACAGGAACCAGTAGTTCCAGCCCGTGAGGAAACCTGCCAACGGGCCGAGATAATCTTGTGCATAACGACTGAACGAGCCGGCGACCGGGTTGTGCACCGCCATTTCGCCAAGGGCGCGCATGATCACCAGGATCGCCAGACCACCGATGATGTAAGACAGCATGATTGCCGGGCCGGCCATTTCGATGGCCTTGGCTGAACCGAGGAACAGACCGACACCGATACAGGCGCCGAGCGCCATCAAGCGAATATGCCGTTCGCCGAGTTCGCGTTTGAGCGGGCCGCCGTGAGCGGTCTCGCCGAGGGGCTGGTGATTGCCAACGGGCATAGGGGTAAAACCTCGTCTTGTTATTGGATATGACCACCGAGTGTCGAAGCGCGGACCGATAAGCCTGAACTTCCTGAAACCGGATCCACTTCATGGGTAGATCCGTCTTGTAGGACAAAACCTGCAAGATCAGCGGGGCGTGCAGTATAAAAAGCTCCGTGTAGGGCTTTTCACTCTATAAACGACAAGATTCAGCCAGAACTCTCGGCAAAAGCGGTCCTTGCGGAGGGGCATTACCTGGGATTCAGCCATGAACTCGCCAGCAAAACGGCACCGAGTATTGCACAGCAATGGTGCAGCGTCATGCCCCTACCTAGGCCGTATTTACCGGCTTGATGGCTCTAACCCAACACTCTCAGACAACCACCAGACTCCGTTGCGAGGGAACTTGCCCATTTAAATGCAATGCAGGACGGTTCCCGTAGCAGCTGCCGAGCCCGCGAGGCTGCGTTCGAGGACGAAGTCCTCGCAAATCCTGCGTACGTGGTTTTCCTGAAAGAACGCGTTGTCTGATTTACGACCGCTTTGCGGCCGGACGCAGCCTCGCGGGCTCGGCAGCTGCTACGGGAGTCGATACTTACGCCGTCCAACAGGAGCAAGCCCCCTTGCCACAGGATCACGATCAGACGATCGTCGGAAATTCTGTATTCACAAATTTTTCACCGGTTCCAACCAGCGTCTAAGCTTCAGTCAAGTCCGATCAATCTACGTAAATGGATCAATCGACTATGGGCGCTTTATGGCAATCCGATTCGAGTAAAACTGTGGAACCAACTGATCGCGTTGAAGAAGCGCCTATACCGAAAAAACCTCGCCGTCCTCGTTATGGCTGGCGACTGTTCTGGTTGTTGTTACTGATTATTCTGGTTGCGCTCGGCTGGGCAGCCTCCAAGGAAATGCGCACCTCGAAACTGCAGGCGCGTGAATTCAGCCAGTTTGCTGCATCGCTGAGTTACTCGATGCAACCGGGGCCCAGCGATTCGATTTTCTATCCGGGTGCCGGGCCTTTCGACAAGCGCCTGGGCTACAGTTCTCTGGGTGAGTTTTTGCCGCGTTTGCTCAAGCGTGGCTACATGATCTCCGCGCAAACCCGGTTCTCACCGAAACTGTTCGACTACAGCGAAAAGGGCTTCTTCGTGCCTTACGCGGAGAAAATCCAGGCCGGCCTGTCCATTACCGACTGCCGCGCCTTGCCGTTGTATCAGTACAACTATCCGCAGCAGCTGTATTCGAGCTTTGCCGCGATCCCGCCGCTGGTGGTGCACAGCCTGCTGTTCATCGAAAACCGCGACCTGCTCGACCCCAAACAACCTCTGGCAAACCCTGCCGTGGACTGGCCGCGCTTCGGCAAGGCGGCCTGGTCGCAAATCGCCAAGCTGCTGCACCTGCCCGGTCAGACTGCCGGTGGCAGTACCCTGGCCACTCAGCTGGAAAAATACCGCCACTCGCCCGATGGCCTCACGGTGTCGGGTAGCGAGAAAATCCGCCAGATGATTTCCGCCAGCGTGCGCGCTTATCAAGATGGCCCGCAAACCCTCGCGGCTCGTCAAAACATCGTGCGCGACTACCTCAACAGCGTGCCGCTGTCGGCGGTGCCTGGCCACGGTGAAGTGCATGGCATGGCCGAAGGATTGCGCGTGTGGTACGGCGCCGATTTCAATCAGGTCAATAATGCCCTGACGAGTGTTGCCAGTGACCCGCAGAGTTTGTCTCAACGCGGTCTGGCCCTGCGTCAGGTACTGTCGCTGATGATCGCCCAGCGTCGGCCTTCACACTACTTGGCCAATGGCCGTGACGAACTGGCCGACCTCACCGACAGCCACATCCGCCTGCTCGCGCAAAACGGAGTGATCGACGACCCGCTGGCCGCTGCCGCACTGGCCAGCAAGGTGACCTACCGCGACTGGCAACAACAACCGACCATTCAGCCGATAGAATCCAACAAGGGCATCAGTGTGGCCCGCAGCCGACTGGCGGCCCTGCTCAATCGCCCTTTGTATGACCTCGATCGCCTTGACCTGTCGGCCACCAGCACCTTGCAGTACGAGCTGCAAACCAAAGCCACCGAGTACCTCAAGCACCTGGCCGACCCGGCCTACGCGGCGCAATTGGGCCTGCTTGGCGAACACCTGCTGACCCCCACCAGCACGACCCAGGTGCGTTACAGCTTCACCCTGTTCGAGCGGACTCCCGATGGTTCGCGCGTGCGCGTGCAAACCGACAGCACCGATCAACCCTTCGACATCAATGAGGGCAGCAAGCTGGAGCTGGGCTCCACTGCCAAACTACGGGTGCTCACTTCCTACCTGCAAATCATCTCCGAACTGCACGACCGTTATGGCGCCAAGACACCGGTCGAGCTGAAGAAAACCGACGTCCCCGAACAGGACCGGATAACTCGCTGGGCCGTCGACTACCTGATCCAGAACACTGACCGCAGCCTGCCGAAAATGCTCGGTGCGGCGCTCGACCGTACCTACTCGGCCAACCCCGGCGAATCGTTCTTCACCGGCGGCGGCCTGCACACCTTTCACAACTTCCGCAAAGAAGACAACGGCCGTAGCCCGACCCTGCGCGATGCCCTGCGCGAGTCGATCAACCTGCCGTTCATTCGCTTGATGCGCGACCTGGTGCGCTACAGCACTTACTCGGGGCCCAACAGCAGCGGCCTATTACTCAATGATGATGACAACCCACGGCGCCAGGAGTATCTGGCGCAATTCGCCGACCACGAGGGCACCGCGTTTTTACTGCGCTTCTGGAAGAAGTACCAGAAGAAGGACACCCAGGCGCGCCTCGAGACCTTCCTCGACGGCATGCATCCGACGGCGATTCGTCTTGCCGCGGTACACCGTTACCTATTGCCCGAGGCCAGTCAGGAAAGCTTCAACAGCTTTGTGCGCGCGCACCTGAAAACGGCGAAAAAAACCGATAAAAATATCGAAAAACCCTCGGGAAAACCCAACGAAAAACTCACTGACGAGCGCCTGGAAAAACTCTATAGAACCTACGGGCCGGGCGCCTTTGACCTGCCCGATCAAGGCTTCATTGCCAAGGTCCACCCACTGGACCTGTGGCTGATGGGCTACTTGCTGAACAACCCCGACGCCAAGTTCAGCCAGATCGTCAAAGCCAGTGAATTCGAGCGCCAGGAAGTCTACAGCTGGCTGTTCAAGAGCCGGCACAAGAGCGCCCGCGACAGTCGCATCCGGACCATGCTGGAGATCGAAGCGTTCCTCGATATTCACCAGCGTTGGCAAGCCGTCGGCTACCCGTTCGATCACCTGGTGCCCTCACTGGCCACGGCCATCGGCAGCTCCGGCGATCGGCCAGCGGCTCTGGCCGAGCTGATCGGTACGATCCTCAACGATGGCGTGCGTATGCCGACTCTGCGCATCGACAGCCTGCATTTCGCCGCCGACACGCCGTATGAAACAACGGTCATCAACGACCCGGACAAAGGCAAACGAGTCATGCCATCCGAAGTGGCGACGGCGATGCGCGAAGCGTTGTCGCAAGTGGTCGATGCCGGCACCGCCAAACGTGTCGCCGGTACATTCAAATTGCCGAACGGCACCCCGCTGGCCATGGGCGGCAAGACCGGCACCGGTGATAACCGCATTGAAGCGTTCGGTTCCGGCGGGCGGGTTCTGAGTTCGAAATCGATCAACCGCACCGCCACGTTCGTGTTCTACATTGGCGAACATCACTTCGGCACCCTTACCGCTTTCGTGCCTGGCGTCTCGGCCCAAGCCTTCAAGTTCACCTCGGCCTTGCCCGTACAGGTACTCAAGGGCATGGCGCCGATTCTCACTCCGTATCTGCAGCCGGGGACTGACACGCTATGCCTGCCCGCAAAACTAGGGTCTGTTGACGTTTGGTGACGACCGCGACGGCGGCCCATTTGGCGCAGGGCAAGGCGCGAGGAACGCAGTCTGGTTGTTCCAAATAAGTTCCGAGCAACGCAGCCCTGCGTCAAATGGGCCCCGCCCCTTCGGGTTGCGCGCCAACGTGCGCGAGGCTGCGTTGCAGGATTTGCCAAGGGAACAACCATTGGCGGCATCCCGCGCCTTGCCTCGCACACGTTGGCATCGCAACGCGGTTCGTCACCAAACGTCAACAGACCCTAGCAGGTGGTATTTAGTTATTTTTCAGATTCGAATATTCACCGTTTTACCGGCAAGAAGCGCCGTTTGAGCACCGATATTCAGACTTTTGTTTTGAGCCCCGACCGATAGGCTGATCATTCTTAAAACGATCAAGGATGATTAGCATGTCTGGCTCTCCCACGCCTGCCCAAAATACCCATAAAGGCCGGCACTACGCGTTCATCAAGAACACCCTCAGCGAAAATTTCAAAACCGCCACCGTTGGCAGAGGCAAGGCACTGACGGCCACCGCGCTGAAAATGGAGCCGTGGTACACCACGGCGCCCGCCGCCCATCATGACCAGCTGAAAGCCGCCAACCTCAAAGCCTGGGGCTCTCAGAACCAGGTCGACAAACTGTTCGAAAAACTGCAGGACATCCATTCGTTTGCCGCTCCCCTGCTCCAGGAAAAGCTCAAGGAAAAATACGGCATCGCGGATGACGTCAAAACAACGTACCTGCGCCTGTACCTTCCCGCGAATTTGCCCTGGTACACGATCAACGTCTCAGTCGGTGTCACGACCCGAACCGTCTCCCTGCTGGATGCGGCGCTGCACAACTTCGCCAAGACCGAAACGGTCGGCGCCGACTCGCAATTCATCACCCAGCCCGACAAACGCGGGCACTTCGATGTCCTGCCGATCAAACAGAAAATGACCATCAGCCAGTTCCAGGCGCTGTGCCGGGAACTGGATATTGGCGCGCTTTATAAAGCGCACCTCGAGAGCTTTCTGCTTCCCGGTGAGCCCGTAGCCGAAGCGGTAATGAAGCTCAAGGTAAGCGAGAGCCAGAAAGACGCACTCACCGTCGCCGCGCAGTTGGCGTTGATGACCGGAGATATCCAGTACGACGCCTACAAGCTGATGCTGGATCTGGCAAAGGACGAACCTCGACTGCTGCTCAATGGCAGACAAATGCTGTGCTGCGACCTGTCCATGATGGAGACGCGTCTGACCGGCATCGTCCTGTTGATTCCTGCCGTGCGGGACAGCAGAGGCCTTCGACGGCTCATTGCGTATGTCCCCCATGACCCGGATCACCCGCTCAAGGAATATGAATCGCCGGACGCCTTCATGAATGAGCTGTCGCGCCAACTGCGCGAAGACAAGATCGGCACAGCATCGCAGCGGAGTTATCGACAGTTTTTCAGCCAGTTCGTCGATCAACAGCAGCGCGGGCATTTTTTCGCAGATCTCGACCGACGTCTCCTGACCGTCAGATGGCATGAGAAAACGGATTTGACGGACCAAAGTCCAACATGGCGTGAGGACCCTGTGTCTCGCCCTCACCTGCAATTCCAGCACCTGCCAATACAAAGGGATTACTGGACACACGCCTACCAGCAAAAGCTCAACAAGATCCTTAACGACGCACGGGAAATCGCCGTATCCACCGCCGACACGGACAGCAAGGCGCGCTGGGCCTGGTGGGATAACTTCAAGAAAATCGTCTCGGACATCTTCAACGTCGCCCTGTTGATCGCCACACCGTTCGTGCCGGGATTGGGCGAACTCATGATGGCCTACACCGTTTATCAGCTGTCCTACGACGTCATCGAGGGGATCGTCGATCTGGCTGAAGGCCTCGGTCTTGAAGCGGCCGAGCATGTGATCAGCGTAGTAACAGACGTCATTCAACTGGCAGCGTTTGGAGCGGGTGCCGAAATAGGCAGCGCGTTCAAGCTCAAACTGTCGCCGCTGGTCGAGGGCATGAAACCCGTCAGGCTGCCCGATGGCAAACAAACACTGTGGCATCCCGACCTCGAACCTTACGAACAGAAAAATCTCAGCCTGTCGGCCGATTCGAAACCCGACAAGCACGGCCTGCATCAACACGCCGACCAGCAAATCCTGCCGCTGGACGGCAAGCTCTACTTCGTCGAGAAATCCTCAAAGGAGCCGATCTCCAAAACGCACCGTATCAAGCACCCCACTCGTCCTGGTGCCTACTCGCCCAAGGTGGAACACAACGGCCATGGCGCCTGGGTGCACGAGGCGGAGAATCCGGTCAACTGGGAAGGTGAAACCTTGATGCGTCGTCTCGGCCACAGCGTCGATCGCTTTTCGCCCACTGAACTGGAGCAGATCCGCATCAGCAGCGGCACTGACGACAACGTGCTGCGCCGGATGCATGTCGAGAACGCTCCGCCGCCACCGGTGCTGGCTGACACCATCAAGCGCTTCAGCGCGTATGACGAAACCCGGATAGCGAGTGCGAATATTCGTCGAGGACGACCGATCGAGCCCTCATCCGTCTGGTTTGAACCGATGATGACAAGCTTGCCAGGATGGCCTTCCGAACGGGCGCTGAAGGTGTTTGAAAATGCGGATCTGACAGGGAACTCGCGCCAGTACGGTAATGCCAATGCAACGGAAGCCAATACGTTGAGCATGAGTCTCGCCGATCTCACTTCCGGCCAACTGCCGGAACGTGTCCTGGGCTTTTTGAATGAGACCGAGATCAAGGCTTTGCTCGGCCGCGATGTACCTAGCGCTGGGCGCCTCAAGGCATTGCGCGACCAACTGGCGGATGCCGTCGACGGACGTAAGGGCGAGATATCGAAACGCCTGTACCAGGCAGGCGAAAGGTCAAGCAAGGCGGAGGTCCGCCTGCTGAGGCAACCCTTCCCGGACATGCCGCTGCCCCTCGCCGAAACCGTCCTGACTAACGCCAAGGCAGCCGAGCGCACGATAATGGTCGATGAAAATCGCCTGCCGCTACGCCTCAAAACCCAGGCCCGCGAATTGAACTTCGAAGCCGGAACCGCTAGAGCCTACGACGGCTTTTATCGGGACGAACTGGTGGTACCGGATACCGAGCGGCTGGCACTGAATACGCTCAAGTTCAATACCGATGGCTTCGGCGACTTGCGCATCGAGGTATTTGACGGCACCTATGACGGCACACTGCGCTGCAGCGTCGGCCCGGATGACGCCTCGACGGTCAGGCGGCTGATCAGAGATGAGCATGGCAAGTACGAGGTGCTCGACGGAGCCAACAAGAAACTTCACGAAGCCGGCGACTTCTACGAATCGCTCCTGCGCGCCCTGCCTGACGACAAACGCACCGCATTGGGATACCGACGGGGCCAGGGTCGCCTGCTCAAACTGTGGGTCATGGAAAAATCCGAGCCGGCTGCCGAGCGCCGGACATTGCTGGCAGAACCGCCCATTCGCCGTGTGGCCGACATTGAAACCGTCAACCTGGTGCGCGGCCCGGCGCTCTCCAAAACCCCAAAGACTCCGGAAGACAGGGTCAAAAACCTGTATCCCAATTTGAGCGAACAGGAGGCAAGAACCTTCGTTGAGGCCTTGCGTGCCAAGGGTGATCCCGACCAGGCCATTGACCAGCTCAGGGATGAAGTCGATGAGCTGAGGAATACATTGGCTGAATGGGAAAATAAAGTGTTGGGCTACGTTTCTGTCGACTCAGGCCCCGGAAAAGATTATTCCGACTTCAGGTCTAAGGGCGGAAGACACATTCGGGAACGACTTCTTGAATGCTTCGAACGCAAAAGCAAGGTATTCGGTGAACGCAGTAGCCATCCAGAAGGCGGTTATACGCTGAACTTGTCCACCGAGTTCACGGGCCCGAACCTCGATCGTTGGTGGGCGGATCTGCGCGAGCAAGCCAATATCAAAAAATACCTCGATCAAGTGACCGTGCTAAGTCTGGACAACGCTCGTTTTTCTCCCGACGACACAGGACTGTTGAACGACTTCACCAACCTTCGTCATTTGAGCGCCCGTCAATGCGGGCTGACCGGAGTGCCATCCACTATCGGCCAGATGCGTCATCTCGAAACCCTGGATCTGGTGGACAACAGGATCAGTTTGACACCCGATTCCGCCGAGCAGTTGAGTGGCCTCACCCGCCTGCAAACGCTCAACCTGAACGGCAATCCACTGAGGCAGCCCCCGGATGTCGGTCGCATGTACCGATTGAATGAGTTGAGCCTGGCAAATACCGGTATCCAGACCTGGCCTGAGGGTCTGTTCAAGGTCGGTGCTGTAAATAAAAATCGTCCACGAGGTTTTATGCTGGATATGCGACAGTCGCCGATCAATGCCCTGCCCAAGGTCACTCCAGGTTCCGATCAGGCATTCGTGCTCAGCCGCGCGCGTTTCGATACGGCGAAGCTTTCCGATGCCGACCGGACCCGTTACGGCAACTACCGCCAGTCCGTGGGCTTTTTCCGACAGCAGGCCTATTCGCCGGCGGTCAGGAACGAGATCGCCAATTGGCAATCGTTTCCCGAAGAGTCTGTCGGTTTCAGCCCCTCGGTGTCTTTCACCAAGTACCGGGAGGAATCCTGGCAAGACGTGATGGCGGAACCTCGCTCCGACGGTTTTTTCAGCATCATTCGCAAGCAAAGGGAGAGCGCGGATTACCAATTCGACAGGTCTCGCAGGCAACTGACCAAGCGGGTCTGGGAAATGATCGACGCCGTAGCGCTTGATTCAGAACTGCGCGAAGAACTGTTCAAGCAGGTTCTGGATCCGAAAAGCTGCGAGGATGGCGGCGTACAGCTGTTCAACTCCATGGGGATGAAAGTGCTGGTATCCCAAGCCTACGCAAAGCCGACATCGGCCAAGGCTCTGGACAACGAACTCGCAAGACTGGCCCGCAGTGCTGCCCGTCTGAGCAAGGTGGGCGACGCGGCCAGAGAAGAGATCGGCAGACAGGAACAGCAACACCTGATCAACCCGCGCAACCTTGCGCCGGATGACGTTGAAGTACACCTCGCGTTCGAGACGGGACTGTCCGGGCGTCTGGAACTGCCTTGGCGGTCCGAGGGCATGCGCTATCAGCTGCGCTCCGGGGTGGACGAAACCAAAATCAACGCGGCCTACGATGCGATCATTGATCGTGAGAAAGGTGACGGACTGGTCAACGGGATGATCGATTTATTTTCCGATCCCTTTTGGGAGCGCCATTTGCGCAGAACTCATCCGACGCAATACGAAATCAATGATCGTCTCTTCGAGGCAAAACCGGGGCTACTCGATGATTTGCGCGAGGCGCAGGCTGAATGGGCCAGCTCCAACGCTCAAACGCGACCGCACCAGCTCGCCCGAAGGATGGAAAACCTGGCGGATCAACTGGGGATTCCCCAGGCTGACGTTTTCAGCGGTGAAGCAATGAGCCAGGCACGTTACGACGGACTGTTGGAAGACATCGGTTATGCGCGCAACGACCTGTCCAGAAAACTGACCCGCGAAGCGTTGGCCAGAGCCGGGCTTTGATCCTCGGTTGACTCAGCGTGACATCAGCCAGCCCCTTCCAGGGCTGACTGACCGGCACCACGCCCAGCCCACTTCCTGACCGAAGCGTTCACACTTGGGAATCCCAGATCACGGTAATGTTGCCCTCATAGGGTCTGTTCTGGGTGTTATTGATCAACCAACTGGTTTCCCTCTCACCCATCTCGAAATGTAACGTCCCCGGCTTCCGATCGACATAGATGCCGGGCTGAAACGCAGGGGTAACAGAGCGACTCAACGGCATTCGCCTGACCGGTTGCCCGCTGCGGTCGGTCAATCCGTGAGGCAGACTGACACTGACATTTACCATCCCTCCATAATCCGACTCGCGGTCACGTATCCCGCACCCTGTCTCCAGATCCACCTCACAGTCGAGCTTCATCGCGAACCTGGACGAAGCGGAAATATTGAATAGTTGATCGCGATGAAGACGCACAGGCTTGCGCCCTTGCTCCAGCCACCTCTGCCACCCGCCTTGAGGTTCCAGCAGGACTTTGTTGCCTCCGGGCGGAATCTCCACCTTCAGAGTGTGCTGAACGTCGAGGACGAAATCCAGGACCAGACTGCTGTCGTCCGGATGCAGCAAGGGGCCCAGATCGAAATCGGCGCCGGGGCCCATCGTGTAGGAAATGGCACCGGTGTAGAGCCCACTCGACATGCCTAAAGGATTAGGCGTGCGTAGTTCATAGGCAAAATCGAGTGTTTCAAAGGAGATGGACGGAATTCTGAAAGCGGCCACCTTGACACAGGGCGCCTCCACTGGCGATTTCCAGAAAAAACGGTAGGAATGGGTACCATAGGCCCCAACACCGCTATAACGACAGGGCTCCGCTGCATAGACCCAACCGTTGTTGGTCCAGAGCTTATCATGGCCTTCGCGTGCGTTCGGTGCTCCAGTCAGATTGGCAGCTGAATCACTCAGGACGAAGTTGGAGCCAATGCCAGTGATGCGCACATCAACCGTCTCCGTTTCCTGGGTTTCCCTATTGGTCACGGTCAGCTGCCGCCAATTGGCCGGTACCTTCAACGGGATACCTTCGCCGGGTACGATGGCGCGACTTGAACTGAAACGAACCGGCAACTCAATACTGAAGATATTGTTTTCGGTGCATTGACCCGGAAAGTTCGCGCAATAACCACTGTTCGGCGTTTTGTTGAGAAATACATTTCTGTTGGGTTGAGAAGGATCCGGCTGGAACAACGCCCTGATTTCCCGGTTCACCGCCTCTGCCGAAGGCATGCTCAACGCCACTAACAACCCCAGCCAACCCTTGGATTTTTTCATGCTTTAACCTGTTTCTAATCGGTGGATATTACGTCGCTCAGGGTTTCCGGCGTACACCGCAGATCATCACTCCCGTTATTTGCAGAACTCACTCCCCCGGTGCCTTGGCACTGAACAGCATCAACACGTTGCCGCTGTAGTCCCCCGGCTTGTAACCTCCCTCAGGTTTCACCGGGTCGATCTGCAGCAACACCCGCGAGCCCGTCATTGCGTCGGCCGCCGACACCACTTGTCGCGGAGCAATGTCCGGACTCAACTCCACTCCGTTGAAACTGACCCGCAGCGCGATATCGTCGCTGGGCCTGCCGTTGGACAGGAACGGTGCCTCCTCCAGGCGCGCTTCAATCGCGCTGCTGTCATGGCGCACATCAAAGTGCTTGCGCACGCTGCTCAAGGTCGAATTCGAGAGGTTCCAGTTCAGTCGCTGTGGCCGCTGGATCCAGTCCGCTTCAGCGGGGATCACGTAAAACGCGAGCGTCGGGATAGTCACTGACACCTCGAAGGTGTGCTCCTCCCGGGCAGCCCATGTCGACGAGCCCATCAGTACGGTGATTGCCGTCAGCGTGACGGCGGCGCATTGCTTGATCATGTTCGATACCCGTTGCGTCAATGGAAAGCCGGCCTAGCGGCTGACGATCTTCAGGTTTTTCTTGCTGTCGCCTTCGATCAGGGTGAACCGGTATTCACGTCCCTTTTCCTTGTCGAAGGCATAGGTCTTGCCCGCCATGACGTGGTGTTTGGTGGTCGCGCCACACTCACTCTCATTACTCAATGAGCAGCTTTTGAATTCATCGATGATGACCACCGTGTTGCCGTTGTTGCGCAATTCGTAGCGCTTGTCGGTTTCGCTGACAACGCTTTCAAATCGAGCGTCTTTGGGCCGAACGAAGAACACGGTACCGAACCCGGTCATCACGTTGACCCCCGCCGACAGGTTCTTTTTGTAGTCCTCGCGTTCTTCGCCGGACACCGCGAACTCATCTTCCTTTTCCGGCACCACTGGCACGAACCGCACACGAAAGTAGCGCTCGCGGTCACGCTCGCCCATGTACAACAGACGGGTGCCCTGCATCCCCTGCGCCGGAACGATCAGCCGCGCCGGGCTGGCCATCAAGCCATTACGCGAGGCCCCACCAGCGGACGTCGTGACCGGTATTTCCTTCGGGGTGCCGTCGGTGTCGTAGACGATTTCCAGCACGTTGACCTTGACGAAGGCCGTGCTGTCCCCGCTATTGAAGATTCGTTTCAGGTAAGTACTTTTGTCACCATCCAGATAGTCGTACACGGTGCCGACATTGATCTGCGGCCCAGCCTGTACCGTCAATGAACACACAAACAGCACACACACCCATAACAGACGCTTCATCGCCCTCAACCTCATAAAAAATAAAAGATGACCGACCCGAAGGTCAGACTTCGGAATCCCAGATCACGGTGATGTTGCCTTTATAGGGTCTGTTCTTGGAGTTGTTGATCAACCAGCTGGTTTCCCTTTCACCCATCTCAAAATGCAACGTCCCCGGCTTGCGATCGACATAGATGCCGGGCTGAAACGCAGGGGTAACAGAGCGACTCAACGGCATTCGCCTGACCGGTTGCCCGCTGCTGTCGGTCAATCCGTGAGGCAGACTGACACTGACATTTACCATCCCTCCATAACCCGACTCGCGGTCACGTATCCCGCACCCTGTCTCCAGATCCACCTCACAGTCGAGCTTCATCGCGAACCTGGACGAAGCGGAAATATTGAATAGTTGATCGCGATGAAGACGCACAGGCTTGCGCCCTTGCTCCAGCCACCTCTGCCACCCGCCTTGCGGCTCCAATATGACTCGATTGCCCCCGGGTGGAATCTCCACTTTGAGGGTGTGCTGTACGTCCAGCACGAAATCCAGGGTCAGGTTGCCGTCGTCCGGTTGCATCAGTGGCCCCAGATCGAAATCGGCGCCAGGTCCAAGGGTGTAGGCCATTGAACCGGTATAAAGGCCGGAAGACATGCCCAACGGGTTGGGGGTACGCAGCTCATAGGCAAAATCGAGGGTATTGAAGTACATGGACGGAATGGAGTAAGCCGCTACCTTGACGCAGGATGCCTCTACAGGTGCTTTCCAGAAAAAACGGTAGCTGGCAGGGCTGTATGCCCCGACGCCGCTGTACTGACAGGGCGCAGGCGCATAAACCCAACTGCTGCTGGTCCAGAGTTTTTGATGGCCCTCACGGATGTCGCTCACCCCCACCAGGTTGGCAGCCGTGTCGCTCAGAGTAAAATTCGAACCGATACCGGTGATGCGCACTTCAACGGTCTCCGTTTCCTGTGTCTGCGCGTTAGTCACCGTCAGTTGTCGCCAGTTGGCGGGTACCTTCAACGGGATACCTTCGCCGGGCACGATGGCGCGGGAGGAGTCGAAACGCACCGGCAACTGGATACTGAACATCGTGTTTTCGGCACATTCGCCCGGATAGTTCGCGCAATAACCACTGTTCGCCGTTTTGTTGATAAATACGTTTTTGTTCGGCTGAGAAGGATCCGGCTGGAATAACGCCCTGATCTCCCGATTTACCGCCTCCGCCGTTGGCATCGCCATGACCATCAGCAACCCCAGAAAAGATGCCTGTTTTTTCATAGGTTCAGCCCGCCTTCTGTTCGGTGGAGGTGACATCAGCCAGGGTGTCCGGCGTACAGCGCAGATCACCAATCATCAACACGTTGTTTTCACTGCGATGTCGGCTTGCATCTAGGCGGAACTGGCACAGCAACTCATTGCCCTGGCGCACTTCCAGCGTCGGTGAACCGGCATTCATTTCCATCGAGAAGAAACCATCGACTTCCGTCACCCCGCGACTGGCATGGTTGATCACGTGATGCCCCTTGAGCGGCTGTCCTTGCGCATCGACCAGCCGACCGAGCACGGTCAGGGTTTTCATCACCCGCACCTTGCGGTATTCCACACCGCCCTTGTTCAGGTGATAGCGTGAGCGTGACGGCTCGATGGCCGCTGCCGGTGCATGGTTGCCCTCGAAGTCGAAGCTCACCGAACTGTTCTGGTATGCCGTGATCGGGATAAAGTTGCGCCCCGGCCTCAACGCTGCGCTGCCGCCGCTGTAATCGTCGGCGCGCAGGACGATGTCATCGATGTCCGATTCCACGTCGACGATCAGTCCCGCGCCGCGCATCTCATGCTGACTGGTCAGCACCATTTGCTCCCCGCCAACGACCAGGGTGCTGTCCAGGTTCAGGCCACCGGTGAAGTTGCCGTTATAGGACGAACGCTGGATAAACCCATCGCCATTGACGGCATCGGTGCGAAAGTTCGCCAGGCTGGACATGCCCACGCCGTAGGTGTCGGTGAGCGCAGTCACCGAAACACTTTGCAGCGCATGGTCTTTCAAATCCTTTCGCCAGCCGAGCGAGGCATTGTTGTCGCGACTGCCATCGCGGGCCGTGCGCGAGCCGATGCTGCCGGTGAGCTGCTGGCCGGGCGTGCCCAGTGCCAGATTGATACTCAAGTCAACACCGCGATTGCGCGCATCACCGCTACTGAAGCTGCCGGGCCGGTCGAACAACGACAGCCGCCAATTGGCATCGCTGCCCAACAGCACAGTGCGCTGGGTCCAGCCCAGATCCAGGCCGACGCCTTCGACGTTGCCCTCGCTGTGCGACACCCGGGCATTGACCGAACTTTTGCTGCTGAGCCGATGGTTGAGCGCAAGCGATGAGTTGCTGGTCTCACCGACGAATACATTGCGTTGCCGCACCCGAGTACCGTCCGGCAGGGTTTCGTAGAGTTCGGTGGTATCCAGCCAGCTGCGGTTGTGACTGATTACCAGGCTACCGGAGCCATAGTTATAGAGGCTTTGCAGATCGAGACCCGTGCCATGATCCTGCGTCTGGTAAACGTTGGCATACAGGCTCAGATGATTGGCCAGGGTCCAGTCGATGGAACTGCCGTATTGCAGTTTTTCACGAATCTGCCGCGCCGATAGCCCGAGAATCACCCGCGGATGCATCAGGTAATTGATCGAGGCGCCCGCCGTGGGACTGCCGCTGGACTGTTGATTCCAGTTGCTCAGCAGCTTTTTTTCTTCACCAGCGAACAGGTTGTAGCGCCAGCGCTCGTCGAGGTTGCGCCAGTTGTTGGGCTTGTAGACCAGCTCCTGGGTGGTGGAAGTGATCTGGCCGTCTTCGATCAGGCGCACTTCCACTTCGTAGATCCCGCCCGGCAGCGGTCGGGTGTCGAGGGTCTGTAAACCGGCGGGCACCGACTGGGTATTGATTAACAGACCGTCGCGATAGATCTCCACCGAACCCTGGCGATTGGCCGTGACATAAATCGGGTAAACGCTGGGCATCGGACTGTTGATGGCCAGACTGTCGGAGCTGCCGTACATGACGCCGACGGCCGTGTCGGGGCTGGTACCAAACGTACGCGGTTGGCGAGTCAGCCCTTCGGAATTGGGGGTGAAATAGCCCAGGCGAACAAAGCTGCCCTGCAATTCACGTTGGGTGTAGAGCTCATATACCGAGTGATAAAGCTTGTCCTCCGGCCCCCCGAGACGAGCCAGCTGCAGGTTGAGGGTCTGGCTCCAGTTGCCCAGGCTGCCACTGGCTTCCAGACCAAAGCGGCCGCCCAGATCCTGATCCTGCCCACCGTTGAGGTTGAGCTGATTGCGTACCATCAGGCCACTGCTGCCGCCTTCCGGCTGATCGTAAAAACGCTTGGTTTCAGTGTCGCGTTCGGCATGTTCAGTGACGATCGACACCAATGAATTTTCGAGGTTGTAGTGGATCGCCAGCATTTGTTCCGGGCACGTACCGGCACAAGCCCCCAGTGTCACGCCAGGCTTGAGGTAATCGGCCCAGGTTTCACGCTCACTCGCACTGAAGTTGCTGACGCTGGTATCGGTAAAATCGAGCAAGGTAATGCGGTCATCGCGAGATAACACAATCATGGCCTCACCAAGCGGTTGCTGGTCGAGCTCAACCCGAACCGCCAATGGCACGTCGAAGAAGTGTTCCTCGAACTCCGCCGGCAACCCTTTGGCTTGGGCCAATAGACTTCTCGGTGTATGACCAACAGGAGCGGGCGCTGCAAATGCACTGCTACAAAACAGCAACGCAAGCGCAGCCGCGATGGGCGTCATCGGGAACATGAACGAGCACTCTGATTACAGATAGGTTAAAGCCCGGCCGGCAAACAATAGTGTTTGCCAACCGGTTACGTTACTTAGGCAAGTAAGCGTTTACTGTCATTCTTTTTATTCAAAGAGCGACAGGCGGAACAGCGTCAAACAACATGGTGACTTCACCGGTGTAATCGCCTGGAGCAAAGGTCGTGCCTTTTGCACTAATACGCAGAGGGGCGCGATAGTTCACGTCCGACTCTGCCTCGCCCACGACCATTTGTGGGGTGTTGCCGAGTTCTTTGTTGTTGAGCTCTACTTTCAGGTCAATGGTGTCGGAACCGGAGATGAGTTTCGGTGTGCCTTGCACGCTGGCGTGAACCGAGCCGTTGTTGTTACGCACGTCGAAAAAGCCGTTTACCTGGCGCATGGAGCCTGTCGCCGGGTTGTGGCTCATGTCCTGATCCTTGTTCACCAGATCCGGATCGACTGGAACGACGTAAAAGCCATTGGTCGGAACGTGGGCCACCAGACTGATGGAATGATTGGCTTCGCCCGCTGCAAACACGACGGAAGAACCCAGCGCCAGAATAGCCAAAGGAGCCGCAATTACGAATTTTTTGAACATCACTCGATACCTGTCTTTTTAATAAGGATTGGATCATCGAACGTTAAAACAAACCGAAGGCCAATCACGCAGAGTGATAGCGTTTTGTCTTAACTTTCAACGCCAGCAAATGATCGAGTAATTCCTATGGAAAGTAAGCAGGCAAGTTCCGGCGAACCTGTAGCCAGGGCGCCGCAGATAAAGAGTGACAAAACCCGACATATCAATAAAAACTGTTATTAACCGTAAGAGCCAGACTACAGACAGAAAAGTAAAAAAAACAATACAGAACACTCGCTGATGTACGGCTCGTCATTCCAACGCTCCATAACTAGCAAATAAAGGCTCGAACCGAACGATTAGAGAGTTAACACTAATTTTCGAAGGCATGATTGTATTAAAACCCGCATTTTTTCGATATTGAATTGTCCGACAATTGTACAAACAAGCCCCTGACCTTCTCCCGCGCCTGTGCTCGACCGCTGGTCCTGCGTTCTTGCGTTTCGGTAAAGATATATCTTAAGTTGTATCTAAACACGACGAGAGAACGCAAAAATGAGAGACCATCATTCCCATCGCGAGCATAGCGAAGGTCGCGACAGCTTCGAAAAACGCCCAGGGCCCGGACGCGAGCGCGGGGGACGCGGCCCCCGGGTATTCGCTCCTGGCGATCTGAAATTGCTGCTGCTGGCGCTGATCGCCGAGCAGCCCTGCCACGGCTATGACCTGATCCGCCAGATCGAAAGCATGTTCGACGGCGCCTACTGTCCCAGCCCTGGTGTGATCTACCCGACGCTGACCTTTCTTGAAGAAAGCGAAATGATCCTGGGCGACGCCGATGGCGGAAAAAAACGCTACAGCATCACCGACGCCGGACGTCTGTCATTAAGTGAACAGGCGATTGCCCTGGACGGCGTGCGTATGCGCATCGAAGTCAGCAAGCGCTCATTGCGCGGCCATGACCGGCCGGCCGAGATCCATGAAGCAGTGCACAACCTGCGTTATGCCTTGCAGATGCACCACGGCCGCTGGAGCCCGGAAGAAATCCTGCGGGTGCGCGACCTGCTCAATAACACCGCCAAAGCCATCGTCGATGGCCCTGTCGTTCAACCCGCTCAGGAGCAAGCCGAATGACTGAAGTCATTGTGCAAACCATTCACCGTGTCAGCCACGAGCTCAAACGCCGCCGCCTGCAAGTGCTGCGGGTGGTCGACCTGACCCCGCGCATGCGCCGGATCACCCTAGGTGGACCGGAGCTGGCCGGCTTTGTCAGCCTCGGAACCGACGACCATGTAAAACTGTTTTTCCCACAAAACGCCGCGGAGCACGCAGCGCTGGAAACCCTGGTGTTGGGCGCTGGCAAGGACAACGGGCCACTGCCAGCGATGCGCGACTACACGCCACGTCGTTACGATCTGGACACGCTGGAACTGGACATCGACTTCGTATTGCACGGCGATGGCCCTGCTGCGACCTGGGCTGCACAGGCCACACCCGGCCAGTTCCTGCACATCGGCGGGCCACGGGGTTCGATGGTCGTGCCGGACATCTTCGACAGCTATCTGCTGATTGGTGACGAGACGGCCCTGCCCGCCATCGCCCGCCGCCTCGAAGGCCTGGCGGCCAACCGTCGCGCGCTGGTGGTGTTGGAAATCGAGAACGGCGCCGAACAGCAAATCCTCGAGAGTCAGGCAGAGGTCAAGGTGATTTGGGTCTTGCGCGAAGCCGGTAAAAACCACCTGCTGAGCACCGTGCAACAACTGCCAATGCCTAGCGGCGAGTTGTATGCGTGGATTGCGACAGAGTCCAAAGTCTCACGACAGATCCGCCGCGTGCTGCTGGACGAGAAAGGCTTGAATCAGGATCAGGTGAAAGCCGTAGGCTACTGGAAGCTGGACGACAGCGACGAGGAGTAACAGGGGTTCAAAAGATCGCAGCCTTCGGCAGCTCCTACATATAGCCCCCCGTACACCCGTAGGAGCTGCCGCAGGTTGCGATCTTTTGACCTGGCTCCTACGCCGCTCGCGGTCGATGCCAGCGATCCAGCCCGACCACCACCAGCGCAATCAGCACAAACCCCAGCAATATCCCGCTGGCATTGATGAACACCTGGGGATAACCGAGTTTTTCGACATCAATAAAGGGATACGGGTAAAGCCCCAGCGAGTGCCCGCGCAGCAAGGTAAAAGCGAAATACAGCACCGGGTAAATCGCCCACAAACCGATGTGGCCAAGGCGCAAGGTGCCCTTGGGCACGCACCGCCACCAATAGAACAGAAACAGCAGCGGCATGACGTCATGCAGCAGCTCGTCGGCGATGAACTGCCAGCTCTGCGGATGCCACAAATGCCGCAACAGCAGGCTGTACGCCAGGCCGACCAGGGTAATGCTCACGGCAATCCCGCTGCTGACCCACGGCTGCAAAAAGAACGCACGGCCCTTCGACTCGCGTGACGTCACGGCACAGGTCAGTACCGTCGCCACCAGCGTATTGCTCAGGACCGTAAAGTAACTGAAGTAGCTCACCAGCCCACCCAGCTGGCTGGCGCTGACACTCCAGCGACCGTAAAACACCAGGTACAGCTGAATGCTCAATCCCAACCAGCCCAGCACGGCGGCCGAGTGGGTAAAACGGCTCATGACGGGCGACAGTCGAGTCGGCTCGGCGGGCATTGCGATTCCTTAGAGCGGACGTTTGGTGCGCATCAACTTCACGTAGAGTTTTTCGACTTTCTCGCGGGCCCACGGGGTTTTGCGCAAAAAGGTCAGGCTCGACTTGATACTCGGATCGCTCTTGAAGCAGCGAATGTCGATGCGCTCGGCCAGCCCCGACCATTCGTAGTGTTCAACCAGGGCGTTTAGGATCTGTTCGAGGGTCACGCCGTGCAGCGGGTTGGTGTTCTGTTCGGTCATGCCGGGCCTTTGAACGAAGAAAGTAGAGGAAGCCGCGCACCTTAGCCGAGGGTGTCCTGCGGTGGAAGGACTCTGTGCGCTATCCGTTAAATGTAGGTGAACTCTGAAAGATCGTAGCCTGCGGCAGGGGTGACCGCACACTGTTACCAAATCCGAAATGATCCATGTCAAGAAAATCCCTTTCTCTCTTTGTTACAGATCATTATCCTTGCAAGCCTAAAAGCTGAATCGTTTCATCTGCCCGATTTCCCCTCGCAGCGTTCAGCTCTCTTCCCCTAAAAGACCAAGAATTCCTTCTCTATGCCTGACATTCAGACTTTGCGAGACAGCGCTGTCCGCCCCACTATTGCTGCTCGAAAAGCCATAAGCCTGATCGGTGGGCTCGGCGCCCTCGGCCTTGCCACTTGCACTCAAGCTGCCCCTGCATTCGATAGCGACTCACCGTGGATGCTCGGCGACTGGAACGGTACACGGACCGAACTCGCGGAAAAAGGCTACGACTTCAAGCTCGACTACACCGGCGAGATGGGCAGCAACCTGCACGGCGGCTACGACCATGATCGCACCGCGCGCTACAGCGACCAGTTCGGCCTCGGCACGCACCTGGACCTGCAAAAGATCCTCGGCTGGCACGACGCTGAATTTCAGCTGACCCTCACCGAACGCAGCGGCAACAACATCAGCAACGACCGGGTCAACGATCCGCGTGTCGGCGGTTTCACCTCGGCCCAGGAAGTCTGGGGCCGTGGCCAGACCACCCGGCTGACGCAGATGTGGTATCAGCAGAAATTCTTCGATCAGAAACTCGACATCAAGGCCGGCCGTTTTGGCGAAGGCGAAGACTTCAACAGCTTCCCCTGCGACTTCCAGAACCTGGCGTTCTGCGGTTCTCAGGTCGGCAACTGGGCCGGTGGCATCTGGTACAACTGGCCGGTCAGCCAATGGGCGCTGCGGGTCAAATATCACCTGACGCCTGAGCTCTACGCACAGATTGGTGCGTACGAGCAGAACCCGTCGAACCTGGATCGCGACAACGGCTTCAAGCTCAGCGGCAGCGGCACCCAAGGCACGGTGCTGCCGGTGGAGCTGGTGTGGACACCAAAACTCAACGGTCTGCCGGGCGAATACCGCGCCGGTTACTACTACAGCAGCGCCAAGGCCACCGACGTCTACAAGGACAGCAATGGCCAGCCCGCCGCCCTGAGTGGTCAGCCCTACCGCAGCGCATCGAGCAAGCACGGTGTCTGGCTGGGCGTGCAGCAGCAACTGACCAGCCGCGCCAGTGATAACTCGCGGGGCTTGAGTGTGTTTGCCAACGGCACAATGCACGACAAAAATACCAACGCCGTCGACAACTATGTTCAGGCCGGCGTCGTCTACAAAGGCCTGTTCGATGCACGCAGCAAAGACGACATCGGCTTCGCCATGGCCCGGGTTCACGTCAACCCGGCCTTCCGCAAGAACGCCGAGGCGATCAACCAGGCGCACGCGGTCTTCGACTACAACGACCCGTCCTACCTGCCGCCGCAAGACACCGAATACAGCGCCGAACTCTATTACGGCGTGCACCTGACCAACTGGCTGACCGTGCGCCCGAACCTGCAATACATCCGCCATCCGGGGGGGGTGAATGAGGTCGATGACGCGCTGATCGGCGGGATAAAAATCCAGTCCTCGTTCTAACCAACGGCACAAAACCTGTGGGAGCAAGCTTGCTCCCACAGGGAATGCATCAACTGAACTGTTTGTACTGAAACCTGCCCGCGCCTGATCATCATCTACAGTGAACAGGCGCGGGACTACTTAAAACGTCACGGAGAACCACACTATGAGCACTGATGGTGCTTTGAGTCGAAGCCGTCTGCTACCGAGCCTGCTCGGTATCGTGCTTCTGCTAATGGGCCTGGCCTTGCTGGCCGGGGGGATCAAGCTGAGCATGCTCGGCGGCTCGCTGTATTACCTGCTGGCCGGGATCGGCCTGGTGCTGACCGGGATTTTGCTGCTGGCCGCCCGCCGTGCAGCGTTGGGCCTGTACGCCGTGGTGCTGTTCGCCAGTACGGTGTGGGCGCTGTGGGAAATCGGTCTCGACTGGTGGCAACTGGTGCCGCGCCTGTCGCTGTGGTTCGCTCTCGGCGTAGTCCTGCTGTTGCCGTGGTTCCGCCGTCCATTACTGCGTGATGGCGCCGCTCCGCTGGGCACCGCTGCTCTAAGCGTGGCCGTGGTCCTGGCCGGCGCCACCGCGGTTGCCAGCCAGTTCACCCACCCGGGTGAAATCATGGGCGAACTGGGCCGCGACACTGCCGACATGACCAGCACCGCGCCAGCAATGCCCGAAGGCGAGTGGCAGGCCTATGGCCGCACCGAATTCGGCGACCGCTACTCGCCGCTGAAGCAGATCACCCCGGCCAACGTCGGCAAGCTGCAGGAAGCCTGGCGCATCCGCACCGGCGATCTGCCGACCGCCGATGACCCGGTGGAGCTGACCAACGAGAACACCCCGCTGAAAGTCAACGGCATGCTCTATGCCTGCACCGCCCACAGCAAGGTGCTCGCGCTGGACCCGGACACCGGCAAGGAACTCTGGCGCTTCGACCCGCAGATCAAGAGCCCGGTGGGCTTCAAGGGCTTCGCCCACATGACCTGCCGTGGCGTTTCCTACTACGACGAGAACGCCTACGCCAAGGCTGACAACGCTTCGGCCGCAGTCATCTCCGAAGCTGGCAAAGCGGTTGCGCAAGCCTGCCCGCGTCGCCTCTACCTGCCTACCGCCGATGCTCGCCTGATCGCCCTGAACGCCGACACCGGCAAAGTCTGCGAAGGCTTCGGCGATCACGGTGTGGTTGACCTGACCCAAGGTATCGGCCCGTTCACCCCCGGCGGCTACTACGCCACCTCGCCGGCGGCGATCAGCCGTGATCTGGTGATCATGGGCGGTCACGTCACCGACAACGAGTCGACCAACGAGCCGTCCGGCGTGATCCGCGCCTTCGACATCCGCGACGGTCACCTGGTCTGGAACTGGGACAGCGGCAACCCTGAGGCGACCGAGCCTTTGGCGCCGGGCAAGACCTACACCCGCAACTCGCCGAACATGTGGTCGCTGGCCAGCGTCGACGAGAAACTGGGCATGGTTTATCTGCCGCTGGGCAACCAGATGCCTGACCAATGGGGTGCCGACCGCACGCCGGGCGCAGAGAAATTCAGCGCTGGCATCGTGGCCCTGGACCTGGCGACCGGCAAGGTGCGCTGGAACTTCCAGTTCACCCACCACGACCTGTGGGACATGGACGTCGGCAGCCAGCCGACCCTGCTCGACATGAAGACCGCCGACGGCGTCAAGCCGGCGCTGATCGCACCGACCAAGCAGGGCAGCCTGTATGTGCTCGACCGTCGCAACGGCACACCGATCGTGCCAATTCGCGAAGTGCCGGCACCGCAAGGCGCCGTCACCGGCGACCATACCGCGCCGACCCAGGCTCGCTCGGACCTCAACCTGCTCGCTCCGGACCTGACCGAGAAGGCCATGTGGGGCGCCAGCCCGTTCGACCAGATGCTCTGCCGCATCCAGTTCAAGCAACTGCGCTACGAAGGCCAGTACACCCCGCCGTCGTTGCAGGGCAGCCTGATCTATCCGGGTAACGTCGGTGTGTTCAACTGGGGCAGCGTATCGCTCGACCCGGTTCGCCAGATGCTGTTCACCAGCCCGAACTACATGGCGTTCGTCTCGAAACTGATCCCGCAGGCTGAAGTGGCGGCCGGGAGCAAGCGCGAGAGCGAGACCTCCGGCATCCAACCCAACACCGGCGCACCGTACGCAGTGACCATGCACCCGCTCATGTCGCCGTTCGGCGTACCGTGCCAGGCTCCGGCCTGGGGCTACGTAGCCGGCATCGACCTGACCACCAACAAAGTGGTCTGGAAGCGCAAGAACGGCACCAGCCGCGACAGCTCGCCACTCCCTATCGGCCTGCCGATCGGCGTGCCAAGCATGGGCGGTTCCATCGTTACTGCCGGCGGCGTTGGCTTCCTCAGCGGCACCCTGGACCAGTACCTGCGCGCCTATGACGTCAACAACGGCAAGGAACTGTGGAAGTCGCGCCTACCGGCCGGCGGCCAGGCCACGCCGATGACCTACACCGGCAAGGACGGCAAACAGTATGTACTGCTGGTAGTTGGCGGCCATGGTTCGCTGGGCACCAAAATGGGCGACTATGTGATCGCTTACAAACTGGCGGAATAAGCGTTAACCGCCGTTAAAAAGAAGGCGACTACCGCGAGGTAGTCGCCTTTTTTGTGGGCCAGATGCCCCCTGATCGTTCCCACGCTCCGCGTGGGAATGCATCCTGTGACGCTCTGCGTCACGCCGTGAAGGGACGCGGAGCGTCCCGGGCGGCATTCCCACGCAGAGCGTGGGAACGATCAATAAGTGCTCCCTTGCCACAGGTTTTTGTGTGTTTCGGTTGAGTACGAAACACCCGCTAACAACTCCCCCCCATTGAAACCACCCACCACCTGCCCCATCTATCCCTCATACCCCATTGCGCAGGTGCCCCATGAGCGACCAGCAAGAATTCCCGGATAACCCAAGCGACTACGCCGACCCCGAAAACGCCGAACACCCCACCTCATCAGGCAAAGGCCTGGCCCTGCCCGGCCAGAACCTGCCGGACAAGGTCTACATCATCCCGATTCACAACCGCCCGTTCTTCCCGGCGCAAGTACTGCCGGTGATCGTCAACGAAGAACCCTGGGCCGAAACCCTCGACCTGGTCGCCAAGTCCGAACATCACTCGCTTGCGCTGTTCTTCATGGACACCCCGCAGGAAGACCCACGGCATTTCGACACCTCTGCCCTGCCGCTCTACGGCACCCTGGTAAAGGTCCATCACGCCAGCCGCGAAAACGGCAAACTGCAATTCGTCGCCCAGGGCCTGACCCGCGTTCGCCTTAAAACCTGGCTCAAGCACCATCGCCCACCGTACCTGGTGGAAGTCGAATACCCGCACCAGCCAAGCGAGCCGACCGATGAGGTCAAGGCCTACGGCATGGCGCTGATCAACGCGATCAAGGAACTGCTGCCGCTCAACCCGCTGTACAGCGAAGAGCTGAAAAACTACCTCAACCGCTTCAGCCCCAACGACCCGTCGCCACTGACTGACTTTGCCGCCGCCCTGACCTCGGCCACCGGCAGCGAGTTGCAAGAAGTGCTCGACTGCGTGCCAATGCTCAAGCGCATGGAAAAAGTCCTGCCGATGCTGCGCAAGGAAGTCGAAGTCGCGCGCTTGCAGAAAGAAATCTCTGCCGAAGTGAACCGCAAGATCGGCGAGCACCAGCGCGAGTTTTTCCTTAAGGAACAACTCAAGGTCATCCAGCAGGAACTGGGGCTGACCAAGGACGACCGCAGTGCCGACGTCGAGCAATTCGAGCAGCGGCTGGAGGGCAAGGTCCTGCCACCGCAGGCGCAGAAACGCATCGAAGAGGAAATGAACAAGCTGTCGATCCTCGAAACCGGCTCGCCGGAATACGCCGTCACCCGCAACTACCTGGAGTGGGCGACAGCAGTGCCGTGGGGCGTTTATGGCGAGGACAAACTCGACCTCAAACACGCGCGAAAAGTCCTCGACAAACACCACGCCGGGCTCGACGACATCAAGGACCGGATCCTCGAATTCCTCGCGGTCGGCGCTTACAAAGGCGAGATCGCCGGTTCCATCGTATTGCTGGTCGGCCCACCGGGCGTGGGCAAGACCAGCGTCGGCAAATCCATCGCCGAGTCGCTGGGGCGGCCGTTCTATCGCTTCAGCGTCGGCGGTATGCGCGACGAAGCCGAGATCAAGGGCCACCGCCGCACCTACATCGGCGCGCTACCGGGCAAACTGGTCCAGGCGTTGAAAGACGTTGAGGTGATGAACCCGGTGATCATGCTCGACGAAATCGACAAGATGGGCCAAAGCTTCCAGGGCGACCCGGCCTCGGCGTTACTGGAAACCCTCGACCCGGAACAGAACGTCGAGTTCCTCGACCATTACCTCGACCTGCGTCTGGACCTGTCGAAAGTGCTGTTCGTCTGCACCGCCAACACCCTGGACTCGATTCCCGGTCCCTTGCTCGACCGGATGGAAGTGATTCGCCTGTCGGGTTACATCACCGAAGAAAAGGTCGCCATCGCCAAGCGTCACCTGTGGCCAAAACAGCTTGAGAAAGCCGGGGTATCCAAAGCCAGCCTGTCCATCAGCGACAGCGCGCTGAAAGCCTTGATCGACGGTTACGCCCGCGAAGCCGGGGTACGCCAGTTGGAAAAACAACTGGGCAAACTGGTGCGCAAAGCCGTCGTGAAGCTGCTCGACGAACCGAAAGCTGTGATCAAGCTCGGCCCCAAAGACCTCGAAGCCTCACTCGGCATGCCGGTGTTCCGCAACGAACAAGTGTTGTCCGGCACCGGGGTCATTACCGGCCTGGCCTGGACCAGCATGGGCGGCGCAACCTTGCCGATCGAAGCCACGCGCATTCACACCCTCAACCGCGGCTTCAAGCTCACCGGGCAACTGGGCGATGTGATGAAGGAATCGGCCGAGATCGCCTACAGCTACGTCAGCTCGCACCTCAAGCAATTCGGTGGCGACGCGAAGTTCTTCGACGAAGCCTTCATCCACCTGCATGTACCCGAAGGTGCAACACCGAAAGACGGCCCAAGCGCCGGCGTGACCATGGCCAGCGCCCTGCTCTCGCTGGCGCGCAATCAGCCACCGAAAAAAGGCGTGGCCATGACCGGTGAACTGACGCTGACCGGGCACGTGCTGCCGATTGGCGGGGTGCGCGAGAAAGTGATCGCGGCGCGCCGGCAGAAGATCTTCGAACTGATCTTGCCGGAGCCCAACCGTGGCAGTTTTGAGGAACTGCCGGATTACTTGAAGGAAGGGATTACCGTGCACTTCGCCAAGCGCTTTGCGGATGTGGCGAAGGTGTTGTTCTGACCTCCGCGACCTAATCGTTCCCACGCTCTGCGTGGGAACGATCATCCATCCCGTCACACTTTGATTCATCTTCGGTTATGCTCGCCGTTCGTCGTGAATACCGGAGCCGCTGACCTTATGTCCCCCACCCGCCTGTTTGTCCCCCTGAGCCTCGTCCTGCTGGCCGCCTGCGCCACTCAACCGAAACAGAACGTGACGGTGGAAAAACAGAGCGAATGCCCGGTGCAGCTGAACAACGGGCAACACCTGATCCTGACACTGCCGAGCAACCCGACCACCGGTTATCGCTGGGCGATCCAGGATTCGGCCGGTGGCGTGCTGCGGGCGATCAGCCCTGAGGTTTACACCAACCCGGAGAACAGCGGGCTGGTGGGCAGTGGCGGGCAATCGACCTGGCGCTTTCAAGCGTTCGCTGTGGGCAACGGGCGTCTGCGTCTGACTTATCAACAGCCGTGGGAACCGGAAGTCGAGCCCGCGCAAACCTTCGACTGCGCGATTTCGGTGAACTGATCATGGGCTGGCTGATTCTGGCGCTGATGGGCGCGGTGACCTTTCTTTACGGAGTGAGCGTTCACGCTGAACTGCTCTGTCTGTTGGTCAAACCGTTGCCCGTTTTGGCGCTGCTCGGCTGGTTGCACGACGCACCGCCCAGCGACTATCGGCGCTGGATCAGCCTTGGCCTGATGTTTTCCGTGCTCGGCGACGTGCTGCTGGCGTGGCCGGGGGATTTGTTCGTGTTTGGCCTCGGCGCGTTTCTGGTGGCGCACCTGGTGTACTTGAAAGCCTATTTGAGTGATTGCCGGCGCTTGGCGCTGGTGCCGCTGATCTTCGCGCTAGGCGTCGGTGCCGTGCTGCTGGGGATCCTGATCAGCCATGGCCTGGGGCCGTTGCTGCTTCCGGTGATCGTTTACGGCGTGGCCATCAGCGCCATGCTTTGGCGTGCCCTGGCCCGTTTGGACAGTGATGTGCCCAAGCGCTCGGCACTGTTGGCCGCAGGTGGTGCGCTGGCGTTTGTGTTCTCGGACAGCGTGATTGGCATCAGCCGTTTTGTAGTGCCGTTTGAAGCCGCTCCCTATGTGATCATCCTCAGCTACTGGTTGGGGCAATGGGGGATTACGGCGTCGGCGTTCCACCAAAAAACGCGCTGAACCCATCGCGAGCAGGCTCACTCCCACATTTGATTTGTGCTGCACACATAGTAAGTGCCCGACTCAGAACCACTGTGGGAGCGAGCTTGCTCGCGATAGCGGTTTCACTGACGACGCAAACTTCAGCGCCTGTAGGCGGTTTATCAGACAACCCGCGCATCCGCGCGCCAAGTTGGCTAAAATGCCGGCCTTTTCCACATCCGCCGCTGGAACCGCCGTGAGCAAAGAATCCGATCGCCTTTTCGCCCAGCCTTTGGCCCAGGTGCCTGACTTCGCCTTTAACGAGGACGTGGTGCGGGTGTTCCCGGACATGATCAAGCGCTCGGTGCCGGGTTACCCGACCATTGTCGAAAACCTCGGCGTGCTCGCGGCGCAGTTCGCCCAGCCGGGCAGCGTGCTCTACGACCTTGGTTCGTCGCTGGGCGCGGTGACCCAGGCCCTGCGCCGTCACGTGCGCACCGACGGTTGCCGGGTGATCGCGGTGGATAACTCGGCGGCGATGGTCGAGCGCTGCCGCGAATACCTCAACGGCCAGGACTCGATGTTCCAGGAGTTGCTGCCAGTAGAGGTGATCGAAGGCGACATTCTTGCCCTCGACTTCCAGCCGGCCTCGGTGGTCGCGCTGAACTTCACCCTGCAATTCATCGCCCCGGAGCAGCGCACGGCACTGCTCAGCCGTATTCATCAATCGCTGGTGCCGGGCGGTGCACTGATTCTGTCGGAAAAACTGCGCTTCGAAGACGCGCAAGAGCACGCGCTGCTCACCGACCTGCACATCGCCTTCAAACGCGCCAACGGCTACAGCGAACTGGAAATCGCCCAGAAGCGCAGCGCCATCGAAAACGTCATGAAGCCCGACAGCCTCGAAGAACACCGCGAACGCCTGCTGGCCGCCGGGTTCTCGAAAGTCGTGCCGTGGTTCCAGTGTCTTAACTTTGCCTCGTTGATTGCCTTGCCATGATTGATCTGTCTCCCCTCGCCCGCCGTCTGGCCGGCACGCCGCTGGCCGACTGGGCCAACACCCTGCAAGCGCAACTCGACGTAAAAATGGAAAAAGGTCATGGCGACCTGGAGCGCTGGCAGAGTGCGCTGGACGCCTTGCCGAAGATTCAGCCGAGTGAAGTCGACCTGCTGAACGGCCTGACACTCGACACCGACTGCGACGATGAAACCCGCGCGCAAATGCGTACCGCATTGATGGGCTTGTCGCCGTGGCGCAAAGGCCCGTTCGACCTGTTCGGTGTACACGTCGACACCGAATGGCGTTCGGACTGGAAGTGGTCGCGGGTCGCCCCGCACCTGGACCTCAAAGGTAAACGCATCCTCGATGTCGGCTGCGGCAACGGCTACTACATGTGGCGCATGCTCGGCGCCGGTGCCGACAGCGTGATCGGCGTCGACCCGAACTGGCTGTTCTTCTGCCAGTTCCAGGCGGTGCAGCGCTTCCTGTCCGAGCCCAATGCCTGGCACCTGCCGTTTCCTTTTGAAGACCTGCCACCGAATCTGGAAGGCTTCGACACCGTGTTTTCCATGGGCGTGTTCTACCACCGCCGCTCGCCAATCGAACATTTGCTGGCGCTGAAGGATTGCCTGGTCAAGGGCGGTGAGCTGGTGCTGGAAACGCTGGTGATCGAAGGCGATGAGCAGCAGGTGCTGGTGCCGGAAGACCGTTATGCGCAGATGCGCAACGTCTGGTTCCTGCCGTCGGTGCCGGCGCTGATGCTCTGGCTGCGCCGTGCCGGATTCAGCGATGTGCGCTGCGTGGATGTCAGCGTGACCACGGTCGAGGAACAACGCGGAACCGAGTGGATGAAGTATCAGTCGCTGAGCGACTTCCTCGATCCGGACGATCACAGCAAAACCATTGAAGGCCTGCCAGCGCCGATGCGCGCGGTGATTGTTGCCCGTAAATAACGCCCCCGATCATTCCCACGCTCTGCGTGGGAACGATCATCGCGCGCGCCGGGCCTTGAAAAACTCGCTCAGCACCGCGCCGCACTCGTCGGCCAATACCCCGCCTTCGACCAGCACCCGATGGTTGAGAAAGCCCTGCGTGAAGAACTGCCCCTGGCTTTGCACGATCCCGGCCTTGGGTTCCAGCGCCCCGTAGACCACCCGCGCAATCCGCGAATGCACGATCAAACCGGCGCACATGCTGCACGGCTCCAGCGTGACGTACAGCGTGCTGCCCGGTAGACGATAGTTGCTCACGGCCTGCGCCGCAGCGCGGATTGCGACCATTTCGGCGTGGGCGCTGGGGTCGCTGCCGCTGATCGGGCAATTGAAGCCGCGCCCGATGATTTCACCGTCCTGCACCAGCACCGCGCCCACCGGCACTTCGCCGAGGGCGGCACCTTGCGCGGCCAGCGCCAGGGCTTCACGCATGAAGTCCTGATCGCGGCTACGGTCGATGATTTTCGCGGGGCGTATCTGACGCATCAGGCCACCTCGATAGCGGCCATCAGGCCGGTTTCCATATGGTCGACCACATGGCAGTGGAACATCCACACCCCCGGGTTATCCGCCACCAGCGCCACTTGAGCGCGCTCGTTCTTGCCCAGCAGATAGGTGTCGGTGAAGTACGGGATGATCTTTTTGCGGTTCGAGGCAATGACCTTGAAGCTCATGCCGTGCAGATGGACCGGGTGCTGATACTGAGTCATGTTCTTCAATTCGAAAATGTAGCTTTTGCCTTTTTTCAGAGTAGCAATCGGGCGGTCGGCACAGGTTTTGTCGGTGATGTCCCAGGCCTTGCCATTGATCTGCCAGAGGCTCGGCGGCTTGCCATTATCGACGTTCACCGACACCGATCCAACCCACTCGAAATTGAAGTTGAGCTTCTCGGCATTGGCCAGGTCCGGCTCGGAAATCGGGTTGGCCGGCAGCGCTGGCGGCCACTGGGTTGGCGCGTCATTGTTGACCACCGAACGCAAGGTGCCAATGCGCACCGGCCCGTTACGCAGCGACAATTCTTCACCCGCCGCCGGGGCCTTGATCGCCAGGCAAATGCGCATGCCCGGCCCCAGCCAGTATTCCTTGCCCAGTGGACGCGGCTCGATCGGGTTACCGTCGAGCGCGTAGATCTGCGCTTCGACGCCGGGAATGTTGAGGCGGTAAGTCAGGGTGTTGTCGAGATTCAACAAGCGTACCCGAGTGATCTGCCCGGCCGGCAACTCAATGATCGGCAGCGGTATGCCGTTGATGGTCGCCAGACGCCCGGCGGTGCCACCCCGCGCCGCTTCACGCGGGATGCTGAAAGGCACAAAAGCGCCCTCTTCATCGACGTGCCAGCTCTTGAGGCTCAGCGTCTTTTCATACTTGAAACCGGTGGGTTCGCGTTCTTCGACGATCAACGGCCCGACCAGTCCGCGCCCCAGTTCTTCGCTGCTGTTCACGTGCGGGTGATACCAGTAGCTGCCAGCGTCCGGCACGCGGAATTTGTAGTCGAAATACTCGCCCGGCAGCACCGGCAATTGCGAGACGTACGGCACGCCGTCCATCTCCAACGGCAAACGGATGCCGTGCCAGTGAATCGTGGTGGGCACTGGCAGGTGGTTAATGAAGCGCACCCGCAGCCATTCGCCCTGGCGTACCCGCAGTTCAGTCCCCGGTGCCGACGGACCAAAGGCCCAGGCCTCGGTCTTGTGCCCCGGCACCAGTTCGACATCCAGCGGCGCGGCGATCAGTTCGTAGTCGTGACCCGCGCTGGCGTCGGCCATTTTCCCCAGCCAGTAACGCGATGCACCACCGGCCCCGACACCCACCACTGCCAAACCGGCCAGACCACCCAGTATTTGTCGACGGGTAAAGGACATGAACTCAACAACCTCACGTATCAGCGGCAGGCCTGTGCCCGCAAAAGGCGAATACGATACACCTGCGGTTGAGAAACAGTAAGGGCAACGCGGGTTTCCTATCGCAGGAGCAAAGCTCGCGATGAATAACTACGCCTGTACCCGTAGCAGCTGCCGAGCAGCGCGAGGCTGCGTTCGGCGGCGCAGATGTGCAGATACTTTTGCGCCTACAGTCCCGTAATCAGATGCACCACGCCACCCGCCAACGTCATCACCCCCGGCACACCTGCTGCACGCAAGGCCGTCGCGTCCAGCAGCGCGGCATCTTTCAACTCTACCCGCACCCGCGTCAGGGCCAGGCGCTGTTGGGATTTGAGGTTATCCACACCGCCCAGCGCGGCCACGATATTCACTGCCAGGCCCGAGACAGGATGAGCAACCACCTTCGCTTCATCCACCACCAGGTCCGGGGTCAGCGCCTTCCAGAACGCCCGTTGCATTTTCTCGAACATGTTCAGTTCTCCAACGCCTGTGAAGTTTCGACCATTGCCTGCTGCTGCAAACTCAAGGCCTCGCGGACCTGCTCGGCGCTTTCCAGCCCCAGCACCTGATGGGCGATGGCCTGACAGTCGCTGAGCTCGACCTCGCGAATCGCTGCCTTGATCGCCGGAATCAGCGGCACGCTGACCGACAGCTCATCCACGCCAAGCCCCAGCAACAGCGGCACCGCCAATGTCTCCGACGCCAGCGCGCCACACACCCCGACCCACTTGCCATGGGCATGGGCGGCCTTCACGGTACTGGCGATCAAGCGCAGCACCGAAGGGTGAAAGCTGTCAGCCTGGCTGGCCAGTCGCGGGTGATCGCGGTCCATGGCCAGGGTGTATTGAGTCAGGTCGTTGGTGCCGATGGAAAAGAAATCCACTTCCGGCGCAAACAGGTCCGCCATCAGCGCGGCTGCCGGGACTTCAATCATGATGCCCAGTTTCGGCAGCTCCTTGAGCCCCAGCGCCAGCGCCTCTTCCTCAAGCATCAGCCGCGCCAGACGCAGCTCCGACAGCTGGCTGACCATCGGCAACATGATGTGCAGACGTGCCAGCCCGGCGCTGCTCAGAATCGCCCGGAACTGCTCACGCAGCAGCTGCGGACGCTCCAGGCACAAGCGAATCCCGCGCATGCCCAGAAACGGATTGGCCTCGCTATCCATTGGCACGTAGGCCAAGGGTTTGTCGCCGCCGACATCCAGCGTGCGCACCACCAGATTGCGCTGTGGGCCCAGTGCGTTGGCGATGGCGCTGTAGGTGCCGGCCTGTTCATCGTGACTCGGCGCCACACTGCGCTGCTGATACAAAAACTCCGAACGCAACAGGCCGATACCTTCAGCCCCGAGGCTCATGGCCTGCTCGGTTTCGGCCAGTGAAGCAACGTTGGCCGTGACTTCGAAGTGATGACCGTCGCGGGTGACGGCTGCCCGTGCAGCGTGTTCCAGTTCGTGTTGATGACGCTGGCGTTGCTGCTGACGCTTGGCATGCAACTGCTCGATCACCGACACTGCCGGGTCCAGGTGCAATTCGCCCTTGTCCGCATCGAGCAGCACCCGCGTGCCACTGGCCAGCGACAGCACTGGCAGCGGCAAACCACACACCGCCGGCAAACCCAGGGCCCGGGCGAGAATCGCTACATGGCTGGTGGCACCTCCGCCGACGGTGGCGAAGCCCAACACTTTGCGGGTATCCAGCGCCGCGGTCTGCGACGGTGTCAGTTGCTCGGCAATCAGAATCGCCTGATCCGGCAACTCCCAGACACCGTCCGGCACCCCGAGAATCAGCTTGAGCACACGCTGACCGACATCCATCAGGTCCAACGCGCGCTCAGCCAGCAACGTGCTGCCCAGCGACTTGAACAACGTAGCGGTGGCTTCGGTGGCGCTGTTCCAGGCAAACGCCGCGCTCTTGCCCTCAGCGATCAGGGCCTGGGCCTGCTCCAGCAGGCTCGGGTCTTCCAGCAATTCCTGATGCGCCTTGAAAATGTCCGACTGCGCCTCGCCCGACGCGTTGTCACGCAAGCGTTGCAGCGCCTGTGTCGCGTGCCTCAGCGCATGTTCCAGCGACTCGCGCTCCACCTGTTGATCCGCAGCAAACTCAGGCATCTCCAGGGTTCGCTCAGCCACCTGCACCACATACCCGAAGGCCGAACCCGCCGAAGCGCAGACACCGCGCAACAGCTTCGTCGATACTTCCTTTGCCTGAACCACTGGCGCTACCACCGCCAGCGGAGTCACAGCCTCACCGCAGCCATCCGCCAGCAATTGGGCCAGCGTGCTGATTGCCAATTCGGCATCTTCGCCTACCGCACTGACCTGCAGCGCATCGCCATGCACCGTCTGCAACGCCATGATCGCTACCAGCGACTTGGCGTTGGCGCTGTCCTGCTGCTTGTGCAGGCAAATGCTCGCCGAAAACCCTTTCGCCGCCTGCGCAAAGACCGCCGCCGGCCGTGCGTGCAAACCGTTGGGGTTAGGCAGGTGGACCGGTTTGGAGAACAGCGCTTCGCCCTCCTCCTGCGCAACAACGGTACGCGGATCGCCCAGGCTCAGGCGCAACACCGGCTGCGCACAGGCCACCAGACCGCTGTCGGGTGTCAGCAAACTGAAGGGTTCGCCGCTGACCACCAGCATCAAGGTCAACAGGCTGCGGGCATGCAGGGTGATATAGTCGGCGTCGAACTCGATCAACGGCTGCCCGGCCTCGACACGCTGGCCCTGCTTGACCAAGGCGCTAAAACCCTGGCCCGCGAGGTTCACGGTGTCCAGGCCAATGTGCAGCAACACCTGCACACCGCTGTCATCGGTGATGCTGATCGCATGACCGCTGTGTTGAAGGTTGCTGACGACGCCGGCCAACGGTGCGCACAGGACCTGTGACGTCGGGTCGATGCACAGGCCGTCGCCGATCACCCGGCTGGCGAACACCGGATCCGGTACGTGATCAAGCGGCATCAGCACCCCGGACAGCGGCGCCAGCAATTGCAAGGGTTGGGTTAGGGTCATGACTTCACCTGCGGTTTTGTTCTTTGAAGTGCCGATGGAGCGCGAGCCCCGACAGCATCGCTTATTTCCACCAGTACTCGACCTGCAATCCGACGTTCGCACCATGCAGTGCCGTGCCGAACGCGCCGGTATCGGACAACGCCGAACCTTGCGCCAGTTCATTGGCCGCACGCTTGGCCGCCTCGTTCCAGCTGGCATAGGTGTAGTACAAACGCACCTCGGGACGTTCCCAGAACCCTGGGCCTTTGGGCGACCAGGTCGGGGCAAAGGTGAACTTGCTCAACTTGCGCGTACCGCCCGGAGCCTCGACCTGATCGTGCCCCAGCTCAGTCACCAGTTTGAATTGATCGGTGATCGCATACGCCGGACGAACGCCCAGGGAAATCCAGTTCTGACCGTTACCGTCCGGGCGGATGTCCTTTTGATAGACCGCTTCGACCTGACCACCAAATCGCGGTGTCACTTGCCAGTCGAAGAACTCCACCAGCCGGTAGCTCTTGCTGCTGTCGTCCAGCCCCACGTCGCCGGTGTAGCCCAACCCGGTTCCGGGGCCTTCGCCGTATTGCAGCGCCAGTTTGTTCTTGCCGCCGAAAAAGTCTTTTTGCACATGTTGAGCGGTGATTGCCCAGCCTGCGTGCGCGTCGCGACGGTCGGGTTTGTCGATGTAGCTCAGGCCAAACTCCAGCTCACCACCAGGGTTGGTATCAAAGCCTGAGACGTTGAAGTCGTGTCGAGTAACGTAGTCCTTCTGGTACAGGTTGTCCTTGCGCGAGAAGGCGTAGCTGTATTTCAGGTCGCCAACCTTCACGTCCTCGATACCGCCGCCCGTGGCGCTCTGGTTCCAGTAGTAGAAGTCGGAAATGTGGATGTCGTTTCGCTTGTAGTAACGCCGACCGGCCCACAGCGAACCGCCATTGAGGCTCGGCAGGTTCGACCATTGCGCATACATCTGCGGCATCCGCACCGAGCCGTTGTCACCCTGGAACGTCAGGTTGCGGTCGTACTGGTTGTACAGCGAAGCCATGCCATCGACGCTGAGCACCGAGCCGTCATCGAGGGTCAGCAGGTTCTGACGCAATTCCAGCTCCGCGTACTGTTCGCACTCGTTACCCAAACGGTACTTCGACTCTGCGCCGGGCAGTTTGAAGCACGATTGCGAGCCGCCATTGACCGTGGTCCCGACGCCGCTGCGCAGGTAACCGGCGAACTCCAGAGCGTGGGCCGAGAACGGCAAAACCAGGCACACGCACGATGCTGCAAGGCTACGATTTATTGTTGTTTTCAAGAGCCACCCCATTATTTTTATTGTGTTCATCCGGCAAAACCTGCGCGCAAGAAGCCCCCCGCGCAGTGCCCTGCGAGTTGTTTGAAAAGCGTGTTGTTTAGTGGTCGGTCAGGTGCAGAACGAACGACTCATAAGGCCGAAGGAACAGCTGCCGCTTGCGCACCTCACCGTCCGGGTAGTTGCTGATTACCTGGCGTTGCAACATGCAGTCGGTGATCACCCGCTCCGGCAGCTCGACTTCACACGCCGCGCCATAGAAGTTATTCACCACCAACAGCCGCTCGCCGTCTCCTTCACGCAGGTACACCCAGACCTGTTTGTGCGTGGGCAAGAGCTGGCGATACACGCCGTCCTGGATCAGCGGTTCGCTGCGGCGCGAGGCAATCAACTGGCGATAGTGGTGCAGCACCGAAGTCGTGTCGTCGAGCTGGTTTTCGACGTTGATCTGCGTGGCGCTGGCCGGCAAGCCGATCCACGGCTCGGTGCTGCTGAAACCGGCATTGGGTTGCGCGCTCCACTGCATGGGAGTGCGACTGTTGTCGCGAGACTTTTGCATGATCGCGGCCATGCTCGATGCCTCGGACTCGCCCGCCTCGCGCTTGAGACGATAGATGTTCAGAGTCTCGACATCCCGGTACTGCTCAATGTGCTCGAAACCCGGGTTGGTCATGCCCAGCTCTTCACCCTGATAGATGAACGGCGTGCCCTGCAAAAAGTGCAGCGCGGTGCCGAGCATCTTCGCCGACACCACCCGATGCTCGCCGTCATCGCCAAACCGCGACACCACTCGCGGTTGGTCGTGGTTACACCAGAACAGCGCATTCCAGCCACCGCCGGTCTGCATCCCGGTCTGCCAGTCGGAAAGGATGCGCTTGAGTTCGAGGAAGTCGAAATCGGCGCGAACCCATTTCTGCATGTTGGGGTAATCGACCTTCAGGTGATGAAAATTGAAGGTCATCGACAGCTCTCTGGAGTCCGGCCGCGAATAACGGATGCAGTGCTCAAGGCTGGTGGAAGACATCTCGCCGACGTTGATCAGGTCATGGTCTTCGAAGACTTCGCGGTGCATTTCCTGCAAGTACTGGTGCACGTTCGGACCGTCGGTGTAGAAGCGCCGACCGTCGGTGTTGTCTGCGGGGAAGTCCGCCGGTTTGGAGATCAGGTTGATCACGTCCAGACGGAAACCGCCCACGCCCTTGTCACGCCAGAAGCGCATCAGCTTGAACACCTCGGCGCGCACCTTGGGGTTGTCCCAGTTGAGGTCGGCCTGGGTGTGGTCGAACAGGTGCAGAAAGTACTGACCGGTTTGTGCCTCGTACTCCCAGGCGGATCCGCCGAACTTGGACTCCCAGTTATTCGGCTGATCGCGCCAGATGTAAAAGTCGCGGTACGGGTTATCAAGGCTGCTGCGCGCTTGCTGAAACCAGGTGTGCTCGATGGAGGTGTGGTTGACCACGATGTCGAGCATCAGCTTGATCCCGCGCTTGCCGGCCTCGGCGATCAGCAACTCGCAGTCGGCCATGGTCCCGTAGCTCGGATCGATGGCGTAGTAGTCGCTGATGTCGTAGCCGTTATCGCGTTGCGGCGACCGCAGGAACGGGGTGATCCACAGGCAGTCGACACCCAGCCATTGCAGGTAATCGAGCTTGGCCGCCACCCCGAGCAAATCGCCCGTGGGGTTGCCGGCGTGGCTGTGAAAACTCTTCGGGTAGATCTGGTAGATCACCGAACGCTGCCAGTCTTGCATGGCGCAAATCCTTCAATTGGTTTTGTACTGACCCTGAGGGCCTCATCGCGAGCAAGCTTTGCTCCTACAGATGATCGAAGCCGTTGTAGGAGCAAGGCTTGCCCGCGATAGCGATCTGTCAGGCAACGCGATACCCGGGCCGAACAATCTTCATGCTCAAGCCACAGGTCAACACGAACGGCACGACCATGGCGATGACCATCCCGACCACGAACATCGGGATGAACTGCGGGATGATCGAGATGAAACCGGGCAAACCACCGACACCGATCGCCGAGGCCTGCACCTTGTTCAGCGACAGGAACATGCAACCCAGCGCCGAGCCGATCAACGCGGCGTAGAACGGAAACTTGTAGCGCAGGTTGACGCCGAACATCGCCGGTTCCGTGATACCGAAATAGGCGGAAATCGCTGAGGTCGAGGCCATGCTTTTGTCCCGCGCACTGCGGGTCATGTAGAACACCCCGAGTGCCGCGCTGCCTTGTGCAAGGTTGGACATGACGATCATCGGCCAGATGAACGTGCCGCCCTGGGTCGAGATCAACTGCAGGTCCACCGCGAGGAACATGTGGTGCATGCCGGTGATCACCAGCGGCGCATAGAGCAAACCGAAAATCGCCCCGCCGACCATCGGCGCCAGGTCGAACAAGGTCACCACGCCTTCGGTGATCAGAATCCCCAGGTGACGGGTCACCGGGCCGATCACCGCCAGCGCCAACACACCGGTCACGACAATCGTGGTGATCGGCACCACCAGCAGCTGGATGGCGTTCGGCACACGTGCCCGCAGCCATTTTTCAATGACGCTCATCACGTAGGCGGCCATCAGGATCGGCAGGATCTGGCCCTGGTAACCAACCTTCTCGATCTTGAACCAGCCGAAAATATCGAAGTACGGCAGGCTCTGGCCGTCCAGCCCGGCCACCGCCTTGCCATAGTTCCAGGCGTTCAGCAGGTCCGGGTGAACCAGCATCAGGCCGAGCACGATGCCGAGGATTTCACTGCCGCCAAAACGCTTGGCCGCCGACCAGCCGACCAGCGCCGGGAGGAACACGAACGAAGTGTTGGCCATCAGATTGATCAGGCTCCAGACACCGTCCAGCGTCGGGTAGGCCTCAAGCAAAGTCTTGCCGGCAATGAACATGCCTTTGGCACCGATCAGGTTGTTCACGCCCATCAACAGGCCGGCAATGATCAGTGCCGGCAGAATCGGCATGAACACATCGGAGAACACCCGCACCAGACGCTGCATGGCATTGGTCTTGTCGGCGCCCTTTTGTTTCACGTCGGCGATGGTCGACGCGGCGAGACCGGTCTGCTCGCGCAGTGCGGCGTAGACCTTCTCAACCTCACCGGGACCGATGACCACCTGAAACAGGCCACCGGTGAAAAACGAGCCTTTGACCAGGTCGATCTGGTTCAGCGTCGCGCTGTCGACCCGCTGCGGGTCTTTGAGGGCTAGGCGCAGACGCGTAACGCAATGCGCGGCCTGTTCGAGGTTGTCAGCACCACCGAGGCTATGAAGCAACTCGCTGGCGATAGTCAGGTAATCGTGGCTCATGCTTTTTCATCCACTGTGTTTTTTTGTTGTTGGCAGCATGCCGAAGCGAAAAGTACTCGTCTGTACGAGTTAATGCAACAACTCGTACAGACGAGTTGCAATTTGTTTACTCACAAGCCGACCAGCGGCCCTATTTCCTACGGGTGAGTATTTCAACGCTAAATGGACAAACCCCACCTCTGCCCTTAAGGTTCCTGCCTTGAGCACAACGCAGCCATTCCCATGAGTAAATACAACCAGATCTACAGCGATCTGCTTGCCAGCATCACCACCGAACGTCTGGAACGCGGCGCCCGGCTACCTTCCGAAACCGAATTGATGGACAGCTACCAGGCCAGTCGCGGCACCGTGCGCAAGGCTATCGAACTGCTTCAGGAGCGCGGCTTCGCACAGAAAGTCCACGGCAAAGGCACGTTCGTGCTGTCACCCACCCCGATCGAGTTCCAGCTAGGCGGCATCGTCAGCTTTCAGGAAACCTACCCAAGATTGGGCAATGACGTCAGCACCGAGGTGGTGGAGTTCGAGCAGATTCCCCTGCAAGGCGCCTTGCTCGAACACCTGAAAGCCGAAGAAGGCAGCCTGATCACGCGGATCAAACGCGTGCGGCGGATCGACGGTAAACGGGTGATTCTGGACATCAACCATTTCGTCAGCGACGTGATTCCCGGATTGTCCCGCGACATTGCCGAGCACTCGATCTACGCCTTTATCGAGCAAACCCTGCAACTGCAGATCGCCTACGCACAGCGCACCATCGAAGCGGTGCCTCGGAGCAAGGACGATCAGCAGCACCTTGACCTTGAGGGGCAGAGCCACGTGATCGTGGTCAGCAACCAGACCTTTTTGCAGGATGGGCGGCAGTTCGAGTACACCGAGTCGCGGCATACCCTGGACAAGTTTTATTTTTCGGACATCGCCAGGCGCTGACTCGGCGCCCCGCCTGTTAGTGTTCGATGAGGCTCTTTACTTACAAGGCTCGTCCATCGACAGCAAGTCCCGATAGCTCCCGATCCTACAGATTCAAACGGGCCTGGTTGTCATAGTTCCCTCCTCTCTTACCCCATTTCTCAAGGAGCGAGAAGTGAACTCAGTTGATACAACCACCCCGTCCCTGCTACCCGATCCAGCCGACGAGCAACACCTCAAAGCGCTGGTCCTGCCCTTTACCGAGGCCTGCCCGGACCTGCATGCCCTGGCCCACGAAGCCGCCCAGGGCATCCTGGACAAACACGGGGTCAAAGGCATCGACCCGGACCAGGTCTGGTGGCACCGCTTCAACAACACGTCGGTCAGCAGCACCAAGGCCTTCCTGCTCTGGGAGCACTACCCCACACCCTCCGAGTCCTTGACCCTGCCGCAATTGCTGGTCAAGCGTTTCCGCCCCCACGACCAGGACAACGCCGACCTGCTCGATGGCTATGGTGGCTTTTACAACGAGGGGCCCAAAGCCGCCATTTTCAACGAAACCAACGAAGTGCGGATGTACCCCAGCGAAGTCCTGAAAGATCTCTGGGCCATCAACTTCAGCGAACTCTATCGGAAGAAAATGGAGCGCTTCTGGACACTCCATTCGGACGATTTCCGCACGCTTGCCAAGCTCAACTTCCTGTCTCAAGCGCTGGACGAGCACGACGGCTCTCGACTGAACAACGAAAACCTCAAGACCGTGATCAAAGCGGTTGCCGGCAACGTTACGTGGCCGATCAGCCGCTCTATGCTGGAAGCTCAAGCGTCGGTCGACGCGCAACTGCGCGTGTGCGCCTTGGACATCGGGGGTTACACCGCCACTGATATTCTTTGCATCACCGATCGCAACGGCGTGCAGATTCTGTACACGCCGGGTGAAATCGACGGCTTTCACATTTTTGCCAGCCCATCCGATCTGCACTGGTGGCTGTTAGGGCAGAACAATCACGCACAGAATCGTGCTCGTTTCATGGCCCATTTCCCCTTGGCCGCGCAGCAGCAAGATGACGACAACGTTGGCCTGAACGCGATGATCGACCTGCTCTATTCCACGTGGGGACGAAGCGATCACCATCTGATCAATCAGAAAGCCGAGCCGATCACGGGGGACGCCTTCAGCTGGTTGCGCGACTCGGTGAAAGCACGCATGGCCAGCGATGCGGACCTGTCATTGCACTCCAATGGCGATCTGCGAGAAAAAATGTGGATCGGTTATCTGAATGCCTTCGTCCGCATCTTCGGCTCCATGGCTGCCGTTGGCTGGCCGGTGGCGCTGGCCGCCGTCGGTGCAGGCATTGCCTCTATGGGGTTAAACATTGACCAGGCGATTAACGGCAGCACCAAGGCTGATCGCAAAGCCGGGGTGATAGGGGCCATCTCAAGCGGAATCGAAACCCTGTTCAACTTGCCTTTCTTGCGCGGCGCATCGGAACTCGCCGAAGCCGCTGAAGCCAGCGAAACCTTCACACTTGAGGAAGACATCGCCGAGCCGGTGCTCGAAGACGCGTCCAGTGTTGCCCCGATTGCTCAACTCGCCCCCGGCCCTGCTTACGCGAAAGAAGGCGCAGAATTGCTTTCGGCTTTCGAAACCAATGAAATTCTGGACGGCTTGTCGCCCGTGGCTACCGAAGGCAAATTCATGGGCATTTACCAACCACCTACCGGTGGCAACTATGTGTTGATCAACGACAGCTACTACCTGGTGCGGTACGTCAACGAGCTGAAAACCTGGGTCATTATCGACCCGGCCAACCCTTACTCGTTCTATCGCAACCTGCCTATCCGCCCGGACGAGGCTGGCAACTGGCAGCCCATCAACCGACCCGGCCTGTTCGGCGGTGGCAAGTTCGACGGGCTATGGCCATGGGGCCGCGCCAGCAATCCGCTGCCCGACGTCGAGAGTCCACCCACCGCCTACGATATGCCCCAGGCTATACGCGAAGACCTCAACGACATTGCCCAGGGAGGCGGGACCAAGTACGACCTCAAAGACTATATGCAGAGCCTGCCCAAGCCTGATGGCAGTAACCCCGTCGCCGACTTCAAGGCCATGAGAAAAACCCTGTACCGGGACGCCACCACTCGCTTGGAATCCCTGACATTGCCCGCCCGCCCCGAGATACCGGCCTTGCCTCCTGGCCTCGACAGTAAGAGCATTATCAAGAAGCTCTTGCGCAGCGCCTCTGGGCTGATCATCGGCGAAAGCCACTCAAGTGTGGCAAGCAAACAATTTTTGATCGAAAACATGGAGGTTCTGAGCAAGCAGAACGTTAAAACCCTCTATCTGGAACACCTCCTGACAGATTTCCATCAGGTCGACCTGGACGCTTTCAATAAAACCGGAACGCTTTCGGAAAGTCTTGAAAAATACTTGAAACACCTTGATCGCGGATTCAAAACCGACCCCAGTGATCAATTCACCTTTCTGGAACTGGTCAAGGCCGCCCGCAAAAGCCACATCCGGATTCAGGCCATCGATTGCCTTGCCAGCTACAAGAGCACCGGGATGGTCGGCGTCGATAAGACGTTTCGCCAAAAAATGATGAACTTCTTTTCCCATGAAGTGATCCGGACCGATCAGGCCGCCCGTGGCGCTCATCGTTGGGTGGCGTTAGTGGGCGACAGTCATGCCAATAGCTGGGAAGGAGTACCCGGTCTGAGCGAGCTTGAAGGTGGCATTGGCTTGCGCATTGAAAGTACGCCTGCAGGCACGGCGAGGGGAATAGAAGTCGACCCTGGCCGTATTCCGACAGACGAATTCGGGCGCCCGTTGACGATGGTCAAAAGCGATCTGCGCCTGCAACTGGATACACCGCCCAGTGTCACACTGGCCGAAACCCTGGAAACGGCTCTAAGCAATCCGGGCGACTGCACGGTGATGAACATCGATGGTCAAGCCACGCTCATTCATCGCAGTCGCAGTGGATCAATCGTTCGTACCACGATACAGCGGGACCATGGCTCGTTTTACGTTGAGCGAGCCAACTGGTCTTCCATTAGCGGCCAGCGCTACCCCAGCCTTGTGGAGTTCTCGTCGGCGTTGAGGCTCATCGGTCTCAGGCCGGTCCAGGTGCCCGGTACCTGATACGCAACAGGCCCCGTGAACTTGCGTCCACGGGGCCTGTTGGGTGTTACGGACAATCAGTTAAAAACGGGATCACTCCCACTCAATCGTCGCTGGCGGCTTGCTCGACACGTCGTAAGTAACGCGGGAGATGCCTTCGATTTCGTTGATGATCCGGCCGCTGACGGTTTCCAGCAGTTCGTAAGGCAGGTGTGCCCAACGCGCGGTCATGAAGTCGATGGTTTCTACCGCACGCAGGGCGACCACCCAGGCGTAACGACGGCCATCACCCACCACGCCTACCGATTTCACCGGCTGGAATACCACGAATGCCTGGCTGACCTTGTGGTACCAGTCGGCTTTACGCAGTTCTTCGATGAAGATGTGGTCGGCGCGACGCAGCAGGTCGGCGTATTCCTTCTTCACTTCACCGAGGATCCGCACGCCCAGGCCCGGGAACGGGTGACGGTAGACCATGTCGTACGGCAGGCCGAGTTCCAGGCCCAGACGACGGACTTCGTCCTTGAACAGCTCGCGCAGGGGTTCAACCAGCTTGAGGTTCATTTCTTCCGGCAGGCCGTTGTCGACGAAGACGCAGGTCAGCTGGTCGCGGCGAATACGATACACCTGCAACTGAGAAAGATTAAGTGAAGGATTGTCGCGGCCATCCTCTCGACCGAACGAACGTCTGTTATCGCCAAGGCGCCTCACGGCGCCCCTGCAGCCCACACTACGCCATCGAAACGCCGGTTGCCCACTGGCTCACAAATGCAGCGACCCGGGCCTCAATGCGACTTTCGACGGTTCGCAAACGTAGCAAGGGGATACCGTTCTTGTTCAGGATGCTGTCTTTCAAGGCATCACGCTCCGCCTGCTCCGGCGTGTCATGGCTACCACCGTCGACCTCTATCACCCCCAGCGGGGTTTTCCCGACTTTGAAATAGAGCACGAAATCACAACTGGCGGCGTTCCTCATGAATTCGCGCTCACGAGGCGTCAGGTTTGTATTGCTGGTCGAAACCAACTGGTTCAGTTCGATCTGCGGTTGGAACTTGAGCCCCCGGCACGCCTCTTGATCCAGCGTCTCACGCAGTATCTGCGCCACGATCTGCTCGGATTTGAACTCGGAGTCTTCTCTGCGCAATCGGGTATTGAGCCGTTCAAGCGACTGGTCGTATTCCGTGTAGAGCAGGTCGAAAGCCGAAATCAACGGCGCGCGGTGCAGCTGTCCTTTCTGCGCGTAGTATTCGATGTAGCGCACCAGCGCCGCGATATGCCCGTTGTTCTTCGTGAAGACGTCGTCTCCTGTGACCAGAGTGAAACGATGCTTGGCGCGCGATATCGCCACATTGACCATGCGTGCATCATCGACGAAATCCAGACGATCCTGAGCATTGCTTTTTTTGTCCAGCACGGTGGAAAAGACGATCTCGTCGCACTCGCGCCCTTGGAATTTGTGCACGGTCTCGTTGACAAAGTCAGCCGGTAGAAGCTTGCGCGAGAGCGCGGCCTGATCCTTGTAAGGTGCAATGAACCCCCTGCCGCCCGCGTCCTCCCAAACACTTTCACCCTGCCCTTCAAACATTGCCAACAGCGAGTCGAGTTCGCGCTGGTTGGTATTCTCGCGCGCGTGATTGCCCTTGGCGGTGACGAGCAACGACAACGGTTTTTCTCCGCTATCCTGGGTCATCGGAACCAGTTGGTTGTCGTAGAACTGCTGATTGCAGAACTGAATGATTCGCGGGTGGCAGCGATAGTGCTCTTTGAGCAAGGTCGTCGGGATTAGTCCATTGAACACACTGACGCACGAATCGAGCAGGCTGTGCTTCTCACAATCGTAATGGTCCTTGGGTGCTGGCATGTCCAGCTTTGCCGGAATGTGCGCCAACTGTTTTCTATCGCCAACGATGATCAGGTTCTTCGCGCAACCCAGCGCCAGAATTCCCGGAACGATGTCTTGTTGGGAGGCCTCGTCGATGATCACGTAATCAAGCACCGTGCCGCGTTTGAGCGAATTGATGATCGAATGCGTACTGCTTGAAATGATTGGATAACGCTTCAAGAACCCGTCGAACAGGTCTCGGTAATTTTCTGCCGTAAAGGCCCCAGGGTTCGGTACATGCTGATGCAGATGCTGTTTCAGGTACTTCATCGAAGCACTCGTCAGCTCATCCAGCAATGCCTGGTAATGACCCCGGTGCAACGCTTGCTGATGGCTGGCCAGTGCCGCTCTCTTTTCCTGCAACGCCTTGTCGTAGTAGTGAAGCTGAAGGCCATAGAAAGCCGATTTGCGCTTCTCCCAGTTATCAAATGGCCGGGTGCGCAGAATCCTGAAGTTGAACAGCAGCTCGATTCTGTCCTTGATCCTGACGCGACCGCCGGCAAGATGTGTCAGGTATGCCATCAGGTCCGTGCTCTTTTGCGGGGAGAGCTTGTACTTGTTCAGGTCGGCTATCTGTACGCCGTTATCCTGCTGCCATTGCTGCAGATAGCGCTGCTCCACCTCAAGCTCATCGATTTCAATCTGCAGCTGCGCCACGGCGTTGCGCGCACTCAGAAGAACCTTGAGCTGTTGCAAGACGAACTGAATTCGCTCCATCGAAGGTGCGGCTTCAGGCTCCGTCGAAGGCCGAGGGCGAGGATTGGCGAAGAATGCCTCGCGGTTCTCTCTGCTGCCCAATGTGGCGACAAGATAATCCAGCCCGGACTTGCCCAGTTTTTCACAGACATTCGCAACGGCCGAATTGTTGTTGGACACCACCGCCACGTTTTTTCCACGCATCAGGATGTTGGCGACAATGTTCAAAATCGTCTGCGTCTTGCCGGTGCCAGGCGGCCCTTCGATCAGACTGATCTGCGAGGTGAAGGCCTGCTCGACGGCTTGAAGCTGGCTTTCATTGATACCAAAAGGAAAGATGAAGCCCGCCGTCTGCTCATACCGTCCATTCTGCCCGGTGCAGTAGGCGTTCAGTGCGGTGTCCGCGCTTGCAATGATTGCATCCACCTGGCGCAACACATTCTCGGCGATCGGCCTCTCCTGAGGCTCGGCATGATCTATCCGGGCGTTGGCTACCGAATGAAAATAGCGGAATACCGGTTCGTCCTTCATTTGCGTTGCCGTGACGAACTCGATATCGCCCAGCTTGTACGCGTACTTTTTCCTGCCTGCTGAATACTGAATGACGGCATATTTCTCGCCGTAGATTGCAGCGGTCTCGAAGGGGGCTGCCACCGAACTGCCCTTTTTGCGCAGAAGTTGGCCTTTTACCTCGCGGGTAGGAACGACCTTGCAGTCCTCTAGGGGGCTAAAAAACTTCTTGCCGGAGAGAAAGTGGCAGACCAGTGACAGACCGTCACCGTTGGCTGTTTTTATCTCCCAATCAGTGATCTGTCGGGTCTTGTCTTCACCGCGCACGTAAATAGAAACCATATATCCCTTACGCAGGCTGGTTCACAGCCTGTCCACATCCATGTTGTCGAAACCCGAATCCAGCGACCCGGTGAGGTTGACACTATTCTGGCATCGCTTTTCGTCCGAGCACCAGCTTCCAGCCAGTACACGGAGTAAACAGATGTAAACGTTTCCGGCAGATACAACAAGGGCGCCTCACGGCGCCCTTGTTGTTCAGCTTATTCCCACTCAATGGTCGCTGGCGGCTTGCTCGACACGTCGTAAGTAACGCGGGAGATGCCTTCGATTTCATTGATGATGCGGCCGCTGACGGTTTCCAGCAGTTCGTAAGGCAGGTGTGCCCAACGCGCGGTCATGAAGTCGATGGTTTCTACCGCACGCAAGGCAACAACCCAAGCGTAACGACGGCCGTCGCCGACCACGCCGACCGATTTCACAGGCTGGAACACCACGAATGCCTGGCTGACCTTGTGGTACCAGTCGGCTTTACGCAGTTCTTCGATGAAGATGTGGTCGGCGCGACGCAGCAGGTCGGCGTATTCCTTCTTCACTTCACCGAGAATCCGCACGCCCAGGCCCGGGCCCGGGAACGGGTGACGGTAGACCATGTCGTACGGCAGGCCGAGTTCCAGGCCCAGACGACGGACTTCGTCCTTGAACAGCTCGCGCAGGGGTTCAACCAGCTTGAGGTTCATTTCTTCCGGCAGGCCACCCACGTTGTGGTGCGACTTGATCACGTGCGCCTTGCCGCTTTTCGCGCCAGCCGACTCGATCACGTCCGGGTAGATGGTGCCTTGGGCCAGGTACTTGATATTGTCGAGCTTGCAGGATTCGGCATCGAACACGTCGATGAAGGTACGGCCGATGATCTTGCGCTTCTTCTCAGGGTCGGACTCGCCGGCCAGGTTACCGAGAAACTGCTCTTCGGCATTGGCGCGAATCACTTTGACGCCCATGTTCTCGGCGAACATGGCCATCACTTGCTCGCCTTCGTGCAGACGCAGCAGACCGTTGTCGACGAAGACGCAGGTCAGTTGGTCGCCAATGGCTTTGTGCAGCAGCGCGGCAACCACCGAGGAGTCCACACCGCCGGACAGGCCAAGCAGTACGTTGTCGGTGCCGACCTGAGCGCGGATGTTGGCAATGGCGTCTTCAGCAATCTTCGAAGGCGTCCACAGGGCTTCGCAGCCGCAGATGTCGAGGATGAAGCGCGAGAGGATGCGACCGCCCTGTTTGGTGTGGGTCACTTCCGGGTGGAACTGCACGCCGTAGTAGCCACGAGTATCGTCGAACATGCCGGCAATCGGGCAGCTCGGAGTACTGGCCAGGATGTGGAAGTCCTGCGGCATTTTGGTGACCTTGTCACCGTGGCTCATCCATACGTCGAGGCCGAACAGGCCATCAGCGTCGATATGGTCTTCGATGCCATCGAGCAGACGGCTCTTGCCGACCACGTCAACACGGGCGTAACCGAACTCACGCAGTTCGGAACCTTCAACCTTGCCACCCATCTGCTCGGCCATGGTCTGCATGCCGTAGCAGATACCGAAGACCGGGACGCCGAGGTCAAACACGGCTTGTGGTGCACGCGGGCTGTCGGCGACGTGTACGGACTCGGGGCCGCCGGCGAGGATGATCCCTTTCGGCGCGAATTCGCGAATCGCTTCGTCGTCCATGTCGAACGGGTGCAGTTCGCAGTAAACACCGATTTCACGCACGCGACGGGCGATCAGCTGGGTGTACTGGGAACCGAAGTCGAGGATCAGGATGCGGTGAGCGTGAATGTCGAGGGCCATGATTCAGTCTCGTCTAAGTAATTCAAAAACAGTCGTGATTCAGAAACAACTCGGGGCTGAATAGAACAGCCCCGGTTGCTTAACGATTTGCTTGAAGGCTCAACCTACGCGGTAGTTTGGCGCTTCTTTGGTGATCTGCACGTCGTGGACATGAGATTCCGCCATGCCGGCGCCGGTGATCCGCACGAACTCTGGCTTGGTACGCATCTCTTCGATGTCGGCGCTACCGGTGTAACCCATCGAGGAACGCAGGCCGCCCATCAACTGATGGATGATCGCGCTCAGGGTGCCCTTGTACGGAACACGCCCTTCGATGCCTTCCGGAACCAGCTTCTCGGCGCCTGCCGAGGAGTCCTGGAAGTAACGATCCGAAGAGCCTTGAGCCTGGGACATGGCGCCCAGCGAACCCATGCCACGGTAAGCCTTGTACGAACGGCCCTGGAACAGTTCGATCTCGCCCGGCGCTTCTTCGGTACCGGCGAACATCGAGCCCATCATCACGCAGGAAGCACCGGCAACGATGGCCTTGGACAGGTCACCGGAGAAACGGATGCCGCCGTCGGCGATCAACGGAACGCCAGTACCTTCAAGGGCAGCGGCGACGTTGGCGATGGCGCTGATTTGCGGCACGCCGACACCGGCAACGATCCGGGTGGTGCAGATCGAGCCAGGGCCGATACCGACCTTGACTGCGTCCGCGCCCGCTTCGGCCAGAGCCTTGGCAGCAGCGCCGGTAGCGATGTTGCCGCCGATCACCTGGACTTCAGGGAAATTCTGCTTGACCCAGCGAACGCGGTCGATCACGCCTTTGGAGTGACCGTGGGCGGTGTCGACCACCACCACGTCAACACCGGCAGCCACCAGTGCCGCAACGCGATCGCCGGTGTCTTTACCGGTACCGACCGCAGCGCCGACGCGCAGACGACCCTGGTCGTCCTTGCTGGCCAGTGGGTAGGCCTTGGCTTTTTCGATGTCGTTGACGGTCATCATGCCTTTGAGGGCAAATTTGTCGTCGACGATCAGCACGCGCTCGATGCGGTGCTTGTGCAGCAGTTCGCGCACATCGTTCTTGTTGGCGCCTTCCTTGACCGTGACCAGACGTTCTTTAGGCGTCATCACTTCACGGACAGTGGCGTCCAGACGGTTCTCGAAGCGCACGTCACGGGAAGTGACGATGCCGACCAGGTCGCCATCGTGCAGTACCGGAACGCCGGAGATGTTGTGCATACGGGTCAGTTCGAACAGCTCACGAACCGTGGCGTCAGCCTCGATGGTGATCGGGTCCTTGACCACGCCGGCCTCGTACCGCTTGACCTTGCGCACTTCGGCAGCTTGCTGCTCGATGGTCATGTTCTTGTGGATGATGCCGATGCCACCTTCCTGAGCCATGGCAATTGCCAGACGGGCTTCAGTGACGGTGTCCATGGCAGCGGAAACCAGTGGAATATTCAGCTCGATGCCACGGGTAAGGCGGGTTTTGAGACTGACTTCGTTAGGAAGCACCTCGGAATAACCGGGCACTAAAAGAATGTCGTCGAAGGTCAGAGCTTCTTGGCTGATACGCAGCATCGCGGGGGCTCCCGAGCGGGAAAATGGAAGCGCGCCATTATACTCAGACACCCCCGCCGGCTCAATGTAAAAGTCTGTCTATTATTGGTATTACTGATATACGGGTAACACGGGGGCCTACAACTCTACCTTGACCCAACTCACCGGCAGGTCCAGCCATTCGGCGAACTCGTCGATGAAGCTCTGTTTGAACCCGGCCTCGGCCCAGTTATTGAAGATAAAGCCCAGGTTCGAGAAGCCGCATTCCTGCAGGAACAGAAAGCCGTTGATGTCGTCTTCATGCCCGCATTCCGGGCAGATGAAGTTGTCGGTGCGCCCCGGCATCCAGTCTTCCAGGCTTTCGAACAGCGCTTCGCCGATCTCCTTGCGGCATTCGGCACAACCGGCTTCTTCGAGAAACCCCTTGGCCGGTGTATAGATGCAGCGCTTGGTGATGATTTCCAGCCCATTGATCGGCTCGCCAAACGGCAGCGCTTCGGGATGCAACACCACCGCCCGTGCGCCCGGTGCAATGGCGTGGGCCATGCGATTGCCGGTACGACCGCAGGTGGTGAGTTGTTCTTCAATGATGTTCTTGCGCACCAGCCACCGCACAATCGCCCGCGCCCGAGGTTCGTGCACCGGCAGTGTGGAGATTTTCGGGACGAGGATGCTTTGCGAGTTCATGAAGTGAGGCCTGATACGTCAATGGAGGATTCGGCGGCCGGCAGCTTAATCCCTGACAAAATCCGGTCAAGTACTCAAATAGCGTCCGATCAAGGCAATGCCACTGGCCAGCACCAGCCAGGTCACCAACCGTACAAAGGCCTCGCGAGATAACCTCATCGTCAACCGTCGACCGGTCCACAGCCCCAGCGCCATTGCCGGCAACAAACACACTGCCAGTACCAACAAGGGTAGCTCGGCATAAACCCCGGCAATCGCGAACAAACTCAAACGCACCACCGTACTGCAACTGATCAACGCACTTTGCGTGGCGCGGGCCTCATCCTTGGGCAAGCGGCTGTTCAGATAAATCGCATATAAAAAGCCGCCACTGCCAAACAGCGCCCCAAACATTCCGCCCACCGTGCCCATCGGGATCGCCCACGCGGCAGCCAACTGCGTCGGCCGGACTTTCACCCACAAGCTGTAAATCGCATACGCGCTGATAAACAGCCCCATCAACAGCAGCAACAGATTCGATTTGAGGTTCAGCAGGAAGATCACTCCCAACGTGCACCCCACCGCCATGCACGGCAGCAATCGCAACAACTCGGGCTTGGCCACATCGCGCCGCGACGGCAGCAGATTGCCGAATGCCGCGACGAAATCCAGCAGCACCAGCAAGGGCACGATCTTCGACAGCGGCATGAACAGAATCAGGATCGGCCCGGCCACCAGCGCCGTGCCAAACCCGGCGATACCGAAGACGATGTACGCCAGGCTGATACCCAGCCCGATCACCAGCCAGTCCATGGCGCCGAAGGGCCATTGATTCAATAATTCCAGCAATGCAACTTCCTTTTTATCACTGTGATGGTTTTAGCCTGCGCCCCCCTGTGGGAGCGAGCAGACTCGCTCCCACAAAGGATCGCACAGCGTTCACTTCAGCCAGAAGGTAATCGGCCATGGAGATTGATCGCCGAATGCCTTTAAACTGCGCCCCATGATTAAAGATCCCTTTGCAAGACTCGGCCTGGACCGAGAAGTCCTGACGGTCAGCCAGCTTAACGGCCGCGCGCGGGTGTTGCTCGAAGACGTGTTCAGCAACATCTGGGTCGAAGGCGAAATCTCCAACCTTGCGCGCCCGGCGTCCGGCCACATCTATTTCACCCTCAAGGACAGCGGCGCCCAAGTGCGTTGCGCGCTGTTCCGGCAGAACGCTGCGCGGGTTCGTCAGGCGCTGAAGGATGGCCTGGCCGTGAAGGTCCGGGGCAAGGTATCGCTGTTTGAAGGACGTGGCGACTATCAGCTGATTCTCGACACCGTGGAACCTGCCGGTGACGGTGCGCTGCGTCTGGCGTTCGATGCGCTGAAGGAAAAACTCAACGCCGAAGGCCTGTTCAGTGCCGAACGCAAAGTGCCGCTGCCGGCACACCCGCAACGCATCGGCATCATCAGTTCGCCGACCGGCGCGGTGATTCGCGACATCATTAGCGTATTCCGTCGCCGTGCACCGCAAGTGGTGCTGACCCTGATCCCCACTGCCGTGCAAGGCCGCGAAGCCACCGTGCAGATTGTCCGCGCACTGAAACTGGCCGATGCCCGCGGTTTCGATGCGCTGATCCTCGCGCGAGGCGGCGGCTCGCTGGAAGACCTCTGGTGCTTCAACGAAGAAGCCGTGGCCCGTGCGGTGGATGCCTGCGTCACCCCGATTGTCAGCGCCGTCGGCCATGAAACCGATGTGTCGATCAGCGACTTCGTGGCCGACGTCCGCGCACCGACGCCTTCCGCTGCAGCCGAACTGTTGGCACCGGATTCCAGCGACCTGGTGCGCAGGGTTGAAAGCCTGCATCGGCGTTTGGTGATGCGCATCCGCGACCGCTTGATGCGCGATCGCCTGCGCCTGGAAGGCATCTCGCGCCGCTTGCGCCATCCCGGCGAACGCCTGCGTCAGCAAGCGCAACGTCTGGATGACCTGGACATGCGCCTGCGCCGGGCCTTCGAGCGCAGCCTCAATACCCGTCGCGAGCGACTGATTCGCCTGGAGACCCGCCTCGCCGGGCAACATCCGGGACGCCAACTGGCGCTGCTGCGCCAGCGCCTCGACAGCCTCGCCGAGCGCCTGCCGCGCTCGATGCGCGAGGGTCTCAAGGCTCGTCGCCTGCAACTGCAAACCCAAATGCAAACCCTGCATGTGGTCAGCCCGCTGGCGACACTGGGCCGTGGTTACAGCATTTTGCTCGATGAACGCGGCAACGCGATCCGCAGCGCCGCGCAGACTCAAAACGGCCAACGCCTGAAAGCCATGCTCGGCGAAGGCCAATTGCAGGTCCGGGTCGAAGACAACCACCTGACGCCCGTCACCCTTTCTTTACTGGATTGATCCATGCCGCGTTTTCTTGCACCGCTGTTGTTGCTTTGCCTGACCTTCAACGCCCACGCCGACAGCTACATCACGCGCCTGCTGAACAAACCGGTACCCGGCGGTGTGGCGGTGGTCGACCTGGGCACTTCGGCTCAGGCGCCAAAGGCCAGCTATCAAGGCAAACCGGTGCTGGTGGTCAAGGAACAGAACAACTGGCTGGCGGTTGTCGGCGTGCCGCTGACCGTCAAACCCGGCAACCAGCAGCTCAGTAGCGGTGGCCGTAACCTGAACTTCATGGTCGGCAACAAGAAGTACCCGGAACAGCACATCACCCTGAAGAACCAGCGTCAGGTCAATCCGAACCCGGACGACCTGAAACGCATCGACGCCGAACTGGACGAACAGGTTCGCGCCTATCGCAGTTTCAGCCCGGTAACGCCGAGCAATCTGCTGCTGGACAAGCCGGTCAATGGTCCGCTGTCGAGCAAGTTCGGTGTGCGCCGGTTCTTCAATGGCGAAGAGCGCAATCCCCACGCGGGCCTGGACTTCGCGGTGCCGGCGGGTACGCCGATCAAGACCCCGGCAGCCGGCAAGGTGATCCTGATCGGAAACTACTTCTTTAACGGCAACACGGTATTCGTCGACCACGGCCAAGGCTTCATCAGCATGTTCTGCCACATGTCGAAAATCGACGTGAAAGTCGGCCAGCAACTGGCGCGCGGCGGCGTGGTCGGCAAAGTCGGCTCCACCGGTCGTGCGACCGGACCGCACATGCACTGGAACGTCAGCCTGAACGATGCCCGCGTGGATCCGGCGATTTTCATCGGCGCATTCCAGCCATAAACGCTCCGACAGGGATTGCGCATGACGAACGGTCTGCGCAATACCCACAAACAAATTCAAACAAACCAAAGATAAAATCTCGTCAAAAAAGACTTTTCGGGTATTCCTCTCAAAGTTTTTCGACTGCTTGCCATCTTTCACCCTCGCGGTTAGGGTTGAAGACATGAAAACTTCTCACACCCTCATTCAGCTCCGCCAGCACCGCAGCCTGTGCCTCGTCAGCGCACGACTGCCGGGCTGAATCGCGGCGCCTCGTCCCACGTTTTATCCAACGTTTTTTTGATCCACCGGCAGGCCGCCTTTTTTCGGCCCACACAATAAGGATTTTCCGATGAGCATGCTCAAAGACCCGTCTTCGAAATACCGCGCTTTCCCGACAATCGACATTCCAGATCGCACCTGGCCATCGAAGACCATCACTGCCGCGCCGATCTGGTGCAGCTCCGACTTGCGCGATGGCAACCAGTCGCTGATCGAGCCAATGGACGCGGTGAAAAAGCTGCGCTTCTGGAAAACCCTGGTCGCCGTCGGCGTGAAAGAAATCGAAGCCTCGTTCCCGGCTGCTTCGCAAACCGACTTCGACTTCGTGCGGACCCTGATCGAAGGTGGCCACATCCCGGACGACACCACCATCCAGGTGCTGACCCAGGGCCGTGAAGACCTGATCGAGCGGACTTTCGAATCCCTGCGCGGTGCGAAAAAAGCCATCGTTCACCTCTACAACGCGACCTGCCCTTCCTTCCGCCGGATTGTCTTCAATCAGGACAAGGACGGGATCAAGGCCATCGCCGTGAACGCCGCCAAGCTGTTCGTCAAATATGCCGCCCAGCAACCAAACACCGAATGGACCTTCGAATACTCGCCAGAGACTTTCAGCGCCACTGAGCTGGAATTCGCCAAGGAAGTCTGCGACGCCGTGATCGAAGTCTGGAACCCGACGCCTGAGCACAAGGTCATCCTCAACCTGCCGGCCACCGTCGAATGCGCCACACCGAACATCTACGCGGACCAGATCGAGTGGTTCGGTCGTCACATCAACCGTCGTGACAGCGTGATCATCAGCCTGCACACCCACAACGACCGTGGCACCGGCGTTGCGGCCACCGAGCTGGGCCTGATGGCGGGTGCCGACCGTGTCGAAGGCTGCCTGTTCGGCAACGGCGAACGTACCGGTAACGTCGACCTCGTCACCGTGGCCTTGAACCTCTACACCCAGGGCGTTGACCCTGAGCTGGACTTCTCCGACATCGACGGCGTGCGCAAAGTCGTTGAAGAGTGCAACCAGATTCCCGTGCACCCACGTCACCCGTACGTCGGCGACCTGGTTCACACCGCGTTCTCCGGCTCGCACCAGGACGCGATCCGCAAGGGTTTCACCCAGCAGAAACCGGACGAGCTGTGGGAAGTGCCGTACTTGCCGATCGACCCGGCCGACATTGGCCGCAGCTATGAGGCAGTGATTCGCGTCAACAGCCAGTCCGGCAAAGGCGGTATCGCTTATCTGCTGGAACAGGAATACGGCATTAACTTGCCGCGCCGCATGCAGATCGAGTTCAGCCAGGTCGTACAACGCGAGACCGATCGCCTGGGCCTCGAGATGACTGCCCAGCAAATCCATGCGCTGCTGCACAGCGAGTACTTGCAGGCCAACACGCCGTACGCGCTGGTCAGCCATCGCCTGCAGGAAGAGAACGGTCATAGCGCCGTCGAAGTTGAAGTCTCCAGCAAAGGCCAGGGCGAAACCAACCTGCACTGGCGTGGCAAAGGCAACGGTGCGCTGGAAGCACTGGTGGCCGGTCTGCCGATCCCGGTGGAGATCATGGACTACAACGAACACGCGATCGGCGCAGGCACCAATGCCAAGGCTGCGGCCTACATTGAACTGCGCGTGAACGGCGAGCGTGCAGTGCACGGCGTGGGCATCGATGAAAACATCACCACGGCCAGCTTCAAGGCCCTGTTCAGCGCGCTGAACCGCTCCCTGAGCCAGCCGGAAGCGAAAGCGGCGTAACCCGCCAGCTGAAACGCAAAAGGCCCCGAGGTTAACGCCTCAGGGCCTTTTTTGTGCCTGCAGATTTTGTGTTGTCTGTTATGGCCTCTTCGCGAGCAGGCTCGCTCCCACAGGGTTATGTGCTGATTGTTGGACCTGTACAAATCCAATGTGGGAGCGAGCCTGCTCGCGATAGCGGTCTGTCAGGCAGCGAAAACTCAGGTGAGTTCGAAGGTATCGGCATCCAGATTCGCCGGGAACCGCATGCGATACGCCGCCAGCTCCGCAGCGCTCAGCACGACCTGAAACACCCCGTCGGCCTCACCGGCACCCAACAGCGTCTCGCCCTGGAAATCCAGCACCTGGCTATCACCGGTATAAGCAAAGCCCTTGCCGTCGGTGCCAATCCGGTTCACCGCCGCGACATAGCAGAGGTTCTCGATAGCCCGTGCCGGCAGCAAACGGTTCCAGTGTAAACGCCGTGCACCCGGCCAGTTCGCGGTGTACAGCAGCAGGTCGGTGTCTTGCGCATCGCGGCTCCACACCGGGAAACGCAGGTCGTAGCAAATCAGCGGACGCACCCGCCAGCCTTTGAGCTCGAACTGCACCTGATGCTCGCCGGCGGTGTAATGCTTGTGCTCGCCGGCCATGCGAAACAGGTGACGCTTGTCGTAATGCAGAACCTCACCGTCCGGCTGCGCCCACAACAACCGATTGCGATGGCTGCCATCGGCGGCCTGGACAATCACGCTGCCGGTAATCACTGCGTCAAGTTTGGCGGCCTGCGCTCGCAGCCATTTACTGGTCGGGCCGTTTTCCGCTTCAGCGAGGGTTTGCGACTCCATGGAGAAGCCGGTGGTGAACATCTCCGGCAGGATGATCAGGTCGGTGCCCCGCGCCTGCTCCAGCAACTGCTCGAAATGCTCGAGGTTGGCCTTGCGGTCATGCCAGGCCAATGTGGTCTGGATCAACGCAACGTTCAGATCGGGCAAGGTGGTCAGATCGCGCATAGTTTCTCCGCTGCCTGACGCAGCGTCTCCTCACGCTTGGCAAAACACAGACGCACCAGACGCTGTTCCGGCAGCGGGCTCTGGTAGAACACCGAAATCGGGATCGCCGCCACGCCATGCTCGCGCGTCATCCACTTGGCCATCTCGACATCGTTCAGGTCCGGGCGGATCTGCGAATAGTCGACCAACTGGAAATAGGTCCCGGTGACCTTGGTAAAGCTGAACCGCGAAGGCGCCAGCAAATCACAGAACAGATCACGCTTGGCCTGATAGAAGCCCGGCAACTCTTCGACATGCTCCGGATGCTCGGCCATGAAGTCGGCCAGCGCGTACTGCAATGGGGTCACACCGCAGAAACTGACGTATTGATGCACCTTGCGCAGTTCTTCCGTGAGCGCCGGTGGCGCGACCACGTAGCCGGTTTTCCAGCCAGTGACGTGGTAAGTCTTGCCAAAAGAACTGACCACGAAAGCACGCCGATACAGCTCTTCATGGGCCAATACGCTGACGTGCGGCACGCCGTCGAACACCAGGTGTTCATACACCTCGTCGCTAATCACATAGATATCGCGGTCGCGGATCAATGCCGCCAACTGATCCAGCTCGGCGCGCGAGATCAGCGCACCACTCGGGTTATGCGGCGAGTTGAGAATGATCATTCGTGTGCGCGGGCTCAGCGCTTCGCCGAGTTTCTGGAAGTCGATGGCGAAATCCTTCCCCCCCAACGGCACATGCACGCAACGACCACCGGCCAGCTCCACCGAGGGTTCATAGCTGTCGTAGGCCGGATCGAAGACGATCACTTCGTCACCGCTGTGGATAACCGTTTGAATGGCGCAGAAAATCGCCTGGGTCGCGCCGGGGGTGATAGTCACCTCGGTATCGGCATTGACGTTTACGCCATAGCTGCGGGCAATCTTCGCCGCCACTTGCTGGCGCAGCGCCGGCAGGCCGGTCATGGGTGAGTACTGGTTATGGCCATTGGCGATGTGCCGGCCGACCGCATCGCACAAGGCTTGCGGAGCATCGAAATCGGGGAACCCCTGGGACAGGTTGATCGCGCCGGTCTGTGCCGCGAGCTGAGACATTTGGGTGAAGATAGTGATGCCGACATTCGGCAGCTTGCTGGTGATCATCGGTGGGCCCCTGCAGGTGAGCTACAAGTTTCAAGCGACAAACTGCAAGCGGTCAAGCGTCAAACTTCCAGCCACAAAAAAGGGCCCTGAAAGGACCCCTTCTTTAAAGCGACTCGGCTTTTGCATGCAGCTTGTCGCTTACAACTTGTCGCTGTTTTATCGCTTGTCGCGGCGCTTTTTGTCGGCTTTCTTGTGGTGCGTCATCAAGCGGCGCTTCTTGTTGACCTGACGGTCGGTGAGCGTGTTCTTGTTGCCTTCGTACGGGTTCTCGCCACCTTTGAACTCGATGCGGATCGGCGTACCGACCAGCTTCAAGACGCGACGGTAAGTGTTTTCCAGGTAACGGACGTAAGAGTTCGGAACCTTCTCGACCTGGTTACCGTGGATCACGATCAGCGGCGGGTTGGCACCACCCAAGTGGGCATAACGCAGCTTGATCCGGCGGTTGTTGACCATCGGTGGCGCGTGCTCGCCAACCGCGTCTTCGAGGATCTGGGTCAGGCGGTTGGTCGGCCAGCGAGTGATCGCCGACTTGAACGAGTTCTGTACCGACTGGTACAGGTTGCCCACGCCAGTGCCGTGCAGCGCCGAGATGAAGTGGATATCGGCGAAGTCGACGAAGAACAACCGACGTTCCAGCTCGATCTTCACGAAATCACGCTCGGACGGCGTCATGCCGTCCCACTTGTTCAGGGCGATAACGATGGCACGACCGGCTTCCAGGGCAAAACCCAGCAGGTTCAGGTCGTGGTCAACCACGCCTTCACGGGCGTCCATCACGAAGATCACGACGTTGGCGTCTTTGATCGCTTGCAGGGTTTTGACCACCGAGAACTTTTCAACTTCCTCGTGGATCTTGCCGCGCTTGCGCACACCCGCGGTGTCGATCAGCGTGTACTTCTCTTCGTTACGCTCGAACGGGATGTAGATACTGTCGCGGGTGGTGCCGGGTTGGTCATAGACGATTACCCGATCTTCACCGAGCATGCGGTTGACCAGGGTCGACTTGCCGACGTTCGGGCGACCGATGATGGCGATCTTGATGCCATCTTTTTCGCTCGGACCCGGAATCCGGATCGCTTCTTCGCCTTCGGCGACGTTAGCGTTCAGATCCTCTTCTTCGGTGTCACGCGGGAATTCGCTCAGGGCGGCTTCCAACAGTGTGTTGACACCGCGACCTTGCGCACCAGCCACACCAATGGCGTGGCCCATGCCCAACGGGGCGAATTCGGCGCGGGCCATTTCAGGATCGATGTTGTCGATCTTGTTGGCCACCAGCAGGGAGCGCTTGTTGCGCTTGCGCAAGTGCTCGGCAATCATCTGGTCGGCAGCGGTGAAGCCAACCTTGGCATCTACCAGGAACAGAACGACATCGGCTTCTTCGATAGCCAGCAGCGACTGCTCGGCCATCTTTTCGTCCATGCCGTGCTCATCACCGGAAATACCACCGGTGTCGACCAGGATGTAGGAGCGCCCTTGCCACTTTGCCTCACCGTATTGGCGATCACGGGTCAGACCGGAAAGGTCGCCGACAATAGCGTCGCGGCTTTTGGTCAGGCGGTTGAACATGGTGGATTTGCCGACGTTCGGTCGGCCCACCAGGGCGATTACGGGAACCATGCGGCTCTCCACTTCGTTATTTCAGAAAATACAAAAGCCGCTGCGAGGCAGCGGCTGGTGCTCGGGGCAGCACATGACGTGCCGCAAAGCCTTGCAGAGCAAGGCCGCCTGGGAACATTGCTATCCCCAAGCATAGTCAAACCATTACTTGATGGTCAGGGCTTCCAGTTTGCCGCTGTTGCCAAACACGTAAATCATGTCACCCACCACCAGCGGACGAGCACGCAGGCCGTCGCTGTCGATGCGTTCACGGCCGACGAAACGACCGTCCACCTGACTCAGCAGGTGCAGGTAACCTTCCAGGTCACCGACTGCAACGTAGCTGGAGAACACTTCCGGTGCCGACAGTTGACGGCGGGCCAGAGAGTCGTTGCTCCACAAGGAGGTGGTCGAACGCTCGTCGACGCCTTCAACGGTGCCCGAAGACAGGCTGATGTAGACGCTGCCGAAACCTTGGGCCACACCGGCATAGCTGGAAGCATCACGCTGCCAGAGCTGACGACCGCTTTGCAGGTCCAGGGCCGCTACGCGCCCCTGATAGCTGGCGACATAGATCTTGTCGCCGGACAGCAGCAGGCCACCGTCGATATCGACCACGCGCTCCAGCTCCGAGCGACCCTGTGGAATCGCAATGCGCTGTTCCCAGACCGGCACGCCGTTGGAGATATCCAGCGCCACGACTTTACCGGTCGACAGGCCGGCAATCGCCAGGCGGTTGGTCACGATCGGCGCACTGGTGCCGCGCAGAGTCAGGACCGCTGGCGTGCTGTCATACAACCAGCGCTGGTTACCGGTGGAAGCATCCAGACCGATCAGACGATCGTCCTGGGTTTGCACCACCACCACGTCACCGTTGTTGGCAGGCGGTGCGAGGACTTCACTGGTCACGCGAGCGCGCCATTTCTCTTCACCGGAGCTTGCGTCCAGGGCAACCACTTCGCCCTTGAGCGTGCCGATCATGACCAGACCGTAACCCACGCCAACGGCGCCGGACACAGGCAGTTCGAGATCTTTCTTCCATTTGACGTCGCCGTTCATGCGATCGAGCGCCATCACCACGCCTTTGACGTCGGCGGCATAGAGGGTGTTGCCATCGATGGCCGGCACCAGCATGTTGTAGGTTTCGCCCTGGCCGTTACCGACCGAACGGCTCCACTGCTTTTGCAGGACCACTTCTTCCTTGAATTTGACCAGCTCGGCCGGCGGCAATTCTTTTTTGCTGTTGCTGCTGCAACCCGCGGCCAGAATGGCCAGAGCCAGCAATGCTGCATGTTTCCAACGGATCACGTCACGCATCCCCTTTGGCCAGGTCGTCCAGCTTGATTTGTAAGCCACCGACCGCCGCTTCATCCGACAGCGCAGCCTTGGCTTTTTGATAAGCAGCATGGGCTTCATCGGTACGACCCAACTGGACCAGCAGGTCACCCTTGAGTTCTTCGCGAGTGGCCAGGAATGCCTGATCGGCATCACCTTCGAGCAGTTTCAGTGCTTCGTCAGCCTTGTTCTGTGCGGCCAGAACCTGAGCCAGACGTTGACGCGCCACTTCGCCCAGCGCCGGGTTGGCAGGTTTGTCAGCCACAGCCTTGAGCTGGCTTACAGCGTCATCCAGCTTGCCGCTGTCGACCGCGACTTTCGCCACGAACAGGCTGCCGTATTGGGCGTAAGCCGTGCCGCCGAACTCGCTGTTGAGCTTGTTGGCGAGGTCCGCTACACGGGCCGCGTCAGGCTTGCCATCCGGGGTCAGCGTGGTTTCCAGCAGTTGCTGGTAAAGCATCGAGGCGCCTTGCGACTGATTGCTCTGATACTTGTGAAACGCCTGCCAGCCGAACACGATGACCAGCGCCAACAGGCCGCCAGTCACTAGAGGTTTGCCGTTACGCTGCCACCAGTCTTTGAATTCCGCCAGATGTTCGTCTTCGGTACTCGACACCCCAATACTCCTTATTCGCTAAATCGGCTGTTTGACAGCTTCAACCCTGCACGACGCAGGTGGCCAGGTGAGCGGCAAGCGCATCCCAGGCAATGCTTTGTTGTTCGCCCTGGCCACGCAGGGGTTTGAAACCTACCACTTGCTGGGCCATTTCGTCGTCACCGAGGATCAATGCGTACAGCGCACCGCTCTTGTCGGCCTTCTTGAACTGACTTTTGAAGCTGCCTGCACCGGCATTGATCTGCAGACGCAGGTTTGGCAGTTGATCACGAACCCGCTCGCTCAGTGTCAGAGCGGCCAGTTCGGCAGCCTCACCGAAGGCGCACAGGTAGACATCAACCTGCCGGGAGATTTCTTCCGGGATCTGCTCCAGGGTTTCGAGCAGCAACACCAGGCGCTCGATGCCCATGGCGAAACCAACGCCCGGCGTCGGCTTGCCGCCCATCTGCTCGACCAGACCGTCGTAACGGCCACCCGCGCAGACAGTGCCCTGGGCGCCGAGTTTGTCGGTGACCCATTCGAATACGGTTTTGCTGTAGTAATCCAGCCCGCGCACCAGCTTCGGGTTGATCACGTAAGGGATGCCGGCAGCGTCCAGACGCGCCTTGAGGCCCTCGAAGTGAGCGCGAGACTCTTCGTCAAGGTAGTCAGCCATCTTCGGCGCATCGACCAATGCCGCCTGGGTATCGGCGTTCTTGGTATCGAGCACTCGCAGCGGGTTGGTTTTCAGGCGGCGCTGGCTGTCTTCGTCCAGCTGGTCCAGGCGTGCCGTCAGGTATTCCACCAGCGCATCGCGATAACGACCGCGGGACTCGCTGGTGCCCAGGCTGTTGAGCTCGAGCTTGACCGCGTCACGGATACCCAGCTCGCCCCACAGGCGCCAGGTCAGCACGATCAGCTCGGCGTCGATGTCCGGACCATCAAGGTTGAAAACCTCGCAACCGATCTGGTGGAACTGGCGATAGCGGCCTTTCTGTGGACGCTCGTGGCGGAACATCGGGCCGATGTACCAGAGTTTCTGCACCTGGCCACCGCCGGTGATGCCGTGCTCAAGCACTGCACGCACGCAGGCCGCTGTGCCCTCAGGGCGCAGGGTCAGCGAGTCGCCGTTACGGTCGTCGAAGGTGTACATCTCTTTTTCGACGATGTCGGTCACTTCACCGATGGAGCGTTTGAACAGCTCGGTGAACTCGACGATCGGCATGCGAATCTGCTTGTAACCGTAGTTATCCAGCAGACGCGAAACGGTGCCCTCGAAGTGACGCCACAGCGGGGTCTGTTCGGGCAGGATGTCGTTCATGCCACGTATGGCTTGCAGAGACTTGCTCACTATAAATCCTTAAATTCGTTCGATCAGCCGCGAGCGATGACTGCTGCGTCAGCTTCGACCTTTTCGGCCGCTTTCTGGCGGATCAGCCGTTCCAGCTCATCCACCAGATTGTCATTCGTCAATTTCTGCGACGGCTTGCCATCGATGTAAATCAGGTTCGGCGTACCGCCAGTCAGGCCGATATGGGCCTCTTTGGCTTCGCCGGGACCGTTGACCACGCAACCGATGACCGCAACATCCAGCGGCACCAGCAGATCTTCGAGGCGCCCTTCCAGTTCGTTCATGGTTTTCACCACATCGAAGTTCTGCCGCGAGCAGCTCGGGCAGGCGATGAAGTTGATGCCACGGGAACGCAGATGCAGGGATTTGAGAATGTCGTAGCCGACTTTCACTTCCTCGACCGGGTCAGCCGCCAACGAGATGCGAATAGTATCGCCAATCCCTTCGGCGAGCAGCATACCGAGGCCCACGGCGGATTTCACTGTGCCTGAACGCAAACCGCCGGCTTCAGTGATCCCCAGGTGCAGTGGCTGGACGATTTCCTTGGCCAGCAGACGATAGGCTTCGACGGCCATGAACACGTCGGAAGCCTTCACGCTGACCTTGAAGTCCTGGAAGTTCAGGCGTTCAAGGTGCTCGACGTGGCGCAAGGCCGACTCGACCAGCGCGGCAGGCGTTGGCTCGCCGTATTTCTTTTGCAGGTCTTTTTCCAGGGAACCGGCGTTGACGCCGATACGGATCGGAATCCCGCGGTCACGGGCGGCATCGACCACCGCGCGCACACGGTCTTCACGACCGATGTTGCCCGGGTTGATCCGCAGGCAATCGACGCCCAGTTCGGCTACGCGCAAGGCGATCTTGTAGTCGAAGTGAATGTCGGCAACCAACGGCACCTTGACCAGTTGCTTGATGCGACCGAAGGCTTCGGCCGCGTCCATGTCCGGAACGGAGATCCGCACGATGTCGACACCGGCCGCTTCCAGACGATTGATCTGGGCCACGGTGGCGGCAACGTCATTGGTGTCGCTGTTGGTCATGCTCTGTACAGCGATGGGCGCATCACCGCCCACCGGTACCGAACCAACCCAGATCTTGCGGGATTCGCGACGTTTGATTGGAGATTCGCCGTGCATGACTTATTGACCCAACTTCAGGCGAGCAGTCTCGCCACTGGTGAACGGAGCTACATCGACCACTTGTCCGTTGTAGCTGACCTGCGCGCCACGGGCATAGCCCAGGCGTACTGCAAACGGTGGTTTGCCGCTGACATCGACGGTTTCGCCTTTACGCTTGAGACCGCTCAACAGCACTTTGCCGTTGCCATCGGTGACTTGCGCCCAGCAGTTGGCAGAGAACTGAATCCGTACCTGGCCCGCACCGGCAACCGGAGTGGCCGGAGCAGCCGAAGCGGTGGGTGCTGGCGCGGCGGCCACGACGGGCGCTGGCGCAGCAGCCACAACCGGTGCCGCTGGCGTCGCAACAACCGGGGCAGGCGCGGTACGCACTGGAGCGACAACCGGGGCGACCGGAGCGGCCGGCGTCGGCGCCTCGACATTTGTCTGAACCTCAGCAGGCGCCTGGCCTTCAGGCAATGCCAGAGGCGTCCCGGCTTCGGCCTGACCTTCTACCACAGCCTGATCTTCCGGCTCGTCAAGCGGATGGATCTGCGTGGTGCCATCGGCGCCTTCGACTTCGACGTGTTCAGGGCTGAGACCATTCAGGTCCTTGGTGCGCAACGAGGTTTGATCCTGCCACCAGACAAAACCGCCACCCACCACGGCAATCAGCAGCAACAGGCTGACAATTCGCAGAATGGTGTGGGAAACCCGCGATGGCTCTTCGATACGCCCAAGGCCTTGCACGTTGCTTCCCCGGGAATCGGTGCCGGTGTGCTGGTCGAACTGTTGAACCAGAACGGCCTGGTCCATGCCGAGCAATTTGGCGTAAGCGCGGATATAGCCGCGAGCAAAGGTGTGCCCTGGCAACTTGTCGAAAGCGCCGTCTTCCAGATTCTTCAAGGAATTCACGGTGAGATTGAGCTTGAGCGCTACTTCCGCCAGCGACCAACCATTGCCTTCGCGGGCCTGACGCAGGGTCTCTCCGGGGTTTACGCGAGTCGCTGCTACAACTTCTGGATGCGCCGCTTTCATCATTGCTCCGACAGGTATTGCTGATATTCCGGCGTACCGGGATAGAGTCGTTTTAATTGCAGGCCAAAACTGGCGGCCTTGTCGCGATCTTCGAACACTTTGGCCAGCCGAACGCCGAGCAATAGACTACGTGCATTTTGCTCGGCGAGCAGGCTAAAACGATCGTAATAGTCACGCGCAGGCACATAATGCCTGTCTTCGTACGACAACTCAGCCATTTCCAGCAACGCCCGTGGCTGTTGGCGGTTCAGGCGCAGGGCTTTTTCCAGTTGCTGACGGGCCAGATCCCGCTGGCCAAGCATCGAAGCCGTCATGCCGAGGTTCTCGAAAACCCGTGAACGCTCAGGATAAAGGCTATCGGCAGCCGCTTGTTCAAAGCGCTCGTAAGCTTCTTTGTAACGTTTCTCTTCAAAGAGAAAGCTGCCGTAGTTGTTCAGGATACGAGCATCGCCAGGACGGCCGGACAATGCCTTGCGAAAATGTTGATCAGCGAGCTCGGGCTCCATCTCGGCCTGGAACACCAGGCCCAACGCTGCGTTGGCATCCGGGTCGGCGCTATCCAGTTCGAGAGCCTTCTTCAACGGGACTTTCGCCCGTTCGGTCATGCCCTGCTGCAGATACCCCACGCCCAACTGCACATACGCAGCACGCGCCTCGTCGCGCCCCTTGCTGGTTTTCATCGGATTGAAATCACCCGACAGAACACAACCAGCCGACAGGCTGGCGAACAGCAGAAGCAGCGCTAGGCGCAGTGACATAGAGATCCTCTCTTAAGTACGATTCGCAGCGTCTTGCGGCATATCGTTGTCGGCGCTCAACTCACGCACGGCGATATAACGTTCGCTACGACGGGTGCGATCCAGCACCTGTCCTACCAATTGGCCACACGCGGCGTCGATGTCTTCGCCACGGGTGGTGCGCACGGTGACATTGAAGCCAGCGTGATGAAGTTGATCCTGGAAACGACGGATGGCGTTGTTGCTCGGCCGCTCGTAACCGGAATGGGGAAACGGGTTGAACGGGATCAGGTTGATCTTGCAAGGCGTGTCCTTGAGCAACTCGATCATTTCAACCGCATGCTCGACCTTGTCATTGATGTCCTTGAGCAAGGTGTACTCGATGGTCAGCACGCGCTTTTCGCCCAGGGACGACATGTAGCGGCGGCAGGACTCGAGGAGCATTTTCAGCGGGTACTTCTTGTTGATCGGTACCAACTGGTTACGCAGCGCATCGTTCGGTGCGTGCAGGGACAACGCCAGGGAAACGTCGATGTGCTTGGACAGCTCATCGATCATCGGCACCACGCCCGAGGTCGACAGGGTCACGCGGCGCTTGGAAATGCCGTAGCCCAGGTCGTCCATCATCAAGTGCATGGCGGCAACGACGTTGTCGAAGTTCAGCAGCGGCTCACCCATGCCCATCATCACCACGTTGGTGATGGCACGGTCGGCGGTTGCCGGGATGCTGCCGAACGATTTATTGGCAATCCACACCTGGCCGATGACTTCGGCGGCGGTGAGGTTGCTGTTGAATCCTTGCTTGCCGGTGGAGCAGAAACTGCAATCCAGGGCACAGCCTGCCTGGGACGAAACGCACAGCGTGCCGCGTTTGCCCTGGGGAATGTAGACGGTCTCGACGCAGCTGCCGGACGCCACGCGCACCACCCACTTGCGGGTGCCGTCGCTGGAAATGTCCTCGCTGACCACTTCGGGGCCGCGAACTTCGGCAATAGCCTTGAGCTTGTCGCGCAAGGCCTTGCTGACGTTCGTCATGGCGTCGAAATCATCGACGCCAAGGTGGTGAATCCACTTCATTACCTGACCGGCACGGAAACGCTTCTCCCCGATTGAGTCGAAGAATTTTTCCATTTCCTGTTGAGTCAGACCCAGCAGGTTGGTTTTTACAGTCGATGTAGTCATGGATTCACCTTCACTCTTAAGCCAATGCTTAGCGAGTGGTTACTTCAGTAGCTGCGAAGAAGTACGAGATTTCGCGAGCAGCAGCGGCTTCGGAGTCCGAACCGTGCACAGCGTTGGCGTCGATGGAGTCAGCGAAGTCAGCGCGGATGGTGCCGGCAGCAGCTTCTTTAGGGTTGGTAGCGCCCATCAGCTCACGGTTCAGAGCGATAGCGTTTTCGCCTTCCAGAACCTGAACGACAACCGGACCGGAGATCATGAAAGCAACCAGGTCGTTGAAGAAACCACGAGCGCTGTGCTCAGCGTAGAAGCCTTCAGCTTCGGCTTTGGACAGTTGCTTCAGTTTCGAAGCTACAACGCGCAGGCCAGCTTTTTCGAAACGAGTGGTGATCTCGCCGATAACGTTTTTTGCAACAGCGTCAGGCTTGATGATGGAGAAAGTACGTTGAACAGCCATGGTGTAACTCCAGAAACGGTAATGTGCGAAAAATTAAACCCGCGAATTATACGCGGGTTCTTGGGTATTGCCTAACGGCGTACGGTGCGTTCAGTCGGCTTCTTCGATCCAGGCCGCTTGAATGGCTTCAAGCACCTTCTCGCCGCCGCGGGTCGGATCATCACTGAAGTCCGGCAGAGCCATGACCCAGCTGTGCAGATCGACGAAGTTCACGTAACGCGGATCCACATCCGGCTTGCTATCAGCCAGCTGGATCGCGATTTCCAGCACATCAACCCATTTAAGACTCATGCCAGTTCCTTGAATCAGTGCGGCGCTTCGGCAGCGTGGTTGAGCGAGTATTTAGGAATTTCAACGGTCAGGTCTTCAGTCCCGACGATTGCCTGGCAGGTCAGGCGCGACTGCGCTTCCAGACCCCAGGCCCGATCAAGATAGTCCTCTTCCAGCTCATCGGCCTCATTCAGCGAGTCGAAGCCTTCGCGAATGATGCAGTGACAGGTGGTGCAGGCACAGACGCCGCCGCAGGCGCTCTCGATCTCGATATGGTTGTCATGGGCCACTTCGAGAATGGACTTGCCGGTCTCAGCCTCTACAACCATACCGTCCGGGCAATGCTCGGCGTGTGGCAGAAAAATGATCTGCGGCATCAGTTATTCCTCGATTTCATTCAGGTTGCGCCCCGCCAGAGCGGCTTTCACCGTCGAATCCAGGCGGCGGGCAGCAAAGGCATCGGTCACTTGCGACAGACGCTTGGTCTGCTGCTCGATGGCGTAACCATCGGTACCTTTCATCAATTCGGTCAGTTCCTGCATCTGCAATTCGATGACCATGCGCTCTTCGGCGTCGAGCAGGCGCTCGCCGTCGACATCAAGGGCGCCTTGCACCGCTTCGATCAAACGCTGGGCATCGACTTGCTGCTCACGCAGTACGCGGGCGACCTTGTCGTCGTTGGCGTGCTGGAACGATTCCTTGAGCATCCGGGCGATTTCGCCGTCGGTCAGGCCATAGGACGGCTTGACCTGAATGCTCGCCTCGACGCCCGAACCCAATTCGCGGGCAGCCACGCTGAGCAAGCCATCGGCATCGACCTGGAAGGTCACGCGAATCTTCGCCGCACCCGCGACCATCGCCGGAATGCCGCGCAATTCGAAGCGCGCCAGGGAACGGCAATCGCTGATCAGCTCACGCTCGCCCTGCAGCACATGAATCATCATGGCCGACTGGCCATCTTTGTAGGTCGTGAAGTCCTGAGCGCGGGCGACCGGGATGGTGGTGTTACGCGGAATCACCTTCTCCATCAGGCCGCCCATGGTTTCCAGCCCCAGGGACAACGGAATCACGTCGAGCAGCAGCAGTTCGCCGCCATCGCGCTTGTTGCCCGCCAAGGTATCGGCCTGGATCGCAGCACCAATGGCCACCACTTGATCCGGATCGATCTCGGTCAGCGGCTGACGACCAAAGGCCTCAGCCACCGCATCGCGAACACGCGGCACACGGGTCGAACCGCCGACCATCACCACCGCTTTCACGTCTTCCAGCTCGACACCGGAATCACGCACGGCGCGGCGGCAGGCTTTCAGGCTGCGAGCAACCATCGGCTCGATCAGCGCATCAAAGACTTCACGGGTCAGCTCGGATTTCCAGCCGTCATAGGCGACTTCAACCGTCGCGGCATTCGTCAGGGCTTCTTTGGCCGCACAGGCGGTTTGCAGCAGATGACGTTGCGCACCTGGATCGAGGTCGGCGGACAGGCCCGCGCTCTCGATGATCCAGCCAGCAATCGCGTGATCGAAGTCATCGCCGCCCAGGGCGCTGTCGCCACCGGTGGCCAGCACTTCAAACACACCGCCGGTCAGACGCAGAATCGAAATATCGAAGGTGCCGCCGCCCAGGTCATAAATGGCAACCAGGCCTTCAGCATGCTGATCCAGACCATAAGCCACCGCCGCAGCGGTCGGCTCGTTGAGCAAACGCAGCACGTTCAGACCGGCCAGCTTGGCCGCATCCTTGGTTGCCTGGCGCTGTGCGTCATCGAAGTAAGCCGGAACGGTGATCACCGCGCCCACCAGTTCGCCGCCCAGCGTCAACTCGGCGCGCTGACGCAGCACCTTGAGGATATCGGCGGAAACTTCGACCGGGCTTTTCGGCCCTTGCACGGTGTCGATGAACGGCATGTGCGACTCGCCATCGACAAAGCGGTACGGCAATTGCTCACCAAGCTGCTTGACGTCGGACAGACCACGACCCATCAAGCGCTTGACCGACAACACCGTGTTCAGCGGATCGGTAGCGGCTGCCAGCTTGGCGGACTCGCCGACCTCGACACGGTCAGCGTGATAGCGCACCGCAGACGGCAGAATAACCTGCCCGTCAGCGTCGGCCAGTGGCTCGGAAAGACCACTGCGCAACGCAGCGACCAGCGAATTGGTAGTGCCCAAGTCGATCCCCACAGCCAGACGACGCTGGTGCGGTTGAGGACTTTGGCCGGGTTCGGCGATCTGCAGTAGGGCCATCGTTATCAGGACTTATCTGTATATCAGGCGTGCGACCGAGGCGGCACTGGGTTAATCGTCGAGGCGCTCTTCTAACTGGCGCACTTCGTAGGTGAGCTTGTCGAGGAACTGCATGCGCCGCATCAGGCGTTCGGCCTGCTCGCGTTGCGCTGCATCATTCCAGCAAGCCGCGAAGCTTTCGTTCAGTTCATCCTGAGCGACCTTCAGGCGGCGCTTGAATACCACAATCCCGGCCAGATCGGCGCTGTCTTGCAGGTCTTCGAGCTCTTCGCGCCAATGCATCTGCTGCAGAAGAAATTCCGGATCATGCACCGTGACCTCCAGCGGCAGCTCGCGACCACCCATGGCGAGCAGGTAACGCGCGCGCTTGGGGGGACTTTTGAGCGTCTGGTAGGCCTCGTTGAGGCTCGCGGATTGCTCTAGCGCCAGCCGTTGCTCACGCTCGGAAGCGTCAGCAAAGCGGTCTGGATGAACGCCGCGCGCCAACTCACGGTAGCGCGTAGCCAGCTGATCGAGATCCAGATTGAAGCTCGGTTGCAGCTCGAATAAAGCGAAATGACAAGGAGTACCCACGAGCAGCCTCAGATGTTGAAGCTTTCGCCGCAGCCACATTCACCGCGCACGTTGGGATTGTTGAACTTGAAGCCTTCGTTCAACCCTTCCTTGACGAAATCGAGCTCGGTGCCGTCCAGGTACGCCAGGCTTTTCGGATCGATGATCACTTTCTCGCCGTGACTTTCGAATACCTGATCGTCTGCAACCACCTCGTCGACAAACTCCAGCACGTAGGCAAGGCCGGAACAGCCCGTGGTGCGAACACCCAGACGAATCCCCTCACCTTTGCCGCGCCCATTAAGGGAGCGTCGCACGTGTTGAGCAGCCGCTTCTGTCATGCTGATAGCCATCGGTGACTCCTTACTCGTCGCCAATACTTGAAAGTCAGATCAAGCCTTTCTTCTGCTTGTAATCGCGAACGGCCGCCTTGATGGCGTCTTCAGCGAGTACCGAGCAGTGGATTTTCACTGGCGGCAAGGCCAGTTCTTCAGCCAGCTGGGTGTTCTTGATGGTCTCTGCTTCGTCCAGCGTCTTGCCCTTCATCCACTCGGTAGCGAGGGAGCTGGAAGCAATGGCAGAGCCGCAGCCGTAGGTCTTGAACTTGGCGTCTTCGATGATGCCTTGCTCGTTGACCTTGATTTGCAGGCGCATCACGTCGCCGCACGCCGGAGCGCCGACCATGCCGGTGCCGACATCAGGATCTTCCGCGTCCATCTTGCCGACGTTGCGCGGGTTCTCGTAGTGGTCGATGACCTTTTCGCTGTAAGCCATGGTTCTTAATCCTCACTCATCAGAGAGTCGCTCTTTGGGCCCTGCAAGCCAGCTTTTCAACCGGTCTGCAAAGCCCCTGTGCGGCGACTTAATTCGTTAGTGTGCCGCCCACTCGATCTTCGAAATGTCGACGCCGTCTTTGTACATGTCCCACAGCGGCGACAGAGCGCGCAGCTTGGTGACGGCCTCGCAGACTTTCTGCGCGGCATAATCGATTTCTTCTTCGGTGGTGAAACGGCCGAAGGTGAAGCGGATCGAGCTGTGTGCCAGTTCGTCGTTGCGGCCCAGGGCGCGCAGTACGTACGAAGGCTCAAGCGACGCCGAGGTGCAGGCCGAACCGGACGATACCGCCAGATCCTTGAGCGCCATGATCAGCGACTCGCCTTCAACGTAGTTGAAGCTCAGGTTCAGGTTGTGCGGAACGCGGGCAGTCAGGCTGCCGTTGACATACAGCTCCTCGAGACCTTCGACCTGTTTGAAGAAACGGTCGCTCAGGGCTTTGATCCGAACATTTTCGGCAGCCATGTCTTCCTTGGCCACACGGAACGCTTCGCCCATACCAACGATCTGGTGAGTAGCCAGGGTGCCGGAACGCATGCCGCGCTCGTGACCGCCGCCGTGCATGGCCGCCTCAAGGCGAACACGCGGCTTGCGGCTTACATACAGTGCGCCGATGCCTTTAGGACCATAGGTTTTGTGAGCCGAGAAGGACATCAGATCGACTTTCAGCTTCTGCAGGTCGATCTCGACCTTGCCAGTGGACTGTGCAGCGTCGACATGGAACAGGATGCCCTTGGAGCGGGTCAGTTCGCCGATGGCTGCGATGTCGTTGATGGTGCCGATTTCGTTGTTCACGTGCATGACCGACACCAGGATGGTGTCATCGCGCAGCGCGGCTTCGATCATCTCAGGCGTTACCAGACCGTCTTCACGAGGATCGAGGTAGGTGACTTCGAAACCTTCGCGCTCCAGTTGGCGCATGGTGTCGAGGACCGCCTTGTGTTCGATCTTGGTGGTGATCAGGTGCTTGCCTTTAGTGCTGTAGAAATGCGCGACACCCTTGATTGCCAGGTTGTCGGACTCGGTGGCACCGGAGGTCCAGACGATTTCACGCGGGTCGGCGTTGACCAGGTCGGCGACCTGGCGGCGAGCGTTCTCGACCGACTCTTCGGCTTTCCAGCCGAACACGTGGGAGCGGGACGCCGGGTTACCGAAGTTTCCGTCGACCAGCAGGCATTCACTCATCTTTTGCGCGACACGCGGATCAACCGGGGTGGTCGCAGAGTAATCAAGGTAAATCGGCAATTTCATGGACTATCTCCTAATCAGGCTGGCTGGCGTGCCGCTAGCTCTTTGGCTGTCATTCGACGGCGGACGCTTCGATCTTGTCCAGACGCGACGCCTTGCTGTTGCAACGACGCTGGTCCTGACGCTGGGCTACTTCTTGCACTTCACGGCGAGTGACAAGGTCAGCCAAGCTGATACCGCTCAGAAATTCGTGGATTTGCAGGCTCAGATCACACCACAAATGGTGGGTCAGGCAGGTGTCGCCGCCATGGCAATCACCCAGCCCCTGGCATTTGGTTGCGTCGACCGATTCGTTTACCGCATCGATCACCTGAGCGACCTGGATGCCCTGCATGTCACGCGATAGCTGGTAGCCACCGCCTGGTCCACGGACACTGGAAACCAGATTGCTGCGGCGCAATTTGGCGAAGAGCTGTTCGAGGTAGGACAGGGAAATGCCTTGGCGCTCAGAGATATCGGCCAGGGACACCGGGCCATGTTGCGCGTGCAACGCCAGATCAAGCATGGCGGTGACAGCGTATCGGCCTTTTGTAGTCAGTCGCATGGACAATTACCACGGAGTTACGGGATGGGGGCGAGTATGCAATTCCCGAGTATTCAAGTCAACTATAAGACCTAGTACTTTAGTCAGGTTTACCCGCAAAAGAGCGCGCGTACTATAGCAGGATCTGCGGCGCAATAGCACACCAGCGACGCACGACACCCACCCGTAGCTGCTGGCGCAGCCTGCGCCAGCAGCTACAGAAACCGTGCGATCAACTGGCCTGGCTTTCATCCTTGCCTTTGACGCAGGCGAAGTCTTCTTCGCGCAGCTCAGGCAAGTCCTTGGCACAGTAAGGGCTGCCCAGGTCCTTGAGCGCACCGCACATGCCTTCCAGTCGGCCGTCGACCGCTTGCAAGTGATCCAGCAACTGACCGATGGCACGCGCCACCGGGTCCGGCATGTCTTCACTGACGCCGTAGGCATCAAAGCCGATCTTCTCGGCCATGGCCTTGCGCCTGGCTTCCAGCTCATCATCGGACTTGACGATAATCCGCCCCGGAATCCCGACCACCGTCGCCCCTGCCGGCACAGCCTTGGTCACCACCGCATTGGAACCCACCTTGGCACCGGCACCCACGGTGAACGGCCCCAACACCTTGGCGCCCGCCCCCACCACTACGCCGTCTTCCAGCGTCGGATGGCGCTTGCCTTTGTTCCAGCTGGTACCGCCGAGGGTCACGCCCTGATACAGCGTCACGTCATTGCCGATTTCAGCGGTTTCGCCGATGACAATGCCCATGCCATGGTCAATAAAGAAGCGACGACCGACCTTGGCGCCCGGATGAATCTCGATCCCGGTCAACCAGCGGCCGAAGTTCGATACCAACCGCGCCAGCCATTTCCAGCCCATGCCCCATAACGCCGACGACAGTCGATGAATCCAGATAGCGTGCATGCCCGGGTAGCAGGTCAACACCTCAAACGCATTACGTGCCGCCGGGTCACGGTGGAAAACGCTCTGGATATCTTCACGCAAACGCTCGAACATCATTAATCCTTCCGTTTAAGAAGCTCACCACGGGCCGCTTTCTGGGTTTCCGTGAGGATGCCACGCAAAATATTCATTTCCGCCCGGCTGACCGAGCTTCGTCCGTACAACCGACGCAGGCGCGCCATCAAGTGCCGTGGCTTTTCCGGATCGAGAAATTCGATGGCGACCAGCGTCTGCTCCAGGTGCTCATAGAATCGCTCCAGCTCATCCATGGTCGCCAGCTCGCCACTCTTGGTCGACGCCACTTCTTCCTTCTCGATCTTGCTGGGCTGACCTTGGGCCGCCAACCAGGACATGCGCACTTCATAGCTCAACACCTGCACCGCCGCCCCAAGGTTCAGCGAACTGAACTCAGGGTCTGATGGAATGTGCACGTGATAATGACATCGCTGCAGCTCTTCATTGGTCAGACCGGAATCTTCACGACCAAAGACCAACGCAATCTCGGCACCTTGCGCTGCTTCCTCGACCACCTTCGTCCCGCATTCACGGGGATCGAGCAGCGGCCAAGGGATGCGACGATCACGTGCACTGGTGCCCAGCACCAGGTTGCAGCCGACCAGCGCATCTTCCAGCGTGGCGACGACTTGGGCGTTTTCCAGGATGTCACCGGCACCGGAGGCTCGTGCATCGGCTTCGTGGTGCGGGAACAACCGCGGCTCGACCAGCACCAGTCGCGACAGCCCCATGTTCTTCATGGCACGCGCAGCTCCACCGATATTCCCCGGATGGCTGGTATTGACCAGGACGACACGAATGTTCTGCAGCAAGGGAGGCGCTCTCTGACAGGGAAATGGGGAGCAAATCTTACAGCCCATCCTACCGTTAAGCTATGAAAGCGAACGTCGACCTTCACCTGTAGAAACTTTCTGATAGAATGCTCGGCTTTCTTTAACAACCTTAGGTGACACATCCATGCAGCCCATGCTGAATATCGCGCTGCGCGCCGCCCGCAGCGCCAGTGAATTGATTTTCCGCTCCATCGAGCGCCTGGATACCATCAAGGTCGACGAAAAAGACGCCAAGGACTACGTGTCCGAAGTGGATCGCGCTGCCGAACAGAAAATCATCGACGCACTGCGCAAGGCTTACCCGAATCATTCGATCATGGGTGAAGAGACCGGCATGCACGCCGGTACCGGGATCGAAGGTGAAGAATACTTGTGGATCATCGATCCACTGGACGGCACCACCAACTTCCTGCGCGGCATTCCTCACTTCGCTGTCAGTATCGCCTGCAAATACCGCGGTCGCCTGGAGCACGCTGTTGTTCTGGACCCGGTTCGCCAGGAAGAATTCACCGCCAGCCGTGGTCGTGGAGCGCAACTGAACGGTCGTCGCCTGCGCGTCAGCGGTCGCACCAGCCTGGACGGCGCCCTGCTGGGTACCGGCTTCCCGTTCCGTGACGACCAGATGGACAACCTCGACAACTACCTGGGCATGTTCCGCGCCCTGGTTGGCCAGACCGCCGGCATCCGCCGCGCTGGCGCAGCGAGCCTGGACCTGGCCTACGTGGCTGCCGGCCGTTTCGACGCATTCTGGGAGTCGGGCCTATCCGAGTGGGACATGGCAGCAGGCGCCCTGCTGATCCAGGAAGCTGGCGGCCTGGTGAGCGACTTCACCGGCGGTCACGACTTCCTTGAAAAAGGCCACATCGTTGCCGGCAACACCAAATGCTTCAAAGCAGTACTGACGGCCATCCAGCCGCACCTGCCAGCCTCGCTGAAACGCTAAACGCCAGGCACAAAAAAGCACCCTTCGGGGTGCTTTTTTTATGCCTTGAATTTGATCTCGAAAACACTACATCCCCATTGTGGGAGCGAGCTTGGTCCGGGCGGCGTTCCGACGATAGCTGTATGTCAGTCGGCATCAATGTTGAATGTTAGAGGGTCATCGCGAGCAAGCTCGCTCCCACAGGAGGATGGGTGGTCGGGCATAAATCCCGGTATAAAAAAAGCACCCGTTCGGGTGCTTCTTTTTGAATCTGGCATTCAGCTTATTTCTGAGCAGGCTGGTTCTGTCCAAGGATCAGATGACCGTCCTTGTCGACCGGAATCTGGTTACCCGGATCACGATCCATCCGCACCTTGCCTTCCTTGCCGCCCAGCGAATACCGAACGTCATAGCCTACGAGCTTGTCGCTGACGTCATTGACCGTCTCGCAACGTCTTTGCATCGTGGTAGAGGTATCACGCTCCTGCATGCCTTCCTGCACCCTGTTACCCGCGTAACCGCCGCCCACTGCACCGGCGACCGTGGCGAGCTTCTTGCCATTACCGCCACCGACCATGTTGCCCAACAAACCACCGCCGACCGCACCGATCACCGTACCGAGGATCTGATGCTGGTCTTTCACCGGCGCCTGCCGGGTCACAGGCACATCCCTGCACACTTCACGTGGCGTCTTGATTTGAGTTTTGACCGGCTCGACTGCCAGTACCTGCGCATACTCAGGTCCGCCGCTTTTTACCAGGCTGTAGGTGGCAACAGCGCCTCCGGCAGTCACACCGACAGCACCCAATACCGCACCAACCAGTAACGACTTGTTCACATGAACCTCCTGACCATCACATGCGGGACGTGCCCGCGCCTTTCCAAACCTTGGAGCATAAAAAAAGGCGCGAGTTCAATACTCGCGCCTTCTGGTTATAACGAGAGGAAATAACGCCTCAAGGACGGTCGTCCACTTCCTTCTCGGTATTGACCGGAGGAATCAGGTCCTCGCTGCTCAGGTTCAGCCAGATCAGCACCACGTTAGCGATGTAGATCGACGAGTAAGTACCCGCCAGAACACCGATAAACAGCGCGATGGAGAAACCGAACAGGTTGTCACCACCGAAGAACAGCAGCGCAGAGATCGCCAGCAAGGTGGAGATCGACGTCGCCATGGTCCGCAGCAGGGTTTGCGTGGTCGAGATGTTGATGTTCTCGATCAGGCTGGCCTTGCGCAGTACCCGGAAGTTCTCACGAACCCGGTCGAATACCACGATGGTGTCGTTGAGCGAGTAACCGATGATCGCCAGTACCGCCGCCAGCACCGTCAGGTCGAAGGTAATCTGGAAGAACGACAGGATACCGATGGTCACGATCACGTCGTGGATCAGCGAGACAATCGCACCGACCGCGAACTTCCACTGAAAGCGGAAAGCCAGGTAGATCAGAATGCCACCCAGCGCCATCAGCATGCCGAGGCCGCCCTGGTCGCGCAGTTCTTCACCGACCTGCGGACCGACGAACTCGACGCGCTTGACCACAGCCGGGTTGTCACCGCCGACTTTCTGCAGCGCTTCAGCGACCTGGTGACCCAGTTGCGGGTCTTCGCCAGGCATGCGCACCAGCAAATCGGTGGTGGCGCCGAAGCTCTGAACGATCGCTTCGTGATAACCCGCCTCAGTCAGCTGGGAACGAACTTTCAAGACGTCGGCCGGACGCTCGTAGGTCAGCTCGATGAGCGTACCGCCGGTGAAGTCCAAACCGTAGTTCATGCCCTTGTGGAAGCAGCTGAACAACGCCAGAGCGGTAAGGAACAATGTGACGCCGAACGCAACGTTGCGAACGCCCATGAAGTTGATAGTACGTAACATGGCAGCCCCTTAAATCCACAACTTCTTGAAGTCACGACCGCCGAAGATCAGGTTGACCATCGCGCGGGTCACCATGATGGCCGTGAACATCGAGGTAAAGATCCCGAGGGACATGGTCACTGCGAAACCTTTGACCGGGCCGGTGCCCATCGCAAAGAGGATGCCGCCGACCAACAGAGTGGTCAGGTTGGCGTCGAGAATCGCGGTGAATGCCCGGCCGAAGCCTTCGTTGATTGCCCGCTGCACGGTCATGCCGGCCGCGATCTCTTCACGTATCCGCGAGAAGATCAGTACGTTGGCGTCGACCGCCATACCCATGGTCAAGACGATACCGGCGATACCCGGCAGGGTCAGCGTTGCCCCCAGCAGAGACATCAAGGCCAGCAGCAGCACCATGTTCACCGCCAGTGCAACCGTGGCGATCAGGCCGAAGAAGCGGTAGATGGCCATGATGAACAGCGACACGAACAGCATGCCCCACAGCGACGCATCGATACCCTTGGTGATGTTGTCAGCACCCAGGCTTGGACCGATGGTGCGCTCTTCAGCAAAGTACATCGGTGCCGCCAGGCCACCGGCGCGCAGCAGCAAGGCCAGCTCCGAGGATTCGCCCTGACCGTTCAGGCCAGTGATGCGGAACTGAGCACCCAGCGGCGACTGAATGGTCGCCAGGCTGATGATCTTCTTCTCTTCCTTGAAGCTCTGGACCGGCACGTCTTTCTCGACGCCGTTGACCATCTGCTTGACGTAAGTCGTCACCGGGCGTTGCTCGATGAAGATCACCGCCATGCTGCGACCGACGTTGGAGCGCGTCGCACGGTTCATCAGCTCACCGCCGTGACCGTCCAGACGAATGTTCACTTCCGGCGTACCGTGCTCACCGAAACCAGCCTTGGCGTCAGTCACCTGGTCGCCCGTGATGATCAGGCCACGCTCGATTTGCGCAGGAGGACGCTTGCCCTCACGGAACTCGAAGGTCTCGGAAGTGGCTTTCGAAGCACCCGGCTCAGCCGCCAGACGGAACTCGAGGTTGGCCGTCTTGCCGAGAATACGCTTGGCTTCGGCAGTGTCTTGCACGCCTGGCAGCTCAACCACGATGCGGTTGGCACCCTGACGTTGAACGATCGGTTCGGCAACACCCAGCTCGTTGACGCGGTTACGCACCGTGGTCAAGTTCTGCTTGATGGAGTATTCGCGGATTTCCGCCAGCTTGGCCGGGGTCATCGCCAGACGCAGTACCGGTTGACCATTGAGGTCGGCCGGAACAATGTCGAAATCGTTGAAGTTCTTGCGGATCAGCGCACGAGCGTCTTCGCGGGAAGCCTCATCACTGAAACCCAGCTGAATGGCGCCATTGATCTGCGGCAGGCTGCGATAGCGCAGCTTCTCTTTGCGCAGCAGGCTCTTGACGTCGCCTTCGTAAACTTTCAGGCGGGCGTCGAGGGCTTTTTCCATGTCCACTTCGAGCAGGAAGTGCACACCACCGGACAAGTCCAGACCCAGCTTCATCGGATGCGCGCCGACGGTGCGCAGCCATTGCGGAGTCGTTTGTGCCAGGTTCAGTGCGACGACGTAGTCATCACCCAGCGCCTTGCGCACGACGTCCTTGGCTGGCAGCTGGTCTTCCGCCTTGGTCAGGCGCAACAAACCGCCCTTGCCATTGGCCGAAAGAGTGGCCGCCTTGACGTTGATCCCGGCATCGTTGAGCGCTTTGCTTACACGATCCAGATCAGCCTGATTGACCTGCAGCGCAGTGCTTGCACCGCTGACCTGAATGGCCGGATCGTCAGGATAAAGATTGGGAGCGGAATAAATCAGACCGACCGCCAGCACCGCCAGGATCAGAATGTATTTCCACAGAGGGTATTTGTTCAGCATCACGCCGCCCGCTTATGACGCGGGGCGCCTTGCGCGCCCCGTCGATTGAGTAGAAGTTGAAACTTAGATCGCTTTTAGCGTGCCTTTTGGCAGCGTGGCGGCAATGGCGCCCTTTTGGAATTTCATTTCGACCGTGTCGGAAACTTCCAGAACAACGAAATCATCTGCCACTTTAGTGATCTTGCCGGCGATACCACCGGTGGTCACAACTTCGTCGCCTTTCTGCAGGCTGCTCAGCAGGTTCTTCTGCTCTTTGGCGCGCTTGGCCTGTGGACGCCAGATCATCAGGTAGAAGATGACCAGGAAGCCGACCAGGAAAATCCACTCAAAGCCGCCGCCCATCGGGCCTGCCGCAGGGGCACCAGCATCAGCCATGGCATTAGAGATAAAAAAGCTCATTTAGCACTCCAGTTGCAAATGTTGAATCTTGGGGTCAGAAAACTCAGTCCAAAGGCGGTACGGGTAACCCGCGTTTGGCGTAGAAGGCATCGACAAAGGCGGCCAATGTACCCTGTTGAATAGCCTCGCGCAAACCAGCCATAAGCACCTGGTAATGGCGCAAATTGTGGATTGTATTCAACATGCTACCCAGCATTTCTCCACACTTGTCCAGATGGTGCAGATAAGCACGGGAGAAGTTCTGGCAGGTATAGCAATCGCAGGTCGGATCGAGCGGCGAATCATCATGGCGATGAAACGCGTTACGGATCTTCAGCACGCCCGTATCAATGAACAAGTGCCCATTGCGGGCATTACGGGTTGGCATCACGCAATCGAACATGTCCACACCGCGGCGCACACCCTCAACCAAGTCTTCCGGTTTGCCAACGCCCATAAGGTAACGAGGTTTGTCAGCCGGCATCTGGCCCGGCAGATAATCCAGCACCTTGATCATCTCGTGCTTGGGCTCGCCGACCGACAGACCGCCGATGGCCAGGCCATCAAAACCGATCTTGTCGAGGCCTTCCAGCGAGCGCATGCGCAGGTCCTGGTGCATGCCGCCCTGAACGATGCCGAACAGCGCCGCCGTGTTATCGCCATGAGCGTTTTTCGAACGCTGAGCCCAGCGCAACGACAACTCCATGGACACCCGCGCCACATCTTCATCGGCCGGGTACGGCGTGCATTCGTCGAAAATCATCACGATGTCGGAGCCCAGGTCGCGCTGAACCTGCATCGACTCTTCCGGGCCCATGAACACTTTCGCGCCATCCACCGGCGAGGCAAAGGTCACGCCCTCCTCCTTGATCTTGCGCATGGCGCCCAGGCTGAACACCTGGAAACCGCCGGAGTCGGTCAGAATCGGGCCTTTCCACTGCATGAAATCGTGCAGGTCGCCGTGCTTCTTGATCACTTCAGTGCCAGGACGCAGCCACAGGTGAAAGGTGTTGCCCAGAATGATCTCGGCGCCCGTCGCCTCGATATCCCGCGGCAACATGCCCTTGACCGTGCCGTACGTGCCGACCGGCATGAACGCCGGGGTCTCGACAGTGCCACGCGGAAAGGTCAGGCGACCGCGACGAGCCTTGCCGTCAGTGGCCAGCAATTCGAAAGACATACGACTGGTGCGACTCATGCTGTTTCCTCAGGGCCGCGTGGCGCGGGATTACGGGTGATGAACATCGCATCACCGTAGCTGAAAAAGCGGTATCCATGCTCGATAGCGGCCTTGTAGGCGGCCATGGTTTCGGGATAACCGGCGAACGCCGAAACCAGCATCAACAGCGTGGATTCGGGCAAATGAAAGTTGGTCACCAGGGCATCGACCACATGGAACGGCCGGCCTGGGTAGATAAAGATATCGGTGTCGCCACTGAACGGCTTGAGCACGCCATCGCGGGCCGCGCTTTCCAGCGAACGCACGCTGGTGGTCCCCACCGCCACCACGCGCCCACCCCGCGCACGGCACGCAGCGACCGCATCCACCACGTCCTGGCCGACTTCCAGCCATTCACTGTGCATGTGGTGATCTTCGATCTTCTCGACACGCACTGGCTGAAAGGTGCCCGCACCGACGTGCAAGGTCACGAACGCAGTCTCGATACCCTTGGCGGCAATCGCCTCGAGCAACGGCTGATCGAAATGCAGCCCAGCGGTCGGTGCCGCCACCGCGCCCAGGCGCTCGGCGTAGACCGTCTGATAACGCTCGCGGTCCGAGCCTTCGTCCGGGCGGTCTATATAAGGAGGCAACGGCATGTGCCCGACGCGGTCGAGCAACGGCAGCACTTCTTCGGCGAACCCCAGTTCGAACAACGCATCATGACGCGCGAGCATTTCAGCTTCGCCACCACCATCGATGAGGATCTTCGAACCCGGCTTCGGCGACTTGCTGGAGCGCACATGGGCCAGCACGCGATGACTGTCGAGCACCCGCTCGACCAGAATTTCCAGCTTGCCGCCGGAAGCTTTCTGGCCAAACAGCCGCGCCGGAATCACCCGGGTATTGTTGAACACCATCAAGTCGCCTGGGCGCAAATGCTCAAGCAAATCAGTGAATTGACGGTGTGCCAGAGCGCCGCTGAGCCCATCCAGGGTCAACAGGCGACTACCGCGCCGCTCAGCCAAAGGGTGGCGAGCGATCAGCGAATCAGGGAGTTCGAAAGTAAAGTCAGCAACGCGCATGATGGGGTTCGTCTAGCAGGGCCGGGAAGTCTAGCGGAATAATCAAAAATTCTCCATGTACCTGATTGACCAACGGTTATCTCATCTCTATACTTCGCCGCCATTGAGCCCTGATGGCGGAATTGGTAGACGCGGCGGATTCAAAATCCGTTTTCGAAAGGAGTGGGAGTTCGAGTCTCCCTCGGGGCACCATATAGCAGTATCTGAAAGTCTCTACCAGGCTTTCAGACCCAGAGAAACCGGCCACTTGGCCGGTTTTTTTGTGCCTGTCTATCTATCCCTGTCTCTCCCTATACGTTGTATCCCTGTATCCCTGCTTGTATCCTGAGAAAAATACCGAACTTTGGGATACAAGGATGAAGCGCGCAGACATCAAGCGCCGCCCTCTCGCTGACACGACACTTGCGGGGCTGGAGCCGGAATCAAAGGAATACCGGGAGCTCGACGGAAACGGCCTCTACTTCAGGGTCAAACCGGATGGTGGTAAATCCTGGCAGCTCCGCTACAAACGTCCGGCTGGCAATTGGGCTTGGATGGGGCTCGGGGGTTACCCGGAAGTAAGTGGTGCGTTGGCACGGGACAAAGCTGCCGATCTACGCAAAGTAGTGAGTGGCGGTGCCGATCCCCTTGAACAAAAGCGATCCGCGAAAGCTGCTATCGATGCGGCCAAAACCCGAACCTTTCGAGCTGCCGCTGATGCCTGGCTGAAGGCAAAAGAGGAAAAGGGTCTCGCACCCTCCACTCTCAACAAAATCCGCACCTACCTCGACAAAGACATACTCCCGGCACTGGGAGATAAGCCTCTAGACGAAATCACCCGTACCGACTGCGCGGAACTCCAAGCATCCATCGAAGCCAGGGACGCACACAACGTGGCTGAAAAGTGTCGCACCTGGATAAATCAGATCTTCGGTCGAGCCATTGGATTAGGCTTGACCGAAAACGACCCGGGAAGCCGACTTCGCGATATCGCTGCCCAAGCCCCCAAAACTCAACAGCATCCTCATTTGCTGGAACCTGAACTTGGCGACTTTCTGACCGCGCTAAAACACACCCCAAGCAGACTAACGGCCCGAACTGCGGCGTGGCTCTGCATATGGACGGCATCGAGACCGGGAATGGTCCGCTTAGCTGAATGGAAAGAGTTCGACCTTGATAAAGCCACCTGGACGACACCTGCCGCCAAGATGAAGATGCGGAGAGATTTCGTGTGCCCACTCCCTAAGCAGGCGTTATTCGCTTTAAAGGAACTCCAGTGTCTAACAGGGCGCAGTCGGTGGTTGTTCCCCGGCGTCGGAGCTAAGAACCCGACAATCAGTGAAAACACCATCAACAAAGTCTTTGCGACGGTTGGTTACAAAGGTCGCTTGGTCGGCCACGGAACTCGCCATACCGCCAGCACCTTGCTTAGAGAACACGGTTGGCCGAAAGAGCACGTCGAAGCGCAGCTCGCTCATAAAGAAGAGGGGATCTCTGGGATCTACAACAAGGCTCAATATTTTGATCACAGAGTGAAGATGATGCAGTGGTACGCCGATTACCTTGATCAGTTGGCTGTTGGAAATGTCCTCCACGGACAGTTCGATGAGGTGGTATGAGCGCGTATATCCATATCCCCTCCAAAATCCGTGTTACAGGTGTTACTCGTGTAACGACCTGTGGCGAACGCCCGAATTCATTGGCTCCCACGCCTGTTACACGATTGCACGTCTTCTCGTACACCCGATGTAACGCCGTTCAAACGTGTAACGCCAAAAAAAGCCCTCGTTTACTGCGGGCCGACGTCCGGCGCACGCTCATACAGCGGGACTCTCGCTGGTTACGCCTGCAAAACACAGGGCGTGGGATAGGGCGTTACACGTTGCCAGAGACACTTGGCGATGACTGATCAGCAACCCACTTCACACTCAATGCTAAGCGCTGGGCTGATCAAGTACCTCTCCGCCCAACCGCTTTACGGACTCTGCCGCGAACAACTCGCTGCTGCGTGCCACTTGATCGATCAGTGTTGCCAGCGAATCCAAACCGCTGGCATCGATAGTGATCTGAGCAGCATGTGCATCAAAACGACGATGCATGAGGAGATTATTTTCCAGTACGCCTCTACTGACAACAGAGCGCGCCTCGCTCATTGGGTTCGTCAATACAGCAACTGCTACTCGGCTTCGGACCGCGAAGCGCATGCGGCCTACATCATGGCCTGTGCTGTCAAAGCGCTGGAGATTCTTAACGATTGGATGCGCGCCGCCGATAACGCGGCCTGGTTGCATATCAAGGAAATACCGACCGACTGGCCATGGGATCTGTACTGCCGGTTTGTGGAATCTCAGGTTGATACAGCCGAGCGCACGAGGGCGCTCGACGAGTATGTCTTCTATTTGCAGCCGATCACTTCCCTGCCCTGCTTGATTGATGACGAACTGACACCCCTCGCTGATCAGGCAATGAGGTCAGCTATCCGCAGCAAAGGTGGCATTATCAGCGGGATGGAGCGAAGCCAAGACGTCAACGCCCGAGACGCTGCAATCGTTAGTCAGGCTGACCATTATTTGGCGATGGGCATGCCAAGAAAGAACGTCAAAACAGCCGTGCATGCCTGGCTGAAACGTGAAGTCGCTAAGCCTCTCAAACAGCGCCCTGAGTGGGTCACCCCCGAGACTGAAAAGGTGCTGACTCGCAAAAGCGTGGAAGCCATTCTCGAGCGCAACTTCGTGCTGTAACTGAAATTTCAATTGGAAGTGAACTGCTCACCGCCATTCAATCTCTAGACCATTGCTCTCGTCAGTCCAAATCAATCGAGAGCAATACCTATGAACACCTCTGTCACCGATTTTCCCCGCAGGTCACCTGCGAACGCCCCTTCACATTTCGATGCTTCTTCGACTTTGATCCGAATGCGAGAGTTGGAGGGCATCGTTGGAATGAAGCGCTCCACCATCTACAAACTCATGCAGCGCCCCGACATTGGCTTTCCCCAGCCCGTCAAATTGAGCAACAGCAACGCGCGCGGCGCCCCTGTCGCCTGGGTTCTTTCCGAAGTGCAGGCATGGACACGCAGCCGCATCGAGGCGCGTGACCAGGTGGCCGCATGAAGCGCAATTATTGCCCTTTCAAGGGGCCGTTTCTCGACTCCTACAGCATCGGATTTCGCCTCTATCAAGCGGGAGCAATCAACTGGCGCCACCGCACCATCGCCGGTGTGAGCTGGAACGGCGAAGAGCAAGAAGCGTTCTTTTTTAGCCCTGACGGCCTCGTTCTCCCGCTCAAAGCCAATTCTTGGGAATTGCCCGAACTGATCCGCAAAAACGCGGTGCGCAGAGAGTTTTCGAGCGTCCACGGCACCGGTTATTTCGCAATGAGCGGCAGCCGCCTCGCCTCACTGAAAACGCGTGGTATGACCGACTGGGTCACCTACTGGCTGGTGGATCAATCGGCGGGGTACGCGAACGATCCGGCGGTATGGCAACGCATCACGGATGAGGATCTCGCCGTGGAGAAAACCGCAACCGAGCGCCTTCACCACGACATGCGCCTGACCTCGGATCTTACCCAGTATGTGGATGAATGCCTCGCACAGAGCCGTGATTCGCTGGCTGTCGAACACCGCCGACGTTGCGCCGAAGACAGCAAGATCTTGGCTTGGCTCAAAGGCGAAACACCGCCGCCGCTGTTTGCCTCCGCGCAGGAGGCAGCATGAGCCGAAAGATCGCGAACAGCGCTTTCATGCACCCGTTTTCGGTATTGCGCCGAATTGGCTTTTCGCCCCGCCTCATGCAGCGCCTTGAGCGCTATCGCAGCCAACAGGACAAGCAAGGTCGCGTGGTCAGCGTACTCAGCTGGGCCGACGGCACCTGGTGTGCCCTCTCCCTCCACTGCGAAAAGACCGGAACCGTGATCGTCGATGAAGGCCAGCAAACTCAAGCCTACGAAGACGCACGATCCATGCTCAACGGTGGCTTCCTGCCCCTCCTGTCCCTGCGCTGGGAAGCCCATGCCTGAAACGAAAACGCCTCCGGGAGCGATCCGGAGGCGTTGAGGTAAATCTACATGCACGAACAATTTATGCCGCACCTGAAAAAACCGCAAGTCATGAACACAGTTGCACTTTCAAAAAACGGACGTTACTCTCTGGTCGTCGCTGCAAATTCAGCGACCGGGTTTGGCGACCCGAGTTACTTGGCGCACAGGCGCCCCAACCGACAGCAGGCGCTTTTTTTGTGCCCGCCGTTTCGTGTTATGGCAGCTGTGCGTGGGAGACCTTCGGGTCTGCCGGGTTCCAAGTTCCCGGTTCGCCAACCTGCGCACAGCTGCCACCTTATATCGTTTGGCGACGATCAGTGGCAGCTCCATCTTCAAACTTGGAGTGTCACCTATGCCTGCTCTCAATCCGTCCAAATTTCGCGCCGCTGCCCATCGGGCAATGGCTCTCGCCGCTTTACACGCCAACTCCAGCCTCGCTACACGTCTTGCCCGCTACAACGACCACATGGCCAAAGCCCGCGCACTCGAAACCGCAGGCGGTGCCCAATGAACAACGCTTTGAGTTTCGCCCTGCCTGAAGACCTGCTCTGCGTGAATCCGACCGCAGAAGCCGGTGTGCCCATCGACGCCATCACCTGCGCCATTGCTCGCGCCGACTCGGTGCTGACGCTGCTGGAGGATCACTTCGAAAACGACTCCTCGCGCCTTGCTAACCACGTCATCGCGGCCGTCCTCTGGGACGTTCGCGGCACTCTCGGCCTGATCAAAACCCTCACCTTGCACGGTGACAACACCTCCGTTCCGGCCGCGCAGAAAGGCGGTGCGCTATGACCACTTCCACCACGCTGGGCCACGCAACATTTACTCGTGTGAATGCCACCGATTTGAAGTTGTTCCGGGTCAATGCCGGAATACCGGTCGAGGATGCACTGGAGATGGTTTCGCTGCTGCAACATCACGCAAACCAGCTCAACTTCGACGCCGCCATGAGCGACAGCGGCGAGCGTTTCAGTTGGCCTGCGCTGTACTTGGGCGAGATGGCCAAAGCATTGATCGATGACATCAACGACGCGCTGTTTTTGGCGAGGGCTGACGCATGAGCCAACGCCCGAGCAACTCAGCGAAACGTCCCAGCTTCGCCGACGTGAAAACCGCCGCACTGAAAGACATTGATCGTGTCCTGTCGCACTGGCTGCCAAACGGCAAGCGCGTGGACGGCGGCAAGGAATACACCGCACCGAATCCGACCCGCAGCGACAAACGCGCCGGTTCGCTCAAGATCAATCTGAGCAAGGGCACATGGGCCGACTTCGCCACCGGTGACAAGGGCGGCGACCTGATCGATCTGGTGCGCTATCTGGACGGCGGCACCGACGTCGAGGCCTGCAAAAAGCTGGCAGACCTGTTCAACGTATCGCCCGGCGCCGCCCAGACCAAGCCAGCGTCTGCCAAGACAAAAGCACCTGAGTGGATTGCCATTCAGCCGATCCCGGCCGAGGCCATGAATAAGTGCCCGGCCAAGCATCGGCAACATGGCGCGCCGTCCAAGGTGTGGATCTACCGCGACGCGCAGGGCCAGCCGCTTATGGCGCTATACCGCTTCGACCTCGCGCCGGAAGAAGACGGCAAACCGAAGAAAGTCTTTGCTCCCCTGACATGGTGTCAGCGCGCTGATGGCCAGACCACGCAATGGCGCTGGCAGGGTCTGCCCGATCCGCGTCCACTGCTGCGCCTTGACGAACTGACCCAGCGCGCTGACGCACCGGTTATTCTCTGCGAAGGCGAGAAAGCTGCCGACGCCGCCGCCGAACTGTTGCCCGGCTACGCGGCCACCTGCTGGCCGAACGGCTCCAACTCCTGGCACAAAGCCGACCTGACACCGCTCAAGGGTCGCGAAGTGCTGTTGTGGCCGGACAACGATGTCAGCGGTAAAGCCTGCATGGAAGCCGTGGCCGACAAGCTGCGCGAAATCGGCGCCGCCTCGGTCCGGCTCATCGCGCTGGACGTGTTCAAACGTAAGCCCACACTGAAGAACGACCGCGCCGCCTTCGCCAAAGGTGGTCAATGGGTCGACGGTGACGATGCTGCCGATGCGCTCGCGAAAGGCTGGACGGCGGCGCACTTCGCCGAGCTGGAAAGCAGCGGAGAAATGTTCGGTTTGGTTGTCGAAAAGACGGAGCCTGAGCAGGCCGAGACCAAACCAGAACCGAAGACAAAAACCGCCGCCAAGCGCCCCGCAAAATCGAAAAACGACCTGATGCCCGGTGGCTTTCGCCTCACGTCCGAAGGCGTGTTTTATGCGGGCGACGACGGCGAGGCGCGGCCGGTGTGTTCGCCACTGGAAATCCTGGCTCGCACCCGCGACGACAAAGGCCAGAACTGGGGCCTATTGGTCGAGTTCGACGATCCCGACGGAGCCAAGAAACGCTGGAATATCCCGGCGCGCACCATGACCGGCGACTTCGGCAAGGACGTACTCGGACCGTTGGTAGATATGGGACTTCGCCTCGCGGGCAGCCGCTCAGGACGCAACGCACGCAACGACCTGCAGAGTTACCTCGGCGGCTTCGACAGCGCGCAACGGGCACGACTGGTCACCCGCTTGGGCTGGCACGACAGCGCCTTTCTGCTGCCAGAGCAACAGGTCGGCGCACACAGCGAACACCTACACTTTTACGAGGCGGGTTCTCAGCTTCCGCCAATCAGCGAAGCAGGCTCGCTTGAGCAGTGGCAGGAGCAGATCGGCGCACTTTGCGTCGGCAATCATCGATTGGCGTTCGTCGTCGGCGTGGCCTTTGCTGGCCCGCTGCTGCACATGCTCGGCCATGAGTCGGGCGGCTTCCACTTGTACGGCGACAGTTCAGGCGGCAAGACCACGCACCTGCAAGTTGCTGCCTCGATCTACGGCGGACCGCGTCTGGTGCGGTCGTGGCGTTCCACCGACAACGCGCTGGAATCCATCGCCGCCGCGCATTCCGATGGGCTTCTGGTGCTGGATGAAATCGGCATGTGCGATCCGCGCATCATCGGCGAGACGGTGTACATGCTCGGCAACGGCACTGGCAAGGCACGCGCCAATGATCGAGGGCAAGCAGGCCGCCAGGTACAGGAGTGGCGTCTGCTGTTTCTCTCCACCGGAGAGAAGACGCTGGCTCAGCACATGGCCGAAGCCAACAAGGAGCTGAAAGCGGGCATGGAGGTACGCATGCTCGCCGTTCCGGCCGATGCGAGCAAAGGCCTCGGCATGTTCGATGCGTTGAACGGCTTTGAGGATGCGGCGTCACTCGCCGACGCGCTCAAGGCGCGGGTAGCGAAGTATTACGGCACACCGCTTACAGCGTTTCTCACGGCGCTGTGCGAACCGGGCAAACGTCACGGTTGGTCCGCCATCCTGCGCCGCACGCTGGAAGGGTTTATCGCCCAATCGCTACCCGCATCGGCCAGCGGACAAGCACACCGTGCGGCCGCTCGCTTCGGCCTCGCGGCCGCAGCGGGTGAGTTGGCCACCGCCATGGGGATTACCGGCTGGCCCGATGGGACTGCCACTACCGCCGCTCGCGTGTGCCTCAACGCCTGGATGAACGAGCGTGGCGGCGCCGGTAACTTCGAGGGCGATGCGATCTTGGCGCGGCTGCGCCAAGTCATCGAGCGCTTCGGCGAAAGCCGTTTTACACGCTGGGAATCGACGGCGGCAAAGATCGACGAACACGGCCCGCGCACCATAGACCGCCTCGGCTTTCGTAAGACGCTCGAGCACGGACTGGGCGACGCCCTTCACACCACCAACACCTACTACGTGCTGCCCGAGTTATGGCGCTCGGAGATCTTCCGAGGCATGAACATCAACGCGGTGAACAAGGAACTGCTACAGCGCGGTGTTCTGGAACCGGGGAAGGACGGTAAGGCGTCGAGTCTCATCCGGTTGCCCGGTCTCGGCACGCAACGCTGCTACATCGTAAAGACGATTCCGGGAATGGATGAGAGCGAGGCTCGGGCTGCCTAAGGGCATCTTTGCTGATCGAGGTAGCGCCGGCTTATTCCCGGCCTCGCCAGCCACTCAACCAACCCACAATCGAATTGAGAGAGACCAGACAATGAACGAGATTCAAGACCTGAAAGACCGTCGCGACCAATTGCTGAGCGACGCCGATCAAGTGCATGCCCAACTGCTGCCTATTGAGGCCGTGCTGGAAAGTGAGGAAACCATCGAGCCGACTCAGGAGCGCGAACTACGCGACAAGTACAACGAGCTGAAACGGAATTTCGATTCACGCAAAAACAATGCCGACCTTTTGGACAGAAAGATCAGTCGCCGTGAGAGCCTCGCCGACTGCAATTGCCTGATGGCGGGATACATCGACGCGATGGACAACTGGACCGCTGATGAGCAGGAATTGAAGGAGAAGCGTCAGAGCCTCAGCACCCGCCTGGAGCAAATTCAGCAGCAGGCGGAAGAGGACATGGCGAAAGCTCGTCAGGCCGAAACGGACGCCGCCACTGCGTACGCGCAGGCAGTCGCATGGGGCGATACTGAAGGCGAGAAGAACGCCAACGCCGACGCACAAAAGGCCGCGAAGAACCTGACAACCGCCGCCGAACATAACCGTCGACAACATTTGATCATGGCCGCGCTGGAGCAGGAGCTGGTCACCGTCGATAAATACATCTCAGAAGCACAGGTAAAACATAAAGAGATAGAGCGCACCGCCCTGTTGCTTTCGCAGACGCTATTCGAGGAGAGATGGAACGAGGCCGCTAAAGCGTTGTTCGAGGTAGGCGGAAAACTATGGGCGAATTACAACCTGCTCGGCCGTGACCAGATCGGACTTATGAAGCTTGCCGTTCCAGAGCAAGGCGAGAACTTTGGGAAGTGGACGTGGGAAGAGCTATCAGCTCGCTCGCGCCAGTACCGCGCGCGGGACTTGTTCCAGCTCGACAGCCTACCGACACCGCACCAGCCTGAAGTCATGAGCAATCTGGAACAACGTAAGGATGAACGTAATGAACAAGCCGATACAGAACAGCGCCAGTTGGTCTGATACGCTCAAAACTCGGAAGGCCCATCTCAATGCCCTGTTGAAAACCATCAACGCAGGGCCGGGCAAAACTAGTCCGATACAAACGCTAACCATCAACGCGATTAAATCGGAAATGACGCACATTGACAGCCAACTGAACCGTCGAAAATAGCGCTGAACTTCTAACCAGCCCGTTTTATCTTAATAACTACGCACGACCACTCCAAACAAGGGAAAGAAAATGTCCAAACTCGCAGAGTACCGCCAGCTGGAAAAACACCTCGCTGAGCAGCTCCAGGCACTGGAAGCGATGAAAGGTAATGATGGACTGAAGAAAGAAATTGAGTTCGAAACGAAACTGCGCAAGCTGCTCGAACACTATGGGTTTAGCCTGAAGCACATCATCAACATTCTAGAGCCGCAAACCACGACGCGGCGTCCAAACGGAGCTCCGGCCGTCACCACACGCAAACCACGCGAACTCAAGGTCTACAAAAACCCGAATACTGGTGAAGTGATCGAAACCAAAGGTGGCAACCACAAAGCTTTGAAAGAGTGGAAAGCGAAACACGGAGCCAATGTCGTCGAAGGATGGCGGAAGAAGTAAATCTGCTTCACCTGAAAAAGGGCCCATGCGGGGCCCTTTTTGCTATTGGTTTCAAGCCACAAAATCACATCTCAGACCTGCGTCATTTAAGGAAAGACATAGGGGGTCATATTGTTCTGCAACAAAATTTAAGGACTGCTTTCCGCCGGAAGCAGTCGTTAGCGACCCGGCTGCTTAAAACCGATTTCTCTTCACAGAGGGCCAAAATCGAAGTGAAGCGGACACCCTCAGGGCTACCAAGATTAGCGCCCTCTTCCTCAAAAAAACCCGTGATGGCAGCTCTTTGACTTTCATCGAAACTTTAGCGTACCGCCACTGCTAACTCATGTTAAATCGTCCAAGCTGGTAGTTCTATCGAATATTTCCATATTTCGGCGGTACCTATAGATGTTTCTTGTTCATAGCCATTAGCAAAAGGGAATACTATGCTCGAAGCATTATTTTTTGCATAGAGGTAATATAAAGCAAAGCCTAGTGCTTGAGCCTTAGTAGAAAGAGGACTCAAATATAAATTAGTGATGGGCTTTTTTAACGACTCAGTTTGCACTACTTCGTGGATTCGCTCAGCGGTAGAGAATGGATCGTTGACGGGAGCATAATATCGCTGCTTGCCTCTCCCAGTCGGAAATGCTGCTTCTGGAGCCTTACTAGCCCGAACAACACTCTCTTGATACATATCTGCTCTAAGAGAAGGAAACCCCCACAATGTAACTATATTTGCGAAGTCTTTATGCTCAGCCACTTGTTTGAGCAGCTCGTGATCATAGCCAATACCGAGGAGCAAAATATCATTCGAGCTTTCATTGTTTGGTTCACCTTCAAATCCGGCGATTGATCGAACTAGCGTTACAGGACCTGCAGAAAACTTGGTATCGTCTTTTTTCTGATATCGAACAGGTTCAGAATAAATTACGTCAAATTTCAGAAGACCATAATACTGTAGCAACTTGATCAGAAATAATAAGTGCGGTCGCATAAAGCCGGTTATATCAATGCACAGTCGCTTGCCTGTCAGCGACTCAGCGTACTTCTCAAAAAACTCGTTTAAATACTCAGATTCTTCCATCTGCGACGAGTAGAACACCTCTCCGCTTACAGGGTACTCAGATTCGTTAAACTGGTATTGGGGAAAAATTAGCCATAGTTTTAGCGGCGCTTGACATTTATCGAATACGACTTTTATTCGATCGCTCAAATTATATGCAGAAATGAATACATCATACTGAGCATCAAGCGGCCAGCTTCCTTCTATGGGCAAGCGAGTTTTGTAAAAATAATCAAATCGCATCATCGTCACCAAAATTCAATGAAAGAGTATTGTTGGTGGATAGCTCTTCCATATGCGGACGATTTAACTGAGCTCTTGACTTGCCAAAATTAGGAGCCTTCATGCCTAAGGTTGCCTCGTTCAACTCCTTTTGAAAGCCTGAGCTGTCAAGCGTACCGAATATGGCTTCCGCTACGCCGTGGGGCAAGCGGACATCTCCGCGAACAGATACGGGAAGATCCCACTTGGGCGAAAGCATAGGGTTCAGTTGATATTTTTCATCGACGCGCTTGGAGTTTGCGTTGGGACGCCCTTTGGGATGGCGAAAAATATATGACCAATTTTCTGCTCGTTTGAGATTGTATTTGGCGGCTTCTGACAGCTTAGACACATCCAAGCTGAAGGCTAATGGAGATACTTCAACTGGTTTGGAGGAAAAGCGTACTTCGCGGAGATATTCGGCCAAACGCTCTACTGCACGCTGAACGTTAGGAACGTCCGCACCTGGCCTAGCGTCTTCGTCAAAGAAAAACCCGGCACTTTGTATGACAGCTTCAGCTTGAGTCAGGATTGGAATAGGCCCGTCTCGGAATGGGCGATCACCATTGAACGATGCCCATTTGTAAACATTTTGCAGTATTACCAACAGATTTCTCGGGACACAGGCTGACATTCTAACGAACGAGTCAAACCCAGCATACATTGGAGTCGGTGACTGTTTGTAATCTCGATATAACTGAGCCAACAAATCTATAGCGAAGTGCCCATATAAAGTTTTGTGCCGACCGGGCTCACCTGCAAGAAAACCTTTGCATTCTTCGGAAATTAATTCCGCTGACTTAATTAGGTCTTTTCCGCGATACCAATCTTGGTAAAGCATGAAAATGTTAGCTTTCTCAACCAGGGGATGCTCATGGATGCTGAGCAAAGAGATTATTCTTTTAGCGTCAGAAGCAGTTGCGACGGCATTATTTGTACCTTTTGAATGAAGCTGATCACGAAGCTTTTTAAAGTACGGGCGCTCGGATGACTTGGCTATTCCGACTAATTCTTTAGTGTGGCTACGATAGTAATCGTCTGAACTATACGTTTCAAAAAAACTCTGCAGTAGCCCCTTAAGTTTTTGTTCGCCCGGTTTATTCGCGAAACCGCCGTCCTCTAAACGCTTGGCGCACAACTCCCTTGAAAACTCTTTGAACGCCTCACCTTTAGACCTCAGAATTTGATCTAAATACAACGCTTTAAATTCTGAACCTTCTTTGTTTTCTTCATCAGTACCGTAATTAGCAAGCGTTTTGATGCCGTATAATCGAGCACCAAGCCTAAAGCTGCAAGGATCCATTGAATGACGAATTAGCGTATTCAAAAACTTTTGCTGATCTACGGTTAAGTTCTCAACCTCATCCACCAAATATATAAATCGAAGCTTCTCGAATATCTTTATTCGCTTCGTTACGAGCGCTGGCACGCCAAAGAGCAAAGACCCAGGACTTAGTAATATATTTACATTGAGCGCTCTAGTGAATACACAGTTATTTACACTCAGGTCGACGGCTTTCCGAAGTGAAACTATAAAATCCAAAAGACCAGTTAGGGTATTTGGTTTTTGGGTTGGCTGCTCGTCCAGCAGCAGCAACACATCGCCGACCAAGGAGTTGAGCTCTAGCATTAATTTGTGATCGAACTTTGATAGATCTATCAGAGTAAGTATCAAGTTTTCAACCAATCTTAGCTCAAAATAATAATTAAACAGCGTCCCCCACTTTTCTCCGTCCTGGCCTTTCCCGGAAAACTTTCCCGTATCTAGAGTGTTAGCACGGAGGAAAATTCCGATATAACCTTCGCTTACCAGCCCTTCTATCGAACGATCGGGGAATCGAAGTTTTTGCACTGGGTAGGAGCAATATCGCATCAGGTGTGTCTTACCGCTCCCCTTACCTCCGAGAATATGCATTGATGTAATCGAAGTTGGCTCGAGCAAGGCCTGTAGTTCTTGCCCTTTAAAATCAACCCAAAAATCTTTTATCTGGAGGTCGGAATAGTCAGCAGCCCGAATAAGATCAAATGGATTAGTATTATTTTCCATGATCACACTCCGTATTTTTTATCGAATCGTTTGAAAATCGGCACCCAAGAGGTTGATAATGGATTATCGAACCACATAATTGGCAAAGAATTATCAGGGGTGTTGTGCAAGAATGAGAGTAACAGCTGACCATTTTTATAACCTAAAACATGATCGCTAGGTAGTAGCTTAGCGCCGTATCCAGCAGCGATATCTTGCGCACTTTGCTTGTCTAGGCCACTGGGAAGGTTAGCGAATGCTCTTGCATTCGGCGAAAAACATTTAAATGTTTCATCCAATTCAAATACACAAGAAACATTATCCCCAAAGTATTCTGGTTTTCTAGCCGTCTCCAAACCTTTTGTCGTAGCAAATAAAGCGTAGTAGTGACATTCTACACCTGGAAAGCGGCGAATCTCTTTAAGTTTGTGCGAGAGATATTGTTCAATTTGCGAGCCAGACCCTAGCAAATCATCAATAAATACATACCGCTTTATACTTTTATCGTGCTGTGAAATTTGAATTTGCCCTTGATTGTCACGGGACAATTTGAAAATATCACCGCTATCAATAAACAAATCCTTCCCTAGATTATTTATCTGCCTGAAATAGTACAGAAGATGAGGGCCGCTTTCTGAAGGATTGCCTACCCCGACGAATCGGGTCTTGAGACGCTCTTCTAAAAAAAGCGGCTCGATAATACCGGGGTCTAGAGTGTCGTTATTAGCACGACGGATTTGAGATGTTATTGGGTGTCGGTATAGTGTCTGGTATACACACTTAAGCATCTCTCTAAGCAAGTCAAGCCCAAAATAGTTAACTTGTGAAAGCAGGTGTAACGCGTGCAATTTTTCATTGCTTTCATCTTTGAACTGGCCATTAAAATTTTCTAGCCAAGCTTCAACATCGGGCCAAGTTAGGCGAGAGTCCCAAGCTTGCTGAGAAAGAACTTCAATCTTACGCTTTAGTATGTCTTTTAGTTCCATTAAATAATCTTCCTCAAAACCAAGACCCACTCACGAGTTATAAGGCTGGCGGTTTTGTTGCGCTTAGTCATCAAACCTCTTGATTTGATCGAGTCGATCAGCTTCAGCCTTAGCTCCATACCCAAACTTTCACAAATCTCTAGCAAATAGTCTGAAGACATAAACTCATGCCCGCATACGATATTATTCCCAATCACCAAGACAAGTTGTCCGCCTGGCTTCAAAACTCTAAATACTTCTGTCAGAGCCTGTCGCATCTCGATCAAATAGGTGGAGGCGATAGATGCTCGCAGAGGGTTTACTTCGTATACGCACTTTAAGATCTTGTCAGCATCTTTTATGCCAGTACTCGAAAAGCTCATGTATTTCTGCTTTGGTATATGCTCTCTACCAATATTTTGGTCTTCGAGACCGCGAAGCTCGCAAGGCTTCGCAAATTCTAGCCAGCCTAAGTTAAGACTAGTCGCCCTAATGTACTTTTGCGCTCCTGCATAGGGCGGAGAAGTTATCACTAAGTCTATAGAGCTAGAAGGTAAGGGTTGTCCAGACTCAACAACTAATCTGCGCGCATCTTTCCCCGCCAGACAGGGTCTATGCGTGCCACTGTCCATGGCGGACAATTCGCGCATGCGTTTTAGGTTTGATTCGAACTGTTCCGAGAAAAAATCAATTACGCTTGTAGACTTACGATCCCTTCGACCGGGATAGTCTTTGATTTTTACTGGGACGGATAACCTTGGATCCGCCAAGCTGCTTTTTCTTGTAATCGATGAAAAAGTGACTAGGAGAAAGTCTTTAATGATGCCATTAGGTTGATGGCCTATAGCTGCTTTAAGTCGACTAAGATGTTTGATGGTTTCAGGAGTGTACCAATGCTCGATATTTACGATTTCAGGATGAGACCGAGTACGATTTTTTTTGAAGTCTGAGAGGCACTGTTTGAACGCCTCGTTAAGATCCTTTTCACAAACAAGGGTCGTCTTTGCTGAGGTAATCAAACGCGCTAATGGATTAGCATCTGCGTAGAACGCTTCACGACCGGATAGCATTGCCTCTAACGCAACTGTTCCTGTGCCTGAAAAAGGGTCAAGTACTCGACCTGCTAGGGGGCAGACCCGATCTGACGCCAAGAAGAAATGCGCAATGTGCGGCAAGAGCTTCGCTGGGTAGCTATGAATGTAGTGCGTCGCACGCTCTCCGACCTTCATCCATGGCACGAGCTCCCGGAATGAGACCTCCTGAGCCTCTCCCGAATTTATGAAGTTCGCGAGTAAGCTGTCAAGGATGGCATCAGTGGAGAACGGATACCCCTTACCTCGCCACTGGACGAATTTATTCATTCCCGTTTGCTCTAGCGAAGCACTCAAAAGAAGCTGGCAAGGTTTTTTCCGTTTGTTTGATCGTTTGTAAAATACGCTTAGCAAGACTCGATGTAGTCAGAGCCACCATTTTGGAACGCATCCTATCATTGGTGAGGGTTGGACGCTCGGTCGTGGCTCTGTGGAGGACCATTTTTTACACAAATGCGCTGATCAAAAAATCACTCATTTCTACTTTTTGAGTGGTTACGGCATCCCTACCGTTTGGGCTACCCCATAACGCGATACGACGCTTGCATGGACTATTGCCAGCCGCCATTTTTTCCGGTATTCAATGCTTGAATTGATGAAGCTGAATCGATCTGCGAATCCTTCGGTCCCATGCGCTGACCTTTTTCTGCTTTTAATTATTTCGCATGAGCGCGAGCACGCCTTTTAGAGTAAATGCGCGTCAAGGAGCGCCGCAATGTTACTTAAGACGTTACGATGAAATGAACGCTGGCCCGAAGCCGTTATCCATGGAGCGATTGGAATGACCCAAGCTTTGCAAAGGGAGCTGATGGGGGCTCGTTCCAACGGATGTGGGATCAAGAGGGGCAAAGCTCGTTTTGAAAGGCTAGTGTAGCGGTGGCTGGCGGACGTCCAGGTGTATCAACACTTCCTAATTTTGAGGGCTTCCAATGACAAGTTTGGGTCGTGAGCAGACGAAATCGAGCGCCCGATCCTGGGCGTTAATTGACAGGTGTACTGTTCTGTCTGACCGGCAGGGTACCCCGTTTGATTCGGCAGGTTGACCGAATACGTTACACCTCGCGTGATTGCTACACCTTTTATCCCAGGAAACATCAGCCAGTGTAACGCGTAATTTATTCAATAAAATCAATATGATATGCGGTTTCGTTACACTTGTAACATCAGTTACACCTTGCTTTCTATGTATCCCCCCACACCCCATCAGCAATAGCTTCCACCAGCGGAGGATTCCAGCGGGAGCCGGGGGCCCCTGAGCGTAAGAGGCATATACGGGGTCGGAAACCCGCGGGATCTTGTTAGCGGGAGAACTCCCAGCTTAGTGAACAGGTGAACCCGGTGGACTGCCTGTTCACCTATGCATTTGCCCTACGAAATGACCGATCAGAGCTCACCGTTACCGTTCCGGTAACGATCTCCCTTTTTCTTCAAGATCCTTTCAATTTCAACGATTGTATTTCAGTAAGCTGGGGCACCTTCCGCTATCAAAGCCCCGCGGGTTTCCGACCCCGTATTGGTTAGAACTCCTCAGGGGCCCCGGCAGAATTTGCCACCCCTATCCTTCACGCTGAGTGCCCAAACCCGTTACAAACCTGAAGAGTGCAGAGCGACCTCGTGCGCAGAGCTGTCGATAGACACTCGGTCAGAAAAACCGTAGCTTTCCGCAAAGCACTGCGATCTCGCTCTGAGAGCTAGCGATGTGCTCTCAGTGCCTTCCTCACTTATCCGGCAGCTAGCGGCTCGAAAATTGGCTCGCCGGAAACCTCGAAAGAAACGAGAACAATGAACATCAATTCTTACCTTTCAGAAATTGAGCACGCTGCTCGCTCGGTTATAGGCCTTCTCTGGGAGGAGCATCGACAGGTTGAAGAGCTTCGAGCTCAAGTTGAGAAGCTCAACGCTGAAGCTCGTGATGGCTATCGAAGAGCCGCAGCTTGGAAGGATTCTGAAGACCCTGACGATGTCATGGCGGGAGCAGGGATTCAGTGGGGAACCTACTTTGGCCCAGATAAACAGCGTCACGGTGTGACGGATCGTCTAACCCAGGCGCACGACCAGCTCGCCGCGCGAGCATTTTCACGATCCTCAATGGCCGCCAGCCTTTTGCAATATGCAAAACAGGGAATTTCGATCGCTCAATCGAGCCTAGATGCTTGTCCTGACGGTTACGCCATCGGCACCCAGGTGTTGAAGCAAGTGATCTGGCAGGGTAGGAATCAATCCATACACTGGGAGGAAGGTAAGCCTCACAAAGCGGTTACGACTTGTTTCGATCTGCTCATTGCAGAAGCTGGCGAACAGTTCGCCCCCTACAAAACTCAGAATCTTGCATTTGAGGTCGTGACTTTGCTGGGATGGGATTGTTATGAGACGTTCGAAGCAGATCTCCGCTCTCTGGGCTAACGATACTTAGTATCGCCCCTTAAAGAGAGACGAACGACGCCAAGCTTACGAAGGGTTTGCATGATGCCGTAAAGACTCTTCATACTTGGCCAGCAAACGCGATCATGTATCCCTACATGTATCCCGAGATAGCAAACCTCTCTGGAGGCCTTGAGTTTACTGGAACACTACAGTCTCCCTCGGGCACTAAATAAAAAAAGACCTTGAGATTCAAGGTCTTTTTTTTCTGAAAAAACGGGACAGTTTTATTTTCATACTCGTTTTTCCACCAAAAAAATGGGCGACCTGCAGAAGGCCGCCCATTTTTCACACCAACAACACCTCCACCTGCAATCGTCGCCCAACCACATCCAGCAAATCACAACCATCGCGCAGTGAAGTCACCAGCACCCTCGCCAGTTCACTGTGAACCCCCTCCCCCATGGCGATGTTCTCCAGCAGTTGGGTCGCGGTGCGGATGCGGTAGGCCGCGGTTTCGTGCAGTACGTCGAGCGGTGCTTGGGTATCAATCAGCAGTGACGGGATGGTGCAGTCAATGCCGGTGACTGGCATGTATCGATCCATGACAAACCTCCATTGGGTAAACGAGCGCGGCCACTCAGTGGTGGACGGTGGGCTGACTCTCAACCGCCTCATCGGGCGGGTCGAGGTGGTCCAGCGCTCGGTTTACCAGCAACTCGGCCAACACGGCTAACTGCTGAATCGCCAGTGCCACATTGCGCCGCGAGCCTTCGAGTTCGAACGCCAGGTCGGTGGTCATGGCGTTGATCGAGGCGAGGGTTTCGCTGGCGTGGACCAGTAAGGTTGCCGTGTCTACGTCGGGGACAATGGTGAATACATGGCTGACGGGATCAGGGTGACTGGGGTTACGCAAACGGGCACTGACGGCGCGTTGGACGGTTTCGGAAAGCTCTATTGGATTGAGGTCTTCTGATGTAGAGAGCGACGGGGTTTCAAGTGGATTTCGGGTTGTCTTTTTCATAAGGAATCTCCAGGATTTTCAGGATCCCTGCGTTTTTTTCGGCCTGTCAAAACCGTCCGCTCGGCTGCAGCGAAGACAGGAGATTATCTTCCAGGAATGTTGCTTGCCAGTTCATGAAAGGCGCTACGGTTTGCGGGAAATGTCCTAGGACGGGGGGAAACGCGGGACAGATAAGATTTCATCACATTCATGATCGTGGTCTGTCCCCGTTTCTTCCCTGATACCGGTCGATGAGGTATGAAGTTTGTGGGGGCGGATTGTTTGGGATGATGGCTGGGTATTCAGCATTGGTGTTGGCTGATCTGGCGCTATCGCGAGCAAGCTCGCTCCCACAGGGGTTGTGCGTGCTGACTGGGATTTGGGGAATACGGGACAGACCACGATCATGGGTATGAGAAAACGTAGCCTGCCCCCCTTCTTTGCCCTACGCTGCCGATCGGCGTTGTCGTCGGCTTATCTTTTTCCACGGACGGTACGGAACAAACAAAGGAGAACACTATGAAGCAGACACTATTCGCTGGAACGCAGGGCAATCTTGCTGTGATTGAAGCAGGGCACGGCGAAGGTTTGCCGGTGCTCTTCCTCCATGCGGACTCCGGTCGAGCAAGCCAGTGGGCGGAAATGCTCGAACCTATCGGACGAGACAGGAAAGTCTATGCCCTTGATTCACGGGGCAGCGGAGACAGCTCCCCGGCTGCGGATGGTGACTATTCATATGCAGGGCGTGCGCAGGACATCATCGATACAGCCGCCGCCTTCAAGCTTGAGCGTTTCATCATCGTGGCCCACAGCGGAAGTGGCGCCGCAGCGCTGGACTATGCCGCCAGATACGCCGACCGCGTGGCTGGCTTGTTCCTGCTTGATCCCGCGACCGATCCAAGGGCACTTCCCGATGAGGTTCGCGCCGGAATGCTGGAAGCGCTTGCCGGGCCTGCGAGCCTTGATGTGCAACAGGGGTTCTATGCCACGATCGCGGGCAATAACGTAAAGGTAACGTCCAGAGTTCTGGAAGATTGTGCGGCGGTCGATGCAGCGGCGCGGCTGGGGTTTGCAGTGGCGTTCGCCAGTTGGAACCCCGAACCCGCGCTGGATGCATGGAAAGGTCCTGTTTTTCTCCTGGTCAGTAGCGCGAACGACAATCCCAATGCGCTCTACGCGTTACGACCGGAGTTACCCCACGCCGTGGTGGCTGATACGGGACACTGGATACAGCTCGACCAGCCCGAAAAGGTCGAGCGGGAAATCCTGCGTTTCATCGCTAGCGTTCGATAGCGAAGTTGTTGGGAATACAGGGGCAGACCACAATTACGGGTGCGAGTAAAACGTGGTCTGTCCCCCGTTTTTTCGAATGGCTGGTTTAAAGCGCCTCCATTTTCACCCGAGATGAACGTCTTTTTCAGCGTCTTGCCAAGCGCTTGCGAAAGCCCATGGGCTAAGACAGACTCCCCGCCTTTCCAGACTCGACAAGGATGCGAGCATTGAAGTTTGAGAGCGACCAGTTTTCCGGCAACCATGGAATTGTCTTCAACGTATCGCGCTTCACCCTGTCAGCCAGTGAACGGGGTAGCCTCAGAACGCTGCATTTTGGTGAAGCGAAAGCCGCCCACTATGAAGTGAGCAATCTGGTGGTGGAGCTCTACGACAAGATGCTCGCCAAGGATTTGCCCTGCCAAATGATGGTCGGGATCTCCAAACCCCTGACCCGGCAACAGGGGGATTTACTCAATGCCCAACGAACGAGTATCGCCATCCTCACCAGTGGTGTTTTCGCCGCAGCGGCAGGCAGGTTAATGCCTGCTTTGGCCTTTCCGGTGGGATGGACAGTCCGCGAGTTCACGCTGAGCAAATTGCCGACTTATCACGCCGGCGATGTCATCGTCAGTCTGAATGCGCAGGTCAGCGGCGGCATAGGCCCCCAGCATTCCGTATCGTCCATGATCATCAAGAATCAAGGCGGATAGACCATGAGCGAATATGGCTTGTATGCCGGTGCTTACGCGGTGTTCCTGCTGCTGTTCTTTTATCTGAAATCCTACCGCCTCAGAAAATGGCTGGGCATCACCCTGGTCGCTCTGGGGCTTGTGATTATTTTTATGCTGCCGCCTTTCATTGCTGGTTTCGATCTGGGCATCGCTTCGATCTATGCCATCGGTAGCGGGACGGCGCTGTTTTTTAGTCGGGCCCGGTATGTGGAATGAGCCAGGTGCTCATTAATAATCGGCCACTCTCGAGATCGAAGTACGGATTTCATGCCGGGAGGCGTGGTAGGAGAACCAGCATAGGACTGGCAACCCGTCCAACCACGCAGATGAGTCGCAGACGCTTAGCATCATCTGCTAACTGCGAATCAAGCTCGACGTGCCATCAATAGCATCGAGGCGGCAGCCGACAACAAACCAGCGCAGCAACGGTTGAAAATTTGCTTACCCTGAGGCAGGGCAAACCAACGTCGCATATACAATCCGATGTACGCATAGATGCCAATGGCAATCCACTCCAATACCAAAAACAGAAGACCTAGCAACGCAAACTGAGAACCCATGTCTGCCGTTGGGTCGACGAATTGAGGTAAGAACGCGGTAAAAATCAGGATGGCTTTAGGGTTGCCTGCGGCGACGAGGAATTCCTGCCTTGCCAGCGCGAAAAGACCTAACGGGGCGTTTTTTGACTCGGCTTCCACTCGTGGTTCAGCCCTCCACAACTGGTATGCCAAGTAAAAAAGGTAGGCCGCGCCAACTATTTTGATCCCATAGAAGACTAGCTCTGAAGTTTGCAACACTACGGCCAAGCCTGCCGAAACCAGCGCAATCATCACCGCGAACGCCAGCAAGCGACCAACACCTGCCATGCATGATGTGCGGTATCCGTAGCGTGTTGCATTGCTGATAGACAGCAGGTTGTTAGGCCCTGGCGCCATATTCAGGGCAAAGCAGGCGGGCAGGAATAACGCTAGCGTCGCAAGATTCATATGGATATCCATCACCATTTTGCGTCAATCCTACATTTGAACATGCCGCATGTACCACCGTCCTTAGGGCTATGAGCGGAGCTTGAGTGGACCCGGAAAGTTGTTTACGTCCTCTGTACGGATCAGGGTGACTGGGGTTACGCAAATTCCGAAAGCGGCTAAAACTCGACTCTGTGATAAATACCTTCAGCACCCACATTATGACCAAAGCCGCACCACTCACCCGCCGTGCGCTTTACCGTCATCCGTTCTTTTTTAATATCGAAGTCATAGACACAGTCGCCTTCGTCCTCTCCACTCATGGTGTAATTAGCCTTCCCGTTATCAATTTCTAATACCGTTGAGAATTCACCTATATTGGGACCGTAATACATCGCCATCAGGCCAGCATAATAACCCTGAAAATCAACTCTGTATTTCCGACCCTGCGGTTTTATAGTCATGGATTTCCATAAAGCAGCCCCGGCATATTGCCAATACTGCCCTTCTGACTGATTCGGCAGCTTCTCCAGTGCATTTTTTACATCATCACTGATCTTGCCAAGATTGAAGATCGATTTCTTGTCGTTTGGCAGAATACTCAGCCACGCACGGGCCTTCAGGTAATTGCCTTCATGTACGTAGGTGAGTGCAACGTTGTTGTAGGCCAGCGCAATCTTCTGTTCGTCCAGCTGACAACTTTCAGACCAGCCGACCTGCTGCTCATACTGTTTCCGAGCCTTGGCATACTGTTTGAGCTTGTAATACTTCCCACCCTCGGCGGAGTACTCACTTATTTTCAAACAGTTGGCCATCGCCTGTTCTTCGGTAATATCCGCCTGAGCAAAAAACGGTGTCATCAGAAGCAAGATAGCCGCGTCCATCTGTATGAAGCGGCGCACTGAAGGATAGAAGCGTTTAATGTCCATATTATGTTTCCCTGTTTGAAAGTCGACCTACCGAGCGATGAGAAGGGTAGCGTGGTCATGCCGCACAGACAATCGGGGCAGCGCCTACCCTCTCCCGCATATAATCATCCCCCATCGATCTCTTACTCCCGCATAATCCTCCCCTGACTCCCAATGAATGCCATAACGTCGGCGCACCCATTACAAGGACGCAACATGCAAATCAGCCAAGGACAACGGTTACCCTTGTCCAGCCTTATGCAGGGCACGCAACTAATCCTCTCGATCAACGTTCAGTCACCCCACGTGCTCGATTTTGTGTGCTTTGGCATCGATGCACAGGGCAAGCTTTCCGATGACCGCTATATGGTGTTTTTCAACCAACCCGCGACGCCGTGCAATAGTGTGAGAATGTCGAACGGCGGTGATTTCACGCTCGACCTTTCGAAACTGCCTGCCAGCATCGATCGTCTGGTTTTCACCACCTCGATCGATGGTGCCGGCGCGATGCGGGACATTCAGGCCAGCAGTTTCAGCATCAAGAGCCTGTACGGCGATGTATTGGCGCAATGCCCTTTTTCGGGATCCAGCTTCTCCGACGAAAAGGCAATCATGGTGGTCGAGCTCTATCGCAAGTCAGGCGAATGGCGCCTGGCTTCCAATCTGCAAGGGTTCAACGCAGGTCTGGAAGCGCTGGTAAAACACTTCGGCGGGGATGTCGTTGACGAACCGGCGCCCGCTCCAGCTCCAGCTCCAGCTCCAGCTCCGATACCGACACCAGCACCCGCGTCAAACACAATTTCTCTTGAGAAAAAGATCGGCAACGCCGCTCCTCATCTGGTCAGCCTGGCGAAGAAAGCCCAGATCAGCCTTGAAAAAGCCAAGCTGACGGAGGTTAAAGCGCGGGTCGGCCTAGTGCTGGATTCATCCGGTTCCATGCATAACCAATACACCAGTGGCCGCGTCCAGGAAGTCGTCAACCGGCTGCTGCCCCTGGCGTTGCACTTCGACGACGACGGCACCCTCGACTGCTGGGCCTTTGGCGCCGAGACACTGCAACTGTCTGCCGTGACACTGGCCAATCACAAAGACTTCATCAACACCGATAGTCATGGCTGGAAGGATTGGGCGGTGGGCGCTCGCTACAACGACGAGCCCAAAGCCATCAAGAAGGTGATCGACTTTTACAAAAAGTCCCGGGACACCACACCGATCTACATTCTGTTCATCAGTGATGGTGGTGTTTCGGCAAGTGGTGCGATCAAAAAGCTGATGATTGAGGCAGCAAAACTGCCGATCTTCTGGCAATTCGTTGGGATCGGCGGAAACAACTACGGCATTCTGGAAAAACTCGACACCATGGCCGGCCGAGTCGTCGATAACTGTGGCTTCTTCGCGCTGGATGACCTGCACGACATCACCGAAGAGCAGCTGTACGACAAGCTGATGGAAGAGTTTCCACTATGGCTGAAGGATGCGAAGGCTAAAGGGATTCTCTTTTAATCGTCGGATCATGAAATAGCCAAGCAAGAAAAAGCCCCGCTTGAAAAGCGGGGCTTTTTGAACCCGAAAGGGTTAGCCGATGCTGACGCCGTGGGCTTCAGCCAGAGGCTTCAGGCCGCCGGCGAAACCTTGGCCGATCGCCTTGAACTTGAACTCTTCACCGCTGCGATACAGTTCGCCAAAGATCATGGCCGTTTCGGTGGAAGCGTCTTCGCTCAAGTCGAAACGCGCCAGTTCTTTACCGTCAGCCTTGTTCATCACACGAATGTAGCCGTTGGAGACCTGGCCGAAGTTCTGTTTACGAGCATCGGAGTCGTGGATGGTGACCGCGAACACCAGCTTCTTCACCAGCGGAGCCAGGGAAGTCAGTTTGACCGTCACTTGTTCATCGTCGCCTTCGCCGGCACCGGAGCGGTTGTCGCCCATGTGTTCGACGGAGCCGTCAGCGGATTTTTTGTTGTTGTAGAAAATGAAGCTGTTGTCGTCGAGCACTTTACCGTTTTCGCCCACGATAAAAATCGACGCATCGAGGTCGAACTCGGTGCCGTCGGTAACGCGAGGATCCCAGCCCAGACCCACGAGCACATCGCTCAGGCCCGGTGCTTCTTTGGACAGGGATACGTTGCCGCCTTTGGAAAGACTTACAGCCATGATTAATTTCCTTATTCGATAGACCGAGGGATTTAGAAGTTCATACCGTACGAGTTGGCCAGCGCCTTCAGGCCACCGGCAAAGCCCGAACCGACGGCACGGAATTTCCACTCGCCGTTGTTGCGGTACAGCTCGGCAAAGATCATCGCGGTTTCGGTAGAAGCGTCTTCTGCCAGGTCGTAACGAACAATCTCGGTACCGGTGATTTCGTTGGCAATGCGAATAAACGAACCGCCGACCTGACCGAAGTTTTGCTTGCGTGCGTCAGCGTCGTGGATGGTGACGGTGAATGCGACCTTGTCGATATCGGCCGGAACGCGGCTCAAATCTATTTTCAGCACTTCGTCGTCGCCATCGCCCGCACCGGTGCGGTTGTCACCGGTGTGCTCGATGGAGCCATCAGCGCTTTTGAGCTGATTGTAAAAAATGAAGTCGGCGTCACCACGTACTTTGCCGTTGGCACCCAGCAGGAACGCGCTTGCGTCCAGGTCAAACTCCGTGCCGTCAGTTGCGCGTGGATCCCAACCCAGACCGACCAGGATCTTGGTCAGAGAAGGATCGGTCTTCGATAGGGACAGGTTGCCGCCTTTTTGAAGAGTCAGTGCCATGAGTACAGCTCCTTGTGGTTGATGCGTTTGGAATTACTGATTTTCGGCCTGCGCAACTTCCTTTTGCGGGAAGAGCACACTGGCGAAGATGCCGATGGCCAGCACCACAACAACGATGATCAGGCTGGTGTTCGGATCGATGTTGTAGCCGTGATGAAACAGATGGTCAGTCGCATTCAGGCCCAGCTTTACAGCGATAAAGAAGAGCAGCGCAATGACGGCCTTTTCCAGATGCACCAGGTAACGTTTCAGCGCTTCCAGTACAAAGTACATGGTCCGCAGGCCAAGGATGGCGAAGAGCATTGCCGAGAACACGATCAGGGGTTCGCGGCTGACGGCGATGACTGCGGGTACGGAGTCGAAGGCAAACAACACGTCGGACACTTCCATGACCACCAGGCACAAAAACAGAGGCGTCGCGAACAGACCACCTTTGGCCGCCAACGACATGCCTTTGTTTTCCGGCTTGGTCAGTTCAACTTCCAACGTCTTGCGGCGTACGAAGAAGTCGTGACCATGCAATTTCGGCCACACCGGGAACAGCTTCTTCGCAAAGCGGTAAGCCATGTGCGTGGAGTAATCCTCTTCCTCTTCGTCGTCACCGCCGCCTCTGAGCATCATGACAGCCGTCCAGGCCACAATCAGTGCAAAGACCACTTCGACCCACGGGCCCAGCGCCAGCAGACCGGTACCGATTGCCACGAAGATCAGGCGGAAAACGATCGCGCCGAGAATGCCCCAGTACAGTACGCGATGGCGCAAGCCATCCGGCACTTTGAACCAGGCGAAGATCGCCATGAACACGAACAGGTTGTCCACGCTCAGGACTTTTTCCAGCGCATAGCCGGTGATGAACAGGGTGGCGATTTCCGGGCCATGTTCGACGTACAGGAAACCTGCAAAACCGAACGAGATGAGAATCCAGAACACCGACCAGGCCGACGCTCGGGCAAGGCTGATCGGCTTGTCACCGCGATGGGTGAACATGTCGAGGATCATTGCGCCGAGCGCCAGCGCCACAAACACAGCGATGGTCAGCGGGGGGAACCCCAGGTGAGTAACTTCCACGGTGTCGTTCCTTACAATTCAAAGTCAGCCGGGGGAAGACCCAGCTCCAGGCAGATCAGGCGACAAACCGCTTTTTCCTTGTTATCGAAATTGCCGTCCGACGCGCCGATGGCGCAGGCAACACGGACGAGCAGGCGGCCTGCCCCATCCTTGCCCTTTATCTTGCTGATGTTTTTCAGGGCTTCGGCTTGACCGATCTGAAAGTCAAATTCGAACTTGCCGCAAGCGTCGTTGAAGACCTTGATGACGTCGCTCAGGTTGAACACCTTCAGCTCGGGCGAGTTGTTGATGAACCCGGTCATCTTCATTTTTTCAGCCGAGCTGACCTCTCCATCGGCCGCCGCGACCATGGCACAGCTGTTGGCAACAGCTTCCATGAACTCTCTGTTCTTGAACTTGGCCACTTCGGTGGTCAGCTTCTCGCGAGCAAGTGCTGCGTTTGTTTTCAACCATGACAACATGTTATTCACCTCTAGGGCGGACCGGATCGGTCCGCCGTTTTCAAATAATTACTTGGAGCCAGCCGCCCAGCGCATGCCCCAACCGTAAGCCTTGTCCATGACCGAATGGCCTTTGTGGAAATCGACACGTCGACTGACCTTGACGCCGCCGGCCACATTCTCAAGAAGAGCGATTGCACACATGCCAAGGCGGCCGCCTTCTTCATTCAGGCGAACTTCGATCGGTGGCTGACCCGGGACATAAATGGTCACGACGCCATCGGTCTCACGCCAGTTCGGCGCACCGTCGTAGATGAAGGCGAAAACCAGCACTCGCCGGATATCCCCCCAATGCTTACCGTTGATGTGGAGCCATTCACCATCACTGACGGCACCGGTACGGTCATCTCCCATCAACTGAATGTAAGGGTCGTAGTCGAGATCGCCGAAGCTGTTGCCCAGCGCCTGAACAACTCCTTTGGAGCCATCCTGCAACTCATAAAGGCAACCCACATCGAGGTCGATGGCGTTGTTTCGCGAGAAGAAGCCACCGCCCTTGCCTTTGTTCCAGTTGAGGTTGACCTTGATCTCGCCGAAGCCTTCCGATGTTTTCTCCAGGCTGATCGAGGAGCGTGTCTTGTCGAGGGTGATTTTGCTCAGGCTGACCGAAGACTTCGGTGGCGCGACAGGCGCCGCAACAGGTGCAGGAGCGGCCACCGGAGCCGGGGAAGGCGCGGCAATTTCGACCCCAAAGTACTTGGCCAAAGGCTCCAGACCGCCGGCAAAACCCTGAGCGACACAACGGAATTTCCACTCACCCTGGCGGCGATAAAACTCGCCGAGAATCAGGGCGGTTTCTTGCATTCCGCCGGTTGGTATCTGCGCCTCGATACCACCGGTGACGATCAGCGCGAGATGGGATACACGATCGAAGCAGGCTTTGTTCTCGTAAATCGTCGCAGTCAGCGCCACTTTCTCGACCGCCGAATCAAGGCGCGACAAATCAAGGGTGAATACCGCACGACCGGCAGAGGACTCGGTCATCTGCACTGTACCGCCCAGCACATTGGTCTGGCCGTAGAAGCACATGTCGGTGTCGCCGCGGACTTTACCCGCGGCCCCCAGGACGAATGCAGACACGTCGATATCCGCACCCGGAATTGCCGAGTAGCTGATATCGATCCGCACCTGGCCGGTGGCTACCGGCGCATTTCCACCAGGGACCAGGGTCGTCATGCACGCACCGCCTGAACAGCCAGGTTGACCAGGTCATCAGCCGTGCGGCCATTGGTCACCTGACCAATCGCCTTGAATTCCCAGCCGCCGTTCCCGCGAACCAGACTGGCCATGACGACGCCGGTGTGACGGCCCTTTTCGGAGAGATTGAAACGTGCCAGTTCGCTCCTGTTGCTCGCATTGACGATGCGGCAATAGGCGTTGGCAATCTTCTCGAAGTTCTGGCCAGTGAAGCTGTTCACTGTAAACACCAGGGACTTGACGGTGGCTGGCAGACGCTGCAGATCAACCGTGATGGTTTCGTCGTCGCCATCGCCTTCGCCGGTGCGGTTGTCACCCGAGTGCTGGATCGAACCATCGCGGGACGTCAATTGACGGAACCACACCAGGTCTACTGGCTTGAAGTCGGCATCGAAAAGAATGCACGAAGCATCCAGGTCGACCTCACCACTATTACCCATCAATCGCCCCATGAACCCGGCTTTCTCTGGATCCCAGCCGAGGCCAAGACTGATCGCCGTGAGGCCACCGCCGGCAGTTTTTTCCAGGGAGATTGATTGGTTTTTAGTCAGAGTTAGGGCCATCGGTACGCTCCTTGTTGGTCGTCAATTGCTGGTGTGTATCGTTGCTGTCCTCAACCGGTCGAGTCGCCATCGGCACAACGCCTGCTTCTCGATCCACGGTCCTGGATACCCGAAGGCGTCCTCGACGCCATGCAGGGTGGAAATGTCGCCAGTGCGCATCTTGCGCAGCAGCCAATAGTTCGTGGTCACCTCGAGTGTCGCCCCAGGCGCGCAATCGGTATTGCGTCAAATCTCCGTACACCGCTTCAAGTCGCTGTACCTTCGCTTCACAGCGGCAGTTGTTACCCGATATCCGCCCCGTCAGCCGCCCATCGACGACCTCCAGTTCAGTGGCGATCAATTTGATATTGAGGCGATCGGCAAACGGTTTCAGAACCAATGCCGGAGAGGCTGAACAGAGGGTGACCTCATTGCCGGCCTGCCTTTCGGCGGACACAGAAATCAACCCGGCAGGCCGCATCAGGCGGGTCCAGTACAGGCCGCAAAATTCTGCGGCCTTGTGCCGGACCCACTCTTCTTTGGTGTCGGTCAGGAAAACGGCGATCAGCCTTGCCTTGAGCTCGTCTCGCGATAAGCGGCGCGTCAGGTAACGCACCCCCGGCCCGGCAAGCAGGCGCAAGCGCCTGGCGAACTCGAACTTGCCAAACGCAAACTTGAGAAAGGGAATGAAGCTGTCATGCCGGGTCAAGGTGCCGTCGAAATCGAAAACCGACAGCACGTTGGCCTTGGCCGGGCCTGTCTCGAGCATCTCCTGGGTCATCGGCCCGTCTCTGCAAGACGAATCGATTGATCGCTATGGCTCGGCTCCGCATGCCTGACACCATGCCACCTCGCACGCTCAAGGATATTCGTAGCCCATTTGAAGTGAGTAGCTGGTTCGCACATGGCGTCATTGTGATTGAAGACGGCTGGCGCGACTTCATTCAGCATCAATTTGGCACAATTTAGATCTTCAAGGCTGACGCGCAAGCTGTCCTGAATGCTGCTGATCTGGCTTGGATGAATCGCCGTTTTACCCACCAGGCCATGGGCAATGTCGAGGTTCAATTCTTCCACCAGCAAATGCGGCGTCGCCAAACACTCGAACACCGGGGCGGTCAAGGCAAACCCTTGCGACCCCATGACCCCGGCAAGCATCGGAATCACGTACCCCATGGGCGTGCTGTAAAGCGTTGTAGCCGGGTTGCGCCGAAGCCCCAGGCAACCCAGCAAATCATTGCCGCCGATGCGCAGCGCAATAATGCGATGGTCCAGGGTCTGTTTGAGCGCTGCCCCCAGTTCGACCATCTCGACAGGGTTGAAGACCTCTCGGGTTTCCAGGGTTGGCATCAGAAAAATGTCGGGATTGGTGACAGCCAACTCCCACGAACGCAGATTGGACAGGCTTAGCTTGGGCAAGACAAAACCATCCACATGCGCCATCAACGGCCATTCGTTGAGAACCGCGGCCATCTGCGAATCACGCGGTCGCACGAACAGCAGGGGCCCATCTGCCGAGCGGCCGCCCTGCTGTTCAATCGAGAGCAGCAACTGATGAAGATTGGCCAACGCCGTCTCGACATCGATTTCCGCGACCGCATCCTCAAGGCACACCACCATCGATCGTAGTTCGGGCAGTTTTTTGTGCAGAACCACATCGAGGATGTCCTCGCGGGTGGCCGGCATATAGAGCGTTGCTCCGAGGGCGTAGGGCGATAGTTTTTTCATCAGCTCAAACTCCGGATGACGGTCACAGCACGATAAGGACCGAGGGCAGTCCCCATCTCCTCAACCGCCACGTTCGCTCGCTCGGTCAGGTGCATCAGCAATTGAACATCCGGATCGCTGCGATCGCGGACCAGAACGTGATCCGGTACGCGGCGCAGTACGGCACGCGTGGCCTCGGCAATGCCGGGTTTCACCCGGTTCAGATTGCTGATGCCCCATTGAGCGGCAATGGCGTCGATGACACTCAGAGCCGAAGACTGCAGTTCGCTGCGCTGCGCCTCCGTCCAGGGTGCAACGGCTGCCACCGGAGCCTGCGCCTGACGCACGGCTTCGATCTGCTCGATGAACTCTCGCGTTACGTCGTGCTCGTGCAAATGGTCGTAGACCACGCATCCATGCAGGCCACCGTTGGTGGGCCAGATGGAGCGCGATACCAGGCCGGAAACCGTGGCCCCTAGGATGCCGGACGGAATCACCCAGTCCTCGGCCGAAGCCGCCAGCCAGGCGCGCCCGCAAGGGTCGGCCAGCACCACAAGGCGTGGCTGCTCGGGAAAGCGCGTGTCGCCCTTGAGGCTGCGCTGGATTTCTGTAGAGATGGCGCCCTTGCCTGTCCAGCCATCAACAAAAACTATGTTTTCAGCGCCGTGAGCCTTGATCACGGCTTCCAGGGCTATCATGTCGATGCCGCGATCACGAACAATGCTGATGCCGTAATGATGAGCGTCACGCCCCAGGTCCAGGAGCGCGCGGCGCAGCAATACGCCCAGGGGCAGCCCCGCACGCACGAACGAAACCAGCGCGATCGAAGGGCCGTCACAGGCCTGATCCAGCGCCAGCGCCAAAGACTGAACATCACGGGCCATCCTGGCCGAATTCTGCAACATTGCGCGCTGGTAAAGCCCTTTGTGGACCTCGGTCGGAGCCGATTCCAGGCTGATCATCTCGGAGTAATGCTTCTGCCGCGTCTGGATCAGGCGCTCTTTCTCTTGAACATCCGTCACTTCGATTTCGACCGGTTGCAAAAGGAAGTGCACGTCATCGGGCGCGTAGCTGCCACTGCCAACCGTGGTCAGGTGTGCGAAGGCATTAACCATGGATCATTGCCTCCACAACCTTTGCCAACTGGCTATTGGAAGGGGTCGCCCAGAAGTTGCATTCGTTCATGAAGCCAAGGTCGGTGACACTGTCACCAAATCCCAGTACAGGGCGTTCGCCATTGACGACGCGATCGCGGCGAAGCAACTCTTGAACTGCCAGACGCTTGGACAAGCCGTTCGGCAGGAAGGCCAGGTTGTTGCCGTTGCCGTGGATATGCATGTCGTCCAGCAGACCACGGGCCTGGACTTCGGCCAGGACCTTTTGCAGCACAGAATCGTCCGACTCGTTATGCTTGGTCACGACGTAATTCAACAGGCCTTGTTCTTCCACAACCCATCCGCGCAGGGAAAAACCCATTTCCTTGCCGATGGCCAGGGTTGCAGCACTCAGTGCCGGAAGGCGGTTCTGATACGCTGCCAGCGCGTCGGTCATCTGCCCATGCCAATCCCGATCCAGCGCACCGTCGGGCTGGAGGATCACCCCACCATGGGAACACACGGCGCCCGCGACGAAGGGCAATTTCACGCGGCTGTAAGCTTCAACGCTACGCGCCGTGACCGGTACGACATCTGCCGATGCCAGCAGCCACTCCACAAAGTTTTTCTGTACGGAACTCATATAGCCATTGGGCTGACCCTCGACATCCAGCGTCGCGGTGTGCCGCGCAGATCCTTGCGGCATCTTGCGGGCTGTCTGAAACAAGGTGTCATCGAGATCGATGAGCATCAGGGGACGCTTACTGCCCATCAACAATGACCTCTGCGTTCAGCGAATCAATCAGCGACTGGGGAACCGCTTGTGCAGGCGTTTCGGTACAGATCAACACACGGTCAAACTGACCCGGACGCACGTTATAAAGAAAGTTCGGGATACCGAGGCCGTAGTTATCGGAGAACGACAAGGCGTGACCGATCTCATGGCCCAAGGCAATCGGCGACCGACTGGTGGAGCTGAAATGAACGTCAGCCCCTGCTCGTTCAAGACGTTCAGCCAGCAGAAACGGACGCCACACGAATTCACTGGTGCCCACGACCATCACGCGCTCGCCCGGCTTGACCTGAATATCCAGGGCCAATATGTCGTCAACATGACGCACGCCCAGACGTCCCCAATCGTTACGCGGGTCGATCGGCCATTCGCCTACGGCAACGGCGCCCACATCAGGCATTTCAGGTAGAGGCGCGTTCTGATCTTCAGAGAAACGATAAGCCCCCTGCAGCAAGGAAACCTGAGTGGCTGTCTCGCCAAGAACGTTACGTACCGCGCCACGGGACCAATCGGTGAGCACGCAGGTCACGACCCGTTCCACCTTGCTCAGCCCGGCATCCACGAGCGCACGATGCAAATTGATAAAGGTCTTGCCGGTGGAGGCTTCATCGTCGACCAACACCAGGGAACGAGCCTGCAGCATCATTTCGCGGATATCAGGATCGGTAGGCTGGTGAATCAGGTGCGCGCTGGCGTGGCTGTGTTCTTCTTCAAAACGGGTGAACAGCTCAGTGCCGACCGGATGGCGGGTGCTGACCAGATAGACGGTGTCCGGGCGGGTCTTGCTGTAAGCGCGGTGCACACCGGCCCCCAGACCGACGGCCGTCTCTGCCATACCGATCACCAGTACCGGTCCCGGCAAGTCATCGGGAATCTTTGCCGCCAGGCTTTCGTAACTGGCCTGCATGATCGATGGGCGAACAGGAATATGCCGGCCCAGGACGCGGGATACAAAAAGGAACGCACGTTTTGGATTGCGGCGTTCGGCGAACCCAAACAACGTACGGGGTTCGATGGATGATTCATCGACATCGACTTCCATCAGTCCACGCTTAAGCTGCGCGGTGAGTCGGGTGGTCGAGGTTTTTTCTACTGCGAATTCCATTTGCAACATTCCTAAAAGAGGCGAGGTAGTGAACTGACAACCCTTCACTATTTTTAAAGCAGGATGCCTCTACGGATTTCTGGCTTCGATCCGCCAGAGCGATGAATGAGCTTCACGAGCCATTTCGGCGGTCGAAAAAATCCGACCCGTTGGAGAGTTGGGTGGCGAGACGTGGCAGGCATCCAAAAAGGCCATTAACAACCCGGACTTGACCGCGAAGTTCATGTTTTGCGCATCCGGCAGCGTCGATGTCACCATCCCGATGACCGCGCCACTGGTATCGAACAGTGGGCTGCCGCTGGACCCTGGCTGAATAGCCGCGGTGAACTGGAGCAGGCTTGCATCATTGTGCAATCCGAACAAACCGGACACCCCGCCCTGTGTCACATGAACGCCACCGCCCGCCAGGCCTGCCATCGGAAAACCCAGAACAATGACCGACTCGCCCAGCGCACAACTACCGCCGCCCTCTTTGAAGACAACGGGCGACAGCGGCGGGCAATCCTGAATACGCAGCAAGGCCATATCGTTTCGCCGATCGACCACCACCACTTCGGCGCAGAAGCGACCGGCAAAGGAGGAAATATGCAGTTCCTGCATCTCCTCGATCACATGGGCACACGTCATGACATGGTTGGGTGAAACGGCGAATCCGGTCCCCGTCGCCGAGCCGCGATTTCTCGGTGAATCACCTGAATACGGACGGCGCGCGGGATGCGCATCATCGATCGTGATGCCCATACGACGGCCCATCGCGGCAAGGCCGTAAGCCGAACCTTCCGCCAGTGCGCGGAATCGCCACTGATCGTTGCGGCGATAGAACTCGCCAATGACAATCGCTGACTCGCCATTACTTTTCAGATCAAGCAACAACTCGACTTGATTGTCGACTTGCAGACGCAAGTCTTTGAGCTCGCTGATCGGGCCGGCAGCGGAGAAGGTATAGACGACCAGCAGCAGACGTTCGCTGCCGCCAGGAAGTCGGGACAAATCGAGGGAACAACCAATAGACGACGTGGTGCCGCTCCACTCCATCCACTGTTGAGTGACTTGAAACAGAGCCGGGTCACCTGTCGGAAGACGCTTCTCAGTGACGGGCAGCAGCGCTACGGCTGCGTATTCCCCAAAGACGGATGAGTGGCTGCACTCTAGCGTCCATGCACATTTTTCGCCCGAAATAGCGGCGTTCGCTCCAGGCGTAAGCGCCTTCATCCTGTCGTTCCTTGATCGGTAGCTGGCAATTATGCCAAGACAGCAACAATCATTCACTGTCTATGTGGCGGTGTAATATCAGGAAGGTGCTACAACGGCAACCGTGACTGGCTTCACCCGGACTCTGTCCACCCACTGGCCCGCAGGTTCTGGCAGACCCAGTCGACGAACGGCGAATATTCCTGCCAGGTTTATTCCGGTTGCCCGTGTGTATCCGATCCCGCCGGAATAGCGCGGATTGATTTCCAACAGATGAGGAACACCATTGCGGTCATCTCGCGTCTGGACATTGACCAGTCCATCACACTTGAAGTGCGCCGCGGCCTTGAGGGCCAGTTCAACCGCTGCGGACTCGCGCTCGAAGGTCTGGTGAACCCCCTGCTTTCTTCTGCCGACGAACGCAATCGGCTTACCCGCTTCACACACCATGTCCACTGAACACTCGCTACCCGGCAAATAGGGCATGACGAGCATAGGCGCCCGCTCTGTGTCGGTCTTGTAGATGCTCAGGTAGGTTTCAAAATCGACTTCGCGCGCGTCCGGGTTTTCCAGACAGCGGAACGGGTCGACATCTGCCTTGAACCGCCAGAAACCTTGCCCATAGATACCGACGACAGGCTTGATGCAAACCTCTCCCTGCCGGGACAACAAGTCATAGGCCGCGGCCAGTTCCTGAGCATTGTTGACTGTCACTGCTGGAATGCAGGCCAGTCCCGCCCGCTCGGCCTCTGCCGTAAACCGGCTTTTATCGTCGACGTTATGGAAGGTGTCCATGGACATACCGCCGGTAACAAGCTGCAACCCGGCAGCCTCGAACCGCTCACGGACCGCTTCGTAGAAACTGCCGATACGGCCGGCAAGAATCACCTTGATGCCGTGCTCAAGCGCCGTGGCGATCACCCAGTCGATTCGCGCCTCGTTGTCCTGGGGCTCTTGAAAGCTGACATCCGCCTGACCAGTGATTTCAGGTCGATCCTGTCGGTGGGAGGCAAAAATCTTGACGTTCGCTGGCAGTGCTTCCCGCGCGCCAATAAGAATATCGCGCTGGCTGGATTGACCTTCGAGAAACCAGATCACGTTTACGCTCCTGAATAAATTTGGCCGGGATGGCCACTCGCATTGAGTAGCGCCCCCCGATGCCAGGTAAATTTCCCGTCACGATAACGGACATCAGACAAAAGGCTACTCAATTTCCTGACCGCTCGCTTCACTACACGCCCGGGCAGTGGCGCAATTTCATGATGTTTATATCGTGCCGTCCATCGAGTTATTGCGCGTGAGGGTACGGATGAAGTGGTTCAAGCATGATTCGCGATAGCGCTGCACATCAGCTCTGGCCACTCAGGGATGACGCCTTGGACTCCACTCTTCTAGACTCAATAAGTAGTCGTAGAAAGAACCGAACACGTCGCTTTGGTGCGGATGAATCAAAGACGGCGTGGCAAGCTGCCCTATATGCCCTGAAGAGGTGCGGCAAAGACCGTACCGGGCCCAACAAGATGCCCGCTCAGGGTGCCTGGCCAACGGCCTGAAAATGCCACGATACCGTGACGTGGCGTGAGTGCCGCAGCCGACACTTTCGGACAACCGACAACCGCCTGGTTTGCCCGTGACCGTGAGGAATGCTGTATGCCTGATGAGATGTTGCACCTGTCTATGGTCAACAACCTGCTGGAGCGCCACAAGGGTTCGCCCGGCGCGCTGTTGCCGATCCTTCATGATATCCAGGAGGGCATCGGTTACATCCCCGATGCCGCCGTCCCCGAGATTGCCCATGCCCTGAACCTGAGTCAGGCCGAGGTTCGCGGGGTGATCAGCTTCTACCATGACTTCCGCACCGCGCCCCCGGCGCGGCATATCCTGCGTCTGTGCCGGGCCGAGTCCTGCCAGAGCCGTGGCGCCGAGCAGCTCGCGGCGCAATTGCGTGAACGCCTGCAACTGGACGACCACGGCAGCAGTGCCGATGGCAGCATCAGTCTGCGTCCGGTGTATTGCCTCGGTGCCTGCGCCTGCTCGCCCGCGCTGGAGCTGGATGGTCAGGTGCATGCGCGGCTCAGTGCCGAGCGCCTGGATGCCCTGCTCGACGCTTGCCTGGAGGACGCATGATGCCGAGTCTTTATCTGCCCGGTGATTCGCTGGCCCGTGCCGTGGGTGCCGATGAGGTGGCCGTGGCCCTGGCCACTCAGGCCCGCGAACGCAATCTGCCGCGGGACCTGCAACGCACCAGCTCTCGCGGCCTGTACTGGCTGGAACCGCTGCTGGAAGTGGACACACCGCAAGGCCGTATCGGCTTCGGCCCGCTGACCGCGGCCGATGTACCCTCGGTGCTCGAGGCGCTGCAAGGCGAGCCGTCCGCCCATCCACTGGCTTTGGGTCTGGTGGAAGAGCTGCCTTATCTGAAGACGCAACAACGCCTGCTGTTCGCCCGCGCCGGTATTACCCGGCCGCTGTCCCTTGAGGATTACCGGGCCCACGGCGGTTTCGAGGGCTTGACCCAGGCCATCGCTTTGGGCGGCGAACAAACCGCGACCGCCGTGTTCGATTCGGGCCTGCGTGGCCGTGGCGGCGCGGCCTTCCCCGCCGGGATCAAATGGCGCACGGTGCGCGGCACCCAGGCGGCGCAGAAGTACATTGTGTGCAACGCCGACGAAGGCGACTCCGGCACCTTCGCCGACCGCATGTTGATGGAAGGCGACCCCTTCCTGCTGATCGAAGGCATGGCCATTGCCGGCATCACCGTCGGCGCCAGCTACGGTTACATCTATGTGCGCTCGGAATATCCACAAGCCGTGGCCACATTGCGCGAGGCGCTGGACATCGCCCGGGCCGCCGGTTACCTCGGCGCCAATGTCGGCGGTAGCGGCCTGGCCTTTGAAATGGAAGTGCGAGTCGGTGCCGGCGCTTACATCTGCGGTGAAGAAACCGCGTTGCTGGACTCGCTCGAAGGCAAACGCGGGATCGTCCGCGCCAAGCCACCGATCCCGGCGTTGCAGGGCCTGTTCGGCCTGCCGACCCTGGTGCACAACGTGCTGACGCTGGCCTCGGTGCCGATGATTCTGGCCAAGGGCGCGCAGTTCTATCGCGATTACGGCATGGGCCGCTCTCTGGGCACCATGCCCTTCCAACTGGCGGGCAATGTTCGTCACGGCGGTCTGGTGGAACGGGCCTTTGGCCTGACCCTGCGGGAACTGGTGGAAGACTACGGCGGCGGTACCGCCAGTGACCGACCGCTGAAGGCCGCGCAGGTGGGCGGCCCGCTCGGCGCCTGGGTGCCGCCGGGGCAATTCGACACGCCGCTGGATTACGAAGCGTTCGCCGCCATCGGCGCCATGCTCGGTCACGGTGGTGTGGTGGTGGCTGACGACAGCCTCGACATGGCCCACATGGCGCGTTTCGCCATGCAGTTCTGCGCCGAGGAATCCTGTGGCAAATGCACTCCCTGCCGCATCGGCTCGACCCGGGGCGTGGAGGTGATCGACCGCCTGCTGGCCGCGCCTGACCAGAGCAGTCGCGATGAACAGGTGATCATCCTCAAGGACCTGTGCGACACCCTGCAATACGGTTCGCTGTGCGCGCTGGGCGGCATGACTTCCTATCCGGTGGTCAGCGCCCTCAAGCACTTCCCCGCTGACTTCGGTCTGCAAGCCTCGGAGGCCGAGCAATGATCACTCTCTTCGACCCGAACACCGATATCGATCTGGGTACCCCTGCCCGCAATAGCGAAGTGCAGGTCACCCTGAACATCGACGGCCAAAGCATCAGCGTGCCCGAAGGCACTTCGGTGATGCGCGCCGCCGCGCTGCTGGGCACCACCATTCCCAAACTGTGTGCCACCGACAGCCTGGAAGCCTTCGGCTCGTGCCGCATGTGCCTGGTGGAGATCGACGGCATGCGCGGCTATCCGGCGTCCTGCACCACGCCGGTCAGCGAAGGCATGAGCGTGCACACCCAGACGCCGAAGCTTGCAACCCTGCGCCGCAACGTCATGGAGCTGTACATCTCCGATCACCCGCTGGACTGCCTGACTTGCTCGGCCAACGGCAACTGCGAGCTGCAAACCGTCGCTGGCCAGGTCGGCCTGCGGGAAGTGCGTTACGGCTATGAAGGCGAGAACCATCTGGACGACCAGAAGGACACCTCCAACCCCTACTTCGACTACGACCCGAGCAAGTGCATCGTCTGCAACCGCTGCGTGCGCGCCTGCGAAGAAACCCAGGGCACCTTTGCCCTGACCATTACCGGACGTGGTTTCGAATCCCGGGTCGCAGCCGCCGGTGGCGAGAATTTCCTCGACTCGGAATGCGTGTCCTGCGGCGCCTGTGTGCAAGCCTGCCCGACCGCGACGCTGATGGAAAAAAGCGTGGTCGAACTGGGTCAGCCCGAACACAGCGTGATCACCACCTGCGCCTATTGCGGCGTGGGCTGCTCGTTCCGCGCCGAGATGAAAGGCGACCAGGTCGTGCGCATGGTCCCCGACAAGAACGGCCAGGCCAACCACGGCCACTCGTGCGTCAAAGGGCGCTTTGCCTGGGGCTACGCGACCCACCCGGATCGCATCACCAAGCCGATGATCCGCAAGCACATCAACGACCCTTGGCAGGAAGTCAGCTGGGACGAGGCGGTGACCTACGCCGCCAGCGAATTCCGCCGATTGCAGCAACAATACGGTCGCGACTCCATTGGTGGCATCACCTCCAGCCGCTGCACCAACGAAGAAACTTACCTGGTGCAAAAACTGGTGCGCGCCGCGTTCGGCAACAACAACGTCGACACCTGTGCGCGGGTCTGCCACTCGCCGACCGGCTATGGCCTGAAACAAACCCTGGGCGAGTCCGCCGGCACCCAGAGTTTCGACTCGGTGATGCAAGCCGACGTGATTCTGGTGATGGGCGCCAACCCCAGCGACGCCCACCCGGTGTTCGCCTCCCAGCTCAAGCGCCGCCTGCGTGAAGGTGCGCGGCTGATCGTCATCGACCCACGCCGCATTGATCTGGTGGACACGGTGCATGCCCGCGCCGAACTGCACCTGGCCCTGCGCCCGGGCACCAACGTCGCCATGCTCAACGCCCTGGCGCACGTCATCGTCACCGAAGGCCTGCTCAACCAGGCCTTTATCGACGCCCGTTGCGAGGGCAACGATTTCGCCCAGTGGAAGGCGTTCGTCAGCCGCCCGGAAAACTCGCCGGAAGTCCTTGGCGACATCTGCGGCGTCGCCGCTGCCGACATCCGCGCCGCCGCCCGGCTGTATGCCACCGGTGGCAATGCGGCGATCTACTACGGCTTGGGCGTTACCGAACACAGCCAGGGCAGCACCGCGGTCATGGGCATCGCCAACCTGGCCATGGTCACAGGCAACATCGGCCGCGAAGGCGTGGGCGTGAACCCGCTGCGTGGGCAGAACAACGTTCAGGGCTCCTGCGACATGGGCTCCTTCCCGCACGAGTTGCCCGGCTACCGGCACATCTCCAACGAGGTGGTACGCGCGCAGTTCGAACAGGCCTGGAACGTTACGCTGCAACCCGATCCGGGCCTGCGTATTCCCAACATGTTCGAAGCCGCCCTGGGCGGCAGCTTCAAGGGCTTGTATTGCCAGGGCGAAGACATCGCCCAGAGCGACCCCAACACCCAGCACGTCACCGCGGCCCTGTCAGCCATGGAGTGCATCGTGGTGCAGGACATTTTCCTCAACGAAACCGCCAAGTTCGCCCACGTGTTCCTGCCGGGCAGCTCGTTCCTGGAAAAAGACGGCACCTTCACCAACGCCGAGCGACGCATCTCCCGGGTGCGCAAAGTCATGGAACCGCTGGGCGGCAAGGCCGACTGGGAAGGCACCGTGGCCCTGGCTAACGCCCTCGGTTACCCGATGCACTACCAGCATCCGTCGGAAATCATGGATGAAATCGCCAGCCTGACGCCGACCTTCACCAACGTCAGCTACGCCTCGCTGGAGCGCCACGGCAGCCTGCAATGGCCGTGCAACGCCGCAGCACCGGACGGCACGCCGACCATGCACATCGAGGAGTTCGTGCGCGGCAAGGGGCGCTTCATGCTCACCGGCTACGTGCCCACCGAGGAAAAGGTCAACAGCCGCTATCCGCTGCTGCTGACCACCGGGCGCATCCTCAGCCAGTACAACGTCGGCGCCCAGACCCGGCGTACCGAAAACGTCGCCTGGCACGACGAAGACCGCCTGGAAATCCACCCGACCGACGCCGAGAGCCGTGGCATCAACGAAGGGGACTGGGTCGGCATCGGCAGCCGCGCCGGACAGACCGTCCTGCGCGCGCGGATCACCGAACGGGTCGCCCCGGGCGTGGTGTACACCACCTTCCATTTCCCTGAATCGGGGGCCAACGTCATCACCACCGACAACTCCGACTGGGCCACCAACTGTCCGGAGTACAAGGTCACCGCCGTGGAAGTCAGCCGCGTCTACCACCCTTCCGAGTGGCAAAAACGCTACCAGGAATTCAGCGACGAACAACAACGCCTGCTCGACGAACGCCGCCAGGCACGCGCCGCCGGAGCAAAAGCCGAGGTACGCCGATGAGCACCGCCAACCTGATCAAAATGGCTAACCAGATCGCCCAGTACTTCGCCAGCGAACCGGACCAGCAACAGGCCGTGCTCGACGTGCGTAATCACCTGAAAATGTACTGGACGCCCGGCATGCGCAAGGAGTTGCTGGCCTGGCAGACAGCGCATCAGGGCGCAGACTTGCACCCACTGGTGCAATCAGCGGTCAGTGGCGCGGGCTGGGAAGCTTAGGTTCACCTGATCCATTGGGTTTGCCCCTTGGTTTGTGAAGACCGGCCAAGGGGCAACCTCATGCTCTGCTTGATAACGCCTCCCCTTCTTCCCCCTCCAAAACCAACAATCCCGTCCCCTGTTATTTGCAGCGTCTCCTTCAGCAGATCAAATAGCGCATATCAACACTGACCTGATATTTCAAATTCATCCAAGGGCGGCACGTTTCCCGGGGTGAGGGTTTGGCGCCCGACTATACTAAAAGGGGTTTAGTGCGTGCAGATGAATGCGCTGGATGGAGGCATTGGAAGTGATGAATCTTATATATATGGCCACCCTGAAAGTTGGTAATTAATAACAATCTTCCATGATGCCTTGGTGTAGCAGAGAGGACTTTATATGAACAACCTGTTGAATGAACTGCACACCTATCATCATGAGGTGGCGCTCAGAATTACCGAGATCAAAGTATTACTGGGAAAAATCAGGCATGAGTCCGCTGGTGCGGATGATCGCAAGCAGTTATTTCAGGTACTGGAAGCCTTGCACGGTGAAGCAGAACGGCACCACCATGAAAATGAAGAGCTTATCCGGCAGGCCTTGCTGGAGACTGAGGCACCGATCCACCAACGGGTCAAGGATATCGAGCGCGACCATCTGGCATTTGGGCGCATTGCTGGACAACTCAAGGCGTTGGAAGAGTCAACTCAGGAAATGAAAGTGATCGCTGATACCATCGATGACTTTATCAAGAAATACTATGATCATATGGAGTCCGAGGAGAATATCTTCTTTCCGATGGCAGATAAGTGGCTATCAGATACTCAGTGGCAGGAAGTAAAACGCCAATGGCATTAGTTGGAGTGTTCAACCACGTCCAACTAATCGCAGCCAACACGCAGTAAAAATACAGGGACAGACCACGGTTATGAATACGGGAAACCGTGGTTTGCCCTCTCATGTTCGTTTTACATGCGCATCACGCTAACGCTCGCATTTTATCGCTCAGTGAACAATTTCACTTCGAATAGCCTGTATGACGATCTTCGACAAACGCTCGGTCAGCGGATCAGGGTTAGCCTCTCTTCGATGCAGCGTCAGGGATATGGAGGGTAAAGGCGGCAAGCCTCGGTCGCCGGCAGCCAACAGTTCGGTCCCCGATTGCAAGCCCAAGGCTGTCCTGATCGTGTAGCCCAAACCGGCTTCGGTCGCTGCGGACAGACCGTTGAGACTGGAACTGGTAAACGACAGCAGCCAGGGAATTCCCTCGCGATTCAGCGCCGCAGTGGCCACTGAATGAAAAGGACACGGCGTGTCAAACGCAATGATGGGCAGCGGCGCCCCTGATTCGATACGCCAGTCGAGGTACTGGTGAGAAGAGCCGATCCACTCCATTTGCAGTTCCGCCACCCGCTCCCGGTATCCGACGTCCGGCACGTCCCCCCACACCACCGCCAAATCGAGCGAGCCATTTTCGATCCGGCTCAACAGGTCAGCATTGCGCGCAATCCGGGCTTCCACTCGAACATCGGGATGAGCCCTGGCGAACCTGCCCAGCACCGTCGGCAAGAAGCTACTGAAATCCTCCTGAAGCCCGAGGCGTACCCATCCCTTGAGCTTCAGCTCGGAGACGGCAGTGATGGTCTCGTCGTTGAGACTCAAAAGACGCCGAGAGTAATTGAGCAGCACCTCTCCCGTATCAGTCAGGGCAAGCCCGCGACCTGCCTTTTTGAAAAGCGCTGAGCCCACCTGGGCTTCCAGTTTCTTCAACTGGGCGCTGATGGCTGAAGTCGAACGCGCGAGTTTTTGCGCCGCCTTGGCAAAGCTGCCCAGTTCGACCCCGGTGACGAAACTGCGCATGGCATCTAGATCGAAATTTACCGGCCTCATGACAATCCTGTTTTTCGGGATGAATACACAAAATAATTTGATATTCGAGACGATACCCTCATGAGAGTCTTTTGGCCCACAACTATTCAACGAGTGGGATTCTTATGCCTGTAGATAACGGTCACCGCTGGAAAGTGCTGGGTATCGGTGTTGCTGCCAACGCAAGCTTTTCCAGTGTCGTGGGTGGACTACCCGCGACAGCGGTTTATATGCGAGCAACGTATCAGCTCGATAACACCGAGCTGGGGCTGGTCTTGGGGATTTTGGGACTCGGTATTGCCGTCAGCGAGATCCCGTGGGGATTATTGACTGATCGCTGGGGTGATCGCCCTGTGCTGCTGACGGGGCTGCTCACCTCCGGGATCGCACTGCTTGGGCTGGCCATACTTGCCTTGTATGCACCCACGATAGTGTTGCTGGCCATCGGGCTGTTCGTGGTGGGCCTGCTGGGAAGCAGCGTCAACGGCGCCAGTGGTCGAGCCATCATGGCCTGGTTCAAAGAGGGCGAACGAGGGCTGGCCATGAGCATTCGGCAAACGGCGGTCCCGGGAGGTTATGCCTTAGGGGCGATCATGCTGCCCTACCTCGCCCATTCCTATGGATTTGTCGAAGTATTCAGTGCCTCTGCCATTTTCTGTCTCATTGCCTGCCTGTTTGCCGGGTTCTGGTTGTATGAGCCGGACTTCTCCAGCGACGCGGCGAAAAAACAGAGTAAAGAGCCCACTACCAGTCCACTGAAAGACTCAAGAGTCTGGCGAATCGTTTTAGCCATCGGCCTGCTATGCGCCCCGCAATTTGCCATTCTCACCTATGCCGCCGTGTTCTTTCATGACGTTGGCAACATCAACATCACGCTGGTTTCCGCGACGTTGGCGGTCATACAGATCGGTGCGATCGTCAGCAGAATCTGGAGCGGGCGCTGGACCGATAAAAATAAAAACCGCCGTAACTACCTCAAAACCTGTGCATGGCTGAGTGCTCTGACCTTTTTGGTTCTGGGTTGCACGGTATCGGCCGCGAGCTTTTACGGAATGAGCGAAACACCACTGGCCAGCGCCCTGATCATCGGCGTAATGGTAATCGCCGGGATCAGCGTATCCGCCTGGCACGGCGTGGCTTACACCGAACTCGCGACACTGGCAGGCGCCAGTCGGGCAGGCACGGCCCTGGCCATGGGCAATACCTGCGTCTTTGTCGTGCTGTTCGCGACCCCTATCGCTGCGTCAGCCCTCATGACTCATTTCTCATGGGGCGTGGTGTGGCTGGCTGCTGCCTTTTGCGCCCTGTTGACCGTGCCGCTCTTTCCACGCGTGGAAAAAGCCTATGCATTGGAACTTGGCTCGGCCTGAAATCGCTCTCCCTATTCGATCAGTCTCTTCTGATGATGATTGCGTGATTGAGGCCTGATATAAGGCTGAAACGAGAAAGCCCCAAGTATTCGGGGCTTTTTTCATCTGGCTTTTATTTGTGCGGACAAGCAGTTTTTTACTGCGAGATCACACTTTGACGATCCACTCGCCCGGCGCCTCGATATCACCCGACTGGATACCCGTCAGTTCGCGATACAGCCGCTGCGTCACAGGCCCTACACTCTTCAGGCTGTGAAAGATGTGGAAGTTATCCTGATATTCAATACAACCAATAGGCGTAATTACCGCCGCCGTACCGCAGGCGCCTGCCTCTTTGTACTTACCCAGGTCATCGATAAAGATATCCCCTTCGATGACCTCCATGCCCAGACTGGACTGAGCGATATCCTTGAGGGAGGACAGAGTGATTCCGGGCAGAACGGATGAAGAGCCCGGGGTGATGAATTCATTTTCTTCGGTAATCGCGAAGAAATTCGCGGAACCAACCTCTTCAATTTTTGAGTGAGTCAGCGAATCCAGGTATATGCAGTCTGTGAACTGTCGCTGCTTGGCTTCTGCACTGGGCGCCAGGCTGGCGGCATAGTTGCCGCCGGTCTTGATAGCCCCGGTCCCATTGGGGGCAGCACGATCATAGTCGGATACCAGAAACTGATGCGGCGTTAAACCGCCCTTGAAATAGTCGCCCACGGGAACGCAATAGATAGAGAACAGAAATTCTGTCGCGGTTTTGACTCCAATGTTATGACCAACACCGATCAGAAACGGGCGTAAGTACAATGCCCCTCCTGAACCGTAAGGCGGGATGAAGTGCTCATTGGCCTGCACGACCTTCCGGCAGGCTTCAACGAACACCTCTACGGGAACTAACGGCATTAACAGTCTTGAGCAACTGCGCTGCATGCGCAGCGCGTTTTGATCGGGCCTGAAGATATTTATAGAGCCGTCTTTACAGCGATAGGCCTTGAGCCCTTCAAAGCATTGTTGACCATAATGCAGGGCGGTTGACCCTTCACTGATGTGAAGTTGGTTGTCGGTAACCAATGCCCCGTCATCCCAGTCGCCTTCCTTCCAATACGACAAGTATCGATAGTCTGTTTTAATATAATTAAAACCGAGATTATCAAAATCGATTTGTTGGCTAGCCATGTCATCCCTGCTATATACGTTATTCTATTCAACGCCAGTATTATTACCGTTCGGTACCGCTCAGAAACTAGCTGGTGCTGAGCAACAGCGGGTAGAGGGAAACGACCAGAAGGCCGGCCATGGTGACATTGAAAATTACAAGATTTCTCGGACTTTTAAGCACGTTACGAAGTGCACTACCAAAACTTGCCCAGGAAAATACGCACGGTATGTTGATGATGGCAAAAACCAATGCAATGACCACTACGTTATAGAAGTAGCCTTCAGAAGGGGTATAGGTGCTGATGGCCCCAATCGCCATAACCCACGACTTTGGATTTACCCACTGGAATGCTGCGGCGCCCAGAAAACCCAAGGGTTCGGCATTGGCTGATCCAGGTTTCGAGAGCGGTCCGGAGGTGGCAATTTTCCATGCAAGGTAGAGCAAATATGCCGCGCCTGCGTAGCGCAGTACGGTGTAAGCCATTGGAAAGGCGGTAAAAAGTTGCCCCATGCCAAACCCTACCGCCAATACCATAACCATAAATCCGCCACTGATACCCAGTGCATGTGGAATAGTGCGGACGAATCCAAAGTTCACACCGGATGCCAATAACATGGTGTTATTGGGACCGGGGGTGATCGATGAAACAAAAGCGAAGAGGGCGAACGCGCAAAGCAAATCGAAGGTTAAGTGCATATTTTAGTCCAGAGAAATTTTAGGTTTGCTTGACGTTTCGGTCAGCTCGTCCCCGTAGCCAAGGACAAAACCAAACCGGATGATGGCAGCATTTAAAATGTGCCTCGACTTCAAGCCGAGCGTTTTTCTTGGTCATTTTCAACATCTATATTTTTATTGTTTTGCCAAGTCTTTATGAAATTCTCTGTGGTGATGCTACGCCTTGTCTTTAAGGCTGGCAATAATCTCCGCGCTGAAACAGGGGGCTTGCTTCTACATTTTTTTGGGTCATGCCCGAGCCAATGTCTTGCAGGTTTTTCCTTACCGTTTAATGGACTCGGGCATTCCGTATTTAAGCGGTTTCTGCGGCTTTAGCGCGCACTCGCCTATTTTTATCAGCATGTTTGCTCACGAAAAACACCAGGGAAATCCGGTCACCTTCACGGACCGTATTCACTTCGTGCCTAAAGTTGCAGTCACTGATGATCACCGAGCTCAACGCAGGCTGGATTTTCTTCGAAACGACACCATCGCTATTGTAAACAGTGAACTCTCCACCGGAGAAGTTTTGACCCAGCTGCAAAACAACCGAATACAGATAATCCGGGTTGCTGTCTCTGTCCAGATGCAGGCCAATGAAAGAGTCTTCTCTCATTTTGTTGACTTGCATTCTGCGCAAGTAGAATGCTTCACCACCGAACAGTTCGGAAAAAAAGCCCCAGATGGCTTCGTTGCACACCACGTCCTTGAGTTGGGTCGACAGTGGCGTATTCACGTACCGTGGGATATCAACATCCGTCATGAAACGCGCGACCAGCAAGTCGTTTTTTTCATCAGCGTCACCGATCAGGATTTTTTCCCAAGGCAAATCCTGATGGTTGATGATCGCATTGATCTGCTGCCAGTCTTCATCGGTATAAAACCGATTGCCTGGTTCAATGTAAGCAACGCCATTTTTTTTGAGGTCTTGCGCAATATTTTTGTTTGTCGAGCTCACAGTGAATACTCCGTTATGTCCTGGATTTTTTGCTCTGCTTTCAAACTGCTTTTTTTGCGAAGGGTCGATTCATAAACACTGCTGTTTTCCTTGTACCATTGCCGTATCTGGAAAGGGTCGCTTTCATCCCTGCACAAATGGTCCCTGACTATCAGCAGGCTTTCCTTCATGCTCCATGTTTCTGTCATCGGGCCAAACCTCGATGGCAGAGCTTCATTGGCTGCCCGCTCCGGGGCGATACTCCAGAAATTCACGCCCGGTGCCCGGTGATGGAAGTCATGGCTGGGCAAATCCTGCATATAAGCGAACACTCGCAGGGGTATATCAATGAGCAGGGTTCCCGACAGCCATCTAATGAAGCCGACTACAAAAGAAAGCCCTTTTTTATCCTTGGGATAAGGGCGCCCAAAGAAACGTCCCCACGACAGTGACCCGTAATACAAGTACTTGGGTAAGCCTTCACTGTTTGTAGAAAACCACAGGTGTTCAGTGATGTGTTGTACCCAGGACGAAAGCTGTGTAACCAACAAAATTGAACACACGTAGAAAATCAGGAAACCTTCCATATAGCCGCTTGCATAAACAACCGCCAGCAGCACCGCCCAGTAAGCCAGTCGGCTGATTTTTTCGTGAGTTTCACAATCCACGAAATTTATTCTGAAACGAAAATTGAGATGCTCATAGATTCTCAGGGGATGAAAGGGTGCCAGCAGCAACTTTGTCCAGAACTCCTTCTCTTTCATCCCTTTGTAAAACCCGTGATGGGTCATGTAAACCATGTCAACATCCCGCTCAGTGCTGAAGGTATTGATGCCATGATGCTCACTGACGTGAAGCTTCATGTAATTTTCCCAAGGGGTGTGTAACACCGGGATGGAAAGAATCCATTTGTAGAAAAACCTGGCCTGATTTTTACTGGCCAATGTTGCCCCATGGATCGTGTAATGGCTGGTGTGAAGCAACCCTCTTGAGCGGTTGACGACCATGCAAAATATCGGGATCGACAGCAAGACTTTTATCGGCCACGAAAGGTCCGAGTCTATTAGCCATTGACCAAAAACAACGGCAGCAAAGAATACGCCATACCCCCAGCTTATTTGCAGCACTAACTGCCATACGCTAAGCAGTGTTTCCCTGGGCAACTTCGGCGATTTGGTATTTAACGACTTGCCCGTTACCCAGGTCCAGAATGCTTGTAGAGGAAGCCCTTCGTAGGTTTTCCTTACGTCTATGCCATGGCCGTACTTTGTATACCGCGTGCTATATTCTCGATTCATTGCATTACTCAACTGGTAGTCAAAGATAATCGGTTTTTACATACAATACGCTTGACGATCCAAAGTACGAGTAGAACGGCTCCATCTTGTAATGGTCGACCGCGAGTACAACGTGGTGCTTATAATGCTCGTTGAACAACTTACCCATCAGGGCATATTCAGCCGCTTGGGAGATGAAGTTATTCCAGACTATCTCTTCTTCACTGCTGGGAAACCATTTTGCGTACAGGGCTTTTCTGGATTCATACACTTCCAGAAACGCGTATTTGTCCAGACCGGTCAACCCCATGTCACCGGACTTTATACGCTGCTTTATTTGTTGGTGCTGTTCGACCCAACCTTCTTCTCCACCGCACAGCTCAAAGAATGACGCTACCTTGAATGGCGCTTCCAGCTTGCCGCCGATGGTATGAAGTTGTGTGTCGACCTTGCCCAGGAACTCTGCTCTTTGCGACGGTGAGTAGTCATTTTTGTAAAATGAAACATACTCAAATTCCCCTCCGAATAGCCCATGGCTGACCGGAAGTCCCACGTTTGCCCCGAACGTTTTGATTGCATTCGCTGCTTTGATCAGCTTGTCGCCAGCCAGTCCCGTGTTATCGCCAACACTGTGGAATGTGTATTGTGGCTTGCCGTCTGCGTCTCGGGTGTAAGAGTAGTCCGGGCAGATAGCGCTAATGAAGACCAGCTCAGTATTCTCTTTTTTGCACAGGTCCAGGGTGTTAACCAACCCTTGCATAGAGCGTTCGGTAGGCGGCATGACGCCTGATCCGGAGATGAGTGAAGCTATTTCATTGGTATATTTATTCAAGTTTCCGACTCGCTCATATTTGTTTTCGATATCTGTTTTTATGGCAAGTGAGTCCGATAGCAGCAAGGCGGCCAACGAAGGTATACGTCCTTTCACTTTGAATATATGCAGGTTGGTGACGACTCGTTTCTCTGGCTTTTTCAGCTCGAAATGAAAACCTGAGTATTTCTCTTTAAGCATCAAATAAAATAAATAGTTACTGACCGGCGATGCAGAGTTCCCTGATGAGATGCGTAAACTGGTATATCGATGCCTTAGCTCGTCCAGGCGATCCGTTACAGCTTTCGCGTCACTGTGCAGTCCGGTTGCATCGAATGGTAAACCGTAGCAGATTGATTTTAGTAAAGTTCTACTTGTTCTAGATTCAATGCTAACAAACATAGACTTTCCCTCCACGATTTTCTATCTGCGGACTATCGGCTTGTTTAGATGCTCGCTGTTTTTTTACTCATGGGCACAGCGTCCCCATACGATCAAGTATTGAGCAACGGTTTATCGAGGGTATTCTTGACTGCCGGGATCGAGGGGTTTGCAGATTCCGTTCTGATTTTTATTTTTTGAAGCCGTATGAAGTGTCAGCTGCTCGAGTGTTTGTTCCGCAGGCTTTTCTAAACGCAACAGGGAACGAGGGAGACGCCGAACTGGATACGTATGTTTTTTTGAAAAGCGAAGAGGTTTTCCTCCTGAACCATTCAATGAATGGATCGGGGAAAATAGTACTTCGATCGCTATGCACGGACCGATAGTCAGTTGGGGAGCCTGAGCTATTCTATCGCCACTACACCGTATTACTTGCGACGCAGCGGGATAATAGACTTTATTGAAATAGGTCATCCTTGTCCTTTTTACCATCCGTGGCGGTAACAAACTGTAGATCAAGATTTCAGGGTTGGGAAGAAGGCAGTCTTAAAAAAAATTCACCTTTCAAGAGTACCTGCGCTGCCCTGAGCCTGGCTTCAAGGGGTTATGACATTTGTTTTTATCTGATAAAAATCACGCAACCGCTCAATGTCGGGTGTTCCAGACCCGTTGGGGTACATACTGCATAAGTCGCGCCATCATGCAGGACAGGCTCAAAAAAAAATTGGTTCATAAAGCGTTTTCGGTGGAGATTATTACCAAGCAGTCTAGTGTGCTGTTCTCGAAATAACTTTTCTGCGGCCTTGGCTACACGTCCTCAGCCGGCTCTCGTGCCCTGAATAGGTCTCTCAGCCGTGTGTCGAGCCCTGAAACAGGTCACTCGAAAAAAGGGGACAAGTCTATTTTCGTGGCAACTGAACGCAGTCATGAAAAGTAAATTTGTCCCCCCCATTAATCCCACGCCTACCCTTCCTGCACCGGCAACACCACCCTCGCCTCCAGCCCCCCAACCGTGCGATTGCGCACCGTCAACGTCCCCCCATGCTCCAACACAATCGCCCTCGCCGCCGACAACCCCAACCCAACCCCACCCGTGCTTTTATTGCGCGACCCTTCCAGCCGAAAGAACGGTGCAAACACCTGTTCATAACTGTCTGCAGGAATCCCCGGCCCGCGATCAAGTACACGGACGATCACCTGATCATCCTCCTGCCGCAGTTCAATCGCCGGTTCACTGGCGTATTTGATCGCGTTGTCCAGCAGGTTGGTGATCACCCGTTTGAGTCCCAGCGGGCGGCCGAAGTAGACCAGTCGGGGTGGACCGCTGAAGGCGATGTCGATGGACTGGTCGCGGTAATCGTCGATCAGGGTTTGCAGCAGTTCGGCCAGGTCGAACTGGGTTGCCTGTTCCAGGCGGGCGTCATCGCGGAAGAATTCCAGGGCTGAGTTGATCATGGCCTGCATTTCGTCGACGTCGCGAAACAGCCGTTGTTGCTGTTCGGAGTCTTCGATGAATTCGCCGCGCAGGCGCATTCGGGTCAGCGGGGTGCGCAGGTCGTGGGAGATGGCGGCGAGCATCTGCGTGCGGTCTTTGATGAAGTGCTGCAACTGGGCCTGCATGGCATTGAACGCGAGGATCGCCTGACGGATTTCATGCGGGCCGACCGGGTCGATGGGCGGGGCGCGGAAGTCGACGCCGAAGCGTCGTGCGCCTTGGGCGAAGTGTTGCAGGGGTTTGGCCAGTCGGCGGGTGGCAATCAGCGCAACGATGCCGGTCGACAGCAGCACCAGCAGAATCACGATCAGGGTTCGCGGCCCTTGCGCCAGCCCCCAGCTGCGTGACGGCACGCTGAACATCAGCCACGACTCATCCGCCAGTTGTACCAGCAAGGCGTAATGTCCGTTCTTCTGTGGCCAGTCGCCGGGTTGATAGGCTTCGACCCGGCGCGTCGGTGTATTAAACAGCCGCTGAGCTTCTGGTGAGGCGGTGCGGGACGCCGCGTTGGGAGTGTCTGGCAAATCCAGACCTTCACGGCTGGCATGCCAACTCACGCTCAAGGCACTGTCGCTGGCGGCCTGGACCAGGCGTTCGCGCTGCGACGCTTGCGAGGCTTCGATCACCCGGGTGATGGATGCGGTTCTCTCCAGAAGGCCGGTCTCGGCCAGCGGTGGGTAAGCCCAGACTCCGGCCAGCTGGATAAACAGCGCGTTGAAGGCCAGCGACGTGAGCATCGCGACGAGGGTGGTCAGGGCGATCCAGCGCGCCACGGTGTCACGCGGGCGCAGACGCAAACCGGTCATGAGTCTCTTCACTGGCGGGTCACGCCAGGAGTGAACAGGTAACCGCCGTTGCGCACGGTCCGAATCATTTCCGGGCGCTTGGTGTCGTACTCCAGCTTGCGCCGCAAGCGGCTGACCTGAACGTCAATGCTGCGATCGAATGCCTCATGCGTGCGGCCCCGCGCCAGGTCCAGCAGCAACTCCCGAGTGAGAATGCGCTGCGGATGCTCGACAAACACCAACAGCAAGTCGAACTCGCCGGCCGACAACGGGATCATCACTTGATCCGGCGAGCGCAGTTCCCGACGGGTGAGGTCCAGTTGCCAGTCGGCGAACTTGATCAGCGGGCGCGGCGCTTCCCCGGCCAGCGGGCGGCTTTCGCCGGCCCGGCGCAGCACGGCGCGCACGCGGGCCAACAGCTCCCGGGCGTCGAACGGTTTGCTCAGGTAATCATCGGCGCCCATCTCCAGCCCGACCACCCGATCACTCAACTCCCCCATGGCGGTCAGCATGATCACCGGTGTCGGAAATTGCTGGCGAAGGCGTTGGCACAGCGTCAGCCCGTTCTCGCCCGGCAGCATCAGGTCGAGAATGATCAGGTCCGGCGCCTGGCGCTCAATCGCCGCCCACATCGAAGCACCATCGGTGGCGACCTCCACCGCATAGCCTTGTTGCACGAAAAATTTCTTCAGCAGCGCGAGGACCTCAAGGTCGTCGTCCACGATCAAAAGACTGCTCACCAGCGGCATCACTTAAGGTCTGAAAGAACCCACATCTAAAACCATTCGGCGCGGTCCGTCATATATTTCAATCGGGTAACAAAGCGACATCGCGGTAAAAAAGCAGACATCTTTGCGCAAGACCCGAATGTCAGCATCAAGCTCCTTTTCCCGAAGACTGTTTGCTCATGCCCTTGCTCACGCGTACACCGCTGCCAGGAAGCCCCGACCGATGATCCCTGAAAACCAGTCCCTGATGCTGCAACAACGTGTGGTGAAACACGCCAACGCCAACCTGCACTGCCGCGAAGTCAGCCTGCGACTGTCGAGCGACCAGCGCGAGCTGATCCTCACCCGCTACACCGAACACTACAGCCCCGACGGCCTGCAATGGGTCGAACGCAGCCACCGCGTGCCGGTGACCGACCTGCTGCGCTGGGTGATTGAACAGGGTGAGGCGCAGACCTTGGTGCAGGGTGGTGACGCTTCGGAAGTTGATCGTTCCCACGCTCTGCGTGGGAACGATCAAGATTGAGGCGCTATCCTGAGCGCACATTGAACGGGCTAGACGTTCACTAAAGGAGAGGTATGTTTTCAAGGAACAGAATGGTCCCCGAACTGATGGTCGGCGACATCAGGAACAGTCTGGATTTCTGGACCACACTGGTTGGATTCAGGGTCGCCTACGACCGCCCCGAAGAGGGCTTTGCCTACCTCGATTTCGACGGGGTGCAGGTCATGCTGGAGCAGTACGACCCGCTCGAAGGGCAATGGGTGACCGGTCCACTGGAGGCGCCGTTTGGGCGCGGCATCAACTTTCAGATGACGGTCGACAGTGTCGAGCCGATTCTCCAGCGGCTGGCCGCTGCCGAGTGGCCATTGTTTCGCCCGTTTGCCGAGAAGTGGTATCGATCCGGTACGGTGGAAGTCGGCCAGCATGAGCTGGTGGTGCAGGACCCGGACGGTTATCTGCTACGGTTGGTTGAGTATCTGGGGGAGCGTCCGCTCTCGAATGTCGCAGCCACATAATCGCTTCATTCATGAATGCACGGGCAACGAACCCGGCCGATGACGGTCCGCCATTACCCAGCCTCCACAACACGCCAAAGGCCGCCAACCGCCCATGTTCGAGCACATAGACCTCAATCACCTCCTCGCGACCTACGGCTATTGGGCGGTTTTTATTGGCTGTGTCATGGAAGGCGAAACCATCCTGATATTGGGCGGCATGGCGGCGCATCAGCATTTGCTGAAGCTTTGGCCGGTGATCGCCTGGGCCAGCGCCGGCGGAATGCTGGGGGATCAACTGCTGTTCTGGAGCGGTCGGTATTTCGGTTCGCGACTCTTGCCTCGTCTCAAGCGCCAGCAAGCGCAGATCAAGCGCGTCAGCGGATTGATCGCACGCTACCCGTCGATGTCGGTTTTTTCGGTGCGTTTTCTGTACGGCATGCGGTTGGTGGGCCCTATGGTGATCGGTGCCAGTGGCCTGTCGCCGTTGCGTTTTTCACTGTGGAACATGCTCGGTGCAATGGTCTGGGCCACACTGTTTGTCAGCGGCGGTTATTGGGCGGGCGAAGCACTTCAGCAATTGTTCGGTGACCTCAGGCCTTACCGGCTGCCGATTGCTCTGGGTGTTGTGCTGGTCGTTGTGGTTGTGGCGGTGATCGTGCACCTGAGGAACAAGCGTAAGTTGCAGCAGTAAATCGGGCACGTTTTACACCTGGCGACGGACAAAAAACCGTAGGAGCAAGGCTTGCTCCTACGGGAATGGGGTAAGCGAGATCGATCAGCTCTCAGCCCCTCTCAGTACCCGCCCTACCCCCCGCACAATCATTTCCACCTCCCGCTCATCGATGGTCAGCGGTGGCAGCAAGCGGATGGTCTTGCCCCGTGTCACGTTGATCAGCAGCCCGTGATCCCGCGCAGCGATCAGGGTCAGGTCGCGAATGGGCTGGGCCAGTTCGATGCCGATCATCAAACCCTGACCACGGATCTCTAGTACCTGCGGGTTGCCATCGAGTTCGGCGTGCAAACGTGCGAGCAAGCGTTCGCCCTGACGCTTGGCGTTTTCCAGCAAGCCTTGCTCTTCGATGATCTCCAGCACTGTGCAACCCACCCGACATGCCAGCGGGTTTCCACCAAAGGTGCTGCCGTGGCTGCCGGGGGTGAAGAGTTCGGCGGCTTTGCCGCGAGCCAGACAAGCGCCGATGGGGACACCGTTGCCCAGGCCTTTGGCCAGGGTCATGACGTCCGGAACGATACCTTCGTGCTGAAAGGCGAACCATTGCCCGGTGCGGCCGATACCCGTCTGGATCTCGTCGAGCATCAGCAGCCAGTTGCGCCGATTGCACAATTCGCGCAGGGCTTTCAGGTAGCCGGGAGGTGCGAGTTGCACGCCACTTTCGCCTTGAATCGGTTCCATCAGAACCGCCACGATGCGCTGGCCATGAGTCTGGTGGGCCTTATCCAGCGCGGCGAGATCGCCGAACGGCACTTTGATGAAATCCCCCGGCAACCCCTGAAACCCCAAACGCACCGCTGGTCCATCGCTGGCAGACAAGGTGCCCAGCGTGCGGCCATGAAAGGCGTTCTCCATGACCACCACCAACGGCTGTTCGACACCTTTGTGCCAGCCGTACAGCCGGGCCAGTTTCAGCGCGGTTTCATTGGCCTCGGCACCGGAGTTGTTGAAGAACACCCGGTCGAGCCCCGACAACTTCGTCAGCTTGTGCGCCAACCGTTGCTGCCAGTCGATGCTGTACAGGTTGGAGGTGTGCAGCAACAGGCCGGCCTGTTCACTGATGGCGCTGACCACCCGCGGGTGCGAGTGGCCGACGTTGGTCACAGCCACGCCCGCCACCGCATCCAGGTACTCACGACCAGCCTGATCCCACAGGCGTGTGCCCAGTCCTTTGGTAAAGCTCAAGGCCAGGGGTTGATAAGTGGTCATCAGGCAGGCGGCGGTCATGACATCAAGCTCCATCATCAGTCGGTGTTTTTGCAGTATCGTTAACCACTTGAGCTGGATAAACGCCGTAACACTTCAATCATTTTAAAGCTGGGCTTGATAATGGACTTACTGCTGGCGATGTCGGTTTACGTGAAAGTGGTCGAGGCTGGCAGCATGACCGCCGCCGCCCTGGAGTGCGAAATGTCGACCACCATGGTCGGCAACCACCTGCGAGCACTGGAGCAACGTCTGGGTGTCAGCTTGCTTCACCGTACGACGCGGCGGCAGCGCTTGACCGAATTTGGCTCGACCTACTATCAACGCTGTCTTGAGGTGCTGGGGCTGGTGGCCGACTCCGAGCGGCTGGCCGAACAAACCCAGGGCGAGCCCAGCGGTACGCTGCGCATTACTGCCCCACTGACCTTTGGCACGGAACGCCTGGCGCCGGCCTTGAGCGAATTCGTGCAGCGCTGCCCGCAGGTCAAGCTGGACGTGGTGTTGACCAATCAACGCCTTGATCTGCTGGACAACGGTTTTGATGTTGCGATTCGCTTGGGTAACAGCGAACCGTCCAACCTGATCGCCCGGCCACTGGAGGACTACACGCTGACCATGTGTGCATCGCCGGCGTATCTGGCACGCCGTGGCACACCGCAAAAACCGGAGGAGCTGGCCGATCACGATTGCCTGGCCTTTGCCTACCCGGCGGGCGATGAATGGCGCTCGGTGGAAAAACAGTGGCGTCTGAGTGGCCCTGACGGGGAGATCGTCGTGGCGGTGAGCGGCCCGATGCTGATCAACAGCTCATCGGGCCTGCACCAGGCGGCGCGCACCGGAATGGGTGTGGTGATGCTGCCGGATGCTCTGGTGGATCAAGACCTTCGGGAAGGGAAACTGGTGGCCCTGATGCAGGACTATCAACTGCCCCGTCGCCCGATGAATCTGATCTACGCGCAGGATCGATACCGTTTGCCGAAACTGCGCAGTTTTGTCGAGTTCGCGTTGCAGATGTGGGGTAAACAGAACTGATCGCGCACGCCATTATTACTGCGCAAGAGGCTTCTATCCCTTGATTCCCGGCGCTACAGTCTCAACGTGCCATGAGTTATTATCCACGATTGGCCGCCCACTTGAAGATCAGGGCAGCAGGGAGAGCGGTGATGGTTGAGTTGTCCAGTATCGAGCCGTTGAAGGTCAGCCTGACTGATCTGAATGAAGACATGCTGCACGCGATTCTGGAGCTGGTCAGCGACGGGATCTGGGACTGGAATGCCAACACCGGGTTTGTCTACCGCAATCGCGGTTGGTACGACATGCTCGGCTACGCACCTCATGCACTTGAGAACAACGTGCTGGCCTGGGAGAACGCGATTCATCCCGACGATTACCAGCAGGTGATGCTGCAATTCGATGCTCACCTGCATCAGCGCTCGCCCCGCTATCAAACCGAGTACCGTTGCCGCAGGCGGGATGGCCGCTACATCTGGATCGAAGATCGCGGTCATGTGATCGCACGTAACAGCGATGGCTCAGTGGCGCGGATGATCGGGGCGAGCCGCTGCATTGAAGACAAGAAGCGTCTGCTCGAGCAACTCGAACGGCGCAATCATTCCCTGGAAGCGATGGTCGAGGAACGGACCCGCGAGCTGTCTCTGCTCAATCAGCAGTTACAGGCTCAGCTGGACGAAAACCGCAAACTGGCAGAAAGCGACACCCTGACCGGGATCGCCAACCGCTACCTCCTGGAAAAAGCCCTGCCACTGGAATGCGAGCGCTCCCAGCGTTTTCGTCAGCCGCTGTCGCTGATCGCCATGGACATCGATGACTTCAAAAACATCAACGACCATTACGGCCATGCCTTGGGCGACGCGGCGTTAGTGCACGTGGTCGAAAGCGTCAAACGCTGCGTGCGCGAAGGTGACTTGCTGGCCCGTTGGGGCGGCGATGAGTTCATCGTGATCCTGCCCAACAGCACCGCTGCCACCGCACGCGCCCTCGCCGAAAACATCCGCCAGGAGCTGTCGAGCCTGCCACCGGTCGGCGACTTCCAGGTCACGATGAGCTTTGGCGTAGCACAGCGCTTTGAAGACGAGCAACAAACCGGCCTGCTGGCTCGGGCGGATCAGGCGTTGTATCGCTCGAAGATCATCGGCAAGAACATGATTTCCGGTTGATCCAGCACTACATACCCGCCTTCACCAACACTGGTTTCTCCTGATACCGCTCCGGGTACAGCTGTTTGAGTTGCGCCACTTTCGGCAGGTCGTTGATCACGATGTAGGGATACGTCGGATGCTCCGTCAGGAAGTTCTGATGGTAGGCCTCTGCCGGGTAGAAGCCGTTGTAGGTTTCAAGCTTGGTAACGATCGGTTTGTTGAAGGAGTGCGCTGCATCGAGTTGTGCGATGTAGGCCTGGGCGACTTTTTGTTGCTCGGCACTTTCGACAAAGATCGCCGAGCGATATTGGGTTCCGGTGTCCGGGCCTTGTCGATTGAGCTCGGTGGGGTTGTGAGCGACCGAGAAGTAGATTTGCAGCAAGGTGCCGTAGCTCACCTGAGCAGGATCGAAAGTGACCTGAACGGATTCCGCATGGCCGGTATCACCCTCGCTGACACGTTCGTATTGCGCGGTGTTCGCTGCGCCTCCAGCGTAACCAGAGAGCGCATCCTTGACGCCTTTGACATGTTGAAACACGCCTTGAACGCCCCAGAAGCAGCCACCGGCGAACACCGCCGTTTCGCTGTTGGCCTTAGGCGTTTCATCAAGGGCTGGCGGCGCGATGGCGACTGCGTCCTCGGCAGCGCCGAATGAAAAGGCCAGACATTGACCTGCAACTGCAACGACGGCCAACCCGAGCAGGGTCCGGCGCCAGGTAAATCGGGTTTTCATGATGACGACTCCTGCATAAGTAGATTCACGGTATCCGGAGAAGATCGCAGCCTGCGGCAGCTCCTACGGGACCGCATGCTCATCAACCAAAGGTAAACGCATACGCCGACACGCCAGGATCAAGGAACTCGATGCTGAAGGTCCGATCTGCCACGTCGCCGGGTTGGCGCACCAATTGGTAGAGGCGTTGTTCGGTCACACTGCCGCTGCCATCCGGTGCGACGTCGGTGCCGTGGGCGTCGCCCGGGGCCTTGCCGTCGATCATGACTTTGAAGCGCACCGGTTTGCCGTCGGCGCCGGGGCCCAGTACCAGATGCAGGTCGCGGGCATGGAAGCGGTAGACGATGCGGCTGGCACCAGCCGCCGATGTGGCGCGTTCCGAACCGACGTTCCAGTGGCCGTCCAGCGTCCAGTCATTCAGTGCCAGCGTCGCGGGTGCGCTGTAGGCGACAATCTTGTCGGGCGCGAGGCTCGCCTCAGGTACGAAATGCTCCGAACGCTGGTAGCCGACGTAGGTTTCCGGCGAGCGCACTTCATTCATGTCCGGTGCCTGTTGCACGCCTTGGGCACTGGCGTCGATCAGGCCATCGGTGACTTTCGCCGCGCCGGCTTCGCGCAACAGCTGCTGGATCACCCGTTCTGATTCGGCGTAGTTACCCTCACCAAAATGGTGGTAACGAATGCGTCCCTGAGCGTCGGCAAAATAGTGCGCCGGCCAGTATTCGTTGTTGAAAGCACGCCAGATCCTGTAGTCGTTATCAATGGCCACCGGGTAGGTAATGCCCAGGTCCTTCATGGCCTTGGTCACGTTGCCCACATCCCGTTCGAAGGCGAACTCCGGCGCATGCACACCGATCACTACCAGGCCCTGATCGCGATACTTCTCGGCCCAGGCTTTGACGTATGGCAAGGTGCGCAGGCAGTTGATGCAGGAGTAGGTCCAGAAATCCACCAACACTACTTTACCCTTCAACGCTTGAGCGCTGAGCGGCGCTGAATTCAGCCATTGCACGGCGCCCTCCAGCGGCGGCAGGTTGCCTTCGACGGGCAGCGTCGCGGGAGCGTTGGCGGCCACTTTCATCGCACCGCCGGCAACCATCATGGCTGAGCCTGATTGATCGTCGGCGGACGCCGGAATCTGCGCCATCATTGCCCCGGACTTACCCGCCAGTCGACCGACCAGCGCCTGTTCAAGCCCACCGGTGGACGCGGTCGACACCCGCGCCAGAAGCCCGGTGTCCAGGCCCAGGGCGATGGTGACCACACCCGCCAGCATCGCCGCACCAAGACCACGGCGCAGCCATTCACCGGCGCCGATCGAACGTTTCATCGCCGCGAAAACTTTACCGCCCAGCAACAAGGCGACCGCGAGGGAAGAGGCGGCGCCCAGCGCGTAGGCCAGTAACAGCAAGGTGGTACCGATACTTGCCCCTTGCAGCGCCGCGCCGGTCAGCACCAGCCCGAGGATCGGCCCGGCGCACGGCGCCCAAAGCAGGCCCGTGGCGACGCCGATCAGCAACGAAGCACCGGGACGCGGCCGGGCATTGGCACCCGCCGCTTCCGACAGTCGACTGCCGGCGGCCACCAGTGGACGCGTCAGCCGTTCGGCGAGTTGTGGCAGCAGCAGCGTCAGCCCGAACAGTGCTACGAACAGCAACGCGAGCCAGCGACCGTATTGATTGAGTTGCACCACCCAACCACCGCCCACCGCCGCCAACGAGGCGACGAGCGCGAAGGTCAGCGCCATCCCCGCCAACAGCGGCAAGCCATTCTTGATAAACGGCTGTCCGGTGCGAGCGAAGACAAAGGGCAGTACCGGCAGAATGCACGGGCTGAGAATCGTCAGCACACCACCGAGATAAGCGAGGACCAGAAGCCACATAACAAGGACCTGTATGAAGTGAAGGAAAAAGCCTGCCCATGGTGTCAGGCCGTTTGCGGCTTGAAGGTCATCGCCAGGCCGTTCATGCAATAGCGCAGGCCGGTCGGTTTTGGCCCGTCGTTGAACACATGGCCCAGATGCCCGCCGCAGCGCCGGCAATGAACTTCCTCGCGCAGCACGCCAAAGGAGTGGTCTTCACGCGTGGCCACGGCGTTAGTCAGCGGCGCCCAGAAACTCGGCCAACCGGTATGGCTATCGAATTTTGTGCTCGATGAAAACAGCGCCAGATCGCAGCCCGCACAGGTAAAAATACCGTCGCGGTGTTCGTTGTTCAGTGCGCTGGAATAGGCCCGTTCGGTGCCCTCTTCGCGCAGGATTTCGTACTGCTCGGCGCTGAGCAGTTGGTGCCATTGCGCATCAGTGTGGGTGACCTCGAAGGTCTCGGCAGCACTCGCCTCACTGATCAGCAGCGAGCGCGCGGTCATTTTTGGCAATACACCGGCAACCAGCGCCGCAAGGCCCAGCCCGCCGCCCGTTAGAAGAATCTGTCGCCGTGAAAACATGGCCCTCTCCCTAAATTCGCCGTGGATGACATGGAACACAGCCTAGGCTTGAGGTGATCGCCAAATCCTCACGTGGAGTTAAACAATTCGTGATAACTCGCCGAGGGAAAACCCCGCACAATACGTGCACTGCGCAACAGGATTAAGTCCCAATGGATCAACCCAAACGCGTCCTGGTGGTCGAGGACGACAAACACATCGCCGACCTGATCTGCCTGCACCTGCGCGACGAACAGTTCGAGGTCGTGCACAGCGCCGATGGCAATGAAGGCTTGCGTCTGCTCGAACAAGGCAGTTGGGACGCGCTGATTCTCGACCTGATGCTGCCGGGTGTCGACGGCCTGGAAATCTGCCGCCGCGCCCGCGCCATGGCCCGTTACACCCCGATCATCATCACCAGCGCCCGCTCGAGCGAAGTGCACCGCATTCTTGGCCTGGAGCTGGGGGCCGACGATTACCTGGCCAAACCGTTTTCGATGCTTGAGCTGGTGGCGCGGGTCAAGGCCCTGCTGCGACGGGTCGACGCCATGGCCCGCAACCTGAGAATGGACGCTGGCAGCTTGACCTGCGACGGGCTGTTCATCGATCCGATCACCCGCGACGTGTCGCTCGACGGCAAGCGCCTGGACCTCACCCCACGCGAGTTCGACCTGCTGTACTTTTTTGCCCGGCAGCCGGGCAAGGTCTTCTCGCGCATGGACTTGCTGAACGCCGTCTGGGGCTACAGTCACGAAGGCTACGAGCACACCGTCAACACTCACATCAATCGTCTGCGGTCCAAGATCGAAAGCGACCCGGCGCAACCGGTGCGGATTCTCACGGTGTGGGGCCGTGGCTATAAATTCGCCCCGGCGCAGGAGCAGCCATGAGACTGACACTCACCCAGCGCCTGTCGGCGGTGTTCGCCCTGTTGCTGTTGGTGTGCAGCGGCACGTCGGTGTGGATGCAGGTGCGCTCCAACCACATGCATGAGCTGGAAGTGGTGCAAGGTTTGTCCCGGGACCTGGCGCAGCACATCGCCCATGACACCCAGTTGATGGACGCCAATGGCCTGAAACCCGATGCACTGCGCGAGCTGTTCAGCCAGTTGATGCTGGTGAACCCGAGTGTCGAGGTGTACCTGCTCGACAGTCGCGGCCGGGTGGTCGGCAATGCGGCGCCTGAAGGCCACCTGCGTCGCGAGCAGGTCGACCTGACGCCCGTGCGGCGCCTGCTCAACGGCGAAGCCCTGCCGATTCTCGGCGACGACCCGCGCAGCATCGACGGGCGCAAGGTGTTCAGCGCCGCACCGCTCAAGGTCAACGGTCAGCAGGTGGGCTTTCTCTACGTGGTGCTGCTCAGCGAAGAACATGACCGCTACGCCGAACGCGGCGCCACCAGCGCGGCGCTGAACACCGCGCTGTGGTCGATCGGGATGGTCGCGTTGCTGTGCCTGATCGCCGGCCTCACGGCATTTACCCTGATCACCCGACCGCTGCGCCGCCTGACTGACACGGTCGCGCATTTCGACATTGACGGCGCACCGGTCACACCGCCCTCGCCGGCGCCCTCAGGTACCGTGGATAACCTCGCCACTCAGGACGAAATCGCCGTGCTCGATGCCGCCTTCCGGCAGATGCAAAAGCGTCTGGGTGAACAATGGCGTTCCCTGACCCGCCAGGATCAGGAACGTCGCGAGCTGGTCGCCAATATCTCCCACGACCTGCGCACACCGCTGGCATCACTGCATGGCTACCTCGAAACCCTGTCGTTGAAAGACGCCAGCCTGACCCCGGCCGAGCGCCGCCGCTACTTGGGCATCGCCCTCGACCAGAGCCGCAAGGTCGGTGGTCTGGCGCAGTCATTGCTGGAACTGGTGCGCCTGGAACACGGCTTCGTCCAACCGGTGCTGGAGCGTTTTTCCCTGACCGATCTGGTGCAGGACATCTTTCAGAAGTTCGAGCTGACCGCCGAAGCCCGACACGTGCAGCTCAAGGCGAGCTTCGCACCGAATGTCTCGGCGGTCTGCGCCGACCTTGGGTTGATCGAGCGCGTGCTGACCAACCTGTTCGACAACGCCTTGCGCCACACACCCGATGGCGGGGAAATCGACATCAGCCTTGTCCCGCAAGGCAAGTTCGTCGAAATCACCGTCAGCGACAGCGGCCCGGGCATCGCCGCTGAATTGCGCGAAGGCTTGTTCCTGCGCCCGTTCAACATTGGTGGCGCGCGCCGTGACGGCGGTTTGGGATTGCGCATCGTGCAGCGGATTCTGCAACTGCATGGCCGCGAAATTCGCCTGATGGACGTGCCGGGGCAAGGCGCGACCTTCCGCTTTTCGTTGCCGGTGGATGAGGAAACGGCAACTGCGCTGGCGGTTCGCTCGATGAATTTGAATTCGCCCCAGCGATAATCCGCTAGCCTCCCTGATCCTCACTCAAGCAAGGACGCCGGCGGCTTGCCCGCCGGACTGCCTTTAGCCCCGCCTTCGAATCGAACGCGGGGCTTTTTTTGCGCAACGATTGGCCGCTGTTGCGGTCACATCGGTCGCCGCGCTGCCCTGATCGTCCGTTGGTCCGTGACAACATCGCAGCGGTCCAATAGATTAGGCAACCCGAAAACGCCGATGCTGTTCTCGTCTTAAATTCTGTTTAAAGAAGTAGTGAAATTTCAATGCCAGATTCCAATACCGCTGAATCCGTAATCACCTTGTCGTCCAAAGCGGAATACGAAAACTCCATCAATCTTTCACAACACGTGCCGCAGGCCAAAACCATCAGCGAGATGGTTCTGGACGCGTTCCACACCTCGAAAGAAAGCGACCAGATTCGCGAACTGCGCGCGGCCATCCGTCAGGCTCACGATCGCTTCGACGACGATAAAGCCTACGAACTGATGGGCGAACTCAAGCAACTCAAGGACGCCGAGGCCGCCGACATCGCCGCCCTGGAAGACCTGAGCAGCAAGTTCCCGATCAGCCGGATACTGTCGAGCTTCAAGGACGACCCAAGCTTTCAGGAGCTGGTCTACGGCCTGGCGCTGAAAGTGCTGAACCAGACCCATCAGGCCATCAGTAACCCGAACAGCGGCAAAAGCAAAGTGGCCCGTACCAAGAAAGAAATCGAAGTGTTCAGCATCAGCAAAGACGGCGTCAGCGTCAGCCTGCCACTGCGCAACCCACGGGTTAAGCCGAACGCCGACCGTGAAGCCTTCGAATTCCTCGGTTTCACCTTTGTCGGTGAAGGCGACGAAGCCGAGCTTGCCAGCGAGACCTTCATCGACAATGCCGGCACCGAACAACCGGCCACCCGCAAAGCCATCATCACCGCCCTGCAACAGCAGACGGCGTTCGACGGTTACAGCATCGCGGTGCAGTAACAGCACCCTCTTAAAAGATCGCTGGCTTGCCAGCGATTGGGCCGCTCGGTCCACCTGACAAATCCTGAATCCGGTCTACATTAAAAAGCCACTACCCAAAGCGCAGGGATTCGCTTATCCTTTTCGCTGTATATAAATACAGTAGTCGAAAACGACAACTATCGTGAAGGCATGTGAGGTGGTGAATGGCCGTCGAAGTGGTATACCGCAGCAGCCGAGATCTGGAGCGCTTGTTCATGGATAAAGCCGAAGCTGACCGTCATGACAAAATGCTCGAACTGGCCGAATTGCTGGCTGAAGTGTTGCAAAAAGCGGTTCCGTCGCTAACCGAGCAGCAGGTGGAAGAAGCCGGGATCTACATGGCGAAAAACCGCGATGTGTTCGCCAAGGCGTTCAAGAGCCAACCGGACGCCCTGTCCGAATTGCTCAACGTACCTGCTGAACCCATAGAAGTCATTGAACCGACTGAACCAGCCGAGCCGACCAAGCCCGCCAAGGCAGCGAAGCCAGCCAAGTAAACAACGCCCGAATTGAATAGGCCCTGAGTCACTGACTCAGGGCCTTTTTCATGCCTGGATTTCAACCGTCCGGTTGTTCCAATGCCTCGACCAACACCTTGAAGAAGCGCGCGGCCTCACCGCCCGTCACGACCCGGTGATCGAAGGTCAGCGACAACGGCAATATCGGATGCACCAGCACCTTGCCATCCATCGCCACCGGTTCATCGCGAATCGCCCCTGCGGCCAGAATCGCCACTTGCGGTGGCACCACCACTGGATTGGCATAGCGCCCGAACAAAGTGCCGAAGTTCGACAAGGTCAGGGTCGCGCCCATCATTTCTTTGGCCGGAATCGAGCGCGCTTTCACATCAGCGCGTAAACGAGTCACGCCCTCTTTCAAATCGGCGGACGAACGATTGCCGACATCACGCAGCACCGGCACGAACAAACCGTCTGGAGTGTCGACAGCGATGCCCAGGTCCAATGTGCCGTGGTGCTTGATCGACAAGGTCTTGCCATCAAACCCGCTGTTGAGCACCGGCTCCACGGCACAGGCGGCCGCCATGGCTTTGGCCAGGCGGATCAACGGCTCACGCGCATTGCCCCAACGATGCAGATCGGCATCGGCAAAGATCGTCACCGGCACGACTTCGGCGTGGGACCGGGCCATGTTCAGCGCCATGCTGCGACGCACTCCGCGCAGCTTCTCCCCGCCAAATTTGTCGCGCTCGGTCTGCGAGGCAGTTTCAACATCGCTGCGGGTGATCAACCCATTGGGGCCGGACCCGCTTAGTCCATTCAACTCGACGCCCAATTGTCGGGCCAGTTGCCGCACCGCCGGGGTAGCGCGAGCGCTCATATGCTCGCGGGTCGAGGGCGCGGCGCCAACGAAAAACTGATCCTCCTGATTGCTGCCGCCACCTTCAAGCCGGCCCACCACCGTGCCGGCATCCGCCTCGCCTTCATACCCCAGCAAGGGTTCGCCGACATGCAGGATGTCACCTTCGCCGCCGAAGGTTTTCGCCACCACACCGTCGTAAGGTGCGGGAATATCCACCAGGGCCTTGGCGGTTTCCACCGAAACCAGCAGTTGATCAGCCTTCACCGCATCGCCGACCTTGACGTGCCATTCGACGATTTCCGCTTCTTGTAGCCCTTCGCCCAGGTCGGGCAATTTGAAATATTTCATTGCAGCCTCCGGGCCTCAGGCGCCTCTTTAGACGTGGTGCAGCAGCACGCTGTCGCAGCCGTGAAGGATGTCTTCGACATTCGGCATGTACAGCAACTCCTGCCGATACAACGGTGGCGGAATATCCGGTGCGGTCACCCGCAGGATCGGTGCCTGCAAATCCAGCAACGCACGTTCGTAGAGGCTGGCGGCGATTTCCGCGCCGACGCCACAGGTGCGTGGCGCTTCATGGACGATCACGCAACGACCGGTCTTGCGCACCGACGCTTCCAGCGTGTCGAGGTCCAGCGGCTTGATGCAGGCGACATCGATCACCTCGGCCGAAATCCCCTGCTCGCCCAGTGCAGTCGCGGCCTGCAAAGTTTCCATGACACTGGCGCCCCAACTGATCAGGGTGATATCGCTGCCTTCACGCAAGGTGAAACAGGTGTCCAGCGGCAGACGCTTGCCATCGTCGATCAACGGTTGCGGGTTCATCCGGTAGAGCCGCGTCGGTTCGAGGAACAGCACCGGGTCCGGGTCGTCGATGGCCGCCAGCAACAGGCCGTAAGCCCGCGCCGGCGATGAAGGAATCACCACCCGCAGCCCCGGGATATGGGCAAACAACGCTTCGGTACTTTCACTGTGATGTTCCGGCGCGCGAATCCCCGCGCCCATCGGCGTGCGCAGCACCATCGGGCAAGTGATCCGCCCGCGCGTGCGGTTGCGCATGCGGCTGGCGTGGGACACCAGGTGCTCCATGGCCGCGTAGATGAAACCCATGAACTGGATTTCCAGCACCGGCTTCAGCCCTTGGGCCGCCATGCCGATCACCAGGCCGCCGAGCATGGTTTCGGCCAGCGGCGTGTCGATCACCCGCTTGAAACCAAAACTGTCGCGCAGCCCTTGCGTGGCGCGAAACACACCGCCGTTCACGCCGACGTCCTCACCGAGCACAATCACGTTTTCGTCCTCGCGCATGGCCCGATGCAACGCCAGGTTGACCGCCTCCAGCAGCGTGACTTTGCCGTTACTCATGAGCGGCCCCTCCTGCACGGCGCGCCGCGCGTTCGAGCAACCACTCGCGCTGCTCGGCCAACGCCGCCGGCCACTGGGCATAAACGTGATCGATCACCGATTCAGGTGACTGCTGGCCGGCCGCATCGAAGTTATCCACAGCGCCCTGCACCAGCGCCTGACACTCGGCGATCAGTGCCTGTTCGCGGCCTTCGTCCCACACGCCCTGCCCGGCCAGAAAACGCTGCAAGCGCTTGACCGGTTCTTCCAGCCAGGCCTGTTTGACCTCTTCGGCCGGGCGATAGCGGGTCGCATCGTCTGCGGTGGTGTGATCGCCGAGGCGGTAACTCACGCACTCCAGCAACACCGGACCTTTACCGTGACGCGCGCGTTCGAGAGCGATTTGCACCCGATCATAGACCGCGAGTATGTCGTTACCGTCGACTTGCTCGCCGTGGAAACCGGCGCCGATCGCCTTCTGGGCCAGGGTCGGCGCAGCGCATTGAATCCGCCGTGGCACCGAAATCGCCCACTGGTTGTTGTTGATCACGAACACCACCGGCAACTGCCAGGCCCCCGCGACGTTCAAGGCCTCAAGAAAGTCGCCCTTGCTGGTCGCACCATCGCCGCAGGTGGTCACGGCGACCCGATGTTCGCCGCGAATCTTGAAGGCACTGGCGACGCCGCACGCGTGCAGCGCCTGGGTGGCGATCGGCACACAGATCGGGAAATCCTCGACCGCCGCGGGCTCGGTAAAATCGCTACCGCGCTCATCGCCGCCCCAGTACAGCAAAATCTCCTCCATGCGCACCCCGCGCATCAATTGCACGGCGGTGTCGCGGTAATACGGGATCAGCACGTCTTCAGGATGCATCAGGCTGCCGACGGCCACGCCGATCGCTTCCTGGCCGAGGGTCGGCGCGTAAGTACCGATGCGCCCGGTGCGTTGCAGGGCGACGGCTTTTTGATCGAAGAGACGGGTCAGGATCATTTGCCGGTAGAGGCGGGTCAGCAGATTGAAGTCGTCGGCCCAGGCGGGAAGTTCGCTCAATGCCTGGCCGTCGGGGGATAAATAGCGGGTGTAGGGAAGGTCGACCTTGTTACGCGGCATGAAACGGCTCCTTGCACGCCGGGTCAGCGTGCCGTTGTCGGGCCTGACGCTCGTGGCGCCAGGCTCAGGGAGCAAGTCGACCGGGTAAGGCCCTCACTCCGTCATCGGTACAGCACTTTCTCTGCCAGCTCATCCGCCACCCGGGCTGGCGAGCGCTTTTCAGCCTGGGCATGGGCGAAGACTTCAGTCAGCCGCGAGCTGATTTTCGAGAGGTGCGCGGTGATGTTCGACAACGCCTCGCCACGGTGTTTGAGCGATACATAAATCAACCCGCCGGAATTGATCACGTAGTCCGGCGCATACAGAATGCCGCGGTTCTCCAACTGGTCGGCAACCTGCAGGTTCGTCAGCTGATTGTTGGCCGAACCGGCCACTGCGGCGCAGCGCAATTGCGCAACGCTGTGGCTGTTGAGCACGCCGCCCAGCCCGCAAGGCGCGAGGATGTCGCACGGAGTGCTGAGCAGCGATTCGTTGGCAATCGGACGGGCGCCCAACTGCTCGATGGCCAGTTGTACCTTGCCGGCGTCGATGTCGCTGACCAGCAGTTCGGCCCCGGCGGCATGCAGTTGCTCGGCGAGTGCAAAACCGACATTGCCCAACCCCTGGACCGCCACCCGCAGGCCTTCGAGGTTGTCACTGCCCAAGCGGGCCATGGCTGTGGCGCGAATACCGGCGAACACACCCATGGCGGCATGCGGCGCCGGATCGCCAGCGGCGGTGGTGCTGGTGACATGCTGGGTTGTCTGGGCAATGCAATCCATGTCGGCGACAGAAGTACCGCTGTCGATGGCCGTGATGTAGCGACCGTCGAGCTGTTCGACAACGCGGCCGAAGGCCTCGAACAAGGCTGCGCGGCTTTCGACATGGGGCGGGCGAATGATCACCGCCACCCCGCCACCCTGCGCCAGCCCGGCTAGCGCGGCCTTGTAACTCATGCCTTGCGCCAGGCGAGCAGCATCCATCACGGCGCTTTCATCGTCGGGGTAGGCAAGGTAACGGCAGCCACCGAGGGCGGGGCCCAAACGGCTGCAATGAATGGCAATCACCGCCTTCAACCCGGTCACCGGGTCAACGCTCAGGTGCAGCGATTCAAGGCGAGTGCTTTGCATGAGAGCGAACATCGTAGGGCTCCCGAATCACTTCTTGTAGTCGCCAGTATAGGCCTGCGGCTGAAAATTGCTGAAGCGCACCGGAATAAGCAGCGGGGGTTTTACAGCCTTTACGACATAACCTGCAACGGCATGTGTACAGCACTGGACGAATGCCTGAGACGGGGCTAAAACGAGGCATCCGCCGGAGATTTTGATGAACCCGCGCCACGCTTTTTTCGCTTGTCTGCAACGCTCGCCACCGGCGCTCTTCGAAGCGGCGCTGTGGATCGCTGCCGAACATGATCCACAGGTGAAGCCCGAGGTCCTGCTGGAGCAATTCAAGGATCTGCAACAACGGGTCAGCGCCGGTTTGCCGATGTTGCCGGTCAGCGAGTTGGCCCAACCGTTGTTGCGGCGACTCAATGACATGGGTTATCAACAGGACGAATCCGTCCCGCTGCGTCCGCAGGCGGCACTGCTCAACAAGGTGCTGGAACGCCGACGCGGGCAACCGCTGGCCCTCGGTTTGATCGCGCTGGAGTTGGCCCGACGGCTGGAGATCCCAATGGTCGGGGTGAATTTTCCCGGGCACTTTCTGTTGCGGGTGCCGGGGGCCGATCATGTGCTCGACCCGTGTGGCGGTCGGCGCCTGTACCCCAACGACTGCCGCGAGTTGCTGCAACGCCAGTACGGCCCGAACATGCAGCTCAACGCCGAGCATCTGGTTACTAGCGATCCGGTCCAAATGCTCCAGCGGCTGTCGCGCAACTTGCGTCAGTTGCATTTAGCCAACGACGACAACATCGGCGCACTGATCGATGCCGAGCGGGTGCTGGAGCTCGGCAATGCCTGCGTCAGCGACTACCTGGCCCGCGCCAGCCTCTATCAACGGCTGGACTGCCCCAACGCCGAGCGTTTCGACCTGGAACATGCCTTGTTGCTCAGCGACGACCCGATCCAGCGCATTCGTCTGACCGAACGGCTGGGGCATTTGCCACCCAACAGCGTGGTGCATTGATTTTTGTGGGAGCGAGCCTGCTCGCGATGCAGGCGCTTCGGTGTTACTGACTGGCCGCGTTATCGTTCATCGCGAGCAGGCTCGCTCCCACAGGGTATTGCGTTACTTCGGGGTATCGGGCTGATTGGCCGGGTGGGCTTTGATGAACGCCGGATGCTGTGCTGCCAGCGCCGCAACCCGGCGAATCCGCGGATACGCCTCAAGAGAAATGTTGAAACGCTCGGCCGCATACAACTGCGGGATCAAGTAGACATCCGCCATCCCGGGCGCGCTGCCAAAACAGTAACCCTCGTCACCAATCAAGTGCTCGACCGCCGCCAGCCCCTGAGTAATCCAGTGACCGATCCACTGCACCACCTGCGGCTCATCATGACCGAGTTGGCGCAGCTGATTGAGCACGCTGACGTTGTGCAGCGGATGAATGTCGCAACCGATCAACGCCGCCACCCCACGCTCATGCGCGCGCCTGGCCAGGTCTTTGGACAGCAGCGGCACCTGTGGATAACGCTCTTCCAGGTACTCGATGATCGCCGGGGACTGGATCAGCAACTCGCCTTCATCGGTGCGCAAGGCTGGCACCCGGCCTTGCGGGTTGATGTGCAAATAAGCCGGTTGCTGGTGTTCGCCACCTTGCGGTGCGATCAGGTTGATCGGCAGCGCCTGGTACTCCAGCCCTTTGAGTGCCAGGGCAATGCGCACCCGAAAGGACGACGTCGAACGGTAGTAGGTAAAGAGTTCCATGGCCTGAACCTCTTAACGTGCCGGGAGGATTTTGCCGCGGCATTCGCCGAAACCAATGGAGGCGAAACCGTCGCGGCTGCAGCGTGCACGCAGGATGATTTCGTCGCCGTCTTCAAGGAACTTGCGCACCTCGCCCGAAGGCAGTTCGATCGGTTTTTTGCCGCCTTCGGTGATTTCCAGCAGGCTACCGAACTGACCGTTTTCCGGCCCTGACAAAGTGCCCGAACCGAACAGGTCACCGGCCTGCAACTGGCAGCCGTTGACGCTGTGGTGCGCGACCAGTTGCGCCACGGTCCAGTACATGTATTGAGTGTTGCTCAGCGTCAGGCGATGGGCTGGCAGGTTTTGTTCGCGCATGGCTTCGGTGAGCAGCAGCACTTCCAGTTCGATATCGAAGGCGCCAGCGGCCTGATCACGCTTGTCGGACAGGTACGGCAACGGCTGCGGATCGCCTTCGGGACGCGCTGGTTGGGCACGGCGGAACGGTTCCAGCGCTTCAGCGGTGACGACCCATGGCGAGATGCTGGTAATGAAGCTTTTCGACAGGAACGGCCCCAGTGGCTGGTATTCCCAGGCCTGGATGTCGCGCGCCGACCAGTCATTCAACAGGCAGAAACCGGCGATGTGCTCGGCGGCATCGCCGATGGCAATCGAGTCGCCCATCTCATTGCCCTGACCAATCCAGATGCCCAGTTCCAGTTCATAGTCCAGGCGCGCACACGGGCCGAACGTCGGTTCGGTCTGACCGGCGGGCAGAGTCTGGCCTTTCGGACGACGCACGTCGGTGCCGGACGGGCGAATGGTCGATGCGCGGCCGTGATAGCCGATCGGCACGTACTTGTAGTTCGGCAGCAGCGGGTTGTCCGGGCGGAACAGTTTGCCGACGTTTTGCGCGTGCTCGATACCGACGTAGAAGTCGGTGTAGTCATTGATCCTGGCTGGCAGGTGCATCTGGCAATCGGTAGCCAATGGCAGCAGTTTTGCGCCTTGGGCTTCAATCTTGCCGCGCAGGGTGCTGCCATCTTTGAGCAGTTCCAGCAGACGTTCACGCAGGGCCACGCGGGCGCCACCTCCGAGGTCGAAGAACGCGTTCAGTTGACCGCCACGGGTGGCTTCGACGGCCGAACGCGCCGCACCGTCGAACAGACCGGCTTCGAGCGCCGCTTCCAGGTCGAAAATATGCTCGCCGACCGCCACACCGCTGCGCGGTGCCGAACCCTGAGTGCTGAACACACCCAGGGGCAGGTTTTGCAGCGGGAAGTCGGTGTGACCGTTGGCGGAGGCAACCCAGCTACGAGTGGGGGTGGTCTGAGTCATGGGTTATCTCCGGTTCGGATTGAAAGTGGCGGGCAGCGAGGCCCAGCATGCATCGTAGTTGTTTTGCAGTTGCGGGCAATCGAGGGCAAAGCGGCTTGGGCGCAACACCTGGCTGGTCTCGAACATGAAGGCCATGGTGTTGTCGATTTTGCTCGGAGCCAGCTCGGCATTGATCGCCTTGGTGCAGGTTTCGCCGTCCGGCCCGTGAGCGCTCATGCAGCTGTGCAACGACGCACCACCCGGCAGGAAACCTTCGGCCTTAGCGTCGTAGGTGCCCTGGATCAGGCCCATGAATTCGTTCATCAGGTTGCGGTGGAACCACGGTGGACGGAAGGTGTTTTCGGCCACCATCCAGCGCGGCGGGAAGATCACGAAATCGAGGTTGGCCAGACCGTGGACGCTGGTCGGCGACGTCAGCACGGTGAAGATCGACGGGTCCGGATGATCGAAGCTGACCGTGCCAATAGTGTTGAAGCGGCGCAGGTCATATTTGTACGGCACATTATTACCGTGCCAGGCGACCACGTTCAGCGGCGAATGGTCGAGCTCGCAGCCCCACAACTCACCGAGGAATTTCTGTACCAGGGTGGTCGGTTGCTTGAGGTCTTCGTAGTGCGCGACCGGAGTCAGGAAGTCCCGTGGATTGGCCAGACCGTTACTGCCAATCGGCCCGAGGTCCGGCAGGCGCAGCGGCGCGCCGTGGTTCTCGGCCAGGTAGCCACGGGCTTGCGGGTCGAGCAATTCGATGCGGAATTTCAAACCGCGTGGCAGCACGGCGATTTCCAGCGGTTCCAGCTCCAGCACGCCGAGTTCGGTGGCGATGCGCAACCGACCCAGCTCCGGCACCAGCAACCACTCGCCATCGGCGTTGAAGAACACCCGCTCCATGGAGCGATTGGCGCGGTAGTGATAAAGGCTGATCCCGGCCGGTTTTTCCGAACCCGAGTTAGCCGCCATGCGCACCAGACCGTCGATGAAATCGGTCGGTTCGCCAGGAATATCCAAAGGGTTCCAGCGCAGGCGGTTGGGCGTCACGTCGCCCAGCGGTCCGCCAGCCAATTGCCGCTCCAGTTTGACGAACGCCGGGTGATTGGCCGACGGCTGAATGCGGTACATCCAGGTGCGTCGCGCTTCACTGCGCGCCATGGTGAACGCAGTACCGGAGAACAGTTCGGTGTAGAGACCGTAAGGGGCTTTTTGCGGGGAGTTCTGGCCGACGGGCAGTGCGCCGGGCAGCGCTTCGCTGCTGAATTCGTTGCCGAAACCTGACTGGTAAACCAGCGCTGGCGCCGTTGAATCGAGGTTCATGGAGCCTCCTGAACAGGGAGTAGGCCGTGGCCTATGGCTCCCTTTCAGAAGTCTCGGCACGCCCAGGTTATTTTTGTCGTAATTCGATTACGCATAACGTAATTTGATTGGTATTGACCGTCAAGCTATAAAGACGCCCATTCGTCCCGGGATCACACCGCCTCCATGGAAAAGCCGCGTAGCAGCACCGCCGACAGCGGTAAACAGAAAGTCCGCTCGGCCGAGGTCGGCACCGACATCCTCAAGGCTTTGGCCGAGTTGTCGCCATCGACGTCGTTGTCGCGCCTGGCCGAACACGTGCAGATGCCAGCGAGCAAAGTTCACCGCTATTTGCAGGCGTTGATCGCCAGTGGTTTTGCCGAACAAAACGCCGCCACCAACCATTACGGTCTCGGCCGCGAAGCCTTGCGCGTCGGCCTGGCCGCTTTAAACAGTATGGACGTGCTGAAAGTCGCCGCCCTGCCACTGGCCGAGTTGCGCGACGACCTGAACGAAACCTGCTTCCTCGCGGTATGGGGCAACCAGGGTGCAACCGTGGTGCATATCGAACCGGCGGTGCGTGCAGTGACGGTGGTGACGCAACTGGGTTCGGTACTGCCGCTGCTCAGTTCATCCACCGGACTGGTGTTCAGTGCTTATTTGCCGAACCGTGAAACTGTCGAATTACGCGAACTGGAAGTGCAGGCAACGGCTGCCCACCCGCTGGCCGATGACCAGGTCTACGCGACGTTGTGTGAACAGATCCGCGAACGCGGCCTGCATCATGTGCATGGTTTGCTGATGCCGGGAGTCGATGCGCTCTCGGCCCCGGTGTTCAATGCGGTCGGCCAAGTGGCGGCAGTGCTGACTATTGTCGGCCCGACGTCGTTGTTCCATGCCGATGAAAACGGCCCGGCGGCGCAGCGATTGCTGGCGGCGACCCGGGCCGTGAGTTGGCGGATGGGCTATGAGCCCAGCGCCGCCATCGGTTAAAGCGTTCGACGCTCAACGCCTGTGCTTACTCCAGCAGCGTCTGCTCGCTGGACTCAGGCTCTGCAAACGCCTCCTTCATCAACTCGGTCATCACCGCCAGATCCGCCGTTTGCCCGCTGCAGGCCGAGACAACGCTCAAACAGGTATTCGCATCGCCCAAGCGCTTGGCAATTGCCTTCTGCAGGGGCGAGAACCCTAACTTGCCGATGCGCATTGTGGCCAGTTCCTGCATGCAATCCAGGTAGCTTGTGAACAGCGCTTTATAATCACCTTCGTGATAAGCCCTGGCCCCATCGAACACCCCTTTTGCAATCACCACGGCGCTCAGTCCAAAACCGATCGGTGGGAACACACAGCCAACGACGGTGACTGCCGCTACAGCAGCGTCATAAACCAGTTTGCCAACCAACTCGACAAGACTCCTGGTTTGAGCATCGACACCGTTAATGACCTGGCCAATCATATCGCCGTAACAACGAGAAAAGTCGCGCACACGGCTATCGAATTGCAGTTTTGGCGGTTCGACGTCGACACGGCTGCGCTGCACCGCTTCGATGTAAGTTTTGACCACCCGCTGGTCGGTGAACTGGGCGCGCTGGCAGTAATAACGGCCTAACCCTTTCACTTTGACCGACCTGGCGAACTCGGCCAGCGGTCGAAACCATCGTTCATCCGGGGCATGCGGGGTATACAACAAGTCCTCAGCCAGCCCGTTGTTCATTATCCGAAAAACATAAACGCCCTCGATCCTGCGGCCTTCCAGATGAAACGCGTAGACACCGTCGCGCTGGGGAGATTCAGGCTCTTCATAGTCCCACAGACCGGAGGGCTCCGCTTCGCGCAATCGGTCAATAGCGCCCTCGATATCCAAACTTTGTCGCTTATCAAGTCTGCCGCTGAAAAGTTCCGATAACACGGCGCGCTGCATTTCATGCAGCCGCAGGTTTACATACACATCGCGTTTCAGCGCATAACCAGGGGCATTTTTGTCCAGGTAGTCCGTGGACAGCATGTCGATATATTTTTCACCCGGACGCAAGGTCTTCGACCAGCTCACGACGTATTGCATCAGTACGTCGGACAGCAACTGACCGGAGATGGCTGGATGACCGTCCAACAAACGCAGTTTCGGGTAGAGTCCCGGGTTATGTATCGGCCCGCTCCCTTGCGTAATGTGATGTTCTTTGATGATCAGTTGAGACAAGGTCATTTCTTGCGACTCGTCCAGCGCCACGACCATCAAATCGGGATTCACGACGACGGTTTCACCGTGTCCGACCAGAATATCTTCAACTCTCTGTTTAATGAGGTTGAATGCAAACTTCTCGTAACTGATCAGCGCCGTCTCACGGGTGGCAAGCTGGGTCAATGCTTTAAGCTCGGTGTTCAAGCGGGCGAAAAATCGTCGCTGGTAGGACGAGGCCGAGCGATAACCGGCTGGAATGACCGCCTCCAGTTCACCCCGCAGCCAACCGACATCAAGCAAAACAGCCTGGCGTAACGCACCGGGACCGTACGCTGGCCAAGGGTCGCGCTGGATACCATTCCACTGACTCGGAAGATCCAGAAGGCGCCTCATGTACGCATCGGTGCGCCCTCGCTCACTGGCGTGAGACTGCTGAAGCAGGTAACTGCGTCCTTCGGGCAGACGTATCAGGTCTATGACATGGGCCTCCAGTTGCCGAATACTGATGAACTCGTACCAGACCTGGCCTCCTGGAGCTTCAGGCGAATAGAGAACGCAAGGACCGTCCTCACCTTTCGGCCCGCAATAAACAATCATCCTTCGCAGCGCGGTTTCTGAACCAACGAGCGTCAGGCTCCCCAACGTGAAATTCCTGGCCCTTTGACTGGCCCTATCGACGATATCGAGGCTCTCGTCGCTAATATGCCCCTGCAATTTCGCGCTGAACGAACTCAGGTCCGTACGACTGTCCAGCGCGACCTGCTGGGCATGCAACACCGCCTCACTACGGTACTTCTCTTCAAACTTCTCGGCATACGACGAACGCATGCTCGCGTCGCCCATCACCTCTAGCAGGACTTGCTCGGTAAAGTCTGACGGCAACTTCTCACCTTCAAGGGTGATCTCCAGTGGAACAATGGCCGGATCATACAAACCATTGATCAGAAACTCGGGAAGGGTCAGGCGATTGCGTTGAACGACCTTTTGCTGACCCACATAGAACGTATGGCGAGTATTGACAAATATCTGCTCCGGGTCGACACGTTCACCGGTTTCAAGTTCGACAATCTCTTGGGCATAAAAACGTGCGAACGCCTTCAGGGATTTGGTTTCAGCCAGCAGCTTATCCAGCAGGTGTTCTTTTTGTGCCAGGGACTGTTCCGTATCAAAGTAATACTGACGATCCTCTTCACTGGCACGCTGCAGCCAATCCGGAATAAGGTGAGGCTGTTCGGACATTGCTCGTTTCGATGGGCGCAGAAGTTCTCCATGAACTCCGTCAACCCGCATTGCTGTTGGAACATTGATATTCATGCACGCTTCCTTTTGGCACTTTATAAAACGACAGACCGTCGTTCATTTATTTAATTTCGCCAATGTAGAGCACAACCAACCCAATACCAAAACCCGATACCTTTTCCATTCTTGTATTACAAACAGCAACATCAAGCCCATCAAACACACTGGTAAAACCCAACTAACCCAGCCCCCCAACACTTTCTCCCTGGCCGCAGCCTGAGTTCTGCGCTCCACGCCCGACAAACCGTGGAGCCTGATTTCACGACGGCTGCGCCAGCTGCTATGGTGGGGAGGCGGGTGTGTGATCACGACTGTTGTCGAGGCTGTAATAGTCATTGTCACGAATCGCTGTTTTTCCTTTGGGGATAAGGACTTATCCTTGCCTGGCTTTCACGGCAAACCACCTGAAAGCGCCCACGCAGTGAAGTGTGAACAGCCCACTTGCACTGTGACCGACTTCAGATGAGTTGAAGCAAACCCTTCAGTTCATCGCCCCGTGTTCACTGACGTTGATTTGTAGCTCCTTGATCCAACGTCTTACCTTGGCCGCTGCGTTTGCAGCGGCCTTTTTTATGGGCGAAATAAAAGAACCCCGTGAGCACGGAGTTCGATGAGGGAGTGTTCAGAAGCGAAGGTGATTGAGCCCACCCCGGCAATAGTTCTCGGTATTACAGCGAATACTTCTGCAGATTCGCCATCATTTCCTTCAGCGCCTCAATGTTGTCCTTGGGATGCACCGCACCTTCAAAGTCGCAAATCTGCTCCCAATGAGCCGCAACGTCTTCCGGCGAGAAGCCCTCGCGAGGATCGAAACCGGCGCCGAGACTGCGTTCCCAGCGCACTTTGCCCATCCAGCCACCACCGACCTCAAACAAGCCAGAGGTTTCCTGGCAGTTTTCGCTGGCCAGGTACACCACCAGCGGGCTGACCAATTCCGGTTTCAGCTGTTCGAAGACTTGTGGCGGAATCAAGCCTTCGGTCATGCGTGTGCCACCGGTTGGGGCGATGGCGTTGACCAGAATATTGTTCTTGCGGCCTTCGATGGCCAGGGTGCGGGTCAGGCCATAAAGACCGAGTTTAGCCATGCCGTAGTTGGACTGGCCGAAGTTGCCGTAGATGCCGGAGGTCGAGGCGGTGAAGATCACTCGACCGTAGTTTTGTTCACGCATGTGCGGCCACGCGGCGCGGGTGACTTTGTAAGCACCTTCGACATGCACGCGGTAAACCAGGTCCCAATCGCCGTCTTCCATTTTGTGGAAGGTCTTGTCGCGCAGTATCCCTGCGTTGTTGACCACCACGTCGACGCGGCCAAAGGCATCGAGTGCGTGTTGCACGAGTTTGTCGCCGTCGGTCACCGAATCGTGGTTGGCCACGGCCGTGCCGCCGGCCTCGCGAATCTCTGCCACCACGCGGTCGGCTGCCGAGGCATTGGCGCCTTCGCCTTGAGCCGAACCGCCGAGATCATTGACCAGTACCTTGGCGCCCTGCCTGGCGAACAACAACGCATGAGCCCGTCCGAGGCCGCCGCCTGCACCGGTGACGATCACCACTTTATCTTCAAAGCGCACAGACTCTTTCATTACCAAACTCCAGCAGGCCAGGGACAGTGAGCCCGAGTGTCAGGCACGGCGCGGGTAGTCACAATCAACAGGGCTGAGGCTGAATGGTGTGCAATAAGGCGGGGGGATGATGAGCGCGAATGCGCTCGCACGGACCGTGCTTGAGCAGCCGGGCAGCACTACGTTGACCGGCGAGACAGCCATTCGCTGAATGAGGGGCAGTCCCTAGGGCTTCTAGCCTGTTCGCGTGTAGGATATGCGCCATTTTGCCAAGGATGCTCACAATGTTTGACTCGTGCAAGGAAGCCTGGCACCGGGTTTCCGGGGCTTTTCTCACCGTAGTGAGCGTTCTTTCCAAAGTCGTTGGCTGGTTGCTGAAAAGCCTCTTTGGCCAGTGGCAGCCGCCCTTCTGGCTGAGGGCTATCGGCGCTGGGCTGACGACGCTGGGGCACAAGGCCCGAACTTATCCGCGCCAGACCACTGGCGGCGTGTTGGGCTTGCTGCTGGTAGTGGCAGCGGTTTTTTACGGCTGGCACTGGTATTCAAACCTGCCGAAACCGCACACCGTGGCCTATTCGGTGCACAAGCCGAATCTGACGGATTACACCCAGCAGCCCGCCATCGTCGATACCCTGCAAATCCGCTTCGCCGAATCGGTGGCGCCGTTGCAGGACATTGGCAAGCCCGTCACTCAGGGCATTAGCCTCAAGCCCGCCGTCCAAGGCACCTGGAGCTGGACCGATGATCGCAGCCTGTTGTTCGTGCCGGACCAGGACTGGCCGATTGACGCCCATTACAGTCTCGAACTCTCAAAGAGCAACCTGCTGGCTGACGGTGTGCTACTGGCGGAATACAACAGCCAGATAACCACCCCGCCATTCCGCGGCCAACTGACCCAGAACGAGCTGTACCAGGACCCGGTCAATCCGACACTGAAACAGCAGGTGGCGACCTTCCGCTTCTCCCACCCGGTGGACGAAGAAAGCCTGCGCAAGCGAGTGTCCATTACCCTTGGCAAAGGCTTGGCCTACCGCGATGCCCAAGCGCCTAACCTGCCGGAAATCAGCTTCGACGAACGCAAGCTCAACGCCTACATCCGTTCCGCCGCCCTGGCCACGCCGCTGGAAAACGCCTCGGTCACGATCAAACTCGACGAAGGCATCAAGGCTCGAGATGGCGGCAACACCAGCCCTGCGCCGTTGAGCGCCGATGTGACGGTGCCCGGGCGTTATCGCCTGACCTTCAGCAGCGCCGACATCCAGTTTGTCGACAACGAACGCGGCGAGCCGGAACCTGTGCTGATGTTCAGCAGCTCCAACGCTGTGGCCGATGAGACCATCGCCGGTAAGGTCCAGGCCTGGCTGCTGCCGGAAAAAGCCAAGGATGACCATCGCCCCTGGTCCACCAGCGAAATCGACGAAAAACTGTTGGCCCGCAGCACCCCGGTCAAACTGACTCATGTACCGAGCATCGAGCCGCTGAACACCCAGCACGCCTTCAAGTTCAAGGCCCCGGCGGGCCGCATGCTGTATGCACGGGTCCCGGCCAATCTGGAAGCCATCGGCGGTTACCTGGCAAAAAATCCTGTGGCGTCGCTGGTGAGCATGCCGGCCTATCCGCGTACCTTGCAGTTCCTCTCCAACGGTGCATTGCTGAGCCTCAACGGCGAAAAACGCCTGGGTTTCATGGCCCGTGGCGTGCCCGGCGCCCATGTGGAAATCGCCCGTTTACTGCCCAACCAATTGCAGCACCTGGTGGATCAAAGCAGCGGCAGCTTCGCCCGGCCAAACTTCGGCAACGACTATTTCGACCGGATGGTAGAGCGCATGTCCCTGGACATTCCGCTTTCGGCCGCCGATCCGTCGAAAACCCTCTATGACAACGTAGACCTCAGCCGTTACCTCACCGCCAACGGTGGCCGCAGAGGGATTTTCGTCCTCAAGCTGAGCCCCCAGGACGATCCGGCCGAGCGCACCTTCGACGGTTATTCGCGCAACACCACCAGTGACTTGCGCTTTATCGTGGTCACAGACCTGGGGATCATCGCCAAACGCTCCAGCGACGGCAGCCACGATGTGTACGTGCAATCCATCGGCAACGGTTCACCCGTGGCCGACGCTCAGGTCGATATCATCGGCCGCAACGGCTTGCCGGTGAGCAGCGGTAAAACCGACACCGAAGGCCACGCCCACTTTGCCAAACTCGACGAGTTGCGCCGTGAAAAAACGCCACTGATGTACGTGGTAACCCGTGGTAACGACCAGTCCTTCCTGCCAATTGCCCGACAGTCCCAGCAATTGGACCTGTCGCGTTTCGACGTCGGCGGCCTGAAAGAAGACGGCGCTATCGACCGCTTGAGCGCTTACCTGTTTACCGACCGCGGCCTCTATCGCCCCGGCGAGACCGCGCATCTGGGCATGATCGTGCGTAGCGGCAATTGGAAAGGTGTGCTGCAAGGCCTGCCACTGGAGTTGCAAATCACCGACCCACGGGGCCTCGAAGTGATACGCCAGCCGCTGAAGCTGTCGGCCTCGGGTTTTGAAAGCTTCGATTTCGCCAGCAGTGAAGTAGCGCCGGCCGGGGATTACACCGCGACCCTGCAACTGATTGGCGAACAACAGACCCGCACCGATTTGGGCAGCGTCAGCTTCAAGGTTCGCGACTTCGAGCCGGACCGCATGAAAGTCAGTCTGAGCCTGCACGATACGCCGGTACAAGGCTGGATACCGCCGGAGCAAGTGGTGGCCAAGGTCACCGCGATGCACCTGTTCGGCGCTCCGGCGTCGGGTCGGCGGGTGACCGCAAAAATGTCCCTGAGCCCAGCACTGGCTGCCTTCGATCGCTACCCGGATTACCGCTTCCGTCTCAGAGACGCCTTGGAAGAAGCCAACGCCGAGGACCTGGCAGAGACCGAGGCCGACGACAACGGCCAAGCCGTGCTCGATCTCAACTTGCAACGTTTTGCCAACAGTACTTATCGCCTGCAAGTCATGGCTCAGGTCTACGAGGCCGAAGGCGGTCGCAACGTCGCCGCCCAGAGTGCTTTGCTAGTGTCTTCGGCGCCGTACCTGGTAGGGGTGAAGAGCCAGGATTCCTTGGGCTACGTGGCCAAGGATGCGTCGCGCCAGGTGCAATGGCTGGCCGTCGCGCCGGACCTCACGCCGGTAGCGGTAGAGGGCCTGAGCACCGAGCTGGTGGAACACCGCTACGTTTCGGTGCTGATCAAGCAATCCAACGGCACCTACAAATACGAGTCGCGGATCAAGCACATCAACCAGTCAGCCACGCCCCTGCCCTTGGGTAAGGACGGCGCGAAACAGACGCTGAACACCGCCACACCAGGCGACTACACCCTGCAACTCAAGGACGCCAACGGCAACCTGCTCAACGCCATCGACTACAGCGTCGCCGGGCGTGGTAACTCTTCCCGCTCCCTGGAGCGCAACGCCGAGCTGCAACTGCGCCTGGACAAACGCAGCTATGCCACCGGCGACGAGATCGCCATCAGCATCCGTGCGCCTTACACCGGCGCCGGGCTGATCACCATCGAGCGCGATAAGGTCTACACCCAGCAGTGGTTCAAGGCCGACAGCACCAACAGCGTGCAGCACATCCGTGTGCCAGCCGGGCTGGAGGGCAATGCTTACATCAACGTGCAATTCGTGCGGGACATCGGTTCATCCGAGGTCTACATGAGTCCATTGTCCTACGGCGTGGTGCCGTTCAGCATCAACCTCGATGCGCGGCGCATGGCGCTGAAGGTCGAAGGCCCGACGAAGACCGAGCCGGGGCAGGTGCTGGACATCAAGGTCAATGCCGACCGCCCTTCCCGCGCCGTGGTCTACGCCGTGGACGAAGGCATTCTGCAAGTAGCGCGTTACCAGACCCCGGACCCGTTGGGCTTCTTTTTTCAGAAACGGGCGCTGGAGGTCGGCACCAGTCAGATTCTTGACCTGATCCTGCCGGAATTCAGCCGTTTGCTCAGTGGCGCGGCACCCGGCGGCGATACGGAAAACGCCTTGGCCTCGCACCTCAACCCGTTCAAACGCAAACACCAGCCGCCCGTGGCATGGTGGTCAGGGCTGATCGACTTGCCGGCCGGGGATACCGTGCTGCATTACCAGATCCCGGACAGCTTCAACGGCAAGTTGCACCTGTTTGCGGTGGCAGTAGATGCCAACAGCGTCGGTGTCAGCGAGGCCAGCACCGAGGTGCGCGGGCCGCTGGTGATCACGCCGAACGTGCCGGCCTTCGTTGCACCTGGTGACGTGTTCAGTGTCAGTGCCGGGATCTTCAGCAATCTGGAAGCGCCCACCCGTGTGAAATTTGAGCTGCAAACCAGCGCCGGCCTGAAAGTCGAAGGCGAGCCGAACAGCACCCTGGACCTGCAACCGCGCAAGGAAGGCATAGCCGAATTCCGGATCAAGGTCCTGGAAAACCTCGGCTCGGCGGATTTGCGCTTTGTCGCGGTGCTGCCGGACGGCAAGCGTATCCAGGTGGCCGAAACCACCTCGATCCGGCCCTTGAGTGAGCACCGGGTCGCCCTCAGCCTCGGCCGTTTCGACAGCGCCAGCAAAGAGTTGAAACCCACGCGCGAACTGTTCCCCCAACTGCGCACTGTGCAACTGGGGGTGGCCGCCTCGCCTCTGGTCTGGGCTAATGGCCTCAAGCACTACCTTGATGACTACGGTTACGCCTGTACCGAGCAATTGGTGTCCAAGGCCATGCCGACGTTGATTTGGGGCGGCACCGCACCAGAAGCGCAACTGGCCTTTACCGGCGCGGTGCGCATGCTTCGACAGCGGCAGAATCAGGCCGGTGGTTTTGGCCTGTGGGCCGCCAATCCGGACGTCGCGCCTTATGCCAGCCTGTATGCCACTGACTTCCTGATCGAAGCCAAGGAGCGCGGTCTACCGGTGCCGGAAGATGTGCTGGTGCGCGCCAACGCTTACCTCACCGACCTGGCCAACGGTCCCAGCGAAGGCCTGTCGGAGTTGCGCAACCGTGCCTACGCCAGCTACCTGCTGAGCCGTCAGGGGATTCTGGTCAGTGGTGCCTTGAGCGATATCCGCGAGCGCTACGAGAACTACTTCCGCAACAGCTGGCAGAATGACCTGGGCGCCGCCTACCTCGCCGCCAGCTACAAGTTACTGAAACAGGATCGCCAAGCCGATGCACTGGTGCGCAAAATCCCGTGGCGTTCCATCACCGACACCTGGGACAGCGACGGCCTGTATTACGACCCACTGGTCCACGACGCGGAGCACCTGCATTTGCTCAGCCGCCACTTCCCCGAGTTGCTCGGCGACGTGCCGGTGAACCTGCTGGACAAGCTCGGCAAGCGCCTCAATGAGCAGCGTTACAACTCGTTGTCGGCCGCACTGTTGTTGCGCGCCCTGGACAACTACGGCCAACAGGCGCAAAGCAGCATGACCCTCAAAGCCACGGCCTGGCTGGGAGACAAGCAGCAACAACTGTTACAGATGGCCGGCCAGCCGCCCCGCGCGGCGGTCCCGCCAGGCACGCAAAAAATGCTGATGGAAAAATCCGGCGGTCCTGCAGCGTTCTACATGCTCAGCGAGGCCGGTTTTGATCGGAGTGCGAGCCTCGATTCCATCAGTAATGGCCTGGAAATCATCCACGAATACCTCGACCTGAACGGCAGGCCCGTCAGCCAGGTGAGCGTCGGTGATGAGTTCCTGGTGCGCCTGCGACTGCGGGCCACCGATCGGGATCAGGTACAGCAAGTGGCGGTGGTCGATTTGTTGCCGGGCGGCGTCGAGCCAGTGTACCGCCTGCCGCCAGAACCACAGGCCGCCAGCGAAGACGAAGGCGACGAGTCGCATTACACCGAAGACAGCGAAACGACTAACGCCTGGCAAGCGCCGATCGGTGAGAGCGAGTTGAGCAATTGGCAACCGGACTACATCGATGTGCGCGATGACCGAGTGGTGTTTTATGGCACGGCGCTGCGAGATGTCGGCACCTTCGTCTACCGCGTACGGGCCACCAACGCCGGGACCTTCAAAACGCCACCCGCCTATGCCGAAGGCCTGTACCAAACCACCCTGCAAGGCCGTGGCAAGGTCGGTCAGCTTGAAATCGTCAAGCCTTGAAACATCCGGGACGGCGCTTGAAACCTCTGCTGGCAGTTGGGCTGGCAGTGGGCGTGCTGGCGGGGCTGCGACTGTGGCCCCATGAGCCACTGGAGCAAACCACCTCATCCTCGAGACTGGTGCTGGCCGACGACGGTTCGCTGCTGCGCATGACCTTGGCCGCCGACGGCCAGTACCGGCTGTGGCTGCCCCTGGAGCGCATCTCGCCATCGCTGGTCGAGGCGTTGCTGCTCAAGGAAGACCGCAACTTCTATTGGCACCCGGGCATCAACCCGCCGGCGCTGTTGCGGGCAGCCACGGCCACTTACAGCGGGGGCCAGCGTCAGGGCGGTTCGACCTTGAGCATGCAACTGGCGCGGCGGCTGTGGGACCTCAACACCCGGCAGGTCCCCGGCAAGCTGCAACAAATGGCCCTGGCGCTTTGGCTGGAGCTGCGTTACAGCAAACACGACATCCTCGAGGCCTACCTCAACCTGTCGCCCATGGGCGGCAATATCGAAGGTGCCGAAGCGGCAAGCCGGATTTACTTCGGTAAAGCGGCAGCGCAGTTGTCGTTGTCCGAAGCCCTCGCGCTGGCGGTGATTCCCCAGCAGCCAGGGCGGCGCGCCAACTTCGGGCCGTCGCTGCAAAATGCTCGCCTGCGGCTGATGGCGGACTGGCGCCAGACTTATCCCGAGGACCCGCGTAACAGCAGTTTGCTGGAGCTGCCCCTGGAGGCGCGCACTCGTCAGCAGATTCCCTTCCTGGCGCCTCATTTGAGCGAACAGCTGCTGACGTCCCAGACCGGTAATGAGCTCAACACTACTCTCAACCTGCCCCTGCAACGGCTGCTGGAACGTTTGATTGGCGGCTTTATCGCCGAACGTCGCAGCATCGGCATCGAGAACGCCACGGCGATCCTGGTGGACAGCCGCGACCAGAGCGTCAAGGCGCTGGTGGGTTCAGCGGATTACTTATCCACCGCCATTCACGGGCAGGTCAACGGCGTGCTGGCGCGGCGCTCACCCGGCTCGACCCTCAAGCCGTTTCTCTATGGGCTTGCGTTGGATCAGGGTTTGATCCACCCCATGAGTATTCTCAAGGACATGCCCAGTAACTTCGGCTACTTCCAGCCGGAAAACTTCGATGGCAGTTTTGTCGGCCCACTGACAGCCCGGGACGCGTTGATTCGCAGCCGCAATATTCCAGCGGTGTGGCTGGCCAGCCAGGTCAAGTCCCCTTCGTTGTACGGCTTGTTGCAAAAGGCCGGGATCAAGGGATTACGGGGCGAGAGCCATTACGGGCTGGCCCTGGCCCTGGGCGGTGGCGAGATGACAGCCGAAGAGCTGGCGCGGCTTTACCTGATGTTGGCCGGCGACGGGCATTTGCGGCCGTTGCGCTACCTCGTCGAGCAGCCTCAGGCCAGCGGTGCCGCGCTGCTGACGCCGCAAGCCGCGTTCATGGTGCGCGATATGCTCAGGCACAACCCGCGCCCGGATGGCTTGCCGGCCAACAGCTCTAGTCGGCACTGGCGTACCGCCTGGAAAACCGGCACCTCCTGGGGCTTTCACGATGCCTGGAGCGCCGGAATCGTCGGCCCGTACGTGTTGGTCGTGTGGGTCGGTAATTTTGACGGCCGGCCTAATCCGGCGTTCATCGGCGCAAAGACGGCAGCGCCACTGTTCTTTCGCATCGCCGACGCCCTTCCCCTCGCCTTGCCCACCGTAGCCGATAAAGTCGACAAGCCTCCCGCAGGGCTGACGCGCATCGACGTCTGCGCTGCCTCCGGCGAGTTGCCCAACCGCTGGTGCCCCTCGACCCGCAAGACCTGGTATATCCCCGGGGTCTCACCCATTCGCGTGTCCAACCTGCATCGCCCAGTGCTGCTCGACACCCGCACCGGCAAAGCAGCCTGCCCGCCGTTCGATCCGCAGTACACCCGCGAAGAGGTCTTCGAGTTCTGGCCCAGCGATGTGCAACGACTGTTCCGCGCCGCCGGCCTGCCACGGCGCACGCCGCCTGACGCGCTCAAGAACTGCCAGCCCAATCGCCACGGCGATCAGAGCGAAGCCCCGCAAATCCGCTCGCCGCTGACCCAGGTCACCTATCAGTTGCGCCTGTCCCAACCCCAGGAAAGCATTCCCCTGAACGCCAACGCCGCGAGTGATGCCTTGACCCTGTATTGGTTCGCCGACCAGACCCTGATCGGTCAGGGTCCACCCCAAGCCACTCTGAACTGGCGACCAGGCAAGTCGGGGGAGTATCACTTGCGGGTCAGTGATGATCAGGGTCGCAGCGTGAGCCGGGGATTACGGGTAGAGTTTTTGCCTTAGCCAAGTGGGGACAGACCGAGGGACTGTATGACCACGCATCAGTCATTACTTGATGCATGGGTACAACTGAAACCAAAACGGGCCTGCATCTGCAGGCCCGTTTTCAGTGGGGTGGTAAGGGTGTTTCAGGCATCAACTATTGAATGCGGCCTGTTCGTTCTCGAGAAATTCTTCTTCAAGCAGCGCATCGGCATGACCACCTGAATTGATCGGCGTGACGCTGGCGCGTTTACCGCGCAATTTGCCGAACAGGTGTTCCAGCGCATGTTCAAGCTTGGTGGCCGCCCCTTCGATGGCCAGTTCCAGTGTGTCGGCTTTATGAGTAACGGATACCGGTTGATGGCCTTTTGGCCGCGCTTCAAGCTGGCAGCGCATGTCGTGTGGACCGGGTTTATCGCCGTTCTCGTCCCGCAGATGCACTTCGACCCGTGTCAGGTCTTCTTCGTATCGTTCGAGCGTGCTCTCAATGGTAGTACGTACCCACTCCTCCAGTCGGATGCTGCTTTGAATATGGTTATCGCTATTGACTTGGATTTGCATAGTTCATCCCTTATTTCAGCTAGCTCGCGAGAGGTCCGGTGCAGTGTTTGAAACCTGGTTGGCCGTGACCTCTTGGTTACAGAGTTGGGCAGACGGAGAAACAATTCAACCCCTAAAAAAAGATAAATATTCATACGCAAAAAAAGCCGGACAACCGACAAAAGCGCTGTTAATGTCGGGAGTCGACTCGACCTGCAACGCTGCAATAAATCCTCACAATTGCCCCTCGCCCAAGGGGTGCAACCCGCGAAAAATCTCCGCCTCCTCTACCAGCCAGTCATGCACCGCACGCACGCCCGGATGGCTCAGCGCGCCCGGTGAATACAGCAACACATAACGTTTGTAGTTGGGCACCGCGACGCCGAACGGTACGATCAGCGTGCCACGCTCCAGTTCATCGTTGAGCAAGGTCCGTCGGGCAATGGCCACGCCCATCCCGGCAATCGCCGCCTCGATGGTCAGGTGGTTGCGGTTGAAGGTATGCCCGCGCCGTACGTCGGCGCCGTCGAAGCCGATGGCATTCAGGTAAAACTCCCACTCCGCGTATTCATAACTGCCGCGCCAGGCGGTGATGTCGTGCAACAACGGAAAATGCACCAGATCAGCCGGCCCGTGCAGCGGCGGTCGGCCACGCAGCAGGCTCGGTGCGCAGACCGGGAAAATTTGCTCATCGAGCAAGGCTGTGGATAACAATCCCGGGTAACTGCCATCGTTCAAGTCGATGGCCAGGTCGAAGTCGCCTTCGTGCAGCGCCACGCTGCTGTCCTCGGCCACCAGCCGCAACTGGATATCCGGAAACCGCTGCTGCAAACGCGGCAGACGCGGCGTCAGCCATTTACCGAGAAACGAAGGAATCGAGCGCAAACGCAGGATGCCGCTGATCATCCCTGCGTCCAGCCGGCGCAATTCCGCATCGATGCTGCCGTAGGCTTCGTTAACGGTAATCGCCAGCCGCTGGCCTTCGGCACTCAATTCGACGCCCCGGGCACGGCGGTGAAACAGGCGAAACCCCAGGCGTTCTTCCAACTGGCGGATCTGCTGACTGACGGCGCCGGGGGTGATGTGCAGTTCTTCGGCACAGCGGGTGAACGACAAGTGGCGTGCCGCACAGGAAAACACATGCAACCAGACATAAGTCTGGGCATGAAATTGACGACTCATCGTTTAGTCCTACTAAAGCCTGTCTTAGGAAGTTTCGTTGGTCAGGGCTGACCGAGGTAGGCAGTATCGCCGACATTGCGCTTGGCCTACAAAAAATGGCGGCGATTCCTACTCCATTGCTTGTAAGGCTTTAGCATGGCTATCAGTGTTTTCGATCTCTTCAAAGTCGGCATCGGTCCGTCCAGTTCCCACACCGTCGGCCCGATGCGCGCTACGGCGACCTTCGCCCAGGCGCTGTTTGACCAGGGTTTGCTGGAGCAAATCCGGCGGGTGGAAGTCCGTCTCTACGGCTCACTGTCCGCCACCGGTGTCGGCCACGCCACCGATCGCGCCTGCGTCATGGGCCTGATGGGCGAATGGCCGGACAGCATCGACCCGAGCTGCATCGGTCCGCGTATTCAGCAGTTGCGCGAAAGCGGCGAACTGCTGCTGGCCGGTCGCCGGTACATTGCCTTCGATTGGCAACGCGATTTGCTGCTGCTCGATGAAAGCCTGCCCTACCACCCCAACGCCATGTCACTGACAGCCTTTGGCGAAAACGGCCAGCTGTGGGAACAAACCTACTACTCGGTGGGCGGCGGTTTCATCGTCGAAGCAGCCGAAGCCGAGTCCGGTGTACCAGCCGCCAGCGATGTGGTGTTGCCGTACGAGTTTTCCAGCGCCGTGGAATTGCTGTCGTTGTGCAACCAGCACGGCCTGCGGGTTTCCGAGCTGATGATGGCCAACGAACGGGCCTGGCGCAGCGATGCGGAAATTCGCAAAGGCCTGCTGCACATCTGGTCGGTGATGCGTGAATGCGTCGAGCAAGGCCTGCGCCACGAAGGCATCCTGCCGGGTGGCCTGGATGTGCCGCGCCGCGCCGCGAAATTGCACCGCAGCCTGTTGGAAATCGGCAAACCGAACGTCATCAGTTCGACCCTCTCGGCAATGGAATGGGTCAACCTGTTCGCCCTCGCCGTGAACGAAGAAAACGCCGCCGGCGGACGCATGGTCACCGCACCGACCAACGGCGCGGCGGGGATCATCCCGGCGGTGCTGCATTACTACATGAAGTTCAACCCCGACGCTTCGGACGACGATGTCGTGGCGTTTTTCCTCGCGGCCGCGTCGGTGGGCATCCTCTGCAAAAAGAACGCCTCGATCTCTGGTGCCGAAGTCGGCTGCCAGGGTGAAGTCGGTTCCGCCTGCGCCATGGCCGCTGCCGGCCTTGCCGACGTCTTGGGCGCGACGCCCGAGCAACTGGAAAACGCCGCCGAAATCGGCCTGGAACACAACCTTGGCCTGACCTGCGACCCGGTCGGCGGGCTGGTTCAGGTGCCGTGCATCGAGCGCAACGCGATTGCCGCCGTGAAGGCGATCAACGCCACGCAAATGGCCCTGCGCGGCGACGGCAAACACTTCATTTCCCTCGACCGGGTAATCCGCACCATGCGCGATACCGGCGCCGATATGCACGACAAATACAAAGAAACTTCACGGGGCGGCCTGGCGGTGAGCTGGGTGGAGTGCTGACGAGCATTCCCTGACCGCCTGCATTACGTGAGCCCGAGCAAGAATAATAACGAGGCGATACTGATGACCGATGTACGTACACCTGCTGCCGATAATCCTGCTGTAGACCTCAAACGCGACACCGCAACAACCCGCAAAGGCTGGAGCAAACACGACACCACCTGGATGCTCGGCCTTTACGGCACGGCGATTGGTGCGGGCACCCTGTTCCTGCCGATCAACGCCGGCGTCGGCGGTTTCTGGCCGTTGCTGGTGCTGGCGCTGCTGGCTTTCCCGATGACCTTCTTCGCCCACCGCGGCCTGACCCGCTTCGTGCTGTCCGGGCGTTCCGGGGACATCACCGAAGTGGTGGAAGAACACTTCGGCATCGGTGCCGGCAAGCTGATCACCCTGCTGTATTTCTTTGCGATTTTCCCGATTTTGCTGGTGTACAGCGTGGCGCTGACCAACACCCTGAGCAGCTTCATGGAGCATCAGTTGCACATCGCACCGCCCCCTCGTGCGGTGTTGTCGCTGGCGCTGATTCTGGGCCTGATGGCGATTGTCCGTTGCGGTCAGGGCGTGATCGTCAAATGCATGAGCGTGCTGGTTTACCCGTTTGTCGCCGCGTTGCTGTTGCTCGGTGTGAGCCTGATCCCGAACTGGAACGGCGCGTTCTTCGCCTCGGCCAGTGACGGCATGCCGTTGCCGCTGTTCTTCAAAACCCTGTGGCTGGCGATCCCGGTAATGGTGTTCTCGTTCAACCATTCGCCGATCATCTCCGCCTTCGCCGTCGACCAGAAACAGCGCTACGGCGCCCAAGCCGAGCCGAAAAGCAGCGGCATTCTCGCCGTCGCCCACAGCATGATGGTGCTGACGGTGATGTTCTTCTGCTTCAGCTGTGTGCTGGCCCTGTCGCCGGCCGACCTTGCCGCCGCGAAGGCGCAGAACATCTCGATCCTGTCGTACCTGGCCAACCACTTCCAGACCCCGGTCATCGCCTATGCCGCACCGTTGATCGCGCTGGTGGCAATCACCAAATCCTTCCTCGGCCACTACATCGGTGCCAGCGAAGGCTTTCAGGGCCTGATCGTGAAAAGCCTGCGCGGCCGTGGCCGGGCGATGCCGGCCAGCTGGCTGAACCGCGTGACTGCGCTGTTCATGATCCTCAGCTGCTGGGCCGTGGCGACCTTCAACCCGAGCATCCTGGGCATGATCGAAACCCTCGGCGGGCCGGTGATCGCCTGCCTGTTGTTCCTGATGCCGATGTACGCGATCCGCCGCGTGCCGTCGCTGCGCCAGTATTCGGGGCAAGCCTCGAACGTGTTCGTGGTACTGATCGGCCTGATCGCACTGTCAGCGATCATCTACTCCGTCATGCCCTGAAACGGACCGTGAATGAAAAAGGCGAGTCATTGGGCTCGCCTTTTTATTGCCGGTTTATTGACCCGGAGCAGGACCGGCATGGCCCTTGCTTCGTCAGAATGGAGGCACACGGATGTTGTTGAAACCTCAGCGAACGGCCTGCCGATGGTCTGGAAAAGCGAACCAATCCTGATCCTGGCGGGTCAATGACTGCACGATCCAATCAAGCGGTGACGCATTATGGATAACCCCTTTCAACTGATCACCGACGTTTTTGCGCCGGATTATCAGGTCAACCTGAGCATCCAAGGGCTCGACGGCAGCATCATGCTGACCCTCTCCAAAACCGGCCGAATCGTCGCCAAGCGGATGATCAGCGCCGAACAACGCAATGACCCGCAACGCCTGAAACGGCTGGTGCAAAGCATTCAGTTCGGCATCGCCATCGAACAAGGCCACAGCGCCGTGGCGATCCTTGAAGCGATGACCAATGGCGACAAGCTCAAATTGCCACCGCCCTCACCCAAGGCTCACCCCCCTCGGCCTGCAAGGTTTTAAAGCTCGCCCTTCTCGACTTCCGGATGCTCACCGGAGCCCGCCCCGGTCTTGCGCTGTGGGTGCTCGATCTTCACCGACGGGAATTGCGAAGAGGCATAGCGCACCACCAGAATCGAAAACGCCAGCAGCAGAATTCCGCCGCACAGGTAGATGATCCCGAGGTCCGGCGGGTTGTGGTGCGATACGTTGGAGATCAACAGGCGCGTCAACGCGGTAATCGCCACGTAGATCAGGAAGCGCACCGGCATGTGGTTGGTCTTGAAGTAAATCCCGACCATCGCCCCCAGCTCGAGGTAGATGAACAGCAGCAGGATGTCATCGATCTTGATGTCACCCTCCTTGATCATCAGCAGAAATTCCGCCACCGCCGCCCAGGCGGTGACTGCACCGATGGCGAACAGCGCCAGGTAATGGAACGTCTCAACAAAGAGGTTGCCCAGCGATCCGGCCAACTCATGGACGTTCTGGCGAAGCTTTTCAGCCCAATTGATATTCACGGTAATTCTTCCTTAGGTCGGCTCGACCGATGATGCAGGTTTGACGTGACGGTTGTTCTGCATGCAGAAAAAAGGCCAGCGGCAGGGAGTGAGAGGGTGGCGGAGTGACTTGAGGCACTTCGGGGCGCTTGAGGGTGAATGTAGGACCGTTCTGAATTTGGTTTTTGGGCATCGGATGGATTTCTAGGGGCGCGCCAGCAGGCACGCACCCTGCGGCGATTAGCAGCCTCCCAGGCGCTAAAAAACCATACAGAGCCAGCACATCGCTACGATTGTGCCCCCAATTTCTGCACGCTAACGTCAAACCGTCGCTGCCCATTCAGCGACCGGGCCTGAGAACCTGGGTAATATAGAGACGCACCAACGCCCTACTTCACGATTGCCGGCGTTTTTTTATGCCTGCATTTCCGTGTCATGGCGGCTGTGCGTGGGAGACCTTCGGGTCTGCCGGGTCCTATATACCGGTTCTCAGCCTGCGCATAGCTGCCACCCATTCGCCTGAGAACGAATGAGGCAGCTCTCACCGATATATAGGAGTTTTGCCAATGACTAACCTCCAAAACCTGACAACCGCTGGCCTCACGCCCTTCTCCATCCACTCCGACCAAGCCCTGTTCCGCGTCAACAGCGGCGTCTCGATCCACGAAGCCTTGTCCCATGTGTCCGACTTGCTCCACCTCTCCAAACTGCTGGCCGAAGATGCGGCGATGGAACGCGGCAAGGACCGCTATGCCTGGGCATCGCATTATTTGCAGGAGATGAGTAAGGCGGTGATCGATGATGTGGTGAAGGTGCTGGGGGCGCCGGGTAATAACCGCGATTGAATGGAAAAAGCCCCGTGCTTCTCTTGAAGGCGGGGCTTTTCAGGTGTTCGACCATCAGCTCACGAATTGTGACGCAGAGCGTCACAAGATGCATTCCCACGCGGAGCGTGGGAACGATCATCGACAATGAAGTGGCATTCCCCACCACTCAACAGGCCGAGCGTTAGCTCGCCTGCCGCTTTTGATCTTGATCCACCCGCCCCTATCGGAAGGCCGAGTGGAGGTGTTCATCAGGGGGGTGGCGCGCAGCGCCGTACGGCGCAGCCGGACACATCGAGAGGAGGTCGAAGCGAAGCCGACCGTAGGCGATGCCCCCTGATGGACACCGGAGCGAGGGGACGCCGAGCCTAGGCGAGGTGCCGTACGCTTGGGGCGAAGACCTTTGCTTCCTTTGGGGCGTCTGCCAAAGGGAGTCGCTGTAAGAGCGAAACCCTAAGTGGCCGTTACCGCAGGAATGGATATGTACACCTGCAAGAGACTGGTCGGCTATCGGGCCGCCATCGCGGGCAAGCCAGCTCACACAGGTAAATCCGGGGACAATAAAAAACCCCGCACATCTCTCGAAGGCGGGGCTTTTTGTACAACCGCAAAACCTTAAGGCGCGTAAGTCAGCAACAACTCGCTCGGCACCTTGAAGTCCAGCGACATCATCACGCTCAACGCCGTGATGGTGAAAATCGAAAACACGAACAGCTTGCGTGCCCAAACCGTGTCATCCACCGCCTTGTAGCCAGTCCAGGCCATGTACAACCAGTACATGCCCATCGCCGCCGCAACCGCAAGATAACTCATGCCCGCATAACCGCTGAACGTCAGCATCAAGGTCGCCACCAGGAACGCCAGGATGTAGAGCAGGATGTGCTTCTTCGCCACCTGAATCCCGCGCTTCACCGGCAACACCGGAATCGATGCCGCCAGGTAATCGTTGAAGCGAAAGATCGCGATCGCGTAAGAATGCGGCATCTGCCACAAGCTGAACATCACCAGCAGCGTCAGCGCCGCCATGTCGAAGTTATTGCTCACCGCGACATAGCCAATCACCGGCGGCATCGCCCCCGACAGACTGCCCACCAGCGTGCCGTGAACCGACTTGCGCTTGAGGTACAGGCTGTAGAAGCCGACGTAGATGACAAAACCGATCACCGCGAACAACGCCGCCAGCGGGTTGGCCACGCGATACAGCAAGGCCACGCCGGCGACGCCCAGGACGGTCGCGTAAACCAGTGCCAGTTTCAGGGAGATCAGGCCCTGGACCAGCACGCGGTTCTTGGTGCGTTCCATCTTCAGGTCGATGTCACGGTCGATGCAGTTGTTGAACACGCAACCCGACGCAACCACCAGGGACGTGCCGATCATCGCAGCCAGGAAAATGGCCAGATCGACATGCCCTTTCGAGGCCAGGAAAAACCCGCCTGCCACAGAAAGCACGTTACCGAAAATGATCCCCGGTTTGGTGATTTGGATAAAGTGCTTTAAGGACATCCGGACTTTCCTCAGTGCGCCATCATGACGGAATGGATGCTGTACATGATCCACAGCGACAGACCGACCAACAGGACAATAACCAGCGCCGCGAAAACAAACGCAATCACGTTGTTACGCTGGGCGGCAGAGCGGTCCAGGTGGAGGAAGTAGACCAGGTGCACCAGCACCTGGATCACTGCGAAGGCCAGTACGATCCCCAGGGTCATGGCTTTCGGCAGGGATGGGTACATCACCAGGCCGAAAGGAATGATGGTCAGGATCACCGACAGGATGAAGCCGATGGCGTAGGACTTGACGCTGCCGTGGCTGGCGTCGTGACTATCGTGTGAGTGAGCTGCGTTAGCCATTTACAGAGTCCCCATCAGGTAAACAACGGTGAATACGCAGATCCACACTACGTCCAGGAAGTGCCAGAACAGGCTCAGGCAGCTCAGACGGGTCTTGTTGGTCGCCGTCAGGCCATTCTTCTGGACCTGATACATCATGATCGCCATCCAGATCAGACCGCTGGTCACGTGCAGACCGTGGGTACCGACCAGGGTGAAGAACCCGGACAGGAAGCCGCTGCGGTTCGGACCGAAGCCTTCGGAGATCAGCGTATGGAACTCGTTGATCTCCATGCCGATGAAGCCCAGACCGAACAGGAAGGTGATGGCCAACCAGCCCAGCACCTGAGTCTTCTTGCCTTTGAACAACGCCAGCATGGCGAAGCCGTAGGTGATCGAGCTGAGCAACAGGCAGGCGGTTTCACCCAGCACGTAAGGCAGTTCGAAGATGTCGTGGCCCGACGGGCCACCCGCTACGTTGTTTACCAGTACCGCGTACACCGCGAAGATCGACGCAAACAGAATGCAGTCGGTCATCAGGTAGAGCCAGAAACCGAATACGGTCATCTCGCCCGAGTCGTGGTGATGGTCATCGTGCCCATGGTCATGACCATGGGCGTGTCCAACATTGGTCACTAAGTTCGACATGGTTTAAGCCTGTTCCAACGAGGTTTCAACACGGGTGGCGGTGGCCGGAATCGCTTTGGCCGCAACCAGACGCTTGTGCTGCTCGGCTTCAATGCGCTCGATCACATCGACCGGCACCATGTAGCCTTGATCATCACGGGCAGCGTGGATCACGAAGTAGATCACGGTGCCAGCCAGGCCGAAGATGGCCATCCACCAGATGTGCCAGATCATCGCGAAACCGAACACGGTCAACAGAGCACCCATGACCAGACCGGTCGCGGTGTTGTTTGGCATGTGGATCGGCTCGTACCGGCTAGGCGCCTGGTACGCAGTACCGTTTTCCTTGGCTTCGGTGAACGGGTCGATACCGTCGGCTTTCGGCAGTACAGCGAAGTTGTAGAACGGTGGTGGCGACGAGGTCGACCATTCCAGCGTGTGGGCATTCCACGGGTCGCCGGCTTCGCACATGTTCTGTGGCAGCTTGCGATCACGGATACTCACGTACAGCTGGATCAACTGGCAGGCAATACCGAAGGCGATCAGTACCGCACCGACCATTGCAACGTGCAGGTATGGCGTCCACTCAGGGTTGGTGGTGCTGTTCAGACGACGGGTCATGCCCATGAAGCCCAGTACATAGAGCGGCATGAACGCGACGAAGAAGCCCGAGATCCAGAACCAGAACGCTGCCTTGCCCCAACCTTCGTGCAGCTTGAAGCCGAACGCTTTAGGGAAGTAGAAGCCGAAGCCGGCGATGTAGCCGAACACGGCGCCGCCGATGATCACGTTGTGGAAGTGCGCGATCACGAACAGGCTGTTGTGCAGGACGAAGTCCGCACCCGGGATGGCCAGCAATACGCCGGTCATGCCGCCGATGGCGAAGGTCACCATGAAGCCCAGGGTCCACAGCACTTGGCTGGTGAAACGCAGACGGCCCTGGTAAATGGTGAACAGCCAGTTGAACAGCTTCACCCCGGTCGGGATCGAAATCAGCATCGTCGCCAGACCGAAGAAGGCGTTGACGTTGGCACCCGAACCCATGGTGAAGAAGTGGTGCAACCAAACCATGAAGCCAAGGATCGAGATCGCGCCGCTGGCGTAGATCATCGAGTGGTGGCCGAACAGTTTCTTGCCGGAGAAGGTCGAGATGACTTCGGAGAAGATCCCGAACGCCGGCAGAATCAGGATGTAAACCTCGGGGTGACCCCAGGCCCAGAACAGGTTGACGTACATCATTGGATTGCCACCAAGTTCATTGGTGAAAATGTGGAAATCCATGTAACGGTCAAGCGTCAGCAATGCCAGGGTAGCGGTCAGGATCGGGAAGGAAGCGACGATCAGTACGTTGGCCCAGGTGCAGGTCCAGGTGAAGATCGGCATGTCCATCATTTTCATGCCCGGGGTACGCATTTTCAGCACGGTGGCCAGGAAGTTGACCCCCGTCAATGTCGTACCCAGTCCAGACAGTTGTAATGCCCAGATGTAGTAGTCCACACCCACGCCCGGGCTGTAGCCCAGTTCCGACAGCGGTGGATACGCAACCCAACCGGTACGGGCGAATTCGCCGACACCCAGGGACACGTTCACCAGCACGACGCCGGAAACCAGCAGCCAGAAGCTCAGGGAGTTCAGGAACGGGTAGGCAACGTCACGCGCGCCGATCTGCAGCGGCACTGCAAGGTTCATCAGGCCGGTGAAGAATGGCATCGCCATGAAGATGATCATGATCACACCGTGAGCGGTGAAGATCTGGTCATAGTGTTCAGGTGGCAGGTAGCCAGGCGAACCCTCAGTGGCCAGGGCCAGCTGGGAGCGCATCATCACGGCGTCGGCAAAACCACGCAGCAGCATGATCATGGCAACGATGATGTACATCACGCCGATTTTCTTGTGGTCGACCGACGTCAGCCACTCGGTCCACAAATAGGTCCACTTCTTGAAGTAGGTGATTGCAGCAAATACCGCCAGACCACCAAGCGCGATCATGGCGATGGTCACCATCACGATCGGCTCGTGGAACGGGATCGCTTCCCAACTTAATTTACCAAACATCGTTTACTCCTCTGCCCCGGCAGCTGAATGCGAACTCATGTCCATCCCTTCCATACCGGCCACTTCCTTCTCTTCCTTCTCGTGGTGCATCGGCTTGCCCGGTTTCATGCCTTCATACTTGTCGATGATGGTCTGGAACAGGTTCGGCGCGTACGAGGAGTAGAGTTCAACCGGGTTGTTCTGGCTTGGTTTGGAAAGGGCTTCGTATTCAGCTTTTTCAAGCTGTTTAGGTGCCTTCTTGACATCACTGACCCAGGCGTCGAAATCTGCCTGAGAGGTGGCGATTGCTTTGAATTTCATGCCAGTGAAGCCAGCACCGCTGTAGTTGGCGGAGATACCGTCAAACTCGGCATTCTGATTGGCGATCAGGTGCAACTTGGTTTCCATGCCCGCCATCGCGTAGATCTGACCGCCCAGGCCCGGAATGAAGAACGAGTTCATCACGGTGTCGGAGGTGATTTTGAAGTTAACGGGCGTGTTGGCCGGGAACACCATCTTGTTGACGGTGGCGATGCCTTGTTCCGGGTAGATGAACAGCCACTTCCAGTCCATCGCGACCACTTGAATGGTGATCGGCTTGACGTCGGATTCCAGCGGACGGTAAGGGTCCAGGGCATGGGTCGACTTGTAGGTGACGTAACCCAGGGCAATGATGATCAGCACCGGAACAGCCCACACCGCGATTTCAATCTTGGTGGAGTGCGACCATTTCGGGGTGTAGACGGCGTCCTTGTTGGAAGCGCGGTATTTCCAGGCGAACAGGAAGGTCATGACGATGACCGGAACCACGACCAACAGCATCAGCAGCGTTGCGGTGATGATCAGGTTGCGCTCGTCCAGGCCGACCTGGCCCTTGGGATCGAGCAGGGTCATGTTGCAGCCTCCCAGCAACAGCGTGCCGAGCAGCGGCAATAAGCCTAGTAGTCTGGGGTACCTGTTTTTACTCATCTCACGACCTCTAAAGCAGCTTGCGCAATGCAGTTGGGTTTTGATCGCCAACACTTCACCCTGCCAAGGGTTGGCATTTTTCTTGGATTGAATAAGGGCTTGCCCGTCGCGCGTTAAACGCTGCTCGACACATCCTGGGCCAGCGGTGAGTTCTTATTCGAATTCGTGGTCAAAGGCCTTGTTACAGACCAATTCCATTTGGTGCGGATAGTTGGAAGGCGCCGACACCTGGCGTCGAATGAAGCCCGTTACAGCCCCACGACCACCCCTTGTGCCAAGGAGAGTGCCGCCCCGGAATTTCAGTGCGGGCGATTGTAGATATGTACCGTTGTATAAACCATGTCTCAACTCGAAATAATTTTTATCGGATACCGCAACAATCATTAACGAAATCTGCAAAGATTATCCACGATGTCGAGACACATTCTCAATAACAACCCCAAAAAAACCCGCTCTACTGTCCACAGTTCAGACAGCTTCAGCCGCTCTCGAAGCATCGCCGACCTCGCGCAAGCCCCCTTGTCACAAGGCCTTTGGCCATTCGTCCGAGCCTGTTAAAACTGCCTGTTGCGACACCTTGGCGGGCTCCCGGAGAGGCCCGTCAGCAAGGTAAATTCCCTGTCAGTTTCAGCGACGACAATCATCTTTGAAATGAGTTGCGACACCTTGGCTGTGACAACATGTCGCACGCGTGCCGCACCCTTCTTTGTCGCGCGTCACGATCCTTTGACAGACCCGCTGAAACGCAAAGCGCCCCGGCCTCTTTTCGAGGTCCGGGGCGCTTTATTCAAGGCCTGTGGCTGCGGCGAGAAGCCTTAGCTCAGGTGTTTGCGGTTACGCGAAATGAGCAGTGGCACCAGCACCACGGTCAACACGAAGGCCACCAGCGCCCACTGTGCCAGCGACAGGCCGAGGATCGGCGGGTACGGCGTCTCGCAGAAGCCGTCGACCTGGAAGCCCAGCGGGAAAATCTTCGCCAGCGGCAAGCCGTCGACAATCGGTTGCAGCACATCGATGCCGCAACTGACCGCCGGGTAAAACTGCGTATAGACGTGATGCCCGGCCGCTGCAGCGCCCGCGAGGGCGAAGATCACCACCAGCCCTTCAAACACGGTGATGCTGCGACGGGTGCGCATGGCGGCACCGATAAAGGCACTGATCGCAATCAGCAACAGCGCATAGCGTTGCAGGATGCACAGCGGGCATGGCGCCTCGCCCAACACCACTTGCATGTACAGCGCGCCGCCGATCAGCGCCAGGCAGATGATGCCCAGCAAGACCAGGAAGCGCCGCTCACGGCCCAACCGCATCATTTCCTCGTTCATCACGTTTCCCTTCTGACTATCTATTGCCCGCAAGTCTACACGCTGATCCTGACCTTTGAGAGTCTGGCGCGTGCCGGTGGATGGGGGGAATAGACGATAAGCGGGTTAAGAAGGGATTAACTTTCTAACAGAATGTGCGAATCGATCCTGAAGATGATCGTTCCCACGCTCTGCGTGGGAATGCAGCCCGTGACGCTCTGCGTCACAAAGCGGACGCAGAGCGTCCATTGAGGCATTCCCACGCAGAGCGTGGGAACGATCGGTAGGAGAGTTACTCCAGCGCCGCAGCCGGGCCGAAGAACTCGTAGCGGCTCTGCTTCTCTGGCACACCCAAGGCCTTGAGGTGGCGCTTGATTGCGGTCATGAAACCTTTCGGGCCGAGGAAGTAAGCGTCCAGGTCACGCTCTTGCGGCAACCAGTCCGCCAACTGCTCCTGGCTCAACAGCCCGACCTTGTCCGCCGCTGGACTGACACCGTCATCCTCGGCGTAGCAGTAGAAACGCTTGAGTTGCGGGTGACGCTCGGCCAGGCCGTCGATCCAGTCGCGGAAGGCATGCACGCCACCGTTACGTGCACAGTGGATAAAGTGCACCGGACGCTCGGTGGCCAGCGCCGCTTCAAGCATCGGCAGGGTTGGCGTGATGCCAACGCCGCCGCTGATCAGCACCAAGGGTTTGTCGCTGGCGGTCAGGGTGAACTCACCCGCCGGCGGGAACAGCAGGATGCTTGCGCCGACGTGAAGCTGGTCGTGCAGGTAGTTCGAGGCGCGACCGCCCTCTTCGCGCTTGACGCTGATGCGGTACTGACCGTTGTCGCCCAAGGACGACAGCGAGTAGTTGCGACGGATTTCTTCGCCGTCGAGGATCAGTTTCATGCCGATGTACTGACCCGGTTCTGCCGCGAGGATCGGTCCCTTGTCCGCTGGCTCAAAGTAGAACGAAGTGATTTCCGCGCTCTCTTGCACACGCTTGGCCAGTTTGAATTCCCGCGCCCCGCGCCAGCCGCCGACCGCGGCGGCCTTCTGGTCGTAGATCGCGGTTTCGGCACCGATCAGGATGTCGGCCAACTGGTTATATGCGGCGCCCCAGGCGCTCATCACTTCTGGCGTGGCGATCTCGTCACCCAGCACTTCGGAAATCGCCCGCAGCAGGCAGGTGCCGACAATCGGGTAATGCTCCGGCAGGATTTGCAGGGCAACGTGCTTGTTGATGATCTTCGCCACCAGGTCGCCCAACTGGTCGAGCTGATCGATGTGCCGTGCGTACATCAACACTCCGCGAGCCAAAGCCCGAGGCTGGTCGCCGCTGGCCTGGTGCGCCTGGTTGAACAGCGGGCGAACCTCCGGGTACTCGGAGAGCATCATGCGGTAGAAGTGCGTGATCAGGGCTTCGCCACCGCTTTCCAGCAGCGGTACGGTGGATTTGACGATGGCACGGTCTTGAGCGCTAAGCATTAAGGGAGTACTCCTGAACGACTGGGTTTATAGTTTTCTACCCATGACGTATCAGTTTCAATGCCAACAATTAAATCTATATAAATCAATAACTTAATAAACATGTAGTCATAACGACACAAGCGGATTTATAGTCACCTCGACTACATGGAGTCAATATGACTGCAAAGCCACTGCTTACCGCATTGCTGCCACTGGTCTCCGACCTTTCCCGCGAACTGCCCGAAGGCGAGCGCTACCGCCGCCTGCTCGAAGCGATGCGCGCCCTGCTGCCCTGCGATGCCGCCGCCTTGCTGCGGCTCGACGGTGAATGGCTGGTGCCATTGGCGGTGGATGGCCTGAGCACTGACACCCTGGGCCGGCGCTTCAAGGTCAGCGAACACCCGCGCTTTGAAGCGTTGCTCAGCCGCCCGGAGCCGACGCGGTTCCCCAGCGACAGCACCTTGCCCGACCCTTATGACGGGTTGGTCGACGGCCACGGCGATCACCTGGAAGTGCATGACTGCATGGGCTGCCCGCTGTTTATCGACGAGCGTCCGTGGGGCTTGCTGACCCTCGACGCGCTCGACCCGGAGCGCTTCGAGCCGATCGAACTGGACGCCTTGCAAGCCTTTGCCAGCCTCGCTGCCGCCACGGTCAACGCTGCCGAACGCATCGAGCGACTGGCCAATCGCGCAGAGGACGAGCACCAGCGCGCCGAGGTCTATCGTCAGGCCAGCGGTCAGCAGAGCCGCGAAATGATCGGCCAGAGCAAGGCACACAAGCGCTTGGTGGAAGAGATCAACCTGGTCGGTGGCAGCGACCTGACGGTGCTGATCACCGGTGAAACCGGGGTCGGTAAAGAGCTGGTAGCCCAGGCGATCCACGCCGCTTCACCGCGTGCCGACAAACCGATCATCAGCCTCAACTGCGCCGCGCTGCCCGACACGTTGGTAGAAAGCGAGCTGTTCGGCCATGTGCGCGGCGCCTTCACCGGGGCGCTGAACGACCGTCGTGGCAAATTCGAACTGGCCAATGGCGGCACGCTGTTTCTCGATGAAGTGGGCGAGTTGTCGTTGGTGGTGCAGGCCAAATTGCTTCGCGTGCTGCAAAGCGGCCAGTTGCAGCGCCTGGGTTCGGACAAGGAGCATCAGGTCGACGTGCGCCTGATCGCCGCGACCAACCGTGACCTGGCCGAAGAGGTGCGCAGCGGCCGCTATCGCGCCGACTTCTACCATCGCCTGAGCGTCTATCCGCTGCTGGTGCCGGCACTGCGTGATCGCGGTCGGGATGTGTTGTTGCTCAGCGGTTACTTTCTTGAACAGAACCGCTCGCGGATGGGCCTCAACAGCCTGCGCCTGAGCAGCGACGCGCAAGCGGCATTGCTGGCCTACAACTGGCCGGGCAACGTCCGTGAGCTGGAACACTTGATTGGTCGCAGTGCCTTGAAAGCGCTGGGCAACTCACGGGAACGGCCGAAGATTCTCAGCTTGAGCGCGGCGGATCTGGACTTGCCCCACACGCCCCTCGAGCCCCCCCCGGCGCCAGTGAGCAATGACCCGACGCCTGCCGTTGAAGTATTCGGCGACCTGCGCCAGGCCACCGAGAACTATCAACGCCAGTTGATCACCGCGTGTCTTGAGCGCCATCAAAACAACTGGGCCAGCGCCGCCCGTGAGCTAGGCTTGGACCGGGCGAACCTTGGGCGGATGGCCAAGCGGTTGGGAATGAAATAACGCCCCCCCTGTATGATCGTTCCCACGCTCTGCGTGGGAATGCCTCAATGCACGCTCTGCGTCCGCTTTGTGACGCAGAGCGTCACGGGCTGCATTCCCACGCGGGAGCGTGGGAACGATCTTCGCAAAGGAATGCCGCTAAAGCCTGCCCCGCTTACGTCGATAACCCGATATCAATAGTTGCTGGCGGTCCTACAATCGCCCATCACCTTTTCCTCAGAAGGTTTTTATGTCCTCCAACAAAGCCCGCGCAGATTCACTTTCGCTTCTGCTCTTTACTTTGCGCAGCGGCAAGCTGATGGCGATCAACCTGCTGAAAGTCAGTGAAATCATCCCTTGCCCGCCGCTGACCAGGCTGCCGGAGTCGCACCCGCACGTCAAAGGCATCGCCACCCTGCGGGGCACCTCGCTGTCGGTCATCGACCTGAGCCGGGCGATCGGTGAGCGGCCGTTGGAAGACCCGGACGGTGGCTGCCTGATCGTTACCGACGTCAGCCGTTCCAAACAGGGCCTGCACGTTCAGGCGGTGAGCAAGATCGTCCATTGCCTGACCACCGACATCCGCCCACCACCTTACGGATCTGGCGGCGTACGCGCGTACATCACCGGCGTGACCTCGGTCGACGGCACGCTGGTGCAGGTGCTCGACATCGAGAAAGTCATCCACGGCATCGCCCCGGCACAGATCGAAACGGCCCCGACCGAGCTGAGCATGGAGGACGCCGAAGTGCTGGGTAATGCACGCATTCTGGTGGTCGATGACAGCCAGGTGGCGCTGCAACAGTCGGTACACACCCTGCGCAACCTCGGCCTGCAATGCCACACCGCACGCAGCGCCAGGGAAGCCATCGACTGCCTGCTGGACCTGCAAGGCACCGCGCAGCAGATCAACCTGATTGTCTCGGACATCGAGATGTCGGAGATGGACGGCTATGCCCTCACCCGAACCCTGCGTGAAACCCCGGACTTTTCCCACCTCTACATCCTGCTGCACACCTCGCTGGACAGTGCGATGAACAGCGAAAAGGCCCGTCTGGCCGGAGCGAACGGGGTACTGACAAAATTTTCCTCGCCAGAGCTGACAAAATGCCTGATCACGGCCGCCAAAGCCGTCGCGCAGCAAGGTCATTGAGCCTTGTCTGAAGCGTATTGCCTGCTGCTGCGGCGCGACCTCGCCGGGGTGTTACCTGCCATAGCCTGGCTTCCAGGCATTGCGCTGAGCGAATACCGCCCCGAGCTGGCCGAAGCGGTTCATCAACTGATGGAGCAGGGTTATCAGCACGGCGGTGGTCGAGTACCGGCGCTAGAGGTGTGGCGCGAGCGCTTTGAAAGCGATGCCGAATATGACCCGGCGCTGTGTTTCATCGCCTCGGATGCTGAAGGCATTGTCGGCGTGGCCCAGTGCTGGACCAGCGCCTATATCAAGGACCTGGTGGTGCATCCACGGGCTCAGGGCCAAGGTTTGGGACGGGCATTGCTGTTGCATGCCTTCAATGTGTTTCAACAGCGCCGCGAAGGCTTTGTCGACCTCAAGGTCCTGGAAGACAACCAGCGCGCTCGGTGCCTGTATGAAAGCGCTGGAATGCGCGTGGTTCGCCGCGAGCTGGTTCCAGACTGATACCGCTATCGCAGGCAATGACTGGCGCACAACTTGCTTTGGCACCCTCCCTCGCGGTGGTTTTCCGTCATCGCTGACGCCTCTGGAATGTGACCGGTCGCCTAATGAATACGACGTTTTCCTGCGTAGGGTGCGGCAAGTGCTGCACCGACCACCATGTGCCCCTGACCCTCGCCGAGGCCCGGATGTGGGCGGCTGACGGCGGAACCGTGATCGTGCTGGTGGAAGGTTTCCTCGGCAATGGCCTGGGCCTTCCGGCCTTGCAACGCGAGCACGCCGAACGCCGTTCCGTGGTGGTGCCCAGCGGCGCGACCCAGGCCCATGTAGCGATTACCTTCGCTGCGTACAACGCCGGTCGCTGCCGGAATCTTGACGAAGACAACCTCTGCCGCATCTACGAGCGCCGGCCATTGGTGTGCCGCATCTACCCGATGGAAATCAATCCACACATTCCCCTGACGCCAGCGGCCAAGGACTGCCCGCCCGAATCGTGGGAACAAGGCCCCGAGTTGATCGTCGGCGGTCAGTTGGTTGATCAGGCGTTGGCCGAGCTGATCCAGCGCTCGCGTCAGGCAGACCGCGACGATGTTCAGGCCAAGGAAGCGATTTGCCAACGGCTGGGGATTCGCACCGCGGCCCTCAAGGGTGACGGGTTTACCGCGTACCTGCCGGACATGACAACGTTTGCCCAGGCGATTGATCAGGTTCAGGCAACGCCGTTGCCAGGTTCGGCCGGTGAATGGCAGTTCCATGTGTCGGGCAACGATATCGCCGAACAAGTACAGGCCGCCGGGGCGCACGTGGTCACGGCAGAACCGCTGAACTACACGTTTATCTCGTTGCGCGCGGCCTGAGATTTATAACTCAGAGGGACAACTCAGCGCTTGCCCATCGAGCGACGGGTGCCAGGAGGCGCTGCGCCCGGGACCTTGGTGTGGCCATTCTTGGCGCCGTTCTTGTACCACGGCTGGCTAGCGTTTTTTGCGGAGGCCAACTCGCCCGGTTTGAACGGGAACTTGAAGGCCGGAATCGCCGCTTTGGTTTCGCTGTCGGCGCTGGAGTCGACGCTGTCTGGCAGGTCAGCCTGTTCGTCAGCAGCAGGCGCTTGTATCGGGGAAGTCATGAATGCTCCGGGTGTTACAGTGAGTCGGGCCCGATGGGTGGGCCGCGAAAGGCCGGCAGTATACCTGCGCGCCCGTGATCTTTAACCTCCCGGCGCATGAATGGTCACCGTTGCTGACAGCCCTGTCAGTTAGCCGTCACCCTGCTGACCGCAACGAAGGACTATAACTAGGCCATTATTTCCCGTCTTTAGCCCCGGCGTTCGATGCTCATGCCCATTCCAGGAAAAAAACTGCTGATCGCCGCGCTGCTGGTGACGGTCACTGCCGTGGCCATTGGCGTTGCGCTCAAACCGGCGACGAGCAAACTCGCGGCCCCCACCGCGATTCCGGTGCGGGTGGTCCGCGTCGTCGAACGCGACGTGCCGCGCTATGTCAGCGGGATTGGCTCGGTGCTGTCATTGCACAGCGTGGTTATTCGTCCGCAGATCGACGGCATCCTCACCCGGCTGCAGGTCAAGGAGGGTCAGCTGGTGAAGGCCGGTGACCTGCTGGCGACCATCGACGATCGCTCAATCCGCGCCAGCCTCGATCAGGCCCGTGCGCAATTGGCTGAAAACCAGGCGCAGTTGCAGGTCGCCGAGGTCAACCTCAAACGCTACAAATTACTGAGTGTCGATGACGGCGTCTCCAAGCAGACCTATGACCAGCAACAAGCCCTGGTCAATCAGTTGAAAGCCACCGCACAGGGCAATCAGGCGGCCATCGATGCGGCGCAGGTGCAGCTCTCCTACACACAGATTCGCTCGCCGGTGACGGGCCGCGTCGGTATTCGCACTGTGGATGAAGGCAACTTCCTGCGCATGAGCGATACCCAGGGGTTGTTTTCCGTCACCCAGATCGACCCGATTGCCGTCGAGTTCTCTCTGCCACAGCAAATGCTGCCGACCCTGCAACGGCTGATCAGCGCAACCCCGCCGGCGGACGTGAATGCCTACCTCGGCGCCGACACCAATGGCCAGACCGGTGACTTGCTCGGCGAAGGCCACCTGACGCTCATCGACAACCAGATCAATGCCAACACCGGGACCATTCGCGCCAAGGCCGAATTCAGCAACGCCGGGCAAAAACTCTGGCCGGGGCAACTGGTGACGCTCAAGATCCAGACCGCCGTCGACCAGCATGCGCTGGTGGTGCCGCCGTCCGTGGTCCAGCGCGGGCTCGATCAGCATTTCGTTTACCGGGTCAACGGCGACAAGGTCGAATCGGTTCCGGTGCAAATGGTCTATCAGGACAGCGGGCTGAACATCATTACGGGGGTAAAGGCCGGTGATGTGCTGGTCAGCGATGGTCAGTCGCGGCTCAAGCCAGGGGCCAGCGTGCAGATTCTCGGCGAGCCGCCAGCGCTCACGCAAAGCACTGCGGTGGAGCAACAGCCATGAAAGTCCATGGCGGCATTTCGGCCTGGTGCATCGACCATCCGGTCGCCACGGCACTGCTGACCTTCGCCCTGGTGCTGCTCGGGCTGATCGCCTTCCCGCGCCTGCCGATCGCCCCGTTGCCGGAAGCCGAGTTCCCGACCATTCAAGTCGCCGCGCAGTTGCCCGGCGCCAGCCCCGACACCATGGCTTCGTCAGTGGCGACGCCGTTGGAGGTGCAATTCAGTGCCATTCCCGGCATGACCCAAATGACCTCCAGCAGTGCCTTGGGTTCGACCAACCTGACCCTGCAATTCACCCTCAACAAAAGCATCGACACCGCCGCGCAAGAAGTTCAGGCCGCGATCAACACCGCCGCCGGCAAACTGCCCAAGGACATGCCGACGCTGCCGACCTGGCGCAAGGTCAATCCGTCCGACAGCCCGGTACTGATCCTCAGCGTCAGCTCGACGCAAATGCCCGGCACCGAACTCAGCGACTACGCCGAAACCCTGCTGGCGCGCCAATTGAGCCAGATCGACGGCGTCGGCCAGATCTACATCACCGGCCAGCAACGCCCGGCGATTCGGGTCCAGGCCTCGGCCGACAAACTCGCCGCCATCGGCCTGACCCTGGCCGATGTGCGCCTGGCCATTCAGAAAACCAGCCTCAACCTGGCCAAGGGTGCGCTGTACGGCGAGTCGAGCATTTCCACGCTATCGACCAACGATCAGCTGTTTCATCCCGATGAGTACGGTCAGCTCATCGTCTCCTACAAGAATGGCGCACCGGTCCAGCTCCGGGATATCGCCACCGTGGTCAGTGGCTCGGAAGACGCCTACGTCCAGGCCTGGTCCGGCGATCGGCCGGGGGTCAACCTGGTGATCCTGCGGCAACCGGGTGCAAACATCGTCGACACCGTGGACCGGATTCAAGCCGCGTTGCCGGGCCTTCAAGCCATGCTCCCGGCGTCGATACAGGTCAACGTGCTGATCGACCGGACCCAGACCATCCGCGCTTCGCTGCATGAAGTGGAAGTCACCCTGCTGATCGCGGTCTTGCTGGTGGTCGCGGTGATGGCGCTGTTCCTGCGCCAGTGGTCGGCGACGCTGATCGTTTCCAGCGTACTCGGGGTCTCGCTGATCGCCAGTATCGCGTTGATGTACATCATGGGCTTCAGCCTGAACAACCTGACGCTGGTGGCGATCGTCATTTCCGTAGGGTTTGTGGTCGACGATGCGATTGTGGTGGTGGAGAACATCCACCGCCATCTGGAGGCCGGTGACGGTATGCGTGAGGCGGCGATCAAGGGCGCTGGCGAAATCGGCTTTACCGTGGTCTCGATCAGTTTCTCGCTGGTGGCGGCGTTCATTCCGCTGCTGTTCATGGGCGGCGTGGTCGGTCGGTTGTTCAAGGAGTTTGCCCTGACCGCCACCTCGACCATCATGATTTCAGTGGTGGTGTCGCTGACCCTGGCACCGACCATGGCCGCCCTGTTCATGCGCGCGCCGGTACACGACGCCCACGCCAAACCCGGTTTCGGGGAGCGCCTGCTGGCGCTGTATGAACGGGCACTGCGCCGGGCCCTGGCGCATCAGAAACTGATGCTGGGGCTCTTCAGTCTGACGCTGTGCATGGCGGTTGCCGGCTACGTGTTTATCCCCAAAGGTTTCTTCCCGATACAGGACACCGGTTTCATCCTCGGCACCACCGAAGCCGCCGCCGACGTGTCGTTTCCGGAGATGGTGAAAAAGCACCAGGCCCTGGCTGACATCGTCGCCGCCGACCCGGCGGTGCAGACCTTCTCCCATTCGGTGGGGGTTTCCGGCAGCAACCAGACCATCGCCAACGGGCGCTTCTGGATCTCCTTGAAAAAACGCGGCGATCGCGATGTGTCCGCCAGCGCCTTCATCGACCGGATTCGTCCGCAACTGCTGAAGGTCCCGGGCATTGTGCTGTACCTGCGTGCCGGGCAAGACATCAACCTCAGCTCCGGCCCCAGCCGTGCCCAATATCAATACGTGCTCAAGAGCAACGACGGCCCGACGCTGAACCTCTGGACCCAGCGCCTGACCGAGAAACTGCGCAGCATCCCGGCATTCCGCGACATTTCCAATGACCTGCAACTGGGCGGCAGCATCACCCACATCCACATCGACCGTGCCGCAGCGGCGCGCTTCGGGCTGACCGCCAGCGATGTCGACGAAGCGCTTTATGACGCCTTCGGCCAACGGCAGGTCAACGAGTTCCAGACCGAAATAAATCAGTACAACGTCATTCTCGAACTCGACACCCGCCAGCGCGGCAAGGCCGAAAGCCTCGCTTATTTCTACCTGCGCTCGCCGCTGAGTGGTGAGATGGTGCCGTTGTCGGCGCTGGCCCGTTTCGATGCGCCGACCATCGGCCCATTGTCCATCGCCCACGACGGCATGTTCCCGGCCGCCAATCTGTCGTTCAACCTGGCGCCCGGCGTGGCCTTGGGCGATGCGGTGATTTTGCTCAATCAGGCGAAGAACGACATCGGCATGCCGGCCTCGGTCAACGGCAACTTCCAGGGCGCGGCCCAGGCATTCCAGAGTTCGCTGGCCAGCCAGCCGTGGCTGATTCTGGCGGCGCTGGTGGCGGTGTACATCATTCTTGGCGTGCTCTATGAAAGTTTCGTACACCCGCTGACGATCATCTCGACCTTGCCTTCGGCCGGCCTCGGCGCCTTGATATTGCTGTGGATCCTCGGCCAGGACTTCTCGATCATGGCCTTGATCGGCCTGGTGCTGCTGATCGGGATCGTCAAGAAGAACGGCATCCTGATGATCGACTTCGCCCTCGACGCCCAGCGCAATCGTGGGCTGTCCCCGCAAGAAGCAATTTTCGAGGCATGCCTCACGCGGTTCCGGCCGATCATGATGACCACCCTCGCCGCCCTGCTCGGCGCCCTGCCGCTGATGCTCGGTTACGGCACCGGCGCCGAACTGCGCCAACCGCTGGGGATCGCAGTGGTCGGTGGTTTGCTGGTCAGCCAGGCGCTGACGCTGTTTACCACGCCAGTCATATACTTATGGCTTGAGCGGGTGTTCCATCGCTCCACACCAGCGCCTGCGCTGGCGACCACACACTGAGGCGGGTCATGCGCGTTCTGATTATCGAAGACGAAGAGAAAACCGCGGATTATCTGTACCGCGGTCTGACCGAACAGGGCTACACCGTGGACCGCGCCCCGGACGGCGTTGAAGGTTTGCACCTGGCGCTCGAAAACGATTACGCGGTGATCATCCTCGACGTGATGCTGCCGGGTCTCGACGGCTACGGCGTGCTGCGCGCCCTGCGTGCCCGCAAACAGACCCCGGTGATCATGCTGACCGCCCGCGAGCGCGTCGAAGACCGGATCAAAGGCTTGCGCGATGGCGCCGACGATTATCTGGGCAAACCCTTCTCGTTCCTCGAACTGGTCGCCCGCCTGCAAGCGCTGACCCGCCGCAGTGGCGGCCATGAGCCGGTGCAAGTGACCATCGCCGACCTGTGGATTGATTTGATCAGCCGCAAGGCCACCCGTGCCGGCACGCGACTGGACCTGACCGCCAAGGAGTTCTCGCTGCTCAGCGTGCTGGCCCGGCGTCAGGGTGAAATCCTCTCGAAAACCGCGATTGCCGAGATGGTCTGGGACATCAACTTCGACAGCGACGCCAATGTCGTCGAAGTCGCGATCAAGCGTCTGCGCGCCAAGATCGACGGACCGTTCGAAGAGAAACTGCTGCACACCATTCGCGGCATGGGCTATGTGCTGGAGAGCCGCAGTGCCTCGTAACTCGATAGCGTTGCGCCTGAGCGGCATGTTCACGCTGGTGGCGGCGCTGGTGTTTCTGTTGATCGGCTGGGCGCTGTATCAACAGGTCGAAAAAGGTCTGGCGCTGTTGCCGGCAGCCGAACTGGATGCGCGCTACAGCGTGCTTGAATCCACGGTCGGGCGCTTCGGTACGCCAGAGCACTGGGTGAAGATCAACAACAAACTCAACCTGCTGGGCGAAGAGGACAAGCGCATCAGTTTCTGGATCATCAGCGGCGATGCCCACTACGAATACGGCAACATCACCCCGCAGATCCGGGCCTTGGCGCAAGGGCCAACCGGCAAGCGCGATGTACAGCTGCCGGAGCAGCCCTATCCGATAAAAGTGCTGGTCAGCCAGTTTCCGGCCAAGGACCAGCGCCCACCGTTGCGCTTCATGATCGGCATCGACACACAAACCTTCTATGAGACCCAGCATCACTTACTGATCGCCTTGATCAGCCTGGCAATCATCGGTGTGCTGCTGGCCTCGGCGCTGGGTTACTGGGTGGCGCGAATCGGCCTCAAACCGTTGATCAAGTTGTCTCAGGAAGCTCAACGACTGGCACCGCCATTGCTGTCCTCGCGACTGCAACTGTCGCCGCTGCCGCCGGAACTCAATCAGTTCGTCAGCTCGTTCAACTCGACGCTGGAGCGGGTCGAGCAAGCCTATACGCGACTTGAATCGTTCAACGCCGATGTCGCCCACGAACTGCGCTCGCCGCTGACCAACCTGATCGGTCAAACCCAGGTTGCCCTGACCCGTGGACGCTCGGCGGAACACTACTTCGAAGTGCTGCAATCGAACCTCGAAGAACTCGAACGACTGCGCTCGATCATCAACGACATGCTGTTTCTGGCCAGTGCCGACCAGGGCAGCAAGGCCACCAAACTGACCACCACGTCGCTTGCGGACGAAGTCGCCACCACCCTGGACTACCTGGATTTCATCCTCGAGGACGCGCAGGTCAAGGTTCAGGTCAGCGGCGATGCCCAGGTGCAGATCGAAATCGCCCACCTGCGCCGGGCGCTGATCAACCTGTTGAACAACGCCGTGCAGCACACGGCTCCCGGCCAGCTCATTCGGGTGCAGATTGATGTTCAGGAGCATCAGGTCAGTATCGGCGTCGCCAACCCTGGCGAGCCCATCGCCAGCGAACATCTGTCGCGCTTGTTCGAGCGTTTCTACCGGGTCGACGCCTCGCGCAGCAACAGCGGTGCCAACCATGGCCTGGGGCTGGCCATCGTCAAGGCGATCGCGCTGATGCACGGCGGCAATGTGTTTGTGCGCAGTGATAACGGCGTGAATACGTTCGGGATCTATTTGCCGATTTGACTGCACGCCGTTACACGATCCCTATTGATCGTTCCCACGCTCTGCGTGGGAATGCATCCTCTGACGCTCTGCGTCAGCTCGTGAAGCGGAACGCGGAGCGTCCCTGGCGGCATTCCCACGCGGAGCGTGGGAACGAGAAGTACAAGCCGGTGTTACTGTTGCTCTTGATGCAACAGTCCTTTATGCAATCCGCGCTTTTTCCCACCCCCCCAAGACCTTTACCTTGGCCACACCAAACAGCACTTGCCAAGTAAGAAGGTTTTCAAGATGTCCAACAGTATGGGTATTGCCAGCGCTTTCGTTTTGTCGTCCTTGTTGTTGTCGCCATTTGCCATGGCTGAAGAATCGCCGGCATTTGTCGCGCATAATGCTGCGCGTGCCGAAGCCTTCGACAAGGCCCAGGCTGAACTGACCGCAAAAGCACAGACGTCTGAGCAAACCCGGCAAACATCGGCCAGCCAGGCTCAACCACAGGTTGAAAAAGACAGCTGATCGGCAACACCACTCAGTTTCCCTCGACACTTCTCAGGGCTCTTTCCCTTGAGAAGTTGTCTTCAAGCCGCGGCTATCAGCGGCTTTTTTTCGTTGTGTATTTGTCAGGCACTCCTTCGTTATTACCCAATAAGAACCACCCGGATTATTAACTATAACAACGCTTGTTATGGACCCAAGGATCTGTCTCCCGCGTGAGCATCACCCTCAAACTCAGTCCGCTATTCATTGCAGTGGCCGCACATGTCCAGGCTGCCGACGATTCCAGCCATGAAGGTTTCGTTAAAGGTTCCAGCCTTAAACTCAATGCCGATGAATATCGGGTAATCGCCGACTACCCATTGAACGTTTTCTGAGAGAAATTCACAAAAAGGCCAGCACCGACGCTGGCCTTTTTTGTATCCGGGATCTATACATGCACTGAGATAAACGAACTGATATCTGCAATGCTGCCCGGTGTGTCCGGGAACTACGCTGATGATGTCCCTGCGCAGAAATCAGAACCATGAGTGCAAACCGCACACACCACGCCATAACGGGCGCTGCCCGCCGACCGGAATTGCTGCTGGTTCTCGGCAGCTCGCTGACCGTCGTCGCGATCATCGCCATCGTCACCTTCCTGCTGATCCGCGAACACGCCAATGCCATGCAGGCGGCCACGCGGGGTGCGACCAACATCGTGCAACTGATCGACGCCGATGTGCTGCGCAATGTCGAACTCTATGACCTGTCACTGCAAGGCTTGATCGCTGCCGCCCAACGTGACGACCTGCAGAAGGTTTCGGCGCAGATCCGCCATCTGGTGCTGTTCGACCGCGCAAGTACCGCACGTTACAAGGGTGATGTGCTGCTGCTCGACAAGCACGGCGATGTGATCGCCAACTCGTCGTCGATTCAGCCCAAACAGGGCAATTTTGCTGACCGTGACTACTTCCAGGCCCACGTCAGCAACAGCGACAGCGGGATGTTTATCAGTCGCCCGTTCAAACCCCGTTGCGACTGCCCCGAGAACGATCAGTGGCGCATCAGCTTCAGCCGGCGCATCTCTTCGCCCACCGGGGAGTTTCTTGGCGTTGCCGTCGCGTCCATGCAACTGGAGTACTTTGACGAGCTGTTCAGCAGCCTGGACATCGGCTCTAACAGTACCCTCAACGTGCTCGACAAGGACGGCATACTGCTGGCGCAAAAGCCCATGCTGACCGATGCCAGCATCGGCAAGAGTTTCGGCAATCGACCCAACGTCATACGCATCATGCGTGAAGGCAGTGGCAGCTTCAGCAGCCTGTCGAGCATGGACCACCAGGAACGCCTGTACACCTTCTCGCGCGTCGGCAACCTGCCGTTGACGGTCAGCGTCGCGCTCTCCATGGACGAAATCTTCGCCAGCTGGAGACGCACCGCGTACGTGATCAGTGGCGCAACCGGTGTGTTGTGTATCGGCTTGATGTGGCTGACCTTGCTGCTATGCCGCGAATTACGCCTGCGCCATCACGCCGAGCAGGAACTGGCGCAACAGGCCGCCATCGATGCCCTCACCGGAGTGGCTAACCGGCGCACCCTCGACCAGGCCCTGAACCATGAATGGTCCCGCGCCCAGCGCTCGGGCAAACCGTTGTCGGTGTTGATGATCGACGCCGATCACTTCAAGTCGTTCAACGACCGCCACGGCCATCAGAGCGGCGACGATGCCTTGCGCGTGCTCGCCAGGGTCATCAGCGAAAACATCCGTCGCCCCTCTGATCTCGCCGCGCGCTATGGCGGTGAGGAGTTTGCCGTGGTGCTGGCCGAGACTGACAGCAGCGGTGCACTGCGGATTGCCGAAAATATCCGCGCTGCAGTCGAGCAACTGCCACCGTTCGAAGGCGACGAGTCCCCCATCACCGTCAGCATCGGTCTCAGCACCTCGACAGGGCAACCGGGCGAGAGCCTGGAAAACCTGATGTATGCAGCCGACAAGGCGCTGTATCAGGCCAAGCACCGAGGGCGTAACCGAGTGGTCAGCGCGCCGGGATAAAAAAAGGCCACCCGAAGGCAGCCTTTAAAAACTAGAGAGGTTTTTGCTTACACGGCCGCAACGGGACGCATGTAAGAGATCGGTGCAGTGCTGGCGTCTTCAAACGTCACGACTTCCCAAGCATCTTTCTGCTCAATCAATTTGCGCAGAAGCTGGTTGTTCAGTGCATGGCCCGATTTGAAGCCTTTGAACTCACCAATCAGGCTATTGCCCAGCAGGTAGAGGTCACCAATTGCATCGAGGATTTTGTGCTTCACGAATTCGTCTTCGTAGCGAAGGCCATCTTCGTTCAGTACACCATCCGCGTCGACCACGATGGCGTTTTCGACGCTACCGCCGAGTGCGAGGTTGTGCTTGCGCAGGTACTCGATATCACTCATGAAACCAAAGGTCCGGGCGCGGCTGACTTCTTTTACGAACGAAGTGCTGGAAAAATCCACGCTGGCACTTTGAGTGCGGTCACGAAACACCGGGTGATCGAAATCGATCTCGAAGCTCACTTTGAAGCCTTCGAAAGGGACGAAAGTGGCGCGCTTGTCGCCGTCTTCCACTGTCACTTCACGCAGGATCCGGATGAACTTCTTGGCTGCGTCCTGTTCTTCCAGGCCAGCCGATTGAATCAGGAATACGAAGGGTCCAGCGCTACCATCCATGATCGGGACTTCGGACGCGGAGAGCTCGACGTAGGCGTTATCGATGCCTAGGCCAGCCATGGCCGAGAGCAAATGCTCCACCGTGTCCACTTTGACGTCACCGTTGACCAGTGTCGTCGACATAGTGGTTTCACCAACGTTTTCCGCGCGAGCAGGAATCTGCACCACAGGGTCCAGGTCGGCACGACAAAACACGATGCCGGTGTCTACAGGTGCTGGCTTGAGGGTCAGGTATACCTTCTCCCCGGAGTGCAGGCCTACACCTGTGGCACGGATAATATTTTTCAGGGTGCGTTGTTTAATCATGGCTTGGGCCGCTTCAGCGCAAATTGCGAACTGGTATCAACAAAGGCTGGCGATAATAGCAGACCCGGCCTTTGCTGAACACCAATCACCTTCATAGCCCTGATACATTCCATCAATCGGCCTGACGACGCAGGAATGCCGGGATGTCCAGGTAGTCCAAATCGTCTTGCGGATTGAGCTTAGCCGCCGCCGCTGCGCCGGCCTGAGCCTGGTTGCGCATCACGGTTGGACGGTCCAGGTCGCGGTAGTTGACCGACGGCATTTCCTGACGCGCGGCAGCAGGTGCGGCAGCTGCCATGGAGGTTTGAACGGTATTGTCGATGACCTTCACAGGTTTCTCGATTTTTGCGCCCAGACCTGTGGCAACCACAGTCACGTGCAATTCGTCGCGCATGTCCGGATCGATAACGGTACCGACCTTGACCATCGCGTGCTCGGAAGCGAAGGCTTCGATGATGCTACCCACGTCGGAGTACTCACCCAGGGACAGGTCAGGGCCGGCGGTGATGTTCACCAGGATGCCGCGTGCACCTTGCAGGTTGACGTCTTCGAGCAGCGGGTTACGGATCGCCGCTTCAGTCGCTTCACGCGCACGGTTCGGACCGCTGGCGCAGCCAGTGCCCATCATCGCCATGCCCATTTCGCTCATGACGGTACGGACGTCGGCGAAGTCGACGTTGATCATGCCTGGACGCTTGATGATGTCGGAGATACCGCGAACGGCACCGGCCAGTACATCGTCAGCCTTGGCGAAAGCCGACAGCAGGCTTGCGTCTTTACCCAGGATGGTCAGCAGCTTCTCGTTGGGGATGGTGATCAACGAGTCGACGCTTTCGCTCAGCGCGCGGATGCCTTCATCGGCGATCTGCATACGCTTGCGGCCTTCGAACGGAAACGGACGAGTCACCACCGCAACGGTGAGGATCCCCATTTCCTTGGCCACTTCAGCAATGATCGGCGCAGCACCGGTACCGGTACCGCCGCCCATGCCGGTGGTGATGAACACCATGTTCGTGCCTTGCAGCACTTCGGCGATGCGCTCGCGGTCTTCCAGAGCGGCCTGACGACCGACCTCAGGGTTCGCGCCAGCACCCAGCCCCTTGGTCACGCCGGTGCCCAATTGCAGGATGGTCCGCGCGCCGATGTTTTTCAGCGCCTGGGCATCAGTGTTGGCGCAGATGAACTCAACGCCTTCAATGTTGCTCTTGACCATGTGATTCACAGCGTTGCCGCCGCCACCGCCAACACCGATAACTTTAATAACCGGGCTTGCGGGGATGTTGTCTACGAGTTCGAACATTTTCCCTCTCCTTACATTCTCTAGTTTTTTCGCCTACTGCGCCTACTGCGTACAACGGTGCTGCGGTGTCACGGTGTTGCGGTAAATCTTCAGAAATTGCCCTGGACCCAGCTTTTGATGCGATCGATCAACGGGCTCTTGGCCTCGTCGTTGTTGTAGCTATCGCGACTGCTGCTGATCCCGGAGAAGGAAATGCCATCGGACTGCTTTTGCAGGCCATACATCAGCAAACCAACACCGGTGGAATAAATCGGGTTGCGCACTACGTCGTCCAGGCCTCTGACGCCATGCGGTACGCCCAGGCGAACCGGCATGTGGAAAATCTCTTCGGCCAACTCGACCGCGCCTTCCATCTTCGAAGTACCACCGGTCAGCACGATGCCGGCCGGGATCAGGTCTTCGTAGCCGCTGCGACGCAGCTCGGCCTGGATCAGCGTGAACAGCTCGTCGTAACGCGGCTCGACCACTTCGGCCAGGGCCTGACGGGACAGCTCGCGCGGCGGACGATCACCGACGCTTGGGACCTTGATGGTTTCACCGGCGCCGGCCAGTTTGGCCAAGGCGCAGGCGTAGCGGATCTTGATTTCTTCGGCGTACTGGGTCGGAGTGCGCAACGCCATGGCGATGTCGTTGGTCACCTGATCACCGGCAATCGGGATCACCGCGGTGTGACGGATCGCGCCTTCGGTGAAGATCGCGATGTCGGTGGTACCGCCACCGATGTCCACCAGGCACACACCCAGCTCTTTCTCGTCATCGGTCAACACCGAGTACGCAGAAGCCAACTGCTCGAGAATGATGTCGTCGATTTCCAGACCGCAGCGACGCACGCACTTTTCAATGTTCTGTGCGGCGTTCACCGCGCAGGTGACCACGTGGACCTTGGCTTCCAGACGTACTCCGGACATGCCCAAAGGCTCGCGAACGCCTTCCTGGTTATCGATCACGTAATCCTGCGGCAGCGTGTGCAGAACGCGCTGGTCCGCCGGAATCGCCACGGCCTGGGCGGCATCGAGCACGCGCTCGAGGTCGGCCGAACTGACTTCGCGATCACGAATCGCCACGATCCCGTGGGAGTTCAGGCTGCGAATGTGATTGCCCGCCACACCAACGAACGCCGAGTGAATCCGGCAACCGGCCATCAGTTGCGCTTCTTCGATCGCACGCTGAATGGACTGCACGGTGGATTCGATATTCACCACCACGCCCTTCTTCAGGCCGCGGGAGGGATGAGTACCGATCCCGACGATTTCCAGTTGGCCATCGGCCGCGACCTCGCCTACCAGCGCCACCACCTTGGAGGTACCGATATCCAGACCGACGATCATTTTGCCGCTTTGCACGTTTGCCATGGTCCTGCCTCTTCTCAATTCTTCGCGACGGCGCGTTGGGCTGTCGTGGGCGCTACAGGTTCCCGCCAGCCGACGGCCAGGCCGTTGGCATAACGCAGGTCGATGCGCGCAATGTTCGTAATCTGTTCTTTAAGCGTCTTGTCGTAGATGGCAATGAAGCGGCGCATCTTTTCCACCAGGTGATCGCGTCCCAGCAACAGCTCGATCCCAGGGCCCGCGCTACCCGCGCCAGTGGTCAGAAACCAGCTGCCGCGTTCACGCAATTCCAGCCGGGCAATCGAGAAGCCCAATGGCCGTAACATCTGGCTCAACACCTGATACTGCTGCATCACTTGCTGCTGGGCCCGTTGTGGGCCGAACAGCTGTGGCAAATGTTCGTAGTTGGCCAATTCACGCGGCGTAAACGCCTGCCCCTGGTTGTTCAGCAGCGCTTCGTCGCCCCAGCGGGCCACGGGCAGTTGCTCTTCCAGGCGAATCACCACCTGGTCAGGCCAGACGCGACGCACTTCGGCGTGCGCAATCCATGGCATCTGTTCCAGTTCGGTACGCATGCTCGCCAGGTCAATGGTGAAGAAGCTCGCCGCCACGTACGGGGCGATCCGCTGCTGCACCGCTTGCTGGCTGATGTAACTCAAATCGCCCTGCACGTTGATCTTGGTGATCGGCCGGTCGGCGTACGGCAGCAAGCGCTGTGCACCTTCGTAAGTACCGAACCCCAACGCGACCAACAGCACGGGCCAGAACAAGGCTTTGAGAAAACCAAAATTGGCTTTCGGCAGGCGCACCGACATCGGCTCTTTGGCCACCATTCGGCTGGCACCCCGCGGCACCGGCTTGCGGCCGGGTGCGGATGGCTGATGACGTAGCTGGGCGCCTTGCATGGTCTTAACCTCGCGGCTCTACGTGACTGGCAACACTGGCCGCCAGGATCGCCAGCACCAACTGCTGGAAATCCAGACCGGCGGCGCGTGCGGCCATCGGGACCAGACTGTGATCGGTCATGCCCGGTGCGGTATTGACTTCCAGGAACCAGAACTGCCCATCGGCGTCCTGCATCACGTCAGCCCTTCCCCAACCGGCAATACCCAGCGCCTCACAGGCTTTCGCCGTGAGGTCCATGAGTTCCTGTTCTTTGGCGCTATCGAGACCACACGGAATCCGGTACTGGGTATCGGAAGCCAGGTACTTGGCGTCGTAGTCATAGAAAGTGTGTGGCGTGCCCAGAGCGATCGGTGGCAACACCTGATCACGCAGGGTCGCAATGGTGAACTCCGGACCTTGAATCCATTGCTCGACCAACACTTGCGAATCGTAGGTACTGGCCGCTTTCCAGGCTTCGATCAACTCAGCTGCCGAAGTCACTTTGGCCATACCGATACTTGAACCTTCATGCGCCGGTTTGACGATCAAAGGGAAGCCCAGTTCCGTCGCCGCCAAAATACAGTCGGCTTCGCTGCCCAGTACCGCGTGACGTGGCGTCGGAATGCCGAGGCTGTGCCAGACCTGTTTGGTCCGCAGCTTGTCCATGGCCAGTGCCGAAGCCAGGATGCCGCTGCCGGTGTACGGAATCCCTGCGCATTCGAGCAGGCCCTGCATACTGCCGTCTTCACCGCCACGACCGTGGAGAATGATGAAGGCGCGGTCGATTTTTTCGCTCAGCAGGCGTTGCAGGAAATCGTCGCCGACATCGATGCCGAACGCATCCACGCCAGCGGACTGCAGCGCTTCAAGCACTGCGTTACCAGATTTCAGCGAAACCTCACGCTCGGCGCTTTTGCCACCGAACAGCACGGCCACACGGCCGAAGTCTTTCGGGGGGATGGTCGAGAACAGGTTGGCGTAGGCAGCAGTCATTTCAACTTTCCTTCGTTAGGAGCGACAACCGCACCCGCGAACAACGGACTATTCAACAGTTTCGGTGCAAGACCGCCGATATCACCGGCGCCCTGGCACAGCAGGATGTCGCCGGCACGCAGCAGCGGCTTGACCAGCGGCGCAAGGTCGACACCACGTTCGATGTAGATCGGGTCGAGCTGACCGCGCTGGCGGATGCTGTTGCACAGCTTGCGGCTGTCAGCCCCCGGAATCGGCTCTTCGCCGGCTGGATAGACTTCCATCAGCAGCAACACGTTGGCGTCGGCCAATACATTGACGAAATCGTCGTACAGGTCGCGGGTGCGGCTGTAGCGGTGCGGTTGGTAAACCATTACCAGGCGGCGCTCCGGCCAGCCACCGCGCACGGCTTTGATCACCGCTGCGACTTCGGTCGGGTGGTGACCGTAGTCGTCCACCAGCATCACGTTGCCGCCTTCGACCGGCAGTTCGCCGTAGACCTGGAAGCGTCGGCCCACACCCTGGAAGCCCGACAGCCCCTGGACGATGGCTTCATCGCTGACGCCCTCGTCGGTCGCGATGCAGATGGTCGCCAGCGAGTTCAGCACGTTGTGGTTGCCCGGCATGTTCACCGAGACGTCCAGCGGTTCGCGGTCAGGACGCAGCACGGTGAAGAAGGTCTGCATGCCTTGCTGGCGAACATTGATGGCACGTACGTCGGCGTCTTCGCTGAAGCCGTAGGTCATGGTCGGACGCTTGACCAGCGGCAGGATTTCACGCACCACCGGGTCGTCCAGGCACATCACCGCCAGACCGTAGAACGGCAGGTTGTGGAGGAACTCGACGAAGGTTTTCTTCAGTTTGTTGAAGTCACCGTCGTAGGTGGCCATGTGGTCGGCGTCGATGTTGGTGACCACGGCCACCAGCGGCTGCAAGTGCAGGAAACTGGCGTCGCTTTCGTCGGCTTCGGCGATCAGGTAACGGCTGGTGCCCAGCTGGGCATTGGTGCCCGCAGCATTCAGACGGCCACCGATCACGAAGGTCGGATCCAGGCCACCGGCGGCGAACACCGAAGCGATCAGACTGGTGGTGGTGGTTTTGCCGTGAGTACCAGCGACGGCGATGCCGTGGCGGTAGCGCATCAGCTCGGCGAGCATTTCGGCACGCGGCACCACGGGGATACGACGCTCCAGGGCCGTTGCGACTTCCGGGTTGGAGGTGTTCACAGCGCTCGATACCACCAGTACATCGGCGCTCGCGCTGTTCTCGGCGCGGTGGCCGATGAATATCTGGGCGCCGAACGATTCGAGACGCTCGGTCACCGGCGAAGCCTTCAGGTCGGAACCGGACACTTGATAGCCCAGGTTCAGCAACACTTCGGCAATTCCGCACATGCCCACACCGCCGATTCCGACGAAGTGGATGCGACGGATGCGGCGCATTTCCGGCTGCGGCATGGCTTTCTGATTCTCAACCATGAACCACCTCCAGGCAGATATCGACCACGTTGCGGGTTGCATCAGGTTTGGCCAGGCGACGAGCGGCGCCAGCCATGTCGTTGAGTCGTTGCGGTTGCATCAAGACCTCTGTCAGGCGTGCAGCGAGATCCGCTGCGCCAGTCGTTCTTTGCGGCATCAGGAAGGCAGCGCCTTCACGAGCCAAATATTCGGCATTGCGGGTCTGGTGATCGTCGATCGCGTGGGGCAAAGGCACCAGCATCGAGGGCAGACCGGCAGCAGCCAGCTCACTGACAGTCAGCGCGCCAGCGCGACAGACCACCAGGTCGGCCCAGCCATAGGCTTGGGCCATGTCTTTGATGAAAGGCTGCACTTGCGCCTCGACACCGGCCGTGCGATAGCGCTCGGCAGTCACTTCATCGTGGTTTTTACCGGCCTGATGAAACACTTCCGGACGCAGTTCGGCGGGAACCAGCGACAGGGCTTCAGGCAGCAATTTGTTCAACGGTTCTGCCCCCAGACTTCCGCCCAGGATCAGCAAACGCGCTTTACGTCCGGCCAGGGCTGGACGTGCTGTATCGAGGAACAACTCGGTGCGCACCGGGTTACCGGTAGTGCGCCGGCTGCCACTGGCAGCAAAGGTGTCCGGGAAAGCTTCGCAGACTCGCGCGGCCAACGGCACCAGCAACCGATTGGCGGTACCGGCGACGGCGTTCTGTTCATGAACGATCACGGGCACGCCAGCCAGTTTGGCGGCTACGCCACCAGGACCGGTGACATATCCGCCAAAGCCCAGGACGCAGACCGGCTTCAACTGACGAATGACGGCACGTGCCTGCCAGATCGCCTTGAGCAATACAAAAGGTGCCTTGAGCAGCGACAGCTTGCTCTTGCCACGCAGGCCGCTGACGTTGATCAGATGCAACGGCAGGCCGGCATTCGGGACCAGTTCGTTTTCGATTCCGCGAGGCGTCCCGAGCCAGTGCACGGTATAGCCGCGCGCCTGAAACTCGCGAGCGCAGGCCAGCGCCGGGAACACATGGCCACCAGTGCCGCCCGCCATGATCAGCACGTTAGCGCCCATGGGTCGGCTCCTCGGCGAAGTCACTCTCGCTGAACTCCATCTCTTCGCTGCCCAAGTGGGTTCGACTCTCCCATTCGATGCGCAACAACAAGCCAAGACAGGCGCAGCAGATCACCAACGAACTGCCGCCGTAACTGAGGAACGGCAAGGTCAAACCCTTGGTTGGCAGCAGGCCGACGTTCACCCCGATGTTGATCAGGAACTGACCAATCCACAGGAACGACAAGCCGTAGGCGACATAAGCGGCAAAGAATTGCTTGGCCTTTTCTGCCCACAAACCGATGTACATGCCGCGTATGCACACGAAGACGAACAGCGCGGTGGTGGCCAGAGAGCCGACTACGCCCAGCTCCTCGGCGAGGACCGAGAACACGAAGTCGGTGTGCGCTTCCGGCAGGTAGAACTGTTTCTGTACGCTGTTGCCCAGGCCAACGCCCAGCCACTCACCGCGACCGAAGGCGATCAGTGCCTGGGTCAACTGGTAGCCGGAACCGAACTGGTCGGCCCACGGGTCGGTGAAGGTGGTCAAACGGGCCATTCGATAAGGCTGCATCTTGATCAGCAGCACCACCGCCACCACCGCCAGTATCACCATCAAGGTGAAGCGGAACAGCCCGACGCCGCCCAAAAACAGCATCGCCGCCGCGGCCCCCATCATCACGACGGTGGCACCGAAGTCCGGCTCCATCAGTAGCAGGCCGGCCATTGGCAGCAACACGATGAACGGCTTGAAAAAGCCCATCCAGCTTTCGCGCACTTCTTTCTGCCGACGCACCAGATAACCGGCGAGGTAGATCACCACAAACACCTTGGCAATCTCGGAAGGCTGGACGTTGAAGAAACTGAAACCGATCCAGCGCATCGAACCGTTCACCTCACGGCCGATCCCCGGGACGATTACCATCACCAGCAAACCGAATGCACCGATCAGCATCAGCCAGCCCAGGCGTTGCCAGGTAGCGATCGGAATCATCATGGTGACGACGCAGGCACCGAGGCCGAGCACGATGTAAATAAGGTGACGAACCATGTAATACAGGGCGCTGCCTGACTGCACCGCCGCCACTTCGGACGATGCCGAGGCGATCATCACCAGCCCCAGCCCGAGCAACGCCAGGCAACCGGCGAGCATTGGGAAGTCGAGGTCGATACCACGCCCGGTGATGATCGGCGACGGGTACGGCTTGATGATATTTCTCAAGCTCATGCCAAGTCCTCCGCGGCCAGATTTTTCACGGATTGGACAAACAGGTGCCCACGCTCTTCGTAGTTCTTGAACATGTCCAAACTGGCGCACGCCGGCGATAGCAGCACCGCATCGCCTGGCTGGGCGATGGCGCGGCATTGCTCGACCGCTTCGATCAGCGAGTTGGCGCGAATCAGTGGCACGGCATCGCCGATGGCCTGGCCAATCAGCTCGGCATCACGTCCCATCAACACCACGGCGCGGCAGTTGGCCGCGACCGGATCGCGCAGATCCTTGAACTCGGCACCTTTGCCATCGCCACCGGCGATCAGCACCAGCTTGCCTTCGATGTCTGCGCCCAGGCCTTCGATAGCAGCCAACGCGGCGCCAACGTTGGTGGCTTTTGAATCGTTGTAGTAGCTCACGCCGTTCAGGTCGCGGACCCACTGGCAGCGATGCTCAAGCCCGGTGAAAGTCCGCAGGCTCGAAAGCATGGCATCGAACGGCAGGCCAACGGCGTGCCCCAGGGCCAAGGCCGCGAGGGCGTTGGACTGGTTATGCGCGCCACGAATTTTCAGCTCGCGTACCGGCATCAGATTCTGGAATTCAAAGGCCAGATACTTCTCGCCATTTTCCTCGCGCAGACCAAAGGCTTTGAAATCCGGTTTGTTCAGGCCGAAGGTCCAGCACGGCAGGCCCTCGCTCATCAGCGGACGGCTCAGCGCATCCTGACGATTGACCACCACTTGCTTCGCGCCACGGAAGATCCGGTGCTTGGCCAGGTGATACGCCGGCAGGCCGCTGTAACGGTCCATATGGTCTTCGCTGACGTTGAGCACGGTGGCCACTTCGGCGCCCAAGTGACCGGTGGTCTCCAGCTGGAAGCTCGAGAGTTCCATCACGTACAACTCAATGTCATCGCTCAGCAGATCGAGTGCCGGAGTACCGAGGTTACCGCCCACCGCCACGCGCTTGCCGGCTGCCGCCGCCATTTCGCCGACCAGCGTGGTCACGGTGCTTTTTGCGTTGGAGCCGGTAATGGCGACAATCGGCGCCTTCGCGTTACGTGCGAACAGCTCGATATCACCCGACAGCTTCACGCCACGGGCCGCTGCTGCTTGCAGGGCCGGAGTCGCCAAGGCCAGGCCCGGGCTCACGTAGAGCTCGTCGGCACGGCAGAGGAATTCGACATCCAGCTCGCCACAACGCACTTCCACCTGCGGGTAGTCACGGCGCAGCGTGGCCAGCTCCGGTGGATTTTCCCGCGTATCGGCGACAGCGAACGACACACCCCGGTTCGCCAGGAAGCGAACCAGGGACATGCCGCTCTTGCCGAGGCCGACAACGATGCGGAAGTGGTCAGAAGCGATCAGAGACACTCGTTCTACCTCAGCTTCAGGGTGGCAAGGCCGACCAGTACGAGAATCACGGTGATGATCCAGAAACGGACGATCACGCGTGGCTCGGGCCAGCCCTTGAGTTCAAAGTGGTGGTGAATCGGTGCCATGCGGAACACACGGCGACCGGTCAGCTTGAAAGAGGCAACCTGAATGACCACCGACAGGGTTTCCATCACGAACACGCCGCCCATGATGAACAGGACGATTTCCTGACGGACGATCACGGCGATGGTGCCCAACGCTGCGCCCAGCGCCAGTGCGCCGACGTCGCCCATGAAGACTTGAGCCGGGTATGTGTTGAACCAGAGGAAACCCAGGCCGGCACCGATCAGCGCGCCGCAGAACACGATCAGCTCACCTGCGCCCGGTACATAAGGAATCAGCAGGTATTCGGCAAATTTCACGTTACCCGACAGGTAGCAGAAAATCCCCAGCGCGCCGCCGACCATCACGGTTGGCATGATCGCCAGGCCGTCGAGGCCGTCGGTCAGGTTGACCGCGTTGCTGGAGCCGACGATCACGAAGTAGGTCAGGACCACGAAGCCAACGCCGAGCGCGATGCTGGCGTCTTTGAACATCGGCACGATCAAGGTCGTTTCAACCGCGCTGGGTGCAGTCATATAAAGAAAGATCGCCGCGCCCAGGCCGAACACCGACTGCCAGAAGTATTTCCAGCGGCTCGGCAAGCCACGGGAGTTCTTCTCGATGACTTTGCGGTAATCGTCGACCCAGCCCACGGCACCGAACAGCAGCGTGACCAGCAACACGACCCAGACATAGCGGTTGTGCAGGTCTGCCCAAAGCAAGGTGCTGACACCGATGGCGGTCAGAATCAGTGCGCCGCCCATGGTCGGAGTGCCCGACTTGGACAAGTGCGATTGCGGGCCGTCATTACGGACAGACTGGCCGATCTGGCGGTTCTGCAACGTGCGGATCATCCATGGACCCAGGCACAGCGACAACGACAACGCGGTCAGCACACCGAGAATCCCGCGCAGGGTCAGGTACTGAAAGACTGCGAAGCCTTTGTAGAACTGTTGCAGATACTCCGCTAACAACAGCAGCATTAATGTTTCTCCCCGCTCGAACCGCACAAAGCCGCAACGACGTTTTCCATCGCAGCGCTTCGCGAGCCCTTGATCAAAATAGTGGTGTTTGTATCGTGTTCGGCGCCCAGCGCCGCGATCAGATCAGCCTGATTGGCAAAGTGACGAGCCTGTTCACCGAAGGCTGCGACGGCATGCGCCATCATCGGGCCAACGGCATAAAGCGCGGAAACCTTGCCGCTGGCGTACGCGCCAACGTCGCGGTGCCCCTGCTCCGCCCACTCGCCCAACTCGCCAATATCTCCGAGCACCAGAATGGTGCGACCGGAAAAGCCGGCGAGTATATCAACGGCGGCGCACATTGAGGTGGGGTTCGCGTTGTAAGAGTCATCAATAACGCGCATGCCATTGCTCGCCAGTTGCGCCACAGCACGGCCCTTGACCGGTTGCACCGCATTCAGCCCCGTGGCGATACCGAACAGCGACACACCCAGGGCATGCGCGGCAGCCGCGGCGGCCAGGGCATTGGCAACGTTGTGGTTACCAAGGAGGTTCAGTTGAACCTGCTCGACGCCTTGCGGGCTATGCAGCGTGAAGGACGGGCAACCGCGTTCGTCACGAGCCAGATCAGTGGCATGGAAATCGGCACGGCTGTCGTTCAGGGCAAAGCTCAGCACCTGACGACCGGCGGCACGCTTCTTCCAGATATCAAACGCCTTGTCGTCGAGGTTCAGAACGGCGACGCCATCGGCGTCCAGCCCTTCGAGAATCTCGCCCTTGGCTTCAACGATTTTTTCCGGCCCGCCGAACTCGCCGACGTGGGCGGTCCCGGCGTTGTTGATCACGGCTACATGCGGTTTGGTCATGCCGACGGTGTAGGCAATCTCGCCGATCCGCGAAGCACCCAGCTCGATGACGGCTGCGGTGTGTTCCGCGGCCAGCTCAAGCAAGGTCAGCGGAACGCCGAGGTCATTGTTCAGGTTGCCACGGGTCGCCAGTACCGGACCGCGCGTACGCAGGATGCTCGCGAGCATTTCCTTGGCCGTGGTCTTGCCGCTGGAACCAGTGATTGCCGCGACCGGGTTCGAATACGCAGCACGGTTCAGCGCGCCGAGTTCGCCAAGGGCCTGACGAGTATCCTTGACCAATAGTTGCGGCAGCGTGGAGTTCAGCACTTCACGCTCCACCAGAGCCGCGACCGCGCCTTTGGCAGCCACGTCGTTCAGGTAGTCATGACCGTCGAAACGCGGCCCGGCCAGGGCGACAAACAACTGGCCCGGCTTGATCGCCCGGCTGTCGATACTGACGCCATCGAAGCTGCTATCGGCAGTCAGCAGGCGGCCGGCCAAAGGACCCGCCACTTCGCTCAACTTCAAGGCTTTAAGCATGGGCCACCTCCCACGCGGTCAAGGCACGGTCGGCCTCGACCAGATCGGAGAAGTCATGGCGTTCGCCGTTTATTTCCTGATAGTCCTCGTGACCTTTACCGGCCAGTACGATCACGTCATCCGCACTGGCGCTGGCGATCAACTCGGCAATCGCCTGGCCACGGCCGGCGACGAATCGAACGTTATCCACAGCCGTGAAACCGGCGCGGATGTCGTCGAAAATCTGTGCAGGGTCTTCGCTGCGCGGGTTGTCATCGGTGACCAGCACGCCGTCGGCCAGACGCTCGACCACTTCGGCCATCAGCGGGCGCTTGCCGCGGTCGCGATCACCGCCGCAACCGAACAGGCAGAGCAATTTGCCCTTGGCGTGTGGACGCAGGGCCGTCAGGACTTTTTCCAGCGCATCCGGGGTATGGGCGTAGTCGACCACCACCAGCGGCAGAGTACCGCCGCCCAAACGCTGCATGCGACCGGCCGGACCTTCAAGTTGTGGCAGTACGTGGAGGATTTCATCCAGCGCGTAATTCAGACCGAGCAGGGCACCGACAGCGGCCAGTACGTTGCTCAGGTTGAAGCGGCCGAGCAAGGCACTGCGCAAATGGTGTTCGCCCTGCGGCGTCACCAGTGTGGCGCGCACGCCTTCATCGTCGAACTGCGCTTCACGGCAATAGAGGTAGGCACTGGCGTCTTCGAGACTGTAAGTGATCAGCCGCGACTCAGCCTCTTCAGCCGCGAGTTGCCGACCGAACGCGTCGTCGAGGTTGATCACCCGGCACTTCAGATCGTTCCAGGCAAACAGCTTGGCCTTGGCCTCGCCATAGGCTTGCATGGTCCCGTGATAATCCAGGTGATCGCGCGACAGGTTGGTCATCACCGCCACATCGAACGCCAGTGCTGTCACGCGCCCTTGATCCAGGCCGTGGGAGGACACTTCCATGGCCACGGCTTTGCCGCCGGCCTTTTTCAGGTCGGCCAGGGTTGCCTGTACTGCAATCGGGTTCGGCGTGGTGTGCAGGCCGCTTTCCAGTGCGCCGTAGAAACCGGTGCCCAGGGTGCCAACAATGCCGCAGTGCTGCCCCAACAGGTCCAGCGCTTGTGCGACCAGTTGGGTCACGCTGGTCTTGCCGTTGGTGCCGGTCACGCCAATCAGGTTCAGGTTACGGCTCGGGTCGCCGTAAAAACGCCCGGCAATATCCGACAACTGCGCGGCCAGACCCTTGACCGGAATCAGCGGCACATCGGTAATCGGCAGGACGGTCGCACCTTCGACTTCGTAGGCGACTGCAGCGGCGCCACGTTGCAAGGCATCGGCAATGTGCGCACGACCGTCGAATTTAGCGCCTGGGACGGCCAGGAACAGGTCGCCCGCTCGGACATTACGACTGTCCAGGGTCAGTTCGCGAATCAACAGATCACGGCCAGCGTGGGCGAAGATCTTGGTCAGGCTAAGCGACATCAGCCGCGCCCTCCATTGGCTTTAACAGGGATAACCGGGGTAGCGTTGGCTTGCTGGGTGGGCGGCAGGTTGTCCGGCGTGATGTTCATCAGACGCAGGGTCCCGGACATCACTTTGCTGAACACCGGCGCCGAAACCAGACCACCGAAGTAGCCGGCCTTGCTCGGTTCATCGATGACCACGACGATCGCGTAGCGCGGGTCACTCATGGGACCAAAACCTGCGAACAGCGAGCGGTAGGAGTTCTCGGCGTAGCCTTTGGTGCCCACCGATGTCTTACGTGCCGTACCGGACTTGCCAGCGACGTGATAGGCCGGCACTTGCGCACGGAATACACCGCGCGGCGCTTCGATCACCTGCTGCAACATGCCTTGCATGGTTTTCGCCACGGCTTCCGGGATCACTTGAGTAGTTTGCGCGGCCTTGTCGGTCTTGATCAGGGTCAGCGGTGCAATACGACCGTTGTTGGCCAGCGCCGAGAAGGCGTGGACCAGCTGAATGGCGGTCACCGAAATGCCATAGCCATACGACAGCGTGGCCGTCTCGGCCTTGCGCCATTCGCGGTAGTTCGGCAGGTTGCCGACACGCTCGCCCGGGAAACCCAGACCGGTGTCCTGGCCGAGGCCGACTTTCTGCGCGAGACGGAAAATCGTTTCGCCGCCGATATCGAACGCGACCTTACTCATGCCGACGTTACTGGAGTTGATCAGAATACCGGTCAGGTCAAGCACCGGGCCTTCAGTCTTGGATACGTCCTTGATGGTGTATTTACCAATCTGCAAGCTGCCCGGGTACACCTCGACGGTGTCGCTCGGTTTCCAGCGGCCGGTTTCGATCGCGGCGCTCATGGAGATCGCTTTCATGGTCGAACCCGGTTCGAACACGTCGATCATCGCGCGGTTACGCATCATCGCCGGTTGCAGGTTGCGACGGTTGTTCGGGTTGTAGGTCGGCTGGTTGACCATGGCGAGGATCTCGCCGGTCTTGACGTCCATGATCACCAGGCTGCCAGCCTTGGCGCCGTTCTCGATGATCGCGTTGCGCAGCTCGCGGTTCGCCAGGTATTGCAGACGCAGGTCAATCGACAACGCCAAGGGCTTGCCGGCCTTGGCGTTTTTGGTCACTTGAACGTCTTTGATCAGTCTGCCGCGCCGGTCCTTGATGACCTGGCGCTTGCCAGCGACACCGGCCAGCCATTCGTCGTACGCCAACTCCACGCCTTCACGCCCGTGGTCATCGATGTCGGTAAAGCCGACCATGTGCGCGGTGACTTCGCCAGCCGGGTAGAAACGCCGGAACTCTTCGATGCCGTAAACGCCCGGCACTTTCAGATCGAGCGCGACCTGGCCCTGCTCGGGGGTCAGCCCGCGCACCAGATAGATGAATTCTTTGTTCGCCTGGGCTTCGAGTCGCTCGGCCAGTACTTTAGGGTCCTGCCCCAGCACAGTCGCCAGTGCCGGCCACTTTTCCTTGGCCAGCTGCATTTCCTTGGGGTTGGCCCACAGGGTGGTGACCGGGGTACTCACGGCCAACGGTTCGCCGTTACGGTCGGTGATCAAACCACGGTGAGCCGGGATCGGGATGTGTCGAACACTGCGCGCATCGCCCTGACCAATCAGGAAGTCACGGTCGATCACCTGCAGGTCGACAATGCGCCACGCGATGGCGGCCACCATGACACCCAGCAAGCCAAGCACCACGCGAAACCGCCACGGAAAGAGTGCCCCTTCGAGTTTCATCATGGCGCCACCATCCGTACTTCAGCGGCGCCGGGAATGCGCATCTTCAGTTGTTCAGTGGCCAATACTTCGATACGGCTGTGAGCGGTCCAGGTGCTCTGTTCAAGAATCAACCGGCCCCACTCTGCCTGCGCCTTGTCGCGCACACTCAACTCGTTGTACAGCGAGTTCAGCAGTTGACGGTTCCAGTGAGCGCTATAGGAAACCCCGATCGCGGAGACCAATACGGCAATAAATAGCAGCAGCATGAAAAAGCTTCCGCCTGGAAGTGGCTTGGCGAAGAGCTTGCTCACCGAAGTTTCTCCGCGACACGCATGACGGCGCTACGGGAACGGGGGTTGGCTTTGAGTTCGGCTTCGCCAGCGAACTGCGGTTTGCCATGAATTTTGATTTTCGGCACAAAGGCTTCGAAACGTACCGGCAGGTTGCGCGGCAGATTATCGGTTTCGCCCTTGACCAGTTTGCGCATGAACTGTTTGACGATGCGGTCTTCCAGCGAGTGGAAGCTGATCACCACCAGGCGACCGCCCACTTCGAGGGCTTCAAGCGCGGCTTCGAGGCCGGTCTCAAGATCGCCCAACTCGTTGTTGACGTGAATTCGCAGGCCCTGGAACGCGCGGGTAGCCGGATTCTTGCCCTTCTCCCAGGCAGGGTTGGCGACTTTCAGGACTTCAGCCAGATCACCAGTGCGTTCGAAGGGCTTGATATCGCGGCGCTCGGCCACGGCACGGGCCATACGACCGGAGAAGCGCTCTTCGCCGTATTCCTTGAACACACGGGCAATTTCTTCGACGGGTGCGGTGTTAACGAACTCTGCCGCACTGATCCCGCGAGACGGGTCCATGCGCATGTCCAGCGGGCCGTCATTGAGGAAGCTGAAGCCACGCTCCGGGTCGTCGAGCTGTGGCGAAGACACGCCCAGGTCGAGCAGAACGCCGCTGACCTTGCCGGCCAGACCGCGTTCGGCAACTTCCGAACCGAGCTCGGCAAAGCTGCGCTGTACAATGACAAAGCGGCCGTCTTCGGCCGCTAGCGTTTGCCCGGTGGCAATCGCCTGAGGATCTTTATCGAACCCCAGCAACCGACCATCGGGACCGAGCTGGCTGAGAATCAGGCGGCTATGCCCGCCGCGCCCGAACGTGCCATCCAGATAGCAGCCATCAGGGCGTACGGCGAGAGCCTCAACGGCTTCGTCAAGCAGTACGGTGATGTGGTTAAAGCCGCTATCAATAGTCACAGGATCAAATCACGCAGTTCATCAGGCATGGCGCCCGGTTGTTGAATAGCAGCCAGGTCAGCAGCAGAAACCGCATCCCAGGCATCCTCGTCCCACAATTGGAACTTGTTCAGTTGGCCTACCAGCATTGCGCGCTTATCCAATTTGGCGTATTCGCGCAGACGCGGCGGGACCAGAAAACGACCACTGCCATCGAGCTCGAGGTCGACGGCATTACCAATCAGCAAACGTTGCAAACGGCGGTTCTCTTCGCGAAGCGAAGGCAGTGCGCGCAGTTTGGTTTCAATCAGCTCCCACTCATCGAGCGGGTAAACACATAAACAAGGATCAACGGCATCAATTGTGACAATTAATTGCCCGGAACTTCGCGAAACGAGCTCGTCACGATACCGGCTCGGCATGGCGAGACGGCCTTTTGCATCGAGACTGATAGCGTTAGCTCCGCGAAACACGTCAGCGTTTCTCCAAATTTTAGCGTTTTACGCTTAAAAAACCCACTTCATGCCACTTTCCGCCACTTGCGCACACTATAGGAATGCGCCCACCACACCGTCAAGGCGCGGATTGAAGGAAAACCCTTACAGATCGGAGATTTAGCGCTGCAAAAGAAGGGGTTACGAGTATTTGGCGGATGATTTTGCTCAATAACTTGAAGCAGCACTGGAGGCTACGCTCAGAAGTTAAAGTGATTTGTTAAGAGTAAGATTTTTTCGGTATTACAAAAGCGCTTCTGCTATTGATTCAAGCAGGGAGGGAATTGGCCACTACCCGGGTGATGCGACTAGCGGTTCAAGCGCTGGCTAATCGGTATTACCAAACCCTTCTGCCACTGATTCAAGCAGGGAGGGTAATCACTACTGTATCGGAGCCTCTGCCAGGGGGCGGCAGATGGCTAATCAGTATTACCACGTCCTTCCGCTAAAGATTCAAGCCGAAGGAACAAAAAGGTGGAGAGTCGATCTATAAGCCGGGTTCTGTCTTGAACAGTCATTCGTCTACGATGGCCATCACTGGACATCTTTAGCAACCTACCCGGTCCCAGCGCGGGCCACGCCTTGGGACCCTATTTGGTCTTGCTCCAAGTGGGGTTTACCTAGCCACGAACTGTTGCCAGTCGTGCGGTGCGCTCTTACCGCACCTTTTCACCCTTACCGGCACCGAAGTGCTTAGGCGGTTATTTTCTGTGGCACTTTCCGTAGGCTCACGCCTCCCAGGCATTACCTGGCACTTCGCCCTATGGAGCCCGGACTTTCCTCCCCCCCCTAATTTTCATAGAGGGCAGCGACTGTCCAATCGACTCTCCGCCGCAAAGGTTAACGGCAGAGAGCCCGAAGAACAAGCGATAAAAGCCTTTTGCCGCTCTACAACCCGCGTTTTTACTCGCCTTTCTGTTTATCCAGGGCCACCTGGTAGAGAACGTTCTTGCGCTCACCGGTAATTTGCGCCGCCAACGCCGCTGCACGCTTGAGTGGCATTTCCTCGAGCAGCAGATTGAGAATACGCATCGCCTCGCTACTCACCGCCTCCTCACTCTCAGGCGCCGACCAACCGGACACCAACACCACACACTCGCCGCGCTGCTGATTGCTATCGTTCTCGACAAATGCACGCAACTCGGCCAACGGCAGCCCCTTGAGGGTTTCGAAGGTTTTGGTCAGCTCGCGAGCGAGCAACGCCGGACGCTCGGCACCGAACACCAGCTCCATGTCCTGCAAGCACTCGAGAATCCGGTGTGGCGCTTCGTAAAAGATCAACGTACGCGGCTCTTCCTTTATGGACTCCAGACGCGCACGTCGCCCTACCGCCTTGGCCGGCAAAAAGCCTTCGAAGATGAACCGGTCGGATGGCAACCCCGCCGCAGACAAGGCCGCAATCAACGCGCAGGCACCGGGAACCGGTACTACATTGATACCTGCCGCCCGTGCCTGACGCACCAGGTGATAACCCGGATCAGAGATCAGCGGCGTTCCCGCATCGGAGATCAGCGCGACATTGTCACCGGCCAGCAAACGCGTGATAAAGCGACTGCCTTCATCGCGCTCATTGTGCTCATGACACGCCGCCAGCGGCGTGGCGATCCCGAAATGTTGCAGCAACCGCAAGGAGTGACGAGTGTCTTCAGCCGCGATCAACGCCACGTCACGCAAGATTTTCAGCGCCCGCGCACTGATGTCATCCAGGTTGCCGATGGGCGTCGCCACCACATAAAGCGAGCCAGCAACGGAATTCAAAGCACCTGGAGCAGTCAAAGCGCACACCTCATGATCGGTAAAACCGGCATTGTAGCGCGTAGAAGTGCCTTGAATACGCGCAGCGATCATCTTGCTCCACGCCCTTTTGTTGATCGTCGTAACATTTACACGACCTAAATTGAAGGTTTCACGCCAGTAACATCGCGCCCCGGCCAGCGCTTGGGTACAATTCCACGCTAATTTGATCGAGTATCAGGAACATTACATGATCGCTTGCCTGCGGCTGTTCTCTGCCCTCTGCCTCGCTGCTCTGTTGGCGGCTTGCGCCAGCTCGCCCTCCTCCAGCCTTGGCGAACTTCCACGGACTGCGGATGCCAGTATCGAGCAATTGCTCGAACAGGCCGCCACCAGCAAAACGCCGGAGAAGGCCGCCCTGTTGCGCCTGAGCGCGGCAGACCTGGCCTACCGCCAGGGTAATGCCGGCCAGTCGGCACAAATCCTTCAGCAGGTCCCAATGGACCAGTTGAAACCCGGCCAACAGGTATACGCCAGCACCCTGGCCGCCGAACTGGCGTTGACTCGCAACCAGCCCAAGGCAGCACTGACCGCCTTGAGCCATCCGAGCCAGCAACACCTGAGCGAGATGCCGGTCGAGCAACAAGTACGCACCGGCACCGTCCATGCGCGCGCCCTCGAAGCAGACGGCCAGACCCTGGCCGCCGCCCGCGAACGCATCTTTATCGCCCCACTGCTCAAGGATGACGCGGCCAGCAAAAACCACGAGGCCATCTGGGCACTCATTGCGTCCTTGCCGACCGATCAACTGCAACCCATCACCACCGACGACCTCGGCGGCTGGATGAGCCTGGCCGTGGCGGTGAAAAACGCCGCTACGCTGGAACAGCAGCAGGCCGCCATCGACAACTGGCGCGCCCAGCACCCTAAACACCCTGCTGCACTTGTGCTGCCACTGCCTTTGACCAAACTCAAGGAACTGGCCAGCCAACCGCTCAGCAAGATCGGCCTGCTGCTGCCGCAAGACGGTCCGCTGGCGTCGGTCGCCAAGGCACTGCGCGAAGGGTTCATGGCGGCTCACTACCAGGCTCAACAAGCCGGGCAGAAGCCGCCTGCCATCGAGTTCTATGACAGCTCGCACCTGACCTCGCTGGACGACTTCTATCGCAAGGCACAAGCCGACGGCGTACAACTGGTCATCGGCCCGCTGGAAAAACCGCTGGTTAAACAACTCAGCACTCGCCCGCAACTGCCGATCACCACGCTGGCGCTGAACTACAGTGAAGGCGAGCAAGGACCGGCCCAACTGTTCCAGTTCGGCCTGGCTGCCGAAGACGAAGCCCGCGAAGTTTCCCGCCGGGCACGCGCCGACGGCCTGCACCGCGCCGCGGCCTTGGTACCGAAAGGCGAATGGGGCGATCGCGTGCTCAAAGCCTTCCGCCAGGACTGGGAAGCCAACGGCGGCACCGTCGTGGGCATTGAACGCGTTGATCAGCCAGTGGCCCTGGCTCAGCAAATCGCCGACCTGTTCCAACTGCGTCAGAGCGAAGGTCGCGCCAAGAGCCTGCAAAGTACCGTAGGCTCGCAAGTGGCTGCACAGCCTTCGCGCCGCCAGGACATCGAGTTCATTTTCCTCGCCTCGACACCGCAGCAAGCCCAGCAGATCAAGCCAACGCTGAACTTCCAATACGCAGGTGACGTGCCGGTTTATGCCACGTCCCACGTATTCAGCGCCAGCGGCGACCAGAACCAGTACAACGACATGAACGGCGTTCGCTTCTGCGAAACCCCATGGCTGCTGGACGCCAACGACCCGCTGCGCAGACAAGTGACCGCTCAATGGCCACAAGCTGCGGGCAGCCTGGGCCGCCTCTACGCAATGGGTGTCGACGCCTATCGCCTGGCGCCGCGACTGGGCCAACTCAAGGCACTGCCAGACAGCACCATCGAAGGTCAGTCGGGCACCCTGAGCATGACCCCGTCGCAACGCGTTCAGCGTCAACTGCCATGGGCACAGTTCATCAACGGCCAGGTTCAACGCCTGCCTGATACGCCGCGCTGATGCCCGACAGGTCACGCCAACAAAGCGGTCGAGATGCTGAAAGCCAGGCGCTCAAGCATCTCCAGCAACAAGGTCTGCGCCTCCTGGCGCAGAACTGGTTGTGTAAACGCGGCGAGCTTGATCTGGTCATGCTTGACGGCGATACAGTAGTATTCGTCGAAGTCCGCTACAGACAAAACACCCAATGGGGTGGCGCGCTCGGCAGCATCGATGCGCGCAAGCGTCAGAAATTGATACTCGCCGCGCAGTATTTTCTGCAGCGCGAGTTGCGCTGGGCCAACTCCCCCTGCCGTTTCGACGTAGTTGCCATAGACGGCAGCGCAGCTCATTTGAACTGGCTAAGGAACGCCTTTGACAGCTGACTGCTCAAAGGCAAGGCCGATCTTCACTCAACACTTTTGCTCTTTGCTTTGCGGGCTGCACATTGCTGTGCCACCAAGCCGCGCTACTTAAGGTCACACAGATGGACATGCAATCGCGAATTCGCCAGCTTTTTCAGGCCAGTATCGATACCAAGCAACAGGCGATGGACGTACTTGCACCGCACATCGAGCAAGCCAGCCAGGTGATGGTCAATGCCCTGCTCAACGAAGGCAAAATGCTCTCGTGCGGCAACGGCGGTTCAGCCGGTGACGCACAACACTTCTCCTCCGAGCTGCTCAACCGCTTCGAGCGCGAACGCCCGAGCTTGCCGGCGATTGCGCTGACGACCGACAGCTCGACGATCACCTCGATCGCCAACGACTACAGTTACAACGAAATCTTCTCCAAACAGATCCGCGCGCTCGGCCAACCCGGCGACGTGCTGCTGGCGATTTCCACCAGCGGCAACTCGGCAAACATTATTCAAGCGATCCAGGCCGCACATGATCGCGAAATGATTGTCGTAGCATTGACCGGACGCGATGGCGGCGGTATGGCATCGCTGTTATTGCCCGAAGACGTCGAAATACGCGTGCCGGCCAATGTCACTGCACGTATTCAGGAAGTCCACCTGCTGGCGATCCACTGTCTTTGCGACTTGATCGACAGCCAACTGTTCGGGAGTGAAGAATGACCCTTAATCGCCTTGGCCTTCTGGCCTTGACTCTAAGCCTGGGCATCAGCGGCTGCACCTCGGTACTCACCGCGACCCGCGACGCCCCCATTGAAGACGATCGCGGCACTCGCACCTTCGGCAGCAAGATCGACGACTCCCTGATCGAAACCAAGGTCGGCGTGAACGTGGCCAAGGCCAGCCCGGACCTGGATAAAGGCTCGCGCATCATCGTCACCAGCTTCAACGGTGTGGTGCTGCTCGCCGGGCAAACACCACGCCCCGACCTCAAGGAACTGGCCGGACAAGCCGCCGCTGCAGTTCAGCGGGTAAAGACCGTGCACAACGAACTGCAGGTGATGCAGCCTTCGTCGATACTGGCCCGCAATAACGATGCCTGGCTGACCACCAAGATCAAAACCCAGATGCTCGCCGACGCCAGCATCCCGGGCTCGCGCATCAAAGTTGTGACCGAGAACGGTATCGTTTACTTGCTGGGCCTGCTGACCAAGCAGGAAGCCGACCAGGCCACCAACCTGGTGCAGGGCGTTTCTGGCGTACAGAAGATTGTGAAGCTGTTCGAGTACATCGACTGATCTACCGCTCCTGCGTAACAAAAAAGGCGATCCTTGCGGATCGCCTTTTTTATTATTTCACTACCTTCAAGCTTGGCCGGCCGCTTGGACGCGGTGGCTCGCTGCCGGGTGGTGGAAGATCATCATCCGGCTCGATCTCTTCCTCGTCTTCCATAGGCGACTCCAGATCGAAGACCATGCCCTGACCGTTCTCCCGGGCGTAAATGCCGAGGATCGCAGCGATAGGCACGTACAGCGTATGCGGCACGCCACCGAAGCGCCCTTCAAAGCTGACCGCATCATTATCCATGTGCAGATGACGCACTGCCGCAGGCGATACGTTCAGGACAATTTGTCCGTCACTGGCAAAGCCTTGCGGCACCTGCACCGACGGATACTCGGAATTGACCAGCAGGTGCGGGGTGCAATCGTTGTCCACAATCCACTCGTAGAGCGCGCGGACCAAATAAGGTCGACTGGAGTTCATAGCGGCTCCTTAAGCCTCAGCGCATATCGCGTTCGACACCAGACAGACTCGCCTGGAAAGCCTCGCGCGCAAACTGGCGCTCCATGTAATCAAGCAGCGGCTTGGCAGGCCGCGGCAGTTCAATACCCAAAATCGGTAAGCGCCAGAGTATTGGCAGTAGGCAACAATCCACCAGACTTTGTTCCTCACTCAAGAAAAACGGCTTGTCGGCGAACAGCGGCGAAACGCCCGTCAGGCTCTCACGCAATTCCTTGCGAGCCTGCACACGTGCCGGCTCCTTGGTCCGCGAATCCAGAATCAGATCCACCAGAACACACCAGTCACGTTGAATACGGTGAATCAGCAGACGACTGTTGGCACGCGCCACCGGATAAACCGGCAGCAAAGGTGGATGCGGGTAACGCTCATCCAGATATTCCATCACCACGGTCGACTCCCACAACGCAAGGTCACGATCGACCAGGGTGGGCAAGCTGCCGTAAGGGTTCACTTCGATCAGCTTTGGCGGCTGACGGCCCGCCTCCACACTGATGATCTCGGCGCTGACACCCTTCTCTGCCAGTACGATACGCACTCGGTGGGAATAGTGGTCGGCGGGGTCGGAGTAACAGGCCAACCGATTGGTCACGCCCATGGCGGTCCTCCTCGCTTGTTGAAATTATCGGAAGCGGAAAAACGAGCGCGCCCAGAGGGCGTCTCCCGTAACGTCTGAATGACCAGACTCGTTACACGTTCAGAGACGCCCTTGGGCGCGCGCGATTAACAGCAATTGCTTAAAGCTTTATCAATGCACGTCTTTCCAGTATTCACGCTTGAGCAAGTAAGCGAATACGAAGAAGAACGCCAGGTACAGCAACACATAGGTACCGATGCGCTGATGCTGCAGCTTCACCGGGTTGGCCGAATAGGCCAGGAAGGTCACCAGATTCTTGACCTTCTCGTCGAACTGCTCTTCGTTCAGTGCACCGGTTTTCGGCACGATGGTCAGCTGATCGCACGCTTCATGAGTCAGCTTCGTGCCGGTCAGCGGATCATACTGCTTCTTGCCGTCTTCGACGATTTGAACTTGCTTGCAGCCTATCACCTGCCGACCCTGCAGGCCGACCAGAACGTTAGGCATACCGACGTTCGGGAACACCTTGTTGTTCACGCCCCAAGGACGAGTCGGGTCTTCATAGAACGACCGCAGGTAGCCATAGAGCCAGTCAGTACCACGAACGCGAGCCACCAGCGTCAGGTCGGGCGGCGCAGCGCCGAACCAGGACTTGGCGTCTGCCGGCTGCATGCCGATGCTCATGTGGTCACCGATCTTGGCGCCCGTGAACACCAGGTTCTTCAGCATCAGATCATGAGGAATCCCCAGATCGTCGGCAACGCGCTCATAGCGCTGGAACTTGGCACTGTGGCAGCCCATGCAGTAGTTGGCGAACGTACGCGCGCCATCTTGCATTGCCGCTTTATCGGAGACGTCGATATCGACTTTTTCGAGCTCTGGACCACCGTGCTCGGCCGCGAAGGACAAGACAGGCAACGCAGCAAGAATCAGTACAGCAAATAGCTTTTTCATCAGCCAGTCACCCTTTCCGGAACCGGTTTGGTCTTCTCGAGCCTGGTGTAGAACGGCATCAGAATGAAGTAGGCGAAGTACAGGAAGGTACAGACCTGCGACAGCAACGTACGTTCCGGAGTAGGCGCCATGACGCCCAGCCAGCCAAGAATCACGAAGGAGATGCAGAACACCCAGAGCCAGATCCTGCTCAGCCAGCCCTTGTAGCGCATGGACTTGACCGGACTACGGTCGAGCCACGGCAGGACGAACAGCAAGGCAATCGAAGCACCCATGGCCACAACGCCCAGGAGCTTGTCCGGAACCGCACGCAGAATCGCGTAGAACGGGGTGAAGTACCAGACCGGGGCAATGTGTTCCGGGGTCTTGAAGGCGTTCGCTACTTCGAAGTTCGGCTTCTCGAGGAAGTAACCGCCCATTTCCGGGAAGAAGAACACGATCGCGCAGAAGATGAACAGGAACACCACCACGCCGACGATATCTTTCACGGTGTAGTACGGGTGGAAGGCAATGCCGTCCAGCGGTACGCCGTTTTCATCCTTGTGTTTCTTGATGTCCACGCCGTCCGGGTTGTTCGAGCCGACTTCGTGCAGCGCCAGAACGTGCAGCACCACCAGACCGAGAATCACGATCGGCAAGGCCACGACGTGCAAGGCGAAGAAGCGGTTCAGGGTGATGCCCGAAATCAGGTAGTCACCACGGATCCACTGGGTCAGGTCGTTACCGATGACCGGGATCGCACCGAACAGCGAGATGATCACCTGGGCGCCCCAGTAGGACATCTGGCCCCACGGTAGCAGGTAGCCCATGAAGGCTTCAGCCATCAGCGCCAGGTAGATCAGCATGCCGAAGACCCACACCAGCTCACGCGGCTTCTGGTACGAACCGTAGAGCAGGCCACGGAACATATGCAGGTAAACCACGATGAAGAACGCCGAAGCGCCGGTGGAGTGCAGCAGACGCAGGATCGAGCCGTACTCGACGTCGCGCATGATGTATTCGACGGAGGCGAATGCCTCTTCCGCCGACGGGGTGTAGCTCATGGTCAGCCAGACGCCGGTTACGATCTGGTTAACCAGAACCAACAGTGCCAGGGAACCAAAGAAATAGAAGAAGTTGAAGTTCTTCGGGGCGTAGTACTTGCTGAGATGGTCTTCCCACATTTTAGTGGCAGGAAAGCGCGCATCAACCCAATCCATGAACTTGCTCATCACGCTTTCTCCGTATCGACGCCGATGACAATGATGTCGTTCGACTCATAGGAATGCGGGGGAACTGGCAGATTCAAAGGCGCGGGTTGCGACTTGAAGACGCGGCCAGCCAGATCGTAGTGGGAACCGTGGCAAGGGCAGAAATAACCACCTACCCATTTCGGGCCGAGATCGGCAGGCGCTACTTCTGGGCGAAAGGTCGGCGAGCAACCCAAGTGCGTGCAAATACCGATCAGCAGCAGAACTTCCGGCTTGATCGAGCGCGTCTTGGGGTCCACGTAAGTTGGCTGTACCGAATTCTTGGAGTCTGGATCAGAGAGGTCACCCTCGATCTTTGCAAGATTCCCCAAAATCTCCTGCGTACGGCGGACGATGAATACCGGCTGACCGCGCCATTCAGCAATCATTTGCTGACCTGGTTCGATTTTACTGACATTCACTTTCACCGGTGCACCTGCGGCTTTCGCCTTGGCACTGGGAAACCATGACCCCACGAACGGGACCGCAGCCCCCACCGCTCCTGCAGCACCCACCACGGATGTGGCTGCTACCAAGAAGCGACGCCGGCCTGCATTCACGCCGTCATTGCTCATTCAGTCCTCTCCCATCAGCTTTGTGGCCTGTTAAATCAGGCATCTACTAAGTAAAAATCTGAACTTATAAAAATTTTGCAGAATGGTAATGAAAAGCCCCAGTTCTGACAAGGTAATTACCATCCGGGGTCAGCGCCAAGCCTTGTAGTATAGGGGCTCTACGGATGTGGCAAGTTGTCACATCATAAATCTTTAAGCAAAAAAAACGCCCAGCTCCGCGAGGAGACTGGGCGCTTTGAACGCGAAAGCGAATTAACGCTTCGAGTACTGCGGACGCTTACGCGCTTTACGCAGACCCACTTTCTTACGTTCAACTTCACGTGCGTCACGAGTAACGAAGCCGGCTTTGCGCAGAGCACCGCGCAGAGTTTCGTCGTACTGCATCAGAGCGCGAGTGATACCGTGGCGGATTGCGCCAGCTTGACCACTTACACCACCACCGATCACGGTAACGTAGATGTCGAACTTCTCGACAGTCTCAGTCAATTCCAGCGGCTGACGAACTACCATGCGGGCAGTTTCGCGACCGAAGAAATTATCCAGGGAGCGGTTGTTGATGGAGATGTTACCAGTGCCCGGACGCAGGAAAACGCGTGCGGTTGCGGTCTTGCGACGGCCAGTGCCGTAATTTTGAGTCGCCGACATAATGAACTATTCCGTTAAAACTTCAGTTCTTGGGGCTGCTGAGCAGTATGAGGGTGTGCAGCGCCCGCATAGACTTTCAGCTTACGATACATGTCGCGACCCAGCGGGTTCTTAGGCAGCATGCCTTTGACCGCGGTCTCGATCACGCGCTCAGGGGCTTTAGCGATCAGCTTTTCGAAGTTGATCGACTTGATGCCGCCCGGGAAACCGGAGTGGGAGTAGTAGATTTTGTCGGTGGTTTTAGCACCGGTCACACGAATCTGCTCGGCATTGATAACGACGATGTAGTCGCCGGTGTCAACGTGAGGAGTGTACTCAGGCTTGTGCTTGCCACGCAGACGGCTCGCGATCTCGGTGGCCAGACGACCCAGGGTCTGACCAGCAGCGTCGACGACAAACCAGTCGCGCTTTACTGTTTCCGGTTTAGCAGTAAAAGTTTTCATTCTTTATAGCCTCAGGGGCCGCCCTGTAAATTTAGACGGCGGATCTTACTGAATAGTGCGTACTTTGACAAGTCAAAGGCAGCCGGGTACAGACGCTATCGGGGGCTCGGGTCGGCGCGTCCGTTCAACGGCAAGATTCTTCGGCAGGCGGCGCATCACTTCCACTGCAGAAAGAGGTGCGCAATTATGCAGATTGCGAAAAAAAATTCAACCTGCTTTTATGATTGTTTTCCGCCAAGGACTACCCGATGGACTATCGACAGCTGGGCCGTACCGATCTGAACGTGAGTGCAATCTGCCTCGGGACCATGACCTGGGGCGAGCAAAACAGCGAGGCAGAGGCTTTCGCACAGATTGAACGAGCCAAGAGCGCCGGGATCAATTTCATCGACACCGCCGAAATGTACCCGGTGCCGCCCAAAGCCGAAACCTACGCCACCACCGAACGCTACATCGGCAATTACTTCAAGAGTCGTGGCGATCGCGCCGACTGGATTCTGGCGAGCAAGATCGCCGGCCCCGGCAACACCATCGACTACATTCGCGGCGGCCACCTCAAACACAACCGTGAACACATCGTCCAGGCCCTGGATGCCAGCCTCAAGCGCTTGCAGACCGACTATATCGACCTCTACCAACTACACTGGCCGGAACGCAGCACCAATTTCTTCGGTCAGCTGGGCTACACGCACAAGAGCGAAGTCAACCTGACCCCGCTGGAAGACACCCTCGAAGCACTCGACGAACAGGTCAAAGCCGGCAAGATCCGCCACATTGGCCTGTCCAACGAAACGCCGTGGGGCACCATGAAGTTCCTCGCGCTGGCCGAAGCCCGTGGCTGGTCGCGTGCGGTGTCGATCCAGAACCCCTACAACCTGCTCAACCGCAGCTTTGAAATCGGCCTGTCGGAAATCGCCATCCGCGAACAATGCGGGCTGCTCGCCTATTCGCCACTGGCGTTTGGTTTTCTGTCCGGCAAGTACGAAGGCGGGGCGCGCCCGGCAAAAGCTCGCCTGAGCCTTTACAGCCGCTTCAGCCGCTACTTCAACCCGCAGTCGGAAGTCGCGTGCAGCCGTTACGTGGCGCTGGCCCGTGAACACGGCCTGGACCCGGCACAAATGGCCCTGGCATTCGTGACCCGGCAATCGTTCGTCACCAGCAACATCATTGGCGCGACCACGCTGGAACAGCTGGACAGCAACATTGCCAGTTTCGACCTGAAGCTGTCGGATGAAGTGCTGGCGGGGATCGAGGCGATTCACAAGGATCACCCGAACCCGGCACCTTGATCGACTCATAAACCCAATCGCGAGCAGGCTCGCTCCCACAAGGATTACGCTGTACCTGTGGGAGCGAGCCTGCTCGCGATAGCGGTCTTCCATTCACCCAGAATTCAAAGCGAACGAGCGATGATCTCCTTCATGATTTCATTGGTCCCGGCATAAATCCGCTGCACCCGCGCATCCGCCCAGGCTCGGGCAATCGGGTATTCCCACATGAAGCCGTAACCGCCATGCAGCTGCACGCACTCGTCGAGCACCTTGCTTTGCAGGTCAGTGCCCCAGTATTTGGCCATCGCCGCCGTCGGCACATCGAGCTTGCCTTGCAGGTGCAGCTCCAGGCAGCGGTCGACGAAGACCCGGCCAATCTGGATCTCCGTGGCCATCTCCGCCAGTTTGAAGCGGGTGTTCTGAAAGTCCGCAATCGCCTTGCCAAACGCCTTGCGCTCGCGGGTGTAATCCAGGGTCCACTGCAACGCCGCCTCGGCTGAGGCCAAACCGCCGATAGCGACCGTCAGACGCTCCTGCGGCAATTCCTGCATCAGATAGGCGAAGCCCATCCCGGCCTGCCCCAAGAGGTTTTCCTTGGGCACACGGACGTCCTGGAAAAACAGCTCCGAGGTGTCCTGCGCTTTCATCCCGACCTTCTCCAGACGCTTGCCCTTTTCGAAGCCCGGGGTGTTCGCCTCCACCAGAAACAGACTGGTGCCCTTGGCCCCGGCCTTGGGATCGGTCTTGGCCACGACAATCACCAGGTCCGCGAGGAAGCCGTTGGTGATGAAGGTTTTCGAACCGTTGATCACGTACTCGTCGCCGTCCAGCACCGCTGTGGTTTTCACCCCTTGCAGGTCGGAGCCGGCGCCCGGCTCGGTCATGGCAATCGCGGTAACCATTTCGCCGGAGACCAGCTTCGGCAGGTACTTTTTCTTCAGCACTTCACTGCCGTAATGCAGGATGTACGGCGCCACGATGTCCGAATGCAGAGAGAAACCGATACCGGTCAACCCCAGCCGCCCCACCTCCTCAATCACCACCGCACTGTAGAGGAAGTCCGCATCGAACCCGCCGTACGCTTCCGGCAGATGGGAGCAGAGCATCCCCGCCTCCCCGGCCTTGTTCCACAGCGTGCGATCGATGTAGCCCTGTTTTTCCCACTGCGCATGAAACGGCACGGCCTCTTTTTCGAGGAAGGTTCGTACGCTGTCGCGAAACAGTTCGTGCTCGGAACTGAACAAGGTTCTGGGGATCATCGGGGCACCTGTGGTTATGCTTGATCGCTAATGATTCCCAGAGCCTAAGCCTCCCGCTGATAACAGGACACTGGACACATCAGACAAAAAATAAGACGATCCAGCCGCTTGGTGACCACTTTCCCCTATAAGAATAAATTGAATATGTCTATCCAACTCTCCACGCCCCTGCGGCGCGTCAGCATCCTGGCTATCGACCGGGTTTTTGCTTCCACCCTCATGCAAGCCAAGGATTTCTTCCATCTGGCCAGCCTGCGTTACGGCAAACAACTGGGCCACGGCCTGACCCCGGCGTTCGAAACCCGCCTGGTCAGCCCCGACGGCAAACCGGTCAACAGCTTCAGCGATGTGATCATGCCGGTGGATGGCGGCCTGGAAAACGCCGATATCATCATCCTCCCGGCGTTCTGGGACGATTTCGAAACACTCTGTAAACGTTATCCACAGGTGCTGCCGTGGCTGCGCGAGCAACACGCACGCGGCGCAGTGCTCTGCGGTGAAGCCACCGGGGTGTTCTGGCTCGCCGAGGCCGGCCTGCTCGATGGCAAGGAAGCGACCACTTACTGGCGTTTCTTCAACGCCTTCGAAGAGCGCTTCCCCAACGTTCAGCTCAATCAGGACAAACACCTGACCGACGCGGACAACCTGTACTGCGCTGGCGGCACCACCTCGGCCTGCGACCTCTACATTTATTTGATCGAGCGCTTCTGCGGGGCCAACGTGGCCCAGGCCGTGGCCCGCGACATTCTGTATGAAGTGCAGCGCAGTTATTCGCCAGGGCGTATCGGCTTCGGCGGACAAAAGCTGCACCAGGATGTGATCATCCTGCAGGTCCAGCACTGGCTCGAAGAGCATTTTGCCGACAAGTTCCGCTTCGAAGACGTCGCCCGCGAGCACGGCATGAGCATCCGCAACTTCATGCGGCGCTTCCAGACCGCCACTGGCGACAAGCCGCTGCACTACCTGCAACGGTTGCGCATCGAAACCGCCAAGGGCCTGCTGTCCGCCAGCCGCAAAAGCATCAAGACCATCAGCTACGAAGTCGGCTATGACGACGCAAGCTTCTTCGCCCGGCTGTTCCGCCAACACACCGAGTTGTCGCCGAACCAGTATCGGCAGCAGTTTCAGCAGGCCGCTTAAGATACACATCCCCCTGTGGGAGCGAGCTTGCTCGCGATTGCGCCAGCACATTCAACATCAATGTGACTGACAGACCGCCATCGCGAGCAAGCTCGCTCCCACATTGGTTCTTCGACGCACAAAAAAGGGCCTGCAATGCAGGCCCTTTTTTATTTTCAGAAACATCCTACGGCTTGTGCGCCCGCGACAGGAACTCGTGGGACTGCATTTCCAGCAGACGGCTGAGGGTGCGCTGGAACTCGAAGTTCAGGCGACCGCCGGTGTAGAGGTCTTTGAGCTCGACTTCAGCGGAAATGATCAGCTTGACGTTACGGTCGTAGAACTCGTCGACCATGTTGATGAAACGTCGGGCGATGTCATCGGTGGTGACGCTCATCTGCTCTACACCGCTGAGCAACACGGCGTGGAAAATCTTGCCGAGTTCGATGTAGTCGTTCTGGCTACGCGGGCCGTCGCACAGTTCGCGGAAGTCGAACCAGGCCACGTCGTCGCACGTACGCACGGCACGGATCTCACGGTTCTCGATGATCAGCACATCGTTTTCGATGGCCTGAGTGCATTCCGGCGTGAGTGCGCGGAAGCTTTTGCGCAGGCTCTCATGGGACGCTTCGTCGAGTGGGGAGTGAAACAGCTCGGCTTGCTCAAGGTGACGCAGACGGTAGTCGACACCGCTGTCGACGTTGACGATGTCGGTGTTCTGCTTGATCAGCGCGATGGCTGGCAGGAAGCGCGCACGTTGCAGACCGTCCTTGTACAGACCGTCCGGTACGATGTTCGAGGTCGCGACCAGGGTCACGCCGTTCTTGAACAGCTCTTCCATCAAAGTGCCGAGGATCATCGCGTCGGTGATGTCGGACACGAAGAACTCATCGAAACAGATCACCCGCGCTTCGTCGGAGAAACGCTTGGCGATGATGGTCAGCGGGTTTTTCTCGCCGCCGAGGGTCTTCATCTCTTCATGCACGCGCTTCATGAAGCGGTGGAAGTGAGTGCGGACCTTTTCCTTGAACGGCAGCGCTTCAAAGAAGGTGTCGACCAGGTAAGTCTTGCCGCGACCTACGCCGCCCCAGAAGTACAGGCCCTTGACCGGCGCCTGGTCTTTCTTGCCAAACAGCTTGCCGAGCAGGCCGGGTTTGTTCTGCGAGGCCGCGACCAGATCGTCGTACAGGCGCTGCAAATGGCGCACGGCAGTTTCCTGAGCGGCGTCATGGAAGAATTCCGGGCGTTTCAGATCAGCTTGATATCGTTCTAGGGGCGTCATAATTCGTTAGCAAGGCAACAAAAACGGGCCGACACTGTAGCGACGACCCTTGAGAATGGCAATCAGCCCTTGGTCGGGCCGAGCCGTTGATTATTCCTGAACAGGCGTCAGCGCAACCCGCAAGGCGTCGATGGCGACATCCCGCGCGGCGCTGTCAGCGAAGGCCGGGCTGTCGGCAACGCACTCGCCTTCGAGCCAGACGCTGAAGCTCAGGTCTTCACTGCGAACGTCCAGCGCCTGGCCGGATTGCAGTTGCTTGGTCACCTGGCCGGCGGTTTTGCCGTCAGCGAAGTTGCGCGACAACAGCAGTTGCTCGCCATCGGCCGCCAGCAGACGGAAGCGGAAGCTGCCATCGTCTTCACGGAAGCTGACGAAACGCGCGGCTTTCGCGGCTTTCTTCTTGGTAGTGGCCGCCACTTGCGTCTGATTGACGAAAGAACGCAGACCGACCGCTTCACGCAGCTCGTTGAGGAACGGCGTGGCCACGGCGCGAGCCTTCTTGGCGCCGTGCTGCAGAATGTCTTCGAGGTCTGCCGGGCGCTCGATCAACTGGTAGTAACGCTCGCGGGACTCGCCCAGCTCGTTGTCGAGCAGCTGGAACAGACGATTCTTCGCCTCACCCCAACCCAGGCCCTGCAACAGTTCGCTGCGGAACTCGTCGGCCTGCGCCGGAGTGGCGAAAGCCTGGAACAGCGTGAACAGGTGCGAATTGTCTGGATCTTTCGCTTCGCCCGGCGCACGGGAGTCGGTGACGATCCGCGAAATCGCGTCCTTCATTTCCTTGGCGCTGGAGAACAACGGAATGGTGTTGTCGTAGCTTTTCGACATCTTCCGGCCATCGAGGCCCGGCAGCGTGGCGACGCTTTCTTCGATCAGCGCCTCGGGCATGGTGAAGAACTCCTTGCCCTGGCCAAACAGGTGGTTGAAGCGCTGGCCGATATCGCGGGCCATTTCCACGTGCTGGATCTGATCGCGACCGACCGGGACCTTGTGCGCGTTGAACATCAGAATGTCCGCGGCCATCAGCACCGGGTAGCTGTACAAGCCCATGGTGATGCCGGCGTCCGGGTCTTCACCGGCTTCGACGTTCTTGTCCACCGACGCCTTGTAGGCATGCGCGCGGTTGAGCAGGCCCTTGGCGGCGACGCAGGTCAGCAGCCAGGTCAGCTCAGGGATTTCCGGAATGTCGGACTGGCGATAAAACGTTACCCGATCCACATCCAGACCACCGGCCAGCCAGGTCGCGGCGATTTCCAGACGCGAGCGCTGGATGCGCAGCGGGTCATCGCACTTGATCAGGGCGTGGTAGTCGGCCAGGAAGTAGAACGAATCGGCATTGCTGTCGCGGCTGGCGAGGATCGCCGGACGGATCGCGCCGGCGTAGTTGCCCAGGTGCGGGGTGCCGGTGGTGGTGATGCCGGTGAGGATGCGTGTACGAGTAGTCATGGGTAATCGCTTATCAGACTGCAATCAATTCGAAAGGCGCGGCAGGATCAGATCCTTGAGGTCGGTCAGCTTGCCGTGAAAAAAGTGTCCGCATTCTGCCACTTTCAGCAGCTCATGGGGGCGATCGAGGGCGTCAGACCAATCGTAAACCAGCTGCGGATCGATGACTTCGTCGGATTCTGGCTGGATCAGCGTCAGTTCACCGTGCTGCGGCAACTGATCCTGAGCGCCCAGACGCATCACCGCCGGCGCGACCATGAACACATGCTTGAGCTGCTCACCCTTGGCTTCCAGACGTCCGCCGAGGCTCGCCGCAACGAAACCACCGAACGAGAAACCGAACAGGGTCATGGGCAAATCAGGGTGTTTGGCGCGAAACCATTCGGCCACGGCTTGTGCGTCATCGACTTCGCCGGTGCCCATGTCATGCGTGCCGGCGCTCGCGCCGACGCCACGGTAATTAAATCGTAATGTGATCAACCCGGCGTCGCGGGCGGTGCGCTGCAAGGTCGAAACGACTTTATTGAGCATGGTGCCGCCCTGCACCGGGTTGGGGTGGCAGATCAGCGCCAGGCCACGTGGCTCGGGGGAGTCCAGGTACAAGGCTTCCAGTTGGCCCACTGGGCCATCAATCAATACAGGGGTTTCACGCATAAGCAAGGAAGGAACTCCGTGACCTCTCGAAGGGTCGACTCGTCTAGCTAAAAGTCTGTGCCTGGCATGATTGCGATCTCGTCGCGGTATACAGCGCAGGTCCGAGCCGTTAACGTAAAGCAAAGCCGTTTATAGAGGAAGGACTCGTGGAACACTCGCTCTTAGTTTGGTTGTTGCCGACTCTTGCCCTGGTTGCCGGTGTCGCTATTGGATTCCTGGTTGCCCGCCTTCTGCCGAATGCCGCGCCTAGCAGCACGCAACGTCAGCTGGATGACATTCAGGAACGTTTTGACAACTATCAGAATGAAGTGGTCACCCACTTCAACAGCACCGCAACGCTGGTCAAGAAGCTCACTCAGAGCTATCAGGAAGTGCAAGACCACCTCGCCGAGGGTGCCAACCGCCTGGCCCTGGACGAACAGACTCGCCAACGCCTGCTGGCCGCCCTGCACTCCGATGCCGCCGTGCAAGCGCCACGGGAACGCCTGACACCGCCACGCAATCAGGAGCCGCCACGCGATTACGCACCGAAAATGCCAAACTCCCCTGGCATGCTCGACGAGCATTACGGCTTGAAGAAGTAACCAGCGTTCACGCGACATAAAAAGCCCTCGGACAGGTGATGTCCGAGGGCTTTTTTGTTGCTGGGGGTTCGAGCGCCTGCTCGCGATGAGGCCCGAACAGACAAAAAAAAGCCCACCCGATCTGCTGAGAATCGGGCGGGCTTTTTACACCTGGGGTTCAGTCAGGTTTTTTGTTACTGATACTGCTGACCTTGCTGCTGGGCAGGCTGGCCATATTGCTGACCCGGAATCGCCTTGAGGTTAACCTCTACACGACGGTTCTGCGCCCGGCCATTCACATCGCCATTGCTGGCAATCGGGTTATCCGGACCAGCACCACGCGCCGACAGGTTGGCACCGCTGACACCTTGCGACGTCAGGTAAGTGGCCACGCTTTGAGCACGACGCTGGGACAGGTCCATGTTGTGCTGACGAGCGCCGGTGCTGTCAGTGTAGCCGACGATTTCAATTTGGTTCTGGCTGAACTCTTTAAGCGAACCGGCCAGGTTGTTCAGCGGCTGGTAGAAGCTTGGAGCAATGTTCGCCGAGTCGGTACCGAAGGTGATGTTGCCCGGCATGATCAGCTTGATCTGATCGCCCTGACGCTGCACTTCAACCCCGGTATTGGCCATGCTGGCGCGCAGTTTCTTTTCCTGCTGGTCAGCGTAGTAGCCATAACCGGCAGCGGAAGCACCACCGATCGCAGCACCAATCAGCGCGCCCTTGCCACGGTTGTTATGGTCGATAGCCGCACCGGCCACCGCACCGGCCAAAGCGCCGAGGCCGCCGTACTTGGCGGTTTTGCTCATGCCGGTGGAGCCGCTGTCAGCCTGCCCCTGGTTGTCATACGGGTTCTGGTTGGCACAGCCAGCCAGCATGGCCACGGCAGTAGCGACAATAATCAAACGACTCGAGGTGAACATGGAGAGCTCCTACTTTTACATTCTGTGGTGCAACGGACGTTGGCAATAAACCCGTGCGGGCGTTGGAACACGGCCCAAGGCAAAAATTCCATCAGGTCGCTTTGCAGCCTGGTAAATCAGGCCCGCACAAAAGGATTTTCACGCATTTCATCGCCCAGACGCGTTTCGGGACCGTGTCCGGTGATGACCGTCGCGTCTTCATCGAGGGTGTACAAACGCTGCTTGATCGAACGCACGATGGTCGCCTGATCACCGCCCCACAAGTCCGTACGCCCTACCCCGCGACGAAACAGCGTGTCACCGGCAATCAGCAGCTTAGCCTCGGAAAACCAAAAGCTCATGGACCCCGGCGTATGACCCGGCGTGTGCAGCGCCACGCCACAGCCGCAGGCCAGCTCTTCATCATCGGCCAACCAACGATCCGGCGACGGCACCGGCGTGTACGGCACCCTGAACATCTGGCACTGCATCTCCAGATTGTCCCAAAGGAACTGATCTTCTTTATGCAGGTGCAACGTCGCGCCGGTTTTCTCCTTCAACTGGCCCGAGGCCAGGAAGTGATCCAGGTGCGCGTGGGTATGAATAATGTTCACCACCTTCAACCCCAACGCGTCCAGCCGCGCCAGAATCAACTCATGATTGCCACCCGGATCGACAACGATGGCCTTCCTGGTGATCGGATCACCGATGATCGTGCAGTTGCACTGCAACGGCCCAACGGGAAAGGTTTCGCGGATCAGAGCGGGTTTGGCAGCGTCCATGGGCGTTCCTGAAAAAATTGATGGCGTATTCTGGCACACCCCACCTTCTCCGCCGATTGCTGTCCTGTTACAAAACCGACAACCCGCCCCTACAACCGAATCAATGGTCAGCCTGCACGCCGATTACCAAAGCCGCGCCACCTTGCTCTTCGTAGGAGCCTGGCTTGCCAGCGATGATGGCCTGTTGATCGGCACAAATATCGAAGCCTGATCACCAGCCGCCCGGCATCTACAAATCGGGGGAATATTGATGGCAGACACAGACTCAACGGCTCTACACCAAACCTGTGGCGAGGGAGCTTGCTCCCGCTGGGCTGCGAAGCAGCCCCAAAACCTGCAATCGGCTTTCATCAGGCACACCGCATTTGCTGGATTTGCGACCGCTTCGCGCTCGAGCGGGAGCAAGCTCCCTCGCCACAGAAGCACTCTGGCTTCAGAACTCAGCGCTACCGCTCTTCCGGCTGATCAAAATTATCCAACGCCCGATTCACCAACAATTCCCCCAACGAAATCATCTGCTGAATCGCCAACGCCACATGCCGACGCGTGCCCTCCAGCTCAAACGCCAAATCACTGGCCATCACATTCAACGACGCCAACGTTTCCGAGGCATGCGCCAACAGCGTCTCGTTATCCAGATCAGGAATCACCGTAAAAATATTGGAAGGACGCTTATCAGACAGCGGCGCCTGAACAAACGGCGGCTTGAGGTAATGATCCAGCGCCCGCTCGGCGGCATCGTGGAGTTTTTTGGAGTCGCTGGAGGCGTAAGGGGAAGTGCTTGGGGTTTCTGTGGTATTGGAAGTGTCGTTTTGCATGGTGAAGCTCCTAAACAAAGTTATGGATGCTGTATCACCTATACCTGTTCGGGTCGCTAAACCCGGCCGCTGAATTGGCAGCGACACCCGGAGGTTATCCACAGACCTTCCCACCTGGCAACCTTGAAAAGGTGTCGGAAGATTCTTCCAAGATCGAGTTTTTTGTAGCCGCTTCCTAGGACTGATCGACTAATTAGAGGTCCCTACAAAGCTGCATATCCAGCCGGTTGTGACTGGCAGGAAACGACCGGGAGTTGTCGGTGGACAACATGATGTCAAAATAGTAGCGTATGCCATGAACTGGCAGAAACACTTGGAATCTGATCTTGTGTTCGTCGCGTTTTTCCTTAAACGATGTCATGTTCGGCCACGGGCATCTTCAAACTTGACAGCCAACGCCTTCATCCATATGGATACGTGAATAATGAATAAAATTGTTGAGTCACTTCTTCGTGACTTTCGAGAGGAACATGGAATCGTTTCGAGTATTCCCGATGAGACGGCGTTCGAGCACTTTTCCGCCAATCTGACAATTGGCGTTCTAGCAAATGGTGTACTCAACACGGATTTATGTGTTGTTGGTGGCGATGCCCAACCGGGAATCGATGCTCTTGGGGTGATCATCAACGGTTCATTCGTGCGAGATCCTGACGAAATTGAAACGTACATTGAAATGAACGGATATCTTGATGTGGACTTCGTATTTGTCCAAGCCAAGACATCGGCTTCATTTGATGTCTCCTCACTCGGAGACCTAGGTGATACCGTCGAGCGCCTGTTTGAAACTGGCCCCACAAAAGTTGACAACGCGAAAGTGCATCAGTTCTGCGCTTTGAAAGACGCCATATTCTCCAAGAGCCGTACATTCAAACGCCGCAATCCGGCTGTACATTTATATTACGTAACTAGTGGCAATGCTCCTCAAGGCGATGTTCACTTCTCCAACAAGGAAGCCCTTATAGTAAAAAGGCTAACCAAACACGGCACACTTTCCAGTGCACATATAACTCTGATCGGGGCAAATCAGATCCAAAAGCGATCACTTCAAATTTCAAACTCACTTTCAAGGGAGATTCTCTTCCCGAAACGTGTAACTATGCCAGACGTGCCTGGCGTGACCCAAGCATTCCTAGGGGTTTTGCCAGTCAGCGAGTTCTTGAAGCTTATTCAAGGTGAAGCCGAAACATTGCTCACATCAATCTTCTACGACAATGTGAGAGACTGGGAGGGTCTAAATTCAGTAAACGCGGGCATGCAAAAGACACTCCTAGACGAACAATCCCGGTCAAGATTTTCGCTAATGAACAACGGAGTTACCGTCATCGCACGTAAACTCCAGCCCACCGGCGACAAGATAGTCCTTGAGGACTATCAGTTTGTGAACGGGTGTCAGACCAGTAATGTAATCTGGGCTTGCCGAGAAAACTTAGCACAAGGGGATATTTCTGTCCCCATCAAAATTGTAGCAACCGAAGATGAGAGTGTCATCCGGGATATTATCCGCGCCACAAATAGCCAGACAGAAATTAAACCAGCTCAACTGCTTGCAATTACAGACTTCCAAAAACAACTTGAGCTTTATTTCAGAGCACAAGGCGAGAATTCTCTTTACTATGAGAGACGTTCCAGGCAATACGTAAATCAACGTGTTGAACCAAAAAGACTGGTCACACCCATTGGACTCGTAAAACTTTTTTCCTCCATGTTTCTTGAAGAGCCCCATAAGACCGCCCGAGACTTCGGTAGCGTACTTCGCAAAGTCGGCGGCGATATCTTTGGGTCTGAGCACCGACCTGACCCTTACTTTTTCTGTGCAGTGGTATATTTTTGGATCGAGACTTTCCTGAAAAGATTTGACCCAGCCTTGCGAGTTGCACGGTACCAAATCCTACTTGCAGCACGTCTACTCCTAGAGGATGCTCCTCCACCCGCTATGAACACGCGAAAGATAGAGCAATATACTTCCAAGATGCTCTTAAAGTTTTCAGATGCCGATACCGCTGAGGCTTCGCTGAAGCCCGCCTTCGAGCTTGTCGCTAAACTTATGGTAGGGAAATCCCGGGATTTACCGCGCACGAGCTCGTTCACGCAGTCACTCAAGGATGCTGTAGCCGAATTAAAACTGGACTCTACCCCCAAAACCAAAGCCAAAACCAAAACCAAAACCAAAACCAAAGCACCAGGGCAACAGATTACATTGATATCCTAGATCAACTGGGCCTGGTCAAAACCAGCCCCTTACTTTAACGTTAGAGTATAATACGGGGACAGACTACGATCATTGGCTTGAGCAAAACGTGGTCTACCCCTACTTCCTCTATAGTCATGCACTTAGTTATTTACAAGACTGTATATGCTTTCTAAAATAATTAATTTTTTCCGTAAAAAGCAAGAACAATTCTGGTGGCATTCACCCTCCGCAGAGTTTGATGAATTTGACTTCAATAAAATCGGATCCACATCATTAAAGTACGGCTGGGGAATATATTTCTCTCACTACAAGCATGATGCCCTGCGGCATAACAAAGGCTTAAATCACATTTATAGATTGCCTTTAACTTCAGTAGAATCAAAATCATTCATATTTTACTCTAAGCAGATCAAGGAGCACAAAGACCCCAAGGTGATAGAGGTTGCAAGAAGCTTCTACGGGGCCGATAAATTTGACCAAGATAACTTTTATAAAGGAGGTCACCGCTTTTATAATGACATCTGGGAGTTTGAACGTTCCAAGGGGAAAAACTCTAATGGCTGCGCTGCAAAATACCTTTTAGATAAAGGAATTACCGGTGGAATTATAGATGACAACGGCGAGAGAATTATCGTCATCTACGACACTGACTTATGGAAAAACGTTGAACGAATTCAAGTTGAAGAAACACACAACAAGCAAATTTAGCCGAGACGCTGCCCTCGACCAATTCGGTCGTTATGCACTGGAGTGCCATGAAGAAAATCGATTATTCAGACCGCAAACCAATCCCTACCTTGGAAGCCTTTTCGCCTGCTGCGGGGGCGGCTTCTGTGTACTTTCGTAAGCGCTCCATGAACCCCACATTTTAAAGGTGGGATCTATGGCTATCTTGGAA
>NZ_VMSG01000048.1 GCF_007713465.1 Pseudomonas sp. H3(2019) | reverse complement strand
CCACCCGCCCGGAACACATCGTCTCGTTACGCTGGGCCAGCCAGCAGATGCTCGGCACCGCCCGCTCATTGCTCCAGGCTTCGATCGACGGACTGCACGCCGCCCAACCGGGAGATGACGCATGAACCCGCATATGCCGATGACCAACAATGATTGCGATATCCCGGTGCTGCTGGTCGCCACCCAAGCACCGCTGGATGTGCTGCACAGAAACGCCGCGACGCGGTTTCTGGCGGTCACGCAGATGATGGAAAGCCTCGCCAGCCTCGACATTGCCCATGCCAAAGGTGCAGACGTACAGCAAATCGCCCACGCAGCGGCCATGCTGCTGCGTGATGGCTGCGATGTGATGGATGTGTTGGGGCGCCAGATACGGGCGCAGCACTGAAGTAACGCACACACTGTTCCCGCACGTTGCGGGGGAAGGACCCACTGAACCTCAGGCCGTGCGTGCAAAATCTCGCAAAACGATGGTGCTTAACGCCGTACCCCGCGATAACCATGTACCTCATCGCGAGGTACGATTTATTTGAGAGGAAGGCTCTTTTTCAGAGTGGGTACAATGGTGGAGCCTTCCAAGCCGCAAACAATCTGCACTAAAAAGGGGACACCTATTAGCCTTGACTCGAGACAGGCTAATGGATGTCCCCTTTTCTATTCGCTAGCTTGAGCTGTAGTACTCATAAATATCCTCATCCGGCCAAATTTCGTCATACGCGGTAATGACGCTGAGCAGCGACTCACTTCGGCAGTCTTGCGATGCATTCAGCTCCTGCAAGGCAAAACTCTGAATTTCCTCCCACTGAAGTTCTCTCATACAAAAGGCAACCGCCTCAAATGGAGAATCGCGAGAGCACAGAATGAGCTTGAATTTTTCCACAAAAAAACTTCGGAATTTTGGATGCGCTTTTACAAACCTTAGAATATCTAGGAGTGCTTGCTCATAGGAAATCTCAAACTCTTCCCCATAAGCCATCATCGCCCGCTCACATAACGTCGCAAACTGCATCTCTACGGACTTCATTTCGGTACCCATGCTCCCTTTCTGGTAGAACCAGGCTTGAGAAAAGAGGACAGATTCTGAGAAATCCCCGCTTTTTCTTACAACAAATCAAGAACCTAGGAATTGAAGAGTTAACGGTGGACAAAGCTTAGTCAAGCTTCAAGGAATGACGTCCACAGCCTGTTTCAGGTTATTTCATCTCCCCGAAAAACGTGGTCTGTCCCCTATTACGCCACTTAAGCAACCGAGAACGATGAAAAATAAAACGATAATTTTCCATCTTCAAGATCACTCAATTGATAACGCATCCTATCAAAGCCAGAATCCAGCTTATTAACGTTCATATGCATCAGCTGAGTTAATCCGCCGCCAAAATCACGGGACGTAAATTGGCTAATATCAATGAATCTGATACGCACGACATCAGCCCCTACCTTTTCAGAGGCCGAAATCGATAGAGATAAATCATAAGCCATTCCATCCTCATTCAACTGAATACTAATGGCATGCAAGCAGTTGTGAGCAACAAGCAATTCATTCAATTCTGGAAGACTAATCATTATTGACCCTCGTCTCTTTCCCATTGGAGCCATAGCCTGGACCATATTCATAGGTATGCGTGTGCGGGTCGGAATGATATTCCGCAGGCTTTCCTTGGTTCCCATATCCGTGATTAGTGTAATCCGTTCTTTTAACCTGCCGGCCATACTGGTCGTACTCGATCACAGATTCTTCCAGTTTCCCAGTCGCGGGGTTGTACCTCTCCTGTGTCACACTCCCTATTCCAGGAGTCGTCTGATGCGGTTTCTTCCCGGTAAATACCTCGTCTGGAAACGTTCCTTCCGTTGCAGCAACTTTCGTCCCGCCCGTCGCAGCTGTACCTGCTACCTCTTTTGCACCAGCAGCCTTCCCAACCCCAAGGAGTATAGCCGACCACTTGGCAACGCTTCCCACCGTTTCAGGCTCGACATTGACACCCATCTGCCCTGCAAAGTCGCTAGCAGCTTGCGCAGCTCCCGACGCTATCCCAGCCTCCACAAGGCGAATTTGAGTGGTTTGATTCATCAACTGAGCAGTTGTAAGTACTTGTTTCATCTCCCTTGGAATATCGTCGGATACCCGCGCTTGAGAAATGAGTTCGTGCGTCTTGTTGTAATCCGCCACCAAATCCTGAAATGCTGCTTTACATCCTTTTGGATCAGCCTCGCAAAACGACCTCAGCCGTTTCTCGTTGGCATCATTCAAATCTGCGTATTTGTTTCTTACCTGCTCACAGGTATTAGTGGCGACACAGGTTCTGGACTCCTCTATTAATCCCTCAACCTCCTTGTGGTTCAGGTAGTTGTTAACCGTCGCCTGCTGTGCCACCCATCCAGCTACTTGCTGATCCTTATCACTACCACCGGCCGCCGCCGCAACAGTCATACCCAGCAGTTGAGAAGTCATGGCCAACACTTGGTTATGAGCTTCGCCAGGAAAAATTTTGTCCCCCACCAGTTGGACCAACGCTTTGTTTGCGCCAGCCGCCAGCGCCGAAGTAGTGAAGTCTCCACCTGCCGCCTCACCGATCAAACCACCTACTATGGCGTGAACTGCAACCTTGGTCGGTAAACCACTACCTAACAAACGATCACCGACCTTGTCGTAGATCGCCCCACTAAGCATATCAGCGGCCATTCCGATCGCGGTCTGGGCGACGTTGTCTTTGAACTTCCCGCCATTGACGACTGTTTTCAACGCAGAGTTAACCGCTAATCGAGCACCAATGCTCGCATTCCCGATACCACCGCTTACTCCGGCAACCACATAACCTTTAAGGCTTTCCTTGGAAGTAACATCTTTGAGTACAGCCCCAAGGTTGCCTCTGTTGTTGATTCCGCTGACGGCTGCCGTGCTGGCCATAGAGGTCAAGACGGCTGTGGCCATCATGTTTCCCAGACCCGCCGAGGTGGCAACGGTGGCAGCAGTGGCAGCAGTAGTCGCCGTTGCTGCGGTAGCTGCGGTAGCTGTCGTTGCCGCCG
>NZ_VMSG01000047.1 GCF_007713465.1 Pseudomonas sp. H3(2019) | reverse complement strand
AGGAAGTGATCGTCAGCTTCCTCGAAGGCGACCCGGACCGGCCGATCATCACCGGCCGCGTCTACAACGCCGAACAGACCGTGCCCTACGACCTGCCGGAAAACGCCACCCAGAGCGGCATGAAAAGCCGTTCGAGCAAGGGCGGCACACCGGCGAATTTCAACGAAATCCGCATGGAAGACAAAAAAGGCGCCGAGCAGCTGTACATCCATGCCGAGCGCAATCAGGACATCGTGGTCGAGGTCGATGAAAGCCATTCGGTGGGCCACGACCGCAACAAGAGCATCGGGCATAACGAGACGGTGCGCATCGGTGAAGACCGCCTCCGGGCAGTACAGCGCAACGATGCCTTGCATGTCGGAGGAACCAAGATCGACAGCGTCAGCACCCAATACCTCATGGAGGCGGGATCGCAAATTCGACTGGTCTGCGGCAAAAGCGTGTTGGAATTCAATGCCAGTGGCGAGATCAACATCTCGGGTACAGCGTTCAATATCTACGCCAGCGGCAATGGCAACATCGACACCGGCGGCCGTTTGGACCTCAACTCCGGAGGCGCAAGCGAAGTGGACCCCAAAGGTAAAGGCATCAAGGGTGTGATTGATGCGGCGGTAAAAGCGTTGTTCCCGGTAAGGGCCAAGGGCTGATTGAAGTCTCGAACGTCAGGGATTGGCAGGCACGAAGTCCGGTCCTCCAAGCTTGTCCCTGACGTTCAAGGCGGTACGCATCAACGGCTCCCATAAACCGTTCTGGCTGTTCCAAGTGCCACCCGCCCAACGTGTATCCAGGATAAGCGCTGCCTTATTGATCTCAAGCTGCCTCTGAAGGGCCAAGGCCACGGCCCCCATGTCGATTTCGAACAGCTCGGCATAGAGCCCCTCGGGCTGTGCGCGCTTTTTGCTCAGGCAAAATCGGTAATACCAAACCCAGCCCGCTGCGGCATAGATCGCCCGATTACGATCGGGGTAGGTCGCGAGAATCTTGAGTAAAGCCGCCACGAAGCGTGCGGGGAAGTTGGCATCGCGAGTCTGCTGCCAGTAACGCAACACCAGCAAATCGAAGGCCGCGACGATATTCTGCGGTTCCTCGTAGTCGTTTTTGGCTTCTTGAAAGTAAAACGGCTCGCCTACAAGGAATTTATCCAATTCGTCATTGGCCAGGGCAAGCAGCAATACATTGTCTGGATGGGTACTCATTGAATTCTCACTACATCAGGGTTCGCGAGCAGAAAATCGATGTCGTTCTGGTGTGGAATGCCCACCTTATCCAATACCGCCTCGCGCATGCCACCCGGATGGGTCAGGCCGCCAGGACGCCATAGCGGGTTCGCTCCCCGCTCGTTACCGCTTGGCATGACCACCTTGGGATTGTTCAGGTCCATCATGTAAATTTCCTTGCCGGCAAAAGAGCCCGGGTCATAGCCCAGGGCAGACTCCAAAAGTGAAAGATCGCCGGTCTTTTTAAATTCGCCGACCACACCGTGCAGGTCTGATTTGGCCATGACGTACTTGGTGTCGCTAAAGGTCGTGTACATGGGGTTGGCAATATCATCCGGGGTAAATAGAAACGCACCGCCTTCATCCTGGAAGACCTTAAGATGCTTGTCGATATAGGAAGCCTCAAGGTACTCAGAGGGATCCGGCCGGCTGGACTTGGGAATCGCAACGATATCGTCTGCCGTGTAACCCGGTTTGAAGCTCACCGAGCGTGGCTTGGGCGCAGCACCGATTTTTGCAATTTTCGGGCCCAGGCCCAAAAGCGCCAACCCAGCGACACCCTGCAGCAGATCCCGATAACCGGGCCCCAAGCGATCACCCAAATCCCCTAGCAACGCCATGCCAGCCATCATCGTGCCGCCAATCACCACGAAACCGGCTAACGCGGCAAGGCCCGCCATGGCCGCGAGTATTGCAGCCCCACCCATGGCCAGCAATCCCAGTGCTTCCAACCCGGTATGCATCCACCCCTCGATATCCAGGACAAACGCCACCGACACCGTTGGCCCGCCGATAAACGTATTGGGGCTGCCGCTCTTGATATGAGCACCGCAAACCATTTTGCTGTGCAAGCGTGCTGCCGGTTTGCCGTTGATGAACACCGTGGCACTGCCTTCAGCGATCAATACCGGAAAGGGCCATATAGGATGATTCATCGGCAGCCCGGAGCAGCTGGAAGCGACGTCCTCTCCCGCTCTCATGGCATTGAAGCTGTTGATATAGACATTGAAACTGCCCATCTGCAACTTGCCCGTGGTGGGCTCGGGCAAATTGAAGATGGTAGAAAGCCCCTTGACGACCTGGAACATCGACAAGCCGCCGGCCGCGATCGAGCCGGCAAAAATGGCCACCGCCACGCCGCCGGTGGCGACGGTCGCGGCGATGACCGCAGCACCGATCAAGGCGCCCGCCACGGCACCGGCGACCATCGCTGCGATCCCGAACCCATGGGCTATTTCGTCACCCAGACGTGCTGCAGCCTGTGCATCCATTGCGCGCATCTACCTTACTGATGTGTATGACTGCTCAGTGGGACGTATGGATGCTCAGATGATTGGAGGCTGTGGCTTGAACGAATGCATCGCCAGCTTCCAGGCCTGCTCGTGATAGGCGAAGTCATTCGGTGTCGTGGTCAAGGTGGTGATCAGCACGGACGGTTTACGCTCGATGAACACCTGGCGCAGCATCAGTTCGCGCCCCTCGCGTTGCCAGGTGTAATCCAGCAATGTGGCGGTATGCCCTTGCAGCACCGTGTCCCAGCGCTGAACCAGCTTGAAACCCGGCAGTTGCTGCTCCGCACTTTTGAGTTGGCGGTCCACGTATTCTGCAAATGGCGCGTCGCCCTGGGTAGCATCGCGACTGATGACGAAACTGGCTTCTTTAGCAGGGCCGACTGCTGGCAGCTTAAAAATATTGATGCTCTGGTCCTGCCAGGTATCGGGGATTTCGAGATCGGCTTCTTGTATGCGGTAAGAGGTCACAGTAATCGCTTTCCATAGACGTGAGGTGACGCGCAGGGGAGCAGATATTCAGGTAATGCCTGGCAACAATCAAGAGCCTGGTTCCTCTCCCCCAAGTAACGAACTACATTATGACTTCAGCGCCACCGCCCTTGGCGGTCGCGCGTCTCTGTGCGAACTGCCGAAGGCCGCAATCTCTTGATCTTTAAAGTCAAAAGGCTGCAATCTTCGGCAGCGTCAAAAGGATTGCGGCAGCGAATAAGGACATCCCATGTTATTCAACCAAGCCTCACGCTTGGCAAAAATCACCAGCCCCCTGGGGCCAGAGGTGCTGTTGCTCAAAGACATGGG
>NZ_VMSG01000046.1 GCF_007713465.1 Pseudomonas sp. H3(2019) | reverse complement strand
GTGGCATCAATTTAACGGGGAGTTGGTGTCCGGTTTTGAAGGGGCAAGTCCACTTGGGAGGAAGAAGATATTTTCCAACCACAGATAATCTTAGACCCCGAAGAGATAGACTTGCTGGTACCAGTGCTGATCATCGATTCTAAGGAGACTTGAGTTATGAGCGACCTCAGTCATGTGAAAGCCGACTTAAGGCACCTAATCGAGTTGCCGGCAGAACAACGGATCAAGATTTGCCGCCATGATATTTGGATCGATACTCCTCGTCTGAAGCCTTTGATGAATTGCTTGAATCACATGATCTATACGGAAAACCAGATACAGGCGTCAAGCATATTCATCTATGGCGAAGGTGGCGATGGGAAGTCGGCCTTGTTTCACCGTCTTCAGGATCTGGGTCACCTGTCAGGGAAAAAAATGGTATTCATCACCCTGACTGAAAATATTAACAGGTACAAATTGCACGATGCGATTTGCGAGCAGTTTCATGTACACATCGGCAAGAGAACAACCGCTGCAAACAGAATCGATATCATACTTAAGAAAATCGAAGCGGGGGAAATTGGAGCGATCGTTATAGACGAGCTGTCAGATGCGATGCTTGAGGGGAATATCAACAAGAAAGTGATTTTATCGCTACTGCGCAGCCTTGCGGAAGGAAAGCTCAAGTTGTGCGTTATTGCTTTCGGTAACTCAGTAGCTCTCGAAGCGATCGCGCTTGATCGAGTTCTGGATCGGCGGTTTGTGCAATGGGAACTCCAAAAGTGGAAAAAAGATCAAGACTTTGTAAACTTCATTGCCACTTATGAAACGCATCTCCCGCTTAAGCTTGCATCTAATGTCGCATCTCCTAAGCTGAGGTCGCTTATTTACTCAAATTCACATGGTATTCTGGATAACATCGTGAAGATCCTCAAGTGTACCGCGATGGATGCTATCGAACAGGGAGCTGAGCGCATTCACCAAGATCAATTTAGCAACATCAATTCCCTCGCGGCAAAGTACGGCTTCAAAATCCACAATCCCGGAAAGCCTAAACAGAAATGATCATACTCTCGCCCTCACAGTATGCCACCGCCAACGATGTCTTGGCTGCGTTGACGCGTGAGGGTTCATTTTGCCTTGTCTCATCCGAGCCAGGCTTCGGCTTACCGACCTGCATCGCATATGTCAGATCGCGCCTGGCTAAGCCCATATTTACCATAGCAGATCACCCTGAACTTTCCGGGCTAGATCTTCTTGGTCAGCTCTATCATCAGCTACATATTGATGTGGAGTTTCAAGGGAAAAATGAAATACCTAAATTTGTGGTCGAGATTGTTACCTTGAGAGAGGTTTCGACGATATTTATCGATCACATTGACATATTTCTCGGCAATGAAAGCGCGAGGCGTCGTACTATCCAACAGATAAGGTCCATACTGATTGCGCTCCCATTAGTCAACATAGTAGTTTCTGGTCTGCATTCAGACATGTCGGCGATGCTTGATCTCCAGAGCTGCTCACTACACTTCGCTCAGACTTTCAGCTTGAAGGGCTTTCGAGATTTTAATGAATACCAAATTTTTTTTGAATCGATCCTTGCTGGATACCCACTTACGGAGTTTGCAAACGTATCCCTGGAAGTCCTTTACCACCAAACCAAAGGAAATCTCGGCGATACAATTCTGCGACTGTTCCACCCGGTGTACCTGTATAAAGGTAAAAGTAGATGACGGTCTGCATCGATTGCTTACCGATCGAGGGAGAACTTCTATCGTGCTGGCTTTACAGGCAGAGTAGGGTTTCTAGATACACGCCGCTTGGGCGTGAGGAACTCAGCCAAATGTGGTTGGCCTCGGCCCCGGCTGCTGATTTCGATCCGGACTTCTCGCTGAACTCCAGATTCGCGAATGCGGCGTGTGAGGCCGTACACATGAGTCCTGAACTCAGGGCAAATCTTATTCAGCCGCCTAGCAATTGGCTAATACCGCGCTTTTACAGGCGCACGTTTTGCTATCAGTGTTTGACTGAACAAGTTCGTGTGTGCGAACTTCCTACTTCGCTAAACTATTGGTGCGCCGTGGGTACAGTGATTTGCGCACGTCATAATATGCCTTTGATCGATGCTGCAGAGGTGTTCGGGCCTAAGCTGAGCATGGCCATGAGATTTTTCCAGATGCAGGTTGTACATAAAGAAAGGTATCTTTCAGCGTCCCGGTTTCAAGATGGAGTGCGCTCTATCAAGTCCTTGCAGTCGGTACAGGACATGCTCAAAAACTTTGAGATGAAGGCTATTCAGGGCGAGCTGGGCAACAACGCTCACGAGTCCTGGGAATGGGATTTCTCGAAATTCCTGATCTGCTTGATGCTCTATCCAAGGTTTGGCCTCATCAATCGTTACATGCGTAACGACGCTGCTTATCTTCAACTTCCGATGTTTCAACAGACGTTCACTCTCGGCCCTTTGATAGCCAGTATCGCTCACCGAAGGGTCGCGCTACTTATACTCGGCTGGCTTTACGAGGTCTTGCCAGCGGATGAGTCGAACGTGATTGAGGCTCTGTTGGACGCAATAGGCCGCGCGATTGGATTTGCTGATGCCAATGGTTTGGGCTCATCGTGCAATGGTTTCTCGCCAGAACATGCTGCAGTCATTGCACGCCGACTTGTGCAATGGCATCCATTAATAGCCTCCAGCAGGGCTCAACAATTCATCGAGGGATTCACTGCCTCCACTGGAAAGTGAAGTGCGGATGACCTGCTGTCTGCGAATCGATATATGGGGCGAGGACAGGTCGCATGGATACTAAGTTTTGCTTGCTAACCGAAATCTCACTACCTTTGGGCCCTATCTGCCTAGACTGCTTACATGGCGATGCCTGGATATGGGTTGATTTCCTGGTAGCCATGCCACGCGTACGCGTTCTCCAATACTCGATACGTCAGAGCACAGAACGGGGGGCTCCTACATCAGCTCTTTGCACAGGCCTGGGGGGAGGGCACTCGCTAAGCGTAAAAAATCGTCGAATCAATTTTTCCTGTACAACATTATACTCACCATGGCCAGTGGGGAAGGAACTAAATAATGCCCGTGATTTTTGTGATCTATTTTTATCCAGATTCTTTCAGTGGTCTGCAGAGATCTGTAGCAACCGTTCTGATGTTTTCAAGAGTTCTTTAACTTTAATCGTTGAGCAAGCTGAAACAACTATCGCATCTATGCAAGGGATCATCTTGTGTCCATCGCTGCTGTCCAATAGTAAGTCGTCGAATAGCCCTAGATGATATCCACTGAGTCTCAGGATGCAGTAGGCGCCAAAACGCGGCGCTGCTTAAGGCCCGCGTCAGCGAGAAACTCCGGTTTCCCTGCATACCTGACCCTCCATTCAATCGTAAGCGCTCCATGAACTCCACATTCAAAGTCATCACCTGATCCTCGATGCTGT
>NZ_VMSG01000045.1:2097-5119 GCF_007713465.1 Pseudomonas sp. H3(2019) | reverse complement strand
CATCGGCGATGCATCGTTTCACTGCTGAGTTCGGGATGGGATCAGGTGGTTCCAATGCTCTATGGTCGTCAAGAAATTCGGGTACTGAGTCGTGACCAGTGGGTCTCGCTTCAGCAAATTGGGTATGTGACAGTCAGGTGTTTTGTGAGCAACTCGAACTTTCGGTTCATTTCGTCTTCACACACCGCAATCTGGTCTCTTTCGAGTTCGCAAATTGCTTGGGTGTTATATGGTCAAGCCTCACGGGCAATTAGTATTGGTTAGCTCAACGCCTCACAGCGCTTACACACCCAACCTATCAACGTCGTAGTCTTCGACGGCCCTTCAGGGGACTCAAGGTCCCAGTGAGATCTCATCTTGAGGCTAGTTTCCCGCTTAGATGCTTTCAGCGGTTATCTATTCCGAACATAGCTACCCGGCAATGCCACTGGCGTGACAACCGGAACACCAGAGGTTCGTCCACTCCGGTCCTCTCGTACTAGGAGCAGCCCCTCTCAAATCTCAAACGTCCACGGCAGATAGGGACCGAACTGTCTCACGACGTTCTAAACCCAGCTCGCGTACCACTTTAAATGGCGAACAGCCATACCCTTGGGACCGGCTTCAGCCCCAGGATGTGATGAGCCGACATCGAGGTGCCAAACACCGCCGTCGATATGAACTCTTGGGCGGTATCAGCCTGTTATCCCCGGAGTACCTTTTATCCGTTGAGCGATGGCCCTTCCATACAGAACCACCGGATCACTAAGACCTACTTTCGTACCTGCTCGACGTGTCTGTCTCGCAGTCAAGCGCGCTTTTGCCTTTATACTCTACGACCGATTTCCGACCGGTCTGAGCGCACCTTCGTACTCCTCCGTTACTCTTTAGGAGGAGACCGCCCCAGTCAAACTACCCACCATACACTGTCCTCGATCCGGATAACGGACCTGAGTTAGAACCTCAAAGTTGCCAGGGTGGTATTTCAAGGTTGGCTCCACGCGAACTGGCGTCCACGCTTCAAAGCCTCCCACCTATCCTACACAAGCAAATTCAAAGTCCAGTGCAAAGCTATAGTAAAGGTTCACGGGGTCTTTCCGTCTAGCCGCGGATACACTGCATCTTCACAGCGATTTCAATTTCACTGAGTCTCGGGTGGAGACAGCGCCGCCATCGTTACGCCATTCGTGCAGGTCGGAACTTACCCGACAAGGAATTTCGCTACCTTAGGACCGTTATAGTTACGGCCGCCGTTTACCGGGGCTTCGATCAAGAGCTTCGCGTTAGCTAACCCCATCAATTAACCTTCCGGCACCGGGCAGGCGTCACACCCTATACGTCCACTTTCGTGTTTGCAGAGTGCTGTGTTTTTAATAAACAGTCGCAGCGGCCTGGTATCTTCGACCGGCATGGGCTTACGGAGCAAGTCCTTCACCCTCACCGGCGCACCTTCTCCCGAAGTTACGGTGCCATTTTGCCTAGTTCCTTCACCCGAGTTCTCTCAAGCGCCTTGGTATTCTCTACCCAACCACCTGTGTCGGTTTGGGGTACGGTTCCTGGTTACCTGAAGCTTAGAAGCTTTTCTTGGAAGCATGGCATCAACCACTTCGTGTTCTAAAAGAACACTCGTCATCAGCTCTCGGCCTTGGAATCCCGGATTTACCTAAGATTCCAGCCTACCACCTTAAACTTGGACAACCAACGCCAAGCTGGCCTAGCCTTCTCCGTCCCTCCATCGCAATAACCAGAAGTACAGGAATATTAACCTGTTTTCCATCGACTACGCTTTTCAGCCTCGCCTTAGGGACCGACTAACCCTGCGTCGATTAACGTTGCGCAGGAAACCTTGGTCTTTCGGCGTGGGTGTTTTTCACACCCATTGTCGTTACTCATGTCAGCATTCGCACTTCTGATACCTCCAGCAAGCTTCTCAACTCACCTTCACAGGCTTACAGAACGCTCCTCTACCGCATCACCTAAGTGATACCCGTAGCTTCGGTGTATGGTTTGAGCCCCGTTACATCTTCCGCGCAGGCCGACTCGACTAGTGAGCTATTACGCTTTCTTTAAAGGGTGGCTGCTTCTAAGCCAACCTCCTAGCTGTCTAAGCCTTCCCACATCGTTTCCCACTTAACCATAACTTTGGGACCTTAGCTGACGGTCTGGGTTGTTTCCCTTTTCACGACGGACGTTAGCACCCGCCGTGTGTCTCCCATGCTCGGCACTTGTAGGTATTCGGAGTTTGCATCGGTTTGGTAAGTCGGGATGACCCCCTAGCCGAAACAGTGCTCTACCCCCTACAGTGATACATGAGGCGCTACCTAAATAGCTTTCGAGGAGAACCAGCTATCTCCGAGCTTGATTAGCCTTTCACTCCGATCCACAGGTCATCCGCTAACTTTTCAACGGTAGTCGGTTCGGTCCTCCAGTTAGTGTTACCCAACCTTCAACCTGCCCATGGATAGATCGCCCGGTTTCGGGTCTATTCCCAGCGACTAGACGCCCTATTAAGACTCGCTTTCGCTACGCCTCCCCTATTCGGTTAAGCTCGCCACTGAAAATAAGTCGCTGACCCATTATACAAAAGGTACGCAGTCACCCAACAAAGTGGGCTCCCACTGCTTGTACGCATACGGTTTCAGGATCTATTTCACTCCCCTCTCCGGGGTTCTTTTCGCCTTTCCCTCACGGTACTAGTTCACTATCGGTCAGTCAGTAGTATTTAGCCTTGGAGGATGGTCCCCCCATATTCAGACAAAGTTTCTCGTGCTCCGTCCTACTCGATTTCATGACTAAGAGATTTTCGCGTACAGGGCTATCACCCACTATGGCCGCACTTTCCAGAGCGTTCCGCTAATCTCAAAGCCACTTAAGGGCTAGTCCCCGTTCGCTCGCCACTACTAAGGGAATCTCGGTTGATTTCTTTTCCTCAGGGTACTTAGATGTTTCAGTTCCCCTGGTTCGCTTCTTAAGCCTATGTATTCAGCTTAAGATACCTAACTTATGTTAGGTGGGTTCCCCCATTCAGACATCTCCGGATCAA
>NZ_VMSG01000044.1 GCF_007713465.1 Pseudomonas sp. H3(2019) | reverse complement strand
ATCGCCGATGGTAGTGTGGGGTTTCCCCATGTGAGAGTAGGTCATCGTCAAGATTGAATTCCGAAACCCCTGTCTGCGTAAGCAGACAGGGGTTTTGTCATTTTAGAGGCCGCTAAAAGCTTCAAGCTCCCCGCGAAGACCCTGCCGCCTCGCCCTCCTGCGCGGTGATTGGTGCAGAGCGCCTGTGCTGCATGATCAAGCGTCATCAAAAAAACGTAGGTTGAAAGCTCTAGCACGCCATTTAGCGGGTTCATGCAGGGAAAGCCGTGCGTTTTTGCATAAAAGCCTAAGTTTTCTCGGATCTGTGCCGAAAGACTGGTGAGACATGCGTGCACCAAAGTAGAGCCGCCTTAGAACGGTCTACGGCGTCACATGGAATGTTGCACCCGGAACGCATCCCCACTCCTTGCATAAGAAGTCCCATGAAATGAATCTCAAGTTCAGCCATAAAATCCTTTTGGCCGCTTCAGGCGTAGTGGTTCTGGCTTTTGCGTTGTTCACTTTGTACAACGACTACCTGCAGCGCAATACCATCCAGCAAAACCTCGACTCTTCCGTCCAGCAAGCCGGCGATCTGACGGCCAGCAGCGTCCAGAACTGGCTGAGTGGGCGAATCCTGGTACTGGAAAACCTCGCCCAGAACGTCGCGCACCAAGGTGCCAACGCAGACTTTGCCGGGTTGGTCGACCAGCCGGCCTTCACCTCGAACTTCCAGTTCACCTACGTCGGTCAGTCCAATGGCGTGTTTACCCAACGTCCTGACACCAGAATGCCCGATGGTTACGATCCACGTCAGCGCCCTTGGTACAAGCAGGCCGTAGCTGCCGACAAAACCATGCTCACGCCACCCTACATGGCCGCTGTTGGCGGGCTGGTGGTGACGATCGCCATGCCGGTGAGGAAGAACGGTGAACTGCTTGGCGTCGTCGGCGGCGATCTGAGTCTGGAAACCCTGGTGAAGATCATCAACTCGGTGGACTTCGGCGGTATCGGTCATGCCTTCCTGGTCAGTGCCGACGGTCAGGTGATCGTCAGTCCGGACAAAGACCAGGTGATGAAGAACCTCAAGGACATCTACCCAGGCTCGAACGTACGCATCGAGCGGGGGAATCAGGAAGTGCTCCTGAACAAGCAGGCGCGCATTCTGTCCTTTACCCCGGTTACCGGCTTGCCGAATGCTGAGTGGTACATCGGCCTGACGATCGACAGGGACAAGGCTTATGCGCCACTGAGCAAATTCCGCACGTCGGCACTGATTGCGATGTTCATCGCGGTGACTGCAATTGCCGTGCTGCTGAGTCTGTTGATTCAAGTGCTGATGCGTCCACTGACCACCATGGGCCGTGCGATGCAGGACATCGCTCAAGGCGAAGGCGATTTGACTCGCCGTCTGGCGGTGGAAAGCAAAGACGAGTTCGGTGAGTTGGGCGGTGCCTTCAACCAGTTCGTGGAGCGGATTCACGCGTCGATTTCCGAAGTGTCGTCGGCCACGCGCCAGGTACATGACCTGTCACAACGGGTCATGGCGTCGTCGAATGCTTCGATCATCGGCTCCGATGAGCAAAGCGCACGGACCAATAGCGTGGCGGCCGCGATCAACCAACTGGGTGCAGCCACTCAGGAGATTGCCCGTAACGCAGCGGACGCTTCGCAACACGCCAGCGGTGCCAGTGAGCAGGCTGACGACGGTCGACAGGTGGTGGAGCAAACCATTCTGGCGATGACCGAGTTGTCGCAAAAGATCAGCTTGTCGTGCACTCAGATTGAAACCCTGAACGCCAGCACCGACAACATCGGGCACATCCTCGACGTGATTAAAGGCATTTCGCAGCAGACCAACTTGCTGGCCCTCAACGCGGCCATCGAAGCGGCGCGGGCGGGTGAAGCAGGGCGCGGTTTCGCGGTGGTGGCGGACGAAGTGCGCAACCTGGCCCACCGCACTCAGGAGTCGGCGGAAGAGATTCACAAGATGATCACCTCGTTGCAGGTCGGCTCGCGTGAAGCGGTATCGACCATGAATGCCAGCCAGGTATCCAGTGAGGAAAGCGTCGAAGTGGCGAATCAGGCCGGTGCGCGGTTGATCAGCGTGACCCAGCGGATCACCGAAATCGACGGCATGAACCAGTCGGTGGCGGCCGCAACGGAAGAGCAGACGGCAGTGGTGGAAACCCTTAACGGTGACATCAATCAGATCAACCTGCTGAACCAGCAGGGTGTGGCCAACCTCAACGAAACATTGAAGGATTGCGATGCCTTGTCGCTGCAGGCCAACCGCCTGAAGCAACTGGTGGATAGCTTCAAGATTTAAACCGTTGCATGGATGCAAAAAACGCGATGAAGTCGGTCTGACTCATCGCGTTTTTTTATGGCGAAAATCCCCTACGCAAACAGATTGCGCGCATTACTCATCGAGTCATCGGCAAACCCCTGCACGAAGTCCTTGAACCCCGGCATCGCTTCCGCACCGCCCTGGGCGGGTTCAGCGATGATGGTCCAGGTTGCGCGGGACTTGCCGGCGCTCAGGGGCTCGACGCTCATGGCGGCCCACAACTGACCAACGCCCAAGGTGTTGTAAACGGTAGTCCAAGTCATGCTCAGCGCCTGATCGTCGCGGGAGTTGAGTTGTTCGACGACCAGATTCCCGTCCTTGAAGAACTTCTTGCGCAGCGACGACACGCCCTCGCCGGTCATCTCGATGTGCGACAGCGCCGGGATGAACTTGTCGAAGCCGGCGAAGTTGCCGACTACTTCCCAGACCCGCGACGCCTCGGCGGGTATTTCCACCGACGACACAACGTGGCAGCCGTGCGGGTTTTTGATCAGGGTATCGGGTTGCAGAGTGCTCATGGTCTTGCTCCATTTCTACGGGTGGTGAATCAGATGAAGTTGATTTCTTTCAGGTAGTCGCAGCCGCGACGCAGCAGCGCCGGAGACTTTTGCGGGTAGTGCGTGCCCATTTGCTGCACACCGGCCTGGGCATTGGCGTGGCCGATCATCGAGATGTCGCCGATATCCTCTTCGAAGCCGTTGAGGTAGAAACCCAGAACGCCAAACAACGCGTTATCGCTGTCGACCCGACCCAGTTGCTGTTGCCAGTCGGCGACGCTGACCATTTGAAACTCGCGGCCGGCCTCGCGGAACGAAGCGACATAGGCGTCCCAACTCAGCGGTTCGGGGTTGTGCAGGTTGAACACCGCCTGTTCGGGCTGATAACGGCTGGCGTGAAAGGCGATAAAGCGAGCGAGGAAGTCCACCGGCATCAAGTCGAAGTTCAGCGCGAACTCCGGCACCTGGCCGAGCTGGATCGAGCCTTTGAGCATCAGCATCAGACGGTTCTTGTGCGGCTGGCAGACGCCGGTGAGGCTGTTGAAACTGATGTTACCTGGCCGGTAGAGGTTGACCCGCACCCCTCGCTCGCGAGCGCGCTCGAGGATCCGTTCGCCGACCCATTTGGACAGGTTGTAGCCGTTCTTGATATAGATCGGCGGGGTCTGCGCGGCGGGTTGTTCGAGCACTCGGCCGTCGGCGTCGATGGTGCTGGAGGCCGACAGCGTGGAGACGAAATTGAAGATCTTCTTGCTGCGCCCTTCACAGAGTCGTAAGCACTCGAAAATCGGCTCGACGTTATCCCGGGCCAACGACTCGTAATCGAGCACATGGTTGACGTTGGCGGCGTTGTGCACCAACGCGCCGAACTCCCGATCCAGTCGCTCATATACCTCCGGCGTCAGGCCCAGTGCCGGTTGCGTGATGTCCGCTGCGTAAACCTGCACCCGAGTCAGGTCCAGGTGCTCCAGGCGGTTCTCACGCAGTGATTCGGCAAAGCGCTGCGCAGCGCTTTGCCCGGCGCCGTCACGCACCAGGCACGCGACTTCGCTGGCGCCCCAGGCCAGCAGCGCTTCGACGATATGCACGCCGACGAAGCTGTTGGCACCGGTAACGATGACCTTGTGCACATCGCCCATTCGGCTGACCGGCAAAGGCTGTACATCGAGCTCACGGAAGGCATCGGCCAGGGCTTTTTCGCTGAGTACTTCTTCGCCGGCAGAACCTCTGACCAGCGTGGCCAGCCTGGCGATGGTCGGGACTTCGATGAAGCGGTTGATCGAGATACTGCGTCCGAACTGTTCGCGTATTTGCAGCAACATGCGCGACAACAGGATCGAGTGCCCGCCCAGATTGAAGAAGTTTTCGTCGGTGGAAATGTCGCCTGCCGGCAACTCCAGCAGATCGGCCCAGAGCTCCAGCAGTTGCGCCTCGTCGGTGGACTCGGGTAACCGACGCTGAAGGTTTTCGAGGACACTGACCGGCATCGCCAGCAGCGCCCGGCGATCGACTTTACCGTTGCTGGCAAAAGGCATGTTCGCCAACTCAGTCCAGGCGATGGGCTGCATGTAGTCCGGCAAGAACTGCTGGGCGTGAGCTTTCAGCGCTTCGCGCGCTACGCCTGGCTGGTCTTCCTGGGGTTGTGCGAGGAACGCCAGAATCCGTCGATGACTGTCGATCACTACGGCCACCTGGCGGAACAACTGGCTGTCGCGCAGGCAGCGCTCGATCTCCTCCGGCTCGACCCGATAGCCGCGGATCTTCACCTGATTGTCTCGCCGTCCACAGAGCTCGATGCCGTCGGCGGTCCACTTCGCCATATCGCCGGTGCGATAGGCACGCAAACTTTGGCCGCCCGGCAAGGGCAATTGCAGGTAGCGCTCGGCGGTCTGCTGCGGGTTGTTCAAATAGCCCAGGCACACCCCCGGACCGACGATGTACAGCTCACCGACGGTCTGCTCGACCACGGGCTGAAAATCCTCGTCGAGGATCAGCACCTGGCTGTTGGCAATCGGTGCCCCGAGGCTACGGTTGCTGTCACCGACCTGCAGTTGTCGGGCGGTGATCAGCACCGTGGCTTCGGTCGGGCCATACAGGTTGTAGAGCTTGCCCTGCTGGGTCAGTTGCTTGATCACATGGGGTTCGCAGACGTCGCCACCGGTCATCACATGTGCAAGGTCGCGTAACTGATCCAACGGCAGAATGCTCAACAACGCTGGCGGCAAAAACGCGTGGCTGAGCTGATGATGACGGATCAACTCGACCAGTTGCAGCGGGTCACGACGCTGGTCGTCGTTGGGTACGATCAGCTCGGCGCCCTGGATCAGCGCCGGGAAAATATCGATCAACGAGGAGTCGAAACTCAGCGATGAAAACTGCAATACCCGACTCTGTTCCGTCAGCCCGACGTAATCGGCATACCACGCGGTGAAGTGCCCGAGATTGTTCTGGCTGAGCAACACGCCTTTGGGATGACCGGTGGTGCCCGACGTGTAGAGCGCCATGCACGGCGCCTGGCTGCCGGGACGCAGGCGCATCAACGGCAAGCCGAGGTTCGCCTTGCGGGCGTCGATGCCAGTGATGTCGAGCCCGGGCATCTCGTCGCTCAGCGGGTGCTGGCCATCGTGCAACAACAGCACGGCGCCAGCGTTCTCCAGGATGTACTGCTGACGTTGCAGCGGATGGCTGGGTTCGAGTGGCAGGTACACCGCGCCACTGCCGAGGATCGCCAGAATGCCGGCGAACAATGCACTGGATTTCGGCAGGCAAATGCCTACCACCACCGGTCCCTCAACCGCCCGGTACTGCTCGATCAATGGCAGCAGCCGTTGTTGGATTGCCAGGCTTTGGGTGTGCAAGTCCCTATAGCTGAGCACCTCACCGGCAATATGCAGCGCCGGGCGTTCACGGAAGGTTTTGAAGCTCTGTTCGAGCCGCTCGATCATCGGGATTTGCCCGAGTTGCAGCAACGGTGCTTGCTCGGTGAGATTAAGTCGATGGGCGTAGGCCAGACTTTCCAGTGCGAGCAAACTCTCTTCATGTTCATGACGACCGGGCGTGGCCGTTGCAGCGTGTATGAAGTAGTCGGCATCGCGGGAAAAACGACTGACTTCAAGCGCGACACGATCGACCAGTTCGGCGATGACTTTCAGGCGTAACGCCTGGCCATTGCCCGAAGGTTCGTCGGCGACGGGGACGCGAGCGATCAGTCTTTGGTCGCCACTCGATGTGTAGCTGCACAGCACATCGATGGGTGGCAGGCCGCTGGCGTCTTTAGGACCCAGGCCCAGGCGCACGCTCAGTTGTGCACGCTCATCCAGGTCGCGCGGTTGTTGCGCCGGGATGACCAGGCTGCCATCGTCGATCAGCAGCTCGGCGTTACCGACTGATTGTTCGTTCAGGGTGTGACTGTCGCTCAATCGCGTCAGCGTATGGCCGTGTTGTTCCAGCTCCAGCGCCAGCTCATTCAAGGCCTGGCTTTGACCGATGAGCAGAATGTCGAGACGTCTCATGATGTTCTCCTCGGCTAGATCAGGTAATCGCTCAGGGCGTCTTGCACGCACGGTGAATCGAGCAGCGAACTGCTGCGGAAAAACCGCACGATGTTGGCGACCAGCGGGTGGTGGCGATTGATCGGGAAGGCCAGGCCTGCCACTTCGCTCTTGAGTGCGGCCTTGGCGGCATCGCTGATGTGCAGGTGCTCGATCAACCGGAAATCGAACGATTTCTGAATGTCGTTAGTCAGGTAGTGAGCGATGAATACCGGCAGAATTTTCGCAATCAGTTGGCGGTCGTCTTCGTTCGCCGAATGCCAATAGATCCGCACCAGCCGTGACCAGAACCCCGAGTGGCGGCCTTCGTCGAGCAAGTGGTCAGCCATCAGGCCCTTGATCGATTGCTTGACCGTGTTGTCTTTGGCGAATGCCGCGACGTCGTTGGTCACGGTGCTTTCCGCGATGGCCACGCAGATCAGCTCCACGGCGCTGCGCAGATGTTCCGGTGCCAGCGCCAACGCTGCGGGAATCGCCCGGCTCAGCTCGATTTCACGCGGCAGTTCGATCGGTGTGATGCCGGTCATGGCCACGGTCTGCTGCATGAAGTCCATCGCCACCAGCGCGTGGTAATCCTCATCCACCACCACGGTCATGGCGTCATAGCGACAGGCGAACGGGAAGGGCACGGCGAAGCGATTCTTGGCGATGCTGCGGGCGGTCTTGTCGACGATCTCGGTTTCGAAAATCACCACGTCGTTGATGAACTTGTAGAGCGTCTGCACCAGTGCAAAGTCGCGTTGCTCCGGGCATTCGCGGACAAAGGTTTCACTCAGCACCAGCGGTTGGCGGCTCAGGGGATAGATCAGTTTGTCGTCGTTTTCGACCATGCGCCGCGGACGTGTACGGATGGTCGCGCGGTTTTCCCAGGTGTCGGCGAAGGATTGGTAGTCGGCGGCGTTCATGCACTCACCTCGGCGACTGATTCACGCATGCTCAGGCGCAAGCCGTCCCACAGTGCGATACGGCTTTCCACGGCGGCGATGGCCGCGGCGTAGACGTCTTCCTGCCGTTGCGGATCGCCGTCGATCAAGCGTGCCAGGAGTGTTTCGGCGGCGGGGCCGTGGTCTTCGGAGTCGACTTCGATATGCCGCTGCAGGTAGTAACGAAAGGTCGGCGCCTGTTCGATACCTATTCCCCAATCGTCGAGAATGCGCTGGAACATCTGCGGAATGACGCTTTCACGGCCATGCAAAAACGCCGCGGCAACGCTGTGCCCCGGCGCATACAGCGCGGTGTGCAAGGTGTGCCGGACGAAGTTCGATGCGGCCGGGTCGACGTCCACGCTTTGCAGGGCGACGTCGTAGCTCACGCCTTCCTTTTGCAGGGCGACGAAGCGCTCCACGGCCGCCGTGCTGGCGCCGATTTCGCGCATCGCGTCCAGGTACAACTCGAAATGGCTGTAGTGACCGTGATCGAGCCGGTCATCGGACTCTTCGCCAAGGACGATTTCGTTGATCAGGCGCGCGGCGTGAGGGTCTTGGGGCGGCAGCCAGGGCAGCTGCACGCACGTGAGTTCCTGTTGCAGGCGTTTGGTCAGCGACATGAAGTCCCATACAGCAAATACATGGGTTTCCATAAAGCGTTGAAGTATCGACAGTGAATGAATCTCGGCAAAGATAGGGTGAGCGCTCAGCGCTGCTTTTTTTTGGTCGAGAAGTGCTTTATTGGGTTTCATGAGGGACCTATGAGTTGTGAGTTAAGTTGTACGATTGGCAGAGGCTTATTGGGCGAGTTCAAACACGGTGCGGCCTGATCTTTTTAATAGGCGAACAAGTACCTCAAACAAACGTTGATGCAGTTCATGGCGTTGGCGGACCTTACCAGGCAAGGCGTTGCGTGCGTCGATGGTGCTTGGCGGTCAGATGCCGAGATGAGTCTTACAGACCCTGGCATTGACCGCGCCGACAAGTACGCTGGAACTTGAAGTTGTCGGCGGAGAAAAATTAATACATGAAACAAGTAACGGGCAAGTGTTTTTTATATTATTTGTCAAGTGCATTTTTTTGGGCGCGACAAGTTTCGATAAAACTTTTGGATTAAGTTTTATTGGGATGAAGTTGTTCCTTCCGGCTTATATAAGTCAGAATTTAAATGAGTGAATGCCTCACTCGGAGCAACTTTGTATCTGGGGAGTTGATGTTTTTTTGATGTGGTAGGCAGGAGGTGGGCACGGCCCCATCTCTTCCCGTCCTTTGGCAAGCCTCCTTTTGTTCGTCCATCACGCGAGGGCTGTGCAGGCAGATTTACACGCCGCTCGTCCTTTTTTAGTCGGCAAACCAAGAGTGAGCCCAAAAAGCCAGTACTGCTATCACTGGCGCAGGGAGGGGCAGGGGTTTTCAGGGAGGGAAGAAGGGATTGGTGTCGCCAGCGCATCTCGAGAGCCTGTGCCTCATGGCACAGGCGTCAGGCGCTTACTCGCTGAGCAGGCCCAGATGGGTGTTGATGATCTGCAGCAGACGATGGCGCTGAGTGGTGGTGAAAAAATGATTACCGGTCATTTCTATCAGTTCGAATTCACGGCGAGTGAATTCGCGCCAATTGACCATGCTTTCAAGGGGGGCCAGCGGATCGTCGCTGCCGTAGAAAGCAGTCATCGGGATGTGCAGGCTGCGACTGGAAGGGTCGGCCCAGGATTCGAGCAGTTTCACGTCACTGTGTATCAGTGCTTCGAAGGCGGCGAGTTGATCGCTGGCTGTTGCATCGATAAGTGCGCCCGGGCTGGAGGGTGCATAACTGTGCCGGATGTTCGGCAGGCTGTGCAGTGGCGCAGAGGCGGGGCGGGTATCCGGGCTGCGGCAACCGGAAATGAACAGGTGACGGGTTTGCCCAGGGCAGTGGGTTTCACTCAACTTGGCCAGCTCGTAGGCCAGAATTGCGCCCAGGCCATGGCCAAACAGCGCATGGGGTTCGGACAAGTAAGGTTGTAGCGCCGCAAAGGCGTCGACCAGCAGCGGTGGCCATTGTTCGTAGCGCGTCCGGTTCTGCGGATTGTCATGGCCGGGAAGCCTGAACGCGAGCAGTTCAATGTGCTCGTTCAGTGCTTGCGTCCAGTTGCGGAACTGCTCGGGGTCGGCACCAGCTTCGCCGAAGCAGATCAGCCTGACGTCCGTCGTCTGGCTGGCGCTGATCACGCTCAGCCATGGAGTGTTCCGGGTGTGCACGGCTTTTCTTGTGCGATTCACGTCGATGATTTCTTGCCCTGAGGTTCAAGGCTATTCAGGTAACGCGTGATGACCTCGACACCCCGGTTCAGGTGGTGCTGAAGCTTTGTCACGGTTAGCGCGATGTCTCGGGCTTGCGCGGCTCGCAGCAGGTCACGGTGATCTTCCTGGGACAGCTTGCCGAGCCCCATGGCTTCAAGGTTGAAGCGCAGAAAGCGTTCCTCTTCCCACAGACCGCCTTCCACCAGGCAGAGGAGCCTACGGTTGGGCGCCTTGCGGTACAGCGTCATGTGGAACAAACGGTTAAGCCTGCCGATCTCGGCATAATCGGTCTGTGTTTCGAGGTCGTCGATATAACGCTCGGCCTCGGCAAAATCTTCGTCGTCGAGCAGCGGGATCGACAGGCGCAGGGCCTCGGACTCCAGCAGGATACGCAGGGCATAGGTTTCGGCGGCGTCACCTTCGACCAATGGCGCGACAACCGCGCCTTTGTGTGCGACAACATGGAGCAGCGATTGCGCCTCGAGCTGGCGCAAGGCTTCGCGCACGGGCATGCGGCTGACGCCAAACAGGTCGGCCAGGTCTTGCTGGCGCAGCGCGGTGCCGCAAGGCAAGCGGCCGTCGAGAATCGCCGAGCGCAGGGTTTCTTCGATCACCGATCGCGCAAGGTGAGCGGGGATAGGGCCGCTGACCGGGATAGTGCTTAAAGGGTTGGGCTTCTGTGTCACGACAACGCACCCTGATTAAAATATGAAAATATTGGATCCAATGTACAGTAGTGACTGCCTGGCAGGTTGTCAAACCGGCAAAAAAATCTGTTTCCGTCAGTTTTATGTCACTGGCTTTGCTACTGAACACAGCATCACAGGCTACGATCTTTTCAACTGCGTGCGCTTCCCCCAAGTTTAGCGTGTGCGCGGTGATTGCACCGTGCCATTGTCTTTTATCGATCAAGGCTTCACCATCCATCGATTTCCAACCGCCCTTTGGACTCACTGCATTGCAGGCACGTTTCGCTCTCCCTCGGACCCTGCGCTGGTTGTGTTCAGCACTGCTGATTGCCGGCGTCTTGCTGGGCGGTCTGCATGCTGATTGGGATTTTTCGCTGATCAGCCGCCGGGCCGAAACATTGTACGGGCCGTTGGGTGAAGGCAAACAACGAATCGATGCCTGGCAGCACCTGCTGGCGACACAGAAGCAAACCCCTGAGCTGGAACAGCTCAATGTGGTCAACCTGTTCTTCAACAAGCAGATGCGTTACGTGGAAGACATCGACCTGTGGCACGTCGAGGACTACTGGGCGACACCGATCGAAGCCTTGTGGAAAGGCGCTGGCGATTGTGAGGACTACGCGATCGCCAAGTATTTCAGCCTGCGCCATCTTGGGGTTTCCAGTGACAAATTGCGCATCACCTACGTCAAGGCCCTGCGTCAGAATCGCGCGCACATGGTCTTGACCTACTATTCAAGCCCGGACGCCATGCCGCTGGTGCTCGACAGCCTGATGGATGCGATCCAGCCGGCCAGCCAGCGCACCGATTTGCTGCCGGTCTACTCCTTCAATGCCGAAGGGCTTTGGTTGCCGGGCGCCAAGGGCAACAAGAAAATCGGTGACACCAAGCGTCTGTCCCGTTGGCAGGATGTGTTGAAGAAAATGCAGGCCGAAGGATTTCCGGTCGAGACGACTCACTAGGAGCACGCGCTTAGATGTCTTTGTTCAAACAACTGTTGATCGCTATCTGTCTGTTCCTGGTCGTCGCCTTCAGTGGCAGCTTCATGGTCGGTCTGGAGAGTTCGCGGACCCAGTACGTCAATCAGTTGCGCTCCCACGCGCAGGACGCTGCGACCGCGCTGGCGCTGTCGCTGACGCCGAACATCGACGACCCGGCGATGGTCGAGCTGATGGTCAGCTCAATCTTCGACAGCGGTTATTACGCGAGTATTCGTGTTGTCGATCTCAAAACCGACAAGGCCATCGTCGAGCGCAGTGGAATTCCAGAAATCAGCAGCGTGCCTGGCTGGTTCGTCAAATTGATCGCTCTGGAACCTGCTGGCGGTGATGCGCTGGTCAGCCGTGGCTGGGAGCAGGCAGCCAGGGTCGAGGTGATCAGCCACCCGATGTTCGCCGTGGCCAAGCTCTGGCAGAGCGCTCTGGGCAGTCTGGGCTGGTTGCTGATCTGCGGCGCGTTAAGCGCGGTACTCGGCGCACTGTTGCTGCGTCGACAATTGAAACCGCTGGATTACATGGTCAAGCAATCCCACGCCATTGCCCGTCGCGAGTTTCTCAGCCTGCCCGAGCTGCCGCGTACTCCGGAACTGCGGCGCGTGGTGCAGGCGATGAACCAGATGGTCGAGAAACTCAAGGCGTTGTTTCAGGAGCAGGCTGAGCGCAGTGAAAAACTGCGGGTCGAGTCCTATCAGGACAACCTGACGGGATTGGCTAACCGGCGTTATTTCGAGATGCAGTTGAATGCCCGGGTGAGCAACCCGGAGCAGGCCAGCTCGGGTTATCTGTTGCTGTTGCGGGTCAAGGACCTGGCCGGTTTGAACCAGCGTCTGGGCGGTCAACGCACCGACCAGTTGCTGCAGGCGGTCGGTGAACAATTATCGCGTGAGTGCGCCAGATTCCCGGAAACCCAGAACCTTGTGACGCGTATTCGCGGTGGTGAATTTGCCGTGCTGGCGCCTGGTCTGGTGCGCGAAGAGGCGCTGCAACTGGCGCAGAGTCTGGACAGCGCGCTGGCCAGTCTGCACGCGACCGGGGCGACCGACGTGGCGTCGGTGGCGTCGATCGGGCTGGCGCCGTTTGCCCATGGTGACACGCCGCAGGCGGTATTGAGCCTGGCGGATCAGGCGTTGTCACAGGCGGAAGCCGAGGGTGAGATGAACTGGGCGTGCCTGGATCACAGCGCAGCGGCCATTGTTGGCGACGATCACCATGCTTGGCATACCTTGCTCGATCAGGCGCTGAATCAGCAGCGATTCGAGTTGTACTTCCAACCGGTCGTGGCCAGTCAGGACACGCAGTTGGTGCTGCATTACAAAGTGCTCTCGCGCTTGCTCGATGAGCAGGGCCAGACCATCCCTGCCGGGCGTTTCCTGCCGTGGCTGGAGCGTTTTGGCTGGACCGCGCGACTGGACCGCTTGATGCTGGAGCGGGTATTGGTGCAGATGACCGGCCATGAAGACTCGCTGGCGCTGAACCTGTCCGCTGCCACCCTGGCGGATCCGCAAGCGCTGAACAAAGTCTTCGACATCCTGCGCGAGCATTCCAGTCTGGGCCCACGCTTGACTCTGGAGATTGGTGAAGAGCAATTACCCGATCAGGCCGTGCTCGAACAACTGACTCATCGTTTGCGTGAGCTGGGCTTCTCCCTGAGCCTGCAGCGCTTTGGCGGTCGCTTCAGCATGATCGGCAACCTGGCGCGGCTGGGGCTGGCCTATCTGAAAATCGATGGCAGTTACATCCGTGCCATTGATCAGGAAAGCGATAAGCGTCTGTTCATCGAAGCCATCCAGCGCGCCGCCCACAGTATCGATCTGCCGCTGATTGCCGAGCGAGTGGAGACTGAAGGGGAGTTACGGGTGATTCGCGAGATGGGTGTGTACGGCGTGCAAGGGCAGTTGTTTGGTGAACCGAAGCCTTGGCAGTAGGGCTTGATCGTTCCCACGCTCTGCGTCACATGCAGAGCGTCCATTGAGGCGTCCCCACGCGGGAGCGTGGGAACGAGCGGCGTTGTGGGGGTCAGATCAACCCGCTTTCATCTTCATCAATCAGATGACTCAAACCACCCAGCGCTTCACGAGCCTGGGTCCGGTCCATCAGTTTGGCTTGCGCGGCCGCTGGAAGGTCGGTGACGCGAATCACCCCTTTGCTGGTCAGCACCTGAATCAGGTCGTCGAGTACCCGGATCATCTCCAGGTCGCTTTGCTTGAGCTGCTTGAGGCTGATCTCCATCACTTCGTTGGCGTACCAGGCCTGGATTTCATGGTGATCGGAGGACAGCGTTTCCGTAGCCTCCGCGTAAGCCGTAGCCTCCACGCGCACCAACTGGCCTTGCGCATCGCGTTGCACGTAGAACATCGAAAATCCCTCATGAATGAACCCGTGTCGTGCTGTCAGCAGGATAGGTCAACGCGTACGAGTATGCGGTGCCACGATGAAATCGTCACCCGCTGGCGACTGACAGCAACGTGACGACCGCTCATTACGAGCGGCCGTCAGGGGCTTGATCAGGTGTTGTTGTGGTCGATCTTGATGGTCGGGTCGCTACCGGCGATCAGCGAGTTGATGCTCTGACCGGACCAGTTATTGCCTTCCAGTTTGATCGTCACGTCAGCGTTGGCCACGCCGCCGGCTGCGTTGAGTTTGCCTTCGGAGCTGACCTGCAACGTCGACACACCTTCAACCGTGGTGATTTTCAGGAAGTTGTCGATGGTGCTGCCGCTTTCGCCCTGCAACAGATCATGCAGGTCGATCCGGTCGCCTTCGCTGGCCTTGAAGTCCTTGATCACATCGTTACCGGTGTCGCCGGCCTTCCAGACGAAGGTGTCGGCACCCGATCCGCCAATCAGGATGTCGTTGCCCTGACCGCCAATCAGTGTGTCGTTACCCGTGCCGCCCAGCAGGATGTCATTGCCCTTGCCGCCGTCGAGAATGTCGTTGCCACCCTGGCCGAAGAGGATGTCGTTACCGGCACCGCCCAGCAGCGAGTCATTACCGTCATGAGCGCCGGACACATCGAACGTGTTGTAGTGCTCGGTGATGTACTGGTGCACGTTGCTGACGGTGACTTTGCTGACATCCACGCCGGTCTGCTGGGCCACGAAGGCCTGCATGGCCTGGTAGCCCTCACCGGCAATGCCGTTGAAGCTCACCAGGTCGCCGAACAGGATGTCGTTGCCGTCGCCGCCATTGACCGTGTCGTTGCCTGGCATGGTCGCTTCGGTGTGACCGATGATCGAGTTGGCCAGGTTGGCCGGGTCGATGTTGGTCTGCGGTTTGCCGTCGGTGTCGAAGGGTTTCAGGTCGTTGAGGCTGATATCGTTGTTCAGGCCGATGGCCTCGACTTGAGACAACTTGCCGAGCAACGCGAAGCTGTCGTTGGCGTTGCTGGTTGTACTGCTATCGGCGTTGTAGCCCGTACCTGCCAGGTTCGACAGCTCATAAGTGCCATCGCCTTGAGCGTGGAGCATGCCCAGGACTGTGCTGGTCCAGTGGTTACCACCCGTGTTGGTCTGCAACGTCATGGAACCATCGGTGCCGATGGAGAGGGAATGGGTGTTGTCCAGGGATTTGGAGAACGTATCCCCCAACTTGTAATTGGCCGTCGTGACGACGTCATCGAGCTTCGCGCCACCGTTGTACAACGACGGGTTGGTCTGTTCGCCGGACTGGTAGTACGTTGGCTTTCCGTCGGTAATGAAATACGTCAGGTTGGTCGCGTTGCTGTTACCGGTGGCCATGCTGCTCTGGAAGAAGTTGGCCGTGGTCTTGAACACGTCTTCGTAGTTGGTGCCGCCGCCGGAGACCATCGAGTCCAGTACCGACTTGAGCAGGGTCAGGGCATTCGGGTCGTTCAGGTTGACCGCAACCTGCTTGTTGACCTGGGTATCGAAGTCCGCGAGGAAGACGTTCACCGTACCCGAAGTACTGGCGCCCAAGCTGTTCTTGAGGGTGTTGAACACGGATGTCAGCGAGTCTTTGGCCGAACTGATCGATGAGGCACTCATGCTGCCTGAGCTGTCGACCATGAACGCGATGTTGTAGTTGGTGCCTGGCACCACGGTCAGCCCGCCGATGTCGGCAACCATGATGTCGTTACCGTTAGTGCCGACGACATTGTCATCCCCCGAAGTGCCAGTAATCGAGTTGTACACCGCCGGGAAAACCGTGACCGGGATCTGCGCAGTGCTTGGCGCCGAACCGCCGAGGGATTCGGTGGAGGTCGACGTGACGGTCAGGGTGAACGAGCCGTTGTAGTACGACGGCGGGGTGACCGTCAGGGTGCCGAGGTTCCAGCCGGTGACGTTCGCATCCCCGCTGGTCGCACTGGTGGTGAAGGTATGACCTGCGCCATCGCTGAGCACGGAACCGGCCGGCATGCCGCCAATCTTCACGCTCAGGCTTTCGGAGCCGTCGGTGTCGGTCAGTGCGGTGGTGATTGTCGACAGATGAACACTGCCGCCCTCACCGCCTGTATTGAGTTTGTAACCGTCGTAGTAGCCTTCGCCATTGCTGCCGTGCAGGTCGGAAACCGTCACACCGGCGTTGACCAGATCAGCGACACCCGTGTAGATCGGCACGCCGGCGCTGCTCAGGTCGATCGCCGGGGTGCCATTGACCGACAGGTTGACGTCGTAGCTGCCCGGGCCATTTTGGTTGTGGTGGTAGATGTCCAGGGTGTAGTAGCCGTTGGTGGTCGGGGTGAACGAGCCGCTCAACTGGCCGCCCGCGCCCCACGTGGTGGCCGCGACGTTTTTGCCGCCGATGGTCACCAACAGGCTGTCATCACCCGTACCGCTGAAGCTGTAGGTCTTGCCGGCTTCGAGGTAGATCAGCCCGGAAGTTTTAGATGCTGTGCCGGCTGCAACGTTGCTGTCGGACTGCACGTTGCTCACGGTACCGCTACTGTTCGGAGTACCGGCAGCATCGATCACGGATTTCAGGGTTTCAGCTGGCGCGCCACTACCGCTAGTGCCGAGACCGGCCAGACCAGTCCAGACCTCCTTGATCAGGCCTGTCGAATTCACATTGTTGTCGGCGACGCTGAGTGTTGGCGCATCGGCAACGGGAGTGATATCGACTTTCAGCGTGCCGGTGCTACCCAGCAGTTGGCCGTCGGTTGGCTGGAACTGGATCCGTGCGTAATCCGCCTGTTGGTTGCCCACGCCGGTGCCGCCGTAGCCATTGGCGCCGGATTCGTTGGCATCAGGCATGAAGCGCAGCTTGCCTGCGTCGATGTCGGTCTTGCTGAAAGTCTGGTTGTTGGCCACGTCTTTCCAGGTCGAACCGTCCAGGTACTGCAACTTGCCGTCGCCTGGCAGCTGGGTGATTTTCACGCCCAGGCTGGCGGCAGGACTGTCGACATCGCTCACACCGAAATTCGACCAGCCGAGGATCAGCGGAGTGTCTTCAGTGCCGGTGACCGCACCGCCGGTAGCGACCGGAGCATCGTTGACCGCGACCACATTGACGGTGGTGGTGGCGACGTTGGAGTAATTGCTGCCGTCGGTCACCGTCACGGTGATGGTCCGCGGCGTGGTGCTCGGGTCTTCACTGTTGTTGGTGAAGGTGATGTTTTTGATCTGTTGCATGTAGTCGGCCAGCGTTGCATTGCCGGACAGTGTCAGGGTGATCGAACCATCCTTGCTGTTGGCGTTGATGCTGATGCCGTTGACGCTGTTGCCCAGGTTCAGCGAGTCGCCCGGCTGACGGTTGGTCAACACGATGGTGGCGCCGGTCAGCATGGTGCTGTCCGGGTCGGTGATCGTGAGGTCGGTGTCGCCAATCGATACGCCCGGGCCGCTGGTGCCTTCGGTGAAGGTGACGTTGTAATTGGCACCGGTCGCGCCGCTGGAGTTGTTGGCGTCCAGGTCGATGACGGGCGGAGCATCGTTGTCGATGATCGACGTGCTGACGCTGCCATTGGTGCTGCTGACCACCAGGTTTTCGAAGTTGCCACCGCTGGCCGAGTCGATCTTGACCACCAAGTTTTCGGTAGGCTCGGTGATCTTGTCGTCGATGGTCGCGATGTTGAAGCTAGCGCTGCTGGCGCCCGCCGGGATTTTCACCGTGTACACACCGGTAAAGTCCGAGCCGTCGGTGGCCGTGCCGCTGTAGACGATCTTCAGCGTCACATCGGTTTGCGCCGGGTGCGTCAGGGTCACGGTGTAGCTGGCGGTCTGGCCTTCGGTGACCTGACTGCTGCCGCTGATGCTGACTTCGGTTTTATCGATGGTGTCGGTGACGCTGGTCACGGCAGCCGTTTTATCGGTGACCAGGTTCTCGAAGTTACCGCCGGTGGCGGTCGTGATCGCTGCCTGGACCTTGCCGGCGTCGAGGTAGACGTCGTCTTTTGGTGCATCGACCACCACGGATCCGGTGGTTTTGCCGGCGTCGATGTTGATCACGGCGCCGTTGCTCAAGGTGACGGTCACTGGCGTGCCGGCGGCGTTGGTCAGGGTCGCGGTGTAGGTGATGTGGCCACCTTCGGCCACCGACCCGGTTGCGCTCAACGTCAGGTTGGTGGTGTCGACGGTGTCGGTCACGGTGGTGCTGACCGGGGTTTTGTCGGCGACCAGATTTTCGTAGTTGCCGCCGCTGACATTGGTAATCGCGTTGGTCAGCGGAGTGTGGCCGACCAGCGCGTCGTTCGGCGCGGTGGCGGTCGCGGTGCCGCTGGACTGGCCGACCGGGATGGTGATGGTCTGGCCGTTGGCCAACGTCACGATCACTGCCGAACCGGTGACCGGCGCGCTGACGGTGGCGGTGTAGGTGACAGTGCCGCCTTCGGCTGCCGAGTCAGTTGCGGTCAGTTTCACCGTCGAGGTGTCGATGGTGTCGGTGACGTTGGTGACCGCAGCGGTTTTATCGGTGACCAGATTTTCGAAATTGCCGCCGGTGGCGGTCGTGATCGCTGCCTGGACTTTGCCGGCGTCGAGGTAGACGTCGTCTTTTGGTGCGTCGACCACCACGGAACCGGTGGTTTTGCCGGCGTCGATGTTGATGACGGCGCCGTTGCTCAAGGTGACGGTCACTGGCGTGCCGGCGGCGTTGGTCAGGGTCGCGGTGTAGGTGATGTGGCCGCCTTCAGCCACCGAGTTGGTCGCGCTCAACGTCAGGTTGGTGGTGTCGACGGTGTCGGTCACGGTGGTGCTGACCGGGGTTTTGTCGGCGACCAGGTTTTCGTAGTTGCCGCCGCTGACATTGCTAATCGCGTTGGTCAGCGGAGTGTGACCGACCAGCGCGTCGTTCGGCGCTGTGCTGGTCGCGGTGCCGCTGGACTGGCCGACCGGGATAGTGATGGTCTGGCCGTTGGCGAGAGTCACGATTACTGCCGAACCGGTGACCGGCGCGCTGACGGTGGCGGTGTAGGTGACAGTGCCGCCTTCGGCTGCCGAGTCAGTTGCGGTCAGTTTCACCGTCGAGGTGTCGATGGTGTCGGTGACGTTGGTGACCGCAGCGGTTTTATCGGTGACCAGATTTTCGAAATTGCCGCCGGTCGCCGTTGCGATCGTCGCCTGGACCTTGCCGGCGTCGAGGTAGACGTCGTCTTTTGGTGCATCGACCACCACGGATCCGGTGGTTTTGCCGGCGTCGATGTTGATCACGGCGCCGTTGCTCAAGGTGACGGTCACTGGCGTGCCGGCGGCGTTGGTCAGGGTCGCGGTGTAGGTGATGTGGCCACCTTCGGCCACCGACCCGGTTGCGCTCAACGTCAGGTTGGTGGTGTCGACGGTGTCGGTCACGGTGGTGCTGACCGGGGTTTTGTCGGCGACCAGGTTTTCGTAGTTGCCGCCGCTGACGTTGGTAATGGCGTTGGTCAGCGGGGTGTGACCGACCAGCGCGTCGTTCGGCGCTGTGCTGGTCGCGGTGCCGCTGGACTGGCCGACCGGGATGGTGATGGTCTGGCCGTTGGCCAACGTCACGATTACTGCCGAACCGGTGACCGGCGCGCTGACGGTGGCGGTGTAGGTGACGGTGCCGCCTTCGGCTGCCGAGTCAGTCGCGGTCAGTTTCACCGTCGAGGTGTCAATGGTGTCGGTGACGTTGGTGACCGCAGCGGTTTTATCGGTGACCAGATTTTCGAAATTGCCGCCGGTGGCGGTCGTGATCGCTGCCTGGACTTTGCCGGCGTCGAGGTAGACGTCGTCTTTTGGTGCGTCGACCACCACGGAACCGGTGGTTTTGCCGGCGTCGATGTTGATGACGGCGCCGTTGCTCAAGGTGACGGTCACTGGCGTGCCGGCCGCATTGGTCAGGGTCGCGGTGTAGGTAATGTGACCACCTTCAGCCACCGAGTTGGTCGCGCTCAACGTCAGGTTGGTGGTGTCGACGGTGTCGGTCACGGTGGTGCTGACCGGGGTTTTGTCGGCGACCAGGTTTTCGTAGTTGCCGCCGCTGACATTGGTAATCGCGTTGGTCAGCGGGGTGTGGCCGACCAGCGCGTCGTTCGGCGCGGTGGCGGTCGCGGTGCCGCTGGACTGGCCGACCGGGATGGTGATGGTCTGGCCGTTGGCCAACGTCACGATCACTGCCGAACCGGTGACTGGCGCGCTGACGGTGGCGGTGTAGGTGACAGTGCCGCCTTCGGCTGCCGAGTCAGTTGCGGTCAGTTTCACCGTCGAGGTGTCGATGGTGTCGGTGACGTTGGTGACTGCAGGTGTGCTGCTGGTGACCAGGTTCTCGAAGTTACCGCCGGTGGCGGTCGTGATCGCTGCCTGGACCTTGCCGGCGTCGAGGTAGACGTCGTCTTTTGGTGCGTCGACCACCACGGAACCGGTGGTTTTGCCGGCGTCGATGTTGATGACGGCGCCGTTGCTCAGGGTCACGGTCACTGGCGTGCCGGCGGCGTTGGTCAGGGTCGCGGTGTAGGTGATGTGGCCACCTTCGGCCACCGAGTTGGTCGCGCTCAACGTCAGGTTGGTGGTATCGATCGAGTCGGTGATCGTGGTAACGGCCGGGGTGGTGCTCGGGGTCAACTGCTCGAAGTTGCCACCGGTGGTGCTCTCGATGGTGGTGCTGACGGTGCTGCCGTTTTTGTAAACGTCATTCGCCGGGGTATCGACCACCACCGAACCAGTGGTTTTGCCGGCCTCGATATTGATCACGGCACCGTTCGACAACGTGACGGTCATCGCGGTGCCGGCCGGATTGGTCAGCGTCGCGGTGTAGGTGATCTGGCCAC
>NZ_VMSG01000043.1 GCF_007713465.1 Pseudomonas sp. H3(2019) | reverse complement strand
GTTCGAAATTGCCACCCGTGGTGCTTTCGATGGTGGTGCTGACGGTGCTGCCGTTCTTGTAGACGTCGTTCGCCGGGGTATCGACCACCACCGAACCGGACGTCTTGCCGGCTTCGATGTTGATCACCGCACCGTTGGACAGGGTCACGGTCATCGCGGTGCCGGCCGGATTGGTCAGCGTCGCGGTGTAAGTGATCTGCCCACCTTCAACCACCGAACCGGTCGCCGTCAGGTTCAACCCGGTATTGTCGATCGAGTCGGTAATCGTGGTAACGGCCGGCGTGGTGCTTGGCACCAGGTTTTCAAAGTTGCCACCGGTAGCCCCGGTGATGGTGGTGCTGACGGTACTGCCGTTTTTGTAAACGTCATTCGCCGGGGTATCGACATTCACCGTACCGGTGGTTTTGCCGGCTTCGATGGTGATGGTCGAGCCGTTGGACAGGGTTACGGTGACCGGCGTTTGCGCCGGGTTGGTCAAGGTGGCGGTGTAGGTGATCTGACCGCCTTCGGTGATGGTCGAGCCTGCCGTCAGGGTGACGGTGGTGGTATCAATCGTGTCAGTGACCTGTGTGACGGCGGGCGTCGGATCGACGGTCAGCACCAGGCCGGCACCACCGGTGGTGCCGGTGACATTGACGGTGATCTGGTGCGGGTCGTTGTAGACATTGTCATTCGGTGCCAGCGGAACATTGACGCTGCCACTGACCTGGCCGGCCGGGATGACGATGACCGAGCCATTGGACAGGGTGATGCTCAGGTCAGTCAGCGGCGCCTGGGTGACGTTTGCGGTGTAAACCAGTACACCACCGGCTTCGGTGATGGTCGAGGTAGCGCTGAGGCTCAGGGTCGAGCCAACCAGCACGTTATTGCTGTTATTGGTGTTCTGGCCGCCAGTCGTGATGTCGGCTGCGGAAGCACCCGCGCCAATGCCTGCGGTCGGGAAACCAATGGTCGGGGCTACGCTGCCAGCTGTTTCATTCAGTGCCACGAAGCTGTGGCCCCCGCCAGCAGCACCGCCCGGGCCTGTTGCGGTCGGACCTGCGGCTGCGGCTTCCATATCTGTGGTCGGGTCGGCGCCAGCGAGGATGGCTTGTTGCAGCTCTGCTACTGACGGCGCGGCTTGCGCAGTGGCTTGTGCCAGGTCAGTGCTGGAGTCCGGAGCGCTGCCGCTCCACTGGGTGTCACGGCCCAGGTCCAGCGTGCGGCCGTCGGCCAGTTCAAGTGTAACGGCGCCCGCCGGACCGGTATCGACCTGGTCGCCTGTGAACAGTCGGTCACCTTCAATCAGCACACGTCTGATGCCCTCCGGGGACACCGCGAAAACTTGACCAACAATGCTTTTGACGATGGCAACGACACTGCTCATTGAGGACTCTCCGATGTTCCGTTCAGTAGGCTTCCATGGACCTGAAAGGGCCGCTTGCCGATTCAGTCTGGACGTACTTTAAAAGGGATAGGCGCACTAAAATTGGCGCGCTATTTCGTCAATAATTTGGCATCTACTTTTCGCAATTAACTTTGTGCCAAACTATTGACCTTCTGGGTGCCATCCTAAACAATCGCCCCCCTAATGTCACATTGATATTTATGTGGTGACCTGCCTGCAGTGTGTGACCCGGTTCTGATTTTTTAACTTTCCGACATACGGTCATTCCGGTTGCCATTTTCCGTTACAGCACTACGAGTGCTGTGATTTGAGACAAGAAGTCCAGGGAAATTCTTATATGCGTTCACACCTGTTCAAGGCTCTACCTTTTGTCCTTGCCGCCAGTTTTGTACAAGCCCAAACCCTGCCTCAAGCCATGCAACAAGCATTGGATGTCCACCCGGAAATCCAGGCCGGCGTGAACAGCCGCCTTTCCGCGGACTATCAGCTGAGAGCCGCCCAAGGCGGGTACTTGCCCAAGGTCGATCTGCTCGGCGGTTATGGTCGTGAAGGCACTGACAACCCGACGACTCGTGCTAACACCGGCAACAATCATTGGGAAACCTTGAACCGAGGCGAGTCGAGCGTACGCTTGCAGCAAATGGTGTTTGACGGCTTTGCGACATCCAGCGAAGTCGGGCGTCAACAAGCCACCGTCAACTCCCGCGCTTATTCATTGCTGGGGACTTCCGAGCGCACTGCACTGACGGTGGCCCAAGTTTACCTGGACGTGCTGACCCGTCGCGAGTTCGTGCGCTTGGCCGAAGAGAACCTGAAGAGCCACGAACGGATTTTTGACCAGATCAAACTGCGCACCTCGCGTGGTGTGGGCAGCGGCGCTGACCTCGATCAGGCCGAAGCGCGTATGGCCCAGGCCCGCAACAATCTGATCACCGAGCAGACCAATCTTGCGGACGCCCAGACGAACTTCCTCAGCGCAGTGGGTCAGATGCCCGATCAACTGGAACGTCCGGCCCCTTTCCTTGCGCTGCTGCCGGCGAACCTGAATGAAGCCCGCCAGCAAATGCTTGAGAACAGCCCGGTGCTGCGTTCCGCCGAGTCCGATATTGCCGCGGCCGAGAAGCAGTACGATGCTGCCAAGTCGACGTTCTACCCACGTTTCGATGCCGAACTGGGCCGCACCGCCGACAATAATCTGGATGGTGCGGTCGGTCATAACAATGAATGGCAGGCCATGCTGCGCATGCGCTTCAACCTGTATTCCGGCGGTAGCAACAAAGCTGATCTGGAATCCAAGTCATATCTGTCGAACCAGGCGCTGGATATCCGCAACAACGCTTTGCGCGTGTTGAACGAAGAGTTGGGCCTGGCCTGGAATGCCCTGAACAACGCCAACGCCCAAGTGCCGATCGCCCAGCAATATGTCGATCGCAGCAGTGCGGTGCGCACCGCGTATCAGCAGCAGTTCAGCTTGGGCCAACGCACCTTGCTCGACTTGCTCGACAGCGAGAACGAACTGTTTACCGCTTCCCGGCGTCTGGCGGAAATCAAAAACATTCAGTTATTTACTCAATATCGAATCAAGGCGACCATGGGCGAATTGCTCAAAAGTCAGGGTGTAGTTGCACCCATGGCCTCCGTCGTGTCGAACGATGTGAAGACCAAGGTCCAACTGCCCGGCATGAATTGAGCAGATCCTTCTAGTTAGTTAGCCAAGAGTGCCAAGCGTGGAATCAGAAGCCAGTCGAGTTCATCTCCGTCATGATCCACGCGCGTTGCACGACGATCCGTTACTGGACGGCCTGCTAGCCCTCTGCACGCTGCACCAGAAACCGGCGAGCGCGGCGATGCTGACCACCGGCCTGCCATTGCCCAAGCAGCGCCTGAGTGTCGAGTTGCTCCCGCGTGCGGCGGCCCGCGCCGGCCTGCAAGGGCGGGTGCTGCAACGCAAGCTGGCGCAAATTCCGGCGATTGCCATGCCGGCACTGTTGCTGCTCAAGGACGGTCGCAGTGCCGTGCTGCTGGGCTGGCTCGGCGATGACCAGGCACGCCTGCTGCTCAGTGAAAGCGATGGTGGTGAAGTTCACGTCAGTCGCGAACTGCTGGCTGACGATTACACCGGGCAAGCATTTTTCGCCCAGCCTCAACATAAATTCGATGTGAACCACGGCACGCTGATCCCGCGTGCGCGTTCCTGGTTCCGCGACACCCTCAAGCGCTCGCGCTGGCTGTACGCCGACGCCATCGCTGCCAGTTTCCTGATCAACATCATCGCCATGGCCGCGCCGCTGTTCGTGATGAACGTCTATGACCGCGTGGTGCCGAACCAGGCCGAGGCGACCCTGTGGGTGCTGGCCCTCGGCATCACCGGGGCTTACCTGTTCGACCTGATTCTTAAAAGCCTGCGCAGTCTGTGCCTGGACCTGGCCGGCAAAAAAACCGACCTGATCATCTCCGCGACGCTGTTCGAGCGGATCGTCGGCATGGCCATGAAGTACCGCCCGGCACGGGTCGGCAGCTTTGCCCAGAACATCCACGAGTTTCAGAGCCTGCGTGACTTCCTCGCCTCGCTGACCCTGACCAGCCTGATCGACCTGCCGTTCACCTTGCTGATTTTCCTGGTGATCGCCCTGCTGGGCGGCCACCTGGTGTGGATTCCGGTGTTGGCGTTCCCGATCGCCCTGCTGATCGGCTATGCGTTGCAGAAGCCGCTGGTGGCGACCATGGAACGAACCATGGCGCTGGGGGCCGAGCGCCAGTCGAGCCTGATTGAAACCCTCGCCGGGCTTGATGCGGTGAAGGTCAACAACGCTGAAAGCGAGCGTCAGTATCAGTGGGAGCAGACCATCGGCACCCTCAGCCGCCTCGAGCTGCGGGTGAAAATGCTTTCCGGCCTGGCGATGAACATCACCCTGCTGATCCAGCAACTGGCCGGGGTGATCATGATCGTCTTCGGCGTTTATCAGATCATTGCCGGCAACCTCAGCATGGGCGGCCTGATTGCTTGCTACATGCTCAGTGGGCGGGCCCTCAGTCCGCTGGCGTCGCTGTCCGGTCTGCTGACCCGTTATCAGCAGGCGCGGGTCACCATGACCTCGGTCGACCAGATGATGGAGTTGCCGCAAGAGCGCAACTTCGAAGAGCGCCCGCTGAGCCGCAAAGTCCTGCAGGGTGGCATCGAGTGCCGTCAGTTGAACTTCACCTACCCGGGTCAGCAGAACCCGGCGCTGAAGAACATCAACCTGATCATCAAGCCGGGTGAAAAGATTGGCATCATCGGCCGCAGCGGCTCGGGCAAGAGCTCGCTGGCCAAACTGCTGGTCGGCCTGTATCAGCCGGACGATGGCGCGTTGCTGGTGGATGGTGTGGATATCCGTCAGATCGACGTCAGTGAATTGCGCCACAACATCGGCTATGTACCGCAGGACATCCAGTTGCTCGCCGGTACGTTGCGCGACAACCTGGTCTCCGGCGCCCGCTACATGGAAGACGAACTTGTTCTGCAGGCTGCTGAACTGGCCGGCGTGCATGAGTTCGCCCGTTTGCACCCGCAAGGTTACGAGTTGCAAGTCGGTGAGCGCGGGCAAAACCTCTCGGGCGGTCAGCGTCAGAACGTGGCCCTGGCCCGTGCCCTGCTGCTCAATCCGCCGATCCTGCTGCTCGACGAACCGACCAGCGCCATGGATAACACCGGTGAAGAACGCTTGAAACAACGCCTGCAAGCCGTCGTAGAAAACAAGACCGTAGTGCTGGTGACGCACCGGGCCTCGTTGCTGTCGCTGGTCGATCGGCTGCTGGTGATCGATCGCGGGCAAATACTGGCTGATGGTCCAAAAGCCTCGGTGATGGAAGCGTTGAAGAAGGGGCAGATCAGTGTTGCTTAAGTCCGGAATGCGCGACTCGATCCGTCGTTACTTCAAAGGCTCCGATTCGCTGAGCGGCCAGCCGTTGCCCGAGGTGAACAAGGCATTGATCGAAGACGCCCCGCGGGTGGTTCGATTGACCATCTGGGCCATCATCGGCTTCTTTCTGTTCCTGCTGCTGTGGGCCAACTTTGCGGTGATCGATGAGGTCACTAAAGGCGATGGCAAGGCGATTCCATCCTCCAAACTTCAGAAAATCCAGAACCTGGAGGGCGGTATCGTCGCTGAACTCTTCGTTCGCGAAGGGCAAATCGTTGAAGCCGGTGCGCCGTTGATTCGTCTGGATGCCACGCGCTTTCAGTCCAACGTCGGCGAAACCGAAGCCGACCGTTTGTCGATGTTGCTGCGTGTAGAACGCTTGAGCGCGGAAGTCGACGACCGCCCGCTGAGTTTTCCTGACGATGTGATGAAAGCTGTGCCCGGTCAGGCCGCCAGCGAAAAATCACTCTATGAGAGCCGTCGTCAGCAACTGCATGACGAAGTCGGCGGCCTGCAAGAGCAACTGATCCAGCGTCAGCAAGAGCTGCGCGAATTCACCTCCAAGCAGGCGCAGTACCGCAGCGGTCTGGCGTTGCAACGTCAGGAAATCAACATGTCCGAGCCGCTGGTGGCTCAAGGCGCGGTGTCGCCGGTGGAAGTGCTGCGACTCAAGCGCGCTGAAGTCGAAACCCGTGGCCAACTGGACGCCACCACCCTGGCGATCCCGCGTGCCGAATCGGCGATCAAGGAAGTGCAGCGCAAGATCGACGAGACCCGTGGCAAGTTCCGCAGTGAGGCGCTGACCCAGCTCAACGAGGCCCGCACCGACCTGAACAAGGCGAAGGCGACCGGCAAGGCGCTGGAAGACCGCGTCAGCCGGACACTGGTGACCTCGCCGGTGCGCGGTATCGTCAAGCAGCTGCTGGTCAACACCATCGGTGGCGTGATCCAGCCCGGCAGTGACATGGTCGAAATCGTGCCGCTGGACGACACCTTGTTGGTGGAAGCAAAGATCCGTCCGCAAGACATCGCGTTTTTGCACCCGGGCCAGGAAGCCATCGTCAAGTTCACGGCCTATGACTACACCATCTATGGCGGCCTGAAAGCCAAGCTGGAGCAGATCGGCGCCGATACCATCACCGACGAAGACAAGAAAACCACTTACTACATGATCAAGCTGCGCACCGAGCGCAGCCACTTGGGCACCGATGAGAAACCCTTGCTGATCATTCCGGGCATGGTCGCCTCGGTAGACATAATCACCGGCAAGAAGACCATTCTCAGCTACCTGCTCAAGCCGATCATCAAGGCACGGGCAGAGGCGCTGCACGAGCGCTAACTCTCCGGTGAGGCAGACCTATCACCATCTCATCCAGGGATGTTTGCTAGCATTGCGTCTGACTCAATTCTGATCAGTCACGAGTGCTCAGCATGCAACTCCCGGACATGAACCTGTTGGTCGCCCTCGACGCCTTGCTCGACGAGGGCAGTGTGGTAGGCGCGGCGCGGCGGATGAACCTCAGCCCGGCGGCGATGAGCAGGACCCTGACCCGCGTTCGCGAAGCGCTCGGTGATCCGATTCTGGTACGTGCCGGTCGCGGGTTGGTGCCGACGCCCAAGGCGCTGGAGTTGCGCAGCCAGGTACGCGATGTAGTGGAACAGGCGGCGATGCTGTTTCGTTCGGCGGACAAGGTGGATTTGCGCACCCTGCGTCGACGTTTCAACGTGCGCGCCAATGACTTTTTCGTCGGGGTCTACGGCGGCCGGTTGATCGACACGCTGAACCGTCAGGCACCGCATTGCGAGTTGCGCTTTGTGCCGGTGGGCGATGGTGACGATGAGGCGCTGCGCGAAGGGCGGATTGATCTGATGGTCAGCAACACGCGCCCGGGAACTCCGGAAGTTAAGGTCCAGAATCTGTTTGCCACGCATTTTGTCGGTCTGGTACGTGAAGGTCACCCACTGCTTGAAGGCGAAATCACTGCAGAGCGTTTCGCCGGGTTTTCCCACATTTCCATGTCTCGTCGCGGTATTGCCCGAGGGCCGATCGATACGGCGCTCAACGGTTTGGGGCTGGAGCGTCGCGTGGCCTTGATCGCTCCCAGCTTTCACGCGGCGATGTTCGTGCTGCCAGACTCCGATCTGATTCTGCCGGTTCCCAAAGAGGCATTGCTCAGCGTGACCCGACTTGGGTTGCGGCTGAGCTCCTTTACTTTGCCGATCCCGCTGCCAACCTTGATGCTGACGCAGGCCTGGCACCCGCGTTATGACAAGGACCCGGCCCACCGCTGGCTGCGCGAAACCTTGAAAGCCAGTTGTGATGAGACATGGCTGGCAGCGCAGCCCTCCTGACAGCAAAAGCTTCGCTATTCGTGTGTCTGGCGCACTTATAACCTGTCGATAAGTCAGTTTTCGTCAGCTGTCTGCGTTCATAAACTGCCCCGGTATTTCTGTAATCCGGAGCTGTACTGAACATGACCTCCCTCGCTGTCCCCGCAACACTCGAAGCGGCCAGCAAATCTTCCGTCGGTACCCCACCGGTCTTCGGTCCACGCATCATCATCGGTCTGGTCGGTGTGTTGTTGGCGGTGCTGGTGTCGGGCCTGAACGAGATGGTAACCAAGGTCGCCCTGGCTGACATTCGCGGTGCCTTGGCCATTGGATACGACGAAGGCACCTGGCTCGTCGCCAGCTACACCGCGACCTCCGTGGCGGCGATGGCGTTTGCGCCCTGGTGTTCGGTGACCTTTTCACTGCGGCGTTTCACCCTGTGCGCTATCAGCCTGTTCACCGTACTCGGTGTGCTGAGTCCCTTCGCGCCGAACTATGAAAGCCTGCTGCTGATGCGCACCTTGCAAGGCCTGGCGGGTGGGGCATTGCCGCCGATGTTGATGACCGTCGCCCTGCGGTTTTTGCCGGCCAACCTAAAACTCTATGGGCTGGCCGGCTATGCCCTGACGGCGACGTTTGGCCCCGGACTGGGCACGCCGCTGGCGGGTTTGTGGACGGAGTACCTGAGTTGGCGCTGGACCTTCTGGCAAATCATTGCGCCGAGCCTGCTGGCCATGGTCGCAGTGGCGTACGGATTGCCACAGGATCCGCTGCGTCTGGAGCGCCTGAAACAGTTCAACTGGCGTGGCCTGCTGCTGGGTTTCCCGGCCATCTGCATGCTGGTGATCGGGATCTTGCAGGGCAATCGCCTGGACTGGTTCGAGTCGAGTCTGATCGGTTGGCTGCTCGGTGGCGGGCTGTTGTTGCTGGTGCTGTTTCTGGTCAACGAATGGTCGCAACCGGTGCCGTTCTTCAAATTGCAGATGCTCGGCATCCGCAACCTGTCATTCGCCCTGTTGACGTTGGCCGGGGTGCTGGTGGTGTTGCTGGCGGTGATCATCATCCCGTCGAGTTACCTGGCGCAGGTTCAAGGCTATCGGCCGATTCAGACCGCCCCGGTAATGCTGCTGATGGCCGTCCCGCAACTGATTGCGCTGCCGCTGGTGGCAGCGCTGTGCAACGTGCGCTGGGTCGATTGCCGTTGGGTACTGGGCATCGGCTTGAGCCTGTTGGCGCTGTCCTGCATCGGCGGTTCGCAGCTGACGTCGGCGTGGATTCGCGATGACTTCTACGGGCTGCAATTGCTGCAGATTTTCGGCCAGCCGATGGCGGTGCTGCCGTTGTTGATGCTCTCGACCGGCAGCATCAGTCCGCAGGAGGGGCCGTTTGCGTCGGCTTGGTTCAACACCGTAAAAGGCCTCGCGGCGGTGATCGCCACGGGTGTGCTGGATGCGCTGACCACGGTTCGCCTGCATTTCCACTCAACGGTGCTGGTCGACAACCTCGGCAACTCACCGCTGGCCGACAGCGCGGGTCTCGCTCATCGGTTGCACCAGCAAGCGGTGGTGCTGACCTCGTCAGACTTGTATCTGTGTATGGCCGGGATCGCGCTGGCGCTGATCCTGCTGATTTTCTGGCTGCCGACGCGGATCTATCCGCCGCGCGCGCCGACGTGAACGCTTACTGAAACAGAAGGTTTTTATGACGATCCCTATGAAATCCAAATTCACCGGTGCAGCCGTCGCGGTGTTGGCGGCTGGCGTGCTGGTTTACCTGTTGGCGCCGGGCGTGTTCGGCAAGAAACCTCAACAGACCACCAACGACGCGTTTATCGCTGCCGACTTCACGCTGGTCGCGCCGCGCGTGGCCGGGTTTATCAAGCAAGTGCTGGTCGAAGACAACCAGCAGGTTAAGGCCGGGCAGTTGCTGGCGCTGATCGATGACCGGGATCTGCGCGCCGCAGCGCAAGCCGCGGATGCCGAAACCCTGGTGGCCAAGGCACAGTTGCAAAACGCTCGGGCAACCCTCGAACGCCAGGCGTCGGTGATCGCTCAGGCGCAAGCCACGGTGGTGGCCGCGAAAGCAGAAATGGCGTTCGCCGAACATGAGCTGAACCGCTACAACCACCTTGCCGGAGTCGGCGCCGGCACGGTGCAAAACGCCCAGCAAGCGCGCACCCGCATCGACCAGGCTGGCGCACGACTGGCCAATGCCACCGCAGTGCTGGCGGCGGAACGCAAGCAGGTGGAGATACTCACAGCCCAGCGTGACGCGGCCGAAGGAGGCTTGAAGCGCGCCCATGCAGCGCTGGAAATGGCCAGTTTCGAGCTGTCCTATACGCGCATCGTAGCGCCGGTGGATGGCATGGTCGGCGAGCGTGCGGTACGGGTCGGCGCCTATGTCACGCCGGGCAGCAAGATTCTCGCCGTGGTGCCGCTGGCGCGAGCGTATGTGGTCGGCAACTTCCAGGAAACCCAACTCTCTGACGTACAGTCTGGGCAAAACGTGGAAGTGCGCGTCGATAGCCTCGGTGGTGAAACCTTGACCGGTCGGGTCGAGAGTGTCGCACCGGCTACCGGCGTGACCTTCGCTGCCGTGAAACCTGACAACGCCACCGGTAACTTCACCAAAGTCGTGCAGCGAATTCCGGTGAAGATCGTCCTCGATCCCGGCCAACCGCTGGCAGAGCGTTTGCGGGTGGGGATGTCGGTGGAAGCGAGTATCGACACCGTCAACCCGGCGACCAGTGTGCGTGAGGTGACCCAGCGATGAGCACTGGCAAACACCCATTTCTGTGGCGAGGAGGCTTGCTCCCTCGCCACAAAGGCCTTGGCCAGTCAGTGCTTGTTGCGCTGGGTTTGTTTTCGCTGGCGGCCTGCACCGTCGGCCCGGACTTCGTGCGACCGCAAACACCGCAGATCGAAGAATGGTCAAAACCACAAAAAGCCGCTGCCAGCCAAGCGGTGACGGTCGAAATGAACGAACGCTGGTGGGAGGTCTTTCATGATCCGCAGCTGTCGGCGCTCAGCCGCCGTGCATTGACCGGTAATCTCGACCTGCAACTCGCCAGCAGCCGCTTGCAGCAAAGCCGCGCGGCTCGCCAGGTGATCACCGCCGAGCAGTACCCCACCACCGCCGCGACCGGCAGCTACGGACACAAACGCAACAGCGCGCAAGGCTTGATGGACCCGTCCGGCAACAACGGCCGCTCGGCATTCAACCTCTGGGATGGCGGATTCTCAGCCTCCTGGGAAGTGGATTTCTGGGGTCGTGTGCGGCGCGAAACCGAAGCCGCCGACGCGACTCTGGAAGTGGCAGAGAATGATCGCCGGGGTGTGCTGCTCTCAGTGTTGGCGGAAACCGCTCAGGACTACATTCAACTGCGCGGCGTGCAAAGCACCCGGGTTGTCACCGAGCAAAACCTTGAGGTCGCGCGGCACAGCCTGAAGTTGTCGCAGTTGCGTCTGGCCGATGGTGTGGCCACCGATCTGGATGTCGCCGAAGCCGCCGCTCAGGTGGCAACCATCGAAGCGCGCCTGCCCGCGCTTCAGCAGCGTCAGGCGCAGTTGATCAACGCCTTGAGCCTGTTGATGGGAGAACGGCCGCAAGCGCTGCAAGCCGAGTTGTCGAAGGACGCCCCGGTGCCGCAAACCCCGCGTCAAGTCGCGATCGGCTTGCCGTCGCAACTGGCCGAGCGGCGCCCGGACATTCGCCAGGCCGAGGCTCGACTGCATGCCACCACCGCCAGTATCGGTGTGGCCAAGGGCGATTTTTATCCGCGCATCACACTGTCTGGAAACCTCGGTTCGCAGGCCATGCAATTAAGTGATTTTGGCTCCTGGGGTTCGCGTCAATTCGGCATCGGCCCGCAGTTCAACCTGCCGCTGTTCGATGGTGGTCGCCTGCGCGGTATGCTCAATTTGCGCGAGGCGCAGCAACAGGACGCGGCGCTGGCCTACCAGAAAACCGTGCTGCGGGCCTGGCATGAAATCGACGATCAGTTGACGAGCTTCAACGCCAGCCAGCTACGCCGCGACAGCCTTGCCGAAGCCGTGCGCCAAAACCGGATCGCCCTGCACACCGCGCAACAGCAATACGTCGAAGGCGTGGTCGATTTCGTCAACGTCCTGACCGTGCAGGGCGCGCTGCTGGCGACCCAGGAACAACTTGTGGAAAGCTCGACCGGCGTGTCGCTGGCGATGGTGGGGTTGTACAAGGCGCTGGGAGGTGGGTGGGAGTCGGTGTATCCGTTGGCGATGACTACGCGATAAGGCAGCTGACGGTTGAGGTAGTGCGAGACAGGGAGTTGTTTACGCTAGCGATTCTGCAAAAACACCACATACCCGCGAAACCACTCGTTGTCCTTCAAATACCCCGGCTCCTCCCATTCGCCACCCTGAATCAGCCCGACCTTGAACGGCAAGCCGAGTCTGTTCAGCCTTGGCAGGTAGGCGGCGTAGTTGGGGATGCTGTGGCGGCCCTGGTAGGTTTGCACCACCACTTCGTCGACCACGCCTTTGAGTTGGCCGATCACCTGTGGATCGGCGTGACTACTCCAGTCCATCAGGCCGGTGATGCTCAGGCGATAGTGGGCGGGCAGGCGTTGGCGCAGGTCTTTGAGGAAGCTGACGTATTCGTCGAGGTAGCGGGTGCGGGCGTCGAAGTCGATCTGGATACCGACCACCGGGTTGCCCGCCTGGTGCCAGCGCTGCACTTGCCCCAGCAATTGTTGATAGACCGGCTCTGGCCAGCGCAGGGTGTGGGCGCGGTAGGTCACCCAGACTTCGCCCTGGGTCAGGCGCGGGATGGCGATGCCTTGGGCGATGAAGCGCACGCCGCGCTGTGGCGTGCGGCGTGATTCGCTGATCTGTCCTTGCAGCACGTACAAGGTTTTCGCTTGGGCCAGCACCGGTTGCGTACTGACTCCGCTCCACAGCCAAAAGGCGTTGTACTCGCGGGCGTCGACCACCGCAAAGGCCGGGGCGCTGAGCAGCAGCGCGAGCAGCGCCAGGCCTTTGAGGAAATCTCTCATGGCTTACCAGTAGTACTGCAGCGACTTGCCCCATTGAGTGTCGGCAAAGCCGCTTTTCAGCTGGCGGAACCAGGCCTTGCGTACAGCCGGTTCGACGTCTTTGCCGCCACAGCTGTTATTGCCCGAGGGCGCATAGCAGTTGATGGCGCGGAACAAAGCGTAAGCGCGGTCTTCCTTCGGCGCTTTGGCGTTGTCGATGACCTGGCGATAACCTTCGTGCCGGGAGTAGATCTCGCCTTTGAACGCCGACCCTGTGGCACCGAGTTCGGACTTGGTGGGTTTGGCTTCCAGTGGTGCACTGTCGAGGTTATTGCGCAGGATAAACTCACCCAGGCAGTTCAGGCCTTTGGGGTGCTTGCCGTCCGCCTGAAGGGTCGCGGCAATCTCGGCGATGCTCGGGCAGTGGTAACCCGATTCAGCCTTGTCGCCCTGCCAGCGGAACATCGTCAGCGGCTGACCGGTGCTGTAGAAATAGCCAATGCTGACGCCAAGTTTGTCCGCTGACGGCTCGGCCGGCAGTTGTTTGAAGTCTTCGGCAAACTCGGCGTACTGACTGCGCAGCAACTCTTTGTAGAGCAGCACGAACAGCGCGCTGTTGCGCTCGGTGGCGTCTGCGCCCTGGCTGATTTGCTGACGCAGCAGTGGGGCATCGGCCACCAGCCGTTGCAGGCGATAACGCACGGCAGGTGTCTTGATTGGTGAGTCGGCGGCGAACACTTTGTCCAGCCGCTGGCTGAGCTCGTAGTTGAGGGCCAGCGCCAGTTCGACCTGCTCACGCTGCAACGGCTGTTTGACCTTGCCCAGCAACTCCAGCCATAGCGCTTCGGCTTCCGGCCATTTGTGCTGCTCATGCAGGGCAATGCCGCGCAGCATCTGTTGGCTGAAGGCCAGGTAGTCGAGCTTGTCCGGGACGCTGCCCGGGAGGACTTTCAGTGCTTGCTCGGGATTTTTCTCGAGGTACACCAGCACTGCGGCTTGCAGGTAGTTGTAGAGCTCCGGTTGCTGGGCGAACGAGGCTTTTTGCGCTTGCAGCGCCTTGAGGTTGAACGGCGTCTGGTAGGTGCCGATGCTCAACAAGTCTTTGACCACCAGCAGCAGCGGCGCCTGAATACCGTTGTCGGGCTGGGTCAGCAGTTTGCTGTCGACCTCTTCCACCAGTTCCGGCAGGGTTTTGTTGCGCTGGGCGTCAGTCGCCTGGGTGAGTTGCCAGGCGTAGTCATCGGCGAGTTTCTGATCTTCGCCGGCCAGCCAGTGCACGCGGCGGATCAGGCCTTTGGCCGACGCGCTGTACTCGCCCTGTGGATAAGTTTTCAGATAAGTCTCGAAACCGCTTTCGGCCAATTGCAGGTTCGCGTTATCCACATGCTCGAGCGTCGGTAGACCCATCTCGTCGAAAGCGTTTTGCTGGGCCGCGTTGAGCGCAATGCGCGCGGCCATGTACAGCGCGGTTTCCTTGAGCCAAGGCTGATCACTGTTGTTCAGGCTGGCGAAGGTTTGCGTGGCCTCGGCGAACTGGCCGCCATAGAACTGCGCCGCGCCGCGCAGATACGTGAGGAAAGCTTTACCCGGTTCCGAGGTGATTGAAGCGGCGGGTAGCAGACTGTTCAGCTGATCGGCTTCCCAACTGCACGCGGCGAGCATCTGGAGGCGGCTTTGCGCCAGGCTTTGGCGTTCTTCGGCGGGCAGTTGAGTGGTTTTCAGCAGTTGCGTGAGGAACGCGGCGGCGCTCTCTTCACTGTTACTGCGGCAGCGGCTGCCTTCACCTTCGATGAATTGATTGCCGGCAATGGTCGAGGCTTCTCGGCTAATGCCAAGTTGGTGCAGCGGCGCATCGAGTACCGAAACCGGGGCTGTATCTGTGGCGGGTGGCGGGGCCTGCGTTGGCGGTGAGTCGAGACGTGCAAGGTCGAACGGCACCGGGCCGTAGCCGGCCTCGCGGTCAAAATCACTCAATGGCGCCGGGTTCAGCGCTAGCGCGCCCTGATCGGAGAGCAGCAAGCGCAAATTGGCGCGGCTGTCGTTGCCAGGGTTGAGGAAAGCCACATTGTTGCAGTGCCCGTCACCGCCGAGCGACAGTTCAGGCGTGCAGGCGTCCTGATCGTAGCTGGCGTGGGCCGGGAGTGCGCAGGTTGTGGCAAGTGCCAGAGCGAGGGGCGACAGCAGACCGATACGCATGAATTGTCCTTAATCCGCAAACGCTGAAATCGAGGCCGCGATCATACCGCGTGCTGATCTAAATTTAGCAGTGCCGAGCCGTAATTTCGGGCAGTGATGGCTAATTGCTTGACGCTGGTCGAAGCTGTCTTAGACTCCGACCATCTGTCAGGGAGACATGGCTATGCGGCGTTTTCGTGGTTTGGCGTTAGGTTTGATCGGGCTGGCAGGCGTGTCACAGGCGCAAACGCCCGTGCCAGACGATCCGCTGCTGGAAAGCACCAGCACAGGCAGTCATGCCACAACCAGCAGCGAAGCCCGAGGCGTGTTGCGCGCTCGCGATCAAGCGGTGCTTGCCAGCGAACTGCCCGGCAGAGTTGTCGAGTTGCCGTTCAGTGAAGGCGAGTCCTTCAAAAAGGGTGACACCCTGGCGCGTTTCGACTGCTCGGCCTTTCAGGCGCAGCTCAACGCCGCACAGGCCGCCAGCCGGGGTGCCGGCGAAGAGTTGGCCCACAACAAACAACTGGCTTCGTTGAACTCGGTCGGACGTTTCGAAGTGGCGCGAGCCGAAGCCAAACTCAGCGAAATCCAGGCGCAATCTCAGGTTTATCAGGTTCAGGTCAAACGCTGCAGCGTGGTCGCGCCGTTTGACGGCCAGGTCGTCGAACGCAAGGTTCAGCGTTATGAAAGCGTCGCCGCCGGTGCGCCGCTGCTGGACATCGTCGACAATCGCAGCCTGGAAATCCACCTGCTGGTGCCCTCGCGCTGGATGAGCAAGCTCAAGCCCGGACAGACCTTCAGCTTTATTCCCGATGAAACCGGCCAGCCACTCGATGCCACGGTCAAACGCCTCGGCGCGCGAATCGACGAAGGCAGCCAGACCTTGCTGCTGGTCGCAACGGTGCCCAACGCCAGCGGCTTGCTGGCCGGGATGAGCGGCACGGCGCGCTTCGCGGAGCTCAAATGAACGCGCCCGTCACGGGTGGCGCCGAGCAGGTTTTCGCGCGCTTTCTGGAGTTGGAGCGCCAGACCCGCGCCGCGCGCACTACCGACCAACTGGCTTACAGCCTGGCCAACGACGGTCAATCCTTGTTCGGTTTTCGTCACGCGGCGCTGTTGATTGCCGGCAAGGTGCGGGCGATCACCGGTGTCAGTGCCGTGGAGCCGAATGCGCCGTTTGTAGCGTTTGTCGAGCAAGCGGTGGCGCAGTTGTTCAAGCTTGAGCTGGTGAAGCAGGCGCGGGTTATACCGGCCACTGCGTTAAGCGGCCCGATTCAGGCCGACTGGCAAAGTCTTTCGGCAGCGCAGGTATTCTGGCTGCCGTTGATTGATCGCCAGGGCCAGGTATTCGGCGGTGTGTGGCTGGCCCGCGATGTGCCGTGGAACCCGTCCGAGCAAGTGCTGTTGTCGCAATTGGGCGACACCTACAGTCATGCCTGGCTGGCGCTGCAACCGCGTCAACCGTGGCGCTTGCGCTGGACCCGCAAACGCCAGGTCGCCTTGGCGGCGGTGCTGGTGCTGGGCTTGTTGATCCCGGTACGCCAGTCGGTGTTGGCGCCGGCCGAAGTCGTGCCGCTCGGCGGTCGGGTGGTGGCGGCGCCGTTGGACGGGGTGATTGCCGAGTTCCTGGTCAAACCCAACCAGAGCGTGAAGACCGGCGACTTGTTGCTGCGCTTCGAAGGCACCACGCTCAAAGCCCAGGCCGATGTCGCCGACCGTGCCTTGGGCGTGGCGGAAGCGGAGCTCAAGGCCAATGCCCAGCGCGCCTTTGCCGACGCCGAATCGAGTTCGAAAATTGACTTGCTGGCCGCACGCGTCGAGCAGAAGCGTGCCGAACGCGATTACGCCCGTGAACTGCTCAAACGCAGCGAAGTGCGTGCCGAGCGCGACGGCATTGCGGTGTTCGCCGACGCCGAACGCTGGACCGGAAAACCGGTGCAGACCGGCGAGCGGCTGATGGAAATCGCTGACCCGAGCCAGGCGGAGTTGCGTATCGAACTGGCGGTCGGCGATGCGATTGCATTGGAGCCGGGCGCGCAGGTGGCGCTGTTTCTTGATAGCGATCCGTTGCAACGGCATTCGGCCAGACTCGAACGCTCGGCTTACGAAGCGCAACCGACGGCCGGTGGCCAGTTGGCGTATCGGCTCGACGCCAGTTTCGAGGCCGCGCCGCCGCGTATCGGCTTGCGCGGTACGGCGAAAATTTTCGGCGATCGCGCGCCGCTGGCGCTGTACCTGTTGCGCAAGCCGCTGGCCGGTTTGCGCCAAAGCGTAGGTCTCTAGATGACATTGCCCAGCCTGCGTGCCGATTTACAGTTGCAGATGGCCGCCCCGGCGCTGGATGGATCGCCGCGCTGGACCTTGGCCGACCCGCTGCGCGGGCGCTACTTCAAACTCGGTGCAGCCGCCATGCGCTTGCTGCGTCATTGGTCGTTGGGCGATCCCGAGCAAGTACTGCGCGCCGCCAATCGCGAACCGGGTTTGCCGCTGGACGTCACGGAGCTTGAGCAGTTGCTGAGTTTTTTGCGCGCCCACGACCTGATCTCCGCCCTCGACCCGCAACAGCGCGCCAGTTATGGCATCAAGGCCGCCGCGCAACGTCAGAGTGTCTGGCAGATCTTGCTGCATCAATACCTGTTCTTCCGGATTCCACTGTGGCGCCCGGACGCGTTCCTCAATCGTGCCTGGCCGTGGCTCGCGCGGTTTGGTCCTGGGGCGCTGCGCTATGGTTTGCCGCTGACCCTGGGGCTGGGGGTATTTCTGGTGTCGCGAGACTGGCAGCGTTTTATCGCGACCTTCCCGCACTTGTTCAGCCTCGGCGGTGCGTTGGCGTTCGGGGTGGCGTTGTTCTTCGCCAAGCTCTGTCACGAGTTCGGCCACGCCTTCATGGCCAAGCGCGCCGGCTGTCGGGTGCAGAGCATGGGGGTGGCGTTCATGGTGCTGCTGCCGATGTTCTACACCGATGTCAGCGACGCCTGGCGGGTCAATGATCGTCGCGCGCGCTTGCTGATCGGCGCGGGCGGGGTGCTCGCCGAGTTGCTGCTGGCGTGTATCGCCTTGCTCGCCTGGTCACTGTTGCCGGACGGGCCGGCGCGGACGGCGGCGTTCATGCTTGCCAGCGCGACCTGGCTCACCACGCTGGCGGTCAATCTGAACCCGTTCATGCGCTTCGATGGTTATTTTTTGCTCAGCGACTTCTGGGAAGTGGACAACCTTCAGGGCCGGGCATTTGCCTTGTGTCGTTGGCGATTGCGCGAGGCGCTGTTCGGTTACCGCGCCCCGGCACCGGAGCCCTGGTCGCCGTCGATGCAGCGGCGTTTGCTGTGGTGGGGGTACGGCTCGTGGCTGTGGCGCGCGGTGCTGTTTTTCGGGATTGCGCTGGCGGTGTATCACCTGTTCTTCAAATTGTTGGGGATCTTCCTGATGATGGTTGAGCTGGTGTGGTTCATTTTCTTGCCGATTGCGCGCGAGTGGCGCGAATGGTGGAGCCGCCGCGAACAGGCCCATGCACCGCGGGCGTTACTCAGTGGTTTGGGGTTGTTGGCGGTGATTGCCGTGTTGGTGCTGCCGTGGCGCAGCGCGGTGGAACTGCCGAGCATGCTGGAGGCAGGTCGGGTCAGTGCCTTGCATGCGCCAGTGGCGGCCCGGGTCAAACAGCTGAATGTCCGCGACGGACAGATCGTTGCCCAGGGCGATGTGTTGATTGAGCTGGAGTCGCCGGACCTGGATTCGCGCCAAGCCATCGCACGCCGGGAAATCGAGATCCAGCAATTGCAGATGCGACGTCAGGCCGGACGCAGCGAAACTGCCGCCGATGCGGGCATCGTCGAACAGCGACTGGCGGAGGCGGTGGCCGAGTATCGCGGTTTGGCGGCGCAGCGCGAGCGCCTGCTGCTGCGGGCGCCCCAGGCCGGTCAGGTGCGCGATCTGCTGCCACAACTGGCCGTTGGCCGCTGGTTGTCGCCCAAGGAGACGCTGGCCCGGGTTGTCGAAGAGGGCGCGCGATTGCGCGGTTATCTGGCCGAAGCCGAGCTGTGGCGGGTTGCGCCCGGTGCGACGGGGCGGTTTATCGCCGAGGACCCGATGCACCCGGCGGTGGCGGTCGAGTTGACTGAAATCGACACCAACGGTGCGGCGGTTGTCGATCAGGAAGCGCTGACCTCCGACCACCACGGGCCGATTGCCGTGCGCCGCGATCAGAGCCAGCGCGCCGAGCCTGTGCAAGCGCAATACGCGGTGCGGCTCAAAGTCCTCGACGGCATTGCCACCCCGGTACAGCCATTGCGAGGGCTGGCGGTGTTGCAGGGTCGCAGTGAGTCGTTGCTGGGGACCGCCTGGCGCCGATTGGCGGCGTTGGGCGTGAGGGAGAGTGGTTTTTAGCGCAAGGAGCATCACGATGCTGAACAGCAATGCCAATGCCGCCGACGGTCTGGTGGTGCGTCCTTCACGGACAATCGATGGGCCGTTTCTGGAAAGCCTCTATCACGCGGCGCGCCCCGATCTGCAATGGATCGACGGCGAACGTGAGCGGGTCGAGGAGGTCATCGCCCAGCAATTTCGGGTGCAGGAGCAGGGCATCGGGGAGCGCTTTCCCAACGCGATGCACTATGTGGTCGAGAAACTCGACACCCCGATTGGTGCCTTGACCGCTGAGTTTGGCAGCAACGAAATTCGCGTCTTGTATTTGGCGTTCATTCCGGCGGCCCGAGGCAAGGGCTATGGCCGTACGGTGCTGCAAGGCGTGCAAAAAGCCGCGGAACAGGTGCGCTGCCCGGTGAGCACGGTGGTCTGGGCCAGCAACCCCCATGCGCGCCAGCATTATCTGGCGCTGGGGTTTCAGGTCGAGGAGCAAAATCCGGCGGCCGAACGCCTGGTCTGGTATCCCGGTCAGCCGCAGATTCTGGTCAGTTGAAGGTGATGTAGAAATACGCCCGGCTTGCATCGCGCCCCGGAGCCAGTGTGCGCGATATGAATATGTCTTTGGTACGCCCCAGCTCAGGCAGGTCGATCGCACAGAATCCATCGACGAACGATGTGAGATCCGGGCTGCTCAAGGTCACGCCAAAAGGCATTCGGCTGCTCTCTGACAAGCGTGCCCTGGGCGCGTCCTCTACCGATTCGATGATCACGGACAGTTCGCTGCCATCCTCCAGGTACAGCTTGCTGGGTGTTTCCAATAGCTGTCGAAAATGATCGCTGTTGATCTGTTGCTGCATGGCCTGGCTCCAGAAAAGTGAAGAGCCGGGGCCTTGGGCCCCGGCGGCATGTTCAGTTGCGAGACGGGAAAAGGCCGTTGAGACAAATGCTGAAGTTCAGCACCAGGAACGGGTCCATTGTGTCCATGGGCACGCCACCACCGATGGGCGCTACGGTGACGGCGACGTTGACTGTACCGGCAACGCTGGTGCTGACGCCTTGCAGCGGCACGGGCGCAGTGCCCTGTGCGGTGGAGTAGATGTTGGCCAGGCCCGGGCCGCCGCCGGAGGCACCAAGAAAGGCATTGGTCGTTGATGGCACGCTCAGGGGAGTGGCGGCCACACTGGCCAGGTTGACGGTCGTAGTGGCGGTCAGGTTAGGGGTGCCGACGGCGGTCGCCGTGGGCGTGTGGATGGGCAGGTTGCTCACTTTGACCGCAGTTTGTTCGGCGCCGGAGGAGGTGCCGATCACCCGTGGGCTGAGGTTCAGGCCCAACCCCTGACACAGGGGCAGGCGCCCGCGCAGGTCCGGCAGCATGAAGTTTGTCGTGCCGTTGCCGCCGTAATTGGTGCCGAGCAAGGCGAACAACGCCTGGAACTGGCCGACTTGCATGGTCTGCCCGTTGCACAGCGCCCAGCCGCTGGGCGGATAGTTGAAAGCGAAGGTCTGGATGGTTCCGGTAAACACTTCCATGGTTGTTATCCCTGTGTTTTTTGGAGGAGGCCGGCTTGTCTACCGACCACCGATCAGCGTAGCCGCTAAGACGAATGCCGCTACATTGCGTGCGTGCAGGGAATGGGGCAGCATCCACACCCAGTTCAAGGTCCAAGCCTTATAGGGCCTTTTCGATCACCCAGGGGGACAGATGGAATACCGAAGAGAAACAGAGCTTGCCGGCAAGCCTGATGAGTGTGCGGCGGGCACTCGGCTGACGGCCTCGGCGCGTCTGTTTCAATGGCTGACCGATTACGGGATCTGGCCAATTTTGCTGTTGGCTACGTTCGTGCGGTTTTACGACCTGACCGCCGCGGCGATTTGGGGCGATGAAGGTTCCAGCCTGCTGATGAGCCAGTACGATCTGGCCGGGATCTGGTTTCACGCGGCCCGTGATGTGCACCCACCGCTCTACTTCATGGTGCTGCACGGCTGGATCGAACTGTTCGGCGACGGCATGCTCTCGATTCGCGGCCTCAGTGCCCTGCCGGGGATTGCTACGGTGGCAATGGGTGTCTGGCTGGTACGGTTGATCGCCAACCCGCGGGTGGCGTTGCTGGCCGGATTGCTGCTGGCGCTATTCCCTTCGGCGGTGCGTTACAGCCAGGAAGTGCGGATGTATTCGCTGCTGGGCGTGTTGTTGCTCGGCGCGACGATTGCGCTGGTGTATTGGATCAAACAGCCCCAGCGTGCACGGTATCTGGTGATCTATGCGCTGTTGATGGCGGCGGCGTTTTACACCCACTATTTCACGGCCCTGTGTGTGATTGCCCATTGGTTGTACCTGCTGGTGCTGCGGGTGCAGCCAGGCGAGCCGTTGCGGCACATCAACCGCCCAGGCTGGTGGCTGACCAATGCGGCGATCGTGCTGCTGTTTCTGCCGTGGGTCCCGGAGTTGCTGAGCCTGGTTCAGCACATGCCGGAACTCAAGGCCAGCGGCGATGTGGGTTGGGAGGACCCGGTCACCATCAGCTCCCTGCCGTCCATGGTCTGGACCTTCATGATCCAGAGCGATGATGATTTCCTGCCCAGGCCGGTGTTTTTCGCACTGCCGGTGCTGTTGCTGGGCGTGATCGTGTTGACGGTGCTGCGTGATCGTAGCGTCTACCGCTGGAGTGCCTTGCTGGCGATTTACGCGGTGGTGCCGCTGGTGCTGGTTTTCCTGGTGTCGTTCATTTCACCGGTGTTTATCGAGCGTTACGTGACGGCCTTCGCGCTGGGTCTGCCACTGATCATTGCCCTGAGCCTCGAGCGCCTGCATAAGGGCTTTCGGATGCTGGCCCTGGCATTTCTCATGCTGTTTATCGGCATTGAAGGGGTGGGCCTGAAAAACAACGCGACGGTCGATCCAAATGACCAGCTCAATCTGACGGTCGAGTTCATCAATCAGCATTACGAGCCGGGTGATCAGGTCGTCATCAGCGATCTGCTCTGGTACATGCCGTATGTCTACTACGATCGCACCGACGTTCAGCCGCGCCTCTTTACCCCGGTCCTGGCCAACGGCACGTCCAGTCGGCCGAATGCCTACGGTTTCGGTACGTTGATAGACGGCGCCGCCGACAAGATCTACCTCGATCGTCTCACTGATCTGCCGCCCGCCACAAACCGAGTGTGGCTGTTCAGCACCGCCGACCAGCCGGATGAGTTCGCACCATTGCCCGCGGGTTGGCAGAAAATCAGTGAAAAAGTCGCAGGTAATGCGCTGGCACGGTTGTTTGTCATCAACAGCCCTAAAAAGTGACCTGTACGCATACCGGCTAATTGAAAGATCAAAAGATCGCAGCCTTCGGCAGCTCCTACACGGTATAGGCGTAGGAGCTGGCGCAGCCTGCGATCATTTGACGTTCAAGGCATCAAGTGAAGGTATCGATCAGCTTAAACGTTTCACTCTGTCCGCTTTCGTTACAACCACACCTTCTACAAGGTTTTTGCTCCGATTTGATATCAAAACACCATTAGTTGGATCCAGATTCGTAGTCTACGCTTTGTCTTACAAAGGGACTTCCGACTACGGTGAAGGGATGCAGCAGTTCCACTTTATTTCCGGCTTGCCGCGCTCAGGCTCGACCCTGCTTTCTGCGATCCTGTTGCAGAACCCGCGTTTTCACGCCGGTATGACCAGCCCGGTCGGTGCCCTGTTCAGCGGCATTCTCGATCAGTGCAGTGCCGGTAGCGAGTTCGGTGCGGTGATCGACACACCGTTGCGCCGGCGCTTGCTGCGGGGGCTGTTTGACTCCTTCTACGCCGACAAAGCCGATAAGCAGATCGTCTTCGACACCAATCGCCAATGGAGCTCAAGGCTTCCGGCGCTTAACGATCTGTTTCCCCAGGTCAAGGTCATTGCCTGCGTGCGCAATGTCGCCTGGGTCATGGACAGCCTTGAACGGCTCTATCGCGCCAATCCTTTCGAAAACACCAAACTGTTTGGCGATGCGGTCGAGCGCAACACGGTGTACAGCCGTTGCGAAACGCTGGCGCAGCGCAATCGCCTGGTGGGGTTTGCCTGGGCTGCGCTCAAGGAAGCCTATTACGGCGAGCACGCCGAATCGTTGCTGATCGTCGATTACGACCTGCTGACCCAGGCCCCCGAGCGGGTCATGCGGCTGATCTACGATTTCATCGGCGAACCCTGGTTCGAACATGATTTCAATCACCTGGCCTACGATGCGCCGGAATTCGACCAGGCGCTTGGGGTTGCAGGTCTGCACAAGGTCAGATCCAGGGTTTCCCTGGAGTCACGGCGCACCATTCTGCCGCCGGACCTGTTTGCGCAATACGCTGAACTGTCCTTCTGGCTCGATGGCTCTGCCAGCGCCGCCAATGTCATTCGTATGAAAGCCGACGCCGCGATCAGTTGATTGCGGCGTTTTCATTTGCGCGGTATGAACGTTCGAGTCTGGGTGAGCAGCATGTGGTGGAGCAAAGGCAAGTCGCGGATCACGGAGGGCGCACGCGTCCTGGCATCGCCATTGATCATGTCCCTGGAACCGCGAATGCTGTTCGACGGCGCGGTGGCGGCCACGGTGGCCGATACCGCCCAGGCTGACAGCCATGCCACTGCCGACGCCGTCAAGGCGCCGACCGCCGATCACCCGGCGGCCAGCAAGGACACTCATGCCCAGGCCGATAATGCGGCACCGGTGGCGTCGGCCCCCGCTGCCGTACCGGGGCAGAGCGTGGTGTTCGTCGACGCCCGGGTCAAAGACGCCGACAGCCTGCTCAAAGGCGTAGCCCCCGGCACTCAGGTGGTCCAGCTCGACGCGAGCAAGGACGGCTTGCAGCAGATCGCCGACTACCTCGATCATCATCAGGGCGTCAGCTCGGTGCAAATCATCGCCCACGGCAACGCCGGTGACCTGTGGCTGGGTGACAGCTACCTGTCGGCCGACAATGTTGCGTCCCGCAGTGCGGTGCTGGCTGAAATCGGCAAGGACATGAACGTCGGCGGCGACATTCTGATCTACGCCTGTTACACCGCCGAAGGGACGCGTGGCTTGAGTTTTGTCGACTCGCTGGCGCAGTTGACCGGCCGTGATATCGCCGCCTCGAACAACCGCACCGGCGTGGGCGGCGACTGGGACCTGGAAGTCGCCACAGGGAATATCGAAAGCGCCAACGTGCTGTCGAAAACCGCCATGAGCGAGTACCAGTGGGGCCTGGCCACCTGGACCGCCAGCAACAACAGCAACACGGGCGTGGGTTCGTTGCGCGCCGCGATTGCCTCGGCGCAGAACGGCGATATCGTCACCTTCAACACCAGCATGACGGTGCAGCTCACCTCCGAGTTGCTGGTCAGCAAGAACATCACCATCGAGGGTGATCTGAACCACGATGGCGTGGCTGATGTGACCCTGGACGGTCAGTACAAGACCCGGGTGATCGAGATCGCCTCGGGCAGCACCGTGACCCTCGACGGGTTGGTGATTACCCGAGGCCTGGTCTCGGGCACGGGTGGCAATGGCGGATTTGGCGCGACCGGGTCCATGGGCGGCGGTATTTTCAACGCCGGGATCCTGACCATGAACAACGTCAGCGTGACCTCCA
>NZ_VMSG01000042.1 GCF_007713465.1 Pseudomonas sp. H3(2019) | reverse complement strand
CGCCGACATTCTGCTTGTAAGGCAGACGCTCTCCCAGCTGAGCTAATCACCCTTTGCTTCTCTGAGGCCGCGAAATTTACGCAGATACCGAAGCTAAGTCAATAGCCTGCTTGAAGTTTTTCTGAAAAAGACAAAATCATGTCATCTCCTAGGGCGCCAATCCGCGACACCCTCAACCTCAAGCCTTCTCCAGCCCCGCCCCGGAACCTCGGTTAATCGCTATAAATCATTTTCTTGGTCATGCCACCGTCGACCACAAACTCCTGGCCCGTGACAAATCCGGCATTCTTCGACAGCAACCAGGCCACCATCGCCGCCACATCCTCGACCGTCCCTACCCTGCCCGCCGGATGCTGAGCATGATCTGCATCGCTCAGCGGTTCGGCACGTCGCGCCGCCGGATCACGCGTATCGATCCAGCCGGGACTGACTGCATTGACCCGAATCTCCGGCCCCAGGCTGATGGCCAGGGCGTGAGTCAATGCCAGCAAACCGCCCTTGCTCGCCGCGTAAGCCTCGGTATCCGGCTCCGACTGCGCCGCTCGGGTCGAGGCCAGATTGACGATGGCGCCGCTGTGAGCGCGCAAATAAGGCGCACAGTGCTTGGCCAGCAACATTGGCCCACTGAGGTTCACCGCCAACACCCGATTCCAGTAAGCCAGATCGAGGCTTTCCAACGTGATGTTGTGCGGGTCGGCGACGGCCGCATTGCACACCAGCGCGTCGATGCGACCGAACTGCCCGAGCACCTCGGCGACGCCCTGAGCCACCTGCTGTTCATCGGACACGTCCATGCTGATGAAGCAGGCGTTGTTACCCAGCACCTTGGCAACCTTCGAGCCGCGCGCACGGTCCAGGTCGGTCAGTACCACCTGCCAGCCTTCGCTGACCAGCCAGGCGGCAATCCCCAGACCTATGCCGCGCGCAGCACCGGTGACCAGTGCAACCCGACCATTAGCGCCGCTTGCAGGCGCGGACAACTCGATCACAAGGCAGCCAGCCCGCGCGCAAGATCTGCTTGCAGGTCAGCCACGTCTTCGAGGCCGACCGCAATGCGGATCAAACTGTCGCGAATCCCCGCCGCCTCACGCTCTTGCGGCGCCAGGCGACCGTGGGAGGTGGTGCTCGGATGGGTAATGGTGGTCTTGCTGTCGCCAAGGTTGGCGGTGATCGAAATCAAACGCGTGGCATCGATAAAGCGCCAGGCGCCGTCTTTGCCACCCTTGACCTCGAAACTCACCACGGCACCAAAACCTTTCTGCTGACGCAGGGCCAACTCATGTTGCGGATGGCTCTTGAGACCGGCGTAATGGACTTTCTCGATGCCGTCCTGCTGCTCCAGCCACTCGGCCAGCTGCTGAGCATTGGCACAGTGCGCTTTCATGCGCAGGCTCAACGTTTCCAGACCCTTGAGGAAGATCCAGGCGTTGAACGGGCTCAAGGTCGGCCCGGCGGTACGCAGGAAACCGACGACTTCTTTCATCTGCTCGCTGCGACCAGCCACTACGCCACCCATGCAACGGCCCTGGCCGTCGATGAACTTGGTTGCCGAATGCACGACCACGTCCGCACCGAGCTTCAGCGGCTGCTGCAAGGCCGGCGTGCAGAAGCAGTTGTCGACCACCAGCATCGCGCCCTTGGCGTGAGCGATTTTCGACAACGCAGCAATGTCCACCAGCTCGGCCAAAGGATTGGACGGCGATTCGACGAACAGCAATTTGGTGTTGGCCTTGATCGCCGCGTCCCAGCCGGACAGTTCAGCCAGAGGCACGTAATCGACTTCGATGCCAAAACGCTTGAAGTACTTTTCGAACAGGCTGATGGTCGAGCCGAACACGCTGCGCGAGACCAGCACATGATCGCCAGCACTGCACAGGCTCATCACCACCGCAAGGATCGCAGCCATACCAGTAGCCGTTGCCACTGCTTGCTCTGCACCCTCGAGAGCGGCAATCCGCTCTTCGAACGAGCGAACGGTCGGGTTGGTGTAGCGCGAGTAAACGTTGCCCGGCACTTCGCCAGCGAAGCGTGCCGCAGCGTCGGCAGCGGTACGGAACACGTAGCTTGAAGTGAAAAACATCGGATCACCGTGTTCGCCTTCCGGCGTACGGTGCTGACCGGCGCGCACGGCCAGGGTATCGAACGCTACGCCATCGAGGTCGCTGTCCAGCCGACCGGCATCCCACTCCTGACTCATGCTGTCACTCCTTGCCTTGTTCTTTATGGGTAGATACAAAACCGGCCCCTCAGGGCCGGTAGAAACTCAGTTGTTGTACAGATCGATGATCGCACTGACTGCCTGCGTCTTGACCTTGGAGGCATCGTTACGCGCCTGTTCGATCTTGTTCAGGTAAGCCTCGTCGACGTCACCGGTGACGTACTTGCCGTCGAACACCGCACAATCGAAGTTCTCGATCTTGATCTTGCCGCCACCGACCGCTTCGATCAAGTCAGGCAGGTCCTGATAGATGAGCCAATCAGCGCCGATCAGATCAGCCACGTCTTGAGTCGTACGATTGTGGGCGATCAGCTCGTGCGCGCTTGGCATGTCGATGCCGTATACGTTCGGGTAACGCACGGCTGGCGCTGCCGAGCAGAAGTAGACGTTTTTGGCGCCGGCTTCGCGAGCCATCTGGATGATCTGCTTGCAGGTGGTGCCGCGAACGATCGAGTCGTCCACCAGCATCACGTTCTTGCCGCGGAATTCCAGCTCGATGGCGTTGAGTTTCTGGCGTACGGATTTTTTCCGTGCAGCCTGGCCCGGCATGATGAAGGTCCGGCCGATGTAGCGGTTCTTCACGAAGCCTTCGCGGAACTTCACGCCCAGATGGTTCGCCAGCTCCAGCGCTGCGGTGCGGCTGGTATCCGGAATCGGGATGACCACGTCGATGTCGTGCTCTGGACGCTCGCGCAGGATCTTCTCGGCCAGCTTCTCACCCATGCGCAGGCGAGCCTTGTAAACCGAAACGCCATCGATGATCGAATCCGGACGCGCCAGGTAGACGTGTTCGAAAATGCACGGAGTCAGCGATGGGTTGGTCGCGCACTGACGGGTGTGCAGCTTGCCGTCTTCAGTGATGTAGACCGCTTCGCCCGGTGCGAGGTCGCGAATCAGGGTGAAACCGAGCACGTCCAGGGAAACGCTTTCGGAGGCGATCATGTATTCAACGCCTTCGTCGGTATGACGCTGGCCGAAGACGATCGGACGAATGCCGTGCGGGTCACGGAAACCGACGATGCCGTAACCGGTCACCATCGCAACGACTGCGTAACCACCCACGCAACGGTTGTGCACGTCGGTGACGGCCGCAAACACGTCTTCTTCGGTTGGCTGCAACTTGCCGCGCTGGGCCAGCTCGTGAGCGAACACGTTGAGCAGCACTTCCGAATCGGAGTTGGTGTTGACGTGGCGCAGGTCAGATTCGTAAATCTCCTTGGCCAGCTGTTCAACGTTGGTCAGGTTACCGTTGTGCGCCAGGGTGATGCCATACGGCGAGTTGACGTAAAACGGTTGAGCTTCGGCCGAAGTCGAGCTGCCCGCAGTCGGATAACGCACATGGCCAATGCCCATGTGACCGACCAGGCGCTGCATGTGACGCTGATGAAACACGTCACGAACCAGACCGTTGTCCTTGCGCAGGAATAACCGGCCATCATGGCTGGTCACGATACCGGCAGCGTCCTGGCCGCGGTGCTGGAGGACGGTTAGCGCGTCATACAGCGCCTGATTGACGTTCGACTTACCGACGATACCGACGATGCCACACATGCGACGCAACCCCTACTTAATGAAACTGAACTGAACACATCTCACTGCGGCGTTTTGGCCGTCGGCAAGAGATGCTCCTTGAACGGTATGTCAGCGGGTACGCTGATACCGCTGGCCAGCCACTGACTGCTCCACCCTAATATGAGGTTTTTGGACCAGTCTGCAACCAATAGAAATTGTGGCACGAGCCTTGACTCCTGCCACCACTTATCCTGCTGTACCGGGCCCAGACTCAAGAGCCCGACGGCGGTGACCACCAGCAGCGCGCCACGCGCCGCGCCGAAGGCCATGCCAAGAAAACGGTCGGTCCCGGACAGGCCGGTGACGCGAACCAGTTCGCTGATAAGGTAATTGATCATCGCGCCCACTATTAAGGTGGCGACAAAGATGATGGCACAGCCCGCGATCACGCGAGCCGACGGTGTTTCGATGTATCCGGCGAGGTACTCGGACAGTGAGCCACCGAACATCCAGGCAACGGCTCCTGCGATGATCCAGGTCAACAGCGACAAGGCTTCCTTGACGAAGCCGCGGCTCAGACTGATCAAAGCGGAGATGGCGACGATCGCGACGATCGCCCAGTCAACCCAGGTAAATGGCACAGTGCAGCCTACAGACGGATAAGGCGGCGCATTTTAGCAGAGCCCATGGCTGTCGGTAAGCTGCGATTGCAAGTGCATTTGAAATCAGTCAGTTAACGTTAGCCGCGTTCAGGCTGAAAGCGAACGACAAAGCCCTTGAGGTTCTGCTGCCGACCCAGTAGGTCACGCAGGCGATCAGCCTCTGCACGCTCGATCAACGGACCGACAAACACCCGGTTCTTGCCATCGGCGGTACGGATGTAGGCGTTGTAACCCTGGCTACGCAGGGTTTTCTGCAAGCTTTCGGCGCTTTCACGGCTCGACAGGCTGGCCAACTGCACTGACCAACTGACCGACAGGCCATTGGCATCGACACGACTCTGACTGGTGTCAGGCTTGCTCGGCGCCGCAGCGATCGGTTGCGCCGGCGCTGCTGCCGGTTTGGGCGCAGGCTGTGGCGTTACCGGTTTGGCGACAACCGGGGCTGGTGCGATGGGAGCGCTGGGGGCAACCGGCTTGGACGGTGCTTGTTCGGCAGTAATCTCTTCATCGCTTGGAACCGGTTCCTGCGGCAACGCTTGCGGCTCCGGCACCACCACGGGCTCGATCTGCACCTGCGGCATTGCCGGGGCTTGAGGTGCAGCCGGGGCATGGACCACCACCTGGCGCTGCTCATCTTCCCGGGAAAACAGCATAGGCAAGAAAATTACCGCCAATGCCACCAAAACCAGAGCCCCAACCATCCGCTGCTTGTACGCGTTATCCAGCAAAGCCATGTGCAGCTTCCTCCGTGGAGCGCCGAGCCAACCATTCGAGGGCTTCGGCAACACAATAAAATGATCCGAACAGCAGAATTTCATCTTCCGCCGTTGCCAGCGCGCACTGCCCTTCCAGGGCATCGGCGACACTTGCATAGGATGTTACCGACGCCCCAAGGCTCTGCAACGCAGCCTGCAAATCCGCAACCGGACGCGCGCGCGCAGAGTCGAGAGGGGCGACAGCCCAATGCTGGACACTACCACTCAATTCGCCGACAACTCCATCGAGATCCTTGTCAGCCAACAAACCAAATACCGCCAACCGTCGACCTGCTATTGGCCGGCGAGCCAAACGCTGGGCCAGATACTCGGCCGCATGCGGGTTATGACCCACATCCAGCATCAGGTTCAGGCGCTTGCCGTGCCAGCTGAACTGGCGGCGATCCAGACGCCCGACCACTGTCGTCGCTTTCAACGCAGCGACAATGTGCTCGGCCTGCCATGGCAAACCCAGCAGCGCATAAGCCTGCAACGCCAGCGCGGCGTTCTCCATCGGCAGATCGAGCAGCGGCAAATCGTGCAGCTCTATCGCACGCCCTTGGGGATCGACGCCCCGCCACTGCCAGTTCTGCTCGGTAACGCCCAAATCGAAATCACGACCCCGCAAGAAGAACGGGCAATTGAGCTCGCGCACTTTATCCAGCAGGGGTTGAGGCGGATTGAGGTCACCACAGAGCGCAGGCGCGCCCTGACGGAAAATGCCGGCCTTTTCGAAGGCTACGGATTCGCGGGTATTGCCGAGATAATCGGCGTGATCAACACCAATGCTGGTGACCAGTGCGACGTCGGCATCCACCAGATTGACGGTATCCAGGCGTCCGCCGAGGCCGACTTCCAGCACCACCGCATCCAGAGCGGCACGCTGAAACAGCCAGAACGCCGCCAGAGTACCCACTTCAAAGTACGTCAGGGAAATTTCACCGCGTCCGGCATCGATTGCCGCAAAGGCTTCGCACAGCTGCGCATCAGTGGCTTCGACGCCATTGATCTGCACCCGCTCGTTGTAACGCAGCAGGTGCGGAGAATTGTAGACACCGACCGTGAGTCCTTGCACCCGCAGCAATGATGCCACGAACGCACAGGTAGACCCTTTGCCGTTGGTGCCGGTGACCGTGATCACCCGAGGCGCTGGCTTGCCCAATCCCATCCGGGACGTTACCTCTTGCGAGCGCGCAAGCCCCATATCGATGGCTGACGGATGCAACTGCTCAAGGTAGGCGAGCCAGTCGCCAAGGGTACGCTCGGTCATAGGTTTGCAGGCACCGGCGGAACCACGATTGGCTCGACGGGCGCAGCCACGAACTCAGGCGTCGGCAGACCCATCAGTTGTGCCAGCAGGTTACCGAGACGCGGGCGCAACTCGTGACGCGCAATGATCATGTCGATCGCGCCGTGCTCCAGCAGGAACTCGCTGCGCTGGAAGCCTTCCGGCAGTTTTTCACGCACGGTCTGCTCGATAACGCGCGGACCGGCGAAGCCGATCAGGGCCTTTGGCTCACCGACGATCACGTCGCCGAGCATCGCCAGACTGGCGGAAACACCGCCGTAGACCGGGTCGGTCAGCACGGAAATGAATGGAATGCCTTCTTCGCGCAGACGCGCCAGTACCGCGGAGGTCTTGGCCATTTGCATCAGCGAGATCAGCGCTTCCTGCATCCGCGCACCGCCGGAAGCGGCGAAGCAGATCATCGGGCAACGGTTTTCCAGCGCGTAGTTGGCCGCACGCACGAAGCGCTCGCCGACGATCGCACCCATCGAACCGCCCATGAAGGAAAACTCGAACGCCGACACCACCACCGGCATGCCCAGCAGGGTACCGCTCATGGAGATCAGTGCGTCTTTTTCACCGGTCTGCTTCTGCGCAGCGGTCAGGCGATCCTTGTACTTCTTGCCGTCGCGGAATTTCAGACGGTCAACCGGCTCCAGGTCAGCACCCAGTTCGGCACGGCCTTCGGCATCCAGGAAAATGTCGATTCGCGCACGCGCACCGATGCGCATGTGGTGGTTGCACTTGGGGCAAACATCCAGGGTCTTTTCCAGCTCTGGACGATACAGCACCGCCTCGCAGGACGGGCACTTGTGCCACAGGCCTTCAGGCACCGAGCTTTTCTTCACCTCGGAACGCATGATCGAAGGGATCAGTTTGTCTACTAACCAGTTGCTCATGCTTTCTTTCTCCAGTACCGGCGGCCCGAACACTTTGGTTCGCAGCCCCGCGTATGCCCTTGAGCTAAATTCATGTGTGCGGCGATGATCGGTGGATAGCCGGGTCAGCAAGACTGACCTTCGTACAACCCAACAACCCTCAGCCATGCCTGCCTTATGCAGTACACCTGTTTCGTACAGTGCAATGGACGGCGGCAGACTGCCAGCCGTCACATCAACTACACGCTAGTGCGCACTGCCTGTATAAACGCGCGAATCTTCGCGTGATCCTTGATGCCCTTGCTCTGCTCCACCCCACCGCTGACGTCCACCGCGTACGGGTGAACCCGGGCAATGGCCTCGGCCACATTGGCCGCCGACAGCCCGCCTGCAAGGATGATCGGCTTGCTCAAACCTTGCGGTATCAATGACCAGTCAAAGGCCTCGCCGGTTCCACCGGGAACACCTTCGACATAGGTATCGAGCAAAATGCCGCTGGCTTTAGCGTAAGCATTGCAACTGGCAGCGATGTCGTCGCCTGCCTTGACCCGCAATGCCTTGATGTACGGCCGATGGTAACCTTCGCAATCGGCCGGGGTTTCGTCGCCGTGGAACTGCAACAGGTCCAGCGGCACCGCGTCGAGAATCTCTCCGAGTTCGCAGCGGCTGGCGTTGACGAACAAGCCCACCGTGGTCACGAATGGCGGCAACGCGGCGATGATCGCCCGGGCCTGCTGCACCGTTACCGACCGCGGGCTTTTGGCATAGAACACCAAACCGATTGCGTCCGCCCCGGCATCTACCGCCGCCAACGCATCTTCAATGCGGGTAATCCCACAAATTTTGCTGCGAACGGCTGACATGTCGTTTGAACCTCAGGGCAAATCCGGGAAAGTCCCGGATGGTAGCAAATGCATTCGAGGTCGTCAGCCGTCAAGTTCCGAGAAGCCGGTCAGGAAGTGCGGCCCGATGTAACGCTCGGGCAACTCGAACTCGTCGCGGTACTCGACCTGCACCAGGTACAGCCCGAATGGATGGGCCGTAACGCCACCGGTACGGCGAACCCGGCTTTCCAGCACTTCTTTGGCCCATTCCACCGGACGCTCACCGGCACCGATGGTCATCAGCACGCCGGCGATATTGCGCACCATGTGATGCAGGAACGCACTGGCGCGGATATCCAGCACGATCATCTTGCCGTGCCGGGTGACGCGCAGATGATGGATTTCCTTGATCGGCGACTTGGCCTGACACTGCCCGGCGCGAAAAGCGCTGAAGTCGTGGGTACCGATCAGATGTTGCGCCGCCTCAGCCATGCACTGGACATCCAGCGGCCGGTGATTCCAGGTGACCTCTTCGTTGAGGTGCGCCGGACGGATCTGATCGTTGTAGATCACATACCGATAACGCCGCGCAATCGCCTTGAAACGCGCATGAAAGTGCGCCGGCATGACCTTGGCCCAACTGACACTGATGTCGTGGGGCAAGTTGATGTTCGCGCCCATGACCCAGGCCTTCAACGAACGATCGACCTGAGTATCGAAATGCACCACCTGGCCACAGGCGTGCACGCCAGCGTCGGTGCGACCCGCGCAGTGCAAGGACACCGGCGAATCCGCAACCTTCGACAGCGCCGTTTCGAGGGCTTGCTGCACGGTGGCCACACCGGATGCCTGACGCTGCCAGCCGCGATAACGCGAGCCCTTGTATTCAACGCCCAACGCGATCCGGAAAAAGCCGTCGGCCGCCATTTCGGCGGCCGGGTTATCTATATTTGCCAAGGAGTGACAGCCTGCTGATCTACGCAAAGGCGGGCATTATAAGGCCGCAGTGCCGGGACGCCATGTTCATGGCGCTTTTTGTTCGAGTCCTTGCAAGCAAATGGCCCCACTGAAACAAAAACGGTAGCCTCGATGGGCTGCCGTTTTCGTTATGCGTTACCGATCAATCAGGCCATACGCGCGAGCATTTCCTTGGCTTCGCTCTTCTGACCGTCATTACCCTCGCTGAGCACCTCACCGAGAATGTCCCGTGCACCGTCGTTGTCACCCATGTCGATGTAAGCCTGCGCGAGGTCCAGCTTGGTCGCGACTTCGTCGGTGCCCGAGAGGAAATCGAAATCGGGCTCACCCATCTCCATCCCCGCCGCCGCGTCTTCAGCGGTGAAGCTTGGCTCGGCGATAGACGGATGCTCCAGACTACCGGACAGACGATCCAGCTCGGCATTGACATCGTCCAGCTCGGATATGAAGTCGTCCGGCTCAGGCTTGGCGTGAGCATCGAGTTCATCCGCCAAGGACAGGTCGAAATCAGCCGGCAACTCCAGATCATCAAGCGCCGCTTCAGTGACCGCAGGTGACTCGGCCGCTGGCAGGTCTTTCGGTTCGTCGTTGAGGTTGAGCAGAAACTCGTCGTCGGCCAGCGTCGAATCCGGCACGTCGCCGCCCAGATCAAGGTCGAAATCCGACAGATCATCCAGGCTGTCCTTGGCTTCGGTCTGTTGTTGCAGAACCGATTCGAAGCTCAGATCGTCATCGAGCGGAAAAGCCTCCAGATCCAGCGCCGGCTCCGGCGTCTCTGGCGTAACGACCGTTGGCGATGCGGCTTCCAGATCGTCCAGGCTCAGGTCGAAGGCGCTGTCGAAGTCATCATCGGCCGGTGCAGCTTCAGGTTCCGGCGCCTTGGGCTCCTCGTGCAGCAGGTCCTTGACGTACTGCGCATCCAGTTCGGCAGCGACCGCTGCGGCGGCGATGCCGCCAACAGCTGCCACGGCAACCATCGCCGGGAAACGGCTTTTCAGTTGCTCAACGTCAGCATGATTTTTGCCATTGGCCACCAGCTGACGCTCTTGCGCCACGAACGCACTGCGATCACCCTGCTGGCCGTAGACTTCCATCAGCTTCAAGCGCAGGTCGCTGCGTTGCGGCTCTTGCTTGATGCCGTCTTCAAGCAGGCTGGCTGCCTGATTCAGACGCCCGGCATTGATGTGCGACTGGGCTTGCGCCAGAACATCGTCCGAACGCTCAGCCGCCGGCGCGACCAATGGCGCAGCAATTGGCGGCGTCACCACTACCGGCGCCACGACTGGAGCTGGAGCTGGAGCTGGAGCTGGAGGCGTTGCAAGCTTGACGACTGGCGGCGGCACTTCAAGGCCTTCGAAGCTGCTTTCCGGCAGATCGAGGTCTTCCGTCAAGTCCGACTCTTCAGCCAGTGCCTTCGCCATGCGCTTGTGCTTCTCGGCTTCCTGTTGAGCCTTGCGCCGACGCGCCAGCAACAACAGCAGCAACAGCACTACCACGGCACCGCCACCCACCAGCCCCAGAAGTATCGGATTGGTCAGCAGTTCGTTGTACTTTTGCTCGTCACTCGCTGCCGGGGTTGCCTGAATCGGCGCCTCGGCAGGCACTGCGGCCGGCGTTGCAACCGGGGCTACCGCGGCTGCAGGCGCCGTCGCTGGCTGGGCAACCAGATCAGCCGACATCGCCGCCGAAGGTTGAGCAGCAGAATCTGCCCCCGCGCCTTCCGCCTGTATCTTGGCCAATTGATTATTTTTCAGCTCAATCAAGCGCTGGAGTTTGTCCATCTGACTCTGCAAGTCAGTTATGCGGCTTTTCAGCTCGGCATTGTCGCGACGCGTCGTATCGAGGCCTTCCTGGGCTACCGCCAGCTTGTTGCCGATGGCTTTGCTATCACCCGCTGCGCCCTTGCCACCTTTTTTGCCGGACTCGGCCGAGACCAGGCTCAGCTTGTCCTTGGCGGTGCCTTGCGGCGCGAGCACATCATGCCCACGCTTGGTTGCATCAAGCTGTTGCGCCTGCGCCCGATGAACCGAGCGACGCCCCTGACGCCAGGCCGTGTTCTGCGCAGCGACTTCGGCAATGGCTTTAGGCTGTGGCAGGCTGGTGCTTTGTGTGGCGTCCGGCAGACGCAAGACCTGACCGGTCTTCAGCCGGTTGATGTTGCCATCGATAAAGGCGTCCGGGTTCAGGGCCTGAATCGCCAGCATGGTTTGCTGGATCGAGCCGCCATTGCGCGCCTTCGCGGCGATTTCCCACAAGGTGTCGCGCGGCGTCGTGACGTGCTGCTTAGGCTTGCTCGCGCCAGTCACCGGTGCGTTGATTGCCGGCGCTTGAGCCGGTGCGGATTGCGCAGCAGCGTCAGCCGTCTGCGGCGAGAATTTGGACGGATCGAGCAGTACGCTGTAGTCGCGCAGCAGTCGGCCGCTTGGCCACATCACCTGAACCAGGAATTTCACCATCGGCTCGGAGAGTGGCTGACTTGAAGTCACCCGCAGGATGCTTTTACCGCCGGCATTGAGCACTGGCGTGAACGTCAGGTCATTGAGGAACGCCTGACGATCAACCCCGGCCTTGGCGAAATCGTCGACCGACGCCAGGCTCGGCACCACTTCGGCAGCGGTGAGGTCCTTGACGTCGAGCAACTCGATTTCTGCCACCAGGGGCTGGTTCAGGGTCGACTTCAGGGTCAATTCCCCAAGCCCGAGGGCATGCGCCATACCGGAGGACAGCGCCGAGGCGGCCGCTATTGCTAACACCAGTTTGCGAACTTGAACCATAGCCTCATCCTTTGTTGAACTTTCCTCGGCAAGCGAGAAGGTGTTGATACCGCTGCCGTAAGGCATTGCGCGCAGCCTCGAAGAGTCTCTGCGCGCGCTTATTTCACTGATGCCCTTGGAAGCCCCTGATGGCGGCTCGCCTCCAGCATTCAGGCCTTGCGGCCTGTACGACTAGAATAAATTTGCAAATTGTTGCCAAGTATCTTTTACACAAGGTCTTTTATCAACAACTCAGCCACCTGCACCGCGTTGAGTGCAGCGCCTTTGCGTACGTTATCTGACGTCAGCCACACGTTAAGTTCCGCCGGGTCGTCGATACCGCCGCGAACCCGACCAACGTAGACCACATCCTGCCCTACCGCATCGCCGACCGGCGTCGGGTAATCGCCCGCCTCGACCAGCTCTACACCAGGCGCCGCCTCAAGCGCAGCATTCACTGCCGCAAGGTCGACAGCCTTGGCTGACTGCAAGGTCACGCTAAAGCTATCGCCGAAAAACACCGGGGCTTGAATGCAAGTGACAGAAATCTTTAATAAAGGCTGTGCCATGACCTCGCGCAGCTCTCGAACCAGGCGTTTTTCCAGCAGGGTATGGCCCTGAGCATCCGGCGCGCCGACTTGTGCCAGCAGGTTGAAGGCCATTTGCCGATCAAAGAAACGCGGCTCCAGCGGGCGCACATTCAGCAGTTCTGCCGTCTGCCGGGCCAGCTCGCTGACCGCTTCGCGGCCTTGGGCGGAAACGGCCAGGCTGGCAGTGACGGTCACTCGCTGCAGGTCGAGCAACTCGCGCAACGGCGCCAGCACCACGGCCAGAGTGGTGGCCGATGCACTTGGGCTGCTGACCTGAAACGGCTTTTTCAAGCCGGCCAGCACTTGGCTATTGGCTTCCGGCACCACTTGCGGTGCCTGTTCCGCCGGCAAGGCGCCGGACAAATCAATCAGCGCGCAACCGGCGGCCGTGGCACGCGGCGCAAAGCTCAGGGTGACCGCAGGGCCTGCGGCGAAGAACACCAGCTGGACCTTGCTGAAATCAAATTCGTCGACTTCCCGCACCCGTACATTCTTGCCGCGAAACGGCACCGAATGCCCTGCCGATTCACTGCTGGCCAGCAGGTGCAGGTTGGCAACCGGAAAGTCGCGCTCTTCAAGAATCTGGACGAGTGTTTCGCCGACAGTACCGGTGGCGCCGACGACGGCGATATCAAAGGACTGGCTCATGGATCTACCTCAGGCGAAACGGGGGAGCGGCACTTTACCGGGTGGCAGGCATGCAGGCAATTCACCGCAACACCGATCGTTCCCACGCTCCTGCGTGGGAACGATCAATTGGCCCGAAATAAAAAACCCGCAGCTCTTTCGAGATGCGGGCTTTTTCATTGCATCAGCAGATCAACGTTCCAGCAGAATCCGCAGCATGCGACGCAGCGGTTCGGCCGCGCCCCACAGCAGCTGGTCGCCAACGGTGAAAGCACCGACGAACTGCGACCCCATGTTCAGCTTGCGCAGACGGCCAACCGGTACGTTCAGGGTGCCGGTGACCTTGGTCGGGCTCAGCTCCTGCATGCTGATTTCGCGCTGGTTCGGCACCAGCTTGACCCATGGGTTGTGCTGGCTGATCAGCCCTTCGATATCGGCAATCGGCACGTCTTTGTTCAGCTTGATGGTCAGCGCCTGGCTGTGGCAACGCATGGCGCCGATGCGCACGCAGATGCCGTCTACCGGAATCGGGCTCTTGAAGCGACCGAGGATCTTGTTGGTCTCGGCCTGGGCCTTCCACTCTTCGCGGCTCTGACCGTTCGGTAGTTCCTTGTCGATCCACGGGATCAGGCTGCCGGCCAATGGCACGCCGAAGTTTTCGGTCGGGTAGGCATCGCTGCGCATGGCTTCGGCTACACGACGGTCGATGTCGAGGATCGCGCTGGCCGGGTCGGCCAATTGATCAGCGACAGCAGCGTGGGTCGCGCCCATTTGCTTGATCAGTTCACGCATGTTCTGCGCACCGGCACCGGAGGCTGCCTGATAGGTCATGGCGCTCATCCACTCCACCAGACCGGCTTCGAACAGACCGCCCAGGCCCATCAGCATCAGGCTGACGGTGCAGTTGCCGCCGATGTAGTTCTTGGTGCCCGCGTCGAGTTGCTGGTCAATGACCTTGCGGTTCACCGGGTCCAGAACGATGACCGCGTCATCCTGCATACGCAGGCTGGAAGCGGCGTCGATCCAGTAACCCTGCCAGCCGGCTTCGCGCAGTTTCGGGAAGACTTCGCTGGTGTAGTCGCCACCCTGGCAGGTCAGAATCACGTCGAGGGTTTTCAGCTCTTCAATGCTGTAAGCGTCCTTGAGCGGAGCAATATCCTTACCCACGGACGGACCTTGGCCACCCACATTGGAAGTGGTGAAAAACACCGGCTCAATAAGATCGAAATCCTGCTCTTCCAGCATCCGCTGCATGAGCACGGAACCGACCATACCGCGCCAACCGATCAGACCTACACGTTTCATCGCAACTACACCTTTTACAAAAAGTGGGCTCGCTTGCCGGCATCAGCGACAAGCGGGGCCAGAGAGATTACAGATTCCGCAGCGCTGCGACTACTGCGTCGCCCATTTCCTGCGTACCTACTTTCGCGCAACCCGACGACCAGATATCACCTGTGCGCAGCCCTTGGTCCAACACCAGGCTGACGGCTTTTTCGATGGCGTCAGCGGCTACCAGCTGATTGAAGCTGTAACGCAGCATCATCGACACCGACAGAATCGTCGCCAACGGGTTGGCGATGCCTTTGCCTGCGATGTCCGGCGCCGAACCATGGCACGGCTCGTACATGCCTTTATTGTTGGCATCCAGCGAGGCCGACGGCAACATGCCGATGGAGCCGGTGAGCATCGAAGCTTCGTCGGACAGGATATCGCCGAACAGGTTGTCGGTGACGATCACGTCGAACTGCTTCGGAGCACGCACCAGCTGCATGGCGGCGTTGTCGACGTACATGTGGCTCAGTTCGACATCCGGGTAGTCCTTGGCCACTTGCTCGACGATTTCGCGCCACAGCTGGCTGGACGCCAGAACGTTGGCCTTGTCGACCGAGCAGAGCTTCTTGCCGCGTACGCGCGCCATGTCGAAACCGACACGGGCGATCCGGCGGATCTCGCTTTCGCTGTATGGCAGGGTGTCGTACGCCTGACGCTCACCATTCTCCAACTCGCGCACACCACGCGGCGCGCCGAAGTAGATACCGCCGGTCAGTTCACGGACGATCAGGATATCCAGGCCCGCGACGATTTCGGCTTTCAGGCTCGACGCTTCAGCCAGTTGCGGGTACAGGATCGCCGGACGCAGGTTGCCGAACAGGCCCAGTTGCGCACGAATCTTCAACAAGCCGCGCTCTGGACGAATGTCACGCTCGATGGTGTCCCATTTCGGACCGCCCACCGCACCCAGCAGCACCGCATCGGCAGCACGCGCACGGGCCAGGGTTTCGTCGGCCAACGGCACGCCGTGCTTGTCGATGGCGGCGCCGCCGATCACATCAAAGCTCAGCTCGAAATCCAGTGCGAACTTGTCGTTGGCCAGCTCCAGCACCTTGACCGCTTCGGTCATGATTTCCGGGCCAATACCGTCACCTGGGAGAATCAGAATCTGCTTGCTCATGCGTTCCTCATATCATCAGTCGGCGCGCTCATCGGCGCGCCCGGAAAAATTCCAGCGCTTGGCGCTTATCGTTCAGCCATCAGCACCAGTACATCGGTGCTGAACGAACCATCGGCTTCAATCTCGTAATACTCGCGAACTTCATTGCCCATCGCCTGCTGCAACTCGCGGATCGCCACGCGCAGCGCTTGGGGTGTACGCATGCGCTCGACCCAGGAGTTGTACTCCAGACGCAGCCGCTGGCGCGTGGTGCTACGGGTATGCAACCCCGCCTCGCTGACCTGACGCAACCACTCCCCGGCGGAATAATCACGCACGTGGCTGGTGTCGCGCAGTACTTCGACACTTTGCAGGTAAGTGTCGAACAACGGACTGCCCGGCGACAAGACATCAATGAACGCTGCCACCCCACCCGGCTTGAGTACCCGGCGCACTTCGCGCAATGCCAGGCCGAGGTCGCTCCAATGGTGCGCCGAATAACGGCTGAAGACGAAATCGAACTCGCCATCGGCGAATGGCAGGCGCTCCGCTGCACCGAGCACAGTGGTCACATTGTTCAGACCACGATCAACCGCGGCGCCAGCCACCACATCGAGCATCTGCTGCGACAGGTCGTAGGCTACGACTTCTTTCACCAGCGAAGCCACATGAAAACTCACATGACCGGCGCCGCAGCCCAGGTCCAGCACTCGTGCATCACCACGACCTGCCAGTTCGGCCTGTAGCAGCGCAAACTCGGTGCCCTGGGCGTGTACTGCGCTGCTCAGGTAGGCGGCAGCCTGTTCGCCGAATTGCTTTTGTACTACATCGCTGTGCTGGGCAGTGCTGGTCATGGTGACTTCCATCCTGGGCGAGTCTTGTGGTGTTTAGTGAGGCCTTACAAATCACGCGTCGCGAAACAACCACGGCTGGCTGGCGCGGTGCTTGGCTTCGAAGGCGGCAATCGCATCGCCGTCCTGCAAGGTCAGGCCGATATCGTCCAGGCCGTTGAGCAGGCAGTGTTTGCGGAAAGCATCGATTTCGAAGCTCAGGACCTTGCCGTCAGGACGGGTCACGGTCTGAGCCTGCAAGTCGATCTGCAACTGGTAGCCCGGATTGACTTCCACTTGCGCAAACAACTCGTCGACTTCAGCGTCACTCAGAATGATCGGCAGCAAGCCGTTCTTGAAGCTGTTGTTGAAGAAGATGTCGGCATAGCTCGGCGCGATGATGCTGCGAAAACCGTACTCTTCCAGGGCCCATGGCGCGTGCTCACGGCTCGAACCGCAGCCGAAGTTTTCCCGGGCGAGCAACACGCTGGCACCTTGATAACGCTCGGCGTTGAGTACAAAGTCTTTGTTCAGCGGACGCTTGGAGTTGTCCTGATACGGTTGCCCGACATCCAGGTAACGCCACTCATCGAACAGGTTCGGACCGAAACCGGTGCGCTTGATCGACTTCAAGAACTGCTTGGGAATGATCTGGTCGGTGTCGACGTTGGCACGATCCAAAGGCGCGACAAGACCAGTGTGCTGGGTAAAAGCTTTCATGCTGCGCTCCTTCAGATCAATTCACGGACGTCGACGAAACGACCGTTGACAGCGGCGGCGGCGGCCATTGCCGGGCTCACCAGGTGCGTACGGCCACCGGCGCCCTGACGGCCTTCGAAGTTACGGTTGGAGGTCGATGCGCAATGCTCGCCGGACTCCAAACGGTCCGGGTTCATTGCCAGGCACATCGAGCAACCCGGCTCACGCCATTCGAAACCGGCTTCGAGGAAAATCTTGTCCAGCCCTTCAGCTTCGGCTTGCGCCTTCACCAGGCCCGAACCCGGCACCACAATGGCTTGCTTGATGGTCGAAGCCACTTTACGGCCCTTGGCAATCACCGCAGCAGCGCGCAGATCTTCGATCCGCGAGTTGGTGCAGGAACCAATGAACACACGGTCCAGTTGAATGTCGGTGATCGCCTGATTAGCGGTCAAACCCATGTACTTCAAGGCGCGGACGATCGAGTCGCGCTTGACCAGATCCATCTCTTTGGCCGGGTCCGGCACGTTTTGATCGACAGCGAGGACCATTTCCGGGGACGTGCCCCAGCTGACCTGTGGCTTGATCTGCGCAGCGTCGAGCTCAACGATGGTGTCGAACTTCGCGTCCGCATCGGAAACCAGGTCTTTCCAGGCTTCGACAGCCAAGTCCCACTCAGCGCCTTTCGGTGCAAACGGACGACCCTTGACGTAGGCAACGGTCTTTTCGTCAGCAGCAACCAAACCAACTCGCGCACCGGCTTCGATGGACATGTTGCAGATGGTCATGCGGCCTTCGACCGACAACTCGCGAATCGCGCTACCGGCGAATTCGATCGCATGGCCATTACCGCCAGCGGTGCCGATCTTGCCGATAACAGCCAGGACGATGTCCTTGGCGGTCACGCCGAACGGCAATTTACCTTCGACGCGGACCAGCATGTTTTTCATTTTCTTGGCGACCAGGCACTGGGTGGCGAGCACGTGCTCGACCTCGGAAGTGCCGATACCGTGAGCCAATGCACCGAAAGCGCCGTGGGTCGAGGTATGGGAGTCACCGCAGACCACGGTCATGCCCGGCAAGGTTGCGCCCTGCTCCGGGCCAATGACGTGAACGATGCCTTGGCGCACATCATTCATCTTGAATTCGACGATGCCATATTCGTCACAGTTGTCATCGAGGGTCTGAACCTGCAAACGCGAGACTTCGTCAGCGATGGCAGCAATGCCGCCCTTGCGCTCTGGAGTCGTCGGTACGTTGTGGTCCGGGGTCGCGATGTTGGCATCGATGCGCCACGGCTTGCGCCCGGCCAGACGCAGACCTTCGAAGGCTTGCGGCGAGGTCACTTCGTGAATGATGTGACGATCGATGTAGATCAGCGCCGAACCATCGTCGCGCTGCTTGACCAAATGCGAATCCCAGAGCTTGTCGTAGAGCGTTTTGCCGGCCATCAGACGTTTCCTCATCAGCTTGTTTCTATGCCCTGGATTACTGAAGTAAATCAATAACCCCTTGGCTTGTGAGGTCGATCCTATGGGGTTACATTAAATAACTCAAATTCATATTTTTTATGCTTTGGATAACCAACTGGAATACGACCATGGACCTGGCCAACCTCAATGCTTTTATAGCCATCGCCGAGACCGGCAGCTTTTCCGGCGCGGGCGAACGGCTGCACCTGACCCAGCCAGCCATCAGTAAACGCATCGCCGGGCTGGAGCAGCAGCTCAATGTACGGCTGTTTGATCGACTGGGCCGCGAAGTCAGCCTGACCGAGGCCGGACGCGCCCTGTTGCCGCGCGCTTATCAGATTCTGAATGTGCTGGATGACACCCGCCGGGCGCTGACCAACCTGACCGGCGAAGTGACCGGCCGCCTGACCCTGGCGACCAGTCATCACATTGGCCTGCACCGCCTGCCGCCCTTGCTGCGGGCGTTCACCCGACGCTATCCCGAGGTCGCGCTGGATATTCAGTTCCTCGATTCGGAAGTCGCCTACGAGGAAATTCTTCACGGCCGCGCCGAACTGGCGGTGATTACCCTGGCACCCGAGCCACACACGCTGGTGAAAGCCACCCCGGTATGGGACGACCCGCTGGACTTCGTGGCGGCCCCGGAACACTCGCTGATCAGCAACGGCGCAGTCAGCCTGGCCGACATTGCCCGCCATCCGGCGGTTTTCCCCGGTGGCAACACCTTTACCCACCACATCGTGCAACGACTATTCGAAGCCCAGGGGCTGACGCCAAACATCGCGATGAGCACTAACTATCTGGAAACTATCAAGATGATGGTTTCCATTGGCCTGGCCTGGAGCGTGTTGCCGCGCACCATGCTCGACGATCAAGTGGCACGCATTCCTTTACCGGGCATACAACTCACTCGCCAGCTAGGCTATATCGTGCACACCGAACGGACGCTGTCGAATGCTGCACGGGCTTTCATGGCCTTGTTGGACGCACAAATCGATTTGCCACGGACTCATGGCTAAGTTGTGCTAATCCTTAAAGGTTGAAAATCCCAGCGCCAAACACCCCATTCAGCCCAAGGCTTGTTACCCATGCCCAAATCTGCTGACCGCACTCGCTCACGCACGCCCCCAATGCCGCGCATTCAGGCGCTCGACCCGCGTACCTCGGAGCAGAGTTGGGAGAGCGCACCACAATTGCTCGCTGCCTTGAATGGCGCACACCTGGGAGCCTGGTACTGGGACATTGAACGCGGGCTGATCAGTTGGTCACGGGGGACTCAAGCCCTGTTCGGGTTTGACCCAAGAAAGCCACTGCCGGCCGACCTGGAATACCTGGATCTGTTGCCGGCGGAGGATCGCGCCAAAACCCTGCGAGCCTTTAACGCGGTGGTGGCCGGCGCACCGCTGGAACAGGCGATGCATCACCGGATCCGCTGGCCCGACGGCAGCCTGCACTGGCTGGAGATCAACGGCAGCCTGATACCGGACAAACAAGGCCGGCCACGGATGATCGGGGTGATCCGCGAGATCACCCATCAACGCCAGCGCGAACAGGCCCTGAGCAGCTCGGAGAAACGTTTCGCAACACTATTTCACCTGAGCCCGAACATGGTGCTGCTGACCCGCCAGGAAGACGGCTTGATCAGCGAAGCCAATCAATATTTCGAAAGCCTGTTTGGCTGGCCCGTACACAGCGTAATCGGCCGCACGACACTGGAATTGGGCCTTTGGGTAAACCCGGAACAGCGCGCCAAACTGGTCAAGGCAACCAAGGCCAAAGGTGAACTGGTCAGCATGGAGGTGCAGTTTCGCGCCAGCAACGGCGATGTCCACGACGGCATTCTCAGTGCGCAAAAGGTTGAACTCGAAGGCCAGGCCTACCTGCTCAGCACGTTCCTCGACACCACTGAACGCAAGGCTGCCGAACTCGCCCTGAAGGATAGCCAGGAGCGCCTCGATCTGGCGCTGGACTCGGCGCAACTCGGCACCTGGGACTGGCACATTCCCAGCGGCATGCTCTATGGCTCGGCCCGCGCCGCACAGTTGCATGGCCTGGATCCGGTACCCTTTCACGAGTCCTTCGATGCGTTTTTCGAAGGTGTGCCCGACGATGAGCGTGACAGCATGCGCGACGCCTATCGCAGTTTGCGCGAAGGCCCGGCCGGCAATTATCAACTGACCTACCGCGTGCAATTGGCCGACGGCAGTTCGCGCTACCTGGAAAGCCGTGCACGGCTCTATCGCGATGAGTCCGGCGCCCCCCTGCGCATGGCCGGTACGTTGCTCGACATCACCGACCAGGTGGAGCGCGAGCAGCGCCTGATCACTTCCGAAGAAAAATTCGCCAGCCTGTTCCAGGTCAGCCCGGACCCGATCTGCGTGACGCGCCAGGACACCGGCCAGTTCATCGAGATCAACCCTGCCTTTACTCAGATCTTCGGCTGGACCACCACCGACGTCATCGACCGCAGTGCCGACGAGATTGGCCTCTGGGACGCTTCGGTGAAGCGTCAGCAACGCATCGAACAGGTGATTCGCGAACAGGCGCTGAACAACGTCGCAATCATCGTTCACCACAAGGACGGGCAACCCTTGACGTGCGTGATATCCAGCCGACAAATCAGCGTCGGCAACGAGCCGTGCATCGTCACCACCTTGCGCGACATCACCCAGCAGCAGCGCTCCGAAGCCGCACTCAAGGCCAGTGAAGAGAAGTTCGCCAAGGCGTTTCACTCCAGCCCCGACGCCATCACCATTACCGAGCGCGACAGCGGACGCTACCTGGAGGTCAACGACGGCTTCTGCCGCTTGACCGGCTACCGCGCCGACGAAGTGGTGGGTAAAACTATGTATCAGATCGGCATCTGGGCCGAAGAAAAACAACGCTCAAACCTGCTGGCCGAGTTGAAAGCCAAAGGTCGGGTGCATCACCAGGAAATGCTTGGTCGCAACAAGCACGGCGAAATTCTCACCGTCGAGGTCTCGATCGAACCCATCACCCTCAACGAAACCGCCTGCCTGTTGATGACCGCCCGGGACGTCAGCCTGCTGAAAAACGCCGAAGCGCAGATCCGCCACCTCGCCTACCACGACCCACTGACCAACCTGCCCAACCGCGCCCTGCTGATGGATCGCCTGAGCCAGCAGATCGCCCTGCTGAAACGCCACAACCTGCGCGGCGCCTTGCTGTTCCTCGATCTCGACCATTTCAAGCACATCAACGACTCGCTCGGCCACCCGGTGGGCGACACCGTGCTGAAAATCATCACTGCGCGCCTCGAAGCCAGCGTGCGCATGGAAGACACTGTGGCGCGACTCGGTGGCGATGAGTTTGTGGTGCTGTTGAGCGGCCTGGAAGGTACGCGTAACGAGGTCAGCGAACAGGTTCGCGAGCTGGCCGACACGCTGCGCGAGCTGTTGTCCGAGCCGATGTTCCTCGACGGTCAGCGCCTGCAAGTCACCCCGAGCATCGGCGTGGCCTTGATCCCCGATCACGGCTCAACCCCGACCGACCTGCTCAAGCGTGCCGACATTGCCCTGTACCGAGCCAAGGATTCGGGGCGCAATACCACGCAGATGTTCCACAACACCATGCAAAAAGCGGCCAGTGAGCGCCTGCGGATGGAAACCGACCTGCGCCTGGCCCTTTCGCGTGGCGAGTTCAGCGTGCAATACCAGCCTCAGGTGGACGCCCTGGACGGTCGCATTATCGGCGCCGAAGCCTTGGTGCGCTGGCGCCACCCGCGGCTGGGGGAGCAATCGCCCAGCGAATTCATCAAGGTACTGGAAGACAGCGGACTGATCCTTGAGGTCGGTGCCTGGATCCTCGATGAGACCTGCCAGGCCTTCAGGCAATTGATCGATAGAGGCCTGATCGATCCGCTGAACTTCAGCCTTTGTGTGAACATCAGTCCACGGCAATTTCGCCAGAACGACTTTGTCGAACGGATTGAACAAACCCTGAGTAGCCATGGACTGCCGTATTCGCTGCTCAAGCTGGAGGTCACCGAAGGCATCGTGATTCAGAATCTGGACGACACCATCAGCAAGATGCGCCGCCTGAAGAAACTTGGTGTCAGCTTCGCCATGGACGACTTTGGCACCGGCTACTCCTCGCTGACGTACCTCAAGCGCCTGCCGGTGGACACCTTGAAGATCGACCAGTCGTTCATCCGCGATGCGACCAGCGATCCGAACGACGCGGAAATCATCCGCGCCATCGTGGCGATGGCCCGCAGCCTTGAATTGACGGTGATTGCCGAAGGTGTCGAAACCACCGAACAGCTTGAGTTCTTGCAGGAGCTGGGCTGCCACTTGTATCAAGGCTACTTGCACAGTCAGCCGCTGCCGCTGGAGGGCTTCCTGAAACTGCTCAAATGACGGGCACAAAAAAGGGCGCCGGGGGCGCTAATACTGGTCAGTTAACGGCAATCTATCGCCTGGTGATTAATTGTGGCGAGGGAGCTTGCTCCCGCTCGGCCGCGAAGCGGTCGTAATCCGGTAATCGCGTTCCATCGGGATACTCGCGGTGGCTGATTTCAGGGTCGCTTCGCCCGAACGCGGACCGACCCGCGGGAGCAAGCTCCCTCGCCACAGGTTTTGTGCTCAGCGAATTTTTCCGTTAACTGACCAGTATTAGCGCCACCGGCGCCCTTGTTCATTTTCAGGCCGCTTCAGAGACCTGGACACCCAGCAAACGCGACACCTGATCCAGCTCAGTCTCACGACGCAAGACCGTGAACAGCTCCACGGCTTCGGGATAATTGCGGGTAAGCATCGCCAGCCATTGTTTCAATCGACCCGGTGACTGGCGTGGTGTCATCTGCGCCTTGGCTTGCAGCCAGAAGTCCTGAAGCAGCGGCAACAACTCGGCCCAGGTCATCTCGACCACCTCTTCGCCGGCCCGCGCGGCAGCGATCTGCCGCGCCAGATCAGGGCGCGACACCAGGCCACGCCCGAGCATGATGTCTTCCACGCCGCTGATTTCGCGGCAACGGCGCCAGTCTTCAACGCTCCAGATATCGCCATTGGCGAACACCGGCACCTTGACCACTTCCTGCACCCGCGGGATCCATTCCCAATGCGCTGGCGGCTTGTAGCCGTCCGTCTTGGTCCGTGCGTGCACGACGATGTGCGCAGCACCGCCCTCAGCCAATGCCGTGGCACAGACCAGAGCGCCGTCGGGGCTGTCAAAACCCAAACGCATCTTGGCAGTCACCGGGATATGCGCCGGCACTGCGCGGCGCACATGTTCGACAATTTCGTTGAGCAACTCAGGTTCTTTGAGCAGTACTGCACCGCCACGCGACTTGTTAACGGTCTTGGCCGGGCAACCGAAGTTCAGGTCGATCACCTCCGAGCCCAGCTCACAAGCCAGCGCCGCGTTTTCTGCCAGGCACACCGGATCGGAACCGAGCAATTGCACGCGCAATGGCACGCCTGAAGCGGTCTTGGCGCCGTTCAGCAGTTCAGGGCCGAATTTGTGGAAATAGGCAGGCGTAAGCAGTTGATCGTTGATCCGAATGAACTCGGTCACGCACCAATCGATACCGCCAACGCGGGTCAACACGTCCCGCAGGATGTTGTCGACCAACCCCTCCATGGGCGCCAAAGCAATTTGCATGGAAAACACTCAACGAAAAACGTGCGGCAGTTTACTGGATTTGTGCGACTTGTAATGCCGGGCCGTAACCTTCGATGAATTCCGCCGGCATGCGCCTCGGCTTGCCGCTGGACAGCTCGATGCAGACAAACGTGGTTTGCGCCCGCAGCAGCGTGGCGTTATCGCTCGGGCGTTTCAGCTGGAAGTGCCGGGTCATCTTCAGGCGCTGATCCCAGCCGACGATCCAGGTCGCCAACTGCAACTCATCACCTTCATAGGCGGCAGCCAGGTAATCGATCTCGTGGCGCACCACGGCCATCGCCCGGTCCAAGCGCCGATATTCGGTCAGGTCCAGCCCAAGGCGCTGCGAGTGGCGCCAGGCGCAGCGCTCGAGCCAGGTGACGTACACCGCATTATTGGCGTGCCCCAGCCCATCGATGTCCTCGGCAGCGACCTGCAGGTCAATGATAAACGGCGTTGCCCGATCCCAGCCCATGCCCCACTCCCGGTCAGATTATTCGACCGGGGCAGTGTAACGGATGATCAGGCCGATTGGCGCGCCTGCAAGCTAAGACCGGACAGCAGCGACAGAACACCTTCAATCACTCGCGGATCCGCCAGCACCCGCTGATGCCCACCCTCTTCCAGGCGCAACAGGCGGCTGTCGAACCAGGCGTCGTGAATCAATTGCGATTCATTGACCGAGACAAAGACGTCGTCTTCGGCGTGCACGATCAGTCCTGGCATATCCAGCTGATAGCGGGCGACGTCGAGTCGTGAGGCCTGGATACCCACATCCCGTTCGACCTTGCGGATAAACGCCGAACGCGCCTTGGGCGGCATGCGAACGTGACGGGCAAAACCACGCAACAAGGTGAGAATCCGTGCCGGTGCGGCGATACTGACCAGGGTTTCAGTGCGCAACCCCAGCTGAACGGCGAGCATCGCACTGGCGCCGCCCATGGAGTGGCCGATGACCGCTTGCAAAGGTGGTAGCTCCGCCGCTGCTTCGAGCATCGCCCGAGCAAAAAGCACAACGTTGGCCTCGCGGCCAGGCGAGCGACCGTGAGCCGGACCATCCAGAGAGACCACGGTGTAACCGGCGTCTACCAGCGCCGTGATCAGGCTGGCGAATTGCGTCGGCCGACCTTCCCAGCCGTGCATCAGCAGCACTGTCGGGCCCTGCCCCCAACGCAACGCTGAAAGGCCGAAGCGCAAGGTGATCCGCTCGGACTTCGCCAGCAGCGGCATTTCCCAATCACGCAGAGGTAGCTCGCGCGGCGTCATGAACACCGAACGCATCTTGCTCGCCACCCATTGCGGTGCAACCCAGCCCAAGGTGCCGTTAACTCCACGAACCCAACTTAACGTGCTCATCGCTCATCTCCAAAGGCTTGTGCTTCAGGTCATAGCACCGCCGACTTGGCGGCACGCAGCAATCGATCGGACAACTCACCGGTACCCAACGCCCGCGCCAGGGCCAAACCACCGACCATCAGCGCCAAGTCAGCCAGCGCCTTGTCGATGTCTTCCGGGCTGGCGGCCAACTGCGCGACCATCAATTCGATATGTTCATTCAAGGCCAGACGGAAATCGTCCGGCAGACGCCCCAGCTCCCCTACCGATGCCGGAATCGGGCAGGCGTGCTCGGTGGAATCACGGTGTTTGCGCGACAGGTAAAACGCAGCGACCAGCGCCCGGCGTTCTTCCCCGGTCAGCGTGGCGTCCATGTCGGCGATCAGCGCCCGACGCTGGCCGAGCAATTGCGTGAAGGCCTCCAGCATCATCGCGTCCTTGCTTTCAAAGTGTGCGTAGAAGCCGCCGACGGTCAGGCCGGCAGCCCCCATCACTTCACCCACGCTAGGCTCTGCCGGGCCGCGCTGAATCAGCGCAGAGCTGGCGGCCTGGAGAATGCGTTCACGGGTTTGAGCTTTTTTATCGTTCATCGTTGCCTCCGAATATTACGAATAGAATATTATTCTCATAATAATTTTTCGCAAGTCGTTGATGTGACCGTTGGTCAGAAGAACAGCGCGGGGAGAAAGAGGGGATTGGCCAAACGCCAGACAAACAAAAGGGCCATTCAATAATTGAATGACCCTTATAAATCCCGCAGAGCGGGTAATCGTGGCGTCCCCTAGGGGACTCGAACCCCTGTTACCGCCGTGAAAGGGCGGTGTCCTAGGCCACTAGACGAAGGGGACGCAAACCCTTCTATACAACTGATCAGTGCTGAGTACTGATCGATTCAAGGCCGGTGTGGCCAGACCTTGAACTGTAAAATTGGTGGAGCTAGACGGGATCGAACCGTCGACCTCTTGCATGCCATGCAAGCGCTCTCCCAGCTGAGCTATAGCCCCGGATTTTTCGCCTCGCGGCGGAGTGACATCTTGCAACATCACTTCTGTAAAACTGGCGTCCCCTAGGGGACTCGAACCCCTGTTACCGCCGTGAAAGGGCGGTGTCCT
>NZ_VMSG01000041.1 GCF_007713465.1 Pseudomonas sp. H3(2019) | reverse complement strand
AACCGTCGACCTCTTGCATGCCATGCAAGCGCTCTCCCAGCTGAGCTATAGCCCCTCATCGCTGAGGACGGGGCGAATCTTAATGGCGCATCGGAAAGCTGTCAAACTTATTTTTAACAATTTTCAAAATTTTTTGCCGCCATAACAATCACTTACCGCCCTCCCCCCCGAAAAATGGGGGTGTTGCCGAAGAGCAGGATCAAAAGATCGCAGCCTCCGGCGGCTCCTGCACGGGGTCAAACACCTCAGGCGATAGCACCCAGGAGCTTTTCCCACTCTTTGTTTTCTTTCTTCGACACGCCACCGAGCAAGTCGATAGCCTGGCGCAGACGGAAACGCGTCAGGTCCGGGCCGAGGATTTCCATCGCATCCAGCACCGACACCGAGCTGGCCTGGCCAGTGATTGCCGCGAACATCAGCGGCATGGCATCACGCAGCTTCAGCTCCAGGGATTCGACCACCGCCTGAATGGTTGCCGTGATGCTGTCCTTCTCCCACTGACGCAGGCTTTCGAGCTTCCACAGGATCAACTGCATCAACTGGCGAACCTGATCGCCCGAGAGTTTCTTGGATTCGAACAGCTTGGCATCCGGGGTCACGCCACCGGCGAAGAAAAATCCGGCCAACGGTGCGATCTGACTGAAGGTTTCAACCCGCCCCTGCACGTGCGGTGCGATCTTCATCATGTATTCAGGGTTCAGCGCCCAGGTCTGCACGCGACTGGCAAACTCTTCCACCGGCAGATCACGCAGCCATTGGCCGTTGAGCCACGACAGCTTCTCGATGTCGAAAATCGGCCCACCCAGGGAAACGCGCTTGAGGTCGAAGTTGTCGACCATCTCTTGCAGCGAGAACTTCTCGCGCTCGTCCGGCATCGACCAGCCCATGCGACCGAGGTAGTTGAGCATCGCTTCCGGCATGAAGCCCATGCGCTCGTAGAACGTGACCGAGGTCGGGTTCTTGCGCTTGGACAGCTTGCTCTTGTCCGGGTTACGCAGCAGCGGCATGTAGCACAGCTCTGGTTGTTCCCAGCCGAAGTACTCGTAAAGCAGGATCAGCTTCGGCGCCGATGGCAGCCACTCTTCGCCGCGCAATACGTGGGTGATGCCCATCAGGTGGTCGTCGACCACGTTGGCGAGGAAGTAGGTCGGCAGGCCGTCGGTCTTCATCAACACTTGCATGTCCATGCGATCCCACGGGATTTCGACGTCGCCACGCAACATGTCCGGCACCACGCAGACGCCTTCGGTCGGCACCTTCATGCGGATAACGTGCGGCTCGCCAGCGGCCAGACGGCGCGCGACTTCTTCCTTGGAGAGCAACAGCGCACGGCCGTCGTAACGCGGGGTTTCGCCGCGGGCCATTTGTTCGGCGCGCATCTGGTCCAGCTCCTCGCTAGTGCAGAAGCACGGGAACGCGTGACCCAGATCGACCAGCTGCTGGCAGTACTTCTGGTAGATGTCGCCACGTTCGCTCTGGCGATACGGACCGTGCGGGCCGCCCACATCCGGGCCTTCGCTCCAGTTGATGCCCAACCAGCGCAAGGCATCGAAAATCTGCTGTTCGGACTCGCGGGTCGAACGCAATTGGTCGGTGTCTTCAATCCGCAGGATGAACTCACCGCCATGCTGCTTGGCAAAGCAGTAGTTGAACAAAGCGATGTAAGCGGTGCCGACATGGGGATCGCCGGTAGGCGATGGCGCGATGCGAGTGCGGACGGTGGTCATGGCATGTCTCGAAAGAATATAAAAAGCGGAGATGAAACAAAGGGCGAATGGTAACAGGCGTTGCCCGCCCGGCTCCAGTGAGCAGGGCATTTAAGCCAACGTTGGGGCTACAAAAGGCTCTGGCACCGTTCAATGGCTGATTATCAATAAGTGGCATTTACCGCTTATCGGCTATATGACAGATTCGAGTACTGATAAATCTCCTTACACTTTCTCGACTACAGTCTGCTCATGCCTGCCCAACTCAAGCGTCGCCTGTTTACTTTCCTGCTGATCGTCCTGCTGGTTGCCGGGGGCTTCTTCGCTCAATGGTTCTTCAAGGGACGGTTTTACGAAAGCACCGATAACGCTTATGTCCAGGGTGAAATCACCCGTGTCTCCAGCCAGTTGGGCGCGCGCATTGAGGAAGTGCTGGTACAGGACAACCAGCACGTCGAAAAAGGCCAACTACTGATCAAACTCGAAGGCGATGACTTTCATCTCGCCGTCGACCGCGCCAACGCGACCCTCGCCACCCGCGAAGCCGAGCGCCTGCAAGCCCAGAGCAAACTGATCCAACAAGCCAGCCTGATCGCCGCCAGCGAAGCTCAGGTCAGTGCCAGCCAGGCCACCCTCAGCCGCTCGCAAATCGATTTGTCCCGCGCGCAAACCCTGCGCAAACCGGGTTATGTCTCGGAAGAACGGGTGACCACCCTCTCCGCCGACAACCGCATCGCTCGCTCGCAAGTCGCCAAGGCCCAGGCTGACGCCCAGGGCCAGCGTCAACAGGTCAACGCCTTGACGGCCGAGATCAAACGCCTGGACGCCCAGATCGCCAACGCCAAAGCCGATCTGGCGCAGGCCCAACTGAACCTGACTCGCAGCGAAATCCACGCACCGATCAGCGGCCTGATCGGCCAACGTGCCGCCCGCAATGGCCAATACATACAGGCTGGCGCTTACCTGCTGTCGATCGTCCCGGACCAGGACATCTGGATTCAGGCCAATTTCAAGGAAACCCAGATTGGCCACATGCAGCCCGGCCAGAAAGCCGAATTGACCTTCGATGCCTACAGTGACACACCGATCGAAGCCCGGGTCGACAGCCTGTTCGCCGCCTCCGGCGCGCAGTTCAGCCTGCTGCCACCTGACAATGCCACCGGCAACTTCACCAAAGTCGTGCAACGAATTCCGGTAAAACTGACCTTTGCCGCCGACAACCCGCTGCACGGCAAGATCCGCCCGGGCATGTCGGTCACCGTCAAAGTCAACATCAAAGACCCTGGCGATGGCCAGTGATCAACTGATCCGCCCGGTCGGCGAACCGACCCGACGGGACTGGATTGCAGTGATGAGCGTGATGCTCGGCGCCTTCATGGCGGTGCTCGACATCCAGATCACCAACGCCTCGCTCAAGGACATTCAGGGCGCGCTGTCAGCGACACTGGAAGAAGGCTCGTGGATTTCCACCTCGTACCTGGTGGCGGAAATCATCATGATTCCGCTCACCGCGTGGCTGGTGCAACTGCTCTCGGCACGACGCCTGGCGGTGTGGGTTTCGCTGGGTTTTCTGGCCGCCTCCCTGCTCTGCTCGATGGCCTGGAGCCTGGAGAGCATGATCGTGTTCCGCGCCTTGCAGGGCTTCACCGGCGGCGCACTGATCCCGCTGGCCTTCACCCTGACGTTGATCAAACTCCCCGAACACCATCGCGCCAAAGGCATGGCGATGTTCGCCATGACCGCGACCTTCGCGCCCTCCATCGGCCCGACCCTCGGCGGCTGGCTGACGGAAAACTGGGGCTGGAAGTACATCTTCTACATCAACATCCCGCCGGGGCTGATCATGATCGCCGGCCTCATGTATGGCCTGGAGAAGAAAGAAGCCCACTGGGAATTGCTCAAAAGCACCGACTACATGGGCATTCTCACGCTGGGCGTTGGCCTGGGGTGTTTGCAGGTGTTTCTTGAGGAAGGCCATCGCAAGGACTGGCTGGAGTCGAACCTGATCGTGACGCTGGGTTGCATCGCCCTGCTGAGCCTGATCACCTTTGTGATCGTGCAAGTGTCCAAACCCAATCCGCTGATCAATCTGGGCATCTTGCGCAACCGCAACTTTGGCTTATCGAGCATTTCCAGCCTGGGCATGGGCGTAGGGCTGTACGGCTCGATTTATCTGCTGCCGCTGTACCTGGCGCAGATCCAGAACTACAACGCCTTGCAGATCGGCGAAGTGATCATGTGGATGGGCGTGCCGCAGCTGTTCCTGATTCCGCTGGTGCCGAAACTGATGAAGTTCGTTTCGCCGAAGTGGCTGTGCACGCTCGGCTTTGGCCTGTTTGGCTTGGCGAGCATTCTGTCGGGCGCGCTCAACCCCGACTTCGCCGGACCGCAGTTCAATCAGATCCAGCTCGTCCGCGCGCTGGGCCAGCCGCTGATCATGGTGACCATTTCGCTGATCGCCACCGCCTACATCCTGCCGCAGGATGCAGGCTCCGCTTCGAGCCTGTTCAACATTCTGCGCAACCTCGGCGGCGCGATTGGCATCGCCCTGCTCGCCACCCTGCTGGATGCCCGAACCAAGACTTACTTCGACTATTTACGCGAGTCGATCGTGCCAACCAACCCGCAGGTGGCCGAGCGCATGGCGAGCATGACCGATCGGTTTGGCAGCGAAATGGCCGCGCTGGGCAAGCTCAGCGAGATCACCCATCAGCAAGCTTTGATCATGGCCTACAACGATGCGTTTCACTTTGTCGGGATTGCGCTGGGGGTGAGTATGCTGGCGATCCTGCTGACCAAGGCATTGCCGCCTGGGTTGAAGGCTGGAGAAGCCCACTAGTCGCAGCTGATCGTTCCCACGCTCCGCGTGGTAATGCATCCAGTGACGCTCTGCGTCACAGCGGACGCGGAGCGTCCGGGGCGGCATTCCCACGCAGACCGTGGGAACGATCAAGTCCAGCCACTACAAAACTCAGACGGTCAACAACCGCTCGCGCATCTTGGCAATTTCGTCGCGCGTCTGTGCGGCGGCTTCGAACTCCAGGTCGCGAGCGAGCTGGTACATCTTCTCTTCCATCTGACGAATGCGCTTGGAGATTTCGCTCGGCGAGCGCAACTCGTTTTCGTATCGGGCACTTTCCTCGGCAGCCTTGGCCATGCCTTTGCGCTTCTTGCTGCGCGAACCGGGCACGGTGGCGCCTTCCATGATGTCGGCAACGTCCTTGAATACACCTTTCGGGGTAATGCCATTGGCCAGGTTGAAAGCGATTTGCTTGTCGCGACGACGCTCGGTCTCGCCAATCGCCCGCTCCATCGACCCGGTGATCCGGTCGGCATAGAGAATCGCCCGGCCATTGAGGTTCCGCGCCGCGCGACCGATGGTCTGGATCAGCGAACGCTCGGAACGCAGGAAGCCCTCCTTGTCGGCATCGAGAATCGCCACCAGCGACACTTCCGGCATGTCCAGGCCTTCACGCAGCAGGTTGATCCCCACCAGTACATCGAAGGTGCCCAGACGCAAATCGCGGATGATCTCGACCCGCTCTACCGTATCGATGTCCGAGTGCAGATAACGCACGCGCACACCGTGGTCGGCAAGGTAGTCGGTCAAGTCTTCGGACATGCGCTTGGTCAGCGTGGTGACCAACACCCGCTCCTCCAGCGCCACACGCTTGGTGATTTCCGAGAGCAAGTCGTCGACCTGAGTCAGCGCTGGACGAATCTCGATTTGCGGATCGACCAGACCGGTCGGCCGCACCAGCTGCTCAATCACTCGACCGGCGTGCTCCGCCTCGTAGTTGCCCGGTGTCGCCGAGACGAAAATCGTCTGCGGACTGATGCTTTCCCACTCGTCAAAACGCATCGGCCGGTTGTCCAGTGCCGACGGCAGCCGGAAACCGTATTCGACCAATGTCTCTTTACGCGAACGGTCACCCTTATACATCGCGCCGACCTGCGGCACGCTGACGTGGGATTCGTCGATCACCAGCAAGGCATCGGCGGGCAGATAGTCAAACAAGGTGGGAGGCGGCTCACCGGACTCGCGGCCCGAGAGGTAGCGCGAGTAGTTTTCGATACCGTTGCAGTAACCCAGCTCCAGGATCATCTCGAGGTCAAAACGGGTGCGCTGCTCCAGACGTTGGGCTTCCACCAGCTTGTTGTTGGAGCGCAGGTATTCCAGGCGCTCCTGCAGCTCGACCTTGATCCCTTCGATGGCTCCCAGCAGGGTTTCTCGCGGCGTTACATAGTGGCTTTTCGGATAGAAGGTGAAACGAGGCAGCTGGCGAATCACTTCGCCGGTGAGCGGATCGAAAGCAGAAATCTTCTCCACCTCATCATCGAAGAGCTCAATACGGATCGCTTCAAAATCGGATTCCGCCGGGTGGATATCAATCACGTCACCACGCACGCGGAAGGTCGCGCGGGCAAAATCCATGTCGTTACGGGTGTATTGCAGGTCAGCCAAACGGCGCAGCAAGGCGCGCTGATCGAGCTTGTCGCCACGATCGACGTGCAGCACCATTTTCAGATAGGTTTCCGGGCTGCCCAGACCGTAGATGCACGACACTGTGGTGACAATGATCGCGTCCTTGCGCTCCAGCAGCGCTTTGGTCGCCGACAATCGCATCTGCTCGATGTGGTCGTTGATCGAGGCGTCTTTCTCAATGAAGGTGTCCGACGACGGCACGTAGGCTTCGGGCTGGTAGTAGTCGTAGTAGGAAACGAAGTACTCCACCGCGTTGTTCGGGAAGAACGCCTTGAACTCGCCGTACAGTTGCGCCGCCAGCGTCTTGTTCGGCGCCAGCACCAGCGTCGGTCGCTGCACCTGGGCGATTACGTTGGCGATACTGAAGGTCTTGCCCGAACCGGTCACACCAAGCAACGTCTGGTGCGCCAGCCCGGCCTCGATGCCCTCGACCATCAAACGGATGGCTTCCGGCTGATCGCCGGCGGGCTCGAAGCGGGTGACTAGCTGGAATTCAGACATATCGTACCTATTGGTTTCCAAGGAGCGACGCACTCCGGCGCTGGCGGGCGCGCCAGAACGGTGAAGGTCGCTCACGACGAATGTCGCAGGGAAAAATCATGATAACCGTTGATGTGGTGCCGAATACCTCTAGTTTCAAGGCAAACGTCCTACATGCCCCTAAGCCATTGACATGACAATAAGGCTAACGAGCAAAAAATAATCCGAAAAAACCTGCCCGAAAAGCGGAAACGCCTGTCGCCGCGCCCGGTATAGGCCTCTATACTAGCTCCCCGTTTGTGCACCGCTCTAGTGCATTCGGCTGGAGCGCCACACGTCCCTCCACATTTCATTCAGAGCTGCCGCAATAATGAGCCTCTTCTCCGCTGTCGAAATGGCACCACGCGATCCAATCCTGGGCCTCAACGAAGCATTCAACGCTGACGCCCGTACCAATAAGGTCAACCTGGGAGTCGGTGTTTACTGCAACGAGGAGGGGCAAATTCCACTCCTGCGAGCCGTTGTCGAAGCCGAGACGATTCGCGCTGCTCAACATGCTTCCCGTGGCTACTTGCCGATTGACGGTATTGCCGCCTACGACCAGGCCGTGCAAAAGCTGCTGTTCGGCAAAGACTCGTCACTGCTCGCCGCTGGCCGGGTTGTCACCACTCAGTCCGTCGGCGGTACCGGCGCACTGAAAATCGGCGCTGACTTCCTCAAGCAACTGCTGCCGAACGCCGTCGTTGCCATCAGCGACCCAAGCTGGGAAAACCACCGTGCACTGTTCGAAACCGCCGGTTTCCCGGTGCAGAACTATCGCTACTACGACGCCGCGACTCACGACGTGAACCGCGCCGGCCTGCTGGAAGACCTGAACGCCCTGCCAGCCGGCTCCATCGTTGTGCTGCACGCCTGCTGCCACAACCCGACTGGCGTCGACCTGAGCCCGGCAGACTGGAACAACGTGCTGGACGTGATCAAGGCGAAAAACCACGTGCCGTTCCTCGACATGGCCTATCAGGGCTTTGGCGACGGCATCGACGAAGACGCCGCTGCCGTGCGCCTGTTCGCCGAGTCGGGCCTGAACTTCTTCGTTTCCAGCTCGTTCTCCAAATCGTTCTCGCTGTACGGTGAACGTGTTGGCGCGCTGTCGATCGTCAGCGAATCGAAAGAAGAAAGCGCTCGCGTGCTGTCGCAAGTCAAACGCGTGATCCGCACCAACTACTCCAACCCGCCGACCCACGGCGCAGCGATCGTTGCGGCCGTACTGAACAGCCCTGAACTGCGCGCCCAATGGGAACAGGAACTGGCCGAAATGCGTCTGCGCATTCGCGGCATGCGCCAGCAGATGGTCGATTTGCTGGCGAAAAACGCGCCTCACCAGGACTTCAGCTTCGTCGGTCGTCAACGCGGCATGTTCTCGTACTCCGGCCTGACAGTTGAGCAAGTCACCCGTCTGCGCAACGAGTTCGGCATTTACGCCCTGGACACCGGCCGCATCTGCGTTGCCACACTGAACCAGAGCAACATCGACGTGGTGACCAAGGCCATCGCTCAGGTGATCTAAACCACACGCGCAACAGAAAAGGGGAAGCCGTCTGGCTTCCCCTTTTCGTTGGCGAGCAGATAATTATCAACACTGCGAACGAGCACTCTAGACTGCACACGTACTGCGTATTTCCGATACTTCAGAGAACCGACATGAAAAACGATGATTTACGCGCTGACCGCGATGAAGACCTGGATCACTTCGTGCCGCGCCCCCAGAGCAAACGCAGCAGCGGGCTGGTGTGGCAGGTTGCCTTGGGCGTATTTCTTGGCGGCCTGGCCCTGTGGCTGGTGCAACTGGCCGCCACGTCGCTGTATGCAAAGCTCTTGCTCGGCACCTTCACCTTCGGCGGTTAAGGTCGATCAGCCCGCCAGTTCGGTTGAACGCTGACTGGCGGCGTCGTCATAAGCCACATACAGCGATTCAGCGACCTGGCTTTTGATCGCTTTGGTGCTTTCCAGCCCCAGCACAAATCCTTCAGCCTTGCCGCCAGCGCGATTCAGCTCATCAGCGGTGCTCGCCTGAGTGATTGCATCGAAGAGCTTCTCGGCATGCGGCCCGACACCTTTCGGCAGGCTGATCTGAGCAATGCTCATACGAACACCTCGCGCAGCATTGACGATGTGAGCAGTGGTTGGTGAGTCATGACGCGTACCTTTTCGGCTGAGGGCCGGTAGCGCGTGAAACCACTTCCGGGGGGCCATGGTAGACCTCTGTCACGATTCTGGTAACCGCCAATGGCTGACAACGCCCTCCTCGCCTGCAGAATCATCACCGTCCACCTGAAAATCTGCCATTCAAGCAATTGATGCTTGACTTGTCCTTTTTAATCAGTAACATACGGCGCATTCCGCGATAGCTCAGTTGGTAGAGCAAGTGACTGTTAATCACTGGGTCCCTGGTTCGAGTCCAGGTCGTGGAGCCAGACAGCAATATCGAAAAGCCCCTGAATCGAAAGATTCAGGGGCTTTTTTGTGGCTGATGGAAAATCAAAAGACCGCAGCCTGCGGCAGCTTCAACGTCTATGGCCGGGGGACACGAGGCAATTCGCGTTTGTGAGCGGTTTTGATGTAGGCACTTTCGATGATCTGCTGCGCCTGCTGCGACACCGCTTCACCCATCAGATACGCATCGATTTCCTCGTAACTGCAACCATATGCCGCTTCATCCAACTTGCCCGGTGCCAGGTCTTCCAGGTCTGCGGTCGGCGCCTTGCGCACCAGATGTGTCGGCGCGCCCAGGGCGTCGGCCAGCAACCGCACCTGGCTTTTGATCAACCCGGACAGCGGCGCCAGGTCGCAGGCGCCGTCGCCGAATTTGGTGAAGAAACCCATCAGCGCTTCCGCACCATGATCGGTGCCGACCACTAACCCGCTGCAAAAGTTGGCGATCGCGTATTGCGCCAGCATCCGCGCCCGGGCCTTGACGTTACCTTTGGCAAAGTCGATGAGTTCGGCTGAAGGCTGCAAACCGTCGATGGCGATATTGGCCATCAGGCCGTCAACACAGTCGGCGATGTTGCTAGTGGTGATCAGGTCCGGCTGGATGAAATCCAGGGAGGCCTGGGCGTCGCGCTCATCGGCCTGGGTCTTGTACGGCAGGCGCACGGCGATAAAGCGCGCCTCATGATCCTCGGCGCGCAGCTGTTCCACCGCCAACTGGCACAGGCGGCCGGCGGTCAAGGAGTCGACGCCACCGCTGATACCGAGCACCAGGGCCTTGCAACCCGACTCGCGCAGCACCTGTTTGATGAAATCGACACGACGGACGATTTCAGTGGCCTCGCCGCCCTGGGCGAGTTGCCGGTCGATGCCCAGTTCCCGGGCGATGCGCGCTTGCTGTTGCATAGTCATATCAGGCTCCCAGTTGTGGATTGATCAGGCTGACATTGAATACCTGGGCCGCGTACCGCAGGAACGAGACATCTTCACAGACGTTCTTGATCGGGTCGTCGGAGAACTTCACCACCGGCTCGCCATGCACCCGTACCAGCTTCATGACGATGCTCAGCGGCTCGACGCCCTCGACATCGCAGGCCAGGCTGGTGCCCATGCCGAAACCGAATCTGGCCTTGCCACGCACGTGGCGCAGGATCGGCAGGCACTTCTCGAAATTGAGACCGTCGGAGAACATCAGGTCCTTGGTTCTTGGATCGATGCCCAGCTCCTTGTAACGCCCCAGCACCTTGTCGGCCCAGACGATCGGGTCACCGGAATCCTGACGCAGGCCGTCATAGAGCTTGGCGAAGTACAGGTCGAAATCCTTGAGAAAGAAGTCGGTGCTGATGCAGTCGGTGAGCGCGATCCCCAGCCTGCCACGGTACTCGCGCACCCAGTTTTCCAACGCGGCGTTCTGGCTCTCGCGCAACCGCCCGAGTTGCTGGTGGACCATCAGCCATTGGTGAGCCATGGTGCCGATCAGCGGCAAGTCGAATTCGTAGGCCAGGTGAGCGTTGCTGGTACCGACGAACACCCCGGGGAAGTCACTGCGCATGACGTTGACCACTTCGCGCTGGGCCCTGAACGACAGGCGCCGGCGGGTGGAGAAGTCCGAAACCCGAAACTCGGCGAGCTCTTCGCGGCTGGCGTTTTTTTCCAGCCATTCGAACTTCTGGTACAGCTTGCGGGTAACGTCGGCCAGCTCGACTTCCGGGTACTTCTCGCGGTTGCGCAGTTCACTGACCATCGCCAGCACCGGCTGCTCGAACATGATGCAGTGCAACATCGGACCACGGACGCGGATGTGCAGTTGGCCGTCGACTTCCGACACGTGGATGTAGCGCAGGTTGAAGCGAAACAGACCGAGGAACTGTTCAAAGTCCGGTGTCAGGTATTCACGGAAACGCTTGTTGAACAGAAACCGCTGCTCACCCTCGCGCAACTGCAGGCCGGCGAGCTTCTCCAGCTCATTACGAATGTCCGGGATCAGGTGCCCGAGCCGCTCTTTCGAGCGCACGATGAACTGGTATTCCACCTCGACGTTCGGGTGCTGGTGCAGCACCGCCTGCATCATGGTGAAGGTGTAGTAGTCGGTATCCAGAAGACTCTGGATGACGCCGTTGCTGCTATCGAATGCACTTTCCATGTTCTCTTCCTTATGCGCTTGCCAGACTGGCGGTTTCTTCGCGGGTCGCGGTAACCGAGATCCCCGCTTGTTGCATGTCTTGAATGGCTTGAGTGGCGCCCTCTTCACTGATGGCCCGGCAGGCTGGCAAGTGGATGATCACCTTGAAGCCGGCGGCGGCCAGTTGCAGAGCGGTGGTCTTGACGCAGAAATCCAGCGCCAGACCGCCGACGATGACCTGCTTCACACCCTGGCTGTTCAGGTACTCGATCACGCCGGTGGACAGCTTGCCGTGCAGGTCGTGGTAGCAGGCGCCGTACGGGTGCAGGTCCGGCTCGATACCCTTCCAGACGAAGTAGTCGTAGTCGTATGGGGTCGGCAGTTCGTCCAGCAGGGTGAAGCCTTCGGTGCCGGGAACACAGTGGCTGACCCAGGTGATATCGGCGTGTTCGAGGCCGGTCGACTGGAACATTTGCGAGTGCTCGGCCACCACCCACGGGGCCTGAGCCGTATGAGCGTCCTTGCTGCCGACACGCAGGCTGGCCAGGGTGGCCATGAAGTTCAGTTCGCTGCCGATTTGCTCGCCACCCATCACGGGCAGCTCATCAGGACACAGCGGCGTGAAGCTCTTTTGCGCATCGACATCGAAGGAAGCGGTTTTCAGGGTCTGGCTGCTCATCTTGGGTCTCTCCTCTGCATGGAACAAAAGGTACACGTCATGTACTTTCATTGCAACACCCGACCATACAAATATTTATGCCGGACATTAATCCTCGTAAATACTATTGATACAAGGGTCTTAGGCGATTGTTTCGTCTGAACGATTTTACTGATAAGGTACACGTCATGTACCAACAAGGAGATCAGCCATGTTTGAAATAGCCCTCTATGGCGGCGCCTTCAACCCTCCTCACGCCGGGCACGCCCAGGTGATGATCGAGGCCTCATGCCAGGCCAGACGCCTGCTGGTGGCCCCCAGCTTCAGGCATCCTTACGGCAAACGAATGGCGGACTTTGAACTGCGCCTGAACTGGCTGGAATCGATCGTCGAGCACGTACAGCCCCAGTGCTGCGCCGAAGTGCGTGCCAGCCGGGTCGAACAGATCGTGGCGCGCGGCGTCGAAGGTCCGATCTACAGCTACACCCTGCTCGCCCATCTCGCCGACAGCCTGGCCATGGACGGTAAACAGATTGCCCTGGTAGTCGGCCAGGATGTCGCGGACCTGTTGCCAACCTTCTATCGCGGCCCGGAGTTGCTGGAGCGCTTTTCCATCATCTGCGTCGAGGAACGGATCCATGTGCGCAGCACGGTACTGCGCGAACGGCTGGCCTTGGGCGAGTCGCTGCCCACCCAGTGGATGGCACCCGGCATGGATCCGGTAAACTATGACCTCTACGCTGCCCACGGAAGCTGACATGCCAGACCGCACCCCCCATCCAAGCGCCTACCTGCATACCATCGACCTTTGTGTGCTGCGCTACTGCCGGGAAACCCAGGCGCTGGAAATCCTCCTGAACCGACGCGAAACCGAACCGTTCGCCGGCCATTGGGCGTTGCCCGGGATCGTGGTCAATGGCGGGGTCGAAGACCTTACACTGAACGACGCCGTGGAGCGCCTGCGCGCCTCGAAAAAAGTCGGCATGCCGCTGGCCTGGATCGAGCAGGTCGGCACCGTCGGTGACGCGTTCCGCGATCCGCGCTGCTGGTCGTCGTCGACCTTCTACCTCGCCATCGTCAGCGAGGCGGTCCAGCCGGCCGAACACCAAAGATTTTTCCCGCTCAAGGACGTGGCCGAAGCCTCGACCAGACTGCCCTTCGATCACAACAGCCTGGTGACTTCGGTGCAGGAGCGCCTGTTCTCCAAGTCGCTATACAGCAGCCTGCCGCTGATGTTCCTCGGCAACGAGTTCAGCGCGCCTGAAGCAGTGATTATTTTCTCCCTGGTGCTTGAACGACCGGTGCTCAAGACCAGCATCCGCCAGCGCCTGCTGAAGATGATCGAGGCCGGCTACCTGCAAGAGACCGGGCGCAAAAAGAGCGGCGACGGCGGCCGCCCGCAAGCTACGGTGGAAAACCTCAAACCCGCCAACCTCTACCTTTTCGATCGCTGCTTTCTGGAGTAATACCGCGCATGAAGCCTGTCACCGAATCCCAGTGCCTGCTGGAAACCCCATACTTCAACGTGGTCCGCGAGAACGGCTACTTCATCATCAAGGAAGCCCACGCTATCAATGGCGTGGTGGCCGTACCGACCCTGGAAGACGGCCGGTTGATGCTGGTCAACCTCAAGCGCCGGGCCATTGGCGGGATGTCCATCGAGTTCCCGCGGGGCGCCATCGACGAGAACGAAACCGCCAGCGACGCGGCGGCCCGCGAGCTGCTGGAGGAAACAGGCTGGCAGGCGCTGAAGGTCAAGGAGCTGGGCTTGCTGCACAGCAATACATCACTGATTGCCAGTGCGGTTGCGGTGTGCCAGGTCTACCTCGATACACAAGCCACCGACGCAACCGATGGCGAGGTGGATGATCTTTTGTTCATCACCCGCCAAGAACTGATGGCCATGATCACCGCCGGCCAGATCACCGATGGCCACACGCTCTCGGCGGCAATGATGTTGATCGCCAGCGAGGCCGGTCGCCCCTAGCGCCCATGCAAAAAGGGCAGAGGAGATGCAATCCCCTCTGCCCTTCTGTTTATCGATTGTGAGCGCGTCGTCGGTCAAGCGCCGCTCTGCACAGTGTCGTCAGACATGCTCACTGCTTTTGGCATGCCCCGCATGATGCTCCGTCGGGCCGTGGGACGAATCCACCACCACCGGGACTTCGTTACCGTCGCAGTCATGCAGCTTGCCGCGACTGAAGTAATCCCCTTCGCGCAACGCCGCCAGATCCTGGAAACGCAAGGTCCGTTCGGTGCCGGCAGCAAAGACCGACTGCTGGTCCGAGTTACCGGTGGTGAAGTGATTGAAGGTCAGGTTGAGTGCGATCGCCATGATCGCCGACGAGCTGATGCCGGAATGGAAGATGGTCGCGAACCAGCTCGGGAAGTGATCGTAGAAGTTGGGGGCCGCGATGGGGATCATGCCGAAGCCGATGGAAGTGGCGACGATGATCAGGTTCACGTTGTTGCGGTAATCGACCTTGGACAGCGTACGAATGCCACTCGCCGCTACGGTGCCAAACAACACGATACCGGCACCGCCGAGGACCGATGTCGGCACGGCAGCGATCACTCGCCCCATCACCGGCAACAGCCCGAGCACCACCAGGAACACCCCGCCCGTGGCCACCACATAGCGGCTTTTGATCCCGGTCACCGCCACCAGCCCGACGTTCTGCGCAAAGGCACTTTGGGTGAAGGAGCCAAAGATCGGCGCGATCATGCTCGACAGCATATCGGCCCGCAGACCGTTGCCCAGACGCCTGGAATCAACCTTGGTGCCGATGATTTCACCGACCGCCAAAATGTCCGCAGAGGTTTCCACCAGCGTCACCATGATCACGATGCACATCGACAGAATCGCCGCGAAATGGAAGGTCGGTATGCCGAAGTGGAACGGTGCCGGGAAGCCGAACATCGGCCCTTGTGTCACCGTCGAGAAGTCGGCCATGCCGAGGAACACCGCAATCACGGTGCCGATCACCATGGCCAACAGGATCGACAAGCGAGAGATCGTGGCGCTGCCGATCTTGCTCAGCATCAGCACCAGCGTCAGCGTCAATGCCGCCAGCCCGATGTTCGCCATGCTGCCGAAGCTTTCGGCGTGACTGTTACCGCCCATGGCCCAGCGCGCTGCCACAGGCATCAGCGTCAGGCCGATAGTGGTGATCACGATGCCGGTGACCAACGGCGGGAAGAACCTGGTAATTCGAGAAAACACCGGTGTGATCAACAATCCGATCAACGAGGCGGCGACCACCGCCCCCAGAATCGACTGAAAACCGCCCTCACCACCGCTGCTGACAATCGCCACCATGGTTGCGACGCCCGAGAACGAAACACCCTGCACCAGCGGCAACTGACAGCCGAAAAACGGTAATCCGAGGGTTTGCAGTAATGTCGCCAAGCCCCCTGCAAACAGTGACGCCGCAATCAACAGACCGATGTCGGCCGGAGAAAGCCCGGCCGCCTGGCCGATGATCAGTGGTACCGCAACGATCCCGCCATACATGGTCAGAACGTGTTGCAGGCCGTAAGCCATATTCGCGCCGACCCCGAGGTTTTCATCCTCAGGCCGTTGGTGTGAAACAGAGGGCGTTTTCATCGTGGGGGGTTCCCTGGTTTTTTGTTATGCGCACACTGTATTCAATACTCAAGACAAATGTCTATAGAGTTGTATACAGTTTGCCAGGCAACGCTCAAATTGAATTGTTACTGCAATCGTTCACAACCCTACCCAACGCGCCACGCAGAGCAGTCGCGCTACCTCGAAGCGTGCCTCCTACGATAAGCTCCAGCCAATCAATCGATCCGAGCACTACCTTAAATGAAAGCGGTTGCACGCTTCGCCCTCGCGCAACATCAAGGCCCTTACGAAACCTGGCCGGTACGCACATCCGTCATCATAGATAGCCAGCCATCGGATCTGACTATTCCTGGCTTCACCCTGCTGCGCCAATACGAAACCACAGCCGGTTATCTACTGGTAACCGACTTCGACTGCCCATTTGAGGAGGCGGTGTGTTTTGCGCTGATAGACAAAGACCTTCGAACAGTTCTGAGCGAGCGCACCGTCGGTCAATGGTACAACTCGTACATACTCGATGAAGTTGAGTGGCTGGACGACGAGCATTTCTTCGCGACGTTCCACGGCCAACCCGAGTACCGCTATGAGTTCACCATACGCAAATACAACATACCGCTGATCTATCCACGCCTGGGGCTGACCTGCCGATGTATTCACGAGTGGTAAGTAGAAGCGGGATGTTTGCTCAAGTGTCAGCCTGATTCACTTGAGCTGAGCAACTGCGCCAGCACCTGCTTCAACTCTGGATGCTGCGGCACGCGAATGTCGAACTCGCGCTCCAGCACCGCAATCACTTCATCAGCATCCGTGAATTGCCGGCGTTCGCTCTCCTGGCCCATCCGGTGAATGGCATAACTGCCGTTGATGAGCGTGCGGCGCATCCCGGGCCCGGTGCGCGCCACCTTCAGCTGCCCCCGAAACGGAGAGTCGGGGTGAGTCGAGACATACCAGTTGCCGATCTGGTAGTCGACGTCTGACTGAGCCTGCAGATCGAACACATACATCGGCCGCCACTCGCCCGCGACCTTCGCGCGCAACGCGTAGCTGCTGTCCTGGCGAACGATTCGGTACGGTTCATGGCCGGTCGGCTGCTCCTCTTCAGTATCGAGGCGTAGCGGCGCCGTAGGCACCATGCCGCCGAAGCCGACATCCGCGATGTAACGAACGCCGTCCAGGGTGACCAGGCTCAAGCGATGAGTGCGTGCAGTCAACGCGTCCTCAGGGCCGCCCATCACCACCCGCCCGGTGATCCCTCGGGCTTCGAACCCCAGGTACTGAAGCAGGGCAAGGAACATGTTGTTGAGTTCGTAACAGTAACCACCTCGCCCCTCGTGCAGGACTTTGCGCTCGACCGAAGGCAGGTCGATGGGCACCGGAACCCACAACATCGTCGACAGGGTTTCAAAAGGGAACGTTGCGGTATGACGCGACTGCAACTCTCGAAGGGTGTCGAGGGTAGGCAACGGCGGTGTGTCGTAACCGAGGCGTTTCAGGTAGAGGTCAACATTCGACAGTTCAGTCTGAATCATCAATGACTCCTTGCTCAGGACGCGTGCGCCATCACCAAACGGGTGGCAGTCGCCAGAACATCACGACGCGCTTCGGCGTCTTTTTGATATTGGGTGAAGTAAACCGCGAGCACCACGGGTGCGCCTGTCTGTGGCCAAAGCACCGCCACATCGTTTGTGGTGCCGTAGTCGCCGCTACCGGTTTTATCGCCGACGATCCACCCCGCCGGTGTGCCAGCCCGAATGCTCGCATCGCCGGTGGTATTGCCCTTGAGCCAGGTCGCCAACTGCTCACGCTGCGCTGTTGCCAACGCATCACCCAGCACCACTTTCTGCACGCTGGCGGCCATCGCTGCCGGTGTCGTGGTATCACGCGGATCATCAGGAATCGCCGTATTCAACTCCGGCTCCCGGCGATCAAGCCGGAACGCCGGATCACCCAGGCCTTTGGCAAACAGGTTAACCGCTGCCACTCCACCTAACTCCTTGATCAACAAGTTGGCGGCAGTGTTATCGCTGTATTGCAACGTGGCGGCGCACAACTGCGCAACGCTCATGCCCTGCTTCAGATTCTGTTTGGCGATGGGGGCGTAAGACAGCAGGTCGGCTTCAGCATAGGCAATATGCTTTTCCAGCAACCCCGGCTCAGCCATGCTTTTGTGCAACACGGCCGCAGCCAACATCAACTTGAAAGTACTGCAGAACGGAAAACGCTCTCCGCCCCGATACTGAATCTCGTGACCATTGGCAGTGTTGATCAAGGCAACGCCCAATCGACCTTTCGCACTGTTCTCCAACTCGGCAAGTTTCTTGTACAACTCGGCCAGCGGTTTATCCGCAGCTGAGGCGTTAGCCCAGGCTGGAACTACCAGCGTGATCAATGGCAGTGTCAGACCTGCCTTCAACAATGAACGTCGCGAAGGTGAATACTTCATGCGGTGCCTCGTAAAAAAACATTGCTTACGGGGCAGCTCTGTAATCGCGCCCCACCCCTTCATCGCACTTCTGGATGCAGTACCACTTTAGGACTTCCTTGCGTAGACACCACCGTGCGGTTTCGACCAAAATGCTTCGCCTGATACAACGCCGCGTCTGCCCGCTCGATGAACACTTCAATGCTATCCCCGTCATTGGGCACAAACGCATAACAGCCAAGACTCACCGTCAGATGCCCCAAAGGCGCACCTGAATGGATGATGTGCTTGTCCTTGACACTGAGGCGGATCTGCTCGGCAATCGTAAACGCGCCATGAATGTCAGTGCCGGGCAACAGCACCGCGAACTCTTCACCGCCATAACGCACTGCCAGGTCGGACTTGCGCAGACAACAACTGTTTACCGCACGCGCCACTTCCGCGAGGCACTGATCCCCCGCCACGTGACCGTAGGCATCGTTGTAACGTTTGAAAAAATCGATATCGAGCATGATCAGGCTCAACGAACTCTGTTGGCGGGCACCCCGTGCAAATTCGATATCCAGCGCCTGTTCGAACAGCCGACGATTCGCCAACCCGGTCAGGCTGTCGTGAGTCGCGATCACTTCCAGCTGCTCTTGCGCAGTCCGCAAGTCCGCCTCGATCAGCTCACCATTGCGCACCTGCAGCACAAACATCCAACCGAACAAACCCACACCGAGCACCACCAGGGCCACGACGACACTGGATTGATAGGCGTTGGCGTACCAGCCCCGAAGAATCGTCTCCTTCGGGGTCGCCGCGGCAACCACCAGCGGATAGGCGTCCAACTGACGATAGCCATACAGCCGGATCACGTTATCCACCACCGAACGGATCATCCCATTGCCGAAACTGGCATGGGGCAAATACTTCTGGAAAATATCCCCATGCGCCAGCGACTCGCCTATTCGCGCCTCCTCGAACGGTCGCCTGGCCAGCAGCGTACCGTCCGACAACGCCAGAAACATCACGCCATTGTCATCGATGCTGAAGCTCTTGAAAAACTGATCGAAGTACGACAGCTTGATCCCGGCCAGCAGCACGCCCTGGAACTCGCCATGCGGGTCGTTTATCCGCCGGGAAATCGGAATGATCCACTCGCCATTCTGCCGGCTACGAATCGCCGGCCCGATGTGCGCGAGCAAGGTAGGATTCTGCTGATGGAACTTGAAGTAGTCGCGATCGGCCACACCCCCGCGACGCGGCAAGTCATCAAACGATGTCACCACCCACTGGCCGTTTTTATCGAACAGAAACAGCCCGTGTAACTGCTCGAGCGCCTGCACCCGACGTGCGAAGATCTGTTGCAGCCGCGGGTTCTGCATTACGCCAAAACCCTCTGCCTGAATCCAGTCGACCAGGCTGGTCATCACCAGGTCCGCGCTCAGAAACGTGTCCTGCGCCTGCTGCGCCATCGCCCGCGTCAGGTTCGACGACGCCACCTCAGCCAACGACAAATCGTAGCGCCGGGACTGTTCCAGTTGCAGGTAAAGCAAACCACACAAACACAGGCAAACCGCCGCAACAAACATCATCGCAGCCTTGCGCAGCGGCAGGCGTTTAAGCGGGCCGCCGGGGGTGTAATGAGGGTCGTGAATAGGGGTAGGCAAAAGCGTCATCCTTGAAGGGTAAGGCATGAGCAAAAGCCCAGATCCCTTAATGGCGGGGGAGCTTAGCCTACAGGGGTGATGAGGAGCAATTGTGGTGCGAGTCATAACCCCCGCTTCTTGTTTTCTCCTGTAATGTTCAACGCATTTGTTGATACTCGTTTGAAACGCCAATGCTTCCCACCAAAACTGCCCTGTGAGTGTCCACGCCCGATGAAATATAAAGACAGCACCGCATCGCTGGACACCGCCAGAAAGATTCTCAAGGTGAACCACGCCGGGGAATTCGGCGCTATCAACATTTACCGATCGCAGATCTTTGTATCGCGCCTGCTACGCAAAGACTACGTGCCTCTTCTGGAAAGCTTCATGGAAGACGAAAAACGTCACATGAACCGGTTCTGGGAAGAGATACAGCGCCGCAACGGCATCAAGTGCAAGAGCTACTGGCTCTGCGGCGCCGGGGGCTGGTTCATGGGTTTTATCTCGGCACTGCTCGGAAAAAGCGGCGTCATGGCCTGCACCTGGGCCGTGGAATCGGTCGTGGTGAGCCATTTGAAAAACCAGCTCTCCTACCTTGAAAGCCGGAACGACCTGGCGGCCTATGAAACGGTCCAGTCGATTCTGGAAGATGAGGAAAACCACCGCGATACCGGTCGAGTCGAGGGCGGCAGCGCGCTGTTGTATGGGCCGTTCAGATGGATGATCGGTTTGTTTACGGAGGGTGTCATTCGGTTTGGGATGCGGTAAAACAAGGGCTCCCTAAAACCGTCTACAGAAGCCAATCCATGGAGGAAAAGCATGAACACTCTGAACCGCCCCGCAACCATCGACACCGCTGTGTTCGACCTCGGCAACGTCCTGATTCGCTGGAACCCAAGAAACCTCTACCGAAAAATCTTCGGCGATGACGTACAGGCCATGGAGACTTTTCTTTCCGAGGTCTGCCCTCCCGAGTGGAACGAGCGCCAGGACGCAGGCCGGTCGTGGCAGGATGGAATCGAGGAAGCCATCGCGCGGCATCCGTCACAAGAGGCGCTGATTCGTGCGTACCACGAGCGCTGGGAAGAGACACTCGGCGGCGTGCTGGAAGAGAGCGTGCAGATCCTCGATGAACTGCACGCCAAAGGCGTCCGCCTGCTGGCCCTGACCAACTGGTCCGCCGAAACCTTCCCGATTGCCCTTCAGCGCTTTCCCTTTCTGCACACATTCGAGGGCATTCTGGTGTCCGGCGAAGAAGGTCTCATCAAGCCCGACCCGGCGATCTTCCAGCTACTGAAATCTCGCTACCAGTTCGAAGGTCACCATGCAGTGTTTATCGATGATCACGCGCCGAACATCGCAGGTGCACGTCAGGAAGGCTTCAATGCGCTGCAGTTCACCAGTGCCGCGCAACTGCGCAAAGACCTGGCAGCGCTGGGGTTGCCGGTGCAGGCACTGAGCGAGCCGGCATAACGAACCGACAGGCAACACAAATTCAACGCAACACACACAAAAATGGGCAACCGAAGTCGCCCATTTTTTATGCCAATACGTCTATGACGATCCCCATCAACGCATTGGCGGAACCCGAATATCACCCGCCCGACACTGACTTTTCACGCCCTTGCCGCAAGACCCGAACGACAAGTCCTTACCCAGGCACACGCGCACTTCTGACAACTCGGGTCCGTTGCAGACAATCGCGATGCCATTCTCTGGAATCCCGGGATTGCTCTGACGGAACATCTGCGCAATTTCCTGTGCCGGAAAGTAGATCTCGGTGCTCAAGGGCTTCAGCTTGTCCGGGATTTTCACCGTGCCAACCGCCTTGTCCGCCATATCCAGATAACCCGAGGCGCCAAGGCCGCTGCAGGTGCCGTGCCTGGACCATTCATGCTGAAGCAATTTTGGCGTCACAAACAGCGTCAACCCTTGTTTTTGCTCCGCTGGCGACAACGGCACCATCGGCAGACACGACTCCGGCCAACCGCCCTTGGCGTACTGCGGCCAGAGACCGTGGAGCACAAAGCCATAGCCTTTGCCCGAGCATTGCGGGTTGTTCTGATGAGTCAGGCAAAACGTCGGCGACCAGGACAGTGTCAGCAGGTAGTAATCAAACACCCCCGCCACCGACTCGGTCTGCTGCTTATCGCGATGGGACCGAGCGTCGCTCATGCCGACGCTGCCAATCGTCAGCGCAAAGAGCGCAACCAGTGCATACAGCTTTTTCATTAACCCTCTCCCCGGAGGCGAATCGGTTGGTTGCCTCATTGTCGAGCTGACTTTTAATGCCAGCACGATTCTGCTCACACGGACATTTCAACCACCTGTTGCTCACAACAGGTTGTACATGTCGCGCCTATAGAAAAGCACAATGCGGTGAATTCAGCAGGATACTTCATGCAGCGAGGAGTAACGCAACTGCCATGGCGGCATGGGAAATACAGCGCAAAAAGGACCGGCCACTCCTGACTTACAGACATGAGTAACCGGCCCCTTTTCCTTATGGCGTATACGCCATTAAGTGCTCAGGTGTATGAAATCACCGGGGCAATATTAACTATCATTGTCCAATGCCTGTTGCCTGGCATTTTTTTCATTCATACGTTCTGGCGTTGCATTGAGTTCCAGATCGAACTGCCGCTGTACCGCGTCTTGATCGTAGAAACATCCAACCCAGTAGTTATCCGGCTCGCCAGTAGACATCGCCTGGAGCGTTCGGTCGTCCATGACCTTACGGAAATCGTTGGCCTCACCGCGGGTGCCGGTATTCACCAGTTGCAACTGCTGAGCGGTTGTCCGGATATCCACACCGGGTTGAGTGGACGGCACCCGTAGGTAAAAACTACGATGGTCGTTCATCACCGCCACCGACGAACTCACGTTACCAAAGGACAGCGCAGGTTCGATGGTCCAGGCCAGACCGCCCCACGGTTCGAACTCTGACACTGCGGTCAGTGTCAGCTCTTTGCGTTCAACCAGACCGTTGAAGACCACAACGTCTTGCAAAGAAGCCGTGCAGTGCGTCAAACGCTCGATCAAATCCCGCTGATCCAGCGGCTGAGCGTTTACGGCCAGGCTGGCGAAGGCGGTGAACGCCAACACGGCCCAAGAGGATTGAACACGCACTTACGGCTTGAACACGCAGTCAGTCAGGGCCATGTATTCCGACCCCATCGTCATCGCCAGTACGCACACCGCTTTAAAGTCGGTACCGACCGCCATCGCGTCCATCTTGTTCGACTCGTCCGCGTCAAAACCCGTCAGTCTTGCCAGTACTTCATCAGAATCGGCAAGACCGGCTTCCATCACGGCATCGCCGGAGAAGTTCTTCGAAACGCCGAGAACGCTCCCGGAAATCAGAATCTCTTTCTTGAACTGCGGCATGTTCATGGAGGACTGATTGTGCTCAAGGTAGCTGTCATACAACTCCCCCAAGTCAACCGTCTCAGGAGCCGAGGCACAGGCGAGGCTCGCCACCAATACCAACCCGAGGGACGCGATGGATTTCACACTTTGCTTGATCATATTTAAAGTTTCACACGTATATTAACCGATGAGATCGGTAGGCCAGATATCATTCCTTGAGCTGAATACGAGTTACTCTATCCAGTGGCTCACTAACACCAACAACTCTGATTGCTACTCTATCGATAGATAAAAATAGAACAGACACCTGCAAAGTACGCAGTAATTTTCAATCGGGCTTTAGTTCGACTCTCGAAAAGTCGAGCACGGAGCTTACAGCACAACAGCAGTGCCCTTCAACCAAGCTTCCGACAGGAAAACAGGACAATAGCCACAGCTTCCCGCCGTAAAACACAGTCCAATCGCGCTTTTTTCTCTGAGCTTTTTTCGGTCTGGTCAGCGCATACTCGGGTGAAGTACCTTGGTGCGGCATCGCTAAAATTCACACCACGATAGGGAATCGGAATGAGTAAGGCAGATGAGCTCGCTGCAAAACTGAAACAGAAACAACAGACCCGTGCGGACGCGGAAGCCTGCGCCGATACGGCAATTGAGCATTGGCCGATACAGGTCTATGCGATGTACCACCAGCTTGAAGCATGGCTAGAGCCACTGACCGAAGTCGGCTTGAACATTCGCCGCATCCCCACACACGTTATCGAAAGCCTCCCCTCCGGCGAGACCTTCAACTACGCCATCGACAAATTGCTGATTGAGGGCAACCACCACAGCATCACCCTCGACCCCATCGCGCGCTTTATCATTGGCGGCATGGGCCGTGTCGATGTCCTCTCCAAAAGCCAAGCGCTGTATTTGAGCCGGACCGAGACCGAACACGGTGAAGCACATTGGCAGATCCAGACGATCCCGCGCAGCGGACAACCTCGACCGGATCCGGTCGAACTCAATGAGGACAACTTTCTCTCGGTGATACAGGAAGGCCTGGCGCTCTAAAGCCGAGCGCCATTTGGGGATACATCGTGGCGTGTCCCCCTTCCCTGCCAATCCCGAAAAAATGGGCGACCCTTAGCGGTCGCCCATTTTCGTTCCGGCCATGAAATCTGCACCGCCCCATGTCACTTACCGCGCTTTACCTGATATCCGACAATCCGTATATTCGCCAAACCATATATTCATACCCCCGGCCCGGCGCCCTACGGAGAAATCGATGAAAGTCCTGTTCATGTGCACGGCCAACAGCTGCCGCAGCATCCTGTCCGAAGCCATGTTCAACCACCTCGCCCCGGCAGGCTTCGAAGCCGTGAGCGCCGGCAGCTTTCCCAAAGGCCAGGTCCTGCCCCGCAGCCTGACCACCTTGCAGGCCGCCGGCATTGCCACTGACGGCTTGAGCAGCAAGGGCAACGACGCCTTTGCAGACAGCCCGCCAGACATCGTCATCACCGTATGCGACAAGGCCGCCGGTGAAGTTTGCCCGGTGTATTTCGGCCCCGCGCTCAAGGCGCATTGGGGGCTTGAAGACCCGTCCGACGTCAGCGGCAGCGAAGAGCAAATCAACGCCGCCTTCAACGCCACGCTGGCCACCATCGAAACCCGTTGCCGCGCCTTCCTCCAGTTGCCGTTCGAACGCCTCGACGCCGCCGCACTCCAGCGCGAACTCGAGCGCATCGCCACCCTTTAGCCTGGAGCCCCAGCATGAGCGATCAACTGCCAAACCTCGACACGCTGCTTTCCGACACCTTGCACCACGCCGCGGTCGACAACCCCAAGCCACGCATTCTGCTGCTCTATGGCTCGACCCGCCCGCGCTCGTTCAGCCGCCTGCTGGTGGAAGAAGCGGCCCGACTGCTGGAGCACTTCGGCGCCGAGACGCGGATCTTCAACCCCTCCGGCCTGCCGCTGCCGGACGACGCCCCCAGCGACCACCCGAAAGTCCAGGAACTGCTGACCCTGATGCAGTGGTCCGAAGGCCAGGTGTGGTGCTCGCCGGAACGCCACGGCTCGATGTCCGCCGTGTTCAAGGCGCAAATAGACTGGGTGCCGCTGGCGATGGGCGCCGTACGCCCGACCCAAGGCAAAACCCTGGCCGTGATGCAGGTCTCGGGCGGCTCGCAGTCGTTCAACACCGTCAACCAACTGCGCGTGCTGGGGCGCTGGATGCGCATGTTCACCATCCCCAACCAGTCCTCCGTGCCGAAGGCCTTCCTGGAGTTCGACGATCAGAACCGCATGAAACCCTCCGCGCTCTACGACCGCGTGGTCGACGTGATGGAAGAACTGGTGAAATTCACCCTCCTGCTACGCGACCGCCCCGACCTCGTCGACCGCTACTCGGAGCGCAAGGAAAGCGCGGAGGAACTGAGCAAGCGGGTTAATCAGCGTTCGATATAAAGGCTCGAAATAAACAAGGAGCGGCTGCAATAGCCGCTCCTGCATACTTCTTACAACTTCTGTAACACTTTAACTATTCACGCCCCGCCTCCGATCACATTCTTTTACATCTGAGGTACACATTCTTAACAATTGCATTCCTTTCGTTGATTAGCATGGACAGACCTTATGCGAATTCAGGGACGTCGCTATTCCAACGGATGCCTTATGAAGGAAAGCAAATGCCTACTGAACAAATCGTCATTTTTGTTGCCGTTACAATCATTGGTCTTGTATGGGCTGCCAGAAGAGATTTAAAAAACCGGAAGAAAGAACAGGCCGAAAGAGAGGCTAATGAGAGCGTAGATTGACTGTCAATCACTTTAAAAAACAAGTGGGCAGGTAAAGTTGATTATTATAAAAAATCAACCTGCCCCCACTGACTGCACCGACAACTATCTACACAAAGTTGAAACACGGAAAAGACTATCCCCGTAGCAGCTGCCGAGCCCGCGAGGCTGCGTTCGAGAACAAAGTCCTCGCAAATCCTACGCACGCGGTTTGCACGACGGATCGCGTCTCCTGATTTACCAACGCGTCATCCGAACGCGGCCCAGGTCTGAAACAGACTCACAGACTCGACAGCTATGCAGGACGGGACACACCCAACCAAAAAGGGGCAACCTCACGGCCGCCCCTTTGCTTTACCTCTGCAACCGCCGCCCAATCACATCCATCAAATCACACCCATCGCGCAGCGGAATCGCCAACACACCCGCGAAGTCCTGCAACAGCAACGCATCACGGCAGTTCCTTGGCCCTCTTTCAGGCAGCTAAGCCATATACGGTCGTTCGTGAGTGAGACCCAAAGCGGCCACTGCAGAAAAATAAATTTGCCCCCATTTCCGGACCCGCGCTGGCGCCGCCGGCCACTCTGCACTAACGTTTAATCGTTCGGCCTGAACCACTCAGCGGGCTGCTCGACGCTCCATATTGTTGCCACCGCTACCGATAAATTCAGCGTCATCTCACTCAGGATTTTCGGGGCACGACGTTAATCTCGTATAGATTAGGTGGAGTATAAAAATAACATGCAGGATGTCCGCCCAAACCCAACGCTTCGTCTGGATTATTGTGTCGAACGTCCGATATTCATGGCCTTCTTACAGCATGCGAGACGCTCGCCTGATGCAATTGCTGTAATCTCTCAAGACGCGACTTGCAGCTATCGTCAGCTTGAAGAGATAAGCCAGGGCATTGCGTCCTTCTTGATTGGAAATGGCGCTACCGAATCCGACCGGATTGTTATTGTTTCGAGTCGCTGTGCGGGGTTGGTCTATGCAATGCTCGGCGCCTCCCGTGCCGGATTGACGTTCACAGTTGCCGACAATGCATATCCACCAGCGCGCGTAGGTCAAATCATTCGAGCGCTTCAGCCTACCTTTGTTCTGCTATGCGGTGAAGCTACAGTCAACCTCAATCTCGAGCACTTTGAGCCAAGGGCAGAGAATTCCTATCCGCGGGTCGTCAGAATTCCGGAAATTCCCACCGAATCACTGCATGAGTTCGCCTTTGATCAAAGGGTTTTGCCAGAAGTCGACCCTTGTCATCCGGCGTATATTACATTTACATCGGGCAGCACTGGCGAACCGAAGGGAATTGCGACACATCATGCGCCTTTGGTTCATTTTATTGAGTGGCATACCAAGCGTCATTCGTTATCAAAAGACGATTGCTTTTCCTTGCTTTCCGGGCTTGGCCATGACCCTGTATACAGGGACGTATTTACGCCTCTCTCCATTGGCGCGAAAATCATCTGTCCGGCACAGTCAACCGTCATAGATCCGTCGGCTTTGGCGGCGTGGATACATAAAAATGGAATATCCGTTATTCACCTTACACCCCCCCTGGGAAAGCTTATTGAAACTGGAGCAAAAATCGATGAACTAAAATTCAACGCTCTGCGATACCTGTTTTGGGGTGGAGATGCATTAAGCAGTACGTTATACGAACAAATGCGCGTCGTTGCACCAAATGCAGTTAGTGTGAATTTTTACGGCACGACGGAAACTCCGCAGGCAATGGCGTACCATCAGATCGACCCTGAAGCTAATAATGCCAGGATTCCACTTGGTAAAGGAATTGAAGGCGCACAACTGCTGGTCGTGGATGACTCAAATAAGTTGGTCTGCGAAGGAGAGGCCGGAGAAATTCTTATACGCAGCCCCTATTTGTCGCTCGGTTATTGGGGTGACATTGCGCAAACCAGGGAAAGATTTGTTGTGAATCCATTTGCGAATGTCGAGGACGACATTTGCTATAGAACCGGCGACCTTGGCACTTATCTTTCAGATGGCAGTGTCATCTTTCTGGGGCGAGGCGACAATCAGATCAAGATTCGGGGTCATCGAATTGAGCTTACTGAAATTGAAGGCGCTATATCACAGCATCCCCGGATCAAACAGTGCACTGCTCTGGCCGTCAATGACAGTTCGATCGTAAAGCTGGTTGCATATTGCATTTCAATAGAGCCTGTTTCATCTGTTGAATTGCGTGAACATGTCAGTAATCGACTCCCGGAATATATGGTGCCGGCGTTGTTCGTTTTTCTGGACGCTATTCCACTTACGCCGAATGGAAAAATTGATAAGCGGGCGTTGCCTCTGATTGTCAGTAACACGGATGCGGCTACTGTACACTCGCGCCAGGATCTATCGCCGCTCGCGCTAAAACTGGCGGATGCATGGTCTGAAATACTCGAAATCCCGCGCGCCGATGCAAACTTATCGTTCGTGGAGCTGGGTGGGGATTCACTCTCGTTTGTTCAGGCTTCAATGGTTCTTGAAGAACTTATTGGCCATCTGCCAGATCAATGGGAAATGACGTCAATATGTGATCTTTGTGAGCTGGCCAACAAAACCAAGGTTTCGAAGCTGTCAGTTCGGGCGATGGAGGTTCCCGTTTTTTTACGCGTAATATCTATAATGTTTATTATTGTCTCGCATTTTCATCTTTTTCCAAAATGGCCAGTTTCAGGCGAAACAACGGTATTATTTATAATATCCGGCCTCAGCCTGGCAAGATTTCAATTTAAAATCATAAGTGACCGTGGCAACGCGCGCACGCTTGTCAAGTCCGTTATCAGTATCGCGGCACCGACAATACTTTACACTACTTTGAATCAGATGCTGTTCGATAGGATTCACTGGCAAACATTGTTGCTGATTTCGAATTGGTTCTCACCGAATCTCACAAATGGCTTTGCGTATTGGTATATTGAAGTCCTCGTACAAATGATAATAATAATCGGGTTCGCTCTGTCGTTCGAACGCGTTAGAAAAACAGTAACTTCCGACCCATTTCGCTGTCTTGTCATTGCGTCATGCGTATTGGCAGTGGCTGGCGTTATGATTAACACGTATTTGTTTGATACTGCAGCGCTTTATAACAGAGTACCACAGCGCTACCTTGCGATCATGGTGCTCGGAATGGCAATTAACTACGCCAATTCAAGAGTTCAGAAGTTGATCGTCAGCGCAGTTGCTGTCATTGTGCTGGGCGGGCAAGATATTCTGGCAATCTTCAGCCATGGATTGCACGAGTTTGCAATGAAGGAATATATTGATATGGCCGTGCCTGCCGTTCTCGCGTTGATTTGGATCCGGTCTATTCCCGTACCAGGCATCATCGCGCGGGGACTCGCATTAATAGCGTCGTCAACGTTGTTTATTTATTTGACGCATTTTCAGTTTCAGTCGCTGGCCCGTCACATCGTTGACCAGCCGGCGCTCGCGGTAGTCTTTGCCATAGCCGGTGGAATTGGGGTTGGTTATGCCTGGAACAAGGGAGTTCGAATTGTTTTAATGCGCTTGAATGGACGAGGAAAGAAGAGCAGTTCGGATACGATTGAGCGAGTTGCGTGACTGTGATTATTCCTGCATTTCATGCCGACTGCCACTGCTTCGGACGTACTGGCTACTATCACTTTCGGTACGACCTGCATCGTCTTTGCAGCCATCGCATACATACTTGTCGAACGCCCCGCAATCGCATGGACCAGGTGCATCAAGCTTAAACGCACCGACGCCGCGGTGTTCAATCAGACGTAAATCCAAGCTAATTCTCGTTATGGCGCATTCATGCTCTTGATTGCGTGGTGAGTGTCCACTCTCGGCAAATGCGAAAGTCTGCAACCCGTCTGAATCTGCCGCTGGTGGAAAATTGCTGACCGACCGCAATGGGTCCAGAGTGTGTAAAAACGCTTCGCCAAAATTGAAATGTGCGCGTCTACGTGAAGTCTGAAATTTATCGGCACGTCAGCAGATGTGGATTTCGCGTAGAAGCGCGATTTCCACTCCGGTTTTAAGTATCTGTCGCGCTCAAAACGTTTTTACACAGCCTCGGTCGATAGCGGTCGTCCCAATTAGCCATATCACCGCTGGTCACCTGTGACACCCATTTGATTACAAGGGCAAGGAAAAAAATACACAACGGGACCTTACTTAACCGACCCAACGCTCAAACTGGGTGTCAGCGTGAACGCTATTTTTTTCTTGGATCGTCTGCCGGGTTGACGTAGTCAATCCCGTTTGGGCCTGGACCCTCCACCTGAAGGATTACCTCTGTGCCTTTGCTTGCCCCAAAGTGCCTCACGTGACCCTCGCCAAAAATACTTCCGGCCGGAAATTCATGCAGTTTTGTCGCATCGAATTTATCCCCGTCGCCGTGATACCACGTGCCCGAGATCACGGTGACTGTGCGCTCGTCAGGATGAGTGTGGGCGGGAATAATATAGTTCGGCGGGAGTTTTACTCGCACGATATATGGACCAGCGTTTGGGTCGCCCTGGATGACGGCGGTTTTTGCCCCCTTCGGTAAAGCAGGGGTATCGGCCCACTTGATGTCTTTTGGGGTAACCATGATGTAAGCGCCAGGCTCAGCCCACCCCGTTGATGACCCAAGGCAACCAATCGCAAAGACAACGGATAACGCCACGAGATTGCTGTTCATCGTGTTCTCCTCAGAGCGGTTTGAACGAGGTCGGGGGATATTGAACACACAGGCATTGGCCTACCAAGACTGCCTGCCTAACTGATCATAATAGTCCGGGGTTGAGGGACTGTCATAAATTTTGTGTTCGGGCATAACATGTTGCAGAGGTGCATGTATG
>NZ_VMSG01000040.1 GCF_007713465.1 Pseudomonas sp. H3(2019) | reverse complement strand
TCGACTGCGCCGGAAGTGGGGCGAATTATAGACGTCCAGAATCTGCCGTCAACACCTATTTTCATAATTCTGTCATATCGGTCAAAAAGCCCCGAAAACATGAAGGCCGATCCCCCCCATTCAATAAAGGGACCGACTTTCTCCCCTTCTACTTACAAACTAGGAAATGCGAACTGCGAAGCTTCATGGCTCGCACGTTGTGGCCAGCGCTGGGTAATCGCCTTGCGACGAGTGTAGAAACGCACACCATCCGGACCATAAGCATGCAGGTCACCGAACAGCGAACGCTTCCAGCCGCCAAAGCTGTGATAGGCCACTGGAACCGGCAGCGGAACGTTAACCCCAACCATGCCGACTTCGATCTCGTCGCAGAACAACCGCGCCGCTTCCCCGTCACGGGTAAAGATGCAGGTGCCGTTCCCATACTCGTGATCGTTGATCAGTTGCATTGCTGCTTCCAGGCTGTTGACCCGTACGATGCACAGCACCGGCCCGAAGATCTCTTCTTTATAGATGCGCATTTCTGGCGTGACGTTATCGAACAGGCAGCCACCCAGGAAGAAGCCTTCCTCATGCCCGGCAACGCTCAGACCACGGCCATCGACGACCAGGGATGCGCCGGAGGAAACACCGTCTTCTATATAGCCACTGACTTTGTCGCGAGCCTGACCGGAAACCAGTGGCCCCATGTCCAGACCACACGAAGTGCCGGCACCTATTTTCAACGCCTTGATTTGCGGGACCAGTTTGGCCACCAGCGCATCCGCTACCTGATCGCCGACGCACACGGCCACCGAGATCGCCATGCAGCGCTCGCCACACGAACCGTAAGCCGCGCCCATCAGTGCGCTGACTGCGTTATCCAGATCGGCATCCGGCATCAATACTGCGTGGTTCTTCGCCCCGCCCAGTGCCTGAACGCGTTTACCGCGCTTGGTGCCCTCGGCGTAGATGTATTCGGCAATCGGTGTCGAGCCGACGAAGCTCAGTGCCTTGACTTCAGGTGCTTCGATCAACGCATCGACCGCAGCCTTGTCACCGTGAACCACGCTCAACACGCCTTTTGGCAGGCCGGCTTCCAGCAAAAGCTGAGCGATCAGCAGCGTCGAACTTGGATCACGCTCAGATGGTTTGAGGATGAAACAGTTACCGCAGACGATCGCCAGCGGATACATCCACAACGGCACCATCGCCGGGAAGTTGAACGGAGTGATACCGGCCACTACGCCCAATGGCTGGAAGTCCGACCAGGCATCAATGTTCGGGCCGACATTACGGCTGTATTCGCCTTTGAGGATTTCCGGTGCCGCACAGGCGAACTCGACGTTTTCAATACCGCGCTTCAATTCACCTGCGGCGTCCTCCAGCGTCTTGCCGTGTTCTTCGCTGATCAATTGAGCGATACGCGCTTCGTTCTGCTCCAGCAATTGCTTGAAGCGGAACATCACCTGGGCGCGCTTGGCCGGTGGCGTATTGCGCCAGGCCGGAAATGCGGCCTTGGCCGAGTCGATGGCTTGTTGAATGGTTTCACGGCTGGCCAATGGCACTTTATGGATTGGCTGGCCAGTGGACGGGTTGAACACATCAGCGCTGCGAGCGTTATCGGTCACCAGTTCGCCATTGATCAAATGCGGGATGAGGCTCATGCGGGGCTCCTGAAAAATTGTCCACAGACGCGCATCGCTGCGCGTCCGTTGTTCGTTCTTATAGAGAAGGGCTAATCAGTCGATCTTGTTCAGCACTTCGCCGACCGCATCGAACAGACGATCGAGATCCTGCGGCTTGCTGTTGAAGGTTGGGCCGAACTGCAAAGTGTCGCCGCCGAAACGCACATAGAAGCCAGCCTTCCATAACGCCATGCCCGCCTCGAACGGACGCACGATGGCATCGCCATCGCGCGCAGCGATCTGGATCGCACCGGCCAGACCGTAGTTACGGATGTCGATGACGTTCTTCGAACCTTTCAGACCGTGCAGCGCATTCTCGAAATGCGGCGCGACTTCGGCCACGCTCTGCACCAGGTTTTCCTTTTGCAGCAGGTCGAGTGCTGCCAGGCCGGCAGCGCAGGCCACCGGGTGCGCGGAATAGGTGTAACCGTGCGGAAATTCCACCGCGTATTCCGGCGTCGCCTGATTCATGAAGGTCTGGTAGATCTCCGAACTGGCGATCACCGCGCCCATCGGGATGGCGCCGTTGGTAACTTGCTTGGCAATGCACATCAGGTCCGGGGTCACGCCGAAGCTGTCAGCACCGAACATCGAACCGGTACGACCGAATCCGGTAATGACTTCGTCGAATACCAGCAGGATGTTGTGCTGATCGCAGATTTCGCGCAGACGCTTCAGATAACCCTGAGGCGGAACCAGTACACCGGCAGAACCGGCCAATGGCTCGACAAACACCGCAGCGATGTTCGAGGCGTCGTGCAGTTCGATCAGTTTGAGCAGCTCTTCGGCCAGGGCGATACCGCCCTCTTTCGGCATGCCACGGGAATAGGCGTTGCTCGCCAGCAAGGTGTGCGGCAAGTGGTCGACGTCCATCATCGCCTGACCAAACAGTTTACGGTTGCCGTTCACGCCACCCAGGCTGGTGCCGGCGATGTTCACACCGTGGTAGCCACGGGCACGACCGATCATTTTGGTCTTGGTCGACTGACCTTTCAGACGCCAGTAAGCGCGGACCATCTTCACGGCTGTATCGGCGCACTCGGAACCGGAGTCAGTGAAGAACACGTGATTCAGATTGCCCGGGGTCAGCTCGGTGATTTTCTCGGCGAGCTGGAACGACAGCGGGTGACCGTACTGGAAGCCCGGCGAGTAATCGAGGGTGCCCAACTGTTTGGCCACCGCTTCCTGGATTTCCTTGCGGGTATGCCCTGCACCACAGGTCCACAGACCCGACAGCGAGTCGTAGACTTTACGGCCCTTGTCGTCGATCAGGTAGCTGCCTTCGGCGGCAACGATCAGGCGCGGGTCGCGCTGGAAATTGCGGTTGGCGGTGTACGGCATCCAGTGGGCATCGAGCTTGAGTTGGCTGGCCAGGGAGACCGGGGCGTTTTCAGGCACGTTCATGAGCAAAACCTCGCAGGGCAATAAGCGGCGTAGGGATTCAAAGCGTTCTTGCAGCTAAGTTGCCACGACGATAAAGTCGGTGAAATCCAACTCTTCTAACCTTCAGTCAGCCATTCACTAAACTTTTGAGTAAAAAGTATGAGCAGCCGCCGACCCGATCCTCTGTCGCAAGTCAGTGACTTTGATATCCGCCTGCTGCGGATCTTTCGCAGCGTGGTCGAGTGCGGCGGCTTCTCCGCAGCCGAAAGCGTGCTCGGGATTGGACGCTCGGCCATCAGCCAGCAAATGAGCGATCTTGAACAACGACTGGGTCTGCGCCTGTGTCAGCGTGGTCGAGCCGGGTTCTCGCTGACCGAAGAGGGCCGCGAGGTCTATCAATCGGCGTTACAGCTATTAAGTGCGCTGGAAAGTTTCCGCACCGAGGTCAACGGGCTGCACCAACACCTGCGCGGTGAATTGACCATTGGGCTGACCGACAACCTGGTCACCCTGCCCCACATGCGCATCACCCACGCACTGGCGCAATTGAAGGAGCGCGGGCCAGACGTGCAGATTCAGATCCGCATGATCGCGCCCAATGAAGTCGAACAAGGCGTGCTCGATGGGCGCTTGCATGTCGGCGTGGTACCGCAGGCCAGCGCCTTGTCAGGTCTGGAGTATCAGCCGCTGTACAGCGAGCGCTCGCTGCTTTACTGCGCAGTCGGCCATCCGCTGTTTTATGTCGACGATAAACAGCTGGACGATGAACGCCTGAATAGTCAGGACGCGATCGCCCCGACCTTCCGTTTACCGGCCGAGATCCAGGCGCATTATCAGGCGCTCAATTGCACCGCCAGCGCATCGGACCGCGAAGGCATGGCGTTTCTGATTCTGACCGGGCGCTATATCGGTTATCTGCCAGACCACTACGCCAGCCTGTGGGTGCAGCAAGGTCGCTTGCGCGCGCTCAAACCCGGCGCACGTTTTTATGACCTGAGCCTGGCATCAGTTACACGCAAGGGGCGGCGCCCGCATTTGGTACTGGAAAGCTTTCTGGAGAGCCTTGCGGCGACTCGATGATCCGCATTAAAGGCCCAGCGTTGACGCTTTTATCGCAACAAGGCTTGTCGGATTCCCGTGGGTGCGCTATCAACGCACCGTGCACCCACTGACCCGCTCGGAACCGCCCATGACCTTTGAAGTCCCAGCCCACGCAGGTAAGCCTGCCAGCCGCATTCGTCAGAAGAACGAAGAAGCGATCCTCAAAGCCGCCGAAATCGAATTCGCTCGTCACGGCTTCAAGGGCACCAGCATGAACACCATCGCGCAGAATGCCGGGCTGCCCAAGGCCAATCTGCATTACTACTTCACCAACAAACTCGGGCTGTACATCGGGGTGTTGAGCAACATCATCCAGTTGTGGGACAGCACCTTCAACACCCTGACCTGCGACGACGACCCCGCCGAAGCGCTGACCCGCTACATACGCGCCAAGATGGAGTTCTCCCGCCGCCAGCCGCAGGCCTCGCGGGTGTTCGCCATGGAAGTCATCAGCGGCGGTGAATGCCTGACCGAGTACTTCAACCAGGATTACCGCGCCTGGTTCCAGGGCCGCGCGAACGTGTTTCAGGCCTGGATCGACGCCGGCAAGATGGACCCCGTAGACCCGGTGAACCTGATCTTCCTGTTATGGGGCAGCACCCAGCATTACGCCGATTTCGCGACGCAAATCTGCCGCGTCACCGGTCGTACCAAGCTGACCAAGCAAGACATGGAAGATGCCAGCAATAACCTGATCCGTATCATTCTTAAAGGCTGCGGCCTCACCCCAGCCATTTAAGACCTTCAGCCATGCCTTTTACCCTCGCAGGCGTTTGCGAATACCGCGAAGAGATTCGCAAAAGCCGCTTCATCGCCCTCGCGGCACCGATCACCAGTGCTGCCGAGGCGCAGATGTTTATCGAGCAGCACAGTGACCTGAACGCTTCACACAATTGCTGGGCCTGGAAACTCGCCGATCAGTACCGCAGCAATGACGACGGTGAACCGGGCGGCACCGCTGGCCGGCCGATACTCGCAGCGATCGAAGCACAGGACTGCGACCAGGTCGCGGTCGTGGTGATTCGCTGGTACGGCGGCATTCAACTGGGCACCGGTGGTCTCGCACGAGCCTACGGCGGCAGCGCCAATAAATGCCTGCAAGGCGCCGAGCGGATTGCCCTGATCAGCCGGATGCCGATCCGTTGTGCCTGCGGCTTCAGCGAATTGGCACTGGTCAAACTGCGCGTCGCGGAGCTGGGCGGGTTGGTGGTGGAAGAAACCTTCACCGCCAATGGTGTGGAACTGCAACTGGCCATTGGTGAGACGCAGATCGAGACCTTGCAGCGTCAACTGGCGGATTTGAGTCGCGGGCGAATTGTGTTGCAGCGCTGAAAAACAGACTGCGATCTTTTGGGGCATTGGCGCCATGCCAACATTTCCGACACTTGCCCACAACCGCTGTGCACCCGGCTGTGGATAACCTGAGCACACAGCGCTGTAACCCTTCCGCCACGTGGCTTTTAGGCCATTGATCATTTTTCGTTCAATTGGTCATCCACAGGTTCAATTCCACCGCAAAACAAACAGTTAGAGCGGCATATCACCTTTAGAAGAAAGCCTTACAGTGCTTATGCCCGGGTTTTTGGCTTGCACACAAATACTGTGGAGCAACCTGTGGATAACCCGTTCATGGCTGGCGCAGTCGCATAGCCGGCATAGCCTGCAGCCACATGGTCATTTTTTAACCAGATTGCCGGAAGCCAAACCTGCACCCAATCCTGCACCTCGCCCTGAAGTAGTGCCTGATCGCGAATCAAACTTCTGCATTGGGTAGCTGGCAGGACATGTACAGCACAACGCCCGGGCTTTACGCTTGGCGAAATCGGTAGCAGCGTCTCCTCACTGTGGCAGGCACCCGACCCTTCGAGCGCCGTCAGCCAATTGCTGCAAGACAAGCTGAGCCAGATTGAAACCCGCATCGCCGAACTCGGTAAGTTACGCCAGGAACTGCAACAACGGCTCGGGCAACACTGCCCATTGAACCCATGATTTTTTTCAAGGAAGCCACTCATGTCTACGGTAAAAACCGCACTGATCATCGGCGCCTCACGAGGCCTCGGCCTGGGGCTGGTGAAAACCCTGCTGGCCGACGGCTGGCAAGTCACCGCCACGGTGCGTAACCCACAGAACGCCGAAGCGTTGCAGGCACTGGGCAAGGTACGGATTGAGAAACTCGACATGGACGATCAGCAAGCGGTGATCGCCCTCAGTCAACAACTCAAAGGCCAGGTGTTCGACCTGTTGTTCGTCAACGCCGGCGTCAAAGGCCCGGCGGTGCAGACACCCGGTGGCGCGACGCTGGCCGAAGTGGGTCAATTGTTCTTCACCAACGCCGTGGCGCCAATCAATCTGGCCCAGCGCTTCGTCGGGCAGATCCGCGAAGGCAGCGGCGTACTGGCGTTCATGAGTTCGGTACTCGGCAGCGTGACGATGCCTGATGCGCCAGAGCTGGCGCTGTACAAGGCCAGCAAAGCGGCGCTGAACTCGATGACCAATAGTTTCGTCACACAGTTGGGCGAACAGAAACTGACCGTGCTGTCGCTGCATCCGGGTTGGGTGAAAACCGACATGGGCGGTGAAGGTGCGGACATCGATGTCGACACCAGCACTCGCGGGCTGGTCGATCAGGTGAACGCCTATGCCGGCAAGGGTGGGCATCATTTTGTGAATTACCGGGGTGAGACGATTCCCTGGTAATGGTTGCCTGACAGGACGCCATCGCGGGCAAGCCTTGCTCCTACACGATTTGTATTAATCCCAGAGCCGGGATACGACACATGACCCGTAGGAGCAAGGCTTGCCCGCGATAGACCGCAAAGCGGTCTCCACGTAAACTCTGAACTTCGCCCCCGCGGCGACCCTGGATCAGCAGACAGGGCAACACTGAGCTGGCGAACCTGAACCCAACTTTCAGAGGAGCCGGCAAATGCCTGCGACCCGTATCTGGTTAAAAAATCCCCTCGCGATCTTCACGGCCAACGGCCTCGATGCCCGTGGCGGCCTGGTGCTGCAAGACGGTTTGATCGTCGAAGTGCTCAAGCAAGACCAACAACCCGCGACACCCTGTGGGCAAGTGTTCGATGCCCGCAAGCATGTGGTCCTGCCGGGGCTGATCAACACTCACCATCACTTCTATCAAACCCTGACCCGCGCCTGGGCGCCGGTGGTCAATCAGCCGCTGTTCCCCTGGCTGAAAACGCTTTACCCGGTCTGGGCCCGACTGACTCCTGAAAAACTCGCGCTGGCGACCAAGGTGGCCCTGGCCGAATTGCTGCTGTCGGGTTGCACCACTGCCGCCGACCACCATTACCTGTTTCCCGAGGGGCTGGAAAACGCCATCGACGTACAGGTCGAAAGCGTCCGTGAACTCGGTATGCGCGCCATGCTGACCCGTGGCTCGATGAGCCTCGGCGAAAAGGATGGAGGCCTGCCGCCCCAGCAAACCGTGCAGCAAGGCGAAGTGATTCTCGCCGACAGCCAACGCCTGATCGCCGAGTACCACGAACGTGGCGAAGGCGCGCAAATCCAGATCGCCCTGGCGCCCTGCTCGCCGTTCTCGGTCACGCCGCAAATCATGTCGGCCAGCGCCGAACTGGCGAATACGCTCGATGTGCGCCTGCACACCCACCTTGCCGAAACCCTCGACGAAGAAGACTTCTGCCTGCAACGCTTCGGCCTGCGTACCGTAGACTATCTGGACAGCGTCGGCTGGCTCGGCCCACGTACCTGGCTGGCGCACGGCATTCACTTCAACCCCGACGAAATCGCCCGCCTCGGCGCGGCGGGTACCGGTATCTGCCATTGCCCGAGTTCGAACATGCGCCTGGCATCAGGCATTTGCCCAACCCTGGAACTGACGGCTGCCGGCGCACCGCTGGGCCTGGGGGTCGACGGTTCAGCATCCAACGATGCCTCGAACATGATCCTCGAAACCCGTCAGGCGCTGTACCTGCAACGACTGCGTTATGGCGCGGAGAAGATCACTCCGGAACTGGTGCTGGGCTGGGCCACCCAGGGTTCGGCGAAGCTGCTCGGTCGCAGCGACATCGGCGAACTCGCGGTGGGCAAGCAAGCCGACCTGGCGCTGTTCAAGCTCGATGAGCTGCGTTTCTCTGGCAGCCATGATCCAATCTCGGCATTGCTGTTGTGTGGCGCGGATCGTGCAAACCGGGTGATGATCGGCGGCAAATGGCGAGTGATCGACGGGCAGGTCGAAGGGCTGGACCTGAAAGGCTTGATTGCCGATCACAGTCAGGCGGCGCGGCAATTGATCGCCGGCATCTGACCGGACGCCATCGTGGGCAAGGGCTGGCCCTGGCCCACGTTTGCCGACACCCAGGCTTATGAGGTGGCTGTATGAACCGACCGGTCAGGTTTTGCTAATTGTTTCTAAAGGCATCTGTAGAATGCTCACTATCTGCACCCTGATGAGAAAAGAATATGTACGACTGGCTGAACGCTCTGCCCAAGGCAGAATTGCACCTGCACCTGGAAGGCTCGCTGGAGCCTGAGTTGCTGTTCGCCCTGGCCGAACGCAACAAGATCGCCCTGCCGTGGAGCGACGTCGAAACCCTGCGCAAGGCCTATGCCTTCAACAACCTGCAAGAGTTCCTGGACCTGTATTACCAGGGCGCCGATGTGTTGCGTACGTCTCAGGACTTCTATGACCTGACCTGGGCCTACCTGTTGCGTTGCAAGGCGCAGAACGTGATTCACACCGAACCGTTCTTCGATCCGCAAACCCACACCGACCGTGGCGTGCCGTTCGAAGTGGTGCTTAACGGCATCGCCAGCGCATTGAAAGATGGTGAGCAGCAACTGGGCATCACCAGCGGTTTGATCCTCAGTTTCCTGCGTCACCTGAGCGAAGAAGAAGCCGAGAAAACCCTCGACCAGGCGCTGCCGTTCCGTGATGCGTTTGTCGCCGTCGGCCTGGACAGTTCAGAGATGGGCCACCCACCGAGCAAGTTCCAGCGCGTGTTCGATCGCGCCCGCCATGAAGGTTTCCTGACCGTTGCTCACGCCGGTGAAGAAGGTCCACCGGAGTACATCTGGGAAGCCATCGACCTGCTGAAAATCCAGCGTATCGACCATGGCGTGCGCGCCATCGAAGACGAGCGCCTGATGCAGCGGATCATCGACGAGCAGATCCCGTTGACCGTTTGCCCGCTGTCCAACACCAAGCTATGCGTGTTCGATGACATGTCCCAGCACAACATCCTCGACATGCTTGAGCGTGGGGTGAAGGTTACGGTGAACTCGGATGACCCGGCGTACTTCGGCGGTTATGTCACCGAGAACTTCCACGCGCTGTATACCCATTTGGGCATGACCCAGGACCAGGCCAAGCGCCTCGCCCAGAACAGCCTCGATGCACGGTTGGTCAAACCGTAAGCTTCACCGCAAAACCAATGTGGGAGCGAGCCTGCTCGCGATGTGGCCATAACATTCAATACCAATGTTGAATGTCAGTCCGCCATCGCGAGCAGGCTCGCTCCCACATTGAATCGGTGTTTAACCGATTTTCGCGACCTCGCTCAACTCCTCCAGCGTCTTGCCCTGCGTTTCCATTCCGAACAGCCAGACAACGCCCGCGGCAATGGCGAAACACATCGCACCCAAGGCGAACACCCCGCCCTGCCCTGTTATCGGGAACACCAGCCCGGTGACCAATGGCCCGAGCAACGAGCCGACCCGGCCAATCGCCGAGGCAAACCCGGAACCAGTGGCTCGCGCCGAAGTAGGATAGAGCTCCGGGGTGTAGGTGTAGAGCACGGCCCACATGCCGAACAGGAAGAACTGCATCAGCAGGCCTGAACTGATCAACAGGCCGACGTTGCCGCCAAACACTGCGCTCTGCCCATACAAAAACGCCATCACCCCACCACCGAGCAAGGTGATGATGCACACCGGCTTGCGCCCCCAACGCTCCACCAGCCAGGCAGCCATGAGAAAACCGGGAATCCCGCCAAGGGAAATCAGCACGGTGTAATACACTGACTGAGTCACCGCAAACCCTGACTGTTGCAGCAATGCGCTGAGCCAGGAAGTCAGGCCATAGAAGCCAAGCAAGGCAAAAAACCAGACGCTCCAGATCATCATCGTGCGTTGGCGATACAAGGGTGACCAGATTTCATTCAAGGCCGAAAGAAAGTACCCCGGACGACTCTCGATTCTGGGCAAACGAATCGGCTCCGGCAGATCGGCGCGCCCCAGCGAACCCCGCACCTTGTCTTCAATACGCTGCAAAACCCGGTCCGCTGCCACATGGTGCCCGGCCTGTTCCAGCCAGCGTGGTGACTCGGGAATGAAGAAGCGGATCGCCAGGACAAACACCGCTGGCACCGCCAGCACGAGGAAGATGTCGCGCCAGCCAACCAGCGGTAACAGGAAGTAAGACAGCACACCCGCCGCGACAAAACCCAGCGGCCAGAAACCATCCATCAACGCGATGTAGCGCCCGCGCCGTTTGGCCGGGATCAATTCGGACAACATCGATTGGGCAATCGGAAATTCCATGCCCATGCCGATCCCCAGAAGAACTCGAAACAGCGTCAGCATCTCGACGCTTTGCGCCGTAGAACAGAGGTAACTGGCGATTCCCCACAACACAATGCTCCACTGGAACACCGGTTTGCGCCCGAAGCGGTCGGCAAGCATCCCGGACAATGACGCGCCAAGCACCATACCGAAGAAGCTCGAACTGGCCAGCAACCCGGCCTGCGCCGTGCTCAGAGCGAACTCGGCTTTGATCGATCCCAAGAGGAACGTCATCATTGCCAGGTCCATGGAGTCAAAGAAAAACGCCAGGGCAATGATGATGAAAATGATCCGGTGATAACCGCTGATGGGCAGTCGTTCCAGACGTTCTGCCGCGCTATAGCCCTGAGTTTCCATGCCCTATCCCCCATTCGATAATCCCCGAATCGAGTGTGCGGGATCGCCTGGGGTCACTGTTGCTGGATACGACCTGGCCACAGCTCTGAGCGACGTCTGAAACCTCTGGCCACAGACGTCGATTTCAACCGCTGCTAGAGCGCCATTTCCAACTCGGCCTCTTTGGCGAACTGATCGATTTCATGCTGACCGGCCGCGGTGATCTGCAGAACGCGCGTGTCGCTGGGCAGATTCAACCAGCCCGACTGCATGAACAGCTGCAACACCGCCGCCCCCAGTGTGCCGCCCAGGTGCGGTCGGCGCTCGCTCCAGTCCGGGCAGGCGCAGACTACGCGGGAGGTGCTGTGGGCCAGGGCCTGAATGAATACGCCGTGGGTTGCCAATTGATTAGCGCCTTTGTGGGTCACGATGACACGCTTTTCCAGCTGTTCGATCCAGCCGGCATCGAGCATTCGCTGATACAGATCGGCTGCCAGGCGCCCCCCCAGATGGTCTTCACAGAGCCTGGCCCGAAGCAATGACGAAGGTGCCGTACGCACTTTCGTCGGTGGGCTGGCGCGCTTGAGCAACTCTGGAACCTTGCCTGGCAAACTGGCCAGCGTGGCGCTGGCCAGCGCTTCAACCGCCGCACCGATTTCGGGAGCCGCAAGCCGGAAAAACCGCTTGCGCCCACGCTCCTCGACTTTCAACAGTCCACCGCTGGACAAACGTCCCAGGTGCGCATTGGCCGATGACGGCGACAAGCCTGCCAGCAATGCCAACTCCTCGGATTGGCGTGCAGTACCGTCCATCAAGGCCCACATCATCGCGCTACGCTTCGGGTCTGCCAGCAACGTGGCTATCTGGCTGATGCAAGGTGCATGTTCCATGTATTCACTCCCTGTTGAATCATTTGTCTACTGCTCTGGGACATCTTGACCAGTAATGTGCTGCCGGCCAAGGCGTGAAAACCGCCAAAAACCGGGCGGTATAACTGACGGATGCGACGAACCTCTTAGAAAACCCCGACCGGGCTCAACAACGATCAGCACAGCGTCCAACCGCTTTGAGCGAGGCCTCGCAACGTCGCTGACAACGGTGCGACACCAGGCAGCCCCTAGTATATGCGCGATGATCTTCGGTTCCTGCCGGCCGGAAGCTTTTGGAGGTGATAGTTCCTGCCAGAATTTTCCCTATTTGCGTGCGACTACTCGCCAGCACCGATCATTGCTGGCGATTGGGCCGACAATTGGGCACATCGTGACTTGAGCATTTCACTCAGCAGGTTCACCGGCTTACTTAATTGAGCGCGATGGGCACACAGCAAATTCAGCGGTGCGCGCTCGCAGCGCAGCGCCGGCATCAGCACTTTCAAGCGACCGGCCAAGACATCGCCCGCCACATCCAGCCAGGACTTGTAGGCAATTCCGGCACCGGCTACCGCCCACAGACGCACCACGTCCGCATCATCACTGAAGCGATCACCGCTGACGGTCAGGCTCACCTCCCGCTTGCCGTCATGAAAACTCCAGTGGTCGTGAACCCGGCTGTCCAGCATGTACAACAGGCAATTGTGCTGGGCCAGTTGCTCCAGCTGGTGCGGTTCGCCATGCCGTGCGAGATAGTGCGGTGCAGCACACAGCACGCGACGGTTGTCCGGGGCGATCGGCAACGCCACCAGGCTTGAGTCTTCCGGCTCCCCGTAGCGCAGGGCAATGTCCACCGGTTGGCGGAACAGGTCGGCAATCCGGTCCCCCAACAGCAGGCGTACCGTCAGTTTTGGATGCTCGCGCTGGAACTCGTCCAGCCACGGCAGCAGCAAATTGCGACCGAAGTCCGAAGGTGCCGACAGCTGCAATACGCCGCTGACCTGATCCTGCCCGCTGGCCAGCAAACGCCGCCCTTCATCCAGATTGCTCAGCGCCGCGCGGGCATATTCCAAAAAGCCTTCACCCTCTGCGGTCAGACGCAGGCTGCGGGTCGACCGTGCCAGCAACCGCGCGCCCAATTGCTGCTCGATCCGCTTCAACGCGGCGCTGGCCACTGCCGCCGACAGATCCATGACCCGCGCCGCCGCGGACAGACTACCGAGGTCTGCGGCACGCACGAACAACTGCAAGTCATCGAAACGCAGCATCAACCCACCTGCATTATCAAAAAAATATTGAAAGAGACTGTTCTTTTAGCCGGTTTTATCTTCAAGAGAAATCACCAATCATCCATGCCATCGAATAACCCGTGAGAAATCCCCCATGAAAGCCATTGCCTACTACCGTTCGCTGCCCATCAACGATCCAGAATCGCTGCAGGACATCGAACTGCCTGAGCCGGTTGCCGGCAAACAGGATTTGCTGGTTGAAGTCAAAGCCATCTCGGTCAATCCGGTGGACACCAAGGTTCGCCAGAATGTCTCGCCTGAAGATGGCGCAGCCAAAGTCCTGGGCTGGGATGTGGCCGGCGTGGTCAAGGCGGTTGGCAGCAACGTCAGCCTGTTCAAGGCTGGTGACAAGGTTTACTACGCGGGCTCTATCGCGCGCGCAGGCGGCAACAGTGAACTGCATGTGGTGGACGAGCGCATTGTCGGCCATATGCCAAAATCCCTGAGCTTCGCCGAAGCCGCTGCACTACCGCTGACCGCGATCACTGCGTGGGAGTTGCTGTTCGAACGCCTGCAAGTGCGCGAAGGCAAAACCGATCAAGGTCAAAGCCTGCTGATCGTCGGTGCCGCGGGTGGCGTGGGCTCGATCCTGACTCAACTGGCCAGCCAGCTCACCGCACTGAACGTCATCGGCACCGCCTCTCGCCCGCAGACCCAAAGCTGGGTACGCGAACTGGGCGCAGACCTGGTGATCGATCACAGCCAACCGCTGAGCGAAGAACTCAAGCGCGCCGGCCACCCTCAGGTGACTCACGTTGCCAGCCTGACCGAAACCGACCAGCACTTCGAACAACTGGTCGAAGCCCTCGCGCCTCAAGGCAAGCTTGCGCTGATCGATGATCCGAAGGCACTGGATGTCACCCGGCTCAAACGCAAGAGCCTGTCGTTGCACTGGGAATTCATGTACACCCGCTCGCTGTTCGAAACCGCCGACATGCTCGAACAGCACAAGCTGCTGAACCGGGTGGCCGAGCTGATCGATGCGGGCACATTGAAAACCACGGTCGGCGAACACTTCGGCACGATCAACGCGGCCAACCTGCGACGCGCCCATGAACTGCTGGAAAGCGGCACGTCCAGGGGCAAGATCGTCCTCGAAGGCTTCTAGGATTTTAAATGACGGTGTGTTCGGCTTGCTGTTTCAGAAACGACGCACACCGTCAGTCCGAGGAGTTGATCCGCGTCACAAATCCGATTTGATTCAGGTCTACAATCGAGCTTCCCGCAATGCAGTCTTTTAGGTGAGGAAGTCAGCAATGAAGATCCTGATAAAAGAATTGGCAAAATCCCAGTGGCAGGTCCGCTTGGACAACCACGCGGTGAACTTCCGCAGTGAAGCTGAAGCTCGCGCTTTTACCTCGACCCTCGAGGCTCGCTTGCACGCCCCTCATCAACTCCCCGAACGCCAGCAACGAGCAACCGGCTGACTCAAGTCACGGCTTGCGCTGCCCGGGCAACCTGCAGCCGACGGGTGAGCATCGCGACGCTTACCACTAATATTCCGCACAGGCTGATGACCATCGCCATCGGCATCGCTGTGCCGTCGTGCAGCACGCCGACCAACGCCGCCGCTCCTGCGGCAACACTGAACTGCAAGCAACCGAGCATCGCCGAAGCGCTGCCTGCGCGCGCGCCCTGACCGCTCATGGCACACGCCGACGCATTGGGAATGATGCAACCCAGGCTTGCGATGCAGATGAACAGCGGGATCAGCAACGGCCACAAATGCTCGGTATGCAGTGAACTGACCGCCAGTAAGGTCAGGCCGGCAGCCAGATAAATCCATACGGTGCGCGCCAGCAAAAAGGCCGGGCCACGTTTGGAGAGCAACCGGGCATTGACCTGCGCCACCAGAATGAAGCCCGCCGCGTTGGTGCCGAACAACCAGCCGAAGTGCTCGGCCGGAACACCGTAAAGCTTGATGAAGACGAAAGGCGAACCCGCAATGTAGGCAAACATCCCGGCAATCGCGATGCCGCCGGTCAAGGCATGCCCGAGAAAGATCCTGTCAGTGAGCAGACAACCGTACTGACGCAAAGCACCCGACAACGGCTGACGCGGCTGGTTGGCCGGCAAACTTTCCGGCAGGCCCACGGCAACCGCCAGGGCTGACAATGCGCTGAACAGCGTCAAGGCGATGAAGATCGAATGCCAGCCATACAGGTTGACCAGCAGACCGCCAAGCATTGGCGCAAGAATCGGGGCCAGGCCCATTACCAGCATCAGTTGGGAAAAGACTTTCGCCGAACCCACCGCGTCGCACTTGTCGCTGACCACCGCGCGGGAAATCACCATCCCGGCGCAGCCACCCAGCGCCTGAACGAAACGTGCCGCGATCAGCCACTCAAGGCTCGGCGCAAACGCGCACACCAGTGATGCCAGCGTGAACAGACCGACGCCCACCAGCAATGGCATGCGCCGGCCGAAGCGATCGGCCACCGGGCCATAAGCCAACTGACCAATCGACAGGCCGAGGAAATAAGCTGCCAGGGTCAACTGGACGTGTTTTTCGTCAGTGCCGAAAGCCACCGCCATGGCCGGGAAGGCTGGCAGATAGAAATCGATGGCCAGCGGCCCGAAAGCGCTCAGGGCGCCAAGAATCAGAATGGTACGGAGGTTCATCAGGCGTCCAGTTTTACGTCAGTCGGCAGCCCGACAGTCTAGCCGTGCGTGGACGCCTTGAACATTCCGATAGGTCGCTAACTATTAAAAAGGTTCAGGCCAGCGTGACCGCGTAGCCTTCTTCGCTGATTAGGCTGATCACCTGCTCTGCCGACAACGCGCTCTCGACGCCAACCTCCTTCGCCGCGAGGTCGACCCGGACACTGGCCGCCGGATCCTTGGCTTGCAGCGCCTCGGTAATGGCCCGAACACAGTGACCGCACGACATTCCTTGAACGTTGAATACTTGCATGAGACAGCTCCTTTGATGAGGTTGAAACCAGTCTTGAGCTTGCCACCGTGGCAAGGTCAAGTTCTGCAGTGATCTGCCGGGCTGGCAATCGTCGCCGCGCTCGGCCAAGCTTCGCCATCAATGACTCAAAAGCAGGAGATGCAGCCATGCGCTGGTCAGCTTTCAGCCTATTCGGCATGCTCAGTCTTTTCGCCGCCGCGCCCTCGGCCAGCGCCGAAGACTACGGCGTGCTGATCATTTCTCGCGAACGCCTGGAAGTCGCGACCTTGTGCGAGATTGGCGTGTACATCCAGGATCAGCTGTCGGCGCGGTTGTTCCAGGAGCAAAGCACTTCGTTTAATTTGCCGCCGGGCAACTACTCTTTGCGGCTCAAACTGCTGCCCGGCCAGGCGCCAGGTTGCAGTGCCGGGATGCTGGCCCCGGGTTCGCAGAACATCACGCTGCGGGCGGGTGACCTGTTGAAATACCGCATCGCCATGAATCAGCAAGGGATGTACCTCAAGCCCGCCGAGCTGGGGTATTGATCCATCTTTTGAAGGAGACTTGACCTTGCCCGCATGGCAAGGTTGATCCTGTAGGTCATCTCTACAGGGAGTAAGACCGATGCCCGATTCCACCACCTTCGATCTGCCGATTTCCGGCATGACCTGCGCCAGCTGTGCCGGACGTGTCGAGCGTGCGTTGAGCAAAGTTGTCGGTGCCAGTGCCGTCAGCGTCAACCTGGCCACCGAGCAAGCGCGCGTCCAGGCCCCCCGCGACAGTTTGCCTGCGCTCATGGAAGCGGTGCAGCAAGCCGGATACAGCGTGCCCGCGCACAGCCTCGAATTGAGCATCGGCGGCATGACCTGCGCCTCGTGTGTCGGTCGGGTCGAACGTGCCTTGAATAAAATCGCCGGGGTGAACAGCGTCAGTGTCAACCTGGCCAACGAACGCGCGCACCTCGAACTGCTCGGCCAGATCGACCCTCAAGTATTGATCGATGCGGTCCGCAAGGCCGGTTACACCGCCAGCGTCTGGCAAGCCGAGCAATCCACCGATAACGATCAAGTGCAGCGTCTGCGCCGTGAGCGCTGGAGCCTGCTGCTGGCAATCGCACTGGCCTTGCCGCTGATGCTGCCGATGCTGGTGCAGCCGTTCGGTCTGCACTGGATGCTCCCGGCCTGGGCGCAGTTTGCGTTGGCGACCCCGGTGCAATTGATCTTCGGTGCACGCTTTTATATCGCTGCGTGGAAGGCCGTTCGTGCGGGCGCCGGCAACATGGACCTGCTGGTGGCCCTTGGCACCAGCGCCGGTTATGGCTTGAGCATTTATCTGTGGGCCACGGTCAGCGCCGGCAGCATGCCGCATCTTTATTTCGAAGCTTCGGCGGTGGTGATTGCGCTGGTGTTGCTCGGCAAATACCTCGAAAGCCGCGCCAAACGCCAGACCGCCAGCGCCATTCGCGCCCTTGAAGCCTTGCGGCCGGAGCGAGCGATTCAGGTGATCGACGGTCGCGAACAGGACGTCGCTATCAGCGCGTTGCGCCTCGGCGATCTGGTGCTGGTCAAACCCGGTGAACGCTTCCCGGTGGACGGTGAAGTCATCGAAGGTCAGAGCCATGCCGACGAAGCGCTGATCAGCGGTGAAAGCCTGCCCGTGCCGAAACAACCCGGCGACAAGGTCACTGGCGGCGCGATCAACGGCGAAGGCCGGCTGCTGGTTCGGACTCAAGCGCTTGGCGCAGAAACCGTGTTGGCGCGAATTATCCGTCTGGTCGAAGACGCCCAGGCTGGCAAGGCACCGATTCAAAAGCTGGTGGATAAAGTCAGCCAGGTGTTCGTCCCCGTCGTGCTGCTTTTAGCGCTGGCGACCTTGATCGGCTGGTGGCTGTACGGCGCACCGCTGGAGACGGCGGTGATCAACGCGGTCGCGGTGCTGGTGATCGCCTGCCCTTGCGCCCTCGGCCTGGCAACACCGACCGCAATCATGGCCGGCACCGGTGTGGCCGCGCGCCACGGCATTCTGATCAAGGACGCCGAAGCACTGGAGCGCGCCCATGAAGTCAGCGTGGTGGTGTTCGACAAGACCGGCACACTGACGTCCGGCACGCCGCGCATCGCTCACTTGCATGCCATCGACGGCAACGACGCAACCCTGCTGCAGCAGGCTGGCGCCCTGCAACGTGGCAGCGAGCACCCGCTGGCCAAAGCCGTGCTCGACGCCTGCGCCGAACGTGACTTGCCGGTGGCCGATGTCAGCGCCAGCCAGTCACTGACCGGTCGCGGCATTGCCGGCACGCTGGACGGTCGCCAATTGGCGCTGGGTAATCGCCGTCTGCTGGAAGAAAGCGGCTTGAGCGCCGGTCCCTTGAGCGAACCCGCCAACGCCTGGGAAGCCGAGGGTCGAACCTTGTCATGGTTGATCGAACAAAGCCCCGAGCCTCGGGTGCTCGGCCTGTTCGCCTTTGGCGACACCCTCAAGCCTGGCGCGCTGCAAGCGATTGAGGAATTGAACACGCAACACATCGGCAGTCACCTGCTGACGGGCGACAACCGTGGCAGCGCCCGGGTGGTTGCACAAGCACTGGGCATCAGCAACGTACACGCCGAAGTGCTGCCGGCCGAAAAAGCCTCGATCGTCACTGAGCTGAAAAAGACCGGCGTGGTGGCGATGGTCGGCGATGGCATCAACGACGCTCCGGCACTGGCAGCGGCGGATATCGGCATCGCCATGGGTGGCGGCACTGACGTCGCGATGCACGCAGCCGGGATCACCCTGATGCGCGGCGATCCTCGCCTGGTGCCGGCGGCGCTGGAGATCAGCCGCAAGACCTACGCGAAGATCCGCCAGAACCTGTTCTGGGCCTTCGTCTACAACCTGATCGGAATTCCGCTGGCAGCCTTCGGCTTGCTCAACCCGGTGATCGCCGGTGCGGCGATGGCCTTGTCCAGCGTCAGCGTGGTGAGCAATGCTTTACTGCTCAAGACCTGGAAACCGAAAGACCTGGAGGAGGTTGAATGAACATCGGTCAAGCAGCCAGACGCAGCGGCCTGAGCGCCAAGATGATTCGCTATTACGAATCGATCGGCCTGCTCAAGGCCGCCCATCGTACCGACAGCGGCTACCGCGTCTATGGCGACGACGACCTGCACAGCCTGGCGTTCATCAAGCGTTCACGCGATCTCGGGTTTTCCCTGGAAGAGGTCGGCAAACTGCTGACCCTCTGGCAGGATCGCCAACGGGCCAGCGCCGACGTCAAGGCACTGGCCCGCCAGCACATCGACGAGCTGAACCAGAAAATCCGCGAACTCGGCCAGTTGCGCGACACCCTGCAGGATCTGGTGGAACATTGTCAGGGCGATCACCGCCCGGACTGCCCGATTCTCAAGGAATTGGCGTCGGGCTGCTGCGCCGAGCCCGCTCGCCCCTGATCGCCAACACCTTCAGCACCAGCAAGGTGCTGAGGGGGATCCCGTGAAACAGCAGCACCACCGCGCCGGGTGCCCACACGTTGTAAAACGGCGCGGCGATCAACATGCCGACGCCGAACCCGGTCATTTGCAGCAAGGTCAGAAAGCTGAAAATCGGCGGGCGCAGGCTGTCCGGTTCACGCTGCAAGCGCGACATCAGCCCGACCTCGGAAAAGCCATCCCCCAATCCCGCCGGCAACGCAAACAGCAGCAAGCCGTAAAGGCTCTGTTGCTGGAACATCAGGATGAAGCCGCTGGACATCAGCAGCACACCGAAAAAGAACCGCCGCTCCAGGTTTGAGTTTTCTGACCCTGGCAAACGGCTGGCAATCCGCGCGCCGATCAACTTGCCACACGCCCACACCGCCAGCATCAGGCCTAGCGTGGTGCTGGCCGACTCGGGTGTCAGCAGTTTGGAAATAATCGGGAAACCCACATTGTGCGCGGCACTGCCGAGGGTGTCGGCCATCGCCAACGCGAGCATCGCAGCGATGACCGGCGAGCTGCGCAGGCCTTGGCGTAGCGCAGTCCATTCGTCACGTTTGTGGGTTGGCTCGGCACTCGGTGCAGGTCTGGAGAACCGTAACGGCACAATGAATAGTGCCGCCAACAGATAAGTGACGACGTTCAGTGCAAACACCGTTTCGAAGCCGAAACCCGCCACCAACAGCCCGGACACCAGACTCCCGCCAACCATCGCTGCGGACGACGCCGAAGTGATCCAGGCATTTGTCTTGAGCAGTTGCTCCCCAGCGATCATGTGTGGCAACTGGCTGTTGAGGCCGATGGCAAACATCGAGTTGCCGAACCCCAGGCCGAAAGCGATCACCGGTAACAGCAGCGCTTGCTGCGACACCGGCAGCACCAGCAACAGGCCTAACAGCCCGGCACGCAGCAGGTCGAAAGCTATCAGCGGCAGGCGTCCGCCCCAACGGCGATAAAACCTCGTGCCGATCAAACTGGCAAAAATCCCACCGGCCACCCGACTGGCGAGAAAGATCCCGACACTCATGGCGCTGTTGCTGAGCAGGTAAACATAAGTGGCCAGCGCCACCATATTGAGAAACGCACCGAAGTCCGAGACCAGTCGCGCAGCGATGATCAGTTGGGCGTTGCGGGTGGAACGTTGAGGGGCAAGGTCCATTTTCATTCATCCTTGAACAACTCGTTCAACAGACCGTAGGCGCTGCCGAAGGCTGCGATCTGTTGATCTTGATTTTCGGCATTCCCGGCACCGCTAAAAGATCGCAGCCTACGGCAGCTCCTACACGATTTGCTGTTCACAAAAAACCCGGCCAAAGCCGGGTTTCTCGTCAACCGATCACTGCATCCACGGCGGAGGCGGTTCTTCGGTTTTGCTCGGGGGAGCATCGTCTGCGGCGCGAACCGCTTGCCGACGTTCCTCATCAAGGCGTGCAGCCTCGATCTCGCGCATGATGCCGCCAACGTCCGCCAGCTCTTCCGGCTCGTCGAACTCACCGGTCAGGACGCTGGCCGGGTGCAGGGTGCCGGCTTCGTACAGGGCCCACATTTCCTTGGCGTACTTGGTCCGCTTCAACTCCGGGGCAAAGCGCCCGAAGTACGAGGCCATGTTGCCCACGTCACGCTCCAGCATGCTGAATGCGTGGTTGTTGCCGGCAGCGTCGACTGCCTGAGGCAGGTCGATGATCACCGGGCCGTCCGGGGTCAGCAATACGTTGAACTCGGACAGGTCACCGTGCACCAGACCGGTACACAGCATCAGCACGATCTGCGAAATCAGGAAGGCGTGGTACTCACGGGCCTGATCCGCTTCCAGCACCACGTCATTGAGACGCGGCGCGGCATCACCGTACTCGTCCGCCACCAGTTCCATCAGCAGCACGCCTTCCAGGAAGTCGAACGGCTTGGGCACTCGCACCCCGGCACTGGCCAAACGGAACAATGCCGCAACCTCGGCGTTCTGCCAGGCGTCTTCGGTTTCTTTACGACCGAACTTGGAGCCCTTGGCCATGGCGCGAGCCTGACGGCTGTTACGGACCTTACGGCCTTCCTGATACTCGGCCGCCTGACGAAAACTTCGTTTATTCGCCTCCTTGTAAACCTTGGCGCAACGTAACTCGTTGCCGCAGCGCACCACATAAACAGCTGCTTCTTTACCACTCATGAGTGGGCGCAGCACCTCGTCAACCAGACCGTCCTCGATCAGCGGTTCAATGCGTTTTGGAGTCTTCATCAGCTTTTATTGTGGGTCCTTTATTACCAAACACGCGAATGTCATTCGTTATACGGCAATCCTCTCCTGTCGGGGAGGGGTTGCCGACCTATGAACGTTGCAGATGCACCCAATGTGCCAGATTAGTCAGGCAAATCCTGCTGAGCGACGAAGATCATAGCCGAGAGTCAGCCGCACGTTGGCGACTGGATCAGCAGGCATTTGCGACAGCGTCTGAAATCAATCAAGCCACTCCTTGTAGGGTTTTTACCAATAGTCCTCAATTTTCGCCCCTGACGGCCGAAGTCATCAAAGAGAAAGGAATTTGTCCGACAATCCGCGAGTCGTCAGTACTGCGTGGGCTTAATAGGAAAAAAATCTGGCAACAGTCGGTCAGCCGGATCGGCGAAGCGCGCAACAGTTTTGGGCAGATTCGCGAATCGGTCGACGTGATCCGCGACATGAACACCCAGATTGCCACCGCCGCTGAAGAACAGCATCAGGTCGCTCAGGCATAGACAGATAATCGTCCAACTTTGTGGGGTCAGTTCACTCTGCATGGGAACGATCAGTGTCTAAAGAGCTCGCCGGGGGTAAACCCGAACAGGCTTTTGAACGCGGCAATAAACGCCGACGTCGAGTCATACCCGCTGGACAGCGCCGCCGTGGTCACGCTGTTACCGTCTTCCAGCAAACTCAATGACGACAACAGCCGCATGCGCTGGCGCCAGCTGCGGAAACTCAATCCGGTTTCACGCTGGAACAGGCGCATCAAGGTTTTCTCCGAAGTCCCCAATCGTTCGGCCCATTCATGTAACGTCACGTTCTGCCCGGGGCTTTCGATCAGCTCGTTGCACAACCCAAGCAAACGCGGGTGACGTGGCAACGGCAGAGAGAAACCGACTTCCGGCAGGCTCGCCAGCTGATCCAGCAGCACCTCGACCAGGCGTGCTTCACGGCTGTCACCCTCTGGATAGTCCACCGGCAGCAGGCAAAAACTCTTGATCAGCTCACGCGCCAGCGGCGTGACTTCCAGCACCCGGCAGCGCTCGTCCGCCCAGGCACATGCCTCGCGCCGCACATAGAGGCTGCGCATTTCTGCACGCATCGAGGTCACCACTTGGTGTTCCAGGTCAGCCGGAATCCAGATCCCCCACTGCGGCGGCGCGAAGAAACTGCCCTCGGCGGTGTGTACGCCGAGCACACCACTGATAGCGTAGGAAAACTGCACCCAATCATGGCGATGAGGTGGCGTCCAGGAACCGGCGCTGAGGCTTTCCGCACGGGCATACAGCGGACGCGGCAACGCCGTCAGGGTCGGGATGGTCCGTTCAAGGGAAACTTGTCCGTTAGCCGGCATTGATTGGCCTTATGTCGCAAGACGGGCGGTGGTCTTGACCTTAGGCTAGGTCATCTCTTCTTACAATGCCTTCGGTGCCCGTTATGCATGCCTTCAAACACCTCAAACGCGTAGTCACCGACTGGTTTCTGTGCGGGATGCTGATCGCCACGCTGCTGTCGTACGTCTTCCCGCGCTTCGGTGCGACGGGTGGCACAATGCACGCCGAGTGGGTGATCAATATCGGCGTGTTCCTGGTGTTCTTCCTGCACGGGGTCAACCTGTCGAGCGAGCAGATCCGCCACGGTTTGAAAAACTGGCGCCTGCACCTGATGGTCCAGGGCTTCACCTTTCTGGTGTTCCCGCTGATCTGGCTGATCAGCGACAAGCTGTTGGGCTCACACATTCCGTCGCTGCTGATGCTCGGGTTCCTCTACCTGTGCGCCCTGCCCTCGACCATTTCCTCTTCCGTGGCCTTGACCGGCAGCGCTGGTGGCAACGTGCCGGCGGCGATTCTCAATGCCAGCCTGTCCAGCGTGCTGGGGATTTTCCTCACGCCGTTGCTGGTGAGCCTGGTGGTCGGCAGCGGTGCTGGCGGTATCGACCTGGGCTCAACCTTGCTCGATCTCTGCGCCATGTTGCTGCTGCCGCTGGTACTGGGTCAGTTGCTGCGGCCGCTGTTCGGCAAGTTTTTCAGTCGCCACAAGCGCTACACCAACATTGTCGACAAACTGGTGATCCTGCTGCTGGTCTACGCGGCGTTCTGCAACTCGATGGTTTCCGGGATGTGGCAGCAACAGGGCAACACGGTGATTCTCAGCGCATTGGTCGGCAGTGCCTTGCTGCTGGCGATCATTCTGTGGATGACCACCCGCACCGCCCGTGCCCTGAAGTTCAGCCCTGCCGATGAGATCGCCGCGGTGTTCTGCGCCAGCAAAAAATCCCTGGCCGCCGGGGCACCGATGGCCGCGCTGATCTTCGGTGCCAACCCGGGGCTCGGTCTGATCCTGTTGCCGATCATGATCTATCACCCGCTGCAGTTGATCGTCTGCTCGGTGATGGCCGAGCGTTATGCCAACCGCAATCGGGTATTGGCCGAACAACAAAACACTGCGGTTCTCAGCGCTCAATAATGGCGGTCACTCCCTGACCTCCGGCGGCGCAGATCGAGATCAATCCGCGGCCCTTCCCGGCGGCGTCGAGCAGCTTGGCAAGGTTGGCGACAATGCGCCCACCGGTCGCGGCAAACGGATGCCCGGCTGCCAGTGAACTGCCTTTGACGTTGAGTCGGCTGCGGTCGATCGAGCCTGGCGCGGCGTCGAGGCCGAGCCGGGTTTTGCAGTAGTCCGGGTCTTCCCAGGCCTTCAAGGTGCAGAGCACTTGCGCGGCGAAGGCTTCGTGGATTTCGTAGTAGTCGAAGTCCTGCAAGGTCAGGCCGTTGCGCGCCAGCAAACGCGGCACGGCGTAGACCGGCGCCATCAGCAATCCTTCGGCGCCGTTGACGAAATCCACCGCTGCCGCTTCGCCGTCGCGCCAGTAAGCGAGGATCGGCAGGCCGCGCTCTTTCGCCCACTCCTCACTGCCGAGCAGCACCAGCGACGCGCCATCGGTCAGCGGTGTCGAGTTGCCGGCGGTGAGCGTGCCTTTGTCGCTCTTTTCGAATGCCGGTTTCAACGACGCGAGTTTTTCCAGCGTCACGTCCGGGCGCAGGTTGTTGTCGCGGGTCAGGCCGAGGAACGGGGTCATCAGATCGTTCTGCCAGCCTTCGGCGTAGGCCGCGGCCATTTTCTGGTGGCTTTCCAGCGCCAACTGATCCTGCTCGGCACGGGGGATGTTCCAGGTCTGCGCCATCAACTCGCAATGCTGCCCCATCGATAGCCCTGTGCGCGGCTCGCCGTTACGCGGAAACTCGGGGATCAAATGCCGGGGACGCAATTGCAGGAAAGTTTTCAGCTTGTCACCGGTGCTCTTGGCGCGGTTGGCTTGCAGCAGAATCTTGCGCAGGCCGTCACTGACACTGATCGGCGCATCCGAAGTAGTGTCGACACCACCGGCAATGCCGCAGTCGATCTGCCCCAGGGCAATCTTGTTCGCCACCAGCAACGCTGCTTCCAGGCCGGTTCCGCAGGCCTGCTGAATGTCATAGGCCGGAGTGGTCGGTGACAGTCGCGAGCCGAGCACACACTCACGGGTCAAATTGAGGTCCCGGGAAAGCTTGAGCACCGCCCCCGCGACCACTTCGCCCATGCGCAAGCCATGCAGGTTGTAGCGTTCGATCAAGCCTTCGAGCGCCGCTGTCAGCATTGACTGATTACTGGCAGTGGCATACGGCCCGTTGGAACGAGCGAAAGGAATACGATTACCGCCGATGATCGCAACGCGGCGCAGCTGAGTCATGAAAAGCTCCTATTCTGTGAAAGGCATAACCCACAAGCGTAGGCCTTATCTCGCGGATCGAACGACTGATCGCGATTCATGGTCCACACTTTGAACCCCCACTGCCGGAGAGCCTTCCATGTCTGACCGCTATATCGACTTCGCCAATTCAGCCCTCGGCCACCGCCTGGTCGGGGCCCTTGGCCTGCCGTCGCCGGTTCGTCTGGAACGCTGGGAGGCCGGTCGCTTGCGGCCCGTCGATGGCGCGCTGCTGATCGGTGGCGGCCCGTTGTCACAGAACGTCAGCGCGTTTGCCAACAAACTCACCGAGCAGATTTACAGCTACGGCCCCGAATCCTTGCCGGCCCAGGCGTGGATTCCAGGCCACGGCCCCAAGCTCAAGGCCGTGGTGTTCGATGCCAGTGACCTGATGCAGACCGGGCAGCTCAAGCAGCTGCGTGAATTCTTTCAGCCGCTGATGAAAAATCTCGAGCACAGCGCCCACCTGGTGATTTTCGGACGGGCACCGGAGACGTTGAGTGATCCGTTCGCCGCCAGCGCCCAACGGGCACTCGAAGGCTTCAGTCGCTCGCTGGCCAAGGAACTGCGCAGTGGCGGCACCTTGCAGTTGCTGTATGTCGGGGCCGGGGCTGAAGACCAACTCGAAGGGGCGCTGCGGTTTTTCCTCTCGCCAAAGAGTGCTTATGTTTCGGGACAGGTTGTGCGGCTTAACGCTTGCGACACTCAGGTCCTGGACTGGACTCGCCCGTTAGCGGGACGCACGGCGCTGGTTACTGGCGCGGCTCGCGGGATCGGCGCATCGATCGCCGAAACCCTGGCCCGCGATGGTGCGCAGGTGGTGCTGCTGGATGTGCCACCGGCCAAGACCGATCTCGATGCCCTCGCCGCCCGTCTCGGCGGCCACAGCATCTCCCTCGATATTTGCGCCGAAGACGCCGCCACACAATTAATCGAGCAATTGCCGAATGGCATCGACATTGTGGTCCATAACGCAGGCATCACCCGCGATAAAACCCTGGCCAACATGACGCCGGAATTCTGGGATGCGGTGCTCGCAGTGAACCTGAATGCACCGCAAGTGTTAACCAAAGCGCTGCTCGACAGCGGCACCCTGCACGATAACGGCCGGGTGATTCTGCTGGCGTCGATCAGCGGGATCGCCGGCAATCGCGGGCAAGCCAATTACGCCGCGAGCAAGGCCGGGCTGATCGGTCTGGCACAGGCCTGGGCGCCATTGTTGGCAACGCGCGGAATCAGCATCAACGCCGTCGCCCCAGGCTTTATCGAAACCCGAATGACCGCGCAGATTCCATTTACCTTGCGTGAGGCGGGACGACGCATGAGTTCACTGGGCCAAGGCGGACTGCCGCAAGACGTCGCTGAAGCCGTGGCCTGGCTTGCCCAACCCGGCAGCGGCGCGGTCAGCGGGCAAGCGCTGCGGGTGTGTGGGCAAAGTGTATTGGGGGCCTGAACATGACAACGGATTGGCATTTGCAAAGCAGAACGCCGTACATGCCCGAGTTGTATTGGCGGGCAGCGACGCGGCGCAAGATCACCGGCACCACCCTGCCCGAGGATGGCTTTCGTTGCTGGGTCAACGTTGACCCCAAGCGTTTGGCAGCCTATCGCAAGGTGTGCGGGTTTACCGATGACGGTCTGTTGCCACCGACCTATCCTCATGTGCTGGCGTTCGCCTTGCAGATGCAATTGCTCACTGCCAGGACGTTTCCGTTTCCACTGCTGGGGCTGGTTCACCTGGCCAATCGCATCCGCATTCTGCGTCCCTTGGGCGCAGTCGATCGAGTACGGGTAAGCGTGCGGGTGCAGAACCTGCAACCCCACGCCAAGGGCGCAGTGTTTGAGTTGATCACCACGATTGACGACGCACTCGGGCCGCTCTGGGAAGCCGAAAGCCAGATGCTCTGCAAAGGCGTGAAGCTTCCCGGCGAAGCGATTGAGCCTTCGACGGATTCTGCCCTGACCATGAACGAGGTTACCCGCTGGTGGGCGCCCACTGAAATTGGCCGGCGCTACGCCAGGGTTTCCGGTGACTACAACCCGATTCACCTGAGCGCTCTCAGCGCCAGACTCTTCGGTTTCCCCCGGGCCATCGCCCACGGTTTGTGGATCAAGGCGCGCACCCTTGCGGCCCTGAGCGGGCATCTGCCGACGTCGAATATCGAGATTGCCGTGCAGTTCAAGAAGCCGGTGCGCTTGCCCAGCGAGGTCACCTTGCTGGCCAGCGCTGCTGGCTCAAGCGGTGACTTCAAGGTGATCGGCGCCGGGGATCTGGAACACATGCCTGGCACCTGGCGACCGCTTGCCTGAGGCAGCTCAGTCGCGCCGAATCAGCCGCGCCGGATAAAAAACACACCCGCCATAATCAACACCAGCCCGGCAATTTTGCCGGCACTGACGGGTGCTTCGCGAAACCCGGCCCAGCCGAAATGATCCAGGGTCATCGCCATCCCCAGTTGCCCGGCCAACACTAGCGCCATGAACAGCATGGCGCCGATGCGCGGCCCGGCGAAAGCGGCCGTGGTAATAAAAAATGCGCCGAGCAGACCACCGCTCCAGTGCCACCAGGTCAGGCTTTTGAGTGTCTCCAATGCCGGGGTTTCGCGCTGGATCAGGACCAGCAGCAACAACGCCACGGTGCCGACAAAAAACGAAATCAGCGCGGCGGCCAGTACGCTCGACACCTGTTTGGCCAACTGGCCATTGATACCGGCTTGCAGCGGCAAAAATGCACCCGCGACAAAAGGCAGGCAAAGCAACCACCAGACGGGGGCCGGCATGCTGTTCTCCACTGAGTGAATGAGACGCGCAGTATACGCCGCGCCTTATCCACTACCGCCACAAACAAAACGACCCGCTCATGGCGGGTCGCTTGGGTGACAGCCAATCAATCAGAAGTCGTAGCGAACCTTGGCGGTGAAGGTGTCTGCATTGAAGTCGGCTTTGGTCAGGTAATCATACGAACCGCCCACGCTCCAGGCACCGATGCGGTAGGTGGCGCCCAGACCCAGTTCATAACTGTCACGCGCAGGTTTCGCACCGCTGGTGGTGAACGGTGTGCCGCCGAGCACAAAGGTCGAGGTCGCGTTGGCCTGGTCACCGATGAAGTCGTGCCACGCCATGGCCTTGGCTTCGGGTTGGAGGCTGCCGGCGCCGACATCGAAGGCGGCAGCGAGGCGCGCACCGAGGCCCATCTCACCCACTTCATACCGCTGGCTGCCGACGTTCAACGCGGCCGAACTGCCCTTCTCGCGGTACGCATCGATCGCTACGTTGGCATAGCGCGCACCGATCTGCGGCTCCAGCAACACCTGCTGATTGAAGCGCAAGGTGTAACCGGCCAACGCATTCACACCGAAGATATCACTGTCGTAATCGCCCTTGGCACGTGTGCCGGCGATGTAGCGTTTGGACTCGTTGGTGTTCCAGCCATAGGTCAGCGAGGTGTCGACAAAGAAATTGTCGTGAGTCCAGTTGCCGTACAGCGTCAGCGCGTTACCGATCACATCGGTCTTGCTCCCGGCGTCGGACGTCACGTTGCTGTTCAGGTAGCTGTAAGCGATACCCAGCGTGGTATCGGCATTCAACTGACCGTCAGCGCCCACCGCAATACCCTGACTGTTGGCGCTATAACCGGCGACACCGCCGCGCGAACCTTGATCGGCATCGCTGTTCAAGGCTTGCAGCCACACACCTTTTTCGGCCAACACATCACCCGAGGACAAACCGCTGCGGGCACTGCTGGAGCGCGTGTTGATCACACTGTTGATCAACGACTGTCCGCTGACGGCAGCTTGGGTCGCACCGCCGCTGACGTCAGGAGTGAGTTTTTCAGCCTGTTTGGCCAGTTCGGCGTCGCTGCTGGCGTTGGCGAAGGCCTGGAACACTGGATCATGTTCATCCAGCTTGGTCATCAAGCCATTCGAGACACGCGCTGCCGCACTGGCGGCGTTCGAGGAACCACCGGCATTCAGAACGTTTTGCCCCACGACGGCCTCACCCTTGGCATCGACCAATGCCTTCACGTCGTTGCCCTCGACGCCGTAGCTCTTCACTTCCAGCAACGCCGAAGAAGACGAAACCGTCAGGTTTTCGCCGCCTTCCAGCTTGCCGGAGCTGATCAAGGTATAACGGGTACCGCCATTAGCCGTACGGAAGTCTTCGGAGCGCGCCTTCAACTCAAGACGAGCACCTGGGCCGATGTCTGCCAGGCCGGTGACCTTGAGCACCGGAAGATTGGGGTTGGTGTCGTTGCCCAGGAACATATGCAACACCGAACTCGGCTCTTCCATGTCAAATTCGCCGATGATCGTGGTGTGGGCCTGCTGTAGCGTCAGCTCGCCCTTTTCCACCGTGATGTAGCCGGCCTTGATGGTCGAACCGTCGAAGTTCACATCACCATTGATCTTCACGCCGGAAAGGCCCATCAGATTGCCTTTGACGTTACCGCCATTCCAGTAGAAATAGGCTTCTCCGTCGTCGACCTGAATGGCCGCGTTACCGCCTTCGATCGAGCCATACTGTTGATCGATCGACATGAAACGGCCACTGGCCGGTTGGTTGCTGACATGAATGCCGAGGCTTTCGCCGGAGATCAGACCGGTGTTGTAAATGCTGAACGATCTGACACCAGGGGTCGACGCGGACGTAGCGCCATCCAGTCGCAACGCTTCAGCGTTGGCGCCCGTGGCGGTGATCGTGCCCTGGTTGATCACACTGTTACCGATGCGGGTGCCGATCAGTGCCATCCCAGTCGCGTTCATCCCGCTGACAGCGATATCGCCCGAATTCAGCACGTTGTTGGTGATAACGCTGCCCTGATCCTTGATGCCAAAAGCCCCGTCACCATAGACCTTGATCGAGCCGTCGTTGATCAGGTTCAAAGGTGCGGCAATGGCAGAGGTGTGAATCGCGGCAGCAGCCACGGAAAGCGCCAACAACGAACGGCGCAGGCAAGAGGTGTTCAATGCAGATTCCCTTCAGAAGCATGTAGAGGATGCGTTTTCAGCACGCACGCCCAACTTCTTTCAGGCATCCATACCGGCCAACCAGCGGGGGCTGGTTCAGGCGCGGGCAATATACAGGCGCCATTATTTAGAGACCATCAAAAAAATGCCAAATGAATGCCGTCAGTTTTTGCATCGGGGAAAAGCACGAACGCTCAAGGGCTGACCCTGTGAGTCCTCGGCAGAGGAAAAAGATTGTCCAGGGTTTCCAGCAGACGCACGTGATAGACAGGTTTGCGGAACAAGTCCAGAACCTGCAAACGCAACAGGTCGCTGACATCGTCCACTGCTATTGGCCGGGCGTTTGGGTCTTGAAGGGCATCTGATGAAACGGCTGGTAGCCCATGTCATCAGATGCCCTTCGAGGAAGCACTCAAGGTTTGACGACATACTCCGCCGGTTCTTCAGGGTCCAGATTGTCCAGTGCTCGATCCACCAGCAGCCGGATCCCGTCGATCATCCTGCAAATACCCAACGCCACATTGCGTCGAGACCCTTCGATCTCGAACGCCAGGTCAGCGGCGATGGCCTTGACCGAGGCCAGGTCTTCCGAAGCGTTCGCCAGCAGGCTTTCATTGTCGATACCCGGGTTGACCGCAAACAACCGGTCCGAATGCAGATCGCTGAAACGCAGCTTCACAAGGGTCGGTTTCAGGTAGTGATCGAGGGCGCGATGGGCAGCGTCGTGGAGCTTTTTTGAGTCGGGAGAATCGTAGGGGGAAACGTCGTCGTGTTCGGGCGGATTGGGGGTTTCTTTGATCATGATGGAGCTCCTACGGTAGTGGGAGCCACGACTTGCCGGTCTCACTCGGCGAAGAGGTGGCAGCTGTGAACGGGGTGAGAATACCGGTCGTAGGCACCCGGCCAGACCTAAGTCTGCCCGCACACAGCCGCCATAATGCATGGCGCAGACGAAAAACGTCGGCGACGATTATGGTAGAGCCAGCGCGTTGCGCCTACAGAATTTCCTGGGTTCTCACACCCTGTCGCTGAATTTCAGCGACGTTCAAAGGCTAGAGGCCGTGCTTCCGAGGGGCAACCTTAAAGACATGTCAGAGATTTCTGCGTTGCCCGTGATGCTGTCATCAAGTTCCGGCCTCATCCTACGGGCATTACACAAATGATCGTTCCCACGCTCTGCGTCAGCTCGTGAAGCGGAACGCGGAGCGTCCCTGACGGCATTCCCACGCGGAGCGTGGGAACGATCAGTATCTGAAGCCGCACACGCTCCAACCACTCAGGCCGGCTGTCAGGCCGCCGTGCTGTTGCTTTTGATCTTGATCCACCCGCCCCTTCGGCAGGCCGAGTGGAGGTGTTCATCAGGGG
>NZ_VMSG01000003.1 GCF_007713465.1 Pseudomonas sp. H3(2019) | reverse complement strand
CATACATGCACCTCTGCAACATGTTATGCCCGAACACAAAATTTATGACAGTCCCGCGAGACGCGCTTCCAGTTCATCCATGGCGTTGAAGAACACCATAAACGCCTCGCAGTAACTCGCCTGATCGATCTTTTGCCGCGCTTGCTTGAGGCCCTTGGCCAGGCTTTCTTCACCCATTCCCAAGCCTTCGGCATAGATGTAGTTGACCTGGGTCAGGCCAATGAAACCGAGGATCTTCGACAGCCACAGGGCCAGGGTGTCCGGGCCATCGCTGTAGATGCCGCCGCTGCCAGCGCCGTGCCGCCGCTGAGCCAATAAGTCATTTTCATCTCAGTTGTCCTCGACGATCGGCAGGTTGTCGGCAATGGCTTGCTGGATCTGTTTGAAGTTGCCGCGCAGCATGTCCAGCGACAGCGCCCCCGGAATCACCCACCGTCCCTCGACCACCAGGCTCGGCACCGAGCTGATGTTCAGGGCGCGGCCTCGGGCGAGGTCGTTCTCCAGATCGCTCAGCGCGTGCCGTTCCAGGTACTCGGCGAAGTAATCCGCGCTGAAGCCTTGCTCCTCGGCCACTTCGAGGATGGTCTGCAGGCTGCCGATATTGCGGCTCTCTACCAGATGGGCGTGTTGCAAGCAGTCAAACATCAGCTCGTGGGCCTTGGGACCGGCCAGGGACTGGGCGGTCTGACAGGCCTTGGCGGCCAGCAGGCCCGAGGGGTATTCAAACGCCTGTTGGCGCATGCCTTCGATATTGATTCGCTTGACCTCTTCGGCTTTGGCGCACTGTTCCCAGTGCTGGAGGATCACTTCCTTGGCCTTGGGCATCGAACCGAAACGCTGGATCATCTGTGCGTTGTTCGATTGCAGGACGAAGCTGCGGTGCTGGATATCCAGATCGAACTCTTCGCTCAAAGCTTTCAAACGCGGGCCCAGTACAAAGCACCAGCCACACACAACATCATGAAAATATTCAACTTTTAGAGACGGCATGGGGTATTTCCTGAAATCGATGAGATGGCAGGACTATCCCTTGGCGGGTGATGAACAAAAAAGCGACTTTTTTGAGGTATATCCACCCATGGTGCTCATCATCGGGCGGATAGCTTTTGCAGCAGACAGGTATGGGGGCGGTGCAAAGACGGAACGATCCTGTTTGTTCCGTGCTTTTTTTGAGCAGGTCGGGATGAATGCGACCTGGGCGCTGTATGAAAAATAAGTACGATTTCCTGAAAAGTGACGCTGTTCAGTCAACCTTTTTACTGGCCTCAATGTCTGTTGGCTTTCGTTGGGGTGGAGGGTTTTTTGGGTAATGTCTGCTTACTTTTGATCGCCGTTAAATCTTGAATCGCTCGTCTACTCTGCGTGCACAGACCAGGAGTCTGTCGTTATCAGCACTCGCAAGGAGCGAACCATGTACTTTGAGATTTACAGGCAGTCGCGAGGCACCCCGCTTACCGGGAAGGGCCAATGGCGCTGGCGTTTAAGGGCGGCCAATCACGAGACGGTTGCCAGCGGCGAGTCGTACGTCAACAAGGCGGATTGCCTGCACGTGATCGACTTGATCAAAAGCGTCCACAACGACACGTCGGTGAAGGAAATCTAGGCCGTACCTGCTGGTGTGTTGAAACGGAGCTGCTCAGACACATCGGGCAGCTTCGCGGCCCCGGCGTCTGGTGAATCAGGTCATCCACCTGGTGGTGAAAGGGGGTAAATGAATGGCCAGAATCGCCGCAATTTCGCCCTTGCGTCACCTCTTACGCTCCTGCTTAATGTCACGCAGCTCATGGCGCTGGAGATTAGTCGGCGATCTCGGATAGCAGAAAAATCACTATAAAAAGAGCAATCAGTGACTCATCAGCATGGAACGCATTGGGGCGAGCATGTGGCGCTATCGCTCGTCATTCCGGTCTTTAATGAAGCAGCCACCATCGATTTGTTCATGGCGCGGATCAATGACGTCTTCAAGGATGAGGCGCTGCTCGGTCTGGAGATGGTGTTCGTCAATGACGGCAGTACCGACACCACGCTGGAGCTGCTTCTGGAGCGTCAGAAGACTGACCCCCGGGTGCGAATTGTCGATCTGAGTCGCAATTTCGGCAAGGAAGCGGCATTGACCGCGGGCTTGCAGACTGCCACTGGCCAGGTGGTAGTGCCCATTGATGTCGATCTCCAGGACCCGCCCGAAGTCGTCCTCCAGATGATCGCCCGCTGGCGTGAAGGCTATGAAGTGGTGCTGGGCCATCGCGTGAGCCGTCACAACGACTCTTGGGCCAAGCAAACCTCCGCCAACTGGTTTTATCACCTGCACAACAAAATCTCTGATCAGCCGCTGCCGAAAAATGTCGGTGATTTTCGGCTTATGGACCGCTGCGTGATCGATGCCTTGCAGACCTTGCCGGAGTCCCGACGTTTCATGAAGGGCTTGTTCGCCTGGGTCGGGTTTCGGACTACCCACGTCGATTACGAACGTCCGGAGCGGGTGGCGGGGGAAAGCAAATTCAATGGTTGGCGCTTGTGGAATTTCGCGCTGGAAGGCATCACCAGTTTCAGCACCGACCCACTCAAGGTCTGGACCTATCTGGGGCTGCTGGTGTCCGTGGTGTCTTTTTCGTTCGCTACTTTCATTGTGGTGCGGACGTTGCTGACGGGAATCGATGTCCCGGGCTACGCTTCGCTGATGGTTGCCGTAACCTTTCTGGGGGGGCTGCAATTGATTGGCATCGGGGTGCTGGGTGAGTACCTGGGCAGAACGTACATTGAATCAAAACGCCGCCCGGTTTTCCTGGTGCGTCGTGTCCATAACGCAAAGGACTGAGCATGGATCTCAAGGAAACCGACATCCTCGGTTCAAGCATCGACCAGCATTGGTATTACTGTTCAAAAACGGCGGCGACGACGCGTCTGCTGGGCGATACCCCAGTCAAAAAAATTCTCGACGTAGGCGCCGGGTCCGGATTTTTTTCCCATCATCTGCTGACCCATACGACAGCCACCGAGGCCTGGTGCGTGGACATCAGCTACGAAGCAGACCTGGACGCCACCACCGCCGGTAAACCGGTGCACTACCGCCGCTCGATCGACTCGGTTGATGCTGATCTGGTGCTGCTGATGGATGTGCTGGAACATGTCGATGACGATGTCGGGTTACTCAAGGCCTACGTCGATAAAGTCCCGTCCGGCAGTCGCTTTCTGATGACGGTGCCCGCGTTTCAGTTTCTCTGGAGCGGGCACGATGAGTTTCTTGAACACAAACGCCGCTACACCCTGGCGCAACTGGAAACGGTGGCCAGGGACGCCGGTTTGACAGTGAAGCAGGGGGCTTACTACTTCGGTCTGGTGTTCCCGATTGCGGCGACGCTGCGGCTGTTGCCCAAAGGCGCGCAACCTTCGCCGCCGAGCTCGCAGCTCAAGCAGCATCATCCTCTGGTCAATACGCTGCTCAAAACCTTGTGCAGCATCGAGCTGCCGTTCATGGGCGCGAACCGCCTGGCCGGTCTGACGGTGTTCGTGCTGGCGCAGAAACCGTGACCTCAGTCGAAAAAACAGCCTTGATCAAGCGTGGCCTGCGTTTTGCCGTGACCGGGTTGTTCGTCACGGCCCTGCATGCGGTGGTGGCCGTGCTGTTCATCAACTACGTGCTGGCGCTGCCACCCGTGGCCAACGGCGTGGCATTTGCAGTGGCGACCGTGGTTTCTTACGTGATCAACACGACCTGGAGTTTTTCCAGCCGATTGCATGGCCGGACGCTGGTGCGCTTCATGATGGTTTCGGGGGGCGGTTTACTACTGGCGATGCTGGTGGCCTGGGCCGCGCAAATGGCCGGGCTTCATTATTTGCTGGGGATAGGGGCCGTGGCGCTGACCATTCCGGCCTTTACGTTTGTATTGCATAACTTCTGGACGTATCGATGAAGGCTTCAGGCAAGCATTGGGCGGTCGCATTGCCGCCCCTGTTACTGGGCGTGGTGGCGTTTTTCATGGTGATCGGGCCGCGGGCGCTGGACCCGCAAAACATTGCCTGGCTGGAAAGCGGCGATCCGGCGACTCATTACTTGGGGTGGGTGTTTTTTCGGCACTCAGCGTGGACGTTTCCGCTCGGTCTTAACCCGTCCTACGGCTTGGAACTAGGCAACGCGGTCATCTTCTCTGACTCTAATCCGCTGCTGGCGTTATTGTTCAAACCCTTCAGCTCGTGGCTGCCCGGGACGTTTCAATACTTCGGTATCTGGCTGTTGGCGTGTTTTGTTCTGCAAGCCTGGTTTGCCTGGAAGTTACTCGGGCTGGCGACGCCGAGTGTCGTACTCAGGCTGCTGGGCACCGGTCTGTTTCTGTTTTCGCCGCCGATGTTCTTGCGCATGGGGGGACATTTGTCCCTCTCTGGCCATTTTCTGATTCTCGCCGCCCTCTACCTGGCGCTGCATCCCGGTGTGCAGAAGCGTCGACTGGCCTGGGGCTCGCTGTTGGCCGCGACGGCGCTGGTGCACGCTTACTTGCTGGCGATGGTTGCCTCGATTTGGGTAGCCGATCTTGCGGGCAGAACCCGTAAAGGCCAGATGACGCGGCGCACAGCACTTATCGAGCTGCTCGTGCTGTTTTTGCTGGTGACTCTGTGCTGCTGGCAGGCGGGTTATTTCAGTATCGCTGACGGCATGGCTTCCGGTGGCTTTGGCTTTTACCGCATGAACCTGTTGTCAGTGATTGATTCCAGCGGCTGGTCTTCGATACTGCCAGACCTGCCAGAGGCCGGTGGGGATTACGAAGGTTTCAACTATCTCGGATCGGGGACGTTGTTACTGGCGATCTGCGCCGCCGTCGTGCTGCTGCGACGTACAACTGACTTTGGCAGTGCGGTACGCCGCCTGCCGATTCTGTTGTTGGCGCTGATGTGTCTGACGCTGTTTGCGCTCTCGAACGAAATCGGTGTCGGCCTGCTCAACTTCCACTACCCGTTGCCGGGGATAATCGTCAAATTGGCGAATATCTTCCGAGCGTCGGGACGGATGTTCTGGCCGGTTTTCTACGTCATTGTGTTTGCGGTCATTTTCCTCGTGGTGCGTGGCAACCGGCCGCGCACGGCGATGTGTCTGCTGGCGTTGGCCTTGTTTGTTCAGGTGGTGGATACCCGCAGCGGTTGGGCGGGGCTGCGGCAGAGCAGGATGATGGCGCCGACCGCCGAGTGGCCGACAATGTTGCGTGATCCGTTCTGGGCCAGCGCCGCCTCCCACTACACGAACATTCGTACTTTGCAGCCGCAGAACCAGCCGCAAAGGTGGCAGCTTATCGCCAGCTACGCCGCGACCCATGGCCTGAAAACGGACACCGCTTATCTCGGCCGGATGAGTTCGACTGCGCTTGAGCAGGCTCAGCAAAAGGCCAGTCGGATGCTTGAGACAGGGCAGTACGACCCTGACTCGCTGTATATCCTTGATGACAACTCCATGCTCGACGCGGTGAAAAGCGTCCATAGCGAGACCGATCTGCTGGCGCGGGTTGACGGTCTGGTGGTGCTTGCGCCGGGCTGGAAGCAATGCTCTCAATGCCTTCCGGTCGTGGACGAAGGGCGTTCGATGCAGTCAGTGCCTTTGATCAAACTCGGGCAGCAACAATGGTTCAACTACAAGACCCCTCATCTGGCCCAAGGTTGGTCGCCCCCGGAAACCTGGGGTACTTGGTCCGAGGGAGAGGAGGCCGACATCCTGCTCCGGGTTCCGCCTCAGGCTCAATCCATCGTGATCGATGCGCTGGCCTTCGTACTACCGATGCATCTTGGCCAGAACGTGGTTTTTACCATCAACGGGGTACCAGCCTTTTCGACACGTCTGACCCGGATTCAGGACAATCGCATCGAAATCCCCCTGACTGCGGCCATCCACGAAGCCATCGCCCGGGACACACTGATGCGTATTCATGTGCAGTTACCCGACGCGATCAGCCCGAAACTATTGGGGCTTGGAGAAGATCCACGTGTGATGGGCCTGGGAGTGAAGTCGCTGACTGTACAGTAAGCCGTCGCAGCCTCTCGTTCACGTACAGCGCTCATGTCGATAGACGCCGTCCCCCTGGCCTTTCTAAACTGGTCCAAGTCTTGAGAGCCAGGAGCCGCTGATGAACCGCAATGAACTGCGTAAGGCCGACATCAATTTGATGGTGGTATTCGAGACGCTGATGCTCGAACGCAACGTGACGCGAGTGGCAGAGAAGCTGTTTCTCGGGCAACCGACCATCAGCTCGGCACTCAACCGTTTGCGGGCGATGTTCAACGATCCGCTGTTTATCCGGGTCGGCCACCGCATGGAGCCGACGGCGCGGGCCGAGGAACTGATTCAACACCTCTCGCCGGCGCTGGACGCGTTGTCCTCGGCGTTGAGCCTGACCCACCACTTCGATCCTGCCAGCAGCACCATGACCTTTCGCATCGGTTTGTCCGATGACGTCGAATTCGGTTTGCTGCCACCGCTGTTGCGCGCATTGCGCCAGGAAGCACCGCAAGTGGTGTTCGTGGTTCAGCATGTCGATTACTGGCGGATCCCGGACTTGCTCGCGTCCGGTGACATCACGGTCGGCATCAGCCAGACCCGCGGCCTGCCGGCCAATGCCAAGCGCAAACTGTTGCGGCACATTCAGCCCTGCATACTGCGCGCCGATGCCTGCGATACGCCGCTGACCCTAGACGAGTACTGTTCGCGGCCGCATGTGCTGGTTTCGCACACGGCCAATGTCAGTGGTTATGCCGATGAGTGGCTGGCCGAGATCGGTCGCAAGCGCCAGGTGGTGCTCTCGGTGCCGCAATACAGTGCCTTGCCGGCCCTGCTCGCGGGGACCGACCTGATTGCCAGCCTGCCGGACTACGCGGCAGCGGCGATGGCCGCCTCGGGTCAGTTGTTCATGGAACCGTTCCCGTTCAAGACGCCGACCCTGGACTTGTCCATGGTCTGGCTGAGTCACGTCGATACCGACCCCGCCGAACGCTGGCTGCGTGCGCGGCTCGAAGCCTTCATGAGCGAGCGCGGTGTGTCCGGGATACAGAGCGACAAGTTGCTCGGACGGTAACCGGCAGCGGTTTGCTTGCCCGGCATAGTGCTGTTTTGCTGACAGTGTTTTCCCGATGACTGACCGGAGATCCACCCCATGAGCAGTTCCCGTTCTCTGTTGCGTGGGCGCGGCAGTCAAGACAGTGGCAAGGTTGGCATGATCGAGCTGTTTTTCGATCTGGTGTTCGTGTTCGCCGTCACCCAGCTTTCCCACTCCCTGCTCGCGCACCTGACGCTAGGTGGCGCGGTGCAGGTTGCGTTGATGATGGTGGCGGTGTGGTGGGTGTGGATCTTCACTTCTTGGGTCACCAACTGGCTCGACCCCGAAAAGTTGCCGATCCGCCTCGGCCTGTTCGGTTTGATGGTTGCCGGCCTGTTGCTGTCGTCATCGATTCCCAAGGCCTTTACCGAGCGTGGAGTGATGTTCGCCGCAGCCTTTGTCTTCATGCAGGTCGGCCGCACGCTGTTCGCGATCTGGGCGGTGCGTGGCGAGCCGTTGAACATGACCCGCAACTTCCAGCGAATTCTGGCGTGGATGGTGCTGTCCGGGGTGTTCTGGATCAGCGGCGCGTTGCTTGAAGGCGATCAGCGCCTGGCCTGCTGGGCGCTGGCATTGCTGATCGAGCTGATCTCGCCGTCGCTGTACTTCTGGGTGCCGGGGCTCGGCCGTTCAACGCTGGCCGACTGGAACGTCGAGGGCAATCACATGGCCGAACGCTGTGGTCTGTTCGTGATCATTGCCTTGGGCGAGTCGTTGCTGGTGACCGGCGCAACGTTCGCCGATCTGGTGCTGAACTGGCAGGTGCTGACGGGGTTTCTGATTGCCGTGCTGGGCAGCGTGGCCATGTGGTGGGTGTACTTCGACAGCGGCGCCGAGCGCGCTCACCACCGGATCGCACATTCCAGCGACCCTGGGCGGCAGGCGCGGATTGCCTACACCTACCTGCATGTGTTGATCGTTGCCGGGATCATCGTCAGCGCGGTGGCCGATGAGCTGGTGCTGGTGCATCCGGAGCATGCGAGCGATGCCGGGATCATCGTGATCGTCGCCGGGCCCTGGCTGTTCTTGCTGGGGTGTGCATTGTTCAAGTGGGTCATGGCCGATCGGATTTTGCCGCCGCTGTCTCATCTGGTGGGCCTGGCGCTGCTGCTCGCGCTATTGCCAGGGGCGCTGAATCAGCTGTTTTCAGCGTTGGTCCTGGGAGGGCTGACGACCGCGGTGATGATTCTGGTAGCCGCGTGGGAAACGCGGGTACTGCGTGAATCGCTACCGGCGCAGGAGCATTGACGCGCCAGGCGTTGGGAGGGCGGGGGAGCTCTATGGTATATCTACGCCCCTTCGTTCAATCCTCAAGGAGCATCGCAATGCCTCACCTGCACATGGAATACACCGCCAACCTGCCGAACCTCAATGCCGATGTGGCGTTATTGCGCTTGAACAACGCATTGGTGGCGTCCGGGCAGTTCGAGGAGTTCGATATCAAGAGCCGTGCGGTGCAGGTCGGCGCATTCCGAGTCGGGACCGAGTTGGATGAGCGTGCTTTTGTGCATGTGAAACTGGCCTTGCTGAGCGGGCGCTCACCCGCGATCAAGAAGCAATTGTCCGAAAGCCTGTTGGCGGTGGTGCAGGATCTCTGCGAATGGCCTGCCAGTGTTGATGTGCAGCTATGCGTCGAGATTCTGGATATCGATCGCGATTCCTACGCCAAGACTGCCATCAGTCACTGATATTTTGCGCGCCGACCCTCAGATAAAACCCTGTTCTGTGCAGGCCTTGACCACTTGCTCGCGAAGCCAGGTGTTGGCGCTGTCCAGTTCGCGGGTTTGACTCCAATGCATCTCAAGGGTGAACCCAGGTACGCCGTTTGGCGCCTCGCAATGGCTGAAGACCGAGTCTTTGGCCAGCAGGTGCTGGATGCGCCGGGGCATGGTCAGAATGAAGTCAGTCCCGGTGATCAGCTTCAGTGCAGCGCTATAGCTGTTGGCGCGTGCAACGATCTGGCGTTTGTGCGCCTGTTGGGCGAGCCAGCCGTCGACCATGTTGGTGGTGGACGTCCATGGCGTGGGGAACACGTGACGGCGTTCGAGGTAGGCTTTGAGGCTGATGCGAGGCTCCAGCGGCGTCGCCCGTTTATCGAAAACGCACACCAGATCGTCCTCAAGTAACACCTGGGATCTGAAGTCAGTGTGGCTGCGATGAAAGTTCGGGCCGAAGCCGATCACCAGGTCGAGGCTGCCATCGCGCAGCTCTTCGGCGGGGATGTCGGTTTCGAGTTTGTGCACATTGACGATCACCGGCAGGTCGGCGAAGTCGAAGTTCTTCAATAGCCGCGGCAGGATCAACTGTTCGAAGTATTCCGGCGCACAGATATTGAAGGTCACGGCTTGCTGCGTCGGGTCGAATGCCTGAACCCCGGCATGGCACAGGTTGATGCTTTCGAGAATCTTCTGCACGTGTGCGTACATGGTGCCGGCCTTGTAGGTCGGACGCATACCGGTGCGGGTATTGATGAACAACTCGTCCTCGAAACTGGTGCGCAGTTTCTTCAGGCAGTAACTCACCGTGGACTGGCTGACAAACAGCGCTTCAGACACACCGGTGACGCTGCTTTGCTCATACACGGCGATGAACACCATGAGGTCCTGCATGTCGAGCTTTCTAAGCAAGTTACTGTTCAGCATCCGTACTGCCTCACTCCGCTCGTTGCGCAAGTTGTGCGCAAACGTGTGCGAGTGATGCTAACGGAACGATCGTCCTAGGAGAATGGCTCGTAGGATTATTCACGGACAAGTGTGGGACAGAAGTTGTAGCGAATGCGACGTCTGTCGCAATCCGGGCCGAAGGCGGGTGAGCACCTTCAGCCTTTAGCTGGCGTGTTTACGCAGTTACCGGAAGTGCGCGACGACTGGACATCACCAGCGCGAGCATCCCGATGCCCACCAGCAAGGCCCCCACGACTTCCAGCATCAGCGGTTGCTGCGCCAGCCAGAACCAATGGAACACGGTGATGAACAACGTGCTGAGGTAGACGTAGGAAATGACCGTGGACGGTGCAATCACCCCGATCGCCCGGTGCAGCAACCAGAAGGTTGCCAGGGTTGCGAACAGCGCCAGGTAGACCAGCCAGAACAGATCGTGGGCGGACAACAGGGCACCGGATCGCCAGCCGCCATTGGCCAGGCTGAACGCGAACAGGAACAGCGAGCCGAAGAGCATGTTCCAGAACGTCATCACCACAGGTCCGCGGCCCTTGAGGCTGTGCGCCTTGAAGCGCTGACTCAGCGGTGAATAGAGTGCCATCGCCAGGCAGCCAACCCCGAACACCGACACCGCGTAGAGCGAAGGAACTTCGCCGGGGCCTGTGCTCTTGAGGATCAGCAGCAGCGCACCGGCCGCCGCAATCAGCATCGGCAGCAAGCGGCTTTTCGAACGGTTGCCAGGTATCAGGAAGGCCTCGAAGCACAGCGTCATCAACGGCACCAGGGTAAACAGGGTGCCGGTGTTGACCGCCGAGGTGTAGCGCAGCGCTTCAAACAACGAGCCGAAATACATGGCCAGCAACAGCCCGAGCCAGGCGTGACTGACAAGGCCTTTGGCGGTGATCGCGGTACTGCGGTTGAGCAGCAGCATCGGCAGAAACGCCAATGCCGAAAACAGCAGCCGCAGGCCGGTCAGCAGGATCGGGTCGATGGATTGGCTGACCTCGGCGGCGGCAAAAAACGACGCGGCAACCAACACCGCCCAAAGCAACATGCCCGCGTTGGCGGAGGCGAAACTGGTGTGTTTCATCGGTGTGTCCCTGATCAATCAATGTGTTTGGCGTAATGCCGTGGGTCAAAGCGCAACACCATCAGAACCATCAACAGCATCACTACCGTCAGTGACCACCAGGCCCATTCGAAACTGCCCAGTTGATCGCGAATCATCACGACGATCATCAGCCAGACAGCGGGACGGGAGGTGGCGCGAACGTTTTCCATGATGAAACCTTGAGAGACAAGGTCTGGATTAGGCGGGGCGGGGGGGAAGTCGGCAACTCAGAAAGTGATGTGTCGTATTTAAAAATTAAATAACAGGCTCGGCGTGCGCTTCGCGCGTTGGCAGGCAAGCCCGCTCCTGCAGGTCAGTGGCACCTTGCGGGGGCGGGCTATGGCGTTTTTGTCAGAATGGTTTGGTTGGCAGGTATTTGCCGTCCAGAGTGATCACTGCGCGGGAGCCGCCGTCCGGATCTTCGACTTTCTTGATGTCCAGTTTGAAGTTGATGGCGCTGATGATGCCATCGCCGAACTGTTCATGGACCAACGCCTTCAAGGTCGAACCGTACACTTGCAGCATTTCGTAGAAACGGTAGACGGTTGGATCGGTCGGGATACCGCCCTGGATGCTGCCGCGCAGAGGCACGCTTTGCAGCAGGCGGCTGGCGTCCTGGTCCAGTCCGAGTTTGGCGCAGACCACCTCGGCCGCATCAGCCGGCAGCGGGTGCTGGCCAAGCAGGGCGGCGGTGACAAACGCCAGGCTCAGGCCGGTGCCGTCGGTGAGGTCCTGCCACGAGAGGTTTTTACGTGCCTTGGCGTCGATGATGGTGTCGGCGAGGGCCAGGCGTGGGGCTTGAGCGAATTGAGATTGCAGCATGGTGATTTCCTCTTTCGATACGTAAAAAATAGGGGTTAGGCAGCGTTTGGCTGTTTGCGAGGCAGTGCACAGGTCGTCGGGTGTTCGGCGAGCGAAACGAAGCGCTGAGTCGCCCCGTCCAGCGCGGCAATCGATCCGCTTTCGATGTCGTAGACCCAGCCGTGCAGGTTCAGGCGCCCCTGTTCCAGGGCCAGTGCAACTGAGGGGTGGGTCTTGAGGTTGGCTAGTTGGGCGACCACGTTTTCCCGGACCAGCGAGTCGAGGCGCGCTTGCGCCGAGGCATGAGTACGAGCGGCGTTGACGACCTTGGCCGACTCGGCGTGCCGCAACCAGTTGGCGACGGCGGGCAGGTGATCAAGGCATTTGCAGGTCGAGATGGCGGTCATTGCGCCGCAGTCGGAGTGTCCGCAGATCACGATGTCGCTGACCCCGAGCACGGCGACGGCGTATTCGACGGTGGCCGACACACCGCCCGGCTCCGGGCCGTAGGACGGCACGATGTTGCCGGCGTTACGGATGACGAACATGTCACCGGGTTCTTGCTGGGTCAGCAGCTCCGGGACGACGCGGCTGTCGGAACAGGTGACAAACAATGTGCCAGGGCTTTGGGTGGTGGCGAGTTGCTTGAACAGTTCGCTGCGTTCCGGGAACGCATCGCGTTGAAACTTCAGGAAGCCGTCGATGATGTCTTGCATGGCGTGTTCTCCTTGCGTCGTTGATGGGGGCAAGGATGAAAGTTTTCAGCTATAGCGTCCAAGACCGGCTTATTATAGTTTCAATAAGTAGTACCTATAGTTGGAGTGCCATGCTGTTACGCCATATTCGCTACCTGCTCGCGGTCGCCGAGCACCGCAACTTCACTCGGGCTGCCGAGGCATTGCATGTCTCGCAGCCGACGCTGTCGCAGCAGATCAAGCAACTTGAGGATGTCCTCGGTGCACCGTTGTTCGATCGCTCCGGGCGCACGGTGCGTTTGACCGATGCCGGCGAGGCGTATGTGCGTTATGCGCGGTTGGCCTTGCAGGACCTGGAGGCGGCCAAACGCGCGATGCACGACGTTCAGGACCTGACACGCGGCTCGTTGCGGCTGGCCATGACGCCGACCTTCACCGCTTACCTGATCGGCCCGTTGCTGGCGCGTTTCAACAGCCTGTACCCGGGTCTCAACCTGAGCGTCGAGGAGATGACCCAGGACCAGATCGAGACCGCGCTGGCCGAAGACCGACTGGACCTCGGCATTGCGTTCACCGGCAGTCACCTGGCGGACATCGACAGCCAGACGCTGTTTGCCGAAACCTTGAGTCTGGTCGTCAGTGAGACGCACCCGGGGTTTGTCCGACAGCAATCACTCGATGCACGGGCGCTGGGCCAGCAGTCGCTGGTGTTGCTCAGTGGCGACTTTGCAACCCGTCAGCACATCGATCTGTATTACCGACAGCAAGGCATCGCGCCACGCGTCGCCATCGAAGCCAACTCCATCAGCGCGATTGTCGAGATCGTTCGTCGCGGGCAACTGGCGACCATTCTCCCCGAGGCCATCGCCCATGAACTACCGGGGTTGCGTCCGCTGGCGCTGCAACCGGCGTTGCCACAACGCACGGTGGCCTTGCTCAGTCGCAAGGGCGCTTATCGCAGCGCGGCGAGTGAGGCATTCCGGGCGCTGGTCAGTGTTCAGTGAACGGGTGCGGTCGCCAGCCACTGGATTAAACCTTTTTTTCACGCGAAGCTTGATAACCTGTCGCCAGTCAGTCGTTTCCTTTATCAAGAGTCGCCAGTTATGTCTGCGCAACCCCCCTCCTCAGTCGAGCACGAATTTGCTCGACGCTACGATCAGGAGCACGCTCGAGTCTGCCTCCAGCCGCATCCCCGTGGGCTGGTGCAGCGGTTTTTGCAGTGGCGTGGCAAGCGACTGGTGCGGCGCGCACTCAAGGTGGCCGGCGAACCGGGGCTGATTCTCGATGTGGCCTGCGGGGCAGGGGGTAACTGGCCGGTGCTGGCCGAACACACCAACCGGGTGATTCTCGCCAGCGACCCGTCCCAGGAAATGCTCAACCACGCCCAGACTCATCATCCGGCCGAGCTGCTCAAACGGGTCAAAACCTTTCAGAGCTCGGCATTCACCATCGGTTTGCCGGAAAACGCCGTGGATTGCATTTTTTGCATGCGGTTGTTTCAGCACATCGAAAACAGTGAACATCGCCTGGCGATACTGCGTGAGTTTCACCGGGTCAGTCGCGACGCGCTGATCGTGTCGGTACAGCGAGACGGGTACTTCAAGCTGCGTGCGCGGTTCGGCGAGGATGCACAAGCGCATCAACTGGCAACCAAGGCCGAGCTTGAGGCAGAGTTCCGGCAAGCGGGCTTCAAGACGCTCAAATACCTGGACACCTTGCCTGGCAGCGACCTGCCGCGAGTCTACGTGCTGCATAAAGCCGACTAGCTGTCCTATTCTTCTCGAGCAGCGGGAGTTTCGCTCAAGCGCTTGCTCAGTCAGTGCGCGGAAATCGCCGGGGCCGATATATACTGCGTGCCATTCTTCAAGGGAGAGCCGTGTGGCCATCGATATTCACTGGATTCGCGACAACGATAGCCTCGGTCAGTTTTGCGCCCAATGGCAGCAGTTGCCGTTCGTCGCCCTCGACACCGAATTCATGCGGGTCGACACCTTTTATCCGATCGCCGGCCTGTTGCAGATTGGCGATGGCGAGCGGGCTTTCCTGATTGATCCGCTGACGATCGACAACTGGCAACCGCTGGCCCAATTGCTGGAAAACCCGGCAGTGGTCAAAGTGCTGCACGCCTGCAGCGAAGACCTCGAAGTCCTGTTGCGCCTGACCGGCAGCCTGCCGGCGCCATTGTTCGATACGCAACTGGCGGCTGCCTACCTGAACCTCGGCTTCTCCATGGGCTACTCGCGTCTGGTGTCGGAAGTGCTCGGCATCGACCTGCCCAAGGGTGAGACCCGTTCCGACTGGCTGCAACGTCCACTTTCGGAAACCCAGATCAGCTACGCCGCCGAAGATGCCGTGCATCTGGCGGAGGTTTTCGTGCGTCTGCGGCCGAAGCTGTCAGACGACAAGTACGCCTGGGTCCTGGAAGATGGCGCCGAACTGGTGGCCAACCTGCGCCGCGAAGTCGACCCTTACGAGGTGTATCGCGAGGCCAAGCTGGCCTGGAAGCTGTCCCGCGCCCAACTCGCCGTACTGCGCGAACTCTGCGCCTGGCGCGAGCACGAGGCCCGTGCCCGCGATCTGCCGCGCAACCGCATCGTGCGTGAGCATTCGTTGTGGCCGCTGGCACGCACCCAGCCGGATAATCTCGGCGCGTTGGCGAAAATCGAAGACATGCACCCGCGCACCGTGCGCCAGGACGGTGAGTTTCTGCTGGGCTTGATCAAGCAAGCGGGCAGTGTCCCACCAGACCAGTGGCCGCCAGCGGTGCCAGAGCCCTTGCCGGTGGAAGCCGCGGCACTGGTCAAGCGTCTGCGGGCGCTCGGTCAGGTCGAAGCTGAACGCTTGAACATTGCCCCGGAACTGATGCTGCGCAAGAAAACCCTCGAAGCCTTGCTCAAGAGCGGCTTCCCCGAGGGCCCTTACCAATTGCCTGATTCGCTGCGTGGCTGGCGCCGCGAATTGATGGGCCAGGCCCTGCTCGACTGCCTGGCCACTGCCGGAGAACAGCCTTGAAACGTATTTGCTCTATCTACCGAAGCCTGAAGAAAAACGAGATGTACCTCTATGTGCTCAAAAGCGATGCACTGGAGCGCGTCCCGGAGAACCTGCTGCTGGCGTTCGGCAAACCGCATCACGCCTTCGACCTGGTGCTGACCCCCGAGCGCAAACTCTCGCGCGAAGACATCACGGTGGTCCTGGAAAACCTCGACAAGCAGGGCTATCACCTGCAAATGCCACCGGCCGAAGACGAGTACATCGAGCACTTGCCGGAAGAGCTGCTACGACGCAATGATCCGGTTTGACGGATATCTGTAGGGGCTCTGTCCAGAGCCTCTGGAAGCAATGGAATTGAATATTTTGGCGAGGGCCGCGAGCGAGGGAGAAACACTTCTTCGGCGGTCTTGTGCACTGTTTTTGAAGGTTTGAACCATGCGCGTTCTGATTGCCGAACACGACCACGCTGTATATGCCCAACTGTTGCGTCAGGCCGCGCCTGAACTGCAAGTACTGACCAGCGGCGACTCCGCTGAATTGGCCAGCCTGGCCGCCGACTGCCCGGTATGGCTCGGCCAGCCGGACCTGTTGGCGACGCTGTTGCGTCAAGGTCATGAGCCTCAGTGGCTGCAATCGACCTGGGCCGGTATTACACCGTTGCTCGCCGACGGCTTGCCACGCCACTACCGGCTGACCCGTGCGGTCGGGATTTTCGGTCAGATGATGGCTGAATATGTGCTGACCTACATGCTTGGCCATGAGCGCGAAGTGCTGGCGCGACTGGTCAGCCAGGTCGAGCGCAAGTGGGATAACCGTCTGGGCCAGAGCCTGGCGGGGCGCAAGGTGCTGATCGTCGGTACCGGTGACATCGGTCAGAGCGTGGCGCAGTTCCTGGTACCTTTTGGCGTCAAGCTGTACGGGATCGCCAGTTCGCCGCGCGAGCAGGCGCCGTTCATTGAAGTCGCAGGGCTGGAGGATCTGGGGCGCCTGGTCGGTGAAGTCGATTACGTGATCAACCTGCTGCCGAATACGCCGAACACTCACGATCTGTACAACGCCGCGTTGTTCAAGCAGTTCAAGTCGACCAGTTTGTTCATCAACGTCGGGCGTGGCGTGGCGGTAGTCGATGCGGATCTGGTAGAGGCCCTGAAAGAAGGGCATCTGGCGGGTGCGGTGATCGACGTCTGCCGTCAGGAACCGTTGCCGCAGCGCCATCCATTCTGGACCGCCTGGGGCTTGCTGCTGACCGGCCACAGCTCGGCACCCACCTCACCGCCGATGATGGTGCAGTTGTTTGTCGAGAATCTGCGGGCGTATCAGGCCGGTGAAGCGTTGCGCGGTGAAGTGGATTTCACACGGGGCTACTAACCCCAGAAGCAAGATCGTTCCCACGCGGGAGCGTGGGAACGATCATCTCAACCTTCAGAGGGTGAAGTCGCCTTCAGCCGCCAGCTCGCTCAATGGGCGACGCGGGCTTGGGACTTCCCGGGCTTGCAGGTAATCCGCGAGAGTTGCCTTGTCACCCAGCTTGCCGATCGCGACTGCCGCGTGCAGCGCGTAACCTTCAGGAATATTCAGCTCCTTGCGGGTCAGCTCCTGATCGAAACCGGCCATGCCGTGGGTGTGCCAGCCGCTGATAGAGGCTTGCAGCGCCAAATGGCCCCAGGCGGAACCGGTGTCGAAGGTGTGCCACAGGGCGGCGGTTTCTTCGGTGGCGCCTGGCGCGGTGAAGGTGGTTTTCGAGATCACGATCACCAGGGCCGAGGCGTGTTGCGCCCAGCTGCGGTTGAACTCGTTCAGCAGACCCAGGTAACGCTCCCAGTTCGGCGTGTCGCGGCGCGCGTAGAGAAAACGCCATGGCTGCGAGTTGTAGGCCGACGGTGCCCAGCGAGCCGCTTCGAAAAAGCTCAGCAGAGTTTCTTCAGGGATACTTTCATCGGTGAAGGCTCGCGGCGACCAGCGATCAGTGAACTGTGGGTGAATGGCATATTCGGCAACGCGGGGATTAGCGCTCATGGACGAGTTTCCTGACTACGTTTATGAAGGAAAAGTTGAGTAAAAACCGACGCGCGCAGTTGAGCTGGGCAGTGAGGTTGTTCAGACCCGGGGTAATTGCCCTGAATGCAACGCGGTAGAGCGTTAATGGCACCTTGGCATGGGTCGTTGCGACTCGCAAAGCTACTTCGCGGCGGCATAACTGACAAGTTCTGTTCTACCGGCAGTCGCCAGCACTTGGCCCGCAGGGGCTGGGGCACTAGACTGGCGGCCTTTTCACCACCTGATGTTGATGCTTGAGCCATGGCCGCCAAAGTCGAACCTTTCTGGATACGCAAAACCCTCGAACAACTCGATCAAGAGGAGTGGGAGTCGTTGTGCGACGGGTGTGGCCTGTGCTGCCTGCAAAAGCTTGAGGACGAAGAAGACAACAGCGTCTACTACACGCGCATCGCCTGCAAACTGCTGGACCTGAAAACCTGTCAGTGCACCGACTACGCGAACCGTCGCGACTCGGTGCCGGACTGCATCCAGCTCACGCCGGGCAAGGCCGACCAGTTCAAGTGGCTGCCACCGACCTGCGGTTACCGCTTGGTCAGTGAGGGCAAGGACTTGCCGCTTTGGCATCACCTGGTCTGCGGCGATCGGGATGCCGTGCACCACGAGCGCATTTCCCAGTCCGGGCGCATGCTCGCCGAAGGCAGCGTGGCTGAGGATGATTGGGAAGATCATCTGATTTTCCGGGCGGGTTAAGCACCTGTCGTAGTACGAGCAAATCACGAAGGAGTGTGTATGGCTGTTGGGTTGAAGCTGCCGATGGTTTTGTCGTTGCTGGTGCTGAGTTCACCGGTATGGGCGGCAAAAAAAGTCGATCTCGATTACCACGTACGATTATTGCCGCAAAGCGATCAGGCTGAAGTGCGCTTGACCCTGGCACGTGGCTCGGCGGTGCACAGCCTGGATTTTGATCTGGGCGATGGCAGCCAGTACAGCGACTTCAAGGCCGATGGTCAGTGGCAACTCATGCCGGGCAACGCGGCGCGTGGCGTCTGGCATCCGGGCGCTGACAAGGCCAGCCTGACCTACCGGGTACGCATCAGTCACACCTTCAAGAATTCCAGTTTCGATACCCGCATGACGCCGAATTGGGCGTTGATGCGTGGCGATGACCTGGTCCCGGCGGCGCGCCTGGATCAGCAGGACGGTGTCGAGCTGGTGTCGCGGCTGGAGTTCGAATTGCCGGAAGGCTGGAAAAGCGTCGAGACTTCCTGGCCGCGGGTCGGCAAGAACCGCTTTCGCATCGACAACGTTGCTCGACGGCTCGACCGGCCTACGGGCTGGATGCTCGCCGGCAACCTGGGCAGTCGTCGCACACGCCTGGGCGAAACCGAAGTCACGGTCGCCTCGCCGCAAGGGCAGGGCATGCACCGGATGGACGTGTTGACGCTGCTGACCTTCGTCTGGCCGCAAGTGCAGGCGCTGTATCCGCGTCATCCCGGCAAGCTGCTGATTGTGGGAGCCGCCGACCCGATGTGGCGCGGCAGCCTGGCCGGGCACGAATCGATTTATCTGCACAGTCATTTGCCGTTGGTCAGCGAAAGCGGCAGCAGCCCGTTGCTCCGTGAGTTGGCCCAGGTATTGGGGCGAATCAAGGACAGTGATCGCAGTGACTGGATCAATGAAGGCTTTGCCGAGTACTACGCGATTGAACTGCTGCGCCGTGCCGGCGGCATGAGCGATGATCGTTATCAGGTGCTGGAAGATAAAATGGCCAAGGCCAGCCATCATGTCAGCACCCTGCGCGGCGATCAGCTCAGTGCGGCGCAGCTCGCCAAAGCGGTGTTGCTGCTACAGGAGCTGGACCGCGAAATTCGCTTGAAAACCCGTAACAAGCGTTCGTTGGACGACATGTTGCGCGGCGCCATGGACCTCGGGCGGGTGAGCACCAAAGAGTTTGTGGTGTTGGCCGAGAGCATTATCGGGGAACCGTCGAAAGTGCTGGACACCGAGTTGCTTCGCTGACGGCCTGATCAACGCTGTTGATCGTTCCCACGCGGGAGCGTGGGAACGATCATTTATCTTCGTTGGTTTTCAGGTTTTTCAGTTCTTCACCGGCCCGTTCGATTTTCGAGCGGACGTTGTTCATGTCCTGACGACTTTTTTCGAAGAAGCTTTTTGCCGAACTGTGACCGGTGATACCGCGGGCCAGGGCTACACCGCCGAGCGCCACCTCGATCAACCCGAACACGCCACCACGGCGCAGGCCTTTGCCGATCATCACCACACCGCCGGCCGTGCTCGCGATGCGTTCCCAGCCCTGGACGTTTTGCGTCGGTGGCGTCTGGAGCCGCGTGGGTTCTACGCGTTTGATGTCGCTCATGATCTGTCTCCTCAAGGGCAATGGCTATACAGCTGACTGTGCGGTCGGCCGTCTTGTTCCATCCCGCGCTCAGCGTATCAGCGAAATTTTGGACCGGAACGGGTGTTATTGCCCTTGGCCATGCGGTCGTAAAGCACCACGTTGACGGTAGCGGCCAGATTCATGCAGCCGGTGGTCGGGATGTAGACCACGTCTTCGCACCACTCGCGAATCTCTTTATCGAGCGAACCGTCTTCCGGCCCGAAGATGTACAGCGCACGGTCCGGGTGGGTGTACTCGGGCAACGAACGGGCGCCATCGACCAGCTCGACCGCCACCGGGACGCAGCCCAGCGGGAGGATTTTCTTCAGGTCGTCGATGCCGATCAGCGGAATGTCGTGGTGGATTTTCTTGGTGTCGGTGACAAAGTCACGGGCGCGTTCATAACGCTTGCCGGTGTAGAACACCGACGCCACGCCGTAACAGCCGGCGGCGCGCATCACCGAACCGACGTTCTCCGGTGATTTGGGGTTATACAAACCGATGCAGCTGTACCGTTTGTTTGCCACGAGCGGGGTGCCCTTCGAGAAAAACCGCGATTATACGGGGATTGGGTGGGAACGGTCAGTTTCGAGATTGGCGGTGCGTGGGCAATGGCTCTCGCGAGCTTGCTCGCGATAGGGCCGGTACATTCAGCGTCAATCTCGACTGTCGGTCAGCTGCCGTTGCTCCAACCGCCACCCAACGCCACGACCAATCCAACGCTCGCCTGCAACTGCCGGGTCTGCAGATCCTGCAAACGTCGTTGTGCCTGCAGGGCCGAGGTTTGTGCGGTCACTACGTCCAGATAGTTCACGGCTCCGGCTTCATAGCTGTTCATGGCCAACGTCTGAGTCGTTTGCGCGGCATGTACGGCTGCCTGCTCATCCTCCGCCTCACGCTGCAGGTCACGCATTTGCGCGAGGTTGTCTTCGACTTCGCGTACCGCTCGCAACACCTGACTGCGGTAATGGGCGGCCGCTTCTTCAAATTCGGCCTTGGCCTGACGCTCGTTGGCATCAAGGCGACCACCGTCGAAAATCGGCAGATTGACCAACGGCCCAAGCGCCCAATAGCGGTTGCCGGCAGCCAGCAGATTGCCGCTGCCGGCGGTTTGCCCTCCAAGCAGCCCCGTCAGGCTGAAGTCCGGGTACCAGGCCGCTCGGGCGACACCAATGCCGGCGTTGGCGGCAAAGACTCTTCGCTCGGCTGCCGCGACATCCGGGCGCCGTTGCAACAAGGTGCTTGGAAGCGCGCCGGGTATCGATGGCAGATTCAAGGCCTGGCTGTTTGCGTCCAGATGGAAATCACTGGCCGGTTGGCCAACCAGCTCACCGATCGCATGTTCGGTCAGATTGCGTTGCGCGCGGACATCGTCCAGTTGTGCCTTGGCCTCGGCCAGTTGGCTCTGGGCTCGGGTCAGATCGAGTTCCGAGGCGATTTCTCCCTGATAGCGGTCACGGGTCAGTTGCAATGCCTGGCCGTAATCATCGAGAGAACTGGCGAGGATCTTGCTCTGGGCATCGAGGCCATTGAGCTGGACATACAGCGTTGCCAGTTGACGTTGCAAGCTCAAACGAGCGGCGGCGAGGTCGTCGGCAGAGGCTTGGGCCTGGGCATCGCCTGCGGCCACCTGGTTGCGAATCCGCCCCCACAGGTCGAGGTCGAAGCTCAATGCAAAGCCTGCGGTATTGCTGTTGTACACCGACGGTTGGCTGGCCCCGCGTAATGGTCGGTTGTCCGACTGGCGCTGGCGCAGCGGCTGGGCACTGGCGGTGACCTGTGGGAACAGCCCGGCATGCAGTTGGCCGGCATAAGCCTGCGCTGCATCAAAGTGCGCGAGGGCTGCCGCCAGGTCCGGGTTGGCCTTGAGCAGTTGCTGTTGCAGGTTGTCCAGACGCGGGTCCCGGTACAACTGCCACCATTGCGAAGACAGCTGTTCGGCGGGTTTGGCCATGTGCCAGGGACCGTCGCTGGTCTGTTCGCGGTATTGCGCGGGCAAGTCGATCGGCGGCGCCTTGTAGCTTGGCGCCAGCGAACAGCCCTGCAGAGTCAGCGCCATGGACAGCACTGCGGCGAGAGGTTCAAGCCTTGGGCGCATGAGAACCTCCAGCGTCGGCCAGTTGTACGGAGTCGCCTTCACGCAACGCGTCCGGTGGGTTGTCGACGACACGGTCGGCAGGCTTCAAGCCCTGGTCAATGACCAGCCGTGCGCCCAGGTCCAGACCGATATGAATCTCGCGCAGGTGCACATGGTTGTCCGGGTCAAGCACTGCCACTTGAGTGCCCTGCGCGCGGAAGATCAGCGAGCTGGCGGGAATGCTCACGCCATGAGTGTCGGCCGGAATCTGCAGAGTGGCTTCGGCATAATCGCCGGGCAGCAACGCCCCGTCCGGATTGTCGGCGACAAACTGTGCGAGCAAGGTCCCGGAGCGGCGGTCGACGGCGGTGGAGTCACCGATCAGCCTGGCGCTGAAGCACTGGCCGGGGTGTTCCGGCACAATCAATTCGGCTTGCATGCCGGGACGGATCACGCTGGCGTAGTTCTGCGGCACCGGCACATACAGGCGCAGCTGATGGGTGTCGGCGATGTCGAACAGCTCCGGATCGCTGTCGCTGTCAGCCTTGATCAACTGGCCGATGTCAGTGTTGCGAGCGGTGATGGTCCCGGCGAACGGGGCGCGAATGGTTTTGTAGTCTTCCAGCGCCGAGAGCCGGGCGTAATCGGCGGCGGCGGCCTGGGCGTTGGCCTTGGCCGCTGTGGCGTTGGAGCGTTTTTCATCGGCTTCCTGACGCGACACCGAATGCGTCGCCAGCAGGTTTTGCCAGCGGGTCGCAGTGGTTTCGGCGAGGCGTGCGTTGGCCTGCTCCTGGATCAGCCGTGCATGGGTCTGCGCGACCTGCTGATCGAGGTCCGGGCTGTCGATTTCGCCGAGGATCTGCCCGGCTTTGACCGGAGTACCAATGTCGGTTTTCCAGTCCTTGAGGTAGCCGCTGACCCGGGCATGAATCGGTGCCTTGCTCCAGGCTTCCAGATGCGCCGGCAGACGCAGGCTGTCGCCATGCACATTCTGTTGCGGCTGGAACACGCTGACCAAGGGCATGGCCGCCGTTTCGGTCCAGGCGGCAACGGCTTTTTCATGGCGGGTGCGGGCAGCCAGGCCGTTGGCGACCAGCAGCGCGGCCAGGGTCAGGCCGCCGACACCGACCAGCATCAGACGTTTGCGCGAAGGTTTTTGATCAGGCGACATGAGAGCTTTCTCCAGCAAAATTTTCTTCAGCAATAGCGCGAGATTGACGTCCGTGGACCAGGCTGAACACCACCGGAACGAACAGTAGAGTGGCAGTGGTCGCGAGGATCAGGCCGCCGATGACGGCGCGGCCCAGTGGTGCGTTCTGTTCTTCGGACAGGGCCAGCGGCAGCATGCCGATAATCATCGCCAGGGCCGTCATGCACACCGGGCGAAAGCGCGTGTAGCCGCCTTCCAGCGCTGCCTTGAGGGCATCGCCATGTTCCGCCAGGCGTTCGCGACAGAAACTCACCACCAGAATCGAGTTAGCGGTAGCCACCCCCATGCAGAGGATTGCCCCGGTCAGTGCCGGCACCGATAACGAGGTGCCACTGAGAAAGAGCATCCAGACAATCCCGGCGAGCGCCGCGGGGAGGGCGGTGATGATCACGAACGGATCGACCCAGGACTGAAAGTTGACCACGATCAGCAGATAGATCAGCACCACCGCACCCAGCAAGCCGAAGCTCAGCCCACTGAAGGCTTCATGCAGGGCGTCGATCTGCCCGTGCAGGCTGATCACCGAGCCCTTGGGGCGCAAGGAAGCGGTGTCGTCCAGAACTTTCTGGATGTCCTTGGCCACGCCGCCGAGATCACGGCCCTGCACGTTGGCGTACAGATCCAGGGTCGGCATGACGTTGTAGTGGCTGACGACCGCCTCGCTCTGCACCCGGGAAATACTCGCCAGGCCGCCGAGGATCTGCGAGCGGCCGTCACTGCCGGTGACCGGCAAGGCTTCCAGCGATGGCAGGCTGTCCAGGCGATATTGCGGGGTGGCCGCGACCACTCCATACGACACGCCGTTGGCCGGGTTGAGCCAGAAGGTCGGCGCGACCTGGGAGCTGCCGGCCAGGGACGCGACCATGCTGTTGGTCACGTCACGCTCGGTGATGCCCAAGCCGTTGGCCCGTAGTCGATCGACCTTGACTTGCAGCGACGGATAACCGGTGGACTGCTGGATTCGCAGGTCGGCAATCCCGGCTACATGTTGCAGCCGCCGCTCCAGCTCCACCGCATAGGCCCGGTTGGCATCGCTATTGGGTCCGGAGATTTTCACGTCCAGCGGCGCCGGTGCGCCGAAGTTGAGGATCTGGCTGCTGATGTCCGCCGGCAGAAAAGCGAAATGGCTGCCGGGGAAACTTTCGGGCAAGACCTCGCGCAGCCGCTTCACGTAGTCGGCGGTGGGGCTGTGTTCTGTTTTGAGGGTCACTTGAATGTCACCATCCTGTGGACCGATGGTGCCGCTGTTGCTGTAGGCCATGTCGATGCCGCTCAGCGGGATACCGATATTGTCGACGATCGTGTCCAGTTGCTCGGCCGGAATGATCTCGCGAATGCGTGCTTCGATCCGGTCGAAGGCCGCAGCGCTTTCCTCGATCCGCGTGCCCAGTGGCAAGCGCACATGCAAAGACAGCGCACCGGCGTCGGTGGCCGGGAAAAAGTCCTGGCCCAGGCTCGGTAGCAGCGCAAAGGAAGCCAGGACACAGGCCAGAAATCCCAACAGGAACCGCTTGCGGTATTCCAGAGCCAGTTCCAGCAGTCCGTAGTAGGTGTCCCGCAGGTTGGAAAATCGTTGTTCGAACCCCTGCTGGAAATTCAGCAGTGCTTGCAGCAATGGATGCCGAGGCGTGTGGTGATGTTCGCCCTCATGATGATTGATGAATTCATCTTCCGGGTGATGCCCCGGACCTTGCTCGGGCACATGGGGTTTGAGCAGGAACATCGCCAGGGTCGGCACCAGCGTCCGCGAGAGGATGAACGAACTGGCCATGGCGAAGATCACCGCCAGGGCCATCGGCCGGAACAGGTATCCGGCGATGCCCTGCAGCAGGAACATCGGCACGAACACAATGCAGATACACAGCAACGACACGAAGGCCGGACCGACAATCTGTTTCGCACCGTCGAGGATCGCGGTCTTCACGGCCTTGCCTTGTTCCAGATGCCAGTTGATGTTCTCGATGGTCACCGTGGCATCGTCCACCAGAATCCCCACCGCCAACGCCAGCCCTCCAAGGGTCATGACGTTCAGGGTCTGGCCGCTGACGGCCAGCAGGGCGATGGCCGACAGTACCGCCAGCGGAATCGAGGCAGCGATGATCAGGGTCGAACGCCAGCTGCCAAGAAACAGCAGGATCATCGCGCTGGTCAGCAAGGCGGCGATGATGCCTTCCCGGGCTACGCTGCCCACCGACTGTTTGACGAACACCGAAGCATCGCCCAGCAGTGAAGTCTTGAGCGATGGCGGCAGGGTTTCATTGATGCGCGGCAGCATCTGGCGAATGCCGTCGATGATCGACAGGGTGGACATGTTGCCGTTCTTCAGGGCCGGCATCAGCACGGCGCGTCGGCCGTCGACCCGTACGATATTGGTCTGTGGCGGTGAGCCGTCACGCACGTGGGCCACCTGGCCGATGGTGATCAGCGCGCCGTCGACCGTCTTGATCGGCAGGTCGTTGAGTTCGTCGATGGCTTGCGGGCTGTTGTTGAGCAGCACTGTGTATTCGTTGGGGCCGAGCTTGGCGGTACCCACCGGGATGATCTGGTTTTGAGCCGCCAACGCGTTACCCACGTCCTGGGCCGAGAGCCCCTTGGCGGCCAGCGCCTGAGGGTCGAGGTCGAGAGTGATCTGGCGCTGTTTGCCGCCCATGGGGGTGGGGATCGCCAAGCCCGGGACCGACGTCAGTGGCAGGCGGATATTGTTCTGCACCAGGTCGCGAATTTTCGCTTCCGACAGGGTCGGGCTGGAGAACGCCATCTGCAGGATTGGCACCGTGGAGGCGCTGTAGTTCAGGACCAGCGGCGGGGTAATCCCCGGGGGCATCTGTTTCAGGACTGTCTGTGACACCGCCGTAACCTGGGCATTGGCGGTACGGATATCGACGCCTGGCTGGAAGAAAATCTTGACGATGCCCATGCCCGGCAGCGATTGCGACTCGATATGTTCGATGTCGTTGACCGTGGTGCTCAGGGAGCGCTCATAGGTATAGATCACCCGTCCGGCCATATCCTGCGGGGCCAGTCCGTTGTATTGCCAGACCACTGCAATCACCGGAATGCCAATGTCGGGGAAGACATCGGTAGGTGTGCGCAGCGCAGCCATGGGCCCGATGATGCAGATGAAAATTGCCAGCACGATAAACGTGTAGGGCTTTAGCAGTGCAGTCTTTACCAGCCCGAGCATGCCGTAAACCTCCGAGGAGTTGAGTTGCAATCCTCGGCAGTCTTGCGGTTGCAAACTAACAATTTGCCTTCATCGGGATGAAGAAACTTTTACCGATTTCCTGAAAATCCTTTCACCTGAATTCATTTGTCTGCACCTGCCTGTCTCGCCACTCTGACGCTCAAGCCGATGGGCTGCTTTCAACCCTGCCGACGACATCGGCTGTCACTTGCGAGGTTTTCTTCAATGACATTCAAACCCCTGTTACTGATTTCAAGTCTTGGTCTGGTCGGCCTGTTGTCCGCCTGTGCGGGGCCGGTCCCCAAGTCCGATCCGAGCGAAGCCTGGATTGGTCTGCAACAACCCTCGAGCAGCAGTTTGCTGGCGGATCGGGTCGATGGCCGGCGAGTCAACGATGGTCGCTATTTCGAGGTCAAGCCTGGCGCTCATCGCCTGCAGATGACGCTGCTGACCGGGGCAGATGGCAGCTCGGTTGAGCCCACTTGCATGGGGCATCTTCAATACAGCGACTTTCAGGCAGGTGAGCATTACCAGATAAATACGTCGAGCGAGGGGCTGTCCGCCAGCGCCCGCCTGATGGATTCTCACGGCAAGCAAGTCGCGCAAAGCGACCGCTTCAAGTGTTTGTAGGCCAGCTTTCCAACGATTGCTGATTGACCTTCAGGCATGCCGGGGTCTGTGTTTTTTACATGAGAGAGAGTCATTCGATGACACTTAAACAACTGTTGCTGATTCCTGGCCTGAGCGTGGCCTGTCTGTTGTCCGCCTGTGCCGGCCCGATGCCAAAACCTGATCCGGGCATGGCCTGGATCGGGCTTCGGGATGAGGCGCCCAATGACATGCTGGCAGAACGGGTGGATGGCAAACGTATCGATGACGGACGCTTTTTCGAAGTGACCCCCGGTGCTCATGATCTGGCCGTGACGCTGTTCGAGATCCCGAGTGGTGACTCGAACCAGCAGGACTGCCAAGGCGAGGTCCGCTACAACCAATTCAAGGCGGGCGAACACTACACACTGGTGGAGTCGAGCCTGGGGCAGGAAGTCAGTGCCCGTCTGGAGGACTCCCACGGCCAGCAAGTCGCGCAGACTGGCGACTTTAGATGCATGCCGGGGTAAGCACTTCCAGAGGGCTATCGCGCGCGACTGAAACTGGCCAGGTCGGCGCACTATGGCTTTGCCCGAACCGGATCTAACCAGATCAACAATCCAGAACCAGCCGAGCGCCTCCATGCTCACGGGTTCCGACCTCCAGTCTGAACCCGTGCAGATCGATGATCGCTGCGACAATCGATAGCCCCAGTCCGAAGCCGCTCTGCTGGTGAGTGCTGTCGCAGCGATAGAACCGCTGGAATACCGCCTCTCGTTCAGCGGGAGGAATTCCCGGGCCGGAGTCCAACACTTCGATCCGTGTGCTGCCTTCATGACTGACGGCCTTGAGGATGACCTCACCGCCGTGCGGTGTGAATTTGATCGAATTGCTCAGCAGGTTGGCCAGCGCTTCGAACAGCAATGCCCGGTCGCCGTCCAGGGATGGCAGCGATTGCGGTAGCTGCAACAGCAGGGTGAGTTGGCGCTCCTCGGCAAGCGGCAAATAGAAGTCATGAACCTCCTTCAACAACGTCATTGGATCGAACTGGATGAACTCGGAGCGACGCTGATGATCTTCCAGTTCAGAGATGCGCAGCAGGCCGCGAAAGCGCGCCATCAACGTATCGGCTTCGGCAATGACCTTGTTCATTTGCAAGGCTTGCGGCGAACCTTCACTGGCCTGTTGTTGAATACGGTAGAGCTGTGTCCGTATATGGGTGAGGGGGGTGCGCAAGTCATGTGCAATGTTGTCGCATGTACCTTTGACTTCATTCAGCAACCGCTCGATGCGTTCAAGCATGGCGTTGGCGATAGCGGCGAGCATATCCAGTTCGTCGCGTCGATCCGACAGCGGCAGGCGATGGGTCAGTTTGCCGGCGACAATGGATTGCGCACTGGCCTGAATCGCTCGAATCCGGTGCAGTGGGCGGCGGCGCAACAGTTGCCAGGCCGCGATACCGGGAATGATGGTCAAGGCAATACCCCAGAGCAGCGCATGCCAAATGATCAGGGTGACTGCGAGTAATGAACCGTTATCCCGAACCAGTACCAGCCAGCGGTCATTCTGGATGTGGGTCGCGATGGCATAACAACTGGACTGCGGCAGCGCGGGATCGTCGGAATCTACGCAACTGTTCAATTCGTGAATATGGCCGTCCAGCGGCAGTTGTGCAGGGATTTTCCGGATTGCTCCGTTCAGCGGTTTTTTTTGGCGGTCGAATACCCCAAAGGCATCCACATTCGGCATATCGAACTGCATGCTGGTGGTCAGCGCTTCGATCAGTTGATCGCCTTGAAAACGCGAGAGCAGGTGCTGGCGCTGCATCAACGAGTGTTTGGCCAGACGGTTCATGTAGCCGGAAACTTCGTAATAGAGTCCGCCCATCAGGACACCGCTCCAGATCACGAACAACGTACTGTAGAGCGCCAGCAAGCGACTGGTCGAAGAGCTCCAGCCTTTAGAGGGGGTCAGCAATGACATAGCCCGAGCCTCGCATCGTCCGGATCAAGGGAGTCAGGCCGGGAGGATCGATCTTCTTGCGCAGGCGCCCGATATGCACGTCGATCAGGTTGGTTCCCGGGTCGAAGTGATAACCCCATACTTCTTCGAAAATCATCATCCGCGAGAGAACTTGTCCCGGATTGCGCATCATGAATTCCAGCAGTTTGTACTCGGTAGGCAGCAGACTCAGCGGCTGACCGGCACGATTGGCTTCGTGGCTGATCAGATTGAGCTCCAGGTCGGCGACTTTGAGGGTGGTTTCGAACTTTCCGACCGGGCTTTTACGCCGTAGCAGCACTTCGACACGCGCTGCCATCTCATCGGTGGCGAACGGCTTGGACAGGTAATCGTCGCCACCTGCGCGCAAGCCGCGTACGCGTTCGTCAATATCGGAGAGGGCACTGATCATCAGAATCGGCGTCGCCACGCCGATGGCTCGCAGCGTGGTGACAATGGCCAGGCCATCAAGCTCGGGGAGCATGCGGTCGAGCGTGATCAGGTCGTAATTGCCACTGACGGCACTCACCAGGCCTTCACGGCCATTGTCCACCCAATCCACTTCAAATCCGTGGCTTTGCAACTCGGTTGCAATTTCCCTGGCCGTCACGGCATCGTCTTCTATCGTCAAAATACGGGACATTTCGGTTACCTAATGAAAAGATCATTACCGGGTGTCCAATTTTGCCAATAAAAGTTGCCAGACTTTCTGATGAAAGTTTCATGTTGAATACAAGCAGCTTGCGGCAGGTACCGAGTTTCAAAAGCTCCTATGACGTTCGGGATATTGCACGTCAGTCGTCTTTTTTCATCAACCCGGCCAACGCGGCAAACGGGTTATGCGTCGCCTTGGCGATTTTCGGCGTGCTCAGCGAGCCGTCGCCGAAGTACTGCTGGTCGGTGTAGCGCGAGTGTTCGTTGTCGTGGCAGTACAGGCACAGCAGCTCCCAGTTGGAGCCGTCTTGCGGGTTGTTGTCGTGGTTGTGATCGCGGTGGTGCACGGTCAGCTCGCTCAGGCGTTTGCCGGAGAACTCACGGGCGCAGCGCCCGCAAACGTGCGGGTACATCTTCAGGGCCTTGTCGCGGTAACCCATTTCACGGTCGCGCTGGGCGTCGGCGAGGATGCGGTCCAGTTTGGCCGTGTTGGAGGGAGGCGTTGACGAACTCATGGGTTCACCTTTGTAAAAAGACTAATGACGGTTATGAGGCAAGTTTAGCTCAGCTCTTGAGCTTCTCGGCAATCCAGATCGTGTGCCGGGTGCCTTTGTTGCCGTGGGCGAAGACTTGCACTTCTTCGGCTTTGAAGCCGGCTTTTTTCAATTTGTCGGAAAACTGCCGGTCAGCGCTGGCCGACCATACCGCGAGCACGCCTTTGGGGCGCAGGGCCTTGGCGCAGGCGCTCAGGCCGCCGGCCGAGTACAGCCAGCTGTTGGCTTTCTGGGTCAGGCCTTCGGGGCCGTTGTCGACGTCGAGCATGATCGCGTCGAAACCTTGCGGCTCGGCCTGCAGGACCTTGGCCACGTCTTCCATGCGGATCACCGTGCGCGGGTCGAGCAGCGGTCGCCCGGACTTTTCGCCCAGCGGCCCACGGTTCCACTCGACCACCCCTGGCACCAGTTCGGCGACCACCACTTCAGCGGCCTTGCCCAGGTGCTTGAGCGCCGAAGCGAGGGTGAACCCCATGCCGAGGCCTCCGATCAGCACCCGTGAATTCGGCCGGCCGGCGACCTTGCGGCAAGGAATCTCGGCCAAGGCGTCTTCGGAGCCGTGCATGCGGGTGTTCATCAATTGTCCGCCGTCACCGCCCTGGATCTTGATGACGAAATCTTCGCCGTACTCGAACAGGCACAGGGCACCGCCGTTTTCGGGGATCGGGGTGGTGTCGAGCAGAACGAAACGTTTCATGGGGCTCTCTTTAAGGAGGGAAACTGGTATCAGGGAGGAGAAACCGGCATTGAGAAGGGCAATCTTGCGCGGTTGGGAGTAGCCTTAAGGTCACAAGCAAGGGCAACGGAGCCATTGATGAAGTGCACCATTCTAACGGTCATTGTATTGGCCGCGCTCTCGATAAGTGCAGCGCAGGCGCAAGAGTTGCAAGCGGTCCCTGTTACACCGTCAGCGGCCCCCGGTTCACCCGGCACCGCAACCCCCACGCCATACCCGCAGATTACCCCGACCACGGTGCCCAAGGTCGGCAGCGGTAGCGGTGGTGAACCGTTGTTGCCACCGATCGAAATGCCTAACCCGCCCAAGGACCAGACCTTGCCGGGGCTTGAGCAGATTCAGCAAAAAAACAAATCCCCCGGCGGTTAAATCTGTTGCGAGAGCAATTGGCCGTCGGCCATGCGCAGGCGTTTGGACAGCGACACGGCGATGGCGCGGATGATTTTCGCGGCAATTTTCGGTGCGTCGTTGAGCATCTTTTCCAGCGAGTCCTTGCCCAGGTTGAGCAGTTGGCAATTGCTTGCCGCCACGCAACTGGCCGAACGCCGCTCGCCGTCGAGGACGGCCATTTCGCCAAATGCCCGACCGCTGCGCAGCGTTGCAATCGTCACCGGCTTGCCGTCGCTATTGGTTTTTTGCACCGCCACCTGACCCGAGTGAATGATGCACATGAAGCTGCCGGCATCACCTTCGTGGAAGATCTCCTGGCCCTCGGCGATGGTGCTGATGCTGAAGTAGCCGGCAGCCGCCGTGAAATCGGCCAGTTGCAGCTGATCGAACAGGCCACAGTCCATCAGCCAGTCGCGAATTTCTTTGTTCAACAGGGTCGGTTCTGACATGTCATCACAGTCTTTTTCTTGTGCTTTACATTAGGGCATGCAGGCCAGCGGCCCAGTGTTAAGACCGGGCCGGCAGGCAGAGTTCCTCAGACGATACCCAATACCTTGAAAACAAATGCGTATTCGAGGGCTACGTCACGTAATCCCTGATAACGCCCGCTCATCCCGCCATGACCGGCACCCAGTTCGGTCTTGAGCAGCAGCAGATTGTTGTCGGATTTGCTCGCCCGCAACTTGGCCACCCACTTGGCGGCTTCCCAATACTGCACGCGACTGTCGTTGTAGCCGGCGATCACCAGGGTTGCCGGATAGGCGTGAGCGCTGACGTTCTCGTACGGCGCGTACGCCTTGATCCGATCATAAACTGCCGGCTCTTCCGGATTGCCCCACTCGTCGTATTCGGTGACGGTCAGCGGCAGGTCCGGGTCGAGCATGGTGTTGAGCACATCGACGAACGGCACCTCGGCAATCGCCGCCGCGAACAGTTCCGGCCGTTGGTTGAGCACCGCACCGATCAGCAATCCGCCGGCACTGCCGCCGCTGATGGCCAGTTGTTTGGCGGTGGTGTGGCCGTTGGCGATCAGGTGTTCGGCGCAGGCGATGAAGTCGTTGAAGGTGTTCTGCTTGTGTTCCTGCTTGCCGGCGCGATACCAGGCTTCGCCCAGTTCACCACCACCGCGCACGTGGGCGATGGCGAAGGCCATGCCGCGATCGAGCAGGCTCAGGCGCGCATGGGAGAACCACGGGTCGAGGCTTTCGCCGTAGGCGCCGTAGCCATAGAGGTAAAGCGGCGTCGGTTTGCCGAGCATTTCACGTTTGACCACCAGGCTGATCGGCACCTGTGTGCCATCGGGTGCGGTCGCCCACAGGCGCTGACTGACGTAGGCATCGGCGTCGAAGGGGCCAAGCACCTGGGTTTCCTTGAGGACTTTCTGTTCGCCGCTGGCGAGGGTGAGCTGGCGAATCTGCGCCGGGCGATTCAACGCCTCATAGCGCAGACGGATCTTGTCGCTGGCAAATTCCAGGCTGTTTTGCACATGCAGGCTGTAGGCCGCGTCCGGCAGTTGCACGCGGTAAGCGGGCAGGCCTTGCGGGTGAACCTCGATGATCGGCAAACCGCCTTCGCGCAGGCTCAGGGTCATGGCCGAAGCATTCAGGCTCATGCCGTCAAGCATCACCGTGTCGCTGTGAGGGATCAGGTTTTGCCAGTCGCTTTCGGTTGGCGCGATCCCTGTGTCGGCGGCCTGATACAGGGCGAAGTTGATGCCGTCGCGGTTGCTGCGAATCAGCCAGGTCCATTGGTCGTCGAGCTTGCCGTGGTCGACGTCGTACTCGTGATCTTCAACCCGTGGTGCCAGGCAGGTGAAGGCCTGCTGTGGCTGCGACGCATCGAGCACCCAGACTTCGCTGGTGGTTTTACTGCCCAGCGACAGCAGCAACTGGCGTTCGGAGCTGGAGCGATAGCAGTGCAGGAAAAACCGCCCGTCCGGCTCAAAGAAGACTTCTTCGGCGGCGGTCCCGTCGAGACGATAACGAAACAGCTTGTGCGGGCGATGGGTGTCATCCAGTTCGCCGAAAAACAGCGTCAGGCTGTCGTTGGCCCAGGTCATGCTGCCGTCGCAATTCTCGAACGCCAGTTCGCTGACCTTGCCGTTGGACAGCTCCTTGACGAACAGCGTGTAAATCTCTTCACCGCTGGTATCGAGGCTGTAGGCCAGGCGCTGGTGGTCCGGACTGATGCTGAAGGCACCCAGCGAGAAAAAACCGCCATTGGCCAGCACATTGGGGTCGAGCAGCAGCTGTTCCTGGCTTTCGTCGACCAGCAGGCTGTCGTCGGCCGGACGCGGGCAGCGGTAATGCCGGGCATATTCGTCACCGGCGACGGTGCGGGTGTAATACAGGTAAGGCCCCCACGGGGACGGCAGCGACAGGTCGGTTTCGAGAATCCGGCTTTTTATTTCGTTGAACAGGGTTTCCCGCAGCTCGGCCTGGTCGGCCAGTTGTGCTTCCTGATAGCTGTTTTCAGCCTTGAGGTAGTCGAGCACCTGTGCGCTGTCGCGCTCCTGCAGCCAGGCGTACGGGTCATCGCCGTCGGCCTTGTGGGCAATCGGGGCGCTGCAAACGTGGGCGGATAGGGGCATGAAGGACTCTCGGGCGTAATGTAAAAATGGCTTCACAGACAGCGGGGCAGCCTGATCGGTGAAAAGCCGTTATCATAAGCGCCTCTTTGCCTGCCTTGCCATGGACACCATGACCGAGAACGACTATCTGATCGCTTGGGGCCTTTACGCCTTTGCCGCTTTAGGCTGCCTGTTGGTGTGGATGCGGCTGACCCGCTGGATGTGGCGCTGGTTGCGCGAGCCACTGCGTCTGCTCGTGGTCGTGCTGTTGTTCAGCCCGACCATTATCGACCCGGTGAAGGAAAAATTCGCCCCGGCCATCGCCATTACTGCCCTGGACCTGCTGTTCAAAGTCGGTAACAACATCTGGCGCGCGATTTCCGACCTGGTCATGTACAGCATGATCGCCTTCGGCATTTACCTGATCTTCGCGTTGATCCGCTTTCCCATCGAGCGCGCCGCCAATGCTCGCAAGGAACGGGAAGCCGCCGCGAAAGCCGCTGCCAAGGCTGCCGATCCAGATGATGACCAGCCCTTTGGCGGTGCTGGTGACGATCGTTATGGTCGTCCACCGGTTCCGAGCAACCCCCAGCGTTCGCGAGTTGAACCCCGTCTTTGACGTTGCCCCGGCATTGAAGCGAGAGTCCAGGCATGTGTGAATTATTGGGCATGAGCGCCAATGTACCGACCGATATCGTGTTCAGCTTCACCGGGCTGATGCAGCGAGGCGGTCGAACCGGCCCGCATCGGGACGGTTGGGGTATCGGGTTCTATGAAGGCCGCGGCCTGCGCTTGTTTCAGGACCCGGCGGCGAGTTGTGATTCCGAAGTCGCGCTGCTGGTGCAGCGCTATCCGATCAAGAGCGAAGTGGTGATCGGGCATATCCGCCAGGCCAACGTCGGCAAGGTCTGCCTGTCCAACACTCACCCGTTCGTGCGTGAATTGTGGGGACGCAACTGGTGTTTCGCACATAACGGCCAACTCACCGACTTCCAGCCAACCGCCAGCTTTTACCGGCCGATAGGCGACACCGACAGTGAAGCGGCGTTCTGCGATGTACTCAACCGCGTGCGTGAAGCCTTCCCGGAGCCGGTTGAAGTCGAGCAGTTGCTACCGAGCCTGGTGGCGGCGTGTGCCGAATACCGTAGCAAAGGCGTGTTCAACTGCCTGTTGAGCGACGGCGACTGGCTGTTCTGTTATTGCTCGAGCAAATTGGCACAGATCACCCGACGTGCGCCGTTTGGTCCGGCACGCTTGAAGGATGCAGACGTCATCGTCGACTTCCAGGCCGAAACCACACCCAACGATGTGGTGACGGTCATTGCTACCGAACCCCTGACCGAAAACGAAACCTGGACCCGTTACGAACCGGGTCAATGGAGCCTGTGGCGACGCGGTGAATGCGTCAGCCAGGGCAAGACCGAATAAGGAACACCTTTCTATGTTGCTCAGTTATTTGCGGCTGGTGTTGTTTGCGATCGGCCTGTTGGTGGGTGTGCAGGTACCGGGTTTCATCAACGATTACGCCAAGCGGGTCGAGGCGCACCTGATCGAAGCGCAGACCGGCTTGCGAGGTTTTCAAGGCACTGCCGAGCAGTTCTTCAAGGGCGACCTGCAAGCACTGGTCGCTCATTACCGTGCCAGTGACGACCCGGTGTTTCGCAGTGATGCCGACAGCCTGAGCACCTTGCTCACTCGCCAATTGGCGCTGGACAAGCAATTCCAGGCCATGCAAGGCCCGTGGTACATCCGCGTCTTGCAGGTGGTGTTGGCGGCTGACCCGGATATTCGCAAGGAAACCTGGAATGGCTACAGCTACCAGTTGCTGCTGACGCCCGAAGCCATGGGCTGGGGGCTGAGCGGGGCGATGTTGCTGTCGTTCGGTCTGGAATGCCTGTTCCGCCTGATCGACTGGGTGGTGTTGGGTGGCAAGCGTCTGCGCCAGAGCCGGCCGATCGAAGAGCGCGATTTGCGCGGTTTGTAACACCATCGACAGTGCAGGAGCCGGCTAGCCAGCTCCTGCTTTTTTTTACCAGTCGATCGAGTAGCTCATGCTCAACGTACGGCCTTCGGCGTTGGCGTACGGCGCTTTTGCGTTGGCCTGGGCGAACAGGTTGACGTATGTGCGGTCGGTCAGGTTATACACCCCGCCTTCGAGACGCCCGACCGGCAATCGCACGGAACCCAGCAAGTCCACCAGCGTATAGCCCTTGATGTCACGCCCGTTGTCGTCCTTGGCGGCGGCGTCGTAACTGGCCAGGCGCATGCCTTGCAAACGCAGGGTGTAGTCATCTTCGGTGTAGCCGACGAACAGCGTGGTCTTGGCCGGTGAGATGCGTGTCGCCGGCAGGTCGATCCATTTGCCGTTCTGCTCGGTCTCGCCCTTGGCCCACGCATAAGTTCCCCCCACCGACCAGTGATCGGTCGCCCGGTAGGTCAGGCTGTTTTCGATGCCGCGCACCCGTTCCTTCTGGTTGATCAGGCGCAGGACACGATCATTGGCATCGTAGAACTGGGTCACGTCCGAGGTGTTTTCATACACGGTGACGTCGGCCTGCCACTGGTCCCAGTTACCGCGCCAGCCCAGCTCGTAGCTGTCGACCTTGATGGCCTGGGCGTTGAGGCTCTGGATGTCGAAGGTGCTGTTCACATCACGCAAGAAGCGCTGGATATCCGGCAGCGAAAAACCCTGGCTGTAATTGGCGAAGATGTCCTGATTTTCACTCAGGTGATAGACCGCGCCCAGGTTGTACAGCGTGGCGTCATATTTGAGGGTGTCGCCGGGCAGGGTGGCGCGGACGCCGGTCTGGACGATCTGACCGTAGGCGATGCTGTCGGCGACCTCACTTTCGATCCACTCGCGACGCACACCGCCACGCAAGGTCCAGTCGCCAACGTCCCAGGACATTTGCCCGAACAGTGCCTTGGTGGTGGTTTCGAGATCCGGGCCCATCTCGTAGGTGGTGCCGGTCTTGGTGTAAGTCAGCCCTTTGAGGGTGTACTGGTCACCCCGCTGGCGCGAGCGCTCGTGATCGTAGTCGGCGCCCCAGACCAGATTGCCGGTAGCGCTGCCGATGGCCGGCAACGGCGTGTCGATCGCCGCGCGCAAGCCATAGACATCCTGCACGCTGTTGTTGTCGGCGATCCCGGCCTTGCCCCGTGACAGGTCCGGGAAGAACAACGCGTCGGCTCGGCGCCAGTAGCTTTCCAGCTGCAGGCCCTGACCGTAGAAGTCCTTGTCGGTGTAGTTGAGGTTGACGGCCTGGTTATGAGTGTAGGGCTGGTCGTCGAGTTTCAGCCCTTTGACCGCTACGGCTTGCTGCAGGTTTTTCGGGTCTTTGGTGAAGTCCGTGTCCTGCTGGTCCTTGTAGTCCTGCAGCGACAGGCTGAGTTTTTTATCGGCATCCAGCTCGTAACCGAAACGACCTTGCAGGTCATAGGTTTCGGTGTCCATGTTGCTGCCCTGGGAGGTGTCCTGAGGGATGCGCTTGCCGTTGCCATCGAACTGATCGTTGTGCTGGGTCAGGTCGGCGGACACGTACCAGTCCAGCGCATCCTTGCGCCCGGTCGCACTCTGGAAAGCTTCGTAGGCGAAGCCTTTGCTGTTGAGGTTGTTGCCGCTGGTCAGGCCCAGTTTGCTGCTGTAGGCAATGTCCTGGCCCTGGTTGCGCTTGGTGATGATGTTGATGATGCCGCCTGAAGCGCCGGCACCGTAGATGCTGCTGGCGCCGGAAATCACTTCGATGCGCTCGATGCTGGCCGGCGCGATGCTATTGAGCTGGCGGAAGTTGTCGCGCGTGGCGTTCTGCGATACGCCGTCGATCAACACCAGCATGTTGCGCCCGCGCAGGGTCTGGCCGAAGTTGCTCATCCCGCCGCTGGACGGCGCAAGGCCGGGCACCAATTGCCCGAGAATGTCGGAGACTCGGCGACCCGCGCCGCTTTGCTCGCGGACCTGCTGTTCGTCGATGACCTGGACCGAGCCTGGAATCGAGGCGATGCTCGCTTCGCTGCGAGTCGCGGAGACGACGGTGGCTTGCATGTTCAGGGTGCCGGGTTGCTGCTCGGTCTCCTCGGCCCAGGTTTGGGCGCTGAAGGTGCCAAGCAGCGGAATCAACAGAGAAAGTCTGGTTCGGGTCATGACGTGGTCTTTTTTTAGTTTTGATAAGTGTGGGTAGAAAAGGGTGTGGGGCCGGGTGTGGAGGTGAAGGACCGCACCCAGCGAATTCCGATGGCGGCCAGCACGTAGGTCAGCGCCACCAGCCAGAAGCTGTTGGCCAGCCCGACCAGCCCCATGCCGATCCCGCCGAGGACGGCACCGAGCAAGGCGCCAGCCTTGGCCGCGCTGTTGCCGAGGCCGAGGGCAAAACCCTGTTGGCTTGAAGCAACGGTGTTGGCGATCAGTGCGTAGGCGACCGGAAGCAGGGCGCCTTGCCAGACACCCCAGACCAGCCGGCTGACGAGAAACCCCAGCCATTCGTTGGCCAGTGCCGTGGCCGCCAGCGTCAGGGCGCACAGCCAGGCGACGCCTTCGATGACGCGCAAGGTGTAGGCCGGTTGCCAGCGGTCGAACAGGCGTCCCCACAGCGGGGCGGAAATGGCCAGGGTCGCGGCGCTCGCCGCATAAGTGGCGCCGATCAGCCAGCTCGGTGCGTGCAGAATCTCGGCGACGTACAGCGCGTAGAACGGCTGCGGCATCATCTTCGCGGCCTGAATCAACACGATCACCAGCAGGATTCCACCGAGCCAGCCTTTGGGCAGGGCCACCGGCGCAAGCGGTTTTTTCGTCGAGGCCCGGGCCTTGTCGGCCGGCAGGAAAAAACTCCCCAGTGCGCACAGCAGGCAAATCGCCGTCGCGCCATAACAGAGCAGGGCGAATCCCGAGATATCCATCAGCCAACCGCCCAGCACCGGACCGATCAACGAGCCGACGGCGGTCGCCGATTGCAGACGGGCCAGGGTGTGGCCGCGCCGGGAACTGTCGCAGCAGGCCAGGGCATAGGCTTGCGCGGCGGCGAGAAACCCGGCCAGTGCGCCTTGCATCACGCGAATGCCTACCAGCAGCCACGGATCGACGGTGATGGCCGCCAACCCTTGGCACAACGCCAATGCCAGCAATGCCCGAACGATCATCGGCTTGTGCCCGGTGCGATCACCCAACCGGCCCCACACGGGCGTCAGGAGCATGGCCGCGAGCATGGGACCGGCATAGACCAGCGCCGATAACAGCGCGGTGTAGCCGGCGCCCTCTGGCCCGAGCAGATGCCGGATCTGCAAGGGCCAGAACGGGCCGCTCATTTCCATGGCCCCCATGGAGACCAACTGGATGATGACCAGCAGTCGCAATGTGCGACTGTCAGCGAGCATGGGCGCTGGATCGCAGTGGGTTGCTCAGGCGTCCGACGATGTCGGCGTGGCTGTCGTGCAAGCGCATGCGCATGAACGATTTGGCCGGCCAATCCTGTTCCAGCAGAGCCGCGCGCTCGCTGTCCCAACGTGCCGGTTCGACATGTTCGCGCAGGGTGTCGAAGCACTGTGCAACGTGCGCTGCCAAACGCTCCCACAGGAGGTTTTCCAATACGTTCCAGTGACGGGCACAGAGCAACGTCAGTTCGCCGAGGTGACACATGAACGTGGTGTGCAGGAGTTTGTCGCGGACAAAACCGGACTCGTCGTACAGGGTCATTTTCGGATCGTGCAGCTGGATATCCAGACCCTTGGCGTGCAGGGTTTTGCGATCGATGCGAATGTCGCCGAAGTCACGCAGTAATAGCCGATTCAACTGCCCGTCAGCGCCCATCACCATGAAGCTGTTTTGCTGGTGCGCTTCGAACGCCACGCCATACATCAGGTAAATGCCCAGCAGGCTTGGTACGGCAATCGACAGGTAATCATCGAAGAACGCCAGCATGGCCTCGCTGTCGTCACGGCCCTGAGCCAGTCTTACCCAATCGCGCAGCAACGGCTGTTCGAATTCGTTGACGGCGAACAGGCTGCCGACCGGTATCGCCAACTCGCCTTCTTGCAGCAGGGTCAGCGGGTTGTCGCGGTACAGCACGGCGGCATGCCGGGAGAGTTCGTCATTGGCCGGTTGTGGCGCGTAGTGCAGGCCGATGCGCTCCGGCACGATGTCCAGCAGACGCTGAATCTGCGGCTCCTGATCGAGAATATCCAGCAACAGCTGACTGATGCGCGGCCCCATCCGGGCCGAGCGCGGCGACACCGTGCGCTGCACGCTGGTCAGGCGCAAGGCCACCGGCAGTTTGACCATCGGCGCAACGCGACTGGCCTCCGGTACGACTGTGCGGAACGACATGGTCGGATGGCCAGTGAAGGCCACGATGTCGGTGACGATCAGCAGGTTGTCGGCGATTTCGTTGGCGAACGATTTCGGCAGCTCTTCATCGGCTTGCCATGGGTGCGACGGGAGCGGGAGGTAGTCCGTTACTTCCAGGCCCAGCTGTTGCAAATGGCGCTGCAATTGTTCGGCGGCCTGCGGGAAGTGACCTTGCCACCAGCTCCAGTAATCGGCGCTGCCGGCCAGCATTTCGACGTGGGCGTACTGGCGGTGCAGGGCGCACAACACGATCGGAAAACTCGCTTCGAACTCCGGTGAGAAAGCAATGACCTGAGCGGCGCTCAAGCCCAGTTTGGTCTTGTAGTTGGGATGCCATGGATGGCCGAGCGTGCCCCACTGCTCGAGCAACGAGGTCGGGTTCTGGTGACCGGGGCTGGCTTTGAGCCAGGCGAGCAGGTTGTCGTCGTGCTCGGTGCCGATCTGCTCTCTCAGGCGTTCGGTCCATCCATGGTGGAACGCCAGGCACAGGGTGTCGTTGCTGTAGCTGTCATCCAGCTCGCGGGCCAGACGTTCCAGTACCTGCGGGGAGGCGGGCGGGTTCAGCTGGGTGGCGAGATGGGCGAGCAGTTCGCTGGGCAACTGGATCTTGTGAGGCAGTGCGTCGGGGGTGTGCAGGACGATGCTGCCGCGTACGTTCCAACTGTTCATCCTGCCGCCGGACAGGTGGTCGAAGCAAAGATGTGCACCGTCGCCAAGCGGCAGCCAGCAGCGGCTGTTGTCGTCATATTCGCAGGCGTCGGGGTTGATCAGACCTTCACGAAACAGCGCCTGAATCAGGCGTTGGAAGCAGCGCTGGGCAGCGGGCTCCAGCGCATTGCTCAAATGATCGAGGGTGATGCGGTGGGACTGGAAAGCCTGGGTGCCGAGGGCTTCGCTCCAGTGTGAGAGCAGTTGCTGCTGTTGTTGCGTGTAGGCGCGCATCAGGTCCGACTCCTTCTGGACAGTTGTTTAGCTGAATGCGCGCTGAGAATACCGTCTTAAAATAATAATGCAAATGATAGCAATTCCTACTTGTGATGTGGGAAATGTCCGTTCCAGAGGCTGGCCAAGGGTTTGCTCAAGGCAATGGAGTGTTCGCCCACCTTCTGTGCATAGCGTTCCACCAAACTGATAATCTGCGGGACAGATAGAACTCCCCCGCAGCTAAAACAACAACAGCCTATAGGAGCGTCCACCGTGAGCCGCCTGCTATTGAACTGCGATATCGGCGAAAGCTTTGGTCACTGGACCATGGGGCTGGATGCCGAAGTGATGCCGTACATTGATTGCGCCAACATTGCCTGCGGGTTCCATGCCGGCGACCCGAGCATCATGCGCAAGACCGTCAGCCTGGCGCTGAGCCATGGCGTGCAGATTGGCGCGCATCCGGCCTATCAGGATCTGGTGGGGTTTGGCCGCCGTTCCATGGCTTACACCGCGCAGGAACTTCAGGATCTGCTGCACTACCAGATCGGCGCGCTGGACGGTATTTGCCGGGCGCAGGGCGCTCGCGTCAGCTACGTCAAACCCCATGGTGCGATGTACAACGACATGATGGCTAACCCGGCGCAACTGCGGGCGGTGATTCAGGCCGTCGCAGCGTATGACCCCCAATTGCCGTTGATGCTGATGGCGACTCGTGACAACAGCGCGGCTCAGCTGATGGGCGAGGAGTACGGTGTGACGCTGTGGTTTGAAGCGTTCGCCGATCGTGCTTATGACAGCGCCGGGCACCTGGTTTCGCGGCAGTTGCCGGGTGCGGTGCATCACGATCCCGAGACAATCATTCAACAGGCGCTGACCATCGCTCGCGGTGACAACCTTGTCGCCAGCGACGGCAGCGCCTTGCATTTGCAGGCCAACACCCTGTGCGTACATGGCGATAACGCCAGTTCGGTGGCGGCTGTGCAGCGAATCCGTCAAGCGTTGAATCAGCAGAGCGCGCCATGAAACCACGGGTTGAAGTGGTGGCCATCGATTGCCTGATGGTGCGGTTGTTCGATGAAATCGCCGAAGCCAACATGCCGTGGATGCTCGCCGCCAGCGAGCGATTGCGTGCAGGGTTCGCCGGGCATTTGATCGATCTGGTGCCGTCTTATACAACCCTGATGGTGCATTACGATCTACTCGCTTTGAGTCCGGTCCAGGCGCGGGAACTGATCGCCGAAGCCTTGACCGATCTGACCCCCAACGCCCGGGCCAGTGGTCAATGTCATGTGCTGCCGGTCTGGTATGACCTCAGTGTCGGACCTGAGCTGAGCTTGCTTTCGCAGCGCAGCGGGCTGGCCGTAGAGGAGGTGATTCGTCGCCACAGCGAGCGCGAGTATCAAGTGTTCGCGTTGGGGTTTGCGCCGGGGTTTGCCTTCATGGGACTGGTTGAAGAAGTGCTGGCCGCGCCCCGTTTGAATACCCCGCGCAAGCGCGTGGCGGCCGGCAGCGTGGGGATTGCCGAGCGGCAGACCGCGGCGTATCCGGTGGTTTCACCGGGTGGCTGGAACCTGATCGGCCGCACCCCCACCAAACTGTTTGATCGCGAGCGTGAGGGCTACAGCCTGATGCAACCGGGCGATACGGTGCGTTTTGCCGCGGTCAGTCATGCCGAGTTCGTCAATCTGGGCGGCGACGATACGCCGCTGGAGGTGCTGGCATGAGCCGTTTGACGATCGAAGCCAGCACGCCGTTGTGCTTGCTGCAGGATGCCGGCCGGTTTGGTGTGCGGCATCTGGGCGTGACCCAGGGCGGTGCGGCGGATTGGCTGTCGATGTCCTGGGCCAACTGGCTGCTCGGTAACTCGCTGGAGGCCGCGGTGATTGAAGTCACCCTCGGCGGTTTGACCCTGGAGGCGCAAGACGATTGTTGTCTGGCGCTGGCGGGGGCGGACCTCGGTGCACTGCTCGACGGCCAGCCGCTGGCGCCGTGGCGCAGTTTCCAGCTGAAGAAAGGCCAGCGTTTGCAAATTACCCAACCGGTGCACGGTGCCCGCGCCTATTTGGCAGCGCCCGGTGGTTTCAACGCGCCCCGGGTGTTGGGCAGTTGTGCGACGGTGGTGCGCGAAGAACTCGGTGGTCTGGACGGTTTTGGCCGGCCCCTGGCACGCGGTGCCGAATTGGGTTATTCCGGGCCGGCGCAGGCTCTGCGGGAGGTACCGCGTATGCAGCGACCAGACTTCAGGCTGAATCAGCCGCTGGATCTGGTGCTCGGTGCGCAACACGGCGAGTTCAGCGGACAAAGCCTGTTCGATGCCTTCAACCGTGTCTGGACCCTCGACAGTCGTGCTGATCGCATGGGTATCCGTTTGCTGGGGACGGCGTTGCAGTATCAAGGCAAACCGATGATCTCCGAAGGCATCCCGCTGGGCGCAGTTCAGGTGCCTCCGGACGGTCAGCCGATCGTGCTGCTCAATGATCGGCAGACTATTGGCGGTTATCCACGGTTAGGCGCATTGACGCCGTTGGCGTTGGCACGACTGGCGCAGTGTTTGCCGGGGCAGCAGATCCGGTTGGCGCCGATGGTGCAGGAAACGGCGCATCGGCAGCAGGTCGAGTATTTGCGCAGGTTTGCTTGATACCGATCGTTCCCACGCTCTGCGTGGGAATGCCGCCATGGACGCTCTGCGTCCGCTTTTCAGGAGTAAGGGTTATTTGGACAAAAACCGCATCCCTTCTTCCAGCCCGCGCAAGGTCAGCGGGAACATCTGGTCTTCGATCAGATCGCGCACGATCTTGGTCGAAGAGGTGTAGCCCCAGGTGTCTTTCGGGTACGGGTTGATCCAGATGAGCTTCTTGTACTTCTCCATGAAGCGCTGCATCCACACGTAACCGGCTTCTTCGTTCCAGTGTTCGACGCTGCCGCCGGCCTGGGTGATTTCGTAAGGCGCCATCGCGGCATCGCCGACGAAGATCACTTTGTAGTCGGCACCATACTTGTGCAGCAGGTCCATGGTGGCCGTGCGTTCCGAGCCACGGCGCATGTTGTTCTTCCACACCGATTCATAAATGAAGTTGTGGAAGTAGAAGTACTCCAGGTGCTTGAACTCGGTCTTGCAGGCCGAAAACAGCTCCTCGCAGATCTTCACATGGGCGTCCATCGAGCCGCCGATGTCGAACAGCAGCAACAGCTTGATGTTGTTGCGGCGTTCCGGGCGCATCTGAATATTCAATAGTCCCGCGTCGCGGGCGGTGTGGTCGATGGTGCCGTCGATGTCCAGCTCATCTGCCGCACCCTGGCGGGCGAATTTGCGCAGTCGCCGCAGGGCCACCTTGATGTTGCGCGTGCCTAGCTCGACTTGATCGTCGAGGTTCTTGTACTCGCGCTGATCCCAGACCTTGACCGCTTTGCCCTGACGCTTTCCGGCATCGCCGACCCGAATCCCTTCCGGGTTGAAACCGCCGGAACCGAACGGGCTGGTGCCACCGGTGCCGATCCACTTGTTGCCGCCGGCATGGCGCTCTTTCTGTTCTTCGAGACGCTTCTTGAACTCTTCGATCAGCTTGTCGAGGCCACCGAGGGACTGGATCTGCGCGCGTTCCTCATCAGTCAGCGAGCGCTCGAATTCCTTGCGCAACCAGTCTTCGGGAATCAGCGCCTGAAGGTGATCGTCGAGTTTTTCCAGGCCATTGAAGTAGGCCCCGAACGCCCGGTCGAACTTGTCGAAATGCCGTTCGTCCTTCACCAGAATCGCCCGCGACAAGTAATAAAATTCGTCCATGTCGGCGAAGGTCACGCGCTGTTTCAGCGCGTTGATCAGGTCCAGCAGCTCACGCACCGAGACCGGCACCTTGGCTGCACGCATTTCATTGAACAGGTTGAGCAGCATGGCTTTCGCCCTTGATCTTGTAAGAAGAGTATCAGCGGGTGCCGCGACGGCTCATGAACGCCAGACGCTCAAGCAACTGCACGTCCTGTTCGTTTTTCACCAGAGCGCCGGCCAGTGGCGGAATGGCCTTGGTCGGATCGCGTTCACGCAGTACCGCTTCGCCGATGTTGTCGGCCATCAGCAATTTCAGCCAGTCGACCAGTTCGGACGTCGATGGCTTCTTCTTCAAACCCGGGACCTTGCGCACATCGAAGAACACGTCCAGCGCTTCGCTGACCAGGTCTTTCTTGATGTCCGGGTAATGCACGTCGACGATTTTTTGCAGGGTGACGCGGTCCGGGAAGGCGATGTAGTGGAAGAAGCAACGGCGCAGGAAGGCGTCCGGCAGCTCTTTCTCGTTGTTGGAGGTAATGATGATGATCGGACGCTGCTTGGCCTTGATGGTCTCGTCGATCTCGTAAACGTAGAACTCCATCTTGTCGAGTTCTTGCAGCAGGTCGTTCGGGAACTCGATGTCGGCCTTGTCGATTTCATCGATCAGCAGAATCACCCGCTCTTCGGACTCGAAGGCCTCCCACAGCTTGCCCTTTTTCAGGTAGTTGCGGATGTCATGGACCTTGTCCACACCCAACTGCGAGTCACGCAGGCGGCTGACCGCGTCGTACTCGTACAGGCCCTGGTGAGCCTTGGTGGTGGACTTGATGTGCCAGGTGATCAGGCGTGCACCGAAGGATTCGGCCAGTTGCTCGGCGAGCATGGTCTTGCCGGTGCCGGGTTCGCCCTTGACCAGCAAGGGCCGCTCCAGGGTGATGGCGGCGTTGACCGCCAGCTTCAGGTCATCGGTGGCGACGTATGCGCTGGTGCCTTCGAACTTCATCGGTAATTCCTCGAACGGTAACGCCGATCTGCGCCGGGCAGGGCGGGCGAAATAAAAGTCATGCCCGACTATAACGCGGGGCCCGGTCGACTGTGAACGCAGACGGCGTATTCAGTCTCTGAATGGAGCGTCACATGATGACTTGGTCAGCTTGACGGTCGGCAACGTGTGAGTATCGTCCGTTCCGCGACTGGACGCCCAAGGGTGCGAGGCATACCCTTGAAGGCTTCTCCAACGCTGCATAAGGACCCAGCCATGAGCCGCATTTTTGCTGATAACGCGCACTCCATCGGCAATACGCCATTGGTTCAGATCAACCGTATTGCGCCTCGCGGCGTGACCATTCTGGCGAAGATTGAAGGACGCAATCCGGGCTATTCAGTCAAATGCCGGATCGGCGCGAACATGATCTGGGATGCCGAAAGCAGCGGCAAACTCAAGCCAGGCATGACCATTATCGAACCGACCTCGGGCAACACCGGCATCGGCCTGGCGTTCGTCGCGGCGGCTCGCGGCTACAAACTGGTGCTGACCATGCCGGCGTCGATGAGCATCGAACGGCGCAAGGTGCTCAAGGCCCTGGGCGCCGAACTGGTACTGACCGAGCCGGCCAAAGGTATGAACGGTGCCATTGCAAAGGCTACCGAGATTCTGGCCAGTGATCCGGCCCGCTACTACATGCCGCAGCAGTTCGAGAACCCGGCCAACCCGGCGATCCACGAAAAAACCACCGGTCCGGAAATCTGGAATGACACCGACGGAGCCATTGATGTGCTGGTTGCAGGTGTCGGCACCGGTGGGACTATCACCGGTGTTTCGCGCTATATCAAGAACACCCAGGGCAAGCCGATTCTCTCGGTGGCGGTGGAACCGCTGGTCTCGCCGGTGATTACCCAGGCCATGGCCGGTGAGGAAATCAAGCCAAGTCCGCACAAAATCCAGGGCATCGGCGCGGGTTTTGTTCCGAAAAACCTCGATCTGTCGATAGTTGACCGGGTCGAGCTGGTCAGCGATGAAGAATCCAAGGCCATGGCCCTGCGCCTGATGCAGGAGGAGGGGATTCTCTCCGGGATTTCCTGCGGTGCGGCCATGGCAGTTGCCGTGCGTCTGGCCGAAACCCCGGAAATGCAGGGCAAGACCATCGTGGTGATCCTGCCGGACTCCGGCGAGCGTTACCTGTCGAGCATGTTGTTCAGCGATTTGTTCACCGAACAAGAGCTGCAGCAGTAACGCTCAAAAGATCGCAGGCTGCGCCAGCTCCTATGCCGAATGACCTACCCAATGTAGGAGCTGGCGAAGCCTGCGATCCTTTGATCCTGATCAGTCAAGGTTCAGGTGCCTTATGTTAATAAGTGCTTTATTGCGCAACCTTTAACACTGATTGTTCAGTTATGTGGGTTTTTCCCAAGGCCGGTAGTGTTTATCATGGCCGGCTGCCATGTCGGGTAAATGACAATGCGCAGAGAGACCTTTTTTCAAGGAGTTACCCCATGACCTTTTCCTTTGCCGCAAAGGCGTCGCTGTTGCTGCTGTTCATCGGCAGCACGCTCTACGTGCATTTGCGCGGCAAGGCGCGTTTGCCGGTCTTGCGTCAGTTCGTCAACCACTCGGCGCTGTTCGCTCCTTATAACGCCTTGATGTACCTGTTCTCGGGAGTGCCGTCCAAACCGTATCTGGACCGCAGCAAGTTCCCGGAACTGGATGTGCTCAAGGAAAACTGGGAAGTCATTCGTGACGAGGCCATGCACCTGTTCGACGAGGGCTACATTCGCGCCGCCGAGAAGAACAACGACGCCGGTTTCGGCTCGTTCTTCAAGAAGGGCTGGAAGCGTTTCTACCTCAAGTGGTATGACAAGCCACTGCCGTCGGCCGAGGCTCTGTGCCCGAAAACCGTCGAACTGGTCAGTCGCATCCCTAACGTCAAAGGCGCGATGTTTGCCTTGTTGCCGGGCGGCAGTCACCTCAACCCGCACCGCGATCCGTTTGCCGGTTCCCTGCGTTATCACTTGGGCTTGTCGACACCGAACTCCGACGACTGCCGCATTTTTGTCGACGGTCAGGTTTACGCCTGGCGTGACGGTGAAGACGTAATGTTCGATGAAACCTACGTGCACTGGGTCAAGAACGAAACCGAAACGACCCGGGTCATTCTGTTCTGTGACATCGAACGCCCGCTGAGTAACCGCTTGATGACGCGTATCAACCGTTGTGTCAGTGGTCTGCTGGGCCGTGCCACGGCCCCGCAAAACCTCGATGACGAGCGCGTCGGCGGGATCAACAAGGTCTACGCCTGGAGCAAGAACTCGAGCGACAAATTCAGCGGAGTGGTCAAAAAGTGGAAGCGCCGTAATCCGAAGCTGTACCGCGTCCTGCGGCCAGTATTGGCGGTTGTAGTGCTGACGGCGCTGGGTTACTGGTTGTTTGGCTGAAGTCTCTTTAATAAAAAACCGCTCCTTGTAAGCGGTTTTTTTTGATCCGGCGAATGCTATGGGCGCCCAGCAAGGAGGCTTGGTTCTTCTGTCTGGGTTCCGGCCAGGGCGGCTTTGATAAAGCGCAGCTGATTGGCAGAAAGCTCAGCAGAGCGTTTTTTTTTCGCCTTCGACGATCCGTGCCCGGCGGTACTTTTTTCAACGAGAGCTCTCATGGAGCCTCCTGTCTTGATCAGTCATTGAACAGATTTCACGATGCTAGTCGCTCTCTAAGGCCATCACAAGTCGGCCTTTAGCATCGAATTCGAAACCGAGCTGTTTATAGATGGGGAGTGCTCCCCGGGTCGGTTCCTGAATTTCGATAAATCGACTGCCAATGATCCGGGCGTAATGCTCGACAGCGATCAGGGCCAGCGGGGCAATACGGTTTTTCAGAGGGTGGGTTTTGCCAGGTTTCCCCTCCAGCCGAACAATTTTGACTCGAAGCCGGCTCTGGTTTGGATTGGCGAAGCATAGCCCGCACAACTCGAGGTCGGACCAGATGGAAAGGTCGAAAGACATGGGTTCCTTTGTTTTCCAATTGACAATCTCGTCCCATGAAAAGTGTGAGTCATCCCCCCAAAAGCTGTAATCCGTCAGTGCTTTAACATCGATTGCTTCGAAACGGATACGAGACAAATCAGCTTCTGTGCCGTCAATCAGCCCCTGAGCGTGCAATTGAGTGGTGATGGTGCTAGCGAATTTTCTAGCCTTTGATCTGTACAGCTGATACCGAATATGAGTCCGTTCCCTTGGCATTTGATCTCTTGAATTCCGTGTCCCCCGATAGCGGGCGTTTCTATTGATCTCAAGAGTAGGCAGGGCTTCATTGCCTGTCGTTACTGGCGTTTTGGTCAAGTCATTGCATTCTGTGTCGAGCGCTGGTTATAGTCAGCGCTCGCTGCGTTTCCAACCCGGCGATTTCTCCCTCGAAAAAGATCAGCCCATGCCTGCATCCCTCATCAACGCGGTAGTCGATTCAGCGGTCAACGCTGGTGTCGTGCCGTGCGGGAACATGCAGCCTGCGCAGATCAGTCATTACCCCCCTCCTGTCAGTCGCACGCCAGTGTGCGCGGTGGTTTCACCGCCAGGTGTTGGCTTCTCGGGCTGATCGGCAGTTTCTGCTGTTCCCTGTGCCCGCCTGAACACAACGACTGAATTTCAGCTTCGGCTGAGTTGGCTTTTTGCCTGATGACAGGTGGTTTTCATGTTGCTCATTTCAAAAAAATCCGCACTCGCGGCGGCGTCTACGAGCCTGTTCGTTCTGCTCTGGAGTAGCGGGGCGATTTTCTCCAAATGGGGACTGGCTCACGCCTCACCCTTTGCCTTTCTGTTGATCCGCTTTGCCATTGCCCTCTGTGGACTGGTGCTGTTGATCCCGCTGTTCAAGCTCAAATTGCCCCGGCGCGGCAAACCGATGCTGTATGCCGCCGCAACCGGTCTGATATTGCTGGGCGCCTATCAGATTTTCTATCTGCTGGCGCTGGACCTGAAGGTCACGCCCGGGGTCATGGCCACGATCATGGGGGTTCAACCAATCCTCACCGTGGTGCTGATTGAACGTCAGCGTTCCTGGAGTCGGATGTTCGGCCTGATGCTGGGGCTGACGGGGTTGATCATGGTGGTCTATCAGGGCATCGGCCTGGCCGGCATGTCGCTGGCCGGGATGCTCTTTGGTTTGCTGGCGCTGGTCAGCATGACCGCAGGCTCGATCATGCAGAAGCGCATCACCGAAAATCCCCTCGGCACACTGCCGGTGCAATACCTGGCGGGGCTGTTGCTGTGCGGAATTTTCGTGCCGTTCCAGCCATTCCACTTCGAGCACAGCACGGGTTTCATCGTGCCCGTGTTGTGGATGGGCCTGGTGGTATCGCTGCTGGCGACCTTGCTGCTGTATCGCCTGATCGCCCGAGGCAATCTGGTGAATGTCACCAGTTTGTTCTACTTGGTGCCGGCGGTGACGGCGGTGATGGACTACCTGATTTTCGGCAACAGACTGGCGATGTTGAGCATGCTCGGCATGCTCTTGATCATCGTCGGCCTGGTGTTTGTGTTTCGTAAAAGCCGTTAATCGCTGACCATTGAAGCCTTCGGGACTGCCGCAGGCTTCAACACCAGCCACAACGCCCCTGCAATCAACATCCCGCCATACAGATGCGCCATCGACAGTGGTTCATCGAGAAACAACGCGCCCCACAACACGCCGAACGGCGGGATCATGAAGGTCACGGTCATCGACTTGACCGGGCCGATCGAGCTGAGCAGGCGGAAATACAGGATGTAGGCGAACGCCGTGCAGCCCAGGCCCAAGCCCAGCAACGACAACCAGACGTTCCAGCCACCCCAGCTAACCGGCGGCTCAGTGATGACGCTGTAGCCGAACAACGGCAACACAAACAGCGTTGCGCCGAGCATGCTGCCCAGTGCCGAGAGACGGCTGTCGAGGCCGCCTTGATGGTCAAGCCAGCGTCGCGCCAGGAACCCGGCGAAACCGTAGCAGGTGGTCGCCAGCAGGCAGGCCAGTGCGCCGATCAGCAGTTCCATGTCGAAGGCCACGGGACCGGCGCGGGTCAGGATGGCGACGCCAAACAAGCCGAGGGCCACCCCGGCAATCTTCGAGAGGGTGAGTTTTTCGCTGAAGAACAGGCCGCCGATCAATACGCCCATCAGTGGGGTGGTGGCGTTGAAAATCGCCGAGTAGCCGGCCGGCAGCACTTGAGCGGCCACCGAGTACAGGGTCGCTGGAAGACCGGAGTTGATCATCCCGAGCAACAGCACGGTTTTGAACTTGCCACGGAAATCCCAACTGATCCGCATCAGCGCCAGAATCACCAGCAACCCGGTGGCGGCGATCGATACGCGGAAAAAAGCAGTGGGGATTGTGCCAATCACTGGGGCGATGATGCGCATGAACAGAAAGCTCGCCCCCCAAATGGCAGCAAGTGACAACATACGCAGAATATCGACGGGGTTCACGGCTCGTTCCTTCATTTATCAGGGCGCAAGTGTCACCGTCGGAGCCGTCCATGGCAATGGTTGCGTTGCGTAACAATTGGCCTCTAAGCTCAGCCTCCAACGATAAGAATCATCCCGCAGAGGTCTTCATATGCCGCAGCCATGGCCCGCCGCCGAAATCGCCCAGATGATCCTCGACGGCTTCGACGATTACCGCGAGCATTTCCGCCAGATCACTGACGGCGCCCGGGCGCGCTTCGAACGAGCGCAGTGGCAGGAAACGCAGATCGCGTCGGCGGCGCGGATCAACCTCTACGAAGCCAAGGTCAGCGAAGTGGTGGGGCGCCTGCATGCCGCCTTCGAAGCTGAGGTGCTGATGGATGTCGGCTGCTGGCCGTTGGTCAAAAGCGCCTACATCAGCCTGATCGACCTGCGTTTCGACGATGAACTGTCCGAGACCTGGTACAACTCGATTTTCTGCGGGTTGTTCAGTCACGACCTGATCAGCGATGGCTGCATGTTCATCCACACCACCCGGCCCAGCCTGCGCCGGCCGCGGGCCGCGCAGACGCAGATCTATAAACCGCAAGGCCAGTTGTCGAACATGCTCGCGAGCATTTTTGCCGATTACCGCTTCAGCGAAGACTACGCTGACCTCGACCGCGACCTGCGCCGGCTCGAAGCGCAACTGCGCGAGAACCTGCCCGACTGGGTCTGCAAAGACCCGGAGTTGAGCGTCGAGCTGTTTTCCTCGGTGCTCTACCGCAACAAGGGCGCTTATCTGGTGGGACGCATCCACACCACGGACGAGCAGTGGCCGCTGGTGATTCCGTTTCTGCACCGCGAAGGCCGGGGGATTCAGATCGACGCGTTGATCACCGATGAAGCAGACGTGTCGATCATCTTCTCGTTCACTCGCTCGTACTTCATGGTCGATGTGCCGGTGCCGGCGGAGTTCATCGGTTTTCTCAAACGCATCCTGCCGGGCAAGCACATCGCCGAGCTGTACACCTCGATCGGTTTCTACAAACACGGCAAGTCGGAGTTCTACCGGGCGCTGATCAATCACCTGGCCAACACCGACGACCAGTTCATCATGGCCCCGGGCGTGCGCGGCATGGTCATGAGCGTGTTTACCCTGCCGGGGTTCAACACCGTGTTCAAAATCATCAAGGACCGTTTCTCGCCGTCGAAAAACGTCGACCGCGCCACGGTGATCGAGAAATACCGTTTGGTGAAAAGCGTCGACCGGGTCGGGCGCATGGCCGATACCCAGGAGTTCGCCGACTTCCGTTTTCCGTTGAGCAAGTTTGATCCGGCGTGCCTGGCCGAGCTGCTGGATGTGGCCGCTTCAACGGTCGAAGTGGAAGGCGACAGCGTGTTGATCCGTCACTGCTGGACCGAGCGGCGCATGACGCCGTTGAACCTCTACCTGGAAAACGCCAACGACGCTCAGGTGCGCGAAGCGCTGGAAGATTATGGTTTGGCGATCAAGCAACTGGCGGCAGCGAATATCTTTCCCGGCGACATGCTGCTGAAAAACTTTGGCGTCACCCGACATGGGCGGGTGGTGTTTTATGACTACGACGAGATCTGTTTTCTCACCGAAGCCAACTTCCGCCACATCCCGCAACCGCGCACGCCGGAAGACGAAATGGCCTCCGAGCCGTGGTATTCGATCGGGCCGCTGGATGTGTTCCCTGAGGAGTTTCCACCGTTCCTGTTCGCCGACTCCGCGCAGCGACAGTTGTTCGATCAACTGCATGGCGAGCTGTACAACGCCGATTACTGGAAAGGCCTGCAAGAGGCGATACGCGCCGGCAAGGTGATTGATGTGTTCCCGTATCGGCGCAAGGGGCTGGATAACGAATAGTACTCAGCGATTGCTACGCAATCGATCGCGAGCAGGCTCGCTCCCACAGTTGGCAGTGGTGCCCCCCGGTTTTGTGGTCGCAATAGATCCAGTGTGGGAGCGAGCCTGCTCGCGATCGGCCGCGCAGCGGTCGTAAAATCTGCGACAATCCGCCCCCTGCGCCACTAGACGACCTTTGCGTACCTGATGACTGACGAATCGCCTTCCATCGACAAACTGCTGAAAAACCTCGACCACGCCATGCTCGCCGACCGCCACCGGCTGCGGCGGCAGTTGCTCGAGCTGCGCAAGAAACCCGACGACGCCAAGCAGGCAGTGTGGGTGACGCGCATGCAAGCGTCCTGTGACCAGGTGTTGGCGCGACGTGCCAGCCTGCCGCTGATTCGTTACGACGACAGCCTGCCGATCGCCGCCAAGCGCGACGAAATCAAGGAGGCGCTGCTCAAGCATCAGGTGCTGATCATCGCCGGCGAAACCGGCTCGGGTAAAACCACCCAGCTGCCGAAGATCTGCCTGGAAATCGGTCGCGGCCAGCACGGTCTGATCGGTCACACCCAGCCGCGTCGAATTGCTGCGCGCAGCGTCGCGAGTCGGGTGGCCGAAGAGCTGGCGACGCCGCTCGGTGCCTTGGTCGGCTATCAGGTGCGGTTCGAGGATCAGAGCGATTCCAACACCCTGATCAAACTGATGACCGACGGCATCCTGCTGGCGGAAACCCAGAACGACCGCTACCTCGAACGCTATGACACGATCATCGTCGACGAAGCCCACGAACGCAGCCTGAACATCGACTTCCTGCTCGGTTACCTGAAAACCCTGCTGCCGCGCCGCCCTGACCTGAAAGTCATCATCACCTCGGCGACCATCGATCTTGAGCGTTTCTCCAAGCACTTCGACGATGCGCCGATTGTCGAAGTCTCGGGCCGCACGTTCCCGGTGGACACCTGGTACCGGCCGTTGACGCTGGAGCAGGACGAAGAGGGCAACCGGGTCGAGGACGACTTGACCGTGGATCAGGCGATCCTCGCCACCCTCGATGAAATTGCCGCATACGAACGCAGCGAACGCCGCAGTCCCGGCGACGTATTGGTGTTCCTGCCTGGCGAGCGCGAGATTCGTGACGCGGCGGACATGCTGCGCAAGGCCCAACTCAAGCACACCGAAATTCTGCCGCTGTACGCACGGCTTTCGCCGGCCGAGCAGCAGCGGATTTTCCAGTCTCATCCGGGCCGTCGCGTGGTACTGGCGACCAACGTCGCGGAAACCTCGCTGACCGTGCCGGGCATTCGTTACGTGATCGACAGCGGTACGGCGCGCATCAGCCGCTACAGCTACCGGGCCAAGGTCCAGCGCTTGCCGATCGAGGCGATTTCCCAGGCCAGCGCCAACCAGCGTAAAGGCCGTTGCGGACGGGTCGAGCCGGGCATTTGCATCCGTCTGTACAGCGAAGAAGATTTCATCGGTCGGCCGGAATTTACCGATCCGGAAATTCTGCGTACCAACCTCGCGGCGGTGATTTTGCAGATGCTCCATCTGCGCCTCGGTGAAATCACCGATTTCCCGTTTATCGAGCCGCCGGATGGCAAGGCCATCAGCGACGGTTTCAACCTGCTGCAAGAACTCTCGGCAGTCGACCGCAACAGTCAGCTGACGCCGCTGGGCCGGCAACTGGCGCGGTTGCCGGTGGACCCGCGTATGGGCCGCATGCTGCTGGAAGCAGCGAAACTCGGCAGCTTGCAGGAAGTGCTGATTGTCGCCAGTGCCATGTCGATCCAGGACCCGCGCGAGCGTCCGCCGGAGCGCCAGCAGGCCGCCGATCAGGCCCATGCACAATGGAAAGACGTGGACTCGGACTTCGCCGGGCTGGTCAATCTGTGGCGTGGCTTTGAAGAACAACGCCAGGCCCTGACCGCCAGCCCGCTGCGTAACTGGTGTCGCAAGAATTTCCTGAATTACCTGCGCCTGCGCGAGTGGCGCGACTCCCATCGCCAGTTGAGCCTGATCTGCCGCGACATGCAGTTGAGCCTGAACAAAGAGCCTGCGGACTACCCGAAACTGCACAAAGCCGTGCTGTCCGGTTTGCTCAGCCAGATCGGCCAGAAAACCGAGGACGGCGATTACCTGGGCGCGCGTCAGCGGCGCTTCTGGATTCACCCGTCGTCGGGCCTGGGCAAGAAACGTCCGCAATGGCTAATGACTGCCGAACTGGTGGAAACCACCAAACTCTATGCGCGCATGGTGGCGAAGATCGAGCCGGACTGGATCGAACCGCTGGCCGGGCACCTGATCAAGAAGAACCACTTCGAACCGCATTGGGAGAAGAAGCGCGGACAGGTTGTGGCCTACGAGCAAATCACCCTGTTCGGGTTGATCGTGGTCGGTCGCCGGCCCGTGCATTACGGGCCGATCGATCCTGTCACCTCGCGTGAACTGTTTATCCGCGAAGCGCTGGTGCGGGGCGAGATTCAGTCGAAAGCCAAGTGTCTGTCGGCCAATGAGCAATTGTTGGAACAGCTCGACGAACTGGAGGCCAAGGCCCGTCGTCGCGACATTCTGGCGGACGAGGAAACCCTGTTTGCCTTCTACGACGCGCGCTTGCCGGCAGAGATCCATCAGACCGCGACCTTCGACAGCTGGTATCGGATCAACAGCCAGAAAGACCCGCAATTGCTGATCATGCGTGAAGAAGACGTGCTGGCTCGCGAAGCCAGCGAAGTCACCGCCGCGCATTATCCGGACACCTTGCGGCTGGGCGATTTGACCCTGCCGTTGAGCTACCACTTCGAGCCCAACCATCCCCGCGACGGCGTGACCCTGCGCGTGCCGGCACCGCTGTTACCGGCGCTGCCGCCGGAACGCCTGGAATGGCTGGTGCCAGGGGTGATCGAAGCCAAGTGCATTGCCCTGGTGCGTAACCTGCCCAAGGCCTTGCGCAAGAACTTCGTGCCGGTGCCGGACTTTGTCAAAGCGGCGTTGCAGCGCATCGCCTTCGCCGACGGTTCACTGCCGCAGGCGCTGGGTCGCGAATTGCTGCGCATGACCGGTGCGCGGGTCAGTGACGAGGCCTGGGCGGAAGCAGCGCAGCAGGTTGAAAGTCATCTGCGGATGAACCTGGAAATCGTCGATGGCCAGGGCAAGTTCCTCGGCGAAGGCCGTGATCTGCCTGAGCTGACCGCACGTTTCGCCGAGGCCAGCCAGGCTGCTTTGGCGGTACCGCAGACGGCGAAAAGCCAACAACCGGTGGAGGCCAAGGTCTTTGCTGCGGTGGCCGAGAAAACCCAACAGAAGATCGCCGGGCTGTCGATGACGGTCTACCCGGCGCTGGTGGAGGAGGCGGGCACCGTTAAGGAAGGGCGTTTTTCCACCCCGGCCGAGGCCGAGTTCCAGCATCGTCGGGCGTTGCAGCGGTTGCTCATGCAGCAACTGGCCGAGCCGGCAAAATTCTTGCGCGGCAAGTTGCCGGGGCTCACCGAGCTGGGCCTGATGTACCGCGAGCTGGGGCGTATCGACAGTCTGGTGGAAGACATCCTGCTGGCGAGCCTCGACAGCTGCATTCTCGACGGCGAAGCAAGTTTGCCGCGTGATGGTGCTGGTTTGGCCTCGCTGGCCGAACGCAAACGCGGTGCGTGGACCGAACATGCCGAGCGTCTGGCGAAACTGACGCTGGAAACGCTCAAGCTCTGGCACGGTTTGCAGAAACGCTTCAAAGGCAAGATCGACCTGGCGCAAGCGGTGGCCCTGAATGACATCAAGCAGCAGCTCAGTCATTTGGTGTATCCGGGCTTTGTCCGTGAAACCCCGATGCAGTGGCTCAAGGAGCTGCCGCGTTACTTGAAAGCCGTCGAGCAGCGCTTCGAAAAACTCGGCGCTCAGGTGCAGAAGGACCGGGTCTGGAGCGGCGAATTGTCCGGTCTCTGGAGCCAATACCAGACCCGCGCCAACAAGCACGCGCAGGAAGGCAAGCGCGATCCGCAGCTTGAACTCTATCGCTGGTGGCTGGAGGAATACCGGGTTTCGCTGTTCGCCCAGCAATTGGGGACCAAGGTGCCGATCTCCGACAAACGCTTGAGCAAGCAATGGGCGCAAGTCGAACCGTAAACCCTGTGGGAGCGTTTGATCCAGCAAAAGGGGCCAAACGCCAATGTTTATGGCAAACTTCGCCGTCATAAACACCGGCCCCGCATATTTGAGCCTCGCAACCCGGGCGGATCGGAATAACGCGATGCCAGGTTGATGCTCTTTGACGGTATAGACCCTTTATGTGTTGGTACGTCGGTGCCAACACTTTCTGCCTGAACGGATTAGAGAAACGACCATGCATAATGTCGTCATCAGCGGCACCGGCCTGTACACCCCGGCCAACAGCATTTCCAACGAAGAGCTGGTGCAGTCTTTCAATGCTTACGTCACTCAGTTCAATGCTGACAACGCTGACGCCATCGAGCGTGGCGAAGTGGAAGCGTTGACCGAATCCAGCGCCGCCTTTATCGAAAAAGCCTCGGGGATCAAAAGCCGCTTTGTCATGGACAAGGACGGCATTCTTGATCCGGCGCGCATGGCACCTCGTTTGCCTGAACGTTCCAACGACGAATGGTCGGTGCTTTGCCAGATGGCCATTGGCGCTGCCGAACAAGCCTTGCAACGTGCCGGCAAGACCGCAGCGGACATCGACGGGGTGATCGTTGCCTGCTCCAACCTGCAGCGCGCCTACCCGGCCATTGCCATCGAAGTCCAGGAAGCACTGGGCATCGAAGGTTTCGGTTTCGACATGAACGTGGCCTGTTCCTCGGCGACGTTCGGCATTCAGGCCGCTACCAACAGCGTACAGCTGGGCCAGGCCCGGGCGATCCTGATGGTCAACCCGGAAGTCTGCACCGGTCACCTGAACTTCCGCGACCGCGACAGCCACTTCATCTTCGGTGACGCCGCCACTGCGGTAATCATTGAACGTGCCGACCTGGCCACGTCCAAGTACCAGTTCGACATTGTCAGCACCAAGTTGCTGACCAAGTTCTCCAACAATATTCGCAACAACTTCGGCTTCCTTAACCGCGCGGCGGAAGAGGGCATCGGTGCCCGTGACAAACTCTTCGTCCAGGAAGGTCGCAAGGTGTTCCGCGATGTCTGCCCGATGGTCGCGGAGCTGATCGCCACCCACCTGGACGAGAACAAGCTGAACGTCAGCGACGTGAAGCGTTTCTGGCTGCACCAGGCCAACCTCAGCATGAACCACCTGATCGTCAAGAAGCTGCTGGGCCGCGAAGCCACCGAAGAAGAAGCCCCGGTGATTCTCGACACGTATGCCAACACCAGCTCTGCAGGTTCCGTGATTGCCTTTCACAAGAACCAGGACGATTTGCCAGCCGGTTCGCTGGCGGTACTGAGCTCGTTTGGTGCCGGTTATTCGATTGGCAGCGTGATTCTGCGCAAGCGCTGAGTTCACGAACCGGACACGAGGTATCAATGGCCGCAGCTGACGATACGCAACTGCTCGAACGCCTGTTGGCGGGCGAGCAGCAGGCTTTCAAGGAGTTGGTCAGTACCTACCAGAGCGCCATGCGGGCGGTGGCTTATGCCATCGTTGGTAACCGGCATGCCGACGAAGTGGTGCAGGATGCCTGGCTGTCGGTGGTGCGCAACCTGAACGGGTTCGAGGGGCGCTCCAGCCTCAAGACCTGGCTGTTGACCATCACCGCCAACGCGGCAAAAGGCCGATACAAACAAAACCGTCGGGAAGTCTTGCTCGATGACCTGCCGTCGCCCCACGGCACCATCGATGATGATCGTTTCTCCCCCGGAGATGGCCACTGGCTGGTGGCGCCGTTCAGCTGGCATCAGGACACCCCGGAAGCGCTGCTCACCGAAAACGAACTGCGTGAATGCCTGGAACATACCTTGCTCAGCCTGTCGGAACTGCAAAGCAGCGTGTTGCTGTTGCGTGAGCGCCAGGGCCTGGAGCTGGAGGAGATTTGTAATCTTCTGGAGATCTCGCTCTCCAATGTTCGTGTGCTGCTGCACCGGGCACGGTTGAAGGTGTTTGCAACCGTGGAGCATTTTGAGGAAACCGGCGAATGTTGACCTGCAAGGAACAAGTAGCGCGGTCCAGCGATTATCTCGATGGCCAGTTGAGCTTTCGTGAGCGGCTGATGATGCGCCATCATTTGATGTTTTGTCCCAATTGCCGGCGGTTCATTCGGCAGATGCGCCTGATGCAGGCGACCTTGCGCGTCATGCCGGAAAAACCGGTTCCCGGTGTCGACGAGCTCGCCGAGCGGCTGGCCGCCGAACGTCAAAAGGGTGAACAGTAATTTCAGGCCACACCTCCCTCAGACTTCGTTTTGACCCCGCTTAGGCGGGGTTTTTATTTCGGCAAGGGCCGGGGATGGGCGATACTCGGCGAGTCTGTAGGCAACAACCGCTGGGGAACAGGATGCCGTTACACGTTTTGGAAAGTCTGTCCGCCATTGCACCGCAAGAGTGGGATGCGCTGGTGCCCGAGACTCAGCCGTTTTTGCGTCACGCCTTTCTCGGGGCGCTGGAAGACAGTGGCTGCCTGGGCCCGCAGTCTGGCTGGCAGCCGGAGCATCTGCTGCACATCGAGGGCAGCCGGCTGCTTGCGGCATTGCCGAGCTATCGCAAATGGCACTCCTACGGTGAATACGTGTTCGACCATGCCTGGGCAGATGCTTGCGAGCGCGCCGGGATCGATTACTACCCCAAACTGTTGACGGCTGTGCCGTTCAGTCCGGTCAGCGGGCCACGGTTGTTGGCGGCGAATGTGCAGGATGGTTTCGAACTGCTGAACAGCGTGCCGGGTTATCTTGAAATTGAAGGGCTCTCCAGCGCCCATATCAACTTTACCGATGCTTTTACCGATGCAGCATTGGCCGAGCATCCGGGCTGGTTGCAACGCATTGGCTGCCAGTATCACTGGCAGAATCGCGGTTATCGGGATTTTCAGGACTTCCTCGATGCGCTGAGCTCACGCAAGCGCAAGCAGATGCGCAAGGAGCGTGAACAAGTGGCGGGGCAGGGCATCGAGTTTGAATGGCTTGAGGGGCATCAACTCGACCAGGCACAGTGGGATTTCGTCTATGCCTGCTACGCCAACACCTATGCGGTGCGTCGGCAGTCGCCGTACCTGACGCGGGAGTTTTTCAGCCTGTTGGCCGAACGCATGCCCGAAGCCATCCGGGTAGTCCTGGCCAAACAAGGATCACGGCCGGTGGCCATGGCCTTCAGCCTGGTCGGTGGCGATAGCTTTTATGGACGGTACTGGGGTTGCCTGGCGGAATTCGACCGCCTGCATTTCGAGACCTGTTTCTATCAAGGCATGGACTACGCCATCGCCAACGGTTTTCAGCGTTTCGATGCCGGTGCGCAGGGTGAGCACAAACTGATTCGTGGTTTTGAACCGGTGATCACCCATTCCTGGCACTACTTGCGTCATCCGGGATTGAAGTCGGCGGTGAAGGACTTCCTTGAGCGCGAGCGTGTGGGTGTCATGGGGTATGCAGAAGAGGCGAAGAGCGCCTTGCCCTATCGACAAGGCTGATTTTCATTGGCTCTCGTCTCAATCGATGCCGACAAACCCACCGGTCTGATGCTGCCACAGCCGTGCATACAACCCGCCATGGGCCAGCAATTCGGCATGGCTGCCGGTTTCGGCGATGCGGCCTTTTTCCAGCACCACCAGACGGTCCATCCGCGCGATGGTCGACAACCGGTGAGCGATGGCGATCACGGTCTTGCCCTGCATCAGGGTTTCCAGGCTTTCCTGAATCGCCGCTTCGACTTCCGAGTCCAGCGCCGAAGTGGCTTCGTCCATGATCAGGATCGGCGCGTCCTTGAGCAGCACCCGGGCGATGGCGATCCGCTGGCGTTGGCCGCCAGAGAGTTTCACCCCGCGTTCACCGACATGAGCATCGAAGCCGGTGCGGCCTTCAGCGTCCGACAGCAACGGGATGAACTCGTCAGCGCGGGCCTTGCGGACGGCTTCCCAGAGCTCTTCGTCGGTGGCGTCGGGTTTGCCATAAAGCAGATTGTCACGGATCGAACGGTGCAGCAGCGAGGTGTCCTGAGTGATCATGCCGATCCGCTCGCGCAGGCTTTCCTGAGCCACGCTGGCGATGTTCTGCCCATCGACCAGAATCTGCCCGCTCTGCAGGTCGTAGAGGCGCAGCAGCAGATTGACCAGGGTCGATTTGCCAGCGCCTGAAGGACCGATCAAACCGATTTTTTCACCGGGTTTGATGGTCAGGTTGAGGTCGTCGATGATTCCGCTTTTCTTGCCGTAGTGAAACGTCACGTGTTCGAAACGCACTTCGCCACGGCCCACTTCCAGGCGCGGCGCCGGTTCGCGGTCGGTGACGCTGATCGGTTGGGCGATGGTTTGCAGGCCGTCCTGGACCATCCCGATGTTTTCGAAGATGCCGTTGACCACCCACATGATCCAGCCGGACATGTTGACAATGCGGATCACCAGGCCGGTGGCCAGGGCAATGGCACCGACCGAGATCAGCGACTGGGTCCACAGCCACAAGGCAAGGCCCGTGGTGCTGACGATCAGCAGGCCGTTCATGCTGGTGATGACCACGTCCATGCTGGTGACGACGCGGCCGGCCAGTTGGGATTTTTCGGTCTGCTCTGCGATGGCTTCGCGGGCGTATTGCTGTTCGAAGTTGGTGTGGGCGAAGAGCTTCAGCGTGGTGATGTTGGTGTAGCCGTCGACGATCCGGCCCATGAGTTTCGAGCGCGCGTCGGAAGACACCACCGAACGTTCCTTGACCCGCGGCACGAAGTAGCACAGTGCGCCGATGTAGCAGGCGATCCAGGTCAGCAGCGGGATCATCAGGCGCCAGTCGGCTTCGGCGAACAGCACCAGCGAGCTGATCGCGTAGATCAGCACATGCCATAACGCGTCGACGGCTTGCACCGCCGAATCGCGCAGGGAGTTGCCGGTCTGCATGATCCGTTGGGCGATGCGTCCGGCGAAATCGTTCTGGAAAAAATTAAGGCTCTGTTTGAGCACGTAACTGTGGTTTTGCCAGCGAATCATGCTGGTCATGCCGGGGCTCAGGGTTTGATGCACCAGCAGGTCATGCAGGCCGACGAATATCGGTCGTAGAAAAAGTGCAACCACCGCCATCCAGGCCAGCTCGACGCCGTGGATTTTGAAGAAGTCCGTATTTGGCGTGCCTTGGGCCAAATCGATGATTCGACTCAGGTAACTGAACAACGCCACTTCAATCAGCGCGCCGATCAAGCCGACGACCAACAACGCGGCAAAACTCGGCCAGACCTGACGTAAATAATAGGTATAGAAGGGGAGAACCCGGCTCGGCGGGGCCGCCGTCGGGGCGTCACGGAAAATATCGATCAGTTTTTCGAAACGACGATAGAGCATCAGATAAACGCCCGCGTACGGGCTCTCCTTTTTTCGATGCGAGCGGCGCGGTGATACACCGCTGCCGCTCAGGACGCCTTATGCAGTTTAGTCGATGCGCTTGGCCGACTTGATCAGCACCGGGTCGGTGGGCACATTCTGCATGCCTTGCTTGGTGGTGGTTGGCGAGTTGACGATGATGTCGACGACGTCCATGCCTTTCACGACTTTGGCGAACACTGCGTAACCGGCATCGCGGCCCGGGTCAAGGAAGTCGTTGTCCTTGACGTTGATGAAGAACTGGCTGGTGGCCGAATCCGGGTCGGAGGTGCGTGCCATCGACAGGGTGCCACGCACGTTATGCAGGCCGTTGCTGGCTTCGTTCTTGATCGGTGCATCGGTCGGCTTCTGTTGCATCGACGTCGTGAAGCCGCCGCCCTGAGCCATGAAACCCGGAATCACGCGGTGGAAAATGGTGTTGTTGTAGAAACCTTTGTCGACGTAAGCGAGAAAGTTTTTGGTACTGATCGGCGCCTTGACCGGGTCCAGTTCGATTTCAATCTGGCCGTTGGTCGTTTCCAGCAGCACGTGCGGCGCCGGGGCGGCCATCAGATTAGCGGCGAACAGTACTGCGCCTGTGACGAGGGCGATTTTTTTCAGCATGGGTCAGTGATCCTGGGTAGTGGTGTCGACTGCGGTTAGAAACTCAAGCAGGGTTTGGTTGAAACGGTGTGGCTGGTCCAATGGCGTTGCGTGGCGTGAATCTTCGATCACCACCAGCCGCGCATCGGGCAGCAGTTTTACATAGGCTTCTTTCAGCGCTACCGGCGTGTAGTCGCGGTCGGCGCTGACGATCAGGGTTGGACAGGTGACTTTCGCCAGTCGTTCCTGAACCCCCCAGCCAACAATGGCATTGAAGCTGGCGAGATAAGCACGTTTGTCATTTTTTGCCCAGCGTTCGGCCATCTTTTGCCGCAGGTCTGCCTGTTCGGGTTTGGGGAACAGCTTGCCGCCCAGGGCCGTGCCGATGGCGCGCAGACTGAGGAGGTGCATCAGGCTCCAGCGCTTTAACCACTGCCAGTAATCATCCGTCGTGCGGACTTTGACCTCGGGGGCACTGTTGACGATGCACAGGCTTTTAAGCAGCGATGGTTGGTCCACCGCCAGTTGAAAACCGATCATCCCGCCCATGGACAAACCGACCAGATGCGCCGGGCCGAGCTTCAGGTGCTCGATCAGTGCGACCAGGTCGGCGCTGAAACCGGCAATGCTGTAGCGCTCGCGGGGTTTGTCGGAGCGGCCGTGGCCACGTACATCCGGGACGATCACCCGGTAACGGGTCGAGAGCTCCGGGATCTGTTTTTCCCAGTCCAGCGTACTCGAGCCCAGCCCGTGAACCAGCAGCAGGGGTGTGCCGTGGCCATATTCCTCGTAGTGCAAGGTGCAACCTTCATGTTCGAAATAGGCCATGGTGCAACTCCTTGTCAGGCTTGTTCCGGGGCCGCGAACGGCGCATCCAGCGGCGCGGTATCAAAGGTACGCAGCAACTCGACGAGAATCTGCGTGGCCGGCCCCAGGGGTTTGTCCTTGTTTGAATAGAGAAAGAAGGTCGGATGCCGACTGCCACCCTGATCCAACGGTAGCACCTTGAGCAGGCCTTCCTTGAGTTCGCGTTCGATCATGTGCCGTGGCAGCCAGGCAAAACCCAGGCCGCTGCTGACGAAACTGGCAGCGGTGGCCAGGCTGCCGACGGTCCAGCGCTGTTCGGCACCCAGCCAGCCGACATCGCGCGGTTGCTGGCGACCGGAGTCGCGGATCACTACTTGCAGTTGGCTTTCCAGATCCTGGAAGTTCAGCTCGCGGTTCAAACGGTGCAGCGCGTGTTCGGGATGGGCGACGGCGACAAACTCGACATCACTCAACTCGGCGCCCAGATAACCGGGAATATTGAAACCGCTGATGGCCAGGTCAGCGACACCTTCAAGCAGCACTTCCTCGACGCCGGACAGCACTTCTTCACGCAGACGCACCCGGCAGCCACGGCTTTGCGGCATGAACGCGGTCAAGGCGCGAACCAGTCGGGCGTTCGGATACGCGGCATCAACCACCAGCCGCACTTCCGCCTCCCAGCCTTGCTCCATGTGGTGCGCCAGATCTTCAAGCTGACTGGCCTGTTTGACCAGTTGCCGCGAGCGGCGCAGCAGCACACCGCCGGCTTCGGTCAGCACGGCTTTACGGCCGTCGATGCGCAACAGCGGCACACCGAGCTGGTCTTGCATGCGCGCTACGGTATAGCTGACGGATGACTGCGAACGGTGCAGCGCTTCGGCGGCCTGGGCGAAACCGCCGTGGTCGACCACGGCCTGTAGTGTTCGCCATTGATCAAGGGTCACGCGGGGCGCTTTCATGATGAGCTCCTCTTGTCCTAAGCTGGCAGCTTCCATTGGAGGCTGCCGAATGAAAAAAATCTGTTGTGTGGTGCTGGCGATGCTGCCGCTGACTGCGTTTGCCTACCCCATTGATGTGGAGAGAAACCTCAATGGCCTGAAGATCAACTACGCCACCTACGCCACGACTTACGACATGGGCGCCATTACGCTGAACAATTACGGCAATAAAGATGCCGAATGCTCAGTGGTGTTTCGCAACGGCCCGGAAGCGCCGCGTACTCGTCGTGTAAGCCTGGGGGCCGACAAAAGCGCCGACCTTTCGGCCAAGTTCAACCGCGAAATCATCAAGCTGTACATCACCCTGACCTGCAAACCCAAATAAGGGCTGTTGCACAGGCGGGGCAGATACGCTCCGCTTATAAACGAATTTATTGATGGTTTATAGCAGTTATTTGTGCTTTTTCATCGATACGACTCTGTTTAATCTCCACTCCATCGACTTACAGCATTCACCGATGGAGGCTACATCCCATGTCCCGCGTTCTGATCATCGAAAGCAGTGCCCGCCAGCAAGACTCGGTATCGCGTCAGCTGACCCAAACCTTCATCGCTCAATGGAAAGCCGCACACCCGGCCGACCAGATCACCGTTCGTGACCTGGCGACCCATCCGGTTCCACACCTGGATGCCAACCTGCTGGGCGGCTGGATGAAGCCTGCCGAGCAACGCAACGAAACCGAACAGTCGTCGCTGGAGCGCTCCAACCAGTTGACCGATGAATTGCTGGCCGCCGATGTGTTGGTCATGGCCGCACCGATGTACAACTTCGCGATCCCCAGCACCCTCAAAGCCTGGCTCGACCACGTGCTGCGCGCCGGTGTGACCTTCAAGTACACCGAAACCGGCCCGCAAGGTCTGCTCAGCGGTAAGCGTGCCTATGTATTGACCGCTCGCGGTGGCATCTACGCCGGTAGCACCTCCGATCACCAGGAACCGTACCTGCGTCAGGTCATGGCATTCATCGGCGTTCACGACGTCACCTTCATTCACGCCGAAGGCATGAACCTGGGCGGTGATTTCCACGAAAAGGGTCTGAACCAGGCCAACGCCAAACTGGCCCAGGTCGCCTGAGCCGTTAATCGCCAGATAATCACTTGATGGTTAAGTAGCGCTCGTACACCCCTTCAAGCCGGTTCGCGCATCGAACCTCCCTTTGCACTTGTTGCTCATGAGTGCTCTAGCCCGATTGAACGCTTTAGCGAGATCGGGCTTTTTTTTGCCTGCGGTTTTGTGTAGTGGCTGACTGTTCGCGATAACGGACAAAACCCGCTATCGTCGCCGCCATTCGAAACGAGGCGAGCATGGGCTATCTACTTTTTGTCACGCTGATTCAGGCGTTTTCCTTCAGTTTGATCGGTGAATACCTGGCCGGTCATGTCGACAGCTATTTCGCGGTGCTGGTGCGGGTGTTGCTGGCGGGGCTGGTGTTCATTCCGTTGACCCGCTGGCGTCAGGTGGAACCGGCGTTCATGCGCGGGATGCTGTTGATCGGCGCGTTGCAGTTCGGCGTGACCTACGTCTGCCTGTACCTGAGCTTCCGGGTGCTGACGGTGCCGGAAGTCTTGCTGTTCACCATTCTCACACCGTTGCACGTAACCCTGATCGAAGATGCGCTGAATCGCCGCTTCAATCCCTGGGCGCTGGTGGCGGCATTGGTTGCGGTGCTCGGTGCGGCAGTGATCCGTTATGACCGGATCAATCCGGATTTCTTCATGGGTTTTTTGCTGCTGCAACTGGCCAACTTCACCTACGCTGCAGGCCAGGTGCTATACAAGCATCTAGTGGCGCGCCATCCGAGCGACCTGCCGCACTACCGGCGTTTTGGATACTTCTACCTCGGCGCACTGGCAGTGGCCTTGCCGGCGTTTCTGCTGTTCGGTAAACAGAACTTCCTGCCGGAAGCGCCGCTGCAGTGGGGCGTGCTGGTGTTCCTCGGACTGGTGTCCACCGCGTTGGGCCTGTACTGGTGGAACAAGGGCGCGTGTCTGGTCAATGGCGGGACACTGGCGGTGATGAACAACCTGCACGTGCCGGTGGGGCTGTTGATCAACTTGCTGATCTGGAATCAACATGAAGAACTGGGGCGGCTGATGTTTGGCGGGATGGTGATTCTGGCGGCGGTGTGGATCAGCCGGTTGGGTGTACTAAAACGGGTGGCAGCTCACTGAACCCCTGTGGGAGCGGGCTTGCTCGCGAAGAGGGTGCGTCAGTCGACATCAATATTGCCTGTCACAACGCTTTCGCGAGCAAGCCCGCTCCCACAGGGGGACGCGGTGTTACATCATGCGTTTTTCAGGCTCGGGAATATGGCTGGCGCCTAACAATGCCGGCAACAACCCCGCGCGCAAATCATTACCGCTCGGCTGCTGATACAAACTCAGCCCAAACTCCGGCAGCACTGCCAGCAGGTAATCGAAAATATCCCCCTGAATCCGCTCGTAATCGGCCCACGCCGTGGTGCGGGTGAAGCAGTAGATCTCCAGCGGAATGCCCTGGGCCGTGGTTTGCATCTGGCGGACCATGCAGGTCATGTTCGGTTGAATCTCCGGATGACTCTTCAAGTACGCCAGTGCATAGGCGCGAAAGGTTCCAATGTTGGTCATCCGCCGACGGTTGGCCGACATCGCCGAAACGTTGCCCTGGGCCTCGTTCCAGTTCTTGAGTTCGGCCTGCTTGCGGCTGATGTAATCGGTGAGCAAGCGCACCTGGGTCAGCTTCTGTTCTTCGTCGTCATGGATGAAGCGCACGCCACTGGCGTCGATGAACAGGCTGCGCTTGATCCGTCGGCCGCCTGACTGCTGCATGCCGCGCCAGTTCTTGAACGATTCGGACATCAAGCGCCAGGTTGGAATCGAGACGATGGTCTTGTCGAAGTTCTGCACTTTGACCGTGTGCAGGGTGATGTCCACCACGTCGCCGTCGGCGCCCACTTGCGGCATTTCGATCCAGTCGCCAACCCGCAGCATGTCGTTGCTGGTCAGTTGCACACTGGCGACGAACGACAGCAGGGTGTCCTTGTAGACCAACAGAATCACTGCTGACATGGCACCCAGACCCGACAACAGCAACAGCGGCGAACGGTCGATCAGGGTCGCGACGATGATGATCGCGCCGAATACGAACAGCACCATCTTCGCCAGTTGCACATAGCCTTTGATCGAGCGGGTGCGGGCGTGTTCGGTGCGTGCGTAGATGTCCAGCAGAGCGTTGAGCAGAGCGCTCAGGGCCAGCACCAAAAACAGAATGGTGAAGGATAGGGCGACGTTGCCGAGAAAGTTCTGAATGGTTTTGCTCAGTTCCGGCACCAGGTTCAAACCGAACTGGATCACCAGCGACGGAGTCATTTGCGCCAGGCGATGGAACACCTTGTTTTGGAACAAGTCGTTGAACCACTGCATCGCCGGTTGCCGGCCAAGCAATTTGACGGTGTGCAGCACCACATAACGCGCCACTCGTCCGAGCAGCAAGGCGATCACCAACAACACCATCAGCGCCAGGCTGGAATGCAGAAGCGGGTGCTGGTCGAGAGCACCCCAGAGGTCTTGGGTATTGAGCCAGAGCTGTTTGAGATCCATGGGTTAAAACGATTCTTCTGTAGGACGAGAGGGGGCGATTAGAGCATTTAAGACGCATCGAGTTACGTTCAGGGACAAATCCGCTAACAAAATCGCCATTGTTTGCGTCCGATTGCATAAAGAAACTCGGCCTTCGCGCTCGAAACCGTTACCCTATGCAGCTGATTTTTTGTATTTCTTCGAGGTAGCACCCGTGTTTTCCCAATTCGCCCTGCACGAACGCCTGCTCAAAGCCGTGGCCGAGCTTAAATTTGTCGAGCCAACGCCAGTGCAAGCAGCGGCTATCCCGCTCGCGCTCCAAGGGCGTGACCTGCGGGTGACTGCGCAAACCGGTAGCGGCAAAACCGCTGCATTCGTATTGCCGATCCTCAACCGTTTGATCGGCCCGGCCAAAGTCCGCGTCAGCATCAAGACCCTGATCCTGCTGCCAACCCGCGAGCTGGCCCAGCAGACCATCAAGGAAGTGGAACGCTTCGCGCAGTTCACCTTCATCAAGTCCGGCCTGATCACTGGCGGTGAAGACTTCAAGGTCCAGGCAGCCATGCTGCGCAAGGTGCCGGACATCCTGATCGGCACCCCGGGCCGGATGATCGAGCAACTGAACGCCGGCAACCTCGACTTGAAAGAAGTTGAAGTGCTGGTGCTCGACGAAGCCGACCGCATGCTCGACATGGGTTTTGCCGAAGACGTACAGCGTCTGGTCGACGAGTGCACCAACCGTCAGCAGACCATGCTGTTCTCCGCGACCACCGGCGGTTCGGGCCTGCGCGAGATGATCGCCAAGGTCCTGAACAACCCTGAGCACTTGCAGCTCAATGCCGTCAGCCAGTTGAACGACACCACCCGTCAGCAAATCATCACCGCTGACCACAACCAGCACAAAGAACAGATCGTTAACTGGTTGCTGGCCAACGAGACCTACCAGAAGGCCATCGTCTTCACCAACACCCGGGCCATGGCCGACCGCATCTACGGCCGCCTGGTGGCGCAGGAGTACAAGGCGTTCGTCCTGCACGGTGAGAAAGACCAGAAGGATCGCAAACTGGCGATCGACCGTCTGAAGCAGGGCGGGGTCAAGATCCTCGTCGCCACCGACGTTGCCGCTCGCGGCCTGGACGTGGAAGGCCTGGACCTGGTGATCAACTTCGACATGCCGCGCAGCGGTGACGAATACGTTCACCGTATCGGTCGTACCGGTCGTGCCGGCAACGATGGCCTGGCCATCTCGCTGATCTGCCACGGCGACTGGAACCTGATGTCGAGCATCGAGCGCTACCTCAAGCAGAGCTTCGAGCGCCGCACCATCAAGGAAGTCAAAGGCACCTACGGCGGACCGAAAAAGGTCAAGGCCTCGGGCAAAGCCGTTGGCGTGAAGAAGAAAAAAGTCGACGCCAAAGGCGACAAGAAAAAGGCCGGCGCCAAGGCCCCGACCAAACGCAAGATCGCCAACCGCCCGAAGACCGACGCCCTGTCGCTGGTCAGCAAGGACGGCATGGCGCCGCTCAAGCGCCGCAAGCCGCAAGCACCGGCCGCTGAATAACGCGCCACGGTGATTCACCAAAAAACCCGGACAGTGTCCGGGTTTTTTCATTTTTGGCCTATGGCGATCTTGAGGTCGAACCTCGCACTAACGCAGTCAGAAGCTCCACAGGCTTTTGAGACCATAAAATTCGAGCAGTGAAGGTGTGTGTCAATAAAGACATATTTAGCAACAAATTCGTACCCGGCTTATTGACGTCAGAATGATGGCAACTTAACATTGCGCCATCATATTGATATCACTTGTCGTCTCGAGGGATCGAACATGTACCTGCACCCCCTCGGGAAGAGGTTGTGTGCGGCTTTGCCGTGTCTATTGCTGTGTTTCACCAGCGTAAACCTTGCCCACGCCGCACCCACTCCCGGTGAAACCGACCTGATCCGCGAACGTCAGGATCGCCTGCTCGAAGAGCAGCGCCGGCGTCTCGAAGAGCTCAAGGAACTGCCCGGCAAAGCGGCCAAACCGACGGCCCCGACAGCCCCTGCCGATACCCGCTGCTTCCCGATCAAAGGCATCGAGCTCAAGGGGGCCGACAACCTTTCGGCCCGTGAGCGCGAGCGTTTGCTCAAGCCTTACATCGGCCAGTGCCTGGGCGTCACTCAGCTCAACGAGCTGCTGAAAGTCATCACCGATGACTACCTTGAGAAAGGCCTGGTGACCAGTCGTGCCTACTTGCCGCAGCAGGATTTGTCTGCCGGTCATTTGAAGGTGCTGGTGGTCGAGGGCAAGCTCGAAGGGATCAAAGGCGCGGAGGGCAGCAAGCTGTCGGACCGTGAACTGTCCATGGCTTTCCCAGGCAAGACCGGTGACCTGGTCAACCTGCGCGAGATCGAACAACTGGTCGATCAGTTGAACCGTTTGCCGTCGAATCAGGCGCAGATGGAGTTGGCACCCGGTAAAGCCGTGGGTGGCAGCGAAGTGCTGGTCAAGAACACTCCGCAAAAGCCCTGGCGCGCCGGTTTGTCGCGCACTAACGAAGGCCAGCGCAGCACCGGCGAGCAGCAGTGGGGCACGACCTTTGACTGGGACAGCCCGCTGGGGCTGGCGGATCAGTTGATGTTGCGCGGTGGTCACGATGCGGTGAGCGATCATAACCACACCTCAAGCAACGCCATGCTCGATTACAACCTGCCGTGGGGTTGGTGGAACTTCAACTACAGCTACAACCAGAGCGATTACCGCTCGCTGATTGCCGCCAATGGTTACGACTTCAAGCAGACCGGCGACAGCACGACTCACCAGTTCAAGGCCGAGCGCGTGATCTATCGCGATGCCGTGAGCAAGACGTCCTTGAGCGCCGGTGTGTCTCACATGCGGATTAACAACTTCATCGAAGGCAGCAAGCTGGCCCTGAGCAGCAACCATCTGAGCGAAGCGCAGTTCGGGATCAACCATGGGCGGCGTGTCGGCTCGGCCTTCGTCAACCTCGACCTGGGCATGCAGAAAGGTATCGGCGCCTTTGATGCCCAGAGCAACGGCCACCCGGGCCCTGGGGACGCGGATGCGCGGTACCGCAAATACACCGGCACCCTGAGCTACTTGCAGCCGTTCAAACTCTGGGGCGAGTCATTGAGCTTCAGCAGTTTGATGACCGGCCAGCGCAGCGAGGACGTGCTGTTCAGCCCGCAACGCACCAGCCTGGGCGGATTGTCGTCGATCCGTGGTTACAAGGACCAATCGTTGTCCGGTGACAGCGGCGGCTACTGGCGCAACGACCTGCGTTGGAGTCGTCCGGTGAATTGGGCGTGGCTGCGCCCGGTGTTCGCCGAGTACGGCACCAGCCTGGGTTACGACCAGGGCGTGATCAGTCATGACCGCTACAACGGCGATCAACATGGGCGGATGTCCAGCAACTCGATCGAGCTGTTTGCCAAAGGGCAGCATGTGTCTGCCAGCATGACCTTCGCCCACTCTCTGGAGCGGCCGGATGCGTTGACCGAGCGCGAAGCACCGATCTATTTCCGCGTGGATTTCTCCCTCTAATATTTCGCTTTATCGAGACCTGAATATGGACGTTCGCCAACTGGCCTTTCTGGCCGGCCAGCCTTCTGCTGCCGTGATTCCCCGTGAACGTTTCATGGGCATGCCCAAGCGCGGTCTGGCGTTCCTGTTGGCCAACGTCATGTTCTGGCAACCGATGTGGGCGCAGGCGGATGGCATCGTGGTCAGCGCACCGGGCACTGGCCTGGATCGCGCCGGCAATGGCGTGCCGATCGTCAACATCGCCACGCCCAATGCCACAGGTCTCTCGCACAATCAGTTCCACGACTACAACGTCACTCTGCAGGGCTTGATCCTCAACAACGGTTCAACCCAGACCTCGGCCACCCAGCTGGGTGGGTACATCGTCGGCAACCCGAACCTGAAAAACAGCGGCTCGGCGCAAACCATCCTCAACGAAGTCAACGGCGGCAGCCCGAGCCAGTTGAACGGCTACACCGAAGTGGCGGGGCAGTCGGCGCGGGTGATCGTCGCCAACCCATATGGCATCAGCTGCAACGGCTGCGGGTTTATCAACACCCCACGGGTGACCCTGACCACCGGCAAACCGGTGCTCGACAACGGTCGTCTGGACCACTTCCAGGTCGATCAGGGCAGCGTCTCCATCGACGGCGCCGGGATCAACGCGAGCAACGTCGACCGTTTCGAAATCATCACCCGCAGCGCGAAAATCAACGCCCAGCTGCAGGCGAATAACCTGACCATCGTTGCCGGTCGTAACGACGTCAACGCCGACACTCTCAACGCTACGGCCCGGGCCAATGACGGCAGCACCAAGCCGGAACTGGCGATCGACTCCTCGGCGCTTGGCGGCATGTACGCCGGCGCGATCAAACTGGTCGGCACCGAAGCCGGCGTCGGGGTGAAACTCGACGGCAAACTGATCGCCAGCGGCGGCGATATCCAGCTCGATGCCAACGGCCAGCTGAGCTTGGCCGAGACCTCGGCGGTCAATGGCGCGGTGAACATCAAAGCCAACAGCCTCGACGCCCGTGCACCCGTCTACGCCGGCACCGCCCTCAATGTGCAAACCCAGGGCGACCTGAGCAACCAGCAAACCCTCGCCGCTCGCGACAGCATCAACCTGAGTGCCGGCGGCCAGTTGACCAACAACGGCATCATTGAAGCCGGGGTCAATGCCGACAGCAGCCGCAACGCCAGCGGCGACGTCAACCTCAGCGCACAGAACTTCAACAACAGCGGCAAAAGTGTCGTCGCCAGCCGCAACCTGGCGGTCAACACGGCGCAAACCCTGAACAATCAGGGCGGCACTTTAAGTGCGAAGCAAGGCGCAAACATCAACGCCGGGACGCTGGATAACCAGAACAAGGGGCGGGTGCTGAGCACCCGTAGCCTGAACCTCAACGCCAATCAGTTGCTCAATGCCCAGGGCGGACTGGTGACCAGCAACGGTGCACTGCTTGCCAACGTGGGAGCGCTGAGTAACGGCGCGGCTGAAATCTCCAGCCTTTCCGGGGTTACCTTGAATGTCGGGTCTCTGGATAACGTCGCAGGACTGGTGTCGGCCGGCAGCTCCCTGAATATCAACGCCAGCGGTGCCCTCAACAATCAGCGCGGTCGCCTGGCTGCCCAGCAGCGCGTGCAAGTTATGGCGGCATCCCTGGATAACAGCCAGCAAGGCTCGATCATCAGCCAGGGAACCTTGGGCCTGACGGCTTCTGGTGCACTGGACAACCATCAAGCAGGCACGATCCAGAGCACCGGCAGTGCAGTGATCAACAGCGGCAGTCTGGATAACCATCAAGCAGGCGTGCTGACCAGCAGCAACGCTTTGAACCTGACCACTGGCCAGGTAGACAACAGCGAAGGCGGACGCATCGCCAGCGCCATGGCCCTGACCGCCAGTGTCAGCGGACTGGACCAGCACAATCAGGGCCAATTGAGTGGCGCCACAGGCCTGACCCTGGACCTGAACAACGGCCTGCTCAATAACCAGAATGCCCTGATCACCACACCCGGCGCGCTGCTGCTGAAGAACCTGAATACGGTGGCCAACCAGAGCGGTGAAATCTCCAGCCAACAAGGCTTCACGTTGGCCGCTACCAGTCTCGACAACAACGGCGGCAAAGTCCTCAGCGAGCAGGCTCTGGTGCTGCGGATCGCCCGAGCCCTGGACAACACCGGGGCGCTGATTTCTGCCTCGGCCATCGATCTGCAGGCCGACAGCCTGAACAACCAGCTCGGCACGATGAACGCTGGCACAGGATTGAACCTGCTGCTCGCCGGCAGCCTGAACAATCAGGGTGGCAAACTGAGCGCCCGGGACATCACCTTGCAGGTGGCTGATCTGGATAACCGTCAGGGCCATCTGACCAGCGATAACAGTCTGACGCTGGGCAGTCAGGGCGCGATCAACAACGCCACGGGGTCGATGACCGCCGGCCAATTGTTGAAGGTTCAAGGCGCTAGCCTCGACAACACCCAAGGCACACTGACAGGCAGTTCGAGCCTGACGGCGAAGATTGCCGGACAGCTGCTGAACCAGGCCGGGTTGCTGTCCTCGAACGGTCTGCTGACCTTGGGCAGTGCCAGTCTCGACAACCAGCTCAAGGGGCGGGTCGTCAGCAAGGCCGATCTCAACCTGAACACTGCGGGGTTGCTGGATAACCGTAGCGGCAACCTCAGCGCCGGTGGCGCTCTGACGCTCAATGCCAACCAAGTGGACAACCGTCAGGCGGGTTCGCTGAGTGCTGGCCAGAGCCTGAACCTGAACATCGACAGCCTCGACAATCAGGGCGGCAACCTCTCCAGTCAACGCGATTTGAACCTGACAGGCACGACGCTGGACAACAGCCATGGCGGCCGGGTGCTTGCCAATGGCGACATCAATCTGACCCTCGCCCAGTTCAATAACCAGCTTGACGGTCTGCTGTCCGGTCAGGCCGGATTACGCCTCAAGGCTGCGCAACTGAACAACGGTCAGGGGGGCAATCTCTACGCCAAAGGCAATCTGGACCTGACACTGGGCGAGCAGTTGCTGAACGCCCAAGGCACGCTCAAGGGCGATGGCGCGATTCTGCTCAGCGTCGGCAGCCTGAACAACGACGGCGGCAACCTCTCCAGCGTCAAGGACCTGAAACTCACCAGCCTCGGCACCGTCAGCAACCTCGGCGGCACGCTGATCAGCGGCGATACGCTCGACCTCATCAGCGGCCAGCTCAACAACGGCGCCCAAGGCAGTATTTCCAGCACCAAAGCCCTGACCGCAAGCGTCAGTGGCCTTGATCAGCAAAACGGAAAACTGTTCAGCAGCACCGGCCTGAGTCTCGATCTGAATAACGGCCAGCTCAATAACCAGGGCGGTCTGATCAATGCCCCAGGCCAGTTATTGCTGAAAAACCTCAAGGGCGTAGCGAACCAGGGTGGCGAGATATCCAGCGATCAGGGATTCACGTTGGCTGCGCAAACGCTCGACAACACCCATGGCACGGTTGGCAGTCATCAGGCGCTGATCCTGCGCGTCGACCGGACCCTGAACAACCTCAGGGGGCTGGTATCAGCCAATGGGCTGGATGTCCGCGCCGCTAGCGTCGACAACAGCGCTGGCAAGATTGGCAGCGATTCGGACCTGACCTTGAATGCCGAGGGCGGGGTGACCAACCTCAATGGCTTCGTATCCAGTGCCGGGTTATCGACCCTCAAGGCCGCGAGTCTGGATAATACCAAAGGTAATCTGACGGGCGACCTCGGGCTGAGCATCGACCTGAGCGGCGCTCTGAATAACCAGGGCGGCAAGCTCGGTTCCGGCAAGGCACTGAGCCTGACTGTCGACAGCCTCGACAACCGCGCGGCGGGAATGTTGCTGGCCGTCGATGGCAGCCTGACGGCGAAAATTGCAGGAGCGTTCGATAATCGGGAGCTGGGAAAACTAAGAGCCACCGGCAGCATCGACCTGACTACCGGCAGCCTTGATAACCGTGGCGGCAGTCTGGCCGGCAAGGACCGGCTGACCGTGCACAGCGATTCGGCGGATAACCGCGGTGGGCTGATCGAAGCTGACAAGGACCTGAGTCTGCTGGTCGGGCAACTGGATAATCGCGACAAGGGCGCGCTGACCAGCAAGGCCGCGATCAACTACGAAGGCTCGCGCCTGGATAACAGCGGTGGCCTGCTCAGTGCGGTCGGTCCCGTGACGCTCAAGGCCCAGGACATCACCAACACCAAAGGCCGGATCGCCAGTCAGACTGACCTTAGCGCTACCCTCGACACCTTGAACCAACAGGGAGGGGAGTTGGTCGCCCAAGGCAGTTTGCTGCTGACCGGCAAGACCCTCGACAACCGCAACGGCGGTCTGGTGGGCAGCACCAACGCGCTGACCGTCAAGGTCGATCAGATTGACAACCGCGCCGGGGAAATCTCCAGCACCGACAACAGCGTGAACCTCACCGGCCAGCGTCTGGACAACAGCGACGGCGGCAAACTGCTGTCCGCGACCGACCTGCAGTTGACGGTGGCGCAACTGATCAACCAGAACACGGGCAAGCTGTTCGCCAAGGGCAGCGCTCGTCTGGCCGGCAGCACGCTCGACAACAGCAGCGGTAGTTTCTCCGGCCTCAAGGGCCTGGATATTCGTCTTGATGGAGCGCTGCTCAATAACGCCGGGTTGCTCAGTGGCGAAGGCGGATTCACCCTCAACGCCGCCACGCTGGATAACACCGCAGGCAAGCTCAGCAGCGCCGGCGCCCTGTCGGTCACCAGTCTGGGGGCGTTGCTCAACCAAGGTGGTTCGATCATCACCGACCAGGGTTTGACCCTGGCCAGCTCCAGCCTCGATAACAGCCAGAAAGGCCTGATCAACGGCAAGGGGGCCACCCGTGTCACCACCGGTATTTTGAACAACAGCCAGGGCGGCCATCTCACCAGCGACGACACGCTGGACCTGACCGCAACCCAGGTCAGCAACGGCAGCACCGGTCGCATTGCCAGCGAAAAAAACCTGACGGCAAGCATCACCGGCCTGGATCAACAAGGCGGCGAACTCTTCAGCAAAACCCGTCTCGACCTGAACCTGAACAACGGCCAATTGAACAACCAAAATGGCCTGATCAATGGGCCTGTGCTGGTGCTCAACAACCTCAAGGACGTTAACAACCAGAACGGCGAAATCTCCAGCGCCCAAGCGTTCACCGTCGCGGCGCAAAACCTCGACAACAGCGCTGGCAAGCTACTCAGCAACCAGGGCCTGACCCTGCGTATCGCTCAGACCCTGAATAACCTTAACGGGCTGATTTCGGCTGCGTCCCTCAACAGCCGAAGTGCCAGCCTGGACAACAGCCATGGCCTGATCAGCAGCGGTGGCGACGTTGATCTGGGCGTGACCGGGTCCTTCACCAATCAGAGCGGCACCCTGATCGGCGACGGTGCGGTGCTGTTGGCGGCCAACAGCCTCGACAACAGCAACGGCTCGGTCGCCGGCAAGGCCGATGTGTCGGCAACTATCACTAGCCTCAACAACCAGAACGGTCAACTGATCGCCAGTGGTGCCTTGAGCCTGACCGGTAGCACGCTCGACAACCGCCAGAACGGTTTGGTAGGCGCTACAAAAGCGCTGAAACTCAATGTCGGTGATATCGACAACCGTGGCGGCGAACTCTCCAGCAGCGCCGACATCAGCCTGACCGGCAATCGCCTGGACAACAGCGACAGCGGTCAGATCATCGCCGCCATGGGCTTGACCATGACGCTCGGCCAGGTGCTCAACCGCAATCAGGGCCTGATCAACGGCAAGGCCGGGTTAACCCTGGATGGCCAGACCCTGGACAACAGCGCTGGCCACTTGCTCAGCGGGCAAGATGCCCGGCTGGGCCTGAGCAGCGACCTGACGAACAATCAGGGCCAGATCAGCAGCGAAGGCCAACTCACCGTCAACAGCGCCAACCTGAGCAACACCGGTGGCAGCCTGTCGAGTGCCGGTGCGTTGAAGGTCAATGCCAGCGGTGCGCTCGGCAACCAGGGCGGGCAACTGGTGAGTGACCGCAGCGTCGACCTGACCAGCGCCAGCCTCGATAACCGTCAACAAGGTGTGATCAGCGGCAAGGGCCCGGTGGGCGTGACCACTGGCGCCTTCGACAACAGCCAGAACGGTCGCCTGAACAGTGGCGACAGCCTGAGCCTCACGGCCGGCCAGGTCACCAACCAGAACGGTGGCAGCATCGGCAGCGCCAAGGCACTGACGGCCAGCGTCACCGGCCTCGACCAGATGGGCGGCAAACTCTTCAGCAACACCAGCCTCGTCCTGGATCTGCACCAAGGTCAGCTGAATAACCAGAACGGCCTGATCAATGCCCCGTCGCTGGTGCTCAATAACCTCAAGGGCGTAAACAACCAGGGCGGTGAAATTTCCAGCGCCCAGGCCTTTAGCCTCGCCGCTGACAGCCTCGACAACAGCAACGGCAAGCTCCTCAGCAACCAGGCCGTGACCCTGCGGATCAATCAGGCCTTGACCAACCTCAAGGGCCAGATTGGCGCCGCGGCCCTCGACGTCCGCGCCGCCAGCCTCGATAACACTGACGGCACCCTGAACAGTCGCAGCGACCTGACCCTGAATGTCGCGGGTTTGCTGAACAACCAGAATAAAGGCCTGATCAACGCGGCACAGAACCTGACGCTGACCAGCGCCGACCTGAACAACCAGGGCGGCACCCTGCTCGGTGGCAGTGCCGTGACCCTCAATGCGATGGCGCTGAACAACAGCGCCAACGGCCTGATCAACAGCCAGGGCGGTTTGAGCCTGACCGCCAACAGCCTGAACTCCAGCAATGGCGGCGAAGTCTCGGCCAAAGGTGACATCGCACTGACCCTGGGAGCGCTGAGCCAAAACGGCGGGCGTTTGCTGAGCGATGCGGGGATCACGCTTGACCTGAGCGGTAGCGATCTGAACAACCAGAGCGGCTTGATCAACGCCAAAGGTCCGCTGACCATCAGCCGCCTGCGCGACCTGAATAACCAGAGTGGCGAAGTCTCCAGCAGCCAGAGCTTCACTCTGGCCGGACGCACCTTCGATAACAGCGGCGGCAAACTGATCAGCAACAACCTGCTGAGCCTCAACGCCGGCAATCTGCTCAACCAGAACGGCCTGATCTCCGGTTGGCAGGGCCTCGACGTCAACAGCGCCAGCCTCGACAACCGCAACAACGGCACACTCTCCAGCCGCAGCGGCAACCTCGGCGTGACCTTGAGCGGCGCCTTGCTCAACGGCGGTGCCGGCGCGCTGGTCAGCCAGAAGGCGCTCACCGTCAACGCGGCGAGCCTCGATAACAGCGGCGGTATTCTGTCCAGCGGCGCTGGCCAGTCCCTGACGGTCAGTGGCCTGCTGAACAACGGCCAGAACGGCCTGATCGACAGCGGCGCGGCGCTCACCGTACAAGCCATGACCCTCGGCAACGCAGCGGGCGTGATCAACGCGCAACAGAACCTGAGCTTCACCGGCAGCACGCTGGATAACAGCGCCGGCAGCCTGGTCAGCAACGGTGCGCTCACCCTCGACCTGCTCGGCGCATTGACCAACACCAACGGCAAACTCGCCAGCGCCGGCCCGCTGGTGATCCAGCGCAGCAGCCAGATCAACAACCAGGGTGGTCAACTGGCCAGCCAAGGCCTGATGACCCTGCTCACCGGTGGCCTCGACAACCGCAATCGCGGCACCGTCGCGAGCAACAACAACCTCGTCATCAACACCTCCGGCGCCGTCCAGAACAGCGCCGACGGCCTGATCTACAGCCAGAACGGCAACCTGCAACTCACCGCCGCGAGCCTGGCCAACGCCAAAGGCACCGTGCAAAGCCAGGGCGCGATGACCCTGTCTGTAGCGGGCGATATCGACAACCAGAGCGGCCGACTCCTGGCCCAGAACGGTGACCTTAGCGTCAGCGCCACTAACCTGGACAACCGCGGCGGCACCCTCGCCAGCGTCAAGGGCGCCCTTGAAGCGCGCATCGTCGGCGTGCTGAAAAACGGTTACGACCTGACCAATAACCGTCAGGGCGGCATCGTTCAGGCACAGCGTCTGAACCTCAGCGCATTGGGCGGCATCGATAACTACGGCGGTCGCATCTCGGCGCAAAGCGGCGATGCAATCGTCGCCACCCGCGACTTCGACAACCGCAATGGCGGCCTCTATGCCAAAGGCCGGGTCAGCGTCACTGGCAACAACTTCGACAACAGCGGCGACAACGATGGCCAGATCGCCGGCAACGGGATCGACCTGAACCTCACCGGCGCCCTGAACAACCGTCTGGGTATCATCGAGAGCGACAGCACCCTGAGCGTGCGCGCCGCCAGCCTCGACAACCAGACCGGCCAACTGCGTGCCTTGGGCACCAGCGGCAAGACCGACTTCCAGATCGGCGGTTTGTTTGATAACCGCAACGGCACACTGGAAACCGCCAACACTGATTTGACGCTCAACGCGGCGAGTTTCCTGAACCAGGGCGGTAGCTTGTTGCACGTCGGCACCGGCACGTTCGATATCTCCACGGCCAACGTCACCGGGGCCGGTGGCTCCATCGTGACCCGTGGTGGGCTGACGCTCAACGCCGACTCATTGACCAACAGCAGCGTGATCCAGGCCGGACGCCTGACCGTCAACGTCAACAACCTGAACCAGACCGGCAGCGGGCAATTGCTGGCCTCCACCAGTCTGGTGGGTAACGGGGGGAACTGGAACAACGATGGTTTGATTGCCAGTGATGGCAGCATGAGCCTGGCGCTGGGCGGCAACTATAGCGGCAATGGCAGGATCAGCAGCCTGGGCAATCTGGGATTGACAGCCGCCTCGATGACTCTGGGCAGTGCGGGCAGTATTGCCAGCGGCGGGGACGCCACGATCAATATCGGCGGCCAACTCAACAACTATGGTCGGATGACGTCTGCCACCGGGATGACAGTCAATGCCGGGTCAATCAACAACTACGGGACCATGGGTAGCAGTGGCAATCTGAGGTTGAGCACGCCCAGCCTGTTGAACGAGAACGGCCTGATCTTCAGCGGTGGTGACACGGCGTTGCAGGTCAACAGCTTCACCAACCATTCGGCCCAGCTTTACAGCCTGGGTGCCGTCAGCATCGACGGCTATGGTGGCGCGGCCCAGGCGGCCCAGGTCAGCAATATCTCCGGGTCGCTGGAAAGCACCGGCAAGTTCAGCATCAATGCCGCCAACTTCGAGAACCGCACGGAGGGTTACAGCCTGGGGCGCACGTTGGTCTCGGGCGCCATCGGCTACAACTGCGACAAGTGCTGGGGGCACGATTATATTTTCAGTACTGTCGTTCGTGAGACCTACGAAGGGCAGGACAACGACACCAGTGCCGCCGCATCGCTCACGGCGGGGGGCGACTTTGTCTTTCACGGTGGCAACTTTCTCAATAGCAAAAGCACCATCAGTGCCGGTGGCAATATTGCCATCCAGGCTGACAACCTGAAAAACGTCGGGGCAGTCAGCGGCACCATTGAGCGCACGCGTATCTATCAGGCAACGGAGCTCTGGCGCGGTTCCACATTGTCATTCTTCAATGAGGTGGTTGCTTACAATCAGAGAAACAATCCCGATTTTCCGAACGTCATCTACGTCAATGGCTCTGGCGGCCTAAGCACGGCGACTCCAGAGAGCTATGCCCATCGTGAGGGTGGGCATGACGGTGGCAGAGTTGAGGAGGTTCGGTTCAAGGATACCGTCACTGGCCAAGAAGTGACCGGCATTGATTTTAGTTATCAGTACCAACAAATCCCGCAATCCCAGTATGACCGCAACAATCTGATGGCACTGCCAAGTCGACTGCAATCCTTGGCTTTGGCCAGCGACGTCGAAGTTGTCAAGGACGGCAGTGGCTTAAGCCGCAGTGCCGTTATCCAGGCCGGTGGCAATGTCTCGATCTCCGCGACCCAGGACCTGACCAATAGCGTTATTCATCAGGATTACGGGTTCAGCGCTGGCGCCAACAAAGTCCAGGGCACTCAGGTAGCCGGAGCGGGCGCGCCGGTCGTGGTCCGGATCAATGCCCAACTGCCACCGAACCTGGCCCAGCAGCAGGTCAACCCCCTCGCGCTACCAGGCTTCAGCCTGCCCACTGGGCAAAACGGTCTGTTTCGCTTGAGCGGGCAAGGCGGGGCGGTTCAGCAGGCGACCCAGGCCAACATCGGCCCGCAAAGCTGGACCATGGGCAGCGCCTCGATCAGCACCGCTCAGCGCCAACAAAGTCTGCCGGATATTCAGGCGCGCAGCGTCCAGATCGGTGATATCGCCCAAGTCGCCTCCAGCGACCGGCAATTGACCCGGATCACCCGTCAGGTCACCGACAGCAACGCGGGTGCCAGCACGATCAATGTCAGTGCTCCCGCCGACACTGGCGGCACCCTGCTGTTGCCCGGCCATGACAGTAGTGTTGGAGCGATCACCCAGGTAGGTGCCGTGCATGTCGATGGCGCCAGCCATAGCGCGCTCGCTACCGGCCCGGACCTGAGCGTGCCAACACTGCCGCTCAACCCACGTGACCCATTGGCCACCGTGACCTCTCCCGTGGCCGTGCCTCTTGTGCCGCCCGTGAATACTCAACCCGGTGCTCCAACTACCGTCTCTGGTGCGGTGACTGCACCGACCGTCAGCACTCCGCTGATAGCTACCCCCGCGGCCAGTCAGACCGTGGCCCGCGTTCAGGGCCTGCCGGATACCTCGTTCAAGTCCAACCCGCAGAAATACCTGATCGAAACCAACCCGGTACTCACCGACCTCAAACAGTTCATGAGTTCCGACTACCTGTTGGCGAACCTCGGCTACGACCCGGACAAAAGCGCCAAACGTCTGGGCGATGGCCTATACGAGCAAAAGCTGATTCAACAAGCGGTGATCGCCCGTACCGGCCAGCGCTTTATCGATGGCCAGACCTCGGACGCCGCGCTGTTCAAGTACCTGATGAACAACGCCGTCACCAGCAAGCAGCAACTCAACCTGTCACTGGGCGTGAGCCTGACTTCCGAACAGGTCGCGGCCCTGACCCACGACATCGTCTGGATGGAAAACGCCGAGGTGAACGGCGAGCAAGTGTTGGTGCCGGTGCTGTACCTGGCCAACGCCAACAACCGTCTGGCCGCCAACGGCGCATTGATTCAGGGTAGCGACGTAACGCTGATCGCCGGCAACGATCTGAACAACGCCGGTACCTTGCGTGCCAGTCACAACCTGTCGGCCAAGGCCGGAAACGACCTCATCAATACAGGGTTGATCGAGGCCGGCAATCGTCTGGATCTGCTGGCCGGTAACAACATCGTCAACAAGTCAGGCGGCATCATCGCTGGGCGTGACGTCAGCCTCACAGCGGTCAACGGTGATGTGATCAATCAGCGCGATGTCACAGGCTTGGACTCCACTATTGGCGGTACTCGTCAGCACCGCGATTACCTCGACAACGCCGCTCGCATCGAGGCCTCGAATGACCTCAGTATCGTAGCCGGTCGCGACATTAAAAATACCGGAGGCGTACTGCAAAGCGGCCGAGATATGGAGATGAGTGCCGGTCGGGACGTGAGCATCAACTCGATTCAAGAGCGCACCACGGATGCTCGTGGCAGCTCATTCCTCAATCAGCAAATTACCCAGCACGGCGCAGAAGTCACCGCTGGCCGCGACCTGTCAATCAGTGCCGGTCGCGACATCAGTGCAATTGCCAGCCGCCTGGACGCCAAGCGCGATATCGCCCTTCAATCGGAAGGGGACATCACCCTGGCTTCGGCTGCCGATGAAAGCACGTATGCGTCGCGCAGCAAGAAAACCACCCTTGAAACCCATCGCGTGACCCAGCAATCCACCGAGGTGAACGCCGGACGCGACATTTCCATTGATGCGGGCAAGGATCTCGCGATTATTGCCAGCCGGATCAAGGGCGGTGCGGATATCAGTCTGGATGCCGGTCAGGACATCACCATTGCCTCTGACAAAGACGAGAGTTCGTACTACTACACGAAAAAGAGTAAAGGCTCCTTCGGTCGCAGCAGTAGCAAGCAACAAGAAAGTTACGACAGCACCAACGTTGCCTCGGTGATCGATGCCGGCCATGACCTCACGGTGAACACCAGCAAAGACGCACAGGGTGGCGTCAGCCTGGATGGCGGACGTGATGTCAGCATCATCGGCAGCCAGCTCAAGGCCGGTAACGACCTGATCCTAGGCGCCACCAACGACGTCGCGGTGCTGTCGGGTGTTGAAGAGCACGGTTCTTACAGCAAGACCACCAAGTCTGGATTCCTTGGGTTGTCGAAGAGTGGCAAAAGCCAGCTCAAGACTACTGCGACTCAGGTTGGCAGCGAGCTGAGTGCCGGCAATGATGCAGTGGTTGTCGCCGGTAATGATGTACGCCTGCGCGCCAGTGAAGTCACCGCCAAAAACGACGCCGAGTTGCGTGCCGGTCTGATCAAGGAAACCGGTGATATCAACCTTGTCTCGGCCAACGACAGCGCCTATAGCCTGACCACCGAGTACAAGAAAAAGGCCGGGTTGTCGTTTAAGGACACGGTCGGTTTGTTCGCCGGAACCCCGGGGTTTGGCGCGGACATCACCTTGAACGCGGCGAAAAAAGCTGGAAACGAAGCCATCAGCTCCACCAGTGTCGGCAGCCAGGTCAGCGCTGATCGAGACGCGACCCTGAATGCCGAACGCGATATCAACATCCTCGGCAGCGGCGTCAGCGCCGGGCGTACCGTTACCTTGGGCGCCGGTCGTGACGTAAATGTGGTCGCCGGTTCCAGCCAGCAGCAAAACAACAGTTGGGAAACCAACAAAAGCTACGGTATCAAGCAGAACATCGACAACAACGGCTTCACCACCTTTGTCGGAAACGAGACCCGCAAGGAGCGCAACGACAGAATCACGCAAACCGCCGCCGCGAGTCAGATCGACGCCGGGCAGGACATCAAGGTCAAGGCCGGTCGCGACGTCAATCAGCAAGGCTCCGACCTGCAGGCCGAGCGCAACATTACGCTGCAGGCCGGTCGCGATATCAACATCGATGCCGCTGGTGAGAAGACCGTCGACACCCACAGCGAAAGCGTGAAGCGCAATGGCACCACTACCACCGTCGCCTACAACCTGGGCAAGACGATGGACACGCTCAGCGGTTCCGGTAAAGGCGACGATGGCGTCAGCAAGGGCTCCAGTGTCCTGAAGAGCGTCGACGCATTGGGCCAGTTTTTCAGTGGTCCGACGTTCGATGGGCATTGGGGCGCTTCCAGCGTTAGCCAGACTCAGACAAATACCTCCGAAAGTAATCGTCCTTCGAGTCTTTCAGCTGGCAACGACATCAGCCTGGTCGCTGGCAATGACGTGAATGTGCGCGGCAGTCAGTTCAATGCCGGACGTGATATCAACGTCGCGGGTAAGGACATCACTTTTGATGTGGCGCGTGGTGCTGATACCACTGACGGTCATAACACTCAGAGCAAAGGTGGCCTCAAGGGCGGAACCACTGGAGGCTTCAAACTGGGCGTGGGCATCAGTAATGCCGGGGGCAAGGACGAGTCGAATCAGGGCACGTCGACGCCTGCGCAACTCAATGCCGGGCGCGATATCAACCTGGATGCCAAGGACAACCTGAACCTCATCGGTACTCAGGCCAATGCCGAGCGCAATATCGACCTCAAGGCCGGCAACGACCTGAACATCCGCGCAGCGGAAAACGCTTCAAACAGCGAAAGCAGTCGACGTAGCTGGGGAGCCGAAGGTGGGATCATCGCCGGTCAGGATGGCTTTGGCTTCTATGGTAGTGCCAACATCGGTTTGGGCAAGCTTGAGCGTGAGGCAGTCAAGCAACAGGAAGCGTACCTCTATGCCGGCAATCGCCTGGGCTTCGAAAGTGGCCGCGACACCACTATTGCCGGTGCCAAGTTGCGTGGCGATGAGGTGATCGGTGATGTCGGTCGCAACCTGACAGTGTCTTCCGTACCCAACACTGGGAAGGCCGACGGCAAGGAGTTCGATGCAAACCTTACTGTTGCTGTCAGCTACGGTGTGACGGTCACTGGCTCAGTCGGTTATGGGCAAACCAACGGCAAGACCAACTGGGTCGAAAATCAGACAGTCGTTAGCGCTAAAGACAAACTCGATATCCGCACTGACAAACACACCCAACTGGACGGTGCCGTGCTGTCTTCCGACAGCGGCAACCTGAAACTTGACACCGACACGCTCGGTACGCGCGACATCATCGGCAAAGACAAAGAGCACGGTTACTACCTCAGTGTCAGTGGCAGTTATGGCTCTTCTGGCGGCGCGCAGACTGACAAGCCGAACAAGGGCATGGAAGGCAAGGACAAGAGCAGTTGGGCTGTCGAAGGTTACAACTACAACAAGGACCGCGAGCAGATTGTCCGCGCCACTGTGGGTGCGGGTGACATCGTCGTGCGTGACGACAAGGTCACGGGCAAGGACTCGACCGTTGGCCTGAACCGGGATCTGGATAAGGCCTATGAGATCACTCGGGATGATGAGCATCGGACGGAGTTGTATGTCAGTGATACGTCTTTAAAAGCGGCTTCTGAACCGATCAAGACAGCCAAAGAGTGGGCTACAGGTCTTGTCAATTATGACAAAACTGCATTTGCCAACTTTGAACTGGCGGGTCAAATCATTGGGAATCAACTAGACGCTCTTGAGCATCCAGGCGCGGGCGCTGAAGCGATCGAGGCTGGTGGTGCCGAGATCGCAGCGCAAGCACTGTCCGGGCTTCTTGACGCTGGTATTGATCGTGAAGACGCACGCGCACTACTGGCAGATAAGGATTTCCAGAGCAAGGTGCTGTTGCAGTTGAGCTCGTTGGTGGGGCAGGATCCTGGCTCGATTGCTGATGCAAAAGCTGCTCTTGAACCGATCACTGGTGAAAAAAATATCGTGGTTAAGGGCAAGGCCTTTACCTTGGATCAGCGCATTGTGTATGGCGCTGCGACTATCAGCGAATACATCCAGAATAATCCCGATAAAGCAGAGGCTGTTGAGTACGTTCTAGCCGCAGCTCAAGGCCCCAAGGGGTTGATTTTGCTAGCGGCCCAAAAAGCGCTAGGTGCTACTTCCGCAGGCCAGGCTATTGCTGAGTATGAACATGCAGCAACGGAGAAAGTTGGGAAGCTGATAGCCGACAGTCTGGATGGGAAAGAGCATGACCTGAACAAGGCAGACGACGCCTGGGTTGTCGGAGGCGGCAAGCTCATGGCTACCCTGCTGATTGGGGCGTCTGTAGCGGGTGGGGCCAAGGCTGTCAGTGCGGGTAGAAAAATTAGCTTCGAAGGAAATGATAGGGTAAAACTTGATGGCCTGAACGGTCCAAAGGAAGTAGGTACAAACGGTAATGGCGTCGGGGCCAGCATTAATGCCAAAGCTGCTCTACGAGCAAAGCTCTCGGGTTTGGAAAAAGCTCAGCAAAATGCAGCTATTACAAAGGTTTTACCAGATGGACGTGTCCGCTATTATACGCAGGAGGTACCTGCGCGAACTGAGGGCGCTACACGTGGCGCGTCATTTGTAACAGAAAACAATCCTCAAACTGGTCAAACTAGGCAGTGGATGGAAAGCTATGACAAGTCTGGGAATGTGATCCGCGTTCATCCGAAAAGTATAAATGGCCAGCCAGTAGATGCTCAACACTACCCTCCAACGGGAGTAGAACTGGAGAGTTGGAAATGACGTATTCAATCCGAGACATGGTTCTAGAACTTGAGAAGGCAGCCGTTGGTGGTTATGACGCCCATAAAATTTCAAGGTCAGCGTTTAAGATTTACCAAGATCATGGTTTGGAGTTAGTGGGGAGTATGGATCGTATATTGCTGACTCTAATGGCAATGGATGAGGGGCCGGAATTTGAAATGAGTGAATCTGAATTTAACAGGTTTATTTCTGAGATTAAGTCCATTTAGATTCTGCCAATGCGTAATAGGGGATACCCATTAGCCTAGAGTTGAGACTGGGTAATGGGTGGCCCCTGTATTCCAATCAGGGAGAAGGGGGCGAATTCTGAGGGACTCCCACAAACCTACTCCAATACTGCACCTATTGATGCACTTCCTAACGCAGCGCAAGTTCAAGCTTCTAGAAGGAAAAGATTTATTTATGGATGCCGAATTTTGTCGCCGTAAACAAAGCAGTCCCTTCTGTATTTGTAAAATACCGCTCTTAATTTAACGTAACCCTCCTCAAGGACGAATTTACATGCGTGTGTTGGCTCTACTCTTGGCAATCTCATTTTTATCGGGCTGCGCCTCGAAACCTGCTTACTACATCTCCCCCACGCCGGTCCAGATCCCGGCGACCGCTACCTACTGGATCGATACCTTCGACGTTGAACTGGTCGGCAAGAATGAGCGGTTTATGCCGCAAGACACGTTGCGCGAGCAGCTCAGTGTTGAGCTGATCAATCAATTGTCGAGCGCTAATCGCTATGCGACGAGCAAGGAAAGCGCCGATTACCTGCTGGATGTGAACACCGTCTACAAGCGTCGGATCGGTAACTCCAATGGCGGATTGGTGTCGGTCATTGTCGACGACAATACGATCCTCGCCAGTGTTGATTTCAGTTATCAGGTCAAGGTTAAAAAGGCCGGTGTCGAAGTTCTGCATTTTTCCAACGAGCGTGAGGGGCTGCAGCCTGCCGGTGCATTTGGTCAGCTTCGCAATATGAAGACGATGGCGGCGGCGCTGACTCACAAGGATAATTCTGACGTGGAGCCTTTCTATATCCGTACCTTGCCGACATTTATCGTGTCCGACATCAGGGATATTCCTTCGCGCTAGTTGCTGCGAAAAGGGGGGCACCCATTAGCCGGTCTCAAGTCAAGGCTAATGGGTGTCCCCTTTTTTGGTCCCCTTTTTTGCGGCGCTAAGACAAATGCTGCGGCGGCCGCTGATGTCGCTGAAGAATGTCCACCTCGCGCCATTCTTTAAGTAAGACTTGCCTCCGACGAGGATAGCGCTCGGACTTTACTTTCAAAGCAGATATGCGATCAGTCCTAAAGTGACGGAACTCTTGCCGTAGTTCGCACCACCCGGCAAGCATCCGAGCACGATCAAAATAGCCCAGCGCAACGGGCCAAATCGTTCTCTCTGAACTAGCTCCCTTCAGATCTAGATACTTGATTAGTACCTTATGCTCGACTCGAATGGCCCTTCGAATCTGCGACAGATCGATGGCCTCTAATTCTGTTTGATCCCCTTTGCCAACCACCAATGAATTGGTATCAAGTGCGGTTCGCAGGTCCTGGGGTAAAACAGAAGCTATTTTTGACAATGCTCCTTTTGCGGCTCTACTCAGTTGAAGGTCGGCACGCTCGGACACCCAGCGAGAACCCAAGACAAGGGCTTCTATTTCCTCCTCGGTAAACATCAATGGCGGGAGCATAAAGCCGGGGCGTAAAACGTAACCAAGTCCTGGCTCTCCTTCAATGTTGGCACCTTGTCCCTGAAGCGTTGCGATATCTCTGTAAAGCGTACGAACGCTTATCCCCAGTTCTTTGGCCAGATGATTGCCAGTAACTGGAAAACGATGGCTTCGCAGGGTCTGAATCAGATCGAATAATCTTTCGGTGCGAGACATGAGTGGCTTTGTGGGTGGTGTGATCTCAACGAGATGCTGCCATCATTTGGCAGCAAGTCAAAGAACTGATTGCCATCAACCTCTGGGGAAGGCTACTGAAGGCCATTTGGACCATGCTGACAGCGATGTTCAACGGAAACGACCTGATAGGAAGCGCTCTCCTGGTGGGCTGATGAGAGCAGGCGCCACGCACGCATCACTACTGACATTTTCTGTCAGTGTGCAGGAAGACAATGGCAGCGTTGATCACTAAACAAGGAGTTAACACCATGCGTCTTCACTACCATCCCGCATCAACTTGCAGCCGCCGAGTGCTGATGGCCGCACATTACCTCGAAATCAAAGTCGATCTCGTGCTGGTGAATCTGTTTAAGGGGGAGCAGAACTCTCCTGAATTTCTGAAACTTAACCCGAATCATCGGGTTCCGGTTCTCGAACATGATGGATTTGTTCTTTGGGAATCTTACGCCATCATGCAGTACTTGGCGGATATGACCCCTGGCCAAACTATTTATCCCATCGAACCCCGTGGCCGTGCTGACGTTAACCGCTGGCTTTTTTGGTGTGGGCAGTATTTCATGCCGGGCGTCGGCATTCTTAACTGGGAGAACTCGATCAAGTCTTTGGCTGGAATGGGTTCGCCCGACCCCATTGAGGTCGCTCGCGGAGAGCGGCTTTTGACTGAGGCTGCGACAGTTCTTGACGCGCACCTTAGTCATCGAGAATGGATTTGCGACAGCGGTCTTTCACTCGCCGATTTTGCTATAGCCGCGCCACTAGCTGACCAGCACAGCGCCAAATTCCCCGTCACTGATCTGCCCAACCTCCAGCGGTGGTTCATGCAAGTCCAGGCGCTTGATTCTTGGAAGAAGACGCAAGCAGGTGCTCTGTAAGCTAAAGGCGTCCGGTTGGAGCAATGCTTAACTAGGCGTCAGGCATTGCGTCCGACATGCGTCAGGATGTAGTCCTATTGAGCCTTTATTGACACACTCAATAAAGGCTCATTGATTCTTTCTTCCCCGCAACGTGCGGGAACAGCCTATGCGTGACTTCAGTGCTGCGCCCGAATCTGGCGCCCCAACACATCCATCACATCACAACCGTCCCGCAGCAACATCGCCGCTGCGTGGGCGATTTGCTGCACGTCTGGACCTTTGGCATGGGCAATGTCGAGGCTGGCCAGGCTTTCCATCATTTGCGTGACCGCCAGAAACCGCGCAGCGGCGTTGCTGTGCAGCACTTCCAGCGGTACTTGGGTGGCGACCAGTAGCACCGGGATGTCGCAATCGTTGTTGGTCATCGGCATGTGTGGGTTCATGCGTCATCTCCCGGTTGGGCGGCGTGCAGTCCGTCTATCGACGCCTGGAGCAATGAGCGGGCGGTTCCGAGCATCTGCTGGCTGGCCCAGCGTAACGAGACGATGTGTTCCGGGCGGGTGGCGGTGGGGGCTTGATGGGCGAGGGCTTCGGCGCAGCTCAGGTAGACCGAGGCGTGTTCGAGTGCGTCGAGTAACGGGATGTCGGGTTGGACGGCGAACAGGTAATGGTCGACGTGGTCGCAGCGGGCGAAGGGGGTGGATTTTGTGGTTGGATCGGTCATGGGTGTAGCTCCTTGGAAGTCAGAGAGCTGCCACTGGGTCGCCGTCAAACGAATGGGTGGCAACTGTGCGCAGGTTGACGGACCGGTCCAAGGTACCCGGCGCACTCGAAAGTGCCCCGCACACAGTTACCATTAAGCTGTGCAGCGGGCACACAAGTGCACGAGCAAAGTTGAGGAACAATGCGCATCTTGGAATTGCCGAGCCGTCAAACCCGATCACGAATGAGTCGTGACAGGCGCGAGGATAGGGAGTGGGGCGAGGTCAGTCAATCGGCCTAAGGTCTGACGCAGGTGGTTTGTTTGTAGGTTTGTTCCTGGACTGGCGTTGATGCCAGCGTCCCGATGCCACAACCTCAAGCACAGATTCATCAGGCGCTGGATTACCCGGCAGCTTCACCGCTTTTATGGTCAACCGCGTCCAGGGCTTACCGGCCCGCACCGTCCCGTCCAACCCGCAGAAATACCTGATCGAAACCAACCCGGCACTCACCGACCTCAAGCAGTTAACAGCTCAAGCTGTCACTGGGTGTGAGCCTGACCTCCGAATAGGTCGCGGCCCTGACCCACGACATCGTCTGGATGGAAAACGCCACGGTCAATGGCGAGCAAGTGCTGGTGCCGGTGCTGTATCTGGTCGGCCTCCCCACCTCCGGGAACTGGCGCTCTATTTCGGTGCGTAAAGAGCAGGCTCTGACAAGAAGGCTTTGGAGTTTCCAATAAACGAGGGTGAAATTCCCGCGCTTCAGCGGTTCCCTTTGGTTGTGGTTCTGCGCGATAGTGGCGTTTGTTATCGCCTTCAGGAAGAGCTACTTACCTGGAAGCTCATCGGCAGTTCAACGCAGGGAAGCGCAGTGAAGACAGTTGTCACGATGGTTCTATTTCTGGGGTTGTGCGGCTGCGGTTCCGACTCTCGCAGCTCTGCGCCGACACTCTGGACAGATGGCATCATGCTGGAGCAGAAGAAGGTCGCCGTAGATGATCAACACGCCAAAGTGATCATGCAGGCATCAGGCGATACGGCCAACCCAGTAGATTTTGAAGTCGTCCGAGGTAACGACCCGGATACACGTCCCGATCAACTGGGGACAGTAGTCAAACCGTTTCGCAGTAAAGTCGGCGGATGGTTCAGTCGTCTCAACAGCGCGGTCTCCAAGCATTTCCCCCAGCTGGAAATACAGGCCGATCCCGGCCAGATTTTGCAAGTGGGCGGGTCATCGACGATCAATAGCCAGATTCCGGCACCGGGTTACCGGACGCTTTACAACGAAGACTATGTATTCAACCAGTCGAAGAACAAATTTGAGAAAAAGGTAACCGCCAATCCGACCGTCTCGTCGTCTTACACCTGTGGGCCGATCACAAGTACCTTTATTCCCGAGAAGCAAAAGGTCTATCTGGCAGAGTTTGTCTTCGTAGATCGGGGGGAAGGGTGTGAACTGCAGGTCTATGACATAACACAACCCGAACTACGTGTCCCGGTCGTTGCCATCAAAGGCGCGCAGCCCTCGTCCCGCAGGTCGTACCACTCCCCATAGGTTCTGTAGGAAACCTGCTTGATCGCCGCTCGGCGAGTTTTCGTACAGGCCCTAGTCAGCAGGAGTTGGACTGGTTTAACAGCATTAAGTGGTAAAGCGGGCTATGATTGATTCGAAAACCGGAGAGAGAGTGATGGTGTTTATTCACTCGGAGTATGGGCCTTTCATTAGAATTTCAACATATGATGATGCGGGCGCACTAGAGGATTTGTTGGACGAAAAATATTTCGTACTGTATTGGAAGTCGACACCTCCTGAGCTGGTCAGTGATGGAGGGAATGAATATTATTTTGGGAATGCTGCGGACCCTGTGAAGCTACAGTTTATTTTTGACTCAATTATTTTTTGATTGAGCTGTTGTTGCAGAAAGTGTAGGCAATGCAGAAGGCGACGTATCCGAGAGTATAACCGGGGGCAGGCCAAAACGAGGGAAAAGGGGGAGATTTATTTATTGATGAGTTTTTTGTCGAAAATAAATCCGTCCACTTTTTACTGTTTTGTTTTTTTAGATGGTGGAGAGCTTGATGGGTAATACTGAATCCGAAACATTGAAGCCGTTATACAATTTGGCCAATCCGGGCAAACGCTTGGCTGGATACTTGATTGATCTGTCTATTGTGTTTGTTCTGATATTTTTGAAAGGATTGACTGGTTATATACTCATGGCGAGCAGCTCCTACGGCGCCGCGCTTTTTTACAGCGTGATAAATAATATTCTGCTGGTTCTCGCGATCAGCTATTTTCTGTTTTGTGATGCTCTGCCGAACGGCCAGAGTGTGGGTAAACGGCTATTGAAGATGTCCGTAGTAGGATTTCCTGTGAACACGAAGTGCACGATTTTTCAGTCGTTTTTACGAAACGTTCCGAAAGTGATGTTTAGTATTTTAGACGCAGTCTTTGTGTTTTTCGGGTTTAGGCGACGTCTCGGCGATATGCTTGCCATGACCATGGTGGTCAATGTCAAATAAATTGATTTCTGTATGGCTATTATGAGAAAAGGGGCCGGCACGCTCAACCAGTCAACGCAACGTACACTTTCCGCTCGTTGATTTTGGTCACTTACTTGGCCAGGAGTCCGCGTTTGGCGGAGACTTCTTCGGGGAGTGCAGGTCGGTGCTGAGGGAGCAAGCTCCCTCGTCACAGATATGGTTCAGCGCTTTTTCACTGCTATACACATATCCATTTCCATCACGTCGGTCTTCTGGTCGTAGGAAGCATCCACTGGATAGCGTTCGAAGTTGGGACGTTTGTCGTAGTCCAGACCACTGGCCGGCATCCATTGACCACAGAGTTCGCCCCATGCCGCGGCAATCTGCAAAGCCGGGCCTTTGAAGCGGGACACTGCGTAAAGACCGCCGGGCAGGGTGGTGACGGCGAACGGGAAAGCCGCATTAAAACTGTCCGGGACTTCTACGCAAGCGTCGTAGCGGCAATACGCGGCCGGGGTGACGCTCGGGTCGTCATGGCCGATGCCATAGCGCACTTTGTTCAGCAGATCGTTTTCGATCATCCAGGGGGCGACGGTCTCGCGCCAGAAGGTGCCGATGCCTGGGCCGTAAGGGCCGGTGTAGCGCAGGTAGGCGACGCGAGTGGGAGGCAGTTCTATCAAGGTGACGTTCATTGCGGCTGTCCTGATGGTGAGTGTCGAGCCTTGCGTTTGAAGGGGAGCCTCCTCACCCCATCGGGGCGAGGGGCAGCCTGAATTACTCGCAGCAGTGTTTGGCGCTTGGCGCGGTCTCGTAACGATCGTGATGGCGCACCCATTTCATGCCGTGCTCTTCGTTGCGGCCCTTGGGCGTCAGGTCGAGGTAGTTATAGGCACCGACCAGCAAGTCCAGGCCGCGAGCGTAGGTGGAATAGGTGTGGAAGATTTCCCCGGCGTCATTGCGATAAAACACGCTCAGCCCCGGCAGTTCACCTTCGGTGCTGGTGCTTTTTTCGTAGTTGTAGGTCGCGGTGCTGTCCGCGAGTTCCTGATCGCTGATGGTCACCTTGTAGTCGGCGTTGAAGTCGCTGCCAGCCGATGAGACCCATTTGAATTGCCAGCCCATGCGTTTGCGGAACGCCTGGAATTCTGCCAATGGCGCGTGGGAAACCACCACCAGCGAGACGTCATGATGGGCCAGATGCTGGTTGGCGCCGTCGATGTGATCCGACACAAACGAGCAGCCGTGACAGCCTTCTTTCCAGCCCTTGCCAAACATGAAGTGATAGACGATCAGCTGGCTATTGCTACCGAAAAGATCGGCGAGGTTTTGCCGCCCGTCGGGGCCTTCGAACACATAGTTCTTGTCGACTTTTACCCAGGGCAGTGCGCGACGTTCGGCGCTGAGTTTGTCGCGTTCCCGGGTAAAGGCTTTTTCGTGAATCAGATGCTGTTTACGGGCCGCGAGCCATTCTTCTCGGGACACGACCTTGTGCTGTTGCACGTTGTTCATGACTTCCCCTCCTGCGAGGTTGGCGTTTTGTAACCTACACAGCCTAGTCGTTTGGCCGACGCTGTAATCGACAAGCCGCTGATCGGTTGTCGCCGAGATCCACCCGCATGACAACCTGGCTGAACGGCTGCTGATGGCGCCGGTCACAACTTATGAGAGGCCTCTCACTGTCGGCTGGAGGTTGATATCGGATGACGGCTTATAACTGGGATTTGCTTGAAAGAATGCTGCACGAAGTGCAGAACAGCGCCGAGCACAGCTTTGCCCCGCGCGTTTACGCCGAGCAGCATGCGGCGGCGAAGGCTGCAGAGGGTGAGCCCATCGGCAATCTGGATGAGCTGAAAGTGGCTGCTACTGCGTATGAAAAGCTCCTGCTGGACCGTGGCTATATCGAGCCTCGCCCCGAGGCCGAAGGTGGCAACGGCGAGAACTTTATCCTGACGCCGCGCGGTTCGAGTCTGCTGGGCATGATCGACAGCAGCATTGCGGGCAATGACCATCCACGGCAGGTGCTCGACGAGCAGGTGGATGCACTGGCCCCGGCGACCTTTGATGAGGTGGCGTCTAAAGCGCAGATCGCTTAAGAGGCTCCCGCTACTTTTAAACACTTCAATGCGCTGAAATCGCTGCGCATCTTGTCGATTTTTTTCAGCAGGTGCTGGCGTTGATTGGCGGTACTGTCGGCCATCAGGTCGACAATCAGGCTGCGCGCCTCGGCTTCGGTGTGGGTGTAAGCCTGGCGATACGACGGGGTCCATAGGGTCTCGCGATCGACCAGCAGGGTTTCGATGCGTTGCGCAAAGTCGCTGCTGTGGCGTTGTTCCACTGCTGCGCTGAACAGTGCCTGCCAATGAGCGCGGTTGGCAATCCATTGCTGATTTTGTTCGCCCAGCGCGTTGGCCCAGGCAACAACGCGCTGCGCCTGAACAGTGTTGAGCGGGCCAAGCCAGTCGCCCAGGCGTTTATCCATCCGCTCGATGCGATGTTTGATCTGCTGTGCCAGCGGCGCTTTGAGGTATTTCTCCTGATGCACGCGCTGGTCTTTGGCGAAGGCCTGCTTCATCTCATTGACCTGCTGGTCATTCAAGCCTTGCAACAACTCGACCGCTGACGGGGTGATTTCCCGGGCGGTCTGGGCAATGGCTTGCTTGGCTTCGAGGATGCGGGCTTGCAGTGCAGCGTCCGTGACTTGATGGGTTTCGACCATCTGCTGCAAACGGTCGAGCCAGTCGAGGTAGCCGGGTAATTGCGTGGAGCAATGCCAACTGAGGTGTTCCTTGAGACGTTCGCTGAGCCAGCCTTTCTGCTCGCTGTTCATGTCCAGGTAGTCGTTGAGCGTCCAGGGAATGATGATGTCGAGATTATGATAGGCCAGGCTCACTCGGTTGCAGGCCGGTAGCGAGAGGCACAGGGTCAGGCACAGGGCCAGGTGTTTCAACCAGCGCGACATGAGCCAATCCTTGCAAGGGCGTAGTTCTGGTATCTGAATGCAGGATGGACCCGGTCGTTCAGCTGATCAAATAGAACGCACGTTTGGTCTTGAAGGATGTTGCCGGGGAGGAGGGTTCCAGTCCTAGCGCTTCGAAGCTCAAAGCGCTTAGGGACCAGGGTGACGCGAGGGGGGTATTACTTTTTGCCCAGGGTGATCTGTTTGGACGGGCCGAATGTCTGGCCGCTGACGCCTTTGGCAATTTGCTGGATCTCGCCGCCGGACTTGAGGAAAGCAGCAATCTGGTTGTTGATCGATTCGCTGGTTTCAACGGCTGGAGCTGGCTTTGCTTTGCTGTTGGATGCTTTTACACGCATGGCGGCCATTAACCTGTAGAAAATTAACTTGGCCAGGCATCGTACAGGAAATACTTGACAATTGCTTGGTAAATATCCTTCTGAAATAACCGAGGGCAGGCGCCGATGATCCATAAGTTACTGTTTGCAATAACCGGCTAAGCCACTGTTTTAAATAAGAACGCCGGGGTGAAAACTATCGTGTATGGCTTGCCGATATCGGCGAAAAACGCCTGAACGGTCTGACGAGCGGGCCATGCTTTGGCACAAAATCCAGGAAAAACGAGCCTCGCAGAGGAATTTTCTTCGCAAGCCAGTCGGCCACCCAACGGCGCCGGCAAAAACGGGTAGAATGCCGCCCAAGCAACGAGGGTATTGGAAATGGCTTTAGTCGGGCGCTACAACAGCTTGCAAGTGGTTAAACACACTAACTTTGGTTTATATCTGGACGGTGGCGCGGATGGCGAAATCCTTCTGCCGAATCGTTATATTCCCAAAGATATTCCCAGCGAAGATGAAGACTGGCTGAACGTTTTTGTTTATCTGGACAGCGATGACAAACTCATCGCAACTACCGAAAAACCGAAAGTTCAGGTCGGTGAATTCGCCAGTCTTAAAGTCGTTGAAGTCAACAGCATCGGTGTGTTTCTCGACTGGGGTCTGCCCAAGGACCTGCTGCTGCCGTATTCCGAAGAAAAGCGTCAAATGACCGCTGGCGAATACTGCGTGGTGCACGTCTACCTCGACAAGCACACCCGCCGTATCACCGCGACCGCGCGTCTGGATCGCTACCTGGACAAAACCCCGGCCAACTACAAACCGGGTCAGGAAGTTGACTTGCTGGTAGCCGAAGCGACCGACATGGGCTTCAAGGCGATCATCAACAACAAGCATTGGGGTTTGATCCACAAGAATGAAATCTTCAAGTTCATGCGGGCCGGCAAGGAAGAGAAGGGTTTCATCAAGGAGATCCGTGCCGACGGCAAGATCAGCCTGAGCCTGCAGCCAGTGGGTGAAGAAGCCGCCACCAGCCTGAACTCGAAGATTCTCGCCAAACTGCGCGACAACAACGGCACCTTGCCCGTCAGCGACAAGAGCGACCCGGCGCTGATCAGCAGCCTGTTCGGCGTCAGCAAAGGCAACTTCAAGAAAGCCATCGGCGCGCTCTACAAGAACGGTCAGATCGTCATTCATGCGGATCGCATTGAACTGAGTTGATCCGAGCTGACCTGACCTGACTGCCCCGGCCAAGTACCGGGGCATTTTGTTTTTAGTGAGTAACTGCCATGTCGTTAACCGTTCGCGAGGTTTCGCGGTGATTGCCACTCGGCGCAGCGCCGATGGTTTTGCCCTGCAAGTGATGTTCGGGTTGTGCCTGATCTGGGGTATCCAGCAGGTCATGATCAAATGGGCGGCAGCGGACATCGCACCGGTGATGCAGGCCGCCGCACGTTCCGGTATTTCCGCATTGCTGGTGGGTTTGCTGATCTGCTGGAAGGGCGGCTGGAACCAGGTTGGCAGCACCTGGCGCGGCGGTTTGCTGGCGGGCGGTCTGTTTGCCACCGAGTTTTTGTTCATCGCCGAAGGCCTGAAACTGACCACGGCGGCGCACATGTCGGTGTTCCTCTATACCGCGCCGATCTTTACTGCATTGGGCGTGCATTGGCTGCTGCCAAGCGAGCGTTTGCGACGGTTGCAATGGCTGGGGATCCTGCTGGCGTTTATCGGCATTGCCGTGGCCTTTGCCGGGGGCGTGTCCTGGGACAATCTGGACCGGCGGATGCTGCTCGGCGATGCGTTCGGCGTTCTGGCCGGGGCCGCCTGGGGCGCGACGACCGTGGTCGTGCGCGCCTCACGGTTGTCGGAAGCGCCGGCGACCTTGACCCTGTTTTATCAACTGATCGTCGGCTTTCTCGGTCTGCTGCTGATTGCCGCGCTAAGTGGGCAGGTCACCCACGTTCACCTGACTCAGGTGGCGGTGACCAGCGTGCTGTTCCAGGGGCTGGTGGTGTCGTTTTTCAGCTACCTGACGTGGTTTTGGCTGTTGCGCCGTTACCTGGCGTCGAACCTCGCGGTGTTCTCCTTCATGACGCCGCTGTTCGGTGTCACCTTCGGGGTGTTGCTGCTTGGTGAACCGTTGAGTGTCAATTTCGTCGTCGGTGCCGTGCTGGTGTTGCTCGGCATCACCTTTGTCAGCGCAGAACAGTGGGTGCGCCGTCGTTTGCGCAAAGCGCTGGAGCGTTGAGTGGGCGCAGCAATAAACCACCGGCTACCAGCAGGCCGCTGCCCGCCACCATCAACGCCGGTTGCAAACCACCACTGAAGTGGCTGCTCAGCGCTGCCAGCAATGGCCCGCTGAGCTGACCCACGGCAAAACACGCGGTCAGCAGGCCTGCATTACGCTGGGTGGCCTGCGGCGCCAGTTCTCGCGAGCGCTGCATCACCAATTGCATGCAGGCCAGAAACGGCGTGCCACAGAGAATTACCCCCAAGGCCAGACCGAGACCGCTGCCCAGCAGGCAAGCGAAGACCCCGGCTGCTTGTAGCCACAACGTCGCGATCAGCCAGTGACGCGTGGCGTTGGGGTTATGCCGGCGCAAACTCACCAGTAGCACACCGGTGGCGGACGCCAGACCAAAATACGGCCAGAACAAATCGGCCTGCCATTGACCGTGAAAACGGGCACTGGCCATCTGCGACAGGAAGGTCGCCGGAATGATGTAGCCCAGGCCGTACAGTGCGTAGATCAAACCCAGTCGCGGGATACCGGCACTCTTTGAAGCGCCGGCCGTGGGAGTCGCTGCCACGCTCGCGGTCGGTTGCGGCAGGATCGGCAGAATCACCAACAGCATCGCCAGGCCTACGCCGGCATACACCAGCCACAAGGTCGCTGAGCTTTGTCCCAACAGGTTCGAGCCAAGTGCGAGCAAACCCGTCAGAAAAATCCCCAGGCCCGGCCCGGCGAATACCAGTGCACCAAGCCGTGGCCGCCCGGCGGCCATCGCCAATGGCTGACTCAATGCGGTGATCATTACCAGCACCCAGGCGCTGGCTACGCCGGTACCGAAGCGTAAAACCAGATGCGGCCAGAAGCCCTTGGCCCAGAACGACGCGAGGGTCAGTAGCACGCACAGCCACAAACCGCCGAGCAATCGCCGACGGACTTGCTCGGGGCGACGGGCGAACATCGCGTCCAGGGCACCGATGAAGTAGCCCAGGTAATTGGCCGCTGCAATCAGACCAGCGGCAGTCAGGTCGATCTGACCTTCGCTGAGCAAATGCGGCAGCTGCGGAGTGAGCGCAAAGCGGCCAATGCCCATGGCCATCATCAAGGCAATGAAGCTGGCGAGTAAGCGTACAAGCGGCGACATGATCAGGGTTCCTGCAACGGAGCAATGACCGTCAGGCTAGGACTGATTGACTTTCTTTAAAAATGAATAATAGTGAGTAACTTGTTCTTGTTTGGAGAAAGGTGTGGAATTCAGCCAATTGCGCATCTTCCAGGCTGTGGCCGAGGAAGGTTCCATCACCCGCGCTGCCGAGCGCTTGCATCGGGTGCCGTCCAATCTGTCGACCCGGCTCAAGCAGCTTGAAGATCAGCTCGGCGTAGAACTGTTCTTGCGTGAGCGTCAGCGTTTGCAGCTTTCATCCGCAGGCAAAGTGCTGTTGGACTACACCGCCAAGCTGTTTGCCCTGCATGACGAAGCCCACGCAGCCGTGCAAGGCGGGCAACCGGCCGGCGATTTCGTGCTGGGCACCATGTACAGCACCGCGGCGATTCACCTGCCGGGTTTGCTGGCGCGCTATCACCGCGCTTATCCGGCGGTGAACCTGCAGGTGCAGTCGGCACCCAGCGGCGAATTGCTCGAAGGCCTGCGCACCGGGCGCCTTGATGCCGCGCTGGTCGATGGCCCGCTGCAGCTGGCCGGGCTCGACGGTGTGCCACTGTGTGACGAAAAACTGGTGCTGATCAGCGAAGCCGATCACCCGCCGGTGCGCAGCGCACTGGATGTACAGGGACGTTCGGTGTTCACCTTTCGTCAGGGCTGTTCCTACCGGATGCGCCTGGAGGCCTGGTTCGCCCATGATCACGCGGCGATGGGCCGGGCGATGGAAATCGAGTCCTATCAGGGGATGCTGGCGTGTGTGATTGCCGGCTCCGGGGTGGCGCTGATGTCCGAGTCGATGCTGGCCAGTCTGCCGGGCCGCGAGAGTGTGGCCGTGCATCCATTGGCGGAGCCTTTTGCCAGTGCCACCACTTGGTTGATGTGGCGCAAGGGTATGCTCGGCGCCAATCTCAATGCGTGGATCGAAGTGCAACAGGCGGCGCTCCCTGGCGGTCATCCTTTCAGGGCTGATCTTGATCAATCCGGTAACAGATCTTTGCGTACTGAGGCGAGCATTGCGTAAGACTTAGGACTACTATCTGTATGAAGCGTCTATAGAACCCGGTCGCTCAGCATTACCCTGAAGGGGGGCACCATGAAAGAGAAACTGCAAAACTGGCTCCATGACCTTGGTGTCGCGCTTGGTTTGATCGAACCACCTCTGCAGCCCGTACCAGTCCGTACTGACGATGAGCAACGTCGGCGTCAGCAACGCCGCCGGTAAGCACCGTCCTACGCCGAAGATCGCAGTCTTCGACCGCTCCCGCTGGCATCGTGCCAAACCGTAGGGGCTGTCGAAGACTGCGATCTTTCTGTTTCTCCAGACGAAAAAAACGGGTGTGGCAACCGACGCCACACCCGCCGAAGAAAGCGGTTCTATTGATAGTCTGCGATCAGGCAGCGCTGGCCTGTGCAACCGGGCGAGGGGACAGCAGGCTGACTACGACGAAGCTCACCAGACCGATCGCGAGGCTGTAGTAGATCGGGGTGTTGGCATCCAGGCCATCCTTGAACATGAACACCAGAGCAGTCACGAAGCCCAGGCCCATGCTGGCGATAGCGCCGGAGGTGGTTGCACGTTTCCAGAAAATGGCCCCGATCAGCGGAACCAGCATGCCGCCCACCAACAGGTTGTAGGCCAGGGTCAGGGCACTGATCACGTCACTCACAACCAGCGCGATACCCAGCACGACAATACCGGTCAGCATAGTGAACAGGCGGTTGATTTTCAGGCTCGACTGTTTACCACCGCGCAGTTTTGGCAGCAGGTCTTCGGTCAGGGTGGTGGACGCGGCGAGCAGGCCGGCGCTGGCGGTGGACATCATGGCCGCCAAAGCAGCAGCGATCACCAGACCACGGATACCATCCGGCAAGGACAGTTTGACGATCGCGGCGAAGGCGTTGTTGACGTTGTCCAGGTCCGGGATCAGCACGTGCGCAGCCATGCCGATCAGCGCACAGGCCAGACCGTAGAGGATGCAATAGAAGCCGGAAATGGTGCCTGCGTACTGAGCGACTTTTTCGTTCTTGGCGGTGAATACCCGTTGCCAGATGTCCTGGCCGATCAGGATGCCGAAGAAGTAGATCATGAAGTAGGTGATGATGGTGTCCCAGCCAATGGTGGTGAAGCTGAAGCTGGACGCTGGCAGTTTCGCCACCAACTGATCCCAGCCGCCCACGCGGTACAGGCAGATTGGCAACAGGATGAACATCAGACCAACGGTCTTGATCACGAACTGAACGATGTCGGTCAGGGTGAGCGACCACATGCCGCCGATGGTCGAGTACACCACCACCACGCCACCGCCGAGTACTACCGAAATCCAGAAGGGCAGGCCGAACAGCACTTGCAGCACGGTGCCGATCGCCAGGATCGAGGTCACGCCGATCATCAGCGCGTAGGCCAGCATGATCACCGCACTGGCCTGGCGGGCCATTGGGTTGTAACGCTTTTCGAGGATCTGGGTAACGGTGAAGATCTTCAGTTTGAGCAGCGGCTTGGCCAGGAACAGGTTCAGCGCAATGATCCCGCAACCCAGCGCGGCGCAGAGCCAGAAACCGGAAATACCGTGGACGTAGCCCAGGCGAACGGTACCGACGGTCGATGCGCCGCCCAGTACGGTAGCGGCCATGGTGCCCATGTACAGGGTTGGACCGAGGTTACGACCGGCCACGAGGTAGTCTTCGTGGGTCTTGGCCTTGCGCATGCCGTAATAGCCCAGCACGAGCATGCCGGCGGCATAGATGAGTACAACGAATAAATCCAAAGCCATGAAGCGTGTCTCCGATTGTCTTTCTTATAAGAGCTTTGCAGGAGCGAGGGTTCTTGCGTGTAGTAAGCGAAGCAGGCATCGGCTCTGAAGCACGCCGGGGAGAGTGTTGCGGACAAACGCCGACACCCGTCAGGTGGCGGCGTTCACGCGCTGATCACGTTCGCTTGGGGTCAAGCCTCAGCGGTGAGCCACACCTGGCAGTACGCAGAGCATTTCGTACAGCAGGTTGGCGCCCAGCAGCGAGGTGTTGCCGGTGGTGTCGTATGGCGGCGAGACTTCTACCAGGTCGCAGCCAACCAGGTCGAGGCCTTGGCAGCCGCGAACGATTTCAATCGCCTGAATGGTCGTCAGGCCGCCGATTTCCGGGGTGCCGGTGCCGGGTGCCCAGGCCGGATCGATGCCGTCGATGTCGAAACTCAGGTACACCGGGCCGCCGCCGACTTTTTCGCGGACTTCAGCCATCAGAGGCTCCAGCGATTTGTGCCAGCACTCCTCGGCCTGAACCACGCGGAAGCCCTGTTTGCGGCTCCAGTTGAAGTCTTCAGCGGTGTAGCCCTGCGCGCGCAGACCAATTTGCACGACACGGTCGCAATCCAGAAGGCCTTCTTCAACGGCGCGACGGAAGGTGGTGCCGTGGGCGATCTTCTCGCCGAACATGTGATCGTTCACATCGGCGTGGGCGTCGATGTGCACCAGGCCGACCTTGCCGTGCTTTTTGTGAATGGCACGCAGGATCGGCAGGGTGATGGTGTGGTCGCCACCGAGGGTCAGCGGGATTACGTCGTGTTCGAGGATCTCGTTGTAAGACTCTTCGATGATCCGGACGGCGTCCAGCAGGTTGAAGGTGTTGATCGCGACGTCACCAATGTCGGCAACCGACAGCGAGTCGAACGGCGCAGCGCCGGTGGCCATGTTGTACGGACGGATCATTACCGATTCAGCACGGATCTCCCGGGGCCCGAAACGGGTGCCAGCGCGCAGGGAGGTGCCGATATCCAGCGGGATGCCAATGAAGGCAGCGTCCAGGCCGGCAGCGGTTTGCAAGTGGGGGAGTCGCATCATGGTGGCGATGCCACCGAAGCGCGGCATTTCATTGCCGCCCAGTGGTTGGTGAAGAATCTTGTCCACGGGTATGGCCTCATCATCATTGTTTTATTTATGGGGTTGCACCGCGCAAAGGGATCGCACAGGCACCTGTTGAGCCGATTCTGCGAAATGTAGTGCAGGAGAAGAATCGCTGCTGGCAAATACTTAGTTCAGGTTTTTCTAAACTAATGGCCCTAAGGGCGCTAGACTTTGCGGATTCATGAGCGAAGCGGACGCAGAGCGTCCGAGGCTGCATTCCCACGCAGAGCGTGGGAACGATGTTTGGAGAACCCCATGGCCAACGCTTTACCCGACCTGAAACTGTTGCGCATCTTCGTCAGCGTGGTGCGTCATCAGGGGTTTGCCAATGCGCAGCAGGAGCTCAACCTCTCGACATCGGCCATCAGCACCTACATGAGCCAGCTCGAAGCGGCGTTGGGGCTGGTGCTCTGCCATCGTGGGCGTGGCGGTTTCAGCCTGACCAGCAAGGGCGAGCTGTTCCATCAGGAAACCTTGCGCCTGTTCGGTGAGCTGGAAGGTTTCGAGCAATACGCCGCCGCGCTCAAGGGCGAGTTGCGCGGCACGCTCAACCTCGGGGTGATCGACTCGACCGTCAGCGACAAGGCCTTGCCGTTCGCCGAAGCCATTGGTGCCTACAGCCAGGAGCACCCGGCGGTGCATTTGCACTTGTCGGTGATGAGCCCTTACGAGCTGCAACTCGGCGTGCAGGACAACCGCCTCGATCTGGCCATCGGTGCGTTCTCCACGCGCATGAGCGGGCTGGTCTACATGCCGCTCTACCGTGAACAACATTGGCTGTATTGCAGCAATCGTCATCCCTTGTTCAACGAGCGGCGCATTCCCGAACAAGTCATCACCCAACAGCGCATGGTCGGTCGCGGTTACTGGAGCCAGGCCGAACTGGCCCGCCACGGCTTCAAACACAGCGCGGCGACTGTGGAGAGTATGGAAGCACAGCTGATTCTGGTGTTGTCCGGCGCCTACATCGGCTACCTGCCGGAACACTATGCTCAAGCCTGGGCCGACAAGGGCGATTTGCGCGTACTGCTGCCGGCCACGTTCGGCTACCAGGCCCCGTTTTCGATGATCGTGCGTCGTGGGCGCAGCCGTGAGCCGTTGATCCAGACCTTCCGCGACTTGCTCAAAGCGCAGCTCAACCAGGCCTGATCGGAGGGAATCGTATGTCCAGAATCCAGTGCGCCCGTTGCCTGCGCCCGCAAACCCATTGCCTGTGCCCGTTGATTCCGAGCCTCGACAGTCGCACCCGGGTGCTGTTGTTGCAGCATCCAAGCGAGGTGAACCATGCGTTGAACACCGCGCGGCTGGCGGCGTTGGGGCTGAACAATGCCGAGCTGGTCGTCGGCGAAGTGTTCGAGGATTTGCCGCGTCTGCTGAATCAACCGGGTTATCAGGCCCGCTTGTTGTTCCCGGCTGATGATGCGCAACCGTTGCAGGCCTATACGCCCGCCGATCAACCATTGCTGCTGGTGGTGCCGGACGGCACCTGGCGCAAGGCGCGCAAGATGCTGCACCTCAATCCATTGCTGGCAGCGTTGCCCCGAGTGACGCTGGCCGAAGGCGCGGTTTCGCGCTATCGCTTGCGCAAGGCACCGGGGCCTGGGGCGTTGTCCACGGTGGAGGCGATCGTGCAGGCATTGCAGGTGCTTGAGGCGCCGACGACCTTCGAGCCGCTATTGCGACCGTTTGAAGCGCTGATCGAAGGGCAGATTGCGGCGATGGGGGAGGAGACCTATCAAAAAAATCATGGCGGCTAGAAGCTAAAAGATCGCAGCCTTCGGCAGCTCCTACATGGGTTCCGGTGGCCCGATCAGCCGACCCATGACGCCGAACAGTCCCAGCGACTTGATTGCCTCCAGCTCCCCCTGTGTTTCTATCTGCTCGGCAATCAACGGCAAATCGATGCTGTTGGTCGCGCGGAAAATGGCTTCGATGAACAGGCGTTTGTCGCTTTGCTGGTCGATGGCGCGAATATAGCTGCCGTCGATTTTCAGGTAGGCCAAACCGAGTTGAGTGAGGTTGCCGATCTGGCTGAAGCTGCCACCGAAGTGCTGCAGGCCGATCCCATAGCCGGTGTCGCGCAGGCTCAGGCACAGTTGACGCAACTCTTCGGGGGGCGGGAGTTGGCGTTCGTCGAGCTCAAGGGTCAGCAAGGGTGCGAGGCTGGGCAGGCCGTCGAGCATATCGAGGATCAGGCGCCGTTGCGCAGCATCGCGCAGGGTGCTGCCGGACAAGCTCAGGGCCAGCGGCCAAGGGTGTTCGGCAAGGTAGTCGAGGGTGTGTTCGAGCATTGCCAGGTCGAATCGCGCCGACCAGCCCAGCCGTTCTATCCAGGGTAGAAAGTGTCCGGCGCAAATGGCTTTGCCCTGCGGATCGAGCAGACGCGCCAGCACCTTGTGGTGCAGCACCTGGCTGGTGTCGGCGCATTGCACCACGGGTTGGAAGTACAGCTGCATTTTGCCGTGAGTCAGGGCGTCATCGATCCAGGTGCGCCAGTCGTGCTGCGTCTGGTTCGGTGGGTTATCGGACTGCTGCAGATGCACCCACGGTCGTTCTGGATGCTGCTGGGCCTGAGTCAGCGCCTGATCGAGGCGCAGCAGAATGTCGGTGGAAGCTTCGCCAGGTGTGTAGGCGACGATTCCCAGATGCGCCACCGGCATGCAGTCGCTGGCGCCGGTCAGGCGCAGGTTTTCCAGGGTGGCGCTGATCTCTGCGGCCAGGCGCGCTGCGTCCTTGCTGTCCAGGCCTGGAGTCAGCAGGCTGAACTCACCACCACGATTACGTGCAGCCAGCCAGGTATGGCGATCCGGCTGTTGAATCAGGCGTTTGAGTAACTGACCCACGGCGCTGATCAGGGCGTCGGTGCGCTGGCCACCCAGTCGCTGGTTGAGCCCGGTCAGGTCATTGATCCGCAGCATCAGCAGGTGTCCAGCGCTGCTCTGCTCGGTCACCAGCAACTGATCGGTGAGTTGCTCGTTGAGCAAACGTCGGTTGGCCAGCCCCGTGAGGCTGTCCTGAAACGACTCGGCGCGCAGTTGCTCGCTACGCGCGGCTTCTTCGGCAAACAGCCCTTTGAGCTTTTCGACCATTTGGTTCATCGCCAGCACCACGCGTTTGAGTTCCGGGGTTCTGGGCAACTTCGGCAGGCTGAGAAACTCGCGTTTGTTGATGGCTTCGGCCTGTTTGACCATGGCGTCCAGCGGGCGCAGTTGCCGACGCAGCAACCAGCCGCCGAACATCGCGCTGAGCAACCCGCACAGCAGTAACCAGATCAGACTGCCGAGGGTACTGTCCCACAGTTTGCTCAGGACGAACTGTGGGTTGCTTACCACTTCAACACGCGCGGCTTGCTCCCAACCGCGCATCACCAACGCATCCCCGCCTTGCGGATGCAGGTTCACCAGATCGACGAACCAACCCGGTACGCGTTCGGTGGTGGCAACCGCATTGCGCTCGACCAGGACGCGCTCGTCCTCGATATTGATGACCCGGATACTGGAAAAATAGCCGCTGTCGAAGACCGAGCTGACCATCAATTCAATCATCGCCAGATCGTCGATCTGTGGGGTCAACGACAGCCCCAGTGCGGTGGCAGTGTCCTGGGCATGGGCGCGCAATTGGCTGAGTATCTGCGCACGCGAGCTTTCCAGGCTGACAAAGAAACTGCCGCTGAAGGCGACCAGCAAGAACAGACAGATGGCCAAAAACAACTGTTTGAGTAGCGACATGAGACGCTCCGGAGCGTTGACCTTCCTGGACGACGGGATATGTCTGGCCGCAGACGTGCAGATGCCTGGAGTTTAGGCGCTGTTTTGCAGGAGGCAGGACAGATTGTCGGGGGCGGGGGGGATAGATGAGCTTATGTCGCGAGGCGTATTCAGGGTTTGATCAGGGTTTTCTGCCGCAGGATATACACCGTCACCAGCACTGCGCTGGTCAGCATGAAGCCGCGTGCCCAGGGCAGTGGGACGATGATGCAGGACAGGCCGATGCTCAGCCACATCAGGCCAATGGCGTAGACCTTGCCCTTGAGCGGAATGCCGTTGCCGTCCAGATAGTCGCGAATCCATGGGCCGAGTCGTGGATGCTCGACCAGCCATTGATAAAAGTGCGGCGAACTGCGGGCGAAACAGGCGGCCGCCAACAGCAGGAAAGGGGTGGTGGGCAGTACAGGCAGGAAAATCCCGATCACCCCCAACGCTACGCTCAGCCAGCCGATGGCCAGCAGCACGTAGCGCAGGATCAGGGGGCGTTTGCCTATGGGGTCAGCCACAGGCAACGACTTAGTGGTGACGAGGTTTGAGGATCGCCGGTTTTTCGTCTGGCGCGTTGCACAGCAGGTACAGCGCGGTCAGGGCTTCCGGGATCTGCACGATCATGTCGTCCATCAGGTTGGCGTCGGCCGCGATGTCGGAGAACTCGGGCTGTTCGTCGAACAGACCGGAACCGACCATGATCGGCAGCAGCATTTCGCTGACTTCGTCTTCGGCGGTCTCGAACCAGGCTTCTTCACGCAGGAATACGCCTTCCATGAAACCGATGCACCAGCCGCGCAGGTCGGAATCATCCGGCTCTTCGCCCAGGTCCAGGTCGCATGGCAGCTCGAACTCTTCATCGGACGCCAGTTGGCGAGCAATGTGAGCCTTGAGGGCCAACAGGGTCGATTCGATTTCCTGACGCTCGGTGTCGTCGCGATAATGTGGCTCTTCGGCGAACAGCGCGTCGATCCACTCACGATCAGGCACCGTCTCGGAACAGATCGACAGGGCTGTCAGATAGCCGTGTGCGGCCACATAGTCCAGCGCCTCGTCATGCAGCTCGTCGGCGTCGAGGAAGGCTTGCAGGCGGGTTAGTTGCTCAGCGAAGGACATTGAAGGGCTACCTTGGGAATATACGATGCCCAATTCTAGGCGTTCTTGAGCGGTCCGGCCAGCCGCGCAGCGGATTTGCCTGCATTGTCGGTGTCGGCGGCTATTGCTCGGGTATACTCGCGCGTTTTGCAAAGCCCTGCAGGTGTCGCGACGGTCCCGGACAAATCCGCTTACGGATCTGTCCGTGACAACGTGGTTTTTTGATCCAGCCTGCACACAGGGATATTCAGCATCATTTGGAGTTTTTCATGCTCGAACAGGCTCAGCGCGTCCTCAAGGACATCTTCGGCTACGACAGTTTTCGTGGCCGTCAGGGTGCCATCATTGAGCGCGTGGCCAGCGGCGGTGACGCTCTGGTGCTGATGCCGACCGGCGGCGGCAAATCGCTGTGCTTCCAGGTCCCGGCACTGTTGCGCGATGGCCTGGCGGTGGTGGTTTCACCGCTGATTGCCTTGATGGACGATCAGGTCGCGACCCTCGAAGAACTCGGTGTGGCCGCGGCGGCGCTCAATTCGACCTTGAGCGCCGAGCAACAACGCGATCTGGCGGCGCGGATCAAGCGCGGCGAAGTGAAAATGCTCTACCTGGCACCTGAGCGCCTGGTTCAGCCACGGATGCTGGCGTTCCTGCAAAGTCTTGAAATCGCTCTGTTCGCCATCGACGAAGCTCACTGCGTATCGCAATGGGGTCACGATTTCCGCCGGGAATACCTGCAACTGGGCCAGTTGGCGGAACTGTTCCCCAACGTCCCGCGCATCGCCCTGACCGCCACGGCCGACAAGCGCACCCGGGAAGAAATCGTCGAACGCCTGCATCTGCAGAACGCCGAGCGCTTTCTGTCGAGTTTCGATCGGCCGAACATTTTCTACCGCATCGTGCCCAAGGAGCAGCCGCGCAAGCAATTGCTGGCGTTCCTTGCGGAGCGGCGCAGTGATGCCGGCATCGTTTATTGCCTGTCGCGCAAAAAGGTCGACGAAGTAGCGGTGTTCCTCAGCGAGCAAGGTTTCCCTGCGTTGCCGTACCACGCCGGTCTGCCCAACGATACGCGGGCACACCACCAGAAGCGCTTCCTCAACGAGGAAGGCCTGATCATGGTCGCCACCGTGGCCTTCGGCATGGGCATCGACAAACCCAACGTGCGCTTTGTCGCGCATCTGGACTTGCCGAAATCCCTTGAGGCCTATTACCAGGAAACCGGTCGGGGTGGCCGTGATGGTCTGCCGGCAGACGCCTGGATGGCTTACGGCCTGCAAGACGTGGTGATGCTCAAGCAGATGCTGCAGAACTCCGAAGGCGATGAGCGCCACAAGCGTCTCGAGCAACACAAGCTCGACGCCATGCTCTCGCTGTGTGAAGAAACCCGCTGCCGCCGTCAGACGCTTCTGGCCTACTTCGACGAAGACATGCCACAGCCTTGTGGGCATTGCGACAACTGTGTCGACGGTGTGCAGACCTGGGACGCCACCGAACCGGCCCGTCAGGCACTGTCGGCGATCTACCGCACCGGCCAGCGCTATGGCGTCGGGCATCTGGTGGATGTGTTGCTGGGCAAGGACAACGAAAAAGTCCGCAGCTTCGGCCATCAGCATCTGTCGGTATTCGGTGTCGGCAAGGCGCGGGCCGAAGGTGAATGGCGTTCCCTTTTCCGACAGTTGGTGGCGCGCGGTCTGGCGGACATTGATCTGGAAGGCTACGGCGGCTTGCGCTTGAGTGACAGCTGCCGGCCACTGCTCAAGGGTGAAGTGACCCTGGAGCTGCGCCGCGACCTCAAACCGCAAACCACCGCAAAAAGCAGCAGCACCAGCCAGGCCAGCCAGTTGGTGCGAGGCGAAGAACGCGAGCAGTGGGAAGCCTTGCGCGCCCTGCGCCGCAAGCTCGCCGGAGAGCATGGCGTGCCGCCGTATGTCATCTTCCCGGATTCGACTTTGCTCGAAATGCTCCGCAGCCAGCCAAGTTCGTTGCCGGAAATGGCCAAGGTCAGCGGTGTCGGTGCACGCAAGCTGGAGCGCTATGGCGAGGCCTTTCTCGAAGTGCTGGGCGGCCAGGCCGAGGCGCCGAAAGTGGTTGCCGATTTGCGCCACGAATTGATCACCCTGGCGCGCGCCGGCATGACACCGATGCAGATTGCCGGTCAGTTGCAGTGTTCGGAAAAGAACGTGTACACGATGCTCGCCGAGGCCATCGGCAAGCAGCAACTGTCGCTGGAGCAGGCACTGGACCTTCCGGAAGACCTGATGGGCGAAGTCCAGGACGCGTTCCTGGACGGCGAGGGCGAGTTGCCGCCGGTGTCGGAGATTTCCGCGTTGTTTGCCGGTCGTGTTCCCGAGGGCGTTTTGTACTGTGTGAGAGCGGCATTGCAGTCGGAGTTTGAAATTTAAGTGTCGAAGATCAAGATGTAACGATTCAGTACAGACCGAGCCTTGCCTAGAGTCGAGGGTCATGCTTAGCTGACTAATAATTAGTTTCAGCTTATTTCAGTCTAACCATGAGTTTTTTATGCCGTTAACCGATCAACACCGTTTTGGCATGCAGTTGGCGCAGATGTCTCGCGGCTGGCGCGCCGAACTGGATCGCCGTCTCGCCGGCCTCGGCCTGTCCCAGGCCCGCTGGCTGGTGCTGTTGCACCTGGCGCGTTTCGAAGAAGCCCCCACTCAGCGTGAGCTGGCACAAAGCGTCGGTGTTGAAGGACCGACACTGGCGCGCCTGCTCGATAGCCTGGAAACCCAAGGCCTGGTGCAGCGTCAGGCGGTGGCGGAAGACCGCCGGGCGAAAAAGATCGTGCTGTGTGCGCCCGCCCGTCCCTTGATCGAACAAATTGAAACCATTGCCGCCGAGTTGCGCCATGAGCTGTTCGAGGGTGTCAACGAGGAAGATATGCGGGTGTGTATGCGGGTCCATGGGCACATTTTGGCCAATCTGGAAAAATCTTGAGGCATAACCACACAGCAGACTTTTGAGAACTGGCGCAGAGCAGACTATAAGAACTGTAGGGTCTGTTGACGTTTGGTGACGAACCGCGTTGCTGGGCCAACGTGTGCGAGGCAAGGCGCGGGATGCCGCCAATGGTTGTTCCCTTGGCAAATCCCGCAACGCAGCCTCGCGCACGTTGGCACGCAACCCGAAGGGACGGGGCCCACTTGATGCAGGGCTGCGTTGCTCGGCACTTATTTGGAACAACCAAACTGCGTTCCTCGCGCCTTGCCCTGCATCAAGTGGGCATCCGTCGCGGCCGTCACCAAACGTCAACAGACCCTCGGCAATAACGTGTTCACACGGACGTGCGAATGCGCACAGGTTGATTCTGGTTAGCTAAGGAATGCTCATGCTCGAGAGTTTGCAGTCTGTGTTACGGCGCTCCGTCAGCCTGTTGTCGGTCGCCGGTGCCTTGAGTTACTCCGCATTGGCACCTGCGTTGGGGTTGGGCGACATCACGTTGCACTCAGCCCTGAACCAGCCGTTGAATGCCGAAATCGCCTTGGTCGATCCCGGTGCCCTGAGCGACGGTGAACTCTCGGTCAGCCTGGCGACGGCGGACGAGTTCGCCCGCGCCGGTGTCGAGCGAGTGTTTTTTCTCAACGACCTGCGTTTTACCGCCGTTCTGCGTGGCAATCGCAGCGTGATTCGGGTGGTGTCCAGCAAGCCGGTCAATGAACCGTTCCTGAATTTTCTGGTGCAGGCGAACCAGCCCAATGGGCATCTGCTGCGCGAATACACGTTGCTGATCGATCCACCGGGTTCACCGGGGATCGTACCGGCGAGTGACATCGAGCCGGCTCCGGCGATCAGCCAGCAACCCACAGCCAGCGCACCCGTCAAAACGCCCGCTGCCCACCCGGCCAGCACGGCGCCCGCAACTACAGACCACGCTTCCGAGTTGCTGGCCGCCAGCGTCCAGGAAAACCAGCAACTGAAACAAACGGTCGATCAATTGAACACCCGGCTACAAGCCCAGGATGAACAGATCGCCAGCCAGCACAAGCAAGTCAGTGATCTGCAAACCGAGCTGGCCGAAGCCAAAAAACCTTTATCCGCCCCCGTCATTCCCGTCGCGCCAATTCCGGTGCCCACCGCTGCCGTGGATGAGACAAGCAGTGGTTGGGCGTTGTGGCTGATCGGCGGCCTGTTGGTGCTTGGCGTGCTATTGCTACTGGGCCTGTTTGCGCTCCGTCGGCGGCGGGCACAGCCTGTATCAGAACCCGTGCCGCGACATGAGCCGGTGGTCAGTCGGGGAGCGCCCGATAGTGCACAGAAACCATCGATTGAGCTTTCTGCGACGCAGTCTCCCCCTGCGAACCGCGAAACCGCTCATGGGGCAGAAGTGCTTGAGGGCGTCGGTATCTACCTGACCTATGACCGCTTCGTCGAAGCGGTCAGTCTATTGCGCGAAGCCTTGCTCAAAGAGCCGCAGCGCAGTGATTTGAACCTGAAACTGTTGGAGGTGCTGGGGCTGCAGGGCGACAGCGCAGCTTATTCGGACCATGAAAACAGCTTGCTTGAAGCGGGTTACAGTGCCGATGTGCTGGAGCAGATTCGCGCACGTTCGCCAAAACTGGCCAGTGCACAATCGTTGGCGACTCTTGAGTCGACGGCTGAAACGACGGCTGAACCTGCTGCCTCGGTAGGGGATGAGTTCCAGTTGAATCTGGATGACTTGTCGATGGATTCGAGCTGGGATCTGGCCTGTCCGTCCGACACAACAGCGGCAATGGCTAAACCCGTGGATCAGCTGGAACCGCTGGACGATGGCTTTCTCGAGCATTTCGCCGATGCATCACCGACCCTGGAGCTTGAGCCGTTGTCGGGCGAATTCGCGGTACCTGCGCACGAAGAGATCCACCCCGGCAAACTGGAAGAAGCGCAGAACTGCATCGACGACGGTGATCTGGACAGCGCCATTGCGCTATTGAACGAGTTACTCAAGGACAGTGACGAATCCTTGAAGCAAACCGCCCGCAGCCTGTTGGCCAGTATTCGCTGAGCTCCTACAGGTCTCGCGCAGCCATCAATTTTCGCAATACCTGCGATCAGTACGTCTGCCCAAGGCTCAGGTAAATCGAGCGGCAAAGGCGGCTATCATAGCGGCGCCATCGAGTTCAGGAGTCCAGCACGCCATGACCACACACAAACCGGAAGTCGTCATCACTTACTGCACGCAATGCCAGTGGCTGTTGCGCGCCGCCTGGCTGGCCCAGGAGCTGCTCAGTACCTTCGGTGACGACCTGGGCAAAGTTTCTCTGGTGCCGGGAACCGGCGGGGTGTTTTTCATTACCTGCGACGGGGTACAGATCTGGGAACGCAAGGCCGATGGCGGCTTCCCGGAAGCCAAGGTGCTCAAGCAGCGGGTCCGGGATCAGATCGATCCCGACCGCGATCTCGGACACAACGATAGAACTCAGTGAGAGGCGGCTTCGACCGTCACGCTTTTCTTGCTTGAGCTGCCAGACAGACTGCTGGACACCACAATCGCGATGATGATCAGCGCACCGCCAATCAACATCCGCAGTGTCGGATTCTCACCGAACAGCAGCCAGGCGACGGTGATGCCGTAAACCGGCTCCAGGGCAAACACCACCGCGGCGGTGCGAGCCTTGATCACCGCCAGGCTGGCAACGAACAGGCTGTGGGCGACGCCGGTGCAGAACACCCCGAGCAGACCGATCCATAGCCAGTCGATGGCGCGCACCTCACTCAATCCCGGTGCTGCCACCGGCAACAGACAGAGGGCGACCACTACGTTCTGACACAGCGCAGCCTGCACGGCGGGTATACGCCCGGAGCTGGCACGGTTGGTCAGCGACAGCAAGGCGAACAGCAGGCCCGAACCCACCGCCCAGAGCAGACCGCTGGTGGCTTTACTGGCGAGGTCGAAATCCGGGGTGACCAGCACCAGGCCGACGCTCACCAGCACCACCAGGAGAATTTCATTGGCGCGGATTCGCTCGCGGAAGATCAGGCCTTCGAGGATCACCGTGAACGCCGGGAAACTGGCAAAACCCAGGGTCGCAATCGCCACACCGGCGACTTTCACCGCAATGAAAAAACTCACCCAATGCCCGGCCAGCAACAGGCCGCTGAGCAGCAGGCGACGCCAGTCCACGGCTTCGAGTTTCTGCCAGCCAGTGTTGCTGGCGAAACGGGCAAAGAATGCCAGAGCGATCACCGCAAATGTCGCACGGCCAAAGACAATGATGGCAGGGGAGGCCGCGGCGAGTTTGCCGAACACACCCGTCAGGCCAAACATCAAGGCGCCGATATGCAGGGCGCCAAGGGCGGTACGCGGAGTCATTTCAATCCTTAATCCATAGAGGCAGTTACGACATTGAACCGCGTGACGGTCTGATCTGTCTGTCGTCAAACTCGCGTTTTTTATCGTCAGCCTAGCGCTTGCTCGCTGTACGACGCAGCGCACCCGGGGAGGCACCGAACTCGCGCATCACCGCTGCGGCGAAGGCACTCTGGGAGCCATAGCCGACACGGCTGGCGACTTCGCCGATGGGCAGGGCGGATTCACGCAGCAACTTCACCGCGATATGCAGGCGGCGACTGCGGATGTAATCCATCGGCGTCTGCCCGCATTCGGCCACAAACCGTGCATGCAGGCGCGCGCTGGACAGCCCGGCGATACGCGCCAGATCGGCGACTTGCAGCGGATAGGCGGCGTATTGGTCGATGTGCGCGTTGAGCGCGGCGTAAGGCAAGCGGCGCCCGGCGATGCTGCTCGGCGCGGCGTTGTTGAGGCTGGCAAGCAACAACACGGCGCCTTGCTGGGCAATCAGCGGGTCAGTGACCGGGCTGCTCGCCAGCCAGCTCACCAGCTGGCTTTGCCCGGCGTCCAGCGGCAAGCGTCCGGGGTTGTCGAGCAAGCGTCGACTGGCCTCGGCATGCTCGCCCAGTGATTGCGAAACCCATTGATCGCTGGGCACATCGAGCACCAGGCAGCGGCTGCCATTCGGGCTGCCGCAGGCGTGATGAGCGCCTGACGGTACAACCACAAAACTCTGCTGCACCACCTGGCTGCCATGACCGCCGACCTCGAAGTCGAGCGCGCCGGACAGACCGAACACCAGTTGTGCGTGGTCATGGCTGTGGACGATCAGGTCGTGGGTGTACTGGCGTAGCGTGAGGATCGGTCTCATCGCAGTCTCCTGGGCAGACTCGCAGTCTACACCGGCCACGCCAGGGTTCGGGCTGTCATCAGACTGCCGTATTTGTGTCATGGGCTATTAATCGCTGCGGTGCAAGCTTGCGAAAAATCTCGCAGAGGTTGCCCATGACCAGCGCCGAACGTGCAAAACCCAGCCGTAAACAACGCGTGCGCACCTTGTGGATCTCCGATGTGCACCTTGGCACCCGGGATTGTCAGGCCGAGCATTTGTCGCAGTTTCTCAAGAGCTATCAGGCTGACAGGATCTATCTGGTCGGCGACATCATCGATGGCTGGAAGCTGCGCAGCGGCATGTACTGGCCACAGGCTCACACCAACGTCATTCGCCGTTTGCTGACCATGAGCAAACGCGGCACCGAGGTGATTTACGTCACCGGCAACCACGACGAGTTTTTGCGGCGTTATTCAAAGCTGATCCTGGGCAATATTCAGTTGGTGGACGAGGCGGTTCACGTCACTGCGGATGGCCGGCACCTGTTGGTGATTCATGGCGATCAGTTCGATGTGATCACGCGTTATCACCGCTGGCTGGCGTTTCTCGGCGACTCGGCCTACGAGTTCACCCTGACCCTCAACCGCTGGCTCAATCACTGGCGTGCACGGTACGGCTACGGTTACTGGTCGTTGTCGGCGTACCTCAAGCACAAAGTCAAAACCGCGGTCAGCTTTATCAGCGATTTCGAAGAGGCCATCGCCCACGAGTGTGTCAAACGCGAGCTGCACGGGGTGGTTTGCGGGCACATCCACCATGCGGAAATCCGCAAGGTCGGCGAGGTGGACTACCTCAATTGCGGAGATTGGGTGGAGTCGTGCACGGCCTTGATCGAGCATTTGGACGGCACAATCGAGTTGTACCGGTTGGCGGATGCGCAGGCGCGTGAAGCACAGCTTAAAGCTGACTTGGTGAAGGTCGCAGAACCGGTTTGACGGGGAAAGATCGCAGCCTGCGATCTCTTGATCTTAGGCCGGTGCGTGTTCTTCCATCGCCGCCATGTAGATCGAGTTTTTCGGCCGGGCAAACAGGCGTTCCATCATCGGTTCGAAGAAACTCAGCGGCAGGGTCTCGTAGTCCGGATCAAAGGCTGCAGCGTCGTACCTGGCGCAGAACTCGATGGTTTGCCGGTACTGCGGGTGTTCGTGAAACTGCTCGCGCAGGTGCCGGTCCATGCCCAGGTGATGGAAGAAGTAGTAGCCCTGGAAAATCCCGTGCTTTTCCACCATCCACAGGTTTTCAGGGCTGACGAATGGCTTGAGGATCGCCGCCGCAATGTCCGGGTGGTTGTAGGAGCCAAGGGTATCGCCAATGTCGTGGAGCAGCGCACACACCACGTATTCCTCATCCCGGTCGTCGCGCCAGGCGCGGGTGGCGGTTTGCAGTGAGTGGGTCAGCCGATCGACCGGGAAACCGCCAAAATCACCCTCCAGCAGTTTCAGGTGCGCCACAATCCGTGTCGGCAATTGTTTGGCGTAGGCGCTGAAGTCTGCGGCGATGATCGCCCAGTCTTCCTGCGTACCATCCTTCATATGGGTGAAACGGGCGTGCGCATTCATCAGCTATCCTCTTATTGTTCTTGAAGGAACGGACATGAGTGTAGGTCTTGGATCCAATTTCGCACTGGCTGTGCGAGACGGCTTGATGACCCGACGAGCCTAGAAAGGCACTTTGCCGAGGATCATGTCGCGATACATGACGAAGTCGCCGATCAGGCTGTAAAGCGGATGCTGGAATGTCGCCGGCCGGTTCTTTTCAAAGAAAAAGTGTCCGACCCAGGCGAAGCTGTAGCCGGCCAGAGGCAGGGCCAGCAACAACAGCCAGGCGCCTTTGCCGATAGCTAAGGCGAGGATGAAAATCACCAGGCTGGTGCCGACAAAGTGCAGGCGTCGGCAGACACTGTTGCTGTGTTCGCTGAGGTAATACGGGTAAAACTCGGCGAAGCTGCTGAAGCGTTTGATGTTTTCCACGACTGCGATCTCTGTGGTTATTGTGCTGCCGAGCGGATGTTCTGCGGGCAGCTTATTTAAGTCTAGAGTCATCAGTGGCAACAGCCAGTGACCTTGGGCGCCACTTTAGTATCCTTCTGAAATTGGCCGTGACACGCGGCTCATCAAGTAAGAAAACGCTATGAGCGAACGAACGACTTCTGCAAGCTGGGCGATGGGGATTGTCAAGGCACTCGAGATGGACGGCCTGGATTGCCGGGTCTTGTTCAAACAGTTGGGGCTCGACTACGCGGCGCTGAATGATCCGGATGCGCGCTTTCCTCAAGATTCGATGACGCGGCTCTGGCAGCGCGCGGTAGAGCTGTCCGGCAACCCGGCGATCGGTCTGAACATGGGCAAGTTGGTCCGCCCGGCATCGTTTCATGTGGTCGGTTATGCCTTGATGTCCAGCCAGACCCTGGCGGAAGGTTTTCAGCGCCTGGTGCGTTATCAGCGGATCATCGCCGAAAGCGCCGACCTGAGTTTTCGCCTGTTACCCGAAGGGTATGCACTGATTCTGACGGTGCATGGCGACCATCTGCCGCCCACCCGGCAAAGTGCCGAAGCGTCACTCGCCTGCGCGCTGGGCCTGTGTGGCTGGCTGACCGGGCGCACCTTGCAGCCACGCAAAGTGCTGATGCAGGGGGATCAACCCCAGGACCTCGAACCCTACAAATTTGCCTTTCATGCGCCGCTGGAGTTCAACGCGCCCTATGACGCGCTGATTTTCGAACGGGCAGACATGGAAGCCCCGTTGCCGACTGCCAACGAGGCGATGGCGTTGTTGCATGACCGGTTTGCCGGCGAATATCTGGCTCGGTTTTCTGAAAGCCAGGTTACCCACAAGGCCCGGCAAGTGCTCTGTCGCCTACTGCCGCAAGGCGAACCCAAGCGCGATACGGTGGCGCAAACCCTGCACTTGTCCCAGCGCACCTTGCAGCGACGCTTGCAGGAAGAGGGCACGAGTTTTCAGACGCTGCTCGACGACACACGCCGTGAGTTGGCCGAGCAGTACCTGGCGCAACCGAACATGACCCTGCTGGAAATCGCCTACCTGTTGGGGTTCGCCGACCCGAGCAATTTTTTTCGGGCTTTTCGGCGCTGGTTCGATACCACGCCCGGCGAATACCGGACGCGGTTGATGGACGCGCCCAAAGAACTCAGTGACGCCAGAACGCCGGGATACACAGCACAAACACGGTAATGATTTCCAGTCGCCCGAGCAGCATGCCGAGAGACAGAATCCACTTGGCGGCGTCGGGCAGGCTGGCGAAGTTACCAGACGGTCCGATGGTTTCACCCAGTCCCGGACCCACTCCGGAAACCGTACTGGCGGCGCCGGTCAAGGCGGTCATCCAGTCCACGCCCAGCAGCGACAGCGCCAGGGCGATGGCGCAAATGGTGATCGCAAAGAAGAACGAAAACGTCAGGATCGAACGCACAATTTCTTCGTCGAGACGATGACCGTTGTACTTCTGCTTGATCACCGCACGGGGGTGGATCAGTTGGTTAAGGTTGGCCTTGAGCAGGATAAAGGCCACCTGGAAACGGAAGATCTTGATCCCGCCAGCGGTCGACCCCGAGCAACCACCGACAAAGCCCAGGTAGAAAAACAGCATCAATGAGAAGGTGCCCCACAAGCTGTAGTCCCCCAGCGCGAAACCGGTGGTGGTGACCACCGAGGTGACGTTCAGCGCGACATGGCGCAGTGCATCCAGCCAATGCAGGTCGGTGGTCCACCAGTACCAGGTGCCGAGTACCAGCCAGGTCACCAGCAGCATGCCGAGCAATCCTTGCACTTGCTGATCCTTGATCAGCGCCCGCCGATTGCCGCGCATGGTCGCCACGTACAAGGTAAATGGCAGGCTGCCGAGAATCATGATCACCACCGCGACCCAGTGCACGGCCGGTTGCGTCCACTTGGCCAGGGACTGGTCGGAGGTGGAGAAGCCGCCGGTGGATATTGCCGACATCGCATGGTTGACTGCATCGAACGGGCTCATGCCCGCCCACCAGAACGCCAGGCTGCCGAGAATGGTGATGCTGACGTAGGCGGCGACGATCAGTCTGGCCACCATGTGCGAACGCGGCATGACTTTTTCGGAACGGTCCGACGACTCGGTCTGAAACAGCCGCATGCCGCCGATGCGCAGCAGTGGCAGAATCGCGACCGCCATGCCGATAAAGCCGATCCCGCCCAGCCAGTGCAGCAACGAACGCCACATCAGGATGCCCGGAGACATGTTGTCCAGGCCACTGAGCACTGTAGAGCCGGTGGCGGTGATGCCCGACATGCTTTCGAAAAACGAGTCGGTGTAACTGATGCGCTGGGTCAGCAGGAACGGCAATGCCGCGAAGATGCAGACCACCACCCAGCTCGACACGGTGAGCAGGTACATGTCCCGCGGGCGCAGGTGTATATGCTCCGGTCGCCCGGGGATGACCAGCGCCAGACCGGCGAGAAAGGTAATCATGCTGGCCCAGAGGAACGATGGCAGGTCGCTGGTGCGGTCGTAAATCAGCAGGGTTGCCATCGGCACGACCATGCTGATGGCCAAGGTAATCAGGAAGATGCCGATGATGAAACCAATGATCCGTAAGGTCGGCAACGCCATGAAGTCCGCTCGGGCTGATAGGGAAGGGCGCCATTCTACCTGCGAGGCAGGGCATGTAAACCGGCACCCCGGCGGCAGTTGCCGCTAGAATAGCCAGACATTTTTTTCAGGAGGTGGCCGATGCAGGCTCTCGACGCTTTGCTCAACCGTGTATCCGTTCCGCGTTTGCTCGACCCGGCGCCCACCGCTGCACAACGGGAAGTGTTGTTTTCCGCGGCCATGCGCGCACCGGATCACGGGCATTTGCAGCCGTGGCGTTTCCTGACGGTCGAAGGCGCGGCGCGCGAGCAATTGGGCGAGATACTGGCTGAGGCTGCACGCCTGCAAGACGCCGATGTGCCTCAGGCCCTGGTGGACAAGGCGCGGAACGGCCCATTGCGCGCGCCATTGGTCGTCGTTGTGGTCGCACGTCTGCAAGACCACGTCAAAGTGCCGAAGTCCGAGCAGTTGCTGGCGGCAGGTTGTGCGGCCCACGGTATTTTGCTGGCGGCTTACGCTCAGGGTATTGGCGCGGTATGGCGCACAGGCGAGCTGGTCTATTCGGCGCATGTGGCCCAGGGGTTGGGCCTGGCGGAAGGTGAAGAAGTGATTGCGTTCCTTTACCTGGGTACACCGCAGAACGAACCGCGGGTGGCCGGGAAAGTCGATCTTACCGAGTTTGTCAGTGCCTGGCCTGCCAAACCCTGAACATGATCGTTCCCACGCGGGAGCGTGGGAACGATCTTCAGGTCAGGTTGCGATACCGGGCTCTAATGGCAACTCCAGGCTGGCAATGAATCCACCTTCCGGGTGATTGGCCAGAATCAGACTGCCGCCGTGGCGCTCCGCCGCACGTCGGGCGATGGCCAGTCCCAGGCCATGTCCGGCGGTCGTCTGCCCGGGTGCCCGAAAAAATGGCTCGCCCAATTGCTTCAAATGCTCGGCCTCTACACCGGGTCCGTGGTCGCGCACGCTGATGACAATCCGATCGCCCTGACGCAATGCCAGCACTTCTATCGGTTGTCCTGCCGGATTGAAGCGCTGGGCGTTGCGCAACAGGTTGTCCAGCGCCCGCTCGATCATGGTCGGCCAGCCCTTGAGGCTTAATTGCCGTTCGGCGTCGATACGGATGCTTTGCTCTGGCGCGCCAAGCTGAGCGTCTTTTTGCACAGTATTGAGTAGCGCATTGAGGTCGACTTCTTCGGCACTTGCGTTGTCGGCGTCGACCCGTGCCAGCACCAGGATTTCACTGATCAGTGCTTCCAGACGATCACATTCGCGGGTCAATCGTGGCCAGAGTTTTTCGCGTTCTTCGGGGCCGGCCCGTTCCGCAAGTGCCAGAGCGATACGCAACCGGGCCAACGGCGAACGCAGTTCGTGAGACACGTCGCGCAGCAGTTGCCGCTGGCTGCCGATCAGGCTTTGCAGGCGTGCGCCCATGCGGTTGAAGTCGTTGGCCAGCACGCCAAATTCGTCACGCCGGTTGGCCAGCCGCGCCAGGCTGTTTTGCTGATAGGTCGTCTGACCGAGATCGTGCACCGCACCGCGCAAACGGCTCAGCGGGCGGGTGATGGACAGCGTCACCAGCAGGCTGAACAGTGTCAGCACCACCAAGGCAATCGCCAGCGCACTGAAGGGCCAAAGCAGGCTGTTGCGGTGCCAGGCGTTGAGCTCTGGATGCGGAATACGGTAGATCAGCAAGTAGGTTTCAGCGGTTTTCGGGCTGGTGTACTCAACGGTCAGACGCCGCCAGGGCAGGTGGCGGCCGCTGTCGTCGGGGTTGTCGTTCTGCCGTGCTTCCAGGGCTGCCGCACGGCGAGGAAAGGTCCCGCGCACCACCGGGTCACCACCTTCGTTCAGTACCTGAACATCGATGTGGTAACGCCGTTTGCGTTGTTCGAGCAAGGCTTGCGCCGCGTCCTCGCCTTTTTCTTCGTAGAGCTGCGTCCACTCTTGCGCCAGGGTATTGAGGCCCGGGTGGCGACTGAGAATCCAGGCGTCCTGGTTCAACATGTGCCCGAGCAGGATCGACAGCCCTGCAACCAGAGCGATGGCCAGCCAGAAACTGGCAAGGATGCGCCAGAACAATGAACGCACGGTAAGTCCTCAAACAAAGAAAGCCCAATGGCGATTGACCATTGGGCTGGGGAGAAACGCTAGAGCATTATTGCGTTTTTTGCGGTTGTTGAGCTTTCCAGGCCTGGAACTGCTCCCATTCGGCTTTGCGTTCGGCCTGCTTCTTTTGGATCGCATCGAACTTCTGCTGTTGGTCCGGCTTGAGAAGGGCACGAATGTCCTTCTCGGTTTTCTGGCGGCCGGCCGCCATTTGGTCTTTCATGGCCTGCTGATCGGCTGGCGAGAGTTTTTGCAGGTACTGCTCGACCAACTCTTTGCGTGCATGCATCTGCTCACCGATCAATTTGCGAATCTGCTCGCGTTGTTCGTGGCTGAGGTTCAACTCTCTGTACATGCCTTTGCCGCCGTGCATGTGCTCGCTGTATCCGTGGCCTTCCATTGGGCCCATCGGGCCTTGGCCTTCTGGTGCAGCCATGGCAATGGTTGGCAGTGCAGCGGCGAACATCAAAGCGATAAGGGTCTTGCGCATGGTGTGTCTCCTTGTCTCGTTCCCGGTGTGTTCCGGATGAGTACAGAATACGGAGATCAAGGTCAGCGGCGGTCAGCAGAGCGTAAAGCTTGGGTAAAGACGGTTCAGAGGCTGTAGTAATAACCACGGCTGCGCAGGGCAACGATGCGCGGGCGGCCGTCGGGGTGTGGGCCGATCTTTTTGCGCAGGTTGCTGACGTGCATGTCCAGGCTTCGGTCGTACAGGGTCAGCTTGCGTCCAAGGGCGATCTGCGCCAGTTCCTGCTTGTCCAGCGGTTGGCCGGGTTGCTTGAGCAGGGCTTCGAGCAGGCGACTTTCAGAGACGGTCAGGGTGAATTCCTGTTCGTCGATGCTGACCACGCCACGGACCGGGCTGAAGCACAGGTCGCCGAATTCCATCTGGCTGGACACCGCCGCCGGATGACTGCGCCGCAGCACCGCACGCAGGCGCGCGGTCAGCTCACGGGGGTCACAAGGCTTGGCCAGGTAATCGTCGGCACCCAGTTCCAGCCCGAGGATCCTGTCCAGCGGCTCGCCACGGGCCGAGAGCATCACCACCGGCAGGTCCGGGTGGTCGTTGCGCAACTGCTTGAGCAGCTCCAGACCGCTGCCGTCGGGCAGCATCACATCCAGCACCACTGCTGCCGGCGCAGACTCGGCCAAGGCGCGGCGCGCACTCAGACCGTCGTGGCAAGCGCGCACGACAAAACCTTCCTGGCTCAGCCAACTGCTCAGGAGCTCACACAGCTCCTGGTCATCATCAATTAGTAACAGCTCGCTCATGACTCACTCAATTTAGCCATTGCCGACGTGTTCTACGTCCACCACTGGCGAAGATACCGCAGAGCAGGGCCAATAGCGCTACTCCGGCGCCAGTGACGAACCACTGCTGTTGATCGGTCAGCAGGCGCGGCAGCGGGTTTGCCTGGGCTTCCTTGAGTTGCAGCTTGAGGCGCTGATTCTCTTGGCGTAACCGGCCCAGCAAGGCGCTTTCGCGTTCGTTATCGGCATTTTGCAGTTGTTTGTTCAGCTCTTCTCGTTGCCGCTCGCTCTCTTTCAAGCGCTGCTGCAATTCGGTGATCTGGCTTCCGGCGCTTAACGACAGAGGCGTTGAATAGCCTGAGTCCGAGTGCTCTTCGGCATGGGCGAAGGCCCCGATCGATAACATGACCAACAGCAGACACAGCGGACCTTGGCGCATCGAAACTCCTGATTCCAATCGAGTGTTGGGCAGGTTGTCGGCCGTGGAACGAGAATAATGAGCCATTGAACACGCGATGAACCGAAGGTTCATCGCGCAGAGGCCGGGTTATGGCAGGACTTGCTTGAACGGTTTGACCAGAACGTTGGCGTAGACGCCTGCGGCGATATACGGATCCGCATCGGCCCAGGCCTTGGCGGCTTCGAGGGAGGCGAACTCGGCAACGATCAGGCTGCCGGTGAAACCTGCTGCGCCCGGATCATTGCTATCGATGGCAGGGTGCGGGCCTGCCAGAACCACGCGGCCCTCGGCCTTGAGCTGTTGCAGCCGCTCGATGTGGGCAGGGCGCGCAGCCAGGCGGTTTTCCAGGGAGTTGGCGACGTCTGTAGCAATGATTGCGTAAAGCATGTCAGTCCTCGGTTTTTGGCGTAGAAGTGTCGGCGTCGTGCAGGTGGCGGGACAGGTAAATGCCCTGGCCGACCAGGAACAGCAGGGTCATGCCCAGGCTGCCGAAGACTTTGAAATCGACCCAATAGTCCTGGAAGGTGAACGCAACGAACAGGTTGGCCGCGCCACAAAACAGGAAAAAGCCGATCCAGGCGATGTTCAAACGGGTCCAGACCGTGTCCGGCAGGGTCAGCGCGTGGCCCATGATGCGTTTGATCAGCAACTGCTCGCCGATGAAGTGGCTGCCGATAAAGGCCAGGGCGAACAGCCAGTTGACCACCGGCGCTTTCCATTTAAGGAAGGTTTCGCTGTGGAACGCCAGGGTCAGGCTACCGAAGACCAGGCAGGCGATCAGGGTCAGCCACTGGCTCTTTTCCAGCTTGCGCTGCTTGATGAACAGCGTGCCGTAGACCACCAGGGAGCTGGTGATCAGCATCGCAGTGGCGCTGTAAATGCCGCCTACCGTCAGTGGATGACCGGCGATGTCGACGACCCGTGGATCGATTTTGAAGACGATGAAAAACAGCAGAAGCGGGATGAAGTCGATGAATTGTTTCACAGTGGCAGCCAGAAGCAGGATGTGGCGGCATAATAACAAACATATTGAGTCGCGAAAGCGCCAGCTGATTTGAGGTTACACAGTCCTGTGAATGTTGATTTGCACTGCCATAGCACGGCCTCCGATGGCGCCCTGGCGCCTGCGGTACTGGTTGCGCGTGCGTTCGAGAAAGGCGTGCGAGTCCTGGCCTTGACCGATCACGACACCCTTGAAGGCCTCGACGAGGCCCGCAGCGCTGCGGTTGCGCTGGGGATGCAACTGGTCAACGGCGTCGAATTGTCCTGCACCTGGGGGGGCGCGACCATTCATGTGCTCGGTTACGGGTTCGACGTCAATGCCCCGGCACTGGTCGAGGCGATTGCCAAATTGCGTGACGGGCGCTGGCTGAGGTCCGAAGAAATCAGCCGCAAGCTCGAACTCAAGGGCATGCCGGGCGCGCTGGAAGGCGCGCGGGCGATCCAGCAGGAGCTCGGTGACAGCGGCAATGCGCCGGCCCGACCGCACTTTGCCGATTATCTGGTCCGTGCAGGCTTCGTCAAGGACCGTGCCGAAGCCTTCCGCAAGTGGCTGGGCGCCGGCAAGCTGGGGGACGTCAAGCAGCACTGGCCGACCCTGGAAGAAACCGTCGAAACCCTGCGCGCTGCAGGGGCATGGGTGAGCCTGGCGCATCCTTGGCACTATGATTTCACCCGCAGCAAACGCCGTCGTCTGATTGCCGACTATATTCAAGCAGGCGGCCACGCAATCGAGGTGGTCAATGGCCATCAGCCGGCCGAGCAGGTTGGCAGCCTGGCTATTCTTGCGCGTGAGTTCGGTCTGCTGGTCAGTGCCGGCAGTGATTTCCATGGACCCGGAGGCTGGTCCGAGATCGGCGAGTACCGCCCACTCCCGGAGGACCTGCCACCCCTTTGGTGTCGGTTCAAACATGACCCAGCCGTTATTGCCGTCTGAACAGGTAGACAATGTGAGTCAATTTTTCCAGATTCATCCGGAAAACCCGCAAGCGCGCCTGATCAAACAGGCTGTCGAGATCATCCGCAATGGCGGGGTGGTGATTTATCCCACTGACTCGTCCTACGCCATTGGTTGCCAGATCGGTGACAAGAATGCCGTGGAGCGCGTACGTCGGCTACGTCAGCTGGATGAAAAGCACAATTTCGCGCTGATTTGCAGCGACCTGTCACAGCTGGGGCTGTTCGCCAAGATCGACACCGGCACCTTCCGCTTGCTCAAGGCCCACTTGCCGGGGCCGTACACGTTTATTCTCAACGCCACCCGCGAAGTGCCGCGTCTGCTGCTGCACCCGAAGAAGCGCACCATCGGACTGCGGGTGCCGAGCCATCCGATTGCCCTGGCGTTGCTCGAAGAGCTGGGCGAGCCGCTGATGAGCGTGACCCTGATCATGCCCGGCGACACCGACCCGTTGAGTGATCCGTATGAAATGCGTCAGTTGCTTGAGCATCAGGTCGACCTGATCATCGACGGCGGTTTTGGTGGTATCAAAGCTTCTACGGTGATCAACCTGGCGGATGGCGAGCCAGAAGTGATTCGCGTCGGTTGCGGTGACCCCGCGCCGTTTACGGTTGAGGCCTAGATGTCCGCAGTAGAGCCCGTCGATAGCCAGGCCGGGGCACAGCAAGAGCTGCCGTTCGCCATGGTCTATGGCCAGGCGGTCATGGAAATGCCGCTGGACCTGTACATTCCGCCGGACGCGCTGGAAGTCTTCCTTGAGGCCTTCGAAGGCCCGCTCGACTTGCTGCTGTACCTGATCCGCAAGCAGAACATCAATATCCTCGACATTCCGGTGGCGGAAATTACCCGGCAGTACATGGGCTATGTCGAGTTGATGCAGTCGGTGCGCCTGGAACTGGCCGCCGAGTACCTGGTGATGGCAGCGATGCTCGCCGAGATCAAGTCGCGGATGCTGTTGCCGCGTTCGGCCGAGATCGAAGAGGAAGAAGACGATCCGCGTGCCGAGCTGATCCGTCGCTTGCAGGAGTACGAACGCTTCAAGGCGGCCGCCGAAGGCATCGACGGTCTGAGCCGGGTCGGCCGCGATGTGGTGGTGCCCAAGCTCGATGCCCCGGAGGCGCGTGCGCGCAAGTTGCTGCCGGACGTGAGTCTGGATGAATTGCTGATGTCCATGGCCGAGGTGCTGCGCCGTGGCGATATGTTCGAAAGCCATCAGGTCAGCCGCGAGGCGTTGTCGACGCGCGAGCGCATGAGCGATGTGCTGGAACGGCTCAAGGGTGGCGGTTTTGTGCCTTTTGTCGAGCTGTTCACCGCCGAAGAAGGACGCTTGGGTGTAGTCGTGACCTTTATGGCGATCCTCGAACTGGTCAAGGAATCCTTGGTCGAGCTGGTGCAGAATGAGCCGTTTGCGGCTATCCATGTGCGGGCGCGAGCCGAATAACGAGCAAAATCAATGAATCTGAGTGAACCCCGCGAGCTGGCGCCACTGCTTGAAGCCTTTCTGTTGGCCTCGGGAAAGCCGCAGTCGATGGAGCGCCTGTTCGAACTCTTCGAGGAGGGCGAGCGCCCGGAGCCGCCAGTCTTCAAGAAGGCCTTGGCGATTCTCGCGAAATCCTGCGACGGTCGGGCTTTTGAGCTGAAGGAAGTCGCCTCGGGCTACCGTCTGCAAATTCGCGAGAAGTTTGCGCCCTGGGTCGGACGTCTGTGGGAAGAACGTCCGCAACGCTATTCCCGAGCGATGCTGGAGACCATGGCGTTGATCGCCTATCGTCAGCCGATCACCCGTGGCGAGATCGAGGATGTGCGCGGTGTGGCGGTCAACAGCCACATCGTCAAGACCCTGCTGGAGCGTGAGTGGATCAGGATCGTCGGTTATCGCGACGTACCGGGCAAGCCGGCGATGTTCGCCACCACCAAGGCGTTTCTCGATCATTTCAACCTGAAGAACCTCGACGACCTGCCACCGCTGGCCGAACTGCGCGAACTGGAGCCCGAGCCGATGCTCGAGTTCGACGACGCGCCGGTGCCGCAGAGCCTGCAAGAACTGGCCGATGCCAGCGCCGAGCCGGAAGAACCGAAAGACGAGACCAGTTTCCATACCTTGTTGCTCGAACTGGACTCGATGGAAGAGGGGATCAAGACCGACTTCGACGACTTGCTGCGGGATGGCGCGGACAGCGACAGCAAGCCTCCGTCGCCCGTTGATGCGCCCGTCGAGGTGGCGGTAGAAACCGGGCTTCAAGTCGAAGCCGAGGCCGAAACTGAAGAAGTTGAGGAGGAGGCTGAAGATGACATCCTCGGCGTTGCCGAAGCTCGCGAGAAACTGCTCGCCGCCGTCGCTGCTCTGGAACAACCCAAACCAGAACCCGAGCTGAGCGATGAAGAAGCCGAAGCCCTGGCCCTCGCCGAAGCGATCGAGAACGAACGCCGCCAGTTTGACGACTGACGCAGTGATCGTTCCCACGCAGAGCGTGGGAACGAGGAACCACAGGGCTGTGTCTACACCGGTCGGCGGAAAAACAACTAACTGACCGTTTATCCGCTAGTCTCTGATGCGCGAGCGGCGTCATGCGCGTATGATTCGCGACCCTTCGGCGATCCTTTCGCCCAAAGACCAGATTTCAACTCTTCAGGCCAGGCCTGAACAGACCACACCGGGAGGTGCCCAGATGAGTATCAACGACCAGAAAGACGACCAGGAAATCGGCCCAGCAGGCGAAAAACTGCAGAAAGTCCTCGCCCGTATCGGCGTCGGCTCGCGCCGCGACGTAGAAGCCTGGATCAGTCATGGCCGGATCAAGGTCAACGGCAAAGATGCCACCCTTGGCCTGCGAGTCGACCTGCACGACGCCATCACCATCGATGGCAAGGTGATCAAGCGTGAAGAAGCGGCCGAATCGGTCCGCCGCGTGATCATGTACAACAAACCCGACGGCGAAATCTGCACCCGTGACGACCCTGAAGGCCGTCCGACCGTGTTCGACAAAATGCCGAAACCAAAAGAAGGCCGCTGGATCAACATCGGTCGTCTGGACATCAACACCACCGGTTTGCTGATGTTCACCACCGACGGTGAACTGGCCAACCGGCTGATGCACCCATCCTACGAAATGGACCGCGAGTACGCGGTACGTGTGCGTGGTGAAGTCGACGACGAAATGATCGAGCGCCTGAAGGCTGGCGTCGTTCTCGAAGACGGCCCGGCGAAGTTCACCGACATCAAACAGGCTCCAGGTGGCGAAGGTTTCAACCACTGGTACCACTGCGTGGTGATGGAAGGTCGTAACCGTGAAGTTCGACGTCTGTGGGAATCCCAGGGGCTGGTGGTCAGCCGTCTGAAGCGCGTGCGTTTCGGTCCGGTGTTCCTCAACTCTGACCTGCCGATGGGCCGCTGGCGCGAAATGAGCCAGTACGAAGTCGACGTACTGAGCGCTGAAGTCGGTTTGACCCCGGTGGCCATGCCGCAAATGAACGCCAAGAGCAAAGACAAGCTGGAGCGTATGCAGCGCAAGTCGTCGCGCCCGGTCGGCAAGAGCGAGCGCGTGCGGACCCTGCGTCCAGCGACTGGTGCTCCAGCGGCTGCTGGCCCGCGTCCAGCGCGCGAGCCGCAGATCGAAGGCGAGCGTCCGGCTCGCAAGCCGGCACCACGTCAGGACGGTGAGCGCGGTCCACGCACTCCGCGTCCGGCCAACGGTCGGACTGAACGTGGCGAAGGCCGCGGTGCTCCGTCCGGTGGTCGCAGCGATCGCGGTGCGCCGGCAGGTCGTGGTGAGTCGGGTCGCGGTACGCCAGTGGCAGACCGTCCGTCCGACACCAAGCGCCCGGCCAAGCCTGCGCCGAAAAAGCGTCCGGGCATCGTCCTGGTCGACCGTGATGCGCCATCGGGCAAGCGTCGTGGCGCACCGGCCGGTTCTGGTCAGCGTCCTGGCTTTGGTCGTCGCAAGCCGGAATAATCGGTAAGCGCTCCATAAAAAACGCCAACCCTAGGGGTTGGCGTTTTTTTTGCCTCAGAGCATTCCCACGCTCCGCGTGGGAACGATCAACTAAAAGACAAACCGCCCATCAAACACCGGCTTGTCATCCAGCGCCAACACGCCGCTGGCGAAGATCAGGTCCAGGTGATGGCTGCCCTTGGCGCCACCGCCTAAACCCAGATGGAGGCCGCAATGACGCTCTTCGAAGCCGGCGTTGCGCGCATACAGGTCCTTGACGCCCTCATTGGTGCCGATCCCCAACTCTTCGATGCGTCGGTTGGACGGGTTGGCATCCAGGTATTTGTTGAAGTCATGTTCCAGCCCCGGCACTTGTGTGGCGATTCGGCTGATGGTCGAGTTCTCGATCCACAACTCCAGCGGCGATTCGAGCACGCCATATTTGCGGGCGAAGGGAATGGTGCCGAGGAAGGTGCCGACGAACTTTACCTGGCCATTGATGGCTTCGCTGTGGGTGGCGATCTCGCCGGGCGCGAGGTCGAAGTTGCCGACGCCGTTGATATTGGTCCACTTCTTGATGCTGCTCAGCGGCGTTTCGAAGTAAGAGCCGTGCTGATCACTGAAGCTCAGGGTGGTGGCCTGGGACATGCGCTGGATCAGATGGCTGTTGAGCCCGGCGATACGTTGCGGTGTGACGCTGAAGGTGTCGTAGAAGTAATCGCCGTAATCCTTGAACAGCAGCGACTTCTTCCAGTGCTCGGTCATGACGCTTTGCAGGGCGCGAACAAAGTCGGGGCCGTCCGGACGCGGGTTGGGCAGGGTCGACGAGTCATAGAAGAAAATGTACAGATCGCAGTCGGCAATCGCCTGTCTCAGGGTTTGGGTCGATTCGAGGTCCAGGCGCATGGCGCTGAAGTGAAGTGGCTCGTTGGGCGCTTGCTCGATGATCGCGCCGGTCAACGCCTCGTAAGGTTGCGTATGCCCAAGCAAGACCTTGGCCGGGCGTACGCCAACGAGGGCAGGGTGGTGTTCGAGGTAGTAAAGGAAATGCGAAATGGCGCGGAGTCTATCCATGAATCCTCCCTGACAGTCAGCGAATAGTGGCAAGTACGACCGGCCGGCTCGTACCTGCCTGAATGTCTTACAAAGGCCACATCGCGGTGCCGAACGGAACGACCGCGTCGGCTTGCATCATTTCAACAGCAGCGTCATGAGTCGGCGCTTCAAACCACTCGTCCAGTTGCAGTTCGGTTTCCAAGTCTTTATTCATTGCTTGCATAGTGAATCTCCCAGATGGCTTTAAGGTTGAATGGCGGTGCTGTTTTCAGTGCGGGAATAAATCATTGCGACTGAAAAAAGTTGCCGCTTACTTGCAGATCTTCACGGTCTGGCAAGTGGTTGGAAACCTAGTCCAGTACTTTTTAAAATACAATTTAAAATTTAAATTCAGCATATGTGAAATTTTTATTCCGTTTTTTGGTGTCTGTTTTTCCAATTAAAAACAAAACGCTAACGCAGTCTCATCCGTGGGAATGGGGCTGTCGTCAATTTTCAGGCGACCTTCAGAAAGATCTGTTGTGGAAAAAATACGTTACGCCTTGTAAAGGAGGTTTTACGAAAAGCCGCGTTCTGCGCCATGGATTCGGGTTGATGTGAGAGTTGTAAGGAAAAGCTTCCGATTGGCGCTTGGTAGTGTGGTTTGCAGGGCTCTGGTCCGCTTGTTTCAAGACGGTTTCAGCGGTGAGATGCGCTCATGCCTGTCGTGCAGGTGCATAACAATAAGGAGGCGCAATGAACGCCGTGAGTCATCTCCATTTCTCTTCGAGGGGCGGTTTTTCCATCGCCCCCGTCAACGACCCGCAAAGGTCTGAGCTTTTTTTTGCAGCCGCCCGAGCCACTCGAGGTGGACACAGGCAATCCCGGCAAACGACGCGCTGATTAAGCGGTGTCTGGCAGCAGGGGGTTACAGGTGTACAATGCGCCGCGTTTTAACTGTGACCTCCCTGCGCAACTGCGCAAACTCAAGGCTATCCGCTTTGTTAACTCCGCCGCGCCACAAGCGTGTCGGGTTCGATTTCGTCACAGATAAAAACAAACAGGTGACGCATGACCGGTAAAAAAACGCTGAACTCCTGGTGCCTGCGCTGGGGTTTGATCCGCGCTGCTTGATCCTGATCCGAGCGGCAACGTCTTAACGAACATTATCAAACCTTGCGTGAGACCCTTTTAATGAGTGGACAAAACTCGCATTCAGGCGAGCTTAAACGCGGCCTGAAAAATCGCCATATTCAACTGATCGCCCTCGGTGGCGCGATTGGTACCGGATTGTTCCTGGGCTCTGCCGGTGTGCTGAAATCGGCCGGCCCGTCGATGATTCTCGGTTACGCAATCTGTGGCTTCATCGCTTTCATGATCATGCGCCAACTGGGCGAAATGATCGTTGAAGAGCCGGTGGCCGGCTCGTTCAGCCACTTTGCGCATAAGTACTGGGGCGGTTTCGCCGGTTTCCTGTCGGGCTGGAACTGCTGGATTCTGTACATTCTGGTGGGCATGTCGGAGCTGACTGCAGTCGGCAAATACGTGCACTACTGGTGGCCGGATGTCCCGACCTGGGCCTCGGCTGCAGTGTTCTTCGTGATGATCAATGCGATCAACCTGGCTAACGTCAAAGTCTTTGGCGAAGCAGAGTTCTGGTTCGCGATCATCAAGGTCGTGGCGATCGTCGGCATGATTGCCCTGGGCAGCTACCTGCTGGTCAGCGGCCATGGCGGCCCGCAAGCCTCGGTGAGCAACCTGTGGGAACACGGTGGGTTCTTCCCGAATGGCGTCAGCGGTCTGGTGATGGCCATGGCGATCATCATGTTTTCCTTCGGCGGCCTGGAGATGCTCGGTTTCACCGCAGCGGAAGCCGACAAGCCGAAAACCGTGATCCCGAAAGCCATTAATCAGGTGATCTACCGGATCCTGATTTTCTACATCGGCGCACTGGTGGTTCTGCTGTCGCTGACTCCGTGGGACAGCTTGCTGGTGAGCCTGAATGCCTCCGGCGATGCCTATAGTGGCAGCCCGTTCGTTCAGGTGTTCTCGATGCTGGGCAGCAAGACCGCGGCGCACATCCTCAACTTCGTGGTGCTCACTGCTGCGCTGTCGGTGTACAACAGCGGCACCTACTGCAACAGCCGCATGTTGCTGGGCATGGCTGAACAGGGCGATGCCCCGAAAGGTCTGGCGAAGATCGACAAGCGCGGCGTGCCGGTGCGTTCGATCCTGGCCTCGGCCGCGGTAACGTTCGTTGCGGTGGTGATGAACTACCTGATCCCGCAGCACGCGCTGGAACTGCTGATGTCGCTGGTGGTTGCAACGCTGGTGATCAACTGGGCGATGATCAGCTACTCGCACTTCAAGTTCCGCCAGCACATGAACCGCACCAAACAAACGCCGTTGTTCAAGGCGCTGTGGTACCCGTACGGCAACTACATCTGCCTGGCGTTCGTGGCCTTTATCCTGTGCATCATGCTGATGATCCCGGGCATCCAGATCTCGGTCTACGCGATTCCGGTGTGGGTCCTGTTCATGTGGGTCTGCTACAACATCAAGAACAAACGCAGCGCTCAGCACGCGTTGAATGCTGCGGCTTCTGCAGTGAAGTAACGCAGAAAGCAGAAACGACAAACCCGGCCATGTGCCGGGTTTGTTGTTTTCAGGGTTCATACAAAACTCTGTGGGAACGAGCCTGTAATCTCCTTCAGGCTATTCGGGTATCCTGATGCACTCCTAACGCGGACACGCTTTTCCATGCTGGTGATTTCCAACAACGTGCATCTGTCGGATGCCGAGATCGAATTGACCGCCATCCGTGCGCAAGGCGCGGGTGGGCAGAACGTCAACAAGGTCTCCAGCGCGGTGCACTTGCGCTTTGATATTCCCGCGTCATCCTTGCCGGAGTTCTACAAGGAGCGCTTGCTGGCGCTACGTGACAGCCGGATCACCAGCGACGGTGTGATCATCATCAAGGCCCAGCAATACCGCACGCAGGAAGCCAACCGCGCCGATGCGCTGGCGCGTCTGACCGAGTTGATCCTCAGCGCCACCAAGGTTGAAAAGAAACGTCGTCCGACCAAGCCGACCCTGGGCTCGAAGAAGCGTCGGCTGGAGTCAAAAACCAAGCGCGGCTCGATCAAGGCCGGGCGCGGCAAAGTCGACTTCTAGGGCGCTTCGCGTTCTTCACGATACTTTTCATTCAGATGCAGTGGTGATTGGCGGTACAGATAGAAGCTGAGCATCAAACCGCTCAAGGCGGCGAGGGCGGCGAACAGGAAGATCGAGGCAAAGCCGAATCCGGCCGCGATGGCGCCCGCCAACGGCCCGGTGATCCCCAGTGACAAGTCGATGAACAGCGAGTAAGCCCCGACCGCCGCGCCACGGCTGGAGGCAGGCACCAGATTCACCGCTTCCACGCCCAGCGCCGGGAACACCAGCGAAAAGCCGAACCCACTCAGCGCCGCGCCCGCCAGTGCCCAGTGTGCGTCCGGTGCTAGCCACAACAGCAATAAGCCAAGGGTTTCGACCGACAGGCAGGCAATCGCCACGCGAAAACCGCCGAGGCGATTGATCAGGTCGCCGAACAGCAGGCGCGCGCCAATGAAACAGGCGCCGAACAGGCTCAGGCAGAGCACGGCGTTGTCCCAGTGTCGGGTGGCGTAATACAGGGTGATGAAGGTGGCGATGGTGCCGAAGCCGATCGAGCCCAGTGCCAGTCCACAACCGTGGGGCAGCACTCGCCCCAGGACATGCATGAACGGCAGGCGTTCACCGGCAACGATCGGCGCCGCGGTTTTCGGCCAGGCCAGCAGCAGCCCCAGCGCTGCGAGCAGCAGAATGCTCACGCCCATGCTCCACAGCCCCAAGTGATGAACCAGCAGCACGCCGAGCGGCGCGCCGACAGCCAGCGCACCGTAACTGGCGATGCCGTTCCAGGAGATCACCTTGGCGGTATTCGCTGCACCGACCCGGCCGATGCCCCAGCCGATCGATCCCGAACCGACCAGGCTTTCGGCACTGCCCAACACCAGTCGACCGATCAACAGGCTGATCAGGCTCAAGGTCGGCAGGCTTTGTGTCCAGGCTGACAGCAGCATGAACACTCCGCTTAAGCCACAACCGGCCAGACCGTACATCACCGCGCGTTTGCTGCCCTGGTTGTCGATGATCCGTCCGGCGTATGGGCGGCTTAGCAGGGTGGCGAGGTATTGCACGCTGATCACCAGGCCCGCGATCACCGCGCCAAAACCCAGGTCGCTGTGCACATAGCCCGGCAACACGGCCAAGGGGATGCCGATATTCAGATAGCCGATGAAGGTGAACAGGACGATGGAAACGACTTGCAGCGTGACCGCCATGGGGCGCTGATGATCTGGCATGGGAATGGGTCCACGGGACAGCAGGATAGATAGGCTGCTTATGATACCGGTGGTTGTATGCGCAGAGGGGGAGAAGTTGGCGTCAGGTGTCGGCCGTTGTGTAGTCTGGCCGTAATCAGGATTTGGCAGGTGCGACCAATTGCGTGGTGACCAGTGCGGCGAGGGCGTTTTCCTGGCTGCCGAAACGGGCCAGTAGCAGGGCTTGTTTTTCGGGTGTCAGGCGATTCCAGACATCGATCATCTTTTCGGCAGTACCGATCAGCACGCTGGCCTGGTTTTCGGTGAAGGTGTCGGTCATGTGCGGGTCCTTGGTTCAGGCTGTGTGGAAAGCGCATGAGTCAGCGCTTTCCACACGGTCTGGGTAGTGCTTTTTCAGTCTTCGCTGTCGGCCTTGCGGCTGCCAGTGGCTTCTTTCGGCTCGGGCTGTTGGGCGCCGGCTTGTTGCGGGGTTGTCTGCGCAGTTTCGTGCAGGCTTGGGAAGGGGAGATTAGGAATCTCGTGCATGTTGGTTGCTCCTCGCAAGGTCTGTTTTTAAATCGCTGTGTAGATCCGCGCTTTTAAAAAGCCTGGGCAGGATACAGCAGGGGAGATGACAGAAAGACTTTTATCTCCCTTTGTTGCGACGGATGGGATTGTCTAGACAGGTCTACGACAGATCGTTCCCACGCAGAGCGTGGGAACGATCAGGAGAAGGGTTACTTGCAGACGTCAGCGATAGCTTGCGCCAGCAAATCCAGACGTGTGGCATCAATCCCGGCGACGTTGGCGCGACCGGAGCTGACCATGTACACGCTGTGGTGGTCGCGCAGGTTTTTCACTTGAGCCGGCGTCAAACCGGTGTAGGAAAACATCCCGCGTTGCACACCGATATGCGCGAAGCGTTCGCCCAAACCGTGTGGCTCCAGCGCTTCCACCAGGCCCGAGCGCAACTGCGCGATGCGCAAACGCATGGCTTCCACTTCATCGGCCCACAGCTGTTTCAGCTCCGGGTCGCCGAGGATGGTTGCCACCACGGCGGCGCCGTGATCCGGTGGTGTCGACCACAGGTTGCGGGCGATGTTGGCCAATTGGCTGCGGATATCCACCAGCTTTTCGGTATCCTTCGCGCAGACGATCAACGCGCCGGTGCGGTCGCGGTACAGGCCGAAGTTTTTCGAGCAGGAACTGGTGATCAGCAGCTCAGGCAGTTCAGCGGCAAACAACCGCACGGCCCAGGCGTCCTGCTCCAGACCATCGCCAAAACCCTGATAAGCGAAGTCGATCAGTGGCAGCAGTTCGCGGCTGCGAACCACCTCCAGCACACGGCGCCAGTCATCGTGGGACAGGTCAAAACCGGTCGGGTTGTGGCAGCAGGCGTGCAGCAGCACCACATCGCCCTTGGGAATCAGGTTCAGGGTCGTCAGCATCGCTTCGACATCGAGGCGATTGTCGCTGCCCACGTACGGATAGTGGCTGACCTTGAGGCCGGCAGTAGCGTAGATGGTTTCGTGAATCGGCCACGTCGGGTTGCTCAGCCAGATGCCGCGGCCCGGCAGGCATTGCGCGATGAAGTCGGCGCTCAGGCGCAAGGCGCCGGTGCCGCCCGGGGTTTGGGTGGCGCCGGCGCGCTGTTCGGCGATCAGCGCGGAGTCGGCGCCAAGCACCAGCTCATTGATCACGTTGCCGAATGCCGCGTCACCGTGACCGCCGATGTAGGTCTTGGTGGTCTGACGATCCACCAGGCGCAGTTCGGCGAGTTTCACCGACTGCGGAATCGGGGTCAGGCCCTGGGCATCCTTGTAGACGCCCACGCCAAGGTCGAACTTGCGCGGATTGCTGTCCTGCGCATAGGCCTCCATCAGGCCGAGAATCGGGTCGCCGGGTACTCGGCCGATGGCGTCGAAATGCATTATTTACGGCCCTCGGCGTCTTTGGCCACTTCGTCAGTGCGCGCAGCCATGATGAAGTCGTTGCGGTGCAGGCCTTTGATCGAGTGGCTCCACCAGGTCACGGTGACTTTGCCCCACTCGGTGAGCAGGCCTGGGTGGTGACCTTCGGCCTCGGAGATTTCACCCACGGCGTTGGTGAAGGCCAGGGCGAATTTGAAATTCTTGAACAGGAAGACTTTTTCCAGCTGCATCACGCCGTCGCGAACTTCGATGTTCCAGTCAGGGATCTGCTTGATCAGTACCGGCAGTTCTTCGTCGCTGACTTGTGGGGCATCGGCACGGCAGGCTTCGCAATGGGCTTGGTTCAGAGCGTTCATGGTGTATTCCTGAATTCGGTTCTTGTTAGACGTTACTATTTTTCGAGGGGCGCCGCGACTGCGGCGTTCTCAGGCCGCCTTGGGTTTAGGCGGGAACTTGGGTGCGTGCAGGCCCAGCTGCATGCCTTGCTGGACCATGCCCATGATGTCCTCGTGGGCCAGATCGAACAGGCGCTTGAGGTTGGGCAGGACAAAGTACAGCGGTTGCAGGATGTCGATGCGATACGGCGTGCGCATCGCTTCCAGCGGGTCAAAGGCTTGATGCTCCGGTTCGCCGGACAGGCTGTACACGGTTTCTTTCGGCGAGGAGAGGATGCCGCCGCCGTAGATGCGTTGACCTTCCGGGGTGTCGACCAGGCCAAACTCGATGGTCATCCAGTACAGGCGCGCCAGGTAGACCCGTTCTTCTTTGGAAGCCTGTAGGCCGAGTTTGCCGTAGGTGTGGGTGAATTCGGCGAACCAGGGGTTGGTCAGCAGCGGACAGTGCCCAAAGATCTCGTGGAAAATGTCCGGCTCTTGCAGGTAGTCCAGTTCTTCGCGAGTACGAATAAAGGTCGCGACCGGAAACTGCTTGTTGGCCAGCAATTCAAAGAAGGTCTGGAACGGAATCAGCGCCGGCACCCGGGCGACTTGCCAACCGGTGGTCTCGCCGAGGACTTTGTTGATTTCGTCGAGTTGCGGAATGCGGTCATGGGGCAGGCCGAGTTTTTCGATGCCGTCCATGTATTCCTGGCATGCACGCCCCTCGAGCACTTTCAGCTGGCGAGTGATCAGCGTATTCCACACTGCGTGTTCTTCAGCGGTGTAGTGAATAAAACCTTGCGCATCGGGCTCGCGGGCCACGTATTGCGTCTGCTTCATGCTGCTCTCCTGCAAAGGGATACATTCTTGTTATGTCGTGTTGCCTATGGACCTAGAAATAACCCGAAGTGTGCGACCTTGCAGCAGTGTTTGAGCGTTGCGCGTAGGAGAATTCCCTGTTTTTCGTAAAGTATTCGTTACGGATGAGCGGCTGTGGCGTAGGTATTGAGATTCCCGGGTTTGAAAAGGCCTTGAGCTGTCACATAATCTTGACGACAAACTTCGCGCCTCGGCAGAAAAATCCTCGCCATGCGCCCCATTTACCACCGTTCGGGCCTTTATATGCGTATCAAAGTCCACTGCCAGAACCGCATCGGTATCCTGCGCGACATCCTCAACCTGCTGGTGGAGTACGGGATCAACGTCGCTCGCGGTGAGGTCGGCGGCGAGCATGGCAACGCGATCTACCTGCATTGCCCGAACCTGATCAACCTTCAGTTCCAGGCATTGCGTCCGAAGTTTGAGGCAATCACCGGTGTGTTCGGCGTCAAGCGTGTAGGGCTGATGCCCAGCGAGCGTCGGCACATGGAGCTGAATGCCTTGCTCGGCGCGCTGGAGTTTCCGGTGCTGTCGATCGACATGGGCGGCTCGATCGTTGCGGCCAACCGCGCCGCCGCGCAATTGCTCGGGGTGCGGGTGGACGAGGTGCCGGGTATTCCCTTGTCGCGGTATGCCGAGGACTTCGATCTGCCGGAGCTGGTGCGCGCCAATAAATCGCGGATCAATGGCTTGCGGGTCAAGGTCAAGGGCGACGTGTTCCTGGCCGATATCGCGCCGTTGCAATCGGAGCATGATGACAGCGAGGCCATGGCCGGTGCGGTGCTGACGCTGCACCGGGCGGATCGGGTCGGGGAACGCATCTATAACGTGCGCAAGCAGGAGTTGCGCGGTTTCGACAGCATCTTCCAGAGCTCCAAGGTCATGGCTGCGGTGGTTCGTGAAGCGCGACGCATGGCGCCACTGGATGCGCCGCTGCTGATCGAGGGCGAGACCGGCACCGGTAAAGAACTGTTGGCGCGTGCCTGCCACCTGGCCAGCCCGCGCGGACAGTCGCCATTGATGGCGCTTAATTGCGCTGGGCTGCCGGAGTCGATGGCGGAGACCGAGCTGTTCGGTTATGGCCCGGGCGCGTTCGAAGGGGCGCGGGCCGAAGGCAAGCTCGGGCTGCTGGAACTGACGGCGGGCGGCACGCTGTTTCTCGACGGCGTCGGGGAAATGAGCCCGCGCTTGCAGGTGAAACTGCTGCGGTTTTTGCAGGACGGTTGCTTCCGCCGGGTCGGCAGCGATGAAGAGGTTTACCTGGATGTGCGAGTGATCTGCGCCACTCAGGTCGATTTGTCTGAGCTGTGTGCCAGCGGCGAATTCCGTCAGGATCTTTACCATCGCTTGAATGTGCTTTCACTGCACATCCCGCCGCTGCGTGAATGCCTCGACGGTCTGACGCCGTTGGTCGAGCACTTCCTCGATCAGGCCAGTCGGCAGATCGGTTGCCCATTGCCGAAACTGGCACCGGCGGCGATGGACCGGCTCAGTCATTACCACTGGCCGGGCAACGTCCGGCAGTTGGAAAACGTGTTGTTCCAGGCGGTGTCGTTGTGTGACGGCGGCACGGTCAAGGCAGAGCATATTCGCCTGCCGGATTACGGCGTGCGCCAGCCTCTGGGGGATTTCTCGCTGGAAGGCGGGCTGGACGAGATTGTCGGGCGTTTCGAAAAGGCGGTGCTGGAGCGGCTGTATTCCGAGTACCCGAGCAGTCGCCTGCTGGGCAAGCGCCTTGGCGTGTCCCACACCACCATTGCCAACAAGTTGCGTGAATACGAGGTTGGAAAAGACAACAGCTGAAGATCTTTTGATCTGTTGCCGCGAAGCGGCATAACCGCGCCGGTTTTTCGTCTTTGACACAATCGCCCATTCCCCTCCAATTCCACTCAAGTCCTTTGTTTAGAGGGCTTCGAACCTCTGCGTGGAAGTTGGTCTGCAAATTGCTTGAGGCTCAGCAGTACAGCGGTGGGCGGCAAACGTCCGACATGCAGAGGAAAGACTGTGGACAAGTACCTTTATGTGGCAATGACCGGCGCCAGCCAGAACGCACTGGCGCAAAAGGCTCATGCCAACAACCTGGCGAACATCTCCACCAACGGTTTTCAGAAAGACCTGGAGCAGGCGCGGTCGATGCCGGTGTTTGGCGACAGCTTTCCGGCGCGAGCGTTTGCCCTGTCCGAACGTCCGGCTACCGACTTCTCGCCTGGCGCGATGATTGAAACCGGTCGCGATCTCGATGTGGCGGTCCAGGGTAATGGCTGGATTGCCGTACAGAATCCGAACGGTGGTGAAAGCTATGTGCGCACCGGCAGCCTGAATGTCGACGCCTTGGGCGTGCTGCGCGCCGGCAACGGCATGCCGGTCATGGGCAACGGTGGCCCGATTGCCGTGCCGCCCGAGCAGAAAATCGAAGTCGGTCAGGACGGCACCATCAGCATTCGGTCAATGGGTGAAGGTCCGCGCGTCATCGCAGAAATCGACCGCATCAAGCTGGTCAACCCGGACATCAAGAACATGACCAAAGGTCTGGACGGTTCGATCCAGACCGCAGACGGCAAGCCGGCACCGGTCGATGCCAACGTGCAACTGGTGTCGGGCTTCCTTGAATCGAGCAACGTCAACGCCGTTGAAGAGATGACCTCGGTGCTGGCCTTGTCCAAGCAATTCGAACTGCACATCAAGATGATGAACACCGCCAAAGACGACGACCAGGCCATGGCTCGGGTCTTGCAGATCAGCTAATTATCAGAACGTCGCGCCGTAAAACAGGCGCACGAGGAGAATTGAATGCTTCCGGCTCTATGGGTTGCCAAAACAGGTCTGTCCGCCCAGGACACCAACCTGACGACTATTTCCAACAACCTGGCAAACGTATCGACCACGGGTTTCAAGCGTGACCGTGCCGAGTTCCAGGACTTGTTGTACCAGATCAAGCGTCAGCCAGGCGCCCAGTCGACCCAGGACAGCGCACTGCCGTCGGGTCTGCAATTGGGTACCGGTGTGCGCATTGTCGGCACTCAGAAAAACTTCACCGCCGGTAGCCTGCAAACCACCGACCAGCCGCTGGACATGGCGGTCGACGGTCGCGGTTTCTTCCAGATACTGCAACCGGACGGCACGACCGCCTATACCCGTGACGGTACGTTCCACCTGGACTCCAATGGCCAGATCGTCAACGCCAGCGGCTTTGCCCTTGAGCCGGCCATCGTCATTCCGAACAACGCACAGACCTTCACGGTCGGTCGTGACGGCACCGTGTCGATCACCATTCCAGGCGCCGCTGCTGCGCAGGTGATCGGCAACCTGCAAACCGCCGACTTCATCAACCCGGCTGGTTTGCAGGCCATGGGTAACAACCTGTTCCAGGAAACCGCCGCCAGTGGTGCGCCGCAAATCGGTACGCCGGGCCTGAATGGTTTTGGTACCACGCTGCAGAACACCCTGGAAACCTCCAACGTCAGCACCGTTGAAGAGATGGTCAACATGATCACCACTCAGCGCGCTTACGAGATGAACTCCAAGGTGATTTCCACCGCTGACCAGATGCTCTCGTTCGTAACGCAGAATCTGTAATCAAGTCTATGAGGCGGCATGCAGCCGCCTGCAACACCGTGAGGTAGGGTCATGAATCGCTTTGTATCTGTTCTCGCACTGAGTGGGATCGTCGTGCTCGCCGGCTGTGTCGGCCCGACGCCGAAGCCCAATGACCCGTACTACGCGCCCGTGTTGCCTCGTACACCGCTGCCGGCAGCGGCGAACAACGGCTCGATCTATCAGGCCGGTTTCGAGCAGAACCTGTACGGCGACCGCAAGGCATTCCGGGTCGGTGACATCATTACCATCACCCTGAACGAGAAGACCCAGGCCAGTAAAAACGCCAACTCCCAGGTGGACAAAACCAGCAAGACCGGACTCGGTCTGACCTCGTTGTTCGGTGGCACCCCGGCCACCAACAGTCCTCTGAGTCTGGGTGCCAATTACAGCGGTGACCGCGCAACCAAGGGTGACAGCAAGGCAGGGCAGGGCAACAGCCTGGTCGGTTCGATCACCGTCACCGTTGCCGACGTGCTGCCCAACGGCATCATTGCCGTGCGTGGCGAGAAGTGGATGACCCTCAACACCGGTGATGAACTGGTGCGCATTGCCGGTCTGGTCCGGGCGGACGATATCGCTACCGATAACACGGTGCCGTCGACGCGTATCGCTGATGCACGGATCACCTACTCGGGCACCGGTTCGTTTGCCGACGCGAGTCAGCCAGGCTGGTTCGACCGTTTCTTCTTAAGCCCGTTGTTCCCTTTCTAGGTGATGAAACGACTCATGTTTAATTTCAAGCACCTGATGGCGGCCGTGTTGTTGCTGTCCACTTCCCTCGGCGTTCAGGCTGAGCGGTTGAAGGACATCGCCAGTATTTCGGGCGTGCGTTCCAACCAATTGATCGGCTACGGCCTGGTCGTCGGGCTTAACGGCACGGGTGACCAGACCACGCAAACCCCGTTCACCCTGCAGACCTTCAACAACATGCTCTCGCAGTTCGGCATCAAGGTGCCGGCCGGCTCTGGTAACGTGCAGTTGAAGAACGTCGCGGCGGTGTCGGTCAGTGCCGATTTGCCGGCGTTCGCCAAGCCGGGTCAGCAGGTCGACATCACCGTGTCCTCGATCGGTAACTCCAAGAGCCTGCGTGGCGGCACCTTGCTGCTGACACCGCTCAAGGGTATCGACGGTAACGTCTATGCGATCGCCCAGGGCAACCTGGTGGTCGGTGGTTTTGATGCTGAAGGTCGCGACGGTTCGAAGATCACCGTCAACGTTCCGTCGGCCGGTCGCATCCCGGGTGGTGCTTCGGTCGAGCGTTCGGTGCCGAGCGGTTTCAATCAGGGCAACAGCCTGACCCTGAACCTCAATCGCTCCGACTTCACCACCGCCAAGCGCGTCGTCGACAAGATCAACAACATGCTTGGCCCTGGTGTTGCACAGGCGATTGATGGCGGTTCGATCCGCGTCACTGCGCCGCTCGATCCGAGCCAGCGCGTCGACTACCTGTCGATCCTGGAAAACCTCGAAGTCGATCCGGGTCAGGCGGTGGCCAAGGTCATCATCAACTCGCGGACCGGCACCATCGTGATCGGCCAGAACGTCAAGGTTTCACCGGCCGCCGTGACTCACGGCAGCCTGACCGTGACCATCACCGAAGACCCGATCGTCAGCCAGCCAGGACCTTTGTCCAACGGTCAGACGGCCGTCGTGCCGCGTTCTCGGGTCAATGCTCAACAAGAAGCCAAGCCGATGTTCAAGTTTGGCCCTGGCACCACGCTGGACGAAATTGTCCGTGCGGTGAATCAGGTCGGCGCAGCGCCGGGTGACTTGATGGCGATCCTTGAAGCGTTGAAACAGGCTGGCGCCCTGCAAGCCGATTTGATCGTGATTTGACATGGCGAACATGGATCTTCACAAGAGCGGGTTGGTCAGCAGCGGCGATTCGGGTTCGTACTCGGACCTGAACCGGCTTAACCAGCTCAAGGTCGGTGACAAGAACAGCGATGCGAACATGCGCAAAGTGGCGCAGGAGTTTGAATCGCTGTTCCTCAGCGAGATGCTCAAGTCCATGCGCTCGGCCACCGAGACGCTGGGCAAGGACAATCCGCTCAACACGCCTGCGGCCAAGCAGTACCAGGAAATGTACGACCAGCAGTTGGCGGTTTCCATGTCCCGTCAGGGTCGTGGTATTGGTCTGGCCGACGTGCTGATGCGCCAGATGTCGAAGAATAAACCGCTGGCGCCGGGCGAGGCGGCGGCGATGTCTGCGGCCAAACAGGAAGCGGCGAAAGCGGCAGTATCAACGCCGGTGGCTGCCGGTACGGTGGGCACCAATGGGCCGTTGTCGCGGCTCAATGGTCAGCGGCCGTTGTGGGCGTCGCGCGCGGTCAACCCGCCGCAACAATCGCTCGATGGACACCGCAATGACGTGGCGATGCTCAATCAGCGTCGTCTGGCGCTGCCGCCGAAACTCGCGGACCGCTTGCTCGCTGGTCTGGTGCCGTCGGCATCGACGACCGCTGCGACCACCTCGACGGCACTCAACAAAACTCAATTGCCTCAGGGCGCGAAGACCGGCTCCGATCCGCTGTTCAATGGCGATTGGCTGGCCTCGCAAACGGATTCCGCATCGAGCGGGCGGATGCAGATTTATGGTCGTGCCATGGCTCAAATTCCGTTGGCACCGGCGAAGAAAGCCTTCAGCTCTGCCGACGAATTCGTCAATACGATGATGCCGATGGCCAAGGAAGCCGCCGACCGCATTGGTGTCGATCCGCGTTATCTGGTGGCCCAGGCGGCCCTGGAAACCGGTTGGGGTAAATCGGTCATGCGTGCCCAGGATGGCAGCAGCAGTCACAACCTGTTCGGCATCAAGGCCGGCAGCAGTTGGAAAGGCGATTCGGCGCGGGCGATCACCAGCGAATTCAGGAATGGCGAGATGGTCAAGGAGACGGCCGAGTTCCGTTCCTACGGCTCTTACAAGGACAGCTTCCATGACCTGGTAACTTTGTTGCAAAGCAACAATCGCTATCAAGATGTTGTGAAGTCGGCCGATAACCCGGAACAGTTTGTACGCGAGTTGCAAAAGGCCGGGTATGCAACCGACCCGAACTACGCAAGCAAGATTTCGCAGATAGCCAAGCAGATGAAGAGTTACCAGAACTACGCTGCGGCGGGCTCTTCCACGACGCCTTTATAGGCATAAGGTAAAAAGGTCTGAACCATGAGTTTGCTCAATATCGGGATGTCGGGGTTGAATGCGGCCTCATCGTCTTTGGCGGTGACCGGCAACAACATTGCCAACGTTGATACGGCCGGCTATTCGCGCCAGCAAACCGTGCAGACCAGCAAGTCCTCGATTCAGTACGGCAACAACGTATTCATCGGCACGGGCACGACCCTGGCGGACGTGCGTCGGGTGTACAGTGCGTACCTCGACACTCAGTTGCAGACCAGCACTTCGCTTAACGGCCAGGCCTCGTCCTATCTGGGGCAGGTCACACCGGTCGACACACTGCTGTCCGACAAGGACACCGGCCTCAGTGGCGCGCTGCAGAAGTTCTTCACTTCCCTGCAAAGTGTCGCGACCACGCCTTCCGATGATGCGTCCCGCCAATCGGTGATGACCAATGCCAAGGCCCTGAGCGATCGCTTCAACTCGATTTCCAAGCAGTTGAGCGACCAGAACACCGGCATCAATTCCAACCTGTCGGACATGGCGTCCCAGGTGAATAAGCTGGCGAGCTCGATCGCCCAGTACAACCAGCAGATCTCTCAAACAGCGGGTAGCAACACCAGTAACAGCAGTGGGCCGAGCGACCTGCTCGACAAGCGCAACGAGGCGGTTCGTCAGCTGTCCGATCTGGTCGGTACTCAGGTTGTCGAGCGTGGTACCAACTACGACGTCTACATCGGCAGCGGTCAGCCGTTGGTGATGGGCAGCACCACCAACACCCTGGAAACCGTACCGGGCAAGACTGATCCGACCCAGTCGACGCTCCAGTTGAATCGCGGTTCGAGCGTCATCGATATTACGTCGGTGGTGACGACCGGGCAGATGGGTGGCTTGCTGAGTTATCGCAGCGAAGTGCTCAACCCGGCAATGAACGAGCTGGGGCGAGTGGCACTGGTTGTCGCCGATCAGATGAACCAGCAGCAGGCGCAGGGTGTCGACAAGAACGGCAACTTCGGTTCGGCGATCTTCAGCAACATCAACAGTGCGACGCTGATCTCTCAGCGCAGCATTGCCCAGGCAGGTAACAGCGCCGGTTCCGGTAACCTCAATGTCACCATCAACGACACGGGCAAGCTGACCACCAACGATTATCAGGTGACTTTCAGCAGCGCCACGAACTACAGCGTCACGCGCTCCGATGGCACCAACATGGGGGCCTTCAGCACCGCCACGACACCGGCTCCGGTGATTGACGGCTTCAGCATGGCGCTCAATGGCGGCGGCGCGATGAGCGCTGGCGACACCTTCAAGGTGACGCCGACCCGCAGCGGTGCCAGTGATATCCAGACCGTGATCACCGATCCGAAAACGCTCGCCGCGGCTGCGCCTCTGAGCGGTGTCGCCAGTGCCAACAACAAAGGTACCTACAGTCAGCCAACGTTGACCAGCACCCTGGATATCTACAACCCGGCGGCCAATGCCGACCTGCAAACCGGGCTCCAGTATTCGACACCGGTCAAAGTGGTGTTCGATCCCGCGGCTGCCGGGACCCAGGGTTATAAGCTTTACGATGCCAAGGGCGTCAGCATGGGGACGGGCACCATCGTTCCCGGTCAAAGCAATACCCTGAACCTGCAAGTGAATATGGTCGATGGCACGGGTGCCCCGATCCTGGACGGCGCGGGCGTACAGAAGACGTTCTCGATTCAAACCACCGTCAGCGGTTCGCCTGCTTCGGGTGAAAGCTTCAGTATTTCGTTGACCGGTGCCAACTCTTCGGACAACCGTAACGGGACCGCGCTGGTCGGCTTGCAGACCAAGCAGACTGTGGAAACCGGCTCGGCGAGCAAAGGCGTCAGCATCTCGGATGCTTACGGCAAACTGATTTCCAATGTCGGTGCCCAGGCTGCTCAGGCCAAGTCTGACGGCGACGCCGCCTCGGTGATTCTGACCGGAGCCAAGAGCGCCCGCGATGCCCTGTCAGGTGTCAACCTCGATGAAGAGTCCGGCAATCTGGTGAAATACCAGCAGTACTACACAGCCTCATCGCAGATCATCAAGGCTGCGCAGGAAACTTTCAGCACGCTGATCAACAGTCTTTAAGGAGTCGTAATTCATGCGCATTTCTACCGCCCAGTATTACGAAACGACCGCTGCCAACTATCAGCGTAACTACAGCAACGCACTGCAGACCAGCGCCGAAGCGAGCAGTCTGACCAAGGTCAACACAGCAGCCGATGATCCGATTGGTGCTGCGCGTTTGATTCAGCTCGGGCAACAGAGTTCGATGCTGGATCAGTACGCCGGCAACATCAGCAACCTCAAGGGCTCGTACAGCCAGGCCGAAACCGCCTTGAGCGCCATTGGTACCGCCTTGCAGCGAGCCAAGGAGCTGACGTTGGGGGCCAGCAACGGTACGCAAACCGATGCCGATCGTGGGGCCGCGGCCCAGGAGTTGGGGCAGATCCAGAACCAGGTGTTGGGTCTCATGAACAGTCAGGACGCCAATGGCAATTACCTGTTTGGCGGCTCCAAAACCAGCACGCCTCCGTACACGGCAAACTCCGATGGTACCTACAGCTACAACGGTGACCAGTCCGAGGTGAACCTGGCCATTGGTGACTCCATGTCGGTTGCCAGCAACATCACCGGTTGGGATGCTTTCCAGAAGGCGGCCAATACCACTCGCTCTCAGACCACCATGACCGCACCTGCGGTGGATGACGGTCGCGTGACGCTGTCCGACGGCCAGATCAGCAATGGCGCAACGTTCGATTCCAAGTTCGCCGCAGGTCAGCCTTACACCGTGAGCTTTGTCAGCAGCACGCAGCTGAAGATCACCGATGCGCTGGGTGCCGATGTTACCGCCGAGGCCAGCCAGAACGGTGTGGTCAGCAATAAAGACGCGGCTAACCAGACGGTCAGTTTCCGCGGCGTGGACATGACGCTGAACATCAATCTGAAGTCTGGCGATACCGTTCCGGACGCAGTGATTGCCGGCCATAGCTTCCAGTTGACGGTCAAGCCGGACACTATCAACACCTCGCGCAGCCCAGGCAACCCGTCCGTGGCGGTGATCTCCGGTGCTACCCAGACCAACTCGACCGCCTATAACAGCACCTTCCCGACGGGCGGGGCGATTCTCAAGTTCACCAGCGCCACCGCTTACGATCTGTATGCATCGCCGATCACGGCTAGCAGCAAGCCGGTTTCCTCGGGTGTCATGGCGGGCTCTACGGCGACAGCGGCGGGGGTCACTTTCACGCTCGGCGGTACTCCGGCCGCCGGCGATCAGTTTGTTGTCCAGCCCAATGATCACCAGACCCAGAACGTTCTGGACACCCTGAGCCAGTTGCGTACGGCGTTGACTGCCCCGGCAGATAACAACGCAGTGGCCTTGCAAAAAATGCAGGCAGCTGTCGCGTCGGGCATTGGTAACCTGGACACTGCGCAGGCGCAGCTGGGTTCAGCCATCACTGCCGTGGGCGTGCGGGGTCAGGCCCTGGATGATCAGACGGCAACCAACCAGAGTCTGAGCCTTGCCAACACGGCCAGCCAGTCGGCTATCCGCGACTCCGATCCGGCGGCGGTCATGACCCGTCTCACGTTGCAGCAAACCATGTTGCAGGCCGCGCAACTGGCGTTCAGCAAAATCAGTCAGCTGGGTCTGTTCAACAAGATCTAAGGGGGCCTGGCGCGAAAGCGCCCGGCCGTAAACCGCCGAATACCAATCGCCTTTTTTCAGCGGTTTCAGGGGCTCACCCGACCGGGTGAGCGTCCGCCGCTTGAGAGCCCCGCCGTGAATCCAGTCTCGTTAGTCAGCCTTGTCATTCCCGCCTTCAATCCGCGCTTCTTCGCCCAGGCCCTGCGCAGTGCCCTGATCCAGCAATACGCCAACCTCGAAATCATTGTGTGCGACGACAGTCGCGGCGATGAGATTCAGCAGGTTGTCGAGTCGCTGACGGGCGACGCTGCTGAGCGCGTGCGGTATGTACGAAACCCGCAGGCGCTTGGGTTTGTCGGCAATCTGCTGGCCTGTCTGGGTGAGGCAAAGGGCGAGTACATCAAGTTCCTCTGCGATGACGATCAGCTATCTCCTGCGTGTATCGAGCGTCAGGCGCAGGTCCTGACCGGGCAGGCGGACATCAATCTGGTGCTTGCCCAGCGGGTGTTCTGGGATGCTGACGATCACCCGTTGCCGTCACGCCTGGAGAACAGCACGCTGTCGCCGGTTTGCGGGATATTCAAGGGCGATGACCTGCTGGCGATTTTCGAGAACTTCCCGGTCAACTTCGTCGGTGGTTTCAGCAGTGCGCTGTTCCGCCGCAAGGATGTGCAGGAGCTGATGCCGGCCTTGACTCAACCTGGCCATTGCTTTGTCGCGTCGCTCGATCTGGCCTTGTACATCTGCCTGATGCGCCGGGGCAACATGGCGCAGCTCAACTACGTGTTGAGTGTCGAGCGCTTGCATCCGGAGCGTTTGATTCGTCAGCAGCCGATGAAAGATGCGGCAGAGCTGGAAAAACACTGGCTGGTGCAAATGCTCAAGGTTCGAGGTGGCGAGGGCGCCCCGGCGGCGGGTTGGGTTCGTTATCTGCCGTTGAGCCGCGCCAGCGAGGCACCGCGCGTCTGGGACGAGTTGCCCCTGAGTCGAACCCTGGGCGCTCGCCAGGCCAACCAGGAATATCGGGTAGGTATCGCCAGCGAGAGTTTTTCCCAACTGTACACGCAATGGCTGGCGTGTCGCACGCTCAGTGAGACTCAGCGACGTCTATTGCCGGAAACCGTGGCCGGTTGGGCGCGACAGCCGAAAATTGTCCCGATCATCATCGATGAGCAGGCCAGCCGAGCCAATCTGGATCTCACTCTGAAAAGCCTTGCCGGACAGCTCTATGCGCCGGAGCTGACCCTGGTGTTGTCCAGCGCGTGTACCGAAGCTCAGCTCGATGAGCGGGTGTTCAACCTGCCGTTGCAGGAGGACTGGTGCGCGCAGCTCAACGCATTGCTGGCGCAACTCGACGGCGTCGACTGGTTCTACGTGCTGCGTGCCGGCGATCGTCTGGTGGAGCCGGCGCTGTTGCTGCTGGCCGAGCGCATCAGTGCATCGCCGAGTGCGTTGTGTGTGTATGGCGACGAAGGCGGATTGCGTGACGGTGAGTCGGCAGACCCGGTCTTCAAGCCGGATTTCAACCTGGACCTGATGCGCAGTTATCCCTACGTCGGGCGATCCCTGGCGTTTCAGCGTGAGCGTTTCCTGGCGTTGGGTGGCTTCAATTCAAGCTATGGCGAGCTGGCGCCTCACGATGTGCTGTGGCGCATGGTCGAGGGCGATGGCGTGGAGGTCGTCGAACATATTGCCGAGGTGATGCTGGAGTCGACGCTCGGCCTGGCACAGTGGCTGGCGCTGCCCGACGTCATTGAGCTCAACCCGCAAGTGTTGGAGGCGCATCTTCAGCGATTGGGCGTTGCCCATGAGGTTCGCCAGGGCAGTTTTACCTTGCTCAATCGTGTCGATTACCTGCACGCCGAGCGGCCGCAGGTGTCGATCATCATTGTCTGCAAGGACCAGTTGGCAGTGCTGCAACGGTGTGTCGAAAGCCTGTTGGAGAAAACCGCCTACAGCGAGTACGAGTTACTGCTGGTCGACAACGGCAGTGAGTCTGCACAGACGCTTGAGTGGCTGAGTGCCATGACCCAGTTGGGCAGTGACCGGTTGCGGGTGCTGACGTATCCGCAGCAGGGGAATGTCGCGGCGACGCGCAACTTTGCGGCGCAGCAGGCTCGCGGTGAATACCTGCTGATGCTCGACCCGTATGTGGTGGTCACCCGTGCGGACTGGCTGGGTGAATTGCTCAATCATGCGCAGCGTCCAGAAGTCGGTGTCGTCGGGGCCAAGCTGTTCAATCCTGACGGTTGCGTGCTGCATGCCGGCCTGATTCTCGGGCTGCAAGGGCCGGCCGGTTCACCATTTTTCGGTGACTCGCTGAATGCGGCCGGCTATATGCACCGCTTGCAGGTGGTTCAGGATTTGAGCGCCGTCGGTGCCGATTGCCTGATGGTGCGCAAGGCGGTGTTCGAGCGTGTTGGCGGGCTACAGGCGCAGGATTTTGCCTTGACCCTCAATGAGGTGGATTTGTGTTTGCGGGTCCGTCAAAACGGCTATCTGGTGGTGTGGACGCCGTACGCCCAATTGGCCCTCGGCACACAGCCCGTAGCGGTAGCAGACGCTGCTGAACTGGCGCTTCGCGCTCAGGAGCAGGAAACCTTCTACCGGCGCTGGTTGCCCATCGTTGCCCGCGATCCGGCGTATAACCCCAACCAGATGCTGAATACGCTCGGTGGCTCCAGCTACAGTCTGGAGCCAGGCTTGCGCACGGGCTGGAGCCCGTTTTCCGTTCGCCAGGTACCGAAGGTCATGGCGTTGCCGGTCAATTCCTCGGCGGTCGGTCACTATCGGACGATCCAGCCGCTGGTCGAATTGGAAAAGGCTGGTCGGGCGACCGGGCGGATCTACTACGATCTGCCGTCGATCATCGAGATCGAGCGCGAGTCTCCGGACGTGATCATTTTGCAGGGTCGCTACAGCGAAGGGCCGATCAACGAGATTGCCGCCTTCAAGCCCTATACCAACGCTCGACTGATTTTCGAGCTGGATGACTATGTCATCAAGGCGCCGAAGAAGAACGCGCACATTCGCAATATGCCGGACAACGTCGAGATGGAGCGTCTGGTCCGTCGCGGTATCGGCCTGTGCGATCGGGTGGTGGTTTCGACTCAACCACTGGCCGATGCGTTGTCGTCGATGCATCACGACATCCGGGTCGTGCCGAACATGCTCGCGACACATCTTTGGGATGGTTTACGCAGTCAGCGTCGTACCTCGAAAAAGCCACGAGTTGGCTGGGGGGGCGGCACCAGTCACTCGGGCGATCTGGCGATCATTGCCGACGTCGTTCGCGAGCTGGCCAACGAGGTGGATTGGGTGTTCTTTGGTATGTGTCCCGAAGAATTGCTGCCTTACATGCATGAGTTCCATGGCGTGATCGACCTCAGTGTCTACCCGGCGAAGCTGGCCAGTCTGAACCTCGACCTGGCACTGGCGCCGCTGGAGTTTCATATCTTCAACGACTGCAAGAGCAATCTGCGTCTGCTGGAATACGGCGCCTGCGGCTACCCGGTGGTCTGTACCGATACCGAGGCGTATCGGGGTTATCTGCCATGCACTCGGGTTGTCAGCAACAGCACCGATGAGTGGTTGCAAGCCATCCGCATGCACCTGGCCGACCCGGACGCCAGCTACCGCATGGGCGATGAACTGCGCGAAGCGGTGCTGCGCGACTACATACTGCGCGGAGATAACGTGCGGTACTGGGAAAATGGCTGGTTGGCCGATTGATACCCTCCGTGTAGCCGCTGCCTGAAGGTAGCGGCTACACAGCGCCGCCGTTCGAGCTGGCGCGTTTCCTGCAAGTCCCCCTGAAAATCGCCATAAATCGAGCATATGCGGTGCAGCCGGAAGGTCATGGGTGCAGCCTCGTACGATTTATCCAGACGGTCGCAAAGCCTTGTAGGGCTTGGGCTGGCCCTGTGACGAACAAGAGGGGACAAGATGAAGGCAGTTATTCTGGCGGGTGGCCTGGGCACGCGGATCAGCGAAGAGTCGCACCTCAAGCCCAAGCCGATGATCGAGATCGGCGGCAAGCCAATTCTCTGGCACATCATGAAGCAATATTCCGCACACGGAATTCACGACTTCGTGATTTGCCTTGGCTACAAGGGCTACGCGATCAAGGACTTTTTCGCCAACTACTTTCTGCATACCTCTGACGTCACGTTCGACATGTCGAACAACCGCATGGACGTTCACCAGAACTATAGCGAGCCTTGGCGTGTGACCTTGATCGACACCGGCGAAGAGACCATGACCGGTGGCCGTTTGCGTCGTGCCAGCCGCTATCTGGAAGATCAGGAAGCCTTCTGCTTTACCTATGGCGACGGTGTTTCGGACCTGAATATTGGCGCGCTGGTGGATTTTCACTTGAGCAGCGGCAAGCTGGCCACGGTCACGGCGGTGCAGCCACCCGGACGTTACGGCGCACTGGAGCGCGACGGTGATCTGGTGCGCGGCTTCATCGAAAAACCTCGTGGCGATGGCGGCTGGATCAACGGCGGCTTCTTTGTCTTGTCACCCAAAGTGCTGTCGCTGATCACCGCCGACGAAACAGTCTGGGAGTCCGAGCCGTTGATGACCCTGGCTGCCGAGGGGCAACTGAGCGCGTTCCAGCACGATGGTTTCTGGCACCCGATGGACACCCTGCGTGACAAGAACCATCTGGAGCACCTGTGGCAGAGCGGGGAGGCCCCATGGAAGCAGTGGGACTGAGTTCGCAATTCTGGCGCAGCAAGCGGGTACTGGTTACCGGGCACACCGGTTTCAAAGGCGGTTGGTTGACGCTGTGGCTACAAAGCCTGGGGGCTGAGGTCACGGGCTTTGCCCTGGACCCGTCCACCGAACCAAGTCTGTTCGAGCTGGCGCGCGTTGCTGAAGGCATTAATGACCAGCGCGGTGACTTGCGTGACCTGGGGGCGTTGCTGGAGCTGATCGCCGAGGTTCAGCCAGAAATCGTCCTGCATCTGGCAGCACAACCATTGGTGCGCGAAGGCTACCGTGATCCGCTCGGGACTTACTCGAGCAACGTCATGGGCACGCTCAATCTGCTGGAAGCGATTCGCCAGATCGGCGGGGTACGTGCGTGCGTGCTGGTGACCACCGACAAGGTCTACGCCAATCAGGAATGGCTGTGGCCCTATCGCGAGAACGAAGCCCTTGGCGGCCATGATCCTTACAGCAGCAGCAAGGCGTGTTGCGAGTTGTTGGCGCAGTCTTACGCGGCCTCGTTTTTTCCTGCCGAACGGCATGCCGAGCACGGTCTGGCATTGGCCACGGCACGCGCCGGGAATGTGCTCGGTGGCGGTGATTTCGCCCCGGAACGGTTGATTCCCGATGTGCTCAAGGCGTGGTCGGCGAATGAACCGGTGACCCTGCGATACCCACAGGCGGTACGCCCTTGGCAGCACGCGCTGGAACCGCTGGCCGGTTACCTGCAATTGGCGGCGGGTCTGTATGAGTTCGGTCCGCAATTCGCCGGTGCGTGGAACTTCGGGCCGAGTGAAGGTGACATGTGCAGCGTCGGCGAAGTGGTCGAACTGCTCTCCAAACGTTGGCCGCATGCGCGAGGTTTGCGCGTCGAACCGAGTGAGTTGCATGAGGCCGGCCTGTTGCGACTGGACAGCAGTCGCGCCCGTCAGGTGTTGGCATGGCAGCCGCGCTGGTCGCTGCAAGACTGTCTGAAGCACACTCTGGATTGGCACCTGGCCTGGGAAAATGGCGATGACATGCGTGCAGTCACCTTGAGCCAGTTGAACCTGTATCGGGGGCTGCGGTGAGCGAATTTCGCATCAGTGCGTTGCCTCTCCAGGGCTTGTTCAGTGTGCAGCACAAACGCCATGAAGATCAGCGCGGGCACTTCGCCCGGCTGTTCTGCGAGGGCAGCCTGAGCGCCTTTGGCGAGCCGTTCCCTATTCGTCAGATCAACCAGTCCTGCACCCGTGAGCGCGGTAGTGTGCGCGGTTTGCATTATCAGAATGCCCAGGCCCCGGAAGCCAAACTGATCACCTGCCTGCGCGGTGAAGTCTGGGACGTCGCGGTCGATCTGCGACCGGATTCGGCGACCTTTTTACAGTGGCACGCCGAGCACCTGCGTGCCGGTGATGGTCGCAGCCTGTTGATTCCGGCAGGTTTCGCCCATGGCTTTCAGACCTTGAGTGACGATGCCGAGCTGCTGTATCTGCACAGCGCCGATTACGCCCCGGATCACGAGGGCGGCCTGTCGGTGCTCGATCCGCGTCTGGCGATTGCCTGGCCTGAGCCTGTCAAAAATCTGTCGACCCGGGATGTCGCCCATCCCTGGCTTGATGACCATTTCCCTGGAGTGCGTCTATGAACTGCCGAGGTTGCGGCACCCCGTTGGCGTTGCCGTTGATCGATCTGGGCACCTCACCGCCGTCCAACGCGTACCTGCGGGCCGAGCAGTTGGAGCAGGCCGAGCAATGGGTCCCGTTGAAAGTTGCGGTCTGCCAGGAATGCTGGCTGGTGCAGACCGAGGACTACACCAGCGCCGACAGTCTGTTCGATGCCGATTATGCGTACTTCAGTTCCTTTTCCAGTACCTGGCTGGCCCATGCCGATCGGTATGTGGCCGAGATGGTCGAGCGTTTCGGGCTGACCGCCGACAGTCGTGTCGTGGAAATTGCCGCCAACGATGGCTACTTGCTGCAGTACGTTGCACAACGCGGTATCCGTTGCCTCGGCGTCGAGCCGACCCGCAGCACGGCACAGGCCGCGCGGGAAAAAGGCCTGGACATACGCGAGCTGTTCTTCGGTCGCGACAGCGCCTCGCAGTTGCTGAGCGAAGGCTGGGGTGCGGACCTGATGGCCGCCAACAATGTGCTGGCGCATGTGCCGGACATCAATGATTTCCTCAGCGGTTTCGCGACGCTGCTCAAGCGCACGGGCGTGGCGACGTTCGAGTTCCCGCAGCTGCTGACGCTGATGGCCGGGCAGCAGTTCGACACCCTTTACCACGAGCACTATTCCTATCTGTCGCTGACAGCCGTACAGCGTTTGTGTGAACGCAATGGCCTGGAAGTCTTCGATGTCAGCGAGCTGCCGACCCATGGCGGATCATTACGGGTGTTCGTGCAGCGTGCCGATGGTGTGCGCCGTGAAGTAACGCCTGCGGTGCAACAACAGTTGCAGGTCGAGCAGGTGGCCGGGGTGAAAACCGCTGCCTACTACGCGACCCTGGCCCCGGCCGCAGAACAGATCAAACACGGACTGCTGCGTTTCCTGTTGCAGGCCAAGGCCGAAGGCAAACGCGTAGTCGGTTATGGCGCCGCCGCCAAGGGCAACACCTTGCTCAACTATGCCGGTGTCAAGCCAGACCTGCTGGCCTGGGTGGCGGATGCCAGCCCGCACAAGCAAGGCAAGTTCTTGCCGGGCAGCCGTATTCCGGTGGTGTCTCCCGAGCAGTTGGCCATCGAGCGACCCGACTACGTACTGGTCCTGCCGTGGAACCTGTTGCAGGAAGTCAGCGAGCAACAGGCTCAGGTGCGTGAGTGGGGCGGGCGCTTTGTGATCGCCGTGCCTGAGTTGACCCTGCTGTGATCGGCATGAAGATCCTGGTCTCCGGCGCCACCGGCTTTGTCGGGCGTCATCTGGTGTCGGCGCTGTTGGCCAATGGCTGCCAGGTGCGGGCGGTGGCGCGCAATGCCGAGGCCGCTCAAGGCCTGCCGTGGATCAATGCGGTGGAGTTCGTGGCGGCGGATATTCATGCCGTCGATCTGGATATCGCCGCGCTGACCGATGGCGTAGACGCACTCGCCCATCTGGCATGGCCCGGGTTGCCGAACTATCAGGCGCTGTTTCATTTCGAGCATAACCTGATGGCCGATTACCGCTTCATCAAAGGCGTGGTCGAGGCAGGGGTATCCCAAGTGCTGGTAACCGGCACCTGCTTCGAATACGGGATGCAGAGCGGCCCGCTGAGCGAAGCGACCGCACCTCAGCCGAGTAACCCTTACGGGCTGGCGAAAAACACTTTGCGCCTGTTCCTTGAGGCCTTGCAGCATGAACGTCCCTTTACCCTGCAATGGGCCCGTCTGTTTTACCTCTACGGTGCCGGGCAGAACCCCAACAGCCTGCTGGCCAGCCTTGATCGGGCGATCGAGAGCGGCGAGGCGCAGTTCAATATGTCCGCCGGTGAGCAATTGCGCGATTACCTGCCGATCGAAACGGCCGCTGCTTATCTGGCGAAGGTGTTGCAGCATCGCGCGTTTGACGGGGTGATCAATTGTTCCAGCGGTCGGCCGATATCGGTACGAGCATTGGTGGAGCAGCGGTTGCGTGAGCGCAATGCGTCGATCACCTTGAATCTTGGCCACTACGGTTATGCAACCCACGAACCCATGGCGTTCTGGGGTGTGGCCGAACGGTTGCAACAGCTAACGGGAGCTGAGCATGGTGCATGAGCTATATCGGGCCACAGGCCTGCCGGTGTTGCAGAACCGGACGTTTGCCGATGCTGCGTCAGCAAGGGCATCGGCCAGCGCCGATATCGTGTTGGTACAGGATCAGGTCAGCGGGCTGATCTTCAATCAGGCCTTCGATGCCGACAAACTGAGCTACGACAGCGACTACCAGAATGAGCAGGCCCATTCGGCCGAGTTCAAGAAGCATCTGAGTGATGTCGAGGCCGTCATTGCCCGGCACTTCGAGGGCCAGAACCTGATCGAGGTCGGCTGCGGCAAGGGCTATTTCCTCGAGCAACTGCGCGACCACGGGTATGCCATTACCGGCATCGACCCGGCTTACGAGGGCAGCAATGCCGACGTGATCAAGGCCCCGTTCACCCGTGGTCTGGGCCTGGCGGCGGATGCGGTGGTGCTGCGTCATGTGCTGGAGCATATCGCTGATCCGGTGGCGTTTCTGGCGCAGATCGCCGAGGCCAACCAGGGCGGCGGGCAGATCTACATCGAGGTGCCGTGCTTTGACTGGATCCTCGAGCGCAGTGCCTGGTTCGATGTATTTTACGAGCACGTGAATTACTTCCGGCTCGATGACCTGCGTCGACTGTTCGGTACCGTGCATGAGGCCGGACACTTGTTTGGCGGTCAGTACCTGTACATCGTTGCGGACCTGTCGAGCCTGCAAACGACCCCAGCCCAAACGATTGAGCGGATGAGCCTGCCGGCCAACTTCACGGCCAGCCTCGAACGGGCTGTGCAGATCATTCAGAGCGCTCCCGAACACGGTTCGGGCATCTGGGGAGCGTCCTCCAAAGGCGTGATTTATTCGTTGTTCCTGCAACGCGCCGGTGTCGCGGTGGATCAGGTGGTGGATATCAACCCGGCCAAGCAGGGGCGTTATCTGCCCCTCAGCGGCGTGCGGGTGTCCTCGCCGCAAGAGGCGATGGATGCCTTGCCCGAAGGCGCCAATCTGTTTGTGATGAACTCCAACTACCTCGAAGAAATCAAGCGCATGACCGGTGGGCGATATGTCTACCACGCGGTCGACAGCGCTTCGTTCCAATGACTTTTACTGAGACTTGAAAATGACCGACAAGACCGTAATTCAAGCATTCGAAGCCGAGTGCCAGGAGCAGATCCGCGCTCAGGGCCAGGATGAAAAACTCAAGGGCCTGGCCCGCGATTTCTTCAACGAATCGGCCCTGCACAAATACAGCTATCACTTCTCCTGGATGGGCCGCCCGATCATTCAGTTGCCTCAGGACATGATGGCGATGCAGGAGATCATCTGGCAGGTCAAGCCGGACCTGGTGATCGAATGTGGCATCGCCCATGGCGGTTCGATTATTTACTACGCCTCCCTGCTGGAATTGCAGGGCCACGGTGAAGTGCTGGGTATCGACCTGGATATCCGCCCGCACAACCGTGAGGCCATCGAAAGCCATCCGATGAGCAAGCGCATCTCGATGATCGAAGGTTCGAGCATTGATCCGGCCATCGCCGATCAGGTGCGTGCCGCAGCCGCCGGCAAGAAAGTCATCCTGGTGCTGGACTCCAACCACACCCATGACCATGTACTTGAAGAACTGCGCCTGTATGCGCCGCTGGTTTCGGTCGACAGTTACTGTGTGGTGATGGATACCGTGGTCGAAGACATGCCGGAAGACGCCTTCCCGGACCGTCCGTGGGGCCAGGGCGACAACCCGAAAACTGCGGTCTGGGCGTACCTGGAAGAAAACCGCGATTTCGAAATCGATGTACAGATGGACAACAAGCTACTGATCAGCGTGGCGCCGGACGGCTATCTGCGTCGGGTTCGTTAAGCAACGACATCATTGATGAGTTCATCGGGCGATACGCCGGTTGTGGGGAAAAATATGCAAGGCAAGTACGGTTCTGAAAGCGGATTACCACTGAACGAGTTGTTGACGGTGGTGCTGGTCACCCACAACCGCCCGGCATTTGTGCGCCGGGCGGTGAAGTTCTATAGCACCTTGCCTTGCAGGATTCTGCTGCTGGACTCTTCGACCCACATCACCGAAGGCATCGACGGTGTGTACCCCTCGGTCGACTATCGGCATCTGCCGCAGTTCGGCTACCAGGGCTTGCGGGCCAAGCTTCACTACGGCGTGCAGCATGTCACCACGCCCTATATGGCGTTCGCCGCCGACGATGACTTCATCGTGCATGATGCCCTCGACGCTTCGGTCTCGTTCCTGGAAGAGAACCCGGACTACGGCATGTGCCATGGCTATTGCCTGATGTATCTGGCCCTGGCGAGCAGCGTGAGCTACTACCGTCGGGACAAGAAGGTCTGTGAAGACTATTCGTCCGAGCGTGCTCAGGACCGGGTCATCGACTTCATGCAGCAGTACATCCCGCCGTTCTATGCCGTTCACCGCACTGAGCTGTTGCGTGACTGGTATGCGGTCATGCCGGAGGACACCATCTTCGAATGGCAGGAAATTGGCCATGCGTACTACATGCTGGCAATGGCCAAGGCTCGAATCCTGCCGATCCCTTATGTGGTGCGTGAGGTCAATTACCTGGCATCGGAGCACAACACCGAGGTCTACGGCACGCTGACTGCCAGTGATGCAAAATCGGTGGCAGATCGTGAGAGGTTCGCCCAGCTATTGTCGACGCTGCCGAGTACCAAAACCGGTCTCGACCCTGAGCAGGGCAAGCAGCTGGCACTCGACAGTTTCGAGGCGATGGCCGACTGCTTGCGCACCGGTCGGTCACTGACCGCCGAACCGATTTTCGAGTCGCGCTGGACCAACGTACAGAAGGGGCCGGATCGTCGGTTCGGGCTTTTGCAGTACGTTGAACTGCCTTACTACAATCAACAGTTCTTCGACCTGTTGAGCCAGTATGAGTTTTTGCTGCACGCGATGCCGGCCGGTCGTGTTCAGCTTCAGGGGCTCGAAGGTATCTGGGCCCATCAGGAAGACATGATGCGGCCACGCAACAACGACACCGTCGAAAGCGTTGTCGAGCGGCTGTGGCATGCGTATGACAGCGGCCCCTTCAATCGTCAGGTGGTCAAGCGTCTGGCGCAGCAGTTGGAGCTTCTGGGCGAAGCGGATGACGCACGGGACATGTCTGCCTGGGCCGAGCGTCTGGACGCGGTATCGACGCGAGGCAATGAAGAGGCGTTCGGTGCCATGCGCTCCGGTCGGCTGCTCAAGTGGCTGGTGGCACGCACCCCGGACGCTGACGAAGTCGCTGCGACGTCGCGTTATCTGGCTGCCCACAACGGCGGTCCACAGTTTGGCATTCTGGTGCTGGATCTGGACAACGACGCGGCCAAGCTACAGATCACCCTCGACAGTCTGCTGGAAGGTCACAACCACGCCTTCAAGATCGTGGTGTTCACCACGGGCAAGCCGCTGGCGGCAACGACGGTGCACAACACCTTGCACTTTGTCTGCGTGACGCAAGCCAACTATGTCGACAAGCTTAATCAGATCGCGCGTCAATCGCCGTGCGACTGGTTGCTGCTGACCGAGGCGGGGGACGAGTTCACCGCTGGCGGTTTGTTGCGCGCAGGTCTGGAACTGCACGCCGCGCCCGACTGTCGAGCGGTGGCAGTGGACGAGATTCAGCGTGACCCCAGTGGCGCGCTGGTCGATGTATTCCGGCCAGGCTTCAACCTCGACCTGCTGCAAAGCCTGCCAACGCTGATGGCGCAGCATTGGCTGATCCGCAAGGATGTACTGTTGGAAGCAGGCGGTTACCAGGCCGACTTCAGCAAGGCGCTGGAGTTTGACCTGTTGCTGCGCATCATCGAGCAGGGCGGCCTGGCCTGGCTGGCCCATCTGGACGAACCGTTGCTGATCACTCGCGCGCCAGTACTGGAAGACAATGCCCACGAACGTCAGGCGTTGATCCGTCACCTCGCGACCCGTGGCTACAAGGCGCAGATCAGCTCGGCCGAGCCAGGCACGTATCAAATCGATTACCGTCACACCGAGCGTCCGCTGGTGTCGATCATCCTGGCCAGCCAGGACAATCTGGAGCAGTTGCAACGGTGCCTGACCGGCATTGTGCAACGAACCCGCTACACCCGTTACGAAGTGCTGATCGCCGACAACGCGAGCCAGTCACCGGACATCCTGCAATGGCTGGACGGCCTCGGGCAGCCGGGCGACAAGGTCCGTGTCCTGCGGGCGCACGAGCGTCTCAGCCAGTCGGCGTTGTATAACGAGGCCAGCCAGCAGGCTCAGGGTGAATACCTGGTGCTGCTGGCGGCGGACAGTGAAGTGGTCAACCCGAACTGGCTCGAGTCCCTGCTCAACCAGGCCCAGCGACCGGAAGTCGGTGTGGTCGGCGTCAAGCTGCTGGATCGCGACGGCAAAGTGACTCAGGCCGGTTTGATCCTGGGCATGAACGACAGTGTCGGTTCGGCCTTCGTCGGTGAGCCGAAGGATGCCAAGGGCTATCTGAATCGTCTGGTGCTGGAACAGAATTACTCAGCCGTCTCAGCGGTGTGCCTGATGATTCGCAAAGCGCTGTTCGACGAGGTTGGCGGGCTGGACGAACACGCGTTTGCCAATGCCTACGGTGATGTCGACTTGTGCCTCAAGGCCGGTCAGGCTGGTTATCTGGTGGTGTGGACGCCGCAAGTGCAGGTCATCCATCCAGGCACCTTGCCCGATGCACCGCAGGTGCTTGCGGCTCTGCGTGAAAAATGGGCCGGGCCGTTCCAGCACGATCTGGCGTACAACAAGAACCTCGCCCTGACCGGCAAGGGTTTCACCCTTGACAATGCGACCAGCGTGGATTGGGCGCGGTTGCTGGTTTAAGTCTGGTGCACAGGTAAAAGGATTCGCGGCATGTTCAACGGCAAATCGATTTTCATCTCGGGCGGCACCGGTTCGTTTGGACGCATGTTCATCCGGCGTTTGCTCGAGCAGTACCAGCCCAAGCGGGTGGTGGTGTTCTCGCGTGACGAACTCAAGCAGTACGAGATGCAGCAAACCTTCAATGCACCATGCATGCGTTACTTTCTGGGCGATGTGCGCGATGCCGAACGTTTGCGCCAGGCGATGCGCGGGATCGATTACGTGGTGCATGCCGCCGCCCTGAAACAGGTGCCTGCGGCGGAATACAACCCCACTGAATGCATTCGTACCAACGTCAACGGCGCGGAAAATATCATCGCTGCCGCCATTGATAACGGTGTGAAGAAAGTCGTTGCGCTGTCCACCGACAAGGCGGCCAGCCCGATCAATCTGTACGGTGCGACCAAGCTGCTCTCGGACAAACTGTTCGTCGCGGCGAACAACATCGCCGGTGATCAGCAAACCCGGTTTGCAGTGGTGCGCTACGGCAATGTGGCCGGCTCACGCGGCTCGGTGGTGCCGTTCTTCAGCAAACTGATTGCCGAGGACGCGAAAGAACTGCCGATTACCGACGAGCGCATGACCCGCTTCTGGATCACCCTCGATCACGGTGTGCAGTTCGTGCTCGACAGCTTCGCGCGGATGCATGGCGGAGAGGTTTTCGTGCCGAAGATCCCGTCGATCCGCATCGTCGATCTGGCACGAGGCATGGCCGAGCATTTGCCGCACAAAGTCGTCGGGATTCGTCCGGGTGAAAAGCTGCATGAATTGATGGTGCCGCTGGATGACGCACGGATGACCCTGGAATTCGAGGACCACTACACCATCGAGCCGTCGATTCGTTTTACTCACGTCGACATTGATTTTTCGCTGGATGGCGTAGGTGAGCAGGGCCGTCGCGTGAGCGAAGACTTCGAGTATCGCTCAGACACCAATGCGCATTTCCTCTCAGTCGGACAGATTGCCGAGTTGCACGCCGGGTTGTCGGCATGATTCCTTACGGTCGGCAAAGCCTTGATCAGGCGGACATCGACGCTGTGGCCGCCGTGTTGCAGTCCGACTGGCTGACACAAGGGCCGACCATCGAGCGTTTCGAGCAGGCCATGGCGGAGCGCTGCCAGGCGGATTATGCGGTGGCGGTGTGCAATGCCACGGCGGCCTTGCACATTGCGTGTCTGGCGGCGGGGCTCGGGCCAGGCGATCGCTTGTGGACCACGCCGAATACCTTTTTGGCTTCGGCCAACTGTGGTCGCTATTGCGGTGCCGAGGTGGACTTTGTCGACATCGACCCGCTGACCTGGAACCTTGATGCCTATGCCCTGAAAGCCAAGCTGGAAGCGGCGGAGGACAATGGCACGCTGCCCAAAGTGCTGGTGGCGGTGGCGTTCTCCGGGCAGAGCTGCGACCTGCGCATGATCGCCGAACTGGCCGAGCGCTATGGTTTCACGGTGATAGAAGATGCGTCCCACGCGGTGGGTGCGTCTTATGCCGGGCGCCCGGTGGGGTGTGGTGAGTTCGCGGCGATGACGGTGTTCAGCTTTCATCCGGTGAAAATCATCACCAGTGCCGAAGGTGGCATGGTCCTGACCAATCGCCGGGACCTGGCCGAGCGCCTGCAACGCCTGCGCTGCCACGGCATGACCCGCGACCCCGAGCAAATGACCGAACCCAGCCATGGCCCCTGGTACTACCAGCAGGTGGAACTGGGCTTCAACTACCGCATCACCGACCTGCAAGCTGCTCTCGGGCTGTCGCAGTTGAACAAGCTGGATGATTTCATCGAGCGTCGGCGTGAGTTGGCGGCGCGTTATGACCGTTTACTGGCATACCTGCCACTGACCTTGCCCAGCGCTCAGCCCGACGCCGAGTCGGCATGGCATCTTTATGTGGTGCGTCTGCAACTCGATCGTATCAACCTCAGTCATCGACAGGTGATTGAAGGTTTGCGAGCGGCCGGGGTCGGTGTGAATCTGCACTATATTCCCGTGCATTTGCAGCCGTACTATCGGGATCTTGGCTTCGCCGAAGGTGATTTTCCGCAGGCCGAACGTTACTACGCCGAGGCCATCAGCCTGCCGCTGTTTCCGTTACTCAGTGATGAACAGCAGGACTACGTGGTCGAGCAACTGCGCCGGCTGACCGAATAAATGCTGCCATGGCGGCGAATGGGAATGTGTGATGCGCGAACTCAGTGAGCAGGAAAAATTCTGGCAGGGCGACTTCGGCAACCAGTACGTTGACCGTAACGTCGGCCAGCCTTTGGTGGCGGCCAACCTGGCCTTGTTTGCCAAGGCGTTGACCCGGGCCGGGCGGATTGAAAGCCTGGTGGAACTGGGCACCAACGCCGGCAATAACCTGCAGGCGCTGCGTCAGTTGTTGCCGCAGTGCGAGCTGTTTGGCGTGGAGATCAATGCCAGCGCGTGCGCCCAGGCGCAGGCGCTGGGGATTGCGCAGATCTGGCACGGTTCGTTGTTCGATTTTCCCCGCGAACGCACCTTTGACCTGACCCTGAGCAAAGGCGTACTGATTCACCTCGCGCCGCAGCTGCTGCCAGCGGCCTATGCGCAGCTGTATGAACTGAGCCGGCGCTACATCCTGATCGCCGAGTACTACAACCCGGCGCCGGTCGAGGTGTCGTATCGCGGTAACAGCGGCAAGTTGTTCAAGCGCGATTTTGCCGGTGAAATGCTTGATCGCTATGATGACTTGCAACTGGTGGATTACGGCTTTGGTTACCGCCGCGACCCGCAATTTCCGGTGGACGATATCACCTGGTTTCTTCTGGAAAAACGCCGTTGAGCAGCGTCGCCATCATCCCGGCCCGCGGTGGCAGCAAACGCATACCGCGCAAGAACCTCAAGCCGTTCGACGGCGTGCCGATGATTGCCCGCTCGATTAAAACCGCGCTCGATTCGGGGTTGTTCGCCCAGGTGGTGGTCAGCACCGACGATGACGAAATCGCCGACCTGGCTCGCTCCAGTGGTGCGCAGGTGCCGTTCGTGCGCCCGGCGGCGCTGGCCGACGACTTCACCGGTACGGCGGCGGTGATTGTCCATGCACTGGAAGAACTGCATCGACAGGGCCGCGACTTTGATTACGCCTGTTGCATTTACGCCACCGCGCCACTGCTGCAAGCGCGGTTTCTGCAACAGGGTTTGCAGCGTCTGGAACTGCACCCGGACAAGTCGTTCGCGTTCTCGGTGTGCGACTTCGGTTTTCCGCTGCAGCGTGCCTTGACCCTTGACGATCAGGGCGCCTTGAGCGCGTTGTACCCGGAATTTCGTAACACGCGCTCCCAGGATTTGCCGCCGGCCTATCAGGACGCCGGGCAGTTCTATTGGGGCCGCAGCAGTGCCTGGTTGCGCGGCGATGTGTTGTATTCAACCCAGAGCCTGCCGGTGATCCTGCCGCGCTATCTGGTGCAAGACATCGACACCCTCGAAGACTGGAAGCGCGCCGAGTACCTGTATGTGGCTCTGAAGGCTGGCGGTGAATTGCAATGAGAGTGCTGATCCGTGCCGACGCCTCGCCGACCATTGGCAGCGGCCACATCGCCCGCTGCCTGACCCTGGCCAGAGTCTTGCGCCGGATGGGTGTGCACGTGGCATTCGCCTGTCGCCGGTTGCCGGGGCATCGGCTCGACAGTCTTGCCGCTGAAGGCTTTGAAACCTTCGCACTGCCGGAGCGCTATCCCGACGAAGACCCGCAGCAAGCCATCGAGAGCATGTTGCCGTGGCAGGCGGACATCGCCGCGCTAGGGCAAGCACTGGGGCAGCAGGCGGCGTTCGACTGGATCATTGCCGACCATTACGGCCTCGATCACCACTGGCAGACTACCGCTCGTCGCTGGGCGCCACGGATCGGCGCAGTGGACGATCTGGCGACGCGTACCTATAGCGTCGATCTGCTGCTCAACCAGAATCTTTCCGGCACGCCAGAGGCCTATGCTTCGCTGCTTGCCCGCGGATGCCAGACGTTGCTTGGCCCGCGTTTCGCCATGCTGCGCGATGAATTCTGCTGCCCGGCGATCGAAATCAAACCCCGGGCCAAGCGCGTACTGGTTAACTTCGGGGGCTTCGATGCGGCGAGGCAGACTCACCATGCGATGCTCGCGTTGACTGATTTCCCTGAGCTGGAAGTCGACTTCGTCGCCGGTGCCGACAACCCGGCGTGGGAGCAGATGCAGGCGCTGACGGCCAGTCGCCCGAACTGGCGGTTACAGCGTTTTGTCAGCGACTTTTACCGGCTGATGACCGAAGCCGACCTGTTTATCGGTGCCGGTGGCGGCACCAGTTGGGAGCGGGCGGCCATGGGGCTGCCGACGATTTGTATTGCGGTGTCGAATAATCAACAGGCCAATGGCGAGGTCATGGCGACTTCGGGCGCCCATGTGTTCCTGGGCGCGCGGGAGCAGGTCAGCGTCGAGCAATTGCGCCAGGCCATCGGTTTTGTCGCAGGCAATCAGGGTTTGCGCCAGAGTCTGGCCGAGCGCTCTCGGCAATTGGTCGATGGCCGTGGCGCGCAGCGGGTCGCGGCAGCGCTGGTCGGTGCCGTGCTGCCGGTGCGCAAGGCAACGCAGAAGGATGCGCGCCTGTTGTTCGATGGTCGTAATGCCGAGGCGGTACGGCGCTGGTCGCTGGACAACCGCTGTATCGACTGGCAAGCGCACCAGGCCTGGCTGGCGGCGAGTTTGAGCAATGAGCAGCGCTTGCTGTTGATTGCCGAGGCCGGTGATGGCCCGGTTGGCGTGTTGCGCTACGACCTTCATGGGGTGAGCGCCGAAGTCTCGATTTATTTGTTCGAAGGCCGTTTCGGTCTGGGCTGGGGCAGGGCGTTGCTGGCCCGCGGCGAAGCCTTTGTGAGGGCCCATTGGCCGCAATTGCACACCATCACCGCGCAGGTGTTGCCTGCCAACCGGCCGTCGCTGAGCCTGTTTCGCGAAGCCGGTTTTATCCAGAGCGCTTGCGTGTTCACGCGCGTATTGAAGGAACACAGACATGACTAGCTTCAAGATTGGCGACCGGATGATCGGTGCCGATGCACCGCCATTCATCATCGCCGAGATGAGCGGCAACCATAATCATTCGCTGGAAGTCGCGTTGCAGATCGTCGAGGCCGCGGCCAGGGCCGGCGCGCATGCCTTGAAATTGCAAACCTACACCGCCGAGACCATGACCCTGGACCTGGATCAAGGTGAGTTTTTCATCAGGGACCCCAATAGCCTGTGGGCCGGCTCTTCGTTGTATGCGCTGTATGAGAAGGCGCATACGCCGTGGGAATGGCATGCACCGATCTTTGCCCGAGCCAAAGAGTTGGGCATGCTGGCGTTCTCGACGCCGTTCGATGACACGGCCGTGGATTTTCTCGAAAGTCTCGACGTGCCGGCCTACAAGATCGCCAGTTTCGAGAACACTGACCTGCCTCTGATTCGTCGGGTTGCCGCCACTGGCAAGCCACTGATCATTTCCACGGGTATGGCCAGCATTGCCGAGCTGGATGAGACCGTGCGCGCGGCACGTGCGGCCGGCTGCAAGGACCTGGTGCTGCTCAAGTGCACCAGCACCTACCCCGCCACGCCGGCCAACAGCAATGTGCGAACCATCCCGCACCTGCGCGAGCTGTTCGGTTGCGAAGTGGGGCTGTCCGACCATTCGATGGGCGTCGGGGTCTCGGTGGCGGCCGTGGCCCTTGGGGCGACGGTGGTGGAGAAACACTTCACCCTGGACCGGGCTGCCGGAGGCGTCGACGCGAGTTTCTCGCTGGAACCGTCCGAACTGGCCAGCCTGGTGGTCGAGACCGAGCGCGCCTGGCAGGCCATGGGCCGGGTGCATTATGGCGTCACCGAGGCCGAGCAGAAGTCGCTGGTGTATCGTCGTTCGCTGTACGTTGCCCAGGACATGGCCGCCGGCGAGGTGTTCACGTCACAGAACCTGCGAGCCATTCGCCCGGGGTTGGGACTGGCACCCAAACACGCTGAAAGCATTATCGGACGACGTGCACGCGGGCCTTTAAAGCGCGGCACAGCGCTGGCCTGGTCGCTGATCGAATGAGCGCTTGTGTGGCTGATTGCGCAAAATAGCGTGACCTGTGAGTCATAACGCGCATCTTCACTGTATTGTATTGATCGGAAAGATGGCGCCTGGCCGGTAACCGGCTCAGTGATAGCCCTTTAGGCTTTCTGTGGTTGCCCGTCGCGGGCAACGCCAAATCTATGTGTCGGCGCCCCTCGATTCGTGCGAACGGGGGTATTCAGCTGTTTATTATTGGGAAGCCGTAATGATTGGCATAAAGAGCATTGCGAGCTACGTACCTGTAGCCGGCGTGGACAATTACGCACAAGGTGCAAAATTCGAAAAGGATGAGGAATTCATCCTGGGCAAGATCGGTTCCGCTTTCCTGCCGCGTAAAGACGCCGGGCAGGAAACTTCGGACCTGTGTGTCGAAGCGGTCAATACGTTGTTTGCCAACAATCCGGCGCTCAAGCGCGAATCGATTGACGTGCTGATCGTCGTTACCCAGAACGGCGACGAAGAAGGTCTGCCGCACACTGCAGCGATCGTTCAGGACAAGCTCGGCCTGCCCACCACCGTTGCTGCCTTCGATATCTCCCTGGGCTGCTCCGGCTACGTGTACGGCATCTACGCGATCAAGGGCTTCATGGAAGCCGCGGGCCTGAAGAACGGCCTGTTGGTGACCGCCGACCCTTACTCGAAAATCGTCGACCCCGAAGACCGCAACACCACCATGCTGTTCGGTGATGCCGCCACCGCGACCTGGATGGGCGAAGATGCTCCGTGGCAGTTGGGCAAGGCCAAGTTCGGCACCGACGGTTCTGGTGCACCGCACCTGAAAGTCACTGACGGGGTGTTCTTCATGAACGGTCGTCAAGTGTTCAACTTTGCACTGCTGAAAGTCCCGGCGCATTTGCACGAGTTGCTCGACGAGTCCGGTCTGCACGCCGACGATATCGATGCGTTCTGCATTCACCAGGGCAGTGCGGCGATTGTTGATGCCGTGGCACGGCGATTTGAAGGTGATCCGGAGAAATTCATCAAGGACATGGTCGAGACCGGTAATACCGTGTCTTCGAGCATTCCGTTGTTGCTGGAAAAACACGTACTTGACGCCAAATGGAAGCGCGTTGCGCTGAGCGGTTTTGGTGTAGGACTCTCGTGGGGTTCGGCGATTATTTATCGTCCTTGAGCTAAATCCTGTGGCATAAAAATAGCGTCCAAGGTGTAACCTTGGACGCTATTTTTTTGCCTGAATGACAGCCGAGGCAGCATGAGCGACAGCGTTGAAGACAATTTTCAGGTGATAGAGCGTCGCTGGCCGGCGCTGCATGTACGGTTGATGACTGAAGACAGTGCGGCGGTACAGGCTGAGCTGGTGGAAGGTTTGGGGTCGACCCTGGGCATTGCCGGTATCCAGCTCACCAGTCGCCATGACCGTACGCGTGAAGCGCGGTTGCAAGCGGCCAGTCTGCCGCCGGCAAGCGAGGTGGTGCATATCTACGGCACAGGGCTGGGTGACTTGCAGTCAGTACTGCTTGAAAACGCCGAGCTGCAGCGTTTGTACGTGCATATCCTCAATGGCGCGATTTTCTCGTTGACGTTGCAGTTGCTCGATCAGCGGCACTGGCTCAGTGATTCACGGGTCGAGTTGATCTATGCCGGCGACTTGTCGGACATCCACCTGCCGTTTTTTGCATTACCGTCCGAGATGCTGCTGGCAGATGATTTCAATGCCAAGATTCGGGATCGGCTGATCAGCGAAGTGCACCTTACCTTCAATAATCGTGAGTTCGATCCGCAGTCTCCAGCGATCATTGAGCGGCTGGAGGAGAGTCGTGAGCTCGTCAGCAGTGATCGCGATGTGGCCGAGTTGTTCGCGACGTGTACCGGTCGGGAAGTCTATGTGATCGGCACAGGGCCAAGTCTCGAGCTGCATTTCGATCAGCTCCGGGCGATACGCGAGCGTGATCAGCGGCCGTTATTCATCAGTGTCGATACGGCGTACCGCCCATTGCGCGAGCACGGCATCCGGCCGGATCTGGTGGTCAGTATCGACCGACGCATCAGCTTCAGGCACTTGCCGCCGGAGGATACCGGCAACATCCCTTTGGTGTACCTGCCAATGAGCGACCCACAGGTGTTGAAGGCCTGGCAGGGCACGCGTTACGTCGGGTATTCCGCCAGCCCGGTCTATGCCGCTATGCGCCAGGAGATCAGCAAGGCTGAACTGTATGTCGGTGGCAGCGTGATTCATCCTGCCGTGGATCTGGCGGTGAAGATGGGGGCGGACCGGATTACCCTGTTCGGTGCCGACTTTGCGTTCCCGATGAACAAAACCCATGCCGGCTGGAACGATGGTGATCTGGGGCCGGGGGTGAACCTGGCCAAGCACTGGGTGCTTGATGGGCATGGGGTGCGGGTCAGGACGCAGTTGAACTTCCGCAGTTATCTGTGTGAACTGGAGCGCTACATCGCCGGGCATCCGCAGGTGCGCTTTTTTAACAGCAGCCGGGCAGGGGCGATGATCGTGGGAACGACGTTCAATCAGGAGTTCGTGCAATGAGCGAGCTTGCACAATGTGTCATCGATTGTCGGCAGTGCGCCGGGTTGTTTCGTCTCGGGCGCGACGTCGAGGCTGCGCTGACCATGGTCGATGTGTTCGATAAGGTGCAGTACCTGCTTTGTCGGGCCCCTGAAGATATCCAGTTGCAGTGGGCGCAATTGCTCATGTCGATGCTGGCCTCTCAGGAAGCGCAGGACTGGCTGGGGTTGGCCGACACCATGGAGTATGAATTGATCGACTTGCTGGAGGCGAGTCACGCTCACTTCTGAACAGTACGCTGCCGGCCGAGGCGACCCTTTCGCTTCTCTGTTTTCGGCAATTTCCTGACGTCATTTTTTCTCTCGTGGGTCTCGTGCAGGCCTTTGTTTTCGCGGGGGTGGCAGTGTGATGGCAATTTTTTTCAAAAAAGCCCTCAAGCAACCTGCAATCGCGACGATAACTACTACGAAGGTTCTCTAGGCCACACCCGGCGGTTGCCAGGGCCGGAAGCCGCAGTACCCAACCAACGAGGAACTCACCATGTCTTTAGGCGTAAACACTAACGTCGCTTCTCTGTCTGTTCAGAAAAACCTGAACAATGCCGCTAACGCGCTGCAGACCTCCATGACTCGCCTGTCTTCCGGCCTGAAAATCAACAGCGCCAAAGACGACGCTGCCGGCCTGCAGATCGCTACTCGTATGAGCAGCCAAATCCGCGGTCAGACCGTAGCTATCAAAAACGCCAACGACGGTATCTCGATGGCTCAGACCGCTGAAGGCGCTCTGCAAGAGACCACCAACATTCTGCAACGTATGCGTGAACTGGCTGTCCAGGCACGTAACGGCACCAACGGCACTGCTGACCAGACCGCGACCAACGCGGAATTCACTCAGATGTCCGACGAGCTGACTCGTATCTCCCAGAGCACCAACCTGAACGGCAAAAACCTGCTGGACGGTTCCGCTGGCAGCATGACCCTGCAAGTGGGTTCCAACACCGGTACTGCTAACCAGATCACCCTGACCCTGAGCAGCAAGTTCGACGCCGTCAGCCTGTCGGTAGGCAGCGGTACTACTGTTCTGACCGGTGCTACCAGTGCTACTGCTGCTACCAACATCGACGGCGCAATCACCGCAATCGACGCTGCAATCGCCTCCGTTGGTGCTGTTCGTGCAAACCTCGGTGCTTCGCAAAACCGTCTGACCAGCACCATCTCCAACCTGCAGAACGTCAACGAAAACGCCACTGCTGCACTGGGTCGCGTACAAGATACCGACTTCGCAGCAGAAACTGCTCAGCTGACCAAGCAGCAAACCCTGCAGCAAGCTTCCACTTCGGTTCTGGCTCAAGCCAACCAACTGCCTTCCGCTGTACTGAAGCTGCTTCAGTAATTTCGGATTGAGTTTTGGCGGGGGAGTGTGCTGGTCGCGCTCTCTCGCCTTTTTACGTTAAGAGGTGATGGATATGGACATGAGCGTGAAGCTGAACTTGTCTTACCCGACTGCTCAGCCGGCAAGTACGACGGTCGATAAAGCGGCTGCAGCACCTCGTAGCAGTAATGACAGCGTTCAGGCTGTGGCTGGAAGCAAGGACGCGGACGCGCAGAAGCTGAAACTGGCCGTGCAAGAGATCGAGAAGTTCGTACAGTCGATCAAGCGCAACCTGGAGTTCTCTATCGATGAGGCTTCCGGCAGGGTGGTCGTGAAGGTGATTGCCACCGAATCAGGTGAAGTGGTGCGACAAATCCCTTCCGAAGAGGCGTTGAAGCTGGCGGACAGTCTGAATTCGGCGAGCAACGTGCTGTTCGACGCAAAAGCCTGACAACTGGCATGAATAGTGGTTGCACGTTCATTTGACGGCGTGAGTGGTCAAAAGACTGGCGACTGACAGAAAGGGAGATGCACATGGCAAGTCCAATTTTACCGGGTACAGGTCTGGGTTCCGGCCTGGATATCGGTTCGATCGTTACAGCGTTGGTCAACAGTGACAAGTCGGCCAAGCAGACTCAGATCACCACTCAAGGCACGCTCAATACCTCGAAAATTTCCGGTGTGGGTTCGCTCAAAAGTGCTTTGGCCGCTTATCAGGCTGCCATGGACAAACTGAACAGCTCGACAAGTCCGGCGTTTTCGGGTTTTTCGGCAACCTCGTCGACTCCGGCGACCTTGACCGTGACCTCTGATAACACTGCGGTCAACGGTACTTACAACATTAAAGTCAACAACCTGGCGACCGGTTCCAAAGTGGCCAGTGCTTCATTTGCAGGCGGTGCTGCCAGTGCCATTCCGAGTGGTACTTTGAATATCAGTCAAAATGGCACTGCCTATAACGTCACTATCCCGTCTGGTGCGACGCTGCAGTCCACTCGCGATGCGATCAACACCACGCTGGCAGCCCAGGGCATCACCGCCAACATCGTCACTGACAGTAGCGGTTCGCGTCTGGTGATCGGGTCGACTACAACGGGCGCAGGCTCGGATCTGACGGTCAGTGGTATTGCCGGTCTGGCAATCGACGGCACCCAGGTGATGGGCGCGAACCCTGGTCCGACCAGTTCCGGTACGATCAATGCGCTGGCTACTGATGCAAGCCTGACTGTTGATGGTCTGGCAGTGACCAGCAAAACCAACACCGTCAGCCAGGCTGTGGGCGGCTTGAGCATGACGCTGGTTGCAGCGGGCACCTCGACGGTGACTGTGGCGACCAACACCAGCGGTTTGCAGACGTCGATACAGTCGTTCGTCGACGCCTATAACACGCTGGTGAAAACGGTCACCTCGCTGACCCAGGCCTCGGCCGATGCCAATGGCAAGCTGACTGTTTCTGCGGCACTGACCGGTGACTCGATGCCTCGTTCACTGATTGCCGATATTCGCAGTCAGTTGGTGACTCCTGGGCCTGGGGGGCAGTTGGCGGTGCTGGCGCAATTGGGTATCACGACCGATCAGAAGCTCGGTACGCTGAACTTTGACTCCACCAAGTTCACCGCTGCGATGACTACCCAGGGATTGAGTAGTCAGGTTCAGACGCTGTTCACCGGCACCAACAGCACCAATGGTCTGCTGGCCCGAATGGGTACGGCGATCAAGCCTTACTTGCAGACCGGTGGCATTCTGGATCAGCGCACCACCAGCCTGAACAAGCAGAAAAGCGATCTGACCAATCAGCAGGCGGCGCTGGATTTGCGGGTTACCACTCTGACCGCGACGTTGACTGCCAAGTACAATGCAATGGATCTGTTGGTCGGGCAGATGAAGGCGACGTCGACCAGTATCACCTCGTTCTTCACGTCCTTGAACGCGCAGAAGTCTGGCTAGTCTTGAGCGGGCGCCAAAAACCCGGCTGTGTTTTTAACACGCCGGGTTTTTGCCTTTTGAATTTAAAGTTTTTTGACTCGTAGACGATACATTGGTTATACGAGCCCTTGAGTTGTGATGAGGTAGAGCATGAATCCGATGTTAGCCCTTCGGCAATATCAGAAAATTGGAGCACAGGCCCAAACCTCCGAAGCCAGTCCGCACCGGTTGGTGCAGATGTTGATGGAAGGTGGGCTGGATCGTATTGCTCAGGCCAAAGGCGCCATGGAGCGCAAGGATATTCCGGGCAAAGGTGTATTCATCAGCAAGGCCATCGGCATCATCGGCGGCCTGCGTGAAGGTCTGGACCTTGAAAACAAGGCTGATGAGGTGGGGGAGCTGGATAACCTCTACGTCTACATGATGAAGCGTCTGGCAGAGGCCAATATCAAGAGCGATCCGAAGATCCTCGACGAGGTCACCGATTTGCTGGGTACGGTCAAAGAAGGCTGGGATGCCATCGCAGCGCCAGGTCCGCAGTTTTAAGGAGATCACCATGAGTCTTGTACTGCAGCGTATCGAACAAACCCGTGAAGCGCTGGTCGATGCACTGGCCGAGCGTAACTGGGAAGCTATCGGTCAATTGGACCTGGATTGCCGTTCCTGCATGGAAGACGTCTTGAGTGAGGCTTCGCTGGATGAGGTGGCGTTACGCGATAACCTTGAGGAGCTGCTGGGGGTTTATCGGCAGTTGCTGGAGGCGGCGACGGGAGAGCGTCAGGCAATATTCGATGAGATGTCACAGATCCATCAAGCACAGAGCGCGGCAAAGGTTTACCATCTGTTCGGTTAATCCTCAGTTAATCCGACCGTGACGCGTCATAAATTTGACTATGCACGGTTTTTTGACTTAACTAGTGGCTGTTTGAAGATTTCAGGCGTCTATCAGGCTTAACGTGCCTGCAAGCGTCTAGCTTGCCCACTCATTTCGGGCATTGAGTTGACTACGGAAGTTGCTATTGCATGTGGCGTGAAACCAAAATTCTGCTGATTGATGACGATAGCGTCCGCCGCCGCGACCTGGCGGTGATTTTAAATTTTCTGGGCGAAGAAAATTTACCCTGCGGTAGCCATGACTGGCAGCAGGCAGTCGGCTCTTTGTCATCAAGTCGTGAAGTTATTTGCGTCCTTATCGGGACGGTAAATGCACCTGGCTCTCTTCCGGGCCTGTTAAAGACACTCGCTACCTGGGATGAGTTCCTTCCGGTTTTGTTAATGGGCGATAATTCTTCCATTGACCTGCCGGAAGACCAGCGTCGCCGGGTGCTTTCCACGCTGGAAATGCCGCCCAGCTACAGCAAGTTGCTCGACTCCCTGCATCGCGCCCAGGTTTATCGCGAGATGTACGACCAGGCCCGCGAGCGCGGTCGTCACCGTGAACCCAATCTTTTCCGTAGTCTTGTCGGCACCAGTCGGGCGATTCAACACGTCCGCCAGATGATGCAGCAAGTGGCCGACACCGATGCCAGCGTGCTGATCCTTGGTGAGTCCGGCACGGGCAAGGAAGTGGTCGCGCGTAACCTGCACTATCACTCCAAGCGGCGCGACGCGCCGTTCGTGCCGGTCAACTGCGGTGCGATCCCGGCCGAACTGCTGGAAAGCGAACTGTTCGGCCATGAGAAGGGCGCCTTTACCGGGGCCATCACCAGCCGTGCCGGGCGTTTTGAGCTGGCCAACGGCGGTACGCTGTTTCTCGACGAGATCGGCGACATGCCATTGCCGATGCAGGTCAAACTGCTGCGGGTATTGCAGGAGCGCACCTTCGAGCGCGTGGGGAGCAACAAGACCCAGAGCGTCGACGTGCGGATCATCGCTGCGACCCACAAAAATCTCGAAAGCATGATCGAGGTCGGCAGCTTCCGTGAGGATTTGTACTACCGCCTCAATGTTTTCCCGATCGAGATGGCGCCGCTGCGTGAGCGTGTCGAAGACATTCCGTTGCTGATGAACGAGTTGATCTCGCGCATGGAGCACGAGAAGCGCGGTTCCATTCGCTTCAACTCGGCAGCAATCATGTCGCTGTGCCGTCATGGCTGGCCGGGTAACGTCCGTGAACTGGCCAACCTGGTCGAGCGCATGGCGATCATGCACCCGTACGGCGTGATCGGCGTGGTCGAATTGCCGAAGAAATTCCGTTATGTCGATGATGAAGACGAGCAACTGGTCGATAGTTTGCGCAGCGATCTTGAAGAGCGGGTAGCCATCAATGGCCATACCCCGGACTTCACCGCTAACGCCATGCTGCCGCCAGAAGGTCTGGACCTCAAAGACTACCTCGGTGGCCTGGAACAGGGCCTGATTCAGCAGGCACTGGATGATGCCAATGGCATCGTGGCGCGTGCCGCCGAGCGCCTGCGCATTCGCCGTACCACTCTGGTCGAGAAGATGCGCAAGTACGGCATGAGCCGTCGCGAAGGTGATGAACAGGCGGATGATTGACGCCTGTTTTTCAACTCACTGAATAATGGGCGGTTTTTTTTAGGCACGGGTATTGCTACGTCCCTCGCAACGTTCCGTTTAACTGACGGTCAGCCAAGCGAGAGAACACGATGTCCCACGCCGCCCAAGTGTCTCCTGTCTCCGAAGTCTCGGGGCAATCGCCCTCTGTAGAGCAGGCAAGTCGGCTTGGCCTTGAGCAGGCGTTCGCGCTGTTCAATCAGATGTCGAGCCAACTGACCGATTCCTACAGCATGCTTGAAGCCCGGGTCACCGAGCTCAAGGGCGAACTGGCAGTGGTCAGTGCTCAGCGCATGCAAGAGCTGGCCGAAAAAGAACGCCTGGCCAACCGGCTGCAAAACCTTCTCGACTTGTTGCCTGGTGGCGTCATCGTCATTGACGCCCACGGGATGGTGCGCGAAGCCAATCCGGCGGCCTGCGAGCTGCTGGGTCTACCGCTCGAAGGCGAGTTGTGGCGTCATGTCATTGCCCGTTGCTTTGCTCCACGCGAAGACGATGGTCATGAAATTTCCCTGAAGGATGGTCGACGTCTGTCGATTGCCACGCGCTCGCTGGATGCCGAGCCGGGGCAGTTGGTGCTGCTCAACGACCTGACCGAAACCCGGCACCTGCAGGATCAATTGGCTCGCCATGAACGCTTGTCGTCCCTCGGCCGGATGGTCGCCTCCCTGGCTCATCAGATTCGCACGCCGCTGTCCGCGGCATTGCTGTATGCCAGTCATTTGACTGAGCAAGAGCTGCCGGTCGCTACCCAGCAACGCTTTGCCGGGCGTTTGAAAGAACGCCTGCATGAGCTCGAACATCAGGTGCGGGATATGCTGGTGTTTGCTCGCGGAGAACTGCCGTTGACTGATCGCCTGACGCCAGGGGCGCTTCTGCAATCGCTGCAAGCGGCGGCATTGACGCATGTCCAGGATTATCCGGTGCGCTGGCAGTGCGACAGTCATGCCGGGGAGTTGCTGTGTAATCGCGACACGCTGGTCGGCGCGCTGCTGAACCTGATTGAAAATGCGATTCAGGCCAGTGCTGGCGATGTCCGTCTGAAGGTCCATCTATACACCCGTAAAAACACCCTTCGGCTGTGCGTCAGCGATAACGGCGGCGGTATCGACCCCACTGTGCTGGCGCGTCTGGGTGAGCCGTTTTTTACGACTAAAACCACCGGCACCGGCCTTGGCCTGACCGTGGTCAAGGCGGTGGCTCGTGCTCATCAGGGAGAATTGCAGCTGCGCTCGCGGCCAGGCCGCGGTACGTGTGCAGTGGTGGTCTTGCCGTTGTTTTCCAGCGCTCAAGGAGTGGAAAGAGGCTGATGGCAATCAAGGTTTTACTGGTCGAAGATGACCGCTCGCTGCGCGAAGCATTGGCGGATACGCTGCTGCTGGCCGGTCATGATTACACCTCAGTGGGCTCGGCCGAAGACGCACTGGAGGCTGTGGCGAGCGAGTCATTCAATCTGGTGGTCAGTGACGTCAACATGCCGGGCATGGATGGTCATCAGTTGTTGGGTTTGTTGCGAATTCGCCAGCCGCAATTGCCGGTGTTGCTGATGACCGCTCATGGCGCGGTTGAGCGCGCCGTCGATGCGATGCGTCAGGGAGCGGCAGACTATCTGGTCAAACCGTTCGAGCCCAAGGCGTTGCTGGATCTGGTGTCGCGCCATGCCCTGGGGTGCCTCGGTGCCGCAGAGGGCGAAGGTCCGGTAGCGTTCGAGCCGGCCAGTGCGCAGTTGCTTGAGCTGGCAGCCCGTGTGGCGCGCAGTGATTCGACGGTATTGATCTCGGGTGAGTCGGGCACCGGCAAAGAGGTGCTGGCGCGTTACATCCACCAGCACTCGCGTCGCGCCAGTCAGCCGTTCATTGCAATCAATTGCGCGGCGATCCCGGACAACATGCTCGAGGCGACGCTGTTCGGGCATGAGAAAGGCTCGTTCACCGGCGCTATTGCGGCTCAGGCCGGCAAGTTCGAGCAAGCTGATGGCGGGACCATTCTGCTCGACGAAATTTCCGAAATGCCCCTGGGGCTTCAGGCCAAGTTGCTGCGCGTGTTGCAGGAGCGTGAAGTCGAGCGTGTGGGCGCGCGCAAGCCGATTGCGCTGGATATCCGGGTGGTGGCGACCACGAATCGTGATCTGGCGGGCGAAGTGGCGGCGGGGCGCTTTCGTGAAGATCTTTACTATCGTCTGTCGGTGTTTCCGCTGGCCTGGCGTCCGTTGCGTGAACGCACTGCCGATATTTTGCCGCTGGCCGAGCGTCTGCTGGCCAAGCACGTCAATAAAATGAAGCATGCCGCCGCCAGGCTGTCGCCGGAAGCTCAGGCTTGCCTGATCGGTTATCCATGGCCGGGCAACGTGCGTGAGCTGGACAACGCCATTCAGCGGGCGCTGATTTTGCAGCAGGGTGGTTTGATTCAGCCGCAGGACTTTTGCCTTGCGGGGCCGGTCGCTTGCGCGCCACTGCCGGCATTGGCGCCGGTTCCGATGCCGTCACGCATGCTCGAAGTCGAGGCGCCGCAAGGCGATTCAGCGGGCGCGCTGGGCGATGACCTGCGGCGTCGCGAGTTTCAGATGATCATCGATACCTTGCGTTCCGAGCGCGGGCGGCGCAAGGAAGCGGCCGAGCGCCTGGGTATCAGCCCGCGGACCTTGCGCTACAAGCTGGCGCAAATGCGCGATGCGGGAATGGATGTCGAGGCGCATCTGTTTTCCGCGTAAGGGTTTGCCATGTAAGTCGTCCGCCTGCAAAGCCTCGAATGGGCTTTTCTCAAGTGTCGCCATGGAGCTGGCACCCTTGTTGCTAACACCACTCTATCCGCCGAGTGAGTGTCAAAAAATTGCGGGTCGTCAGAGAGAGTAGACCATGAGCCAAGGTATTGAATTTAATCGCTTGATGTTGGACATGCGGTCCATGCAAATGGACGCCATGGCTCAGCCGAAAGCGGCAGTCGCGGTGCCGGAAATGGGCGGTAGCAGCTTTTCCGACATGCTCGGTAAGGCCGTCAACAAGGTCAATGACACCCAACAGGCTTCGAACCAACTGGCCAATGCGTTCGAAATTGGCAAAAGCGGCGTCGACCTGACAGATGTAATGATTTCCTCGCAGAAGGCCAGCGTGTCTTTCCAGGCGTTGACCCAAGTGCGTAACAAGCTGGTACAGGCATACCAAGACATCATGCAGATGCCGGTCTAAGGAAGTATTGAGTCATGGCAGAAGCAGTCGCCGATAACGTTCCGGCCAAGGTCACGCCAGCAGACGGCAAACCGCCGTTGTTTGGTCTGTCCTTCCTGGAAAACCTCTCCGAGATGACCATGCTGCGTCAGGTGGGCCTGTTGGTTGGCCTGGCTGCGAGTGTGGCAATTGGTTTTGCCGTGGTGCTGTGGTCGCAGCAACCCGACTATCGGCCGCTGTACGGCAGCCTTGCCGGTATGGACGCCAAGCAGGTCATGGAAACCCTGGCCGCTGCCGACATTCCCTACACCGTTGAACCCAACTCCGGTGCCTTGCTGGTCAAGGCCGATGATGTGGCGCGTGCGCGGCTCAAGCTCGCCGCTGCTGGTGTCACTCCCAGCGACGGCAACATCGGTTTTGAAATCCTCGACAAGGACCAGGGTCTGGGGACCAGTCAGTTCATGGAGGCGACCCGTTACCGTCGCGGCCTTGAGGGTGAACTGGCGCGGACCATTTCCAGTCTGAACAACGTCAAGGGTGCCCGAGTGCACCTGGCGATTCCGAAAAGCTCGGTATTCGTGCGTGACGAACGCAAGCCCAGCGCATCGGTACTGGTCGAGCTTTATTCAGGCCGTTCGCTGGAGCCAGGTCAGGTCATGGCCATCATCAACCTGGTGGCGACCGCCGTTCCCGAGTTGAGCAAGTCGCAGATCACTGTCGTCGACCAGAAGGGCACCTTGCTCTCCGATCAGGCGGAAAACTCCGAACTGACCATGGCCGGCAAGCAATTCGATTACAGCCGCCGCATGGAAAGCATGCTCACCCAGCGCGTGCACAATATTCTGCAGCCGGTGCTGGGTAACGATCGCTACAAGGCTGAAGTCTCCGCTGACGTGGATTTCAGCGCGGTCGAGTCGACCTCGGAGCAATTCAACCCGGATCAGCCGGCGCTGCGCAGCGAGCAGTCGACGACCGAACAGCGCACGGCCAGCAACGGCCCGCAAGGCGTTCCCGGAGCTCTGAGCAATCAACCGCCATCGCCGGCTTCTGCACCACAAACCACCGGTGGCTCAAGCGCTTCCGCTGGCATGGTGCAGCCGGGTCAGCCACTGCTGGATGCCAACGGCCAGCAAATCATGGACCCGGCAACCGGTCAGCCGATGCTGGCACCGTACCCGGCAGACAAGCGTCAGCAATCCACCAAGAACTTCGAACTCGACCGTTCCATCAGTCACACCAAGCAACAGCAGGGCCGTTTGAGTCGCCTCTCGGTTGCGGTTGTTGTGGATGACCAGGTCAAGGTCAACGCGGCCAACGGTGAAACCACCCGTGCACCGTGGAGCGCCGATGAATTGGCGCGCTTCACGCGTCTGGTGCAGGACGCCGTCGGTTTTGATGCCAGCCGTGGCGACAGCGTCAGCGTGATCAACGTGCCGTTCTCGGCCGAGCGTGGCGAAGTCATCGCCGACATTCCGTTTTACTCGCAGCCCTGGTTCTGGGATGTGGTGAAACAGGTTCTCGGCGTGCTGTTCATCCTGGTGCTGGTGTTCGGCGTGCTGCGTCCGGTGCTCAACAACATCACCGGCGGCGGTAAAGGCAAGCAACTGGCGGGTCTGGGCAGCGATATGGAGCTCGGTGGCATGGGCGGCATGGACGGCGAACTGGCCAACGACCGCGTCAGTCTCGGTGGCCCGCAAAGTATTCTGCTGCCTAGCCCGAGCGAAGGCTATGACGCACAGTTGAACGCAATCAAGAGCCTGGTGGCCGAAGACCCGGGTCGTGTGGCTCAGGTCGTGAAAGAGTGGATTAACGCAGATGAGTGATAACCGAGCCGCTATCGCCAAACTCACCCGGGTCGACAAAGCCGCGATTCTGCTGCTGTCCCTGGGTTCAACCGATGCTGCGCAAGTGCTGCGCCACATGGGGCCTAAAGAGGTCCAGCGTGTGGGTGTGGCCATGGCGCAAATGGGCAACGTGCACCGCGAGCAGGTCGAGCAGGTGATGAGCGAGTTCGTCGACATCGTCGGCGATCAGACCAGCCTCGGCGTCGGCTCCGATGACTATGTGCGCAAGATGCTCACCCAGGCGCTGGGCGAAGACAAGGCCAACGGCCTGATCGACCGTATCCTGCTGGGTGGCAACACCAGCGGCCTGGACAGCCTGAAGTGGATGGAGCCGCGTGCGGTGGCGGACGTGATCCGTTACGAGCACCCGCAGATCCAGGCCATCGTCGTGGCGTATCTCGACCCGGATCAGGCTGGCGAAGTGCTCGGCAACTTCGACCATAAAGTACGTCTGGATATTATTTTGCGCGTGTCTTCACTGAACACCGTGCAGCCCGCCGCGCTGAAAGAGCTGAACCAGATTCTCGAGAAGCAATTCTCCGGCAACTCCAACGCCGCGCGCACCACCCTGGGTGGTATCAAGCGTGCAGCCGACATCATGAACTTCCTCGACAGCTCGATCGAAGGCCAACTGATGGACTCGATCCGCGAAGTCGACGAAGACCTGTCCGGTCAGATCGAAGACCTCATGTTTGTGTTCAACAACCTGTCCGACGTCGATGACCGCGGAATTCAGGCATTGCTGCGCGAAGTGTCCTCGGACGTGCTGGTGCTGGCCCTCAAGGGCTCGGACGAAGGCGTCAAGGAAAAGATCTTCAAGAACATGTCCAAGCGTGCGGCCGAATTGCTCCGCGACGACTTGGAGGCCAAAGGCCCGGTACGCGTCAGCGACGTCGAAACCGCACAGAAAGAAATCCTCACCATTGCCCGCCGTATGGCCGAAGCCGGAGAAATCGTTCTCGGCGGCAAGGGCGGCGAGGAAATGATTTAACGCTATGGCATCCAAGAGTGATGAGTCGCCCACCGACCTGATCCGTGCGCGTGATGTCCGCGGTTTTGATATCTGGTCGTTGCCCAGCTTCGACCCGCACGTCCCGGAGCCTGAACCCGAGCCTGAGCCCGAGCCGCCGGAGATGGAGGAGGTGCCGCTGGAGGAAGTCCAGCCACTGACCCTCGAGGAACTCGAAAGCATTCGTCAGGAAGCCTACAACGAAGGCTTTGCCACCGGCGAGCGAGAAGGTTTTCACAGCACCACGCTCAAGGTTCGTCAGGAAGCTGACGTGGCCCTGAGTGCGAAGCTCGCCAGCCTTGAATTGCTGATGGGCAATCTGTTCGAACCGATTGCCGAGCAGGATACGCAGATCGAGAAGTCTCTGGTCGGGCTGGTCCGGCACATTGCCAAACAGGTGATTCAGCGCGAACTGGCCATCGATTCGACGCAAATCGAGCATGTCATGCGCGAAGCCCTGAAATTGCTGCCGTTGGGCGTCGGGAATGTGCGTCTGTACATCAATCCGCAGGACTTCGAGCTGGTCAAGGCATTGCGCGAGCGCCATGAAGAGACCTGGCGCATCGTCGAAGACGAAGCCATGTTGCCAGGCGGATGCCGGGTCGAGACCGAGCACAGCCGAATCGACGCGACCGTAGAAACCCGTATCACGCAAATCATGGCCAAGCTGTTCGATCAATTGCACGATCAGGCGCTGCATCCGGCCGAGGCGGATTTGACGCTGGAGCTTCCCGTCAGTGAAAAACCGTCTGCCCCAGTGTTTGAACCAGAGCCGGAAGTCGCTGATGCGCCTTGATCGCACCAGCTTTGGCAAACGCCTCAGTACTTATGCGCAGGCCACCGAGTTGCCCGGTCAGCCGATCCTCGAAGGGCGCTTGCTGCGCATGGTCGGCCTGACGCTTGAAGCCGAGGGCCTGCGCGCCGCCATGGGCAGCCGTTGCATGGTGATCAACGACGACAGTTATCACCCGGTACAGGTCGAAGCCGAAGTCATGGGCTTCTCTGGCGGTAAGGTGTTTCTGATGCCGGTCGGCAGTGTCGCCGGCATCGCCCCGGGCGCCAGGGTTGTGCCTTTGGCCGATGCCGGGCGCTTGCCGATGGGCATGAGCATGCTCGGACGGGTACTGGATGGCGCCGGCCGTGCGCTGGACGGCAAGGGCGGAATGAAAGCCGAAGACTGGGTGCCGATGGATGGTCCGACCATCAACCCGCTCAAGCGCGACCCCATCAGCCAGCCGCTGGACGTGGGCATTCGCTCCATCAACGGATTATTGACAGTCGGTCGCGGTCAGCGCCTCGGCCTCTTCGCCGGCACCGGCGTCGGCAAGAGTGTGCTGCTGGGCATGATGACCCGCTTCACCGAAGCCGACATCATCGTGGTCGGGCTGATTGGCGAGCGGGGTCGCGAGGTCAAGGAGTTCATCGAGCACATCCTCGGTGAAGAGGGGCTCAAGCGTTCCGTGGTGGTGGCGTCTCCGGCGGACGATGCGCCGCTGATGCGTCTGCGCGCCGCGATGTATTGCACGCGAATCGCCGAGTATTTCCGTGACAAGGGCAAGAACGTCCTGTTGCTGATGGACTCTCTTACCCGTTTTGCTCAGGCACAACGGGAAATCGCGCTGGCCATCGGCGAGCCGCCTGCGACCAAGGGTTATCCGCCCTCGGTATTCGCCAAACTGCCGAAACTGGTGGAGCGTGCCGGTAATGCCGAGGCGGGCGGCGGTTCGATCACCGCGTTTTATACGGTGTTGTCCGAAGGCGACGATCAGCAGGATCCGATCGCCGACGCCGCGCGGGGCGTGCTCGACGGGCACATCGTCCTGTCGCGGCGCCTGGCGGAAGAGGGGCACTACCCGGCGATCGACATCGAGGCGTCCATCAGCCGGGTCATGCCGTCGGTGGTCAGCCCGGAGCACATGACCCGTGCGCAGTACTTCAAGCAGCTGTGGTCGCGTTATCAGCAAAGTCGCGACCTGATCAGCGTCGGCGCCTATGTGGCGGGCGGCGATCGGGAAACCGATCTGGCGATCTCGTTGCAGCCGCAGTTGGCCAAGTACTTGCGTCAGGGCCTGAACGACAGCATCAACCTGGGCGAGAGCGAGGCATACCTTGGCTCGATCTTCGCCCCGGCGGCTGGCGGCTAACACCTTATGGCCCAGAGTCGGTCGGCGCGCCTGGCGCCCGTGGTCGATATGGCTGAAAAGGCCGAAAAGACCGCTGCCCAGCGCCTGGGACACTTCCAGGGCCAGGTGCGATTGGCCGAAAGCAAGCTCGCCGACCTCGAAAACTTCCGCCTCGAGTACCAGGAACAATGGATCGTACGCGGCAGCAGTGGCGTCTCGGGGCAATGGTTGCTGGGGTATCAGGGCTTTCTCGCGCAACTGGGTACCGCGATCGATCAGCAGCGCCAAAGCCTGGCCTGGCACCAGAACAACCTGAACAAGGCGCGTGACACCTGGCAGCAGGCGTTTGCCCGGGTTGAAGGGCTGCGCAAACTGGTGCAGCGTTACATGGATGAAGCCCGTCAACTCGAAGACCGGCGCGAGCAGAGGCTGCTCGACGAGCTTTCCCAGCGTTTGCCGCGCCACGATCCGTATTGATCAGGGCTGGGCTCCGAAAAGAACTGCTCCATAAGGCTTTCCTGCCTTGCTCATGCCCCCTGCAAGTGCTACACCTTCTACACGTTGCCAATGACAGGGAAGCCGTAACATGTCAGTCGTTACAGAAGTATCCGCGGATGGGCAAAAACTCACGATTTCGGTCAAGGGGCGGTTTGATTTCGCCAAGCATCAGGAATTTCGAGAGTCCTACGAGAATCTTGAACCTAAACCCGAATCCATCGAGGTAGACCTGAAAGACGCCACCTACCTCGATAGTTCGGCGCTCGGCATGCTGTTGTTATTGCGTGATCACGCTGGCGGCGAGAATGCCGATATCACGTTGACCCACGCTAATTCAGATGTGCGCAAGATTCTCGCCATCTCCAACTTCGAACAAATTTTCGACGTGGCGTGAGCGCCATGCCACCACCGCCCGAACCGCTGACGGTACTGATCGCTGAAGACAGCGCGGCCGACCGCTTGCTGCTGTCGAGTATTGTCCGTCGTCAGGGGCATGAGGTGTTGGCTGCGGCCAACGGCGCCGAGGCGGTCGAGCTGTATCAGCAGCAGCGTCCGCAGCTGGTGTTGATGGACGCGATGATGCCGGTGATGGACGGTTTCGAAGCGGCGCGGCAAATCAAGCTGCTGGCTGGCGAAACGCTGGTGCCGATCATCTTCCTGACCTCGCTGACGGAAAGCGAGGCCTTGGCGCGTTGCCTGGAGGCGGGTGGTGACGACTTTCTGGCAAAACCCTATAACCAGGTGATCCTCAGCGCCAAGATCAAGGCGATGGATCGTTTGCGGCGCTTGCAGGCGACGGTCCTGGAGCAGCGCGATCTGATCGCCAGGCACCATGAGTACCTGCTCAATGAGCAGCGGGTGGCCAAGGCGGTGTTCGACAAGGTCGCTCACTCCGGTTGCCTGAGCGCCCCCAACATCCGTTATTCACAATCCCCCTACGCACTGTTCAACGGCGACCTGTTGCTGGCGGCATTCACCCCGACCGGTGATATGCATGTGCTGCTGGGGGATTTCACCGGTCATGGCCTGCCGGCGGCGGTCGGCGCCATGCCGCTGGCGGAAGTGTTTTATGGTATGACCGCCAAGGGTTACGGTCTGGCGGAAATGCTGTGCGAGATGAACGCCAAGCTCAAGCGTATCCTGCCGGTGGATATGTTCTGTTGCGCGACCCTGTTGTGCCTGAGTTTTCAGCGTCGTTCGGTGGAGGTCTGGAACGGCGGTATGCCGGATGGTTATCTGCATGATATCGCCAGCGGCAAGCGCACCACGTTGCTGGCGCGGCATCTACCCTTGGGCGTGTTGAGTGCGCAAGCTTTTGATGATCGCACCGAGGTGTTCCCGATGGCCCTCGGCGACCGGGTGTTCCTGTTGTCGGACGGCGTGATCGATACCTGTGATGACAACGAGCAGTTGTTTGGTGTCGAGCGGTTGGAGCAAGTATTCATCGACAATCGGGAGCCGGACCGGTTGTTCGAGGAGATTGAGCAGGCGCTGCGGGATTTCCGTGGTGAGGCGCGTGACGATGTCAGCATGCTGGAGGTTCGCCTGCTCGAGGCCTCGCAACTCACGCCTCCGGCCATGGTGTATTCCGACAGTAGTGTGTCTTGCCCACTGGATTGGTCGGTGAGTTTTGAGTTTCGTGCAGACTCGCTCAAACGCTTCAACCCGCTGCCTTATCTGATGCAATTGTTGCTTGAGGTGCATGGGTTGCGGGCGCAAAGCGGGGCGCTTTACAGTGTGCTGGCCGAGCTCTATTCCAATGCGCTGGAGCATGGTGTTCTGGGCCTGGATTCGAGTATCAAGCGCGATGCCTCCGGGTTTTCGCGGTATTACGAGCAGCGCAATGCGCGTCTGGAGGCGCTTGAGGATGGCTACCTGCGGGTGCATATGCAGCTGTCACCGCAAGGTGCGGGAGGCTGTCTGGTGGTGGAAGTCGAAGACAGTGGCGCGGGGTTCGACGTGCAACGGGTCATGGGTCGACCGGTCGACGATGGCCGTTTGTCGGGTCGTGGTGTGAGTCTGATTCGTCAGTTGAGCCACAACGCCAGTTGGTCGGACAATGGCCGGCGTGCCCGCGTGGAGTTTTCCTGGGAGGCTCAGGCATAATCCGCATATTCTTGATCAAGGAGCGAACAAGTGACTGACATTCATCTGGATCACGACGTACTGAGTGCGCTGCAAGAGGTGATGGAAGATGAGTACCCGACACTACTGGATACTTTTCTTCAGGACTCTGAAGAGCGTTTGACTCAACTGCGTAAATCCCAAGACCCTGATCAACTGCTCAGTACTGCCCACAGCTTCAAGGGCAGTAGCAGCAACATGGGTGCCCTGCGCCTGGCGGAGTTGTGCAGTCAGCTGGAGCTGCGAGCCAAGGAAAAACAGATATTTGGCATCGAAAAGCTGGTCGGCGAAATCGACGGCGAATTTGCCATCGTCCGACGCTTGTACCGTGAAGAGCGCCAGCGTTTTCATTGTTGAAAGCGCCCTCGTTGCAGGTTTTTCCAGCACCTGAGCAGACCTGGCTCGACCCTTGCAGCTTTGTTTCTCAACTGTACCTACGATCCCAGTGCAGCGGAGACCGTTATGCCCCTCGCCCCGAATTCGCTTCTTCAGGCCGCCTCGCAGGCCAAGACTCAGTCCGTGTCTGCCAGCGTGCCTGTCAATGCGCCGGCAGCGCCTGCGGAGCCCCGGGATAAGGCTGCAAGCTTTTCTCAGGTCTATGCCAAACAGGCGCAAGCTACCCCGGCGTCCAGTGCTGACGGGGCCGGTAAAAGCGTGCGCGACAAAGTGGCGGACAGCACCGGCAAAAAAGTGGCGCCTGACAACAAGTCTGCCGCGCCAGAGGCGAAAGTTGCCGATAGCGGCAAATCCTTGCCCGCCGACAAGCCGGCGGATACCAGCGACAAGGCCGCTAGCGACACAAGCGATTCTGCAGCGGCCAAGGATGCTCCGGTGGCTGATAGTGCTCCGCTCGACCCAACTCTCGATCCGGCATTGGCGCAGGCGGTGCAGTCGACGCCGGTGCCAGTGCCGGTACCCGATCCTCAAGCACCGCCAGTGGTCGCTCAGGATCAGGTTCAGACCCTGCCTCAGGTCGATGCGGCTCTTGCGGCGACGGTGGCGCCTGCGCCTGCTCAGCCTGCGGCCACGACGGATCCCTCGTTTGATCCTGCATCCGATCCTTTGGACGCGATGCCGGCCTTGCGTCTGGCACTGGAGCAAAGTGGTCACGTGTCGGCCTCCAGCCAGTCCCCGACCAAAGCGACACCGGATCAGGCCGATAGCGAGCCCACCCCGGCGCAGAACTTTGCCAATGGCATGGTGAGCATGCTTGACGTGCAAATCAGCAAGGACAGCACTAGCCAGGGAGGCGAGAAGTCCTTCAGCGGTTTGATCGACGACGGGCTCAAGGACCTGAAATCGGCGACCAGTGACACGCGCGTTGACGATTTTGCCAATCGCCTGGCAGCGCTGACCCAGGCCGCCACGCCCAAGACCGCGAATGCGTTGCCGGTGAATCAACCAATCGCCATGCATCAGAGCGGCTGGACCGAGGAAGTGGTCAATCGGGTCATGTACCTGTCGAGTGCCAACCTCAAGGCGGCCGATATCCAGCTTCAGCCGGCAGAATTGGGTCGCCTGGATATTCGGGTGAACATGGTTCCCGATCAGCAGACTCAAGTGACTTTCATGAGCGCTCACATAGGTGTGCGTGAGGCGTTGGACAGCCAGATGCATCGTCTGCGCGACATGTTTGCCCAGCAAGGCATGGGGCAAGTCGATGTCAACGTGTCCGACCAGTCCCGCGGCTGGCAAGGGCAGGGGCAGCAGGCTCAGCAAGGTCAAAACGGGCCCGCCAGTGGCAATGGTGGTCGCCTGGGCTCGGCGGATGACGAGCAGCCGGTGAGCGTGGCTGAAGCGGCCGCCACCACCAGCGTCATCGGCTCCAGCGCCGTCGACTACTACGCCTGATCAAATGCTCAACCCTGTGGGAGCGAGCTTGCTCGCGATAGCGGTGTAACAGTCCACAAAGATATCGACTGTTAAGGCCTCATCGCGAGCAAGCTCGCTCCCACATTGGTCTTGTGGTGTCTTGTAGATTGCCTCTAGTCCCTACCATTCCCCCTCCCGACACTTCTGGCATAACACTTGCTCTTGCCTTGCCGTGCACCTGTGAAAACTCGAATAGTGACGGATTATTGGCATGGCGAAGAGCGAAGCAGCAGTGAAAGACCCTGCCGGGAAAGGCAAACTCAAGCTTATTCTCGTGATTGTGCTGGCCGTGTTGCTGGCGATTGGTCTGTCCGTGGGGGCGACCTGGTACTTCATGCACAGCGCTCAGAGCAAGCCTGCACCTGCAGCCGAAGCCGCCAGTAATGCCAAGCCTGCGGCGATTTATGAACCCATGGCCCCGGCCTTCGTGGCCAACTACAACCAGAATGGCCGTCAACGCTACATGCAGGTGAGCATTACCCTGCAAGCGCGTAACCAGGCCGATCTGGATGCGCTGAAAGTGCATATGCCGGTGATTCGCAACAATCTGGTCATGCTCTTCTCCGGACAGAGTTTCGACACCCTGGCGACTCCGGTCGGTCAGGAGATGCTGCGCCAGAAAGCCACTGCCAGTGTGCAGGAAGTCGCGCAGAAAGAAGTCGGCAAAGTCGTTATCGACCAGTTGCTGTTCACCAATTTCGTACTGCAGTAGGAACACGACATGGCCGTGCAGGACCTGCTGTCCCAGGATGAGATCGATGCGCTGTTGCATGGCGTCGACGATGGTCTGGTACAGACCGACAACGCTGCTGAACCGGGCGGAGCCAAAAGCTACGACCTGACCAGCCAGGATCGCATCGTTCGCGGACGCATGCCGACCCTGGAAATGATCAACGAGCGTTTTGCCCGCTACACCCGCATCAGCATGTTCAACATGTTGCGTCGCTCGGCAGACGTTGCCGTCGGCGGTGTACAGGTGATGAAGTTCGGCGAGTACGTGCACTCACTGTATGTGCCGACCAGCCTCAACCTGGTCAAGATCAAGCCGTTGCGCGGCACTGGGCTGTTCATTCTGGATGCCAAGCTGGTATTCAAGCTCGTGGACAATTTTTTTGGCGGTGACGGTCGTCACGCCAAGATCGAAGGCCGTGAATTCACCCCGACCGAATTGCGCGTCGTGCGCATGGTGCTGGAACAGGCCTTCATCGATCTGAAGGAAGCCTGGCAGGCGATCATGGAAGTCAACTTCGAGTACATCAACTCGGAAGTGAACCCGGCCATGGCCAACATCGTCGGGCCGAGCGAAGCGGTGGTGGTCTCGACCTTCCACATCGAACTCGATGGCGGTGGCGGCGATCTGCACGTGACCATGCCGTACTCGATGATCGAGCCGGTCCGCGAAATGCTCGATGCCGGCTTCCAGTCGGACCTCGACGATCAGGACGAGCGCTGGGTCAATGCCTTGCGCCAGGACTTGCTGGACGTCGACGTACCGATCGGTGCCACGGTTGCCCGTCGCCAATTGCGCCTGCGGGACATCCTGCACATGCAGCCGGGCGATGTGATCCCGGTGGAACTACCGGAAGAAATGATCATGCGCGCCAACGGCGTGCCGGCCTTCAAGGTCAAGATGGGCTCCCACAAGGGCAACCTGGCGTTGCAAGTGATCGAGCCGATCGAGCGACGCTGATCTGCGTTCGCACACATTCGCTTTTAATTGACGGCTTCCAATTGATGGGTTGCCCGCTGAGGACAAATGATGGCTGACGAAATGAATACCCAGGACGACCAGGCGCTGGCCGATGAATGGGCGGCGGCGCTCGAAGAAACGGGTGATGCCGGGCAGGACGATATTGACGCCTTGCTGGCCGCCGATGCGGCGAGTTCGTCATCCTCCAATCGTCTGGCAATGGAAGAGTTCGGCAGCGTGCCGAAGAACAACGAGCCAGTGACCCTCGACGGTCCTAACCTGGACGTGATTCTGGACATCCCGGTGTCGATTTCCATGGAAGTCGGCAGCACCGATATCAACATTCGTAACCTGCTGCAGCTCAACCAAGGCTCGGTGATCGAACTTGACCGTCTGGCCGGCGAGCCGCTGGACGTGCTGGTCAATGGCACGCTCATCGCTCACGGCGAAGTGGTGGTGGTCAACGAGAAGTTCGGCATCCGCCTGACCGACGTGATCAGCCCAAGCGAACGCATCAAGAAGCTGCGCTGAGTGAAGGCGTTTCTCGGCGTATTGCTGGCCTTGCCGCTCAGTGCGTGGGCGGCGGAACCGGTAGCGGCGGTCGCGACCCCGGCGGTCGGCAGCGGCGTGGCCGGGCAGTTGACTCAGCTGGTGCTGGGTTTGCTGCTGGTGCTGGGCCTGATCTTCTTCCTCGCCTGGTTGTTGCGCCGTGTTCAGCAGGCGGGTCCTGCCGGCAAAGGGCAAGTGATCGAGCTGATCGGTTCGCGCGCCCTTGGGCCGCGTGATCGCCTGGTGCTGGTGCAAGTCGGTAACGAGCAGATTCTGCTTGGGCTGACCCCGGGCACCATTACCCCGTTGCATGTGCTCAAGGAGCCGGTGCAAGTGCCGAGCACCGAGCAGGCGACCCCCGAGTTTGCCCAGCGCCTGATGGAGCTGTTAGGTAAGGATAAGAAGTAATGCCGTTGCGCATCCTGTTGACCCTGGTCCTGATGCTGGCCGCGCCGCTGGCGTTCGCTGCTGACCCGCTGTCGATTCCGGCTATCACCCTGGGCACGAACGCCAATGGCGCTCAGGAATACTCGGTCAGCCTGCAAATCCTGCTGATCATGACCGCGCTGAGTTTCATTCCGGCGTTCGTCATGCTGATGACCAGCTTCACCCGGATCATCATCGTGTTCTCGATCCTGCGTCAGGCCCTGGGTTTGCAGCAGACGCCGTCGAACCAGATCCTCACCGGCATGGCGCTGTTTCTGACCATGTTCATCATGGCGCCAGTCTTTGATCGGGTGAATCAGGATGCCTTGCAGCCTTATCTGGCCGAGAAGCTGACGGCTCAGGATGCGGTGGCCAAGGCGCAAGTACCGATCAAGGACTTCATGTTGGCGCAGACCCGCAGCAGCGATCTCGAGCTGTTCATGCGCCTGTCCAAGCGCACCGACATCGCGACGCCGGATCAGGCGCCGCTGACCATTCTGGTGCCGGCCTTCGTGACCTCGGAGCTGAAGACCGCGTTCCAGATCGGCTTCATGATCTTCATTCCGTTCCTGATCATCGACCTGGTCGTTGCCAGTGTGCTGATGGCCATGGGCATGATGATGCTCTCGCCGCTGATCATTTCGCTGCCATTCAAGATCATGCTGTTTGTGCTGGTGGATGGCTGGGCGTTGATCATCGGTACGCTGGCGAGCAGTTTCGGCGGTGTTTAGGCATAAGTGGGCGGGTAGGGCGATATGACTCCTGAAGTTGCGGTAGACCTGTTCCGTGAAGCGCTTTGGCTGACCACCATGATGGTTGCCATATTGGTCGTTCCGAGTTTGCTGGTGGGGCTGCTGGTGGCGATGTTTCAGGCGGCCACGCAGATCAACGAACAGACCCTGAGCTTCCTCCCGCGTTTGCTGGTGATGCTGATCACACTGATCGTTGCCGGTCCGTGGCTGATACAAACCTTCATGGAATACATACTGCGCTTGTACACCAGTATTCCGCAGTTGATCGGCTAAACCATGTCATTGCTGGCGCTGACCGATGCGCAAATCAGTACCTGGGTGGCCAGCTTCATGCTGCCGCTATTTCGGGTTGGTGCGGTGCTAACAACCATGCCGGTCTTCGGCACGACCCTGGTGCCCAGGCGTATCCGGCTGTATTTCGCAGTGGCGATAACGGTGGTTATCGCGCCAGGCCTGCCGCCGATGCCGCAGGTCAATCCGCTGGACTTGAGCGGTCTGCTGCTGATTGCCGAACAAATCCTGATTGGCGCGCTGCTGGGGTTCTCCTTGCAGTTGTTCTTTCAGGCGTTCGTGGTGGCCGGGCAGATTATTTCGATTCAGATGGGCATGGGCTTCGCGTCCATGGTCGACCCCACCAACGGCGTGTCGGCGGCCGTCATCGGGCAGTTTTTGACGATGCTGGTGACGTTGCTGTTTCTGGGCATGAATGGCCATCTGGTGGTGTTTGAAGTTCTTACGGAAAGCTTCACGACCCTGCCAGTGGGCAGTGGCATGCTGGTCAATCATTTCTGGGAAATGGCCGGCAAGATGGGCTGGGTGCTGGGGGCGGCCATGCTGCTGGTATTGCCGGCAATCACCGCGCTTCTGGTGGTCAACATTGCCTTCGGGGTCATGACTCGTGCGGCGCCGCAGCTCAACATTTTCTCCATCGGTTTTCCGCTGACCCTGGTGCTGGGTCTGGTGATTTTCTGGGTCACCCTGGGGGATATTCTCAATCAGTATCAACCGTTGGCTACCGAGGCCTTGCAGTTGTTACGTGATATGGCACAGGCGCGCTGAGTCATGGCTGAAAGCGAGAGCGGTCAGGACAAAACAGAAGACCCCACGGACAAGCGCAAAAGGGACTCCCGTGAAAAGGGCGAGGTTGCCCGCTCCAAAGAGCTCAATACCCTGGTGGTGATGCTGGCCGGGGCGGGTGCGCTGCTGATCTACGGCGGCGGCCTGGCGCTGGATCTGCTGGAGATCATGCGTCTGAACTTCTCCTTGCCCCGCGAAGTGCTGCTCAGTCCGGGCGCCATGGGCCTGTATCTGTTGCACTCGGGCAAGATCGCGATTATTGCAGTACAGCCGGTGCTGCTCAGCTTGTTGCTGGCGGCGATCATTGGCCCTGTTTCCCTGGGTGGCTGGTTGTTTGCAGGCAGTAGCCTGGCGCCCAAGTTCAGTCGAATGAACCCGGCCAACGGCCTCAAGCGGATGTTTTCGTCCACGGCGTTGATCGAGCTGCTCAAGGCGCTGGCAAAATTTCTGATAGTTCTGTTTGTGGCGCTGGCGGTGCTGCGCTCGGATATCGACGACTTTTTGCGAATCGCTCATGAGCCGCTGGAGCTGGCGATTATTCACAGTGTGCAACTGGTGGGCTGGAGCACCTTGTGGATGGCTTGCGGGTTGATTCTGATCGCGGCAGTCGATGTGCCGGTTCAGCTTTACCAGAGTCACAAAAAACTGCTGATGACCAAGCAGGAAGTACGCGACGAGCACAAGGATCAGGAAGGTCGCCCCGAGGTCAAGCAGCGGATTCGCCAGTTGCAGCGCGAGATGTCCCAGCGGCGGATGATGGCGGCCATTCCTGAGGCCGATGTGGTCATTACCAACCCGACCCATTATGCGGTGGCGCTCAAGTACGATCCGGAGAAGGGTGGGGCGCCGATGCTGGTGGCCAAGGGCAGCGACTTCCTGGCGCTGAAGATCCGCGAAATCGCGGTGGCTAATGAGGTCTTGCTGCTTGAGTCGCCGGCTCTGGCGCGTTCGATTTACTATTCCACGGAGCTTGACCAGGAAATCCCTGGTGGGCTCTATCTGGCGGTTGCTCAGGTGCTGGCTTACGTTTATCAGATCCGCCAGTACCGTGCGGGCAAGGGTAAGCGTCCGGATCCGCTCAAGGATGATTTGCCGATTCCACCGGATCTGCGTCGTGATTCCTGACTGGCTTACGCTGATCAAAATTGTGGGAGCTGGCTTGCCTGCGATGGCGGCCTGATAGCCGACCAACCTCTTGCAGGTGTACATATCCATTCCTGCGGTAACGGCCACTTAGGGTTTCGCCCTTACGGCGAGTCCCTTTTTCAAGCGCCAAAAAGGAACCAAAAGGCTTCGCCCCAAGCGTACGGCGCCTCGCCTAGGCTCGGCGTTCCCTCGCTCCGGCATTCATCAGGGGGCATCGCCTACGGTCGGCTTCGCTTCGACCTCCTCTCGATGTGTTCGACTGCGTCGAACGGCGCTGCGCGCCTTCCCCCTGATGAACGCCTCCACTCGGCCTCCCGACGGGGCGGGTGGATCAAGATCAAGAGCTGCAGGCGAGCTAACGCTCGGCCTGTTGAGTGGGGTGGTGGTGGTGGTGGTGGTGGTGGTGATCGTTCCCGCGCAGGCGCGTGGGAGCGATCCGTGGTGGGTGAGTTAATACTCGGCTTTTTGATGGTTGTTCGATACGGCTATGACTTTCACCACGTCATCGATGACGGCTTTGCTCATCTCCTGCAAGTAGTGGGAGGCCCAGGCATAGCGGTCGGTTTTGCGCTCCATCGCTGCATCTTCGGCCAGCATCCTGGAGAGGTGGAGCAGGTCGGAGACGTGGGACAAGGCAGTGAGCAGAGGGACGCCACTGTTGACGCGGAACAGGGCTTGATCGTTGTGGATGGAGAAGGGGGTGAGGCCGGCGGTTTTCAGGTCTTGAGTGGAGATGGCTTTGTGCATGGCGTAGCTCCTTGATTACAGACTGGAGCTGTCCCATTCGTTTCCAGGCGAAGGGTGGCAGCTGTGAGCGGGCTGGAAAACCGAGGAGGAGACCAAAACTCGGCAGACCCGAAGGTCTCCCGCACACAGCCGCCGTAACAGAGAACTGCTGGAGAAAAAGCGCTCGGCAGTATGTCATGTGGCACATCGTTAAGTCTTACTCAATCGGGTTTCCAGGCCCGGTCGCTGATTGGGCAGCGACCACCGAAGACTAGCGATACCACTTCCGAGGGGCAACCTTGAAAGCCTGTCGGACAAATCCCTGTGTTTTCCAGATGTGTGGCTGAATTCTCAGGATGGGCGTTGAATATTCCGGCCTCTTCGCGAGCAGGCTCGCTCCCACAGGGAATTTGTGAGCAGCGCAGATCAACTGTGGGAGCGAGCCTGCTCGCGAAAACGTCTTCCCAAACGGCTCCGGGCCCTTTGCTGAACGCGCTGTTTCAAGCTCCCCGCAAAAGTTGGAAGGCTTCTTGCAATAGCCGGCCTGCGCCCGCTTCAGGCGTCAAAAGTTTGCTTCAAGGAACGGGGAATACCGGTGGATCGCTCTCAGTTAATCAACAGTGCCCGCAGCAACCTGGCAGACCTCAGTCGAGGCAATCTGGGTGTGCCGCTGTTGCTGTTGGTCATGCTGGCCATGATGATGTTGCCAGTCCCGCCGTTCCTGCTCGACGTGTTCTTTACCTTCAACATTGCGCTGTCGATCGTCGTGCTGCTGGTCTGTGTCTACGCCTTGCGGCCGCTGGATTTCGCGGTGTTTCCGACCATTCTGCTGGTCGCCACGTTGTTGCGACTGGCGTTGAACGTGGCCTCGACCCGGGTGGTGATGCTCCACGGTCAGGATGGCCATGCCGCCGCCGGCAGGGTGATTCAGGCCTTCGGCGAGGTGGTGATTGGCGGTAACTACGTGGTCGGTATCGTGGTCTTCGCGATTTTGATGATCATCAACTTCGTCGTGGTGACCAAAGGTGCCGGGCGGATTTCCGAGGTCAGTGCACGTTTCACCCTCGATGCGATGCCGGGCAAGCAGATGGCCATCGACGCCGACCTGAACGCCGGCCTGATCGACCAGCCCGCAGCCAAGCTGCGCCGTATGGAGGTGGCCCAAGAGGCCGAGTTCTACGGTTCGATGGACGGTGCCAGCAAGTTCGTGCGCGGTGACGCTATCGCCGGTCTGCTGATTCTGTTCATCAACCTGATTGGTGGCATGGCGGTCGGGATCTTCCAGCACGGCATGAGCTTCGGCGATGCCGGCAAGGTCTACGCATTGTTGACCATCGGTGACGGTTTGGTGGCGCAGTTGCCATCACTGCTGCTGTCCACCGCGGCGGCGATTATGGTGACCCGTGCTTCCGGTTCGGAAGACATGGGCAAGCAGATCAATCGGCAGATGTTCGCGTCCCCCAAGGCGCTGGCGGTGGCGGCCGGTTTGATGGCAGTCATGGGCCTGGTGCCAGGCATGCCGCACTTTTCCTTTCTCAGCATGGCCGCCGTCGCAGCGGGCGCCGCGTATCTGTTCTGGAAAAAGCAGAACATCGTCAAGGTTCAGGCTCTGGAAGAGGTCAAGCGCCAGCAGGACCTGCTGCCGTCGCCGGCACGGGCCATGGAAACCAAAGAGCTGGGCTGGGATGACGTGACCCCGATCGACATGATTGGTCTGGAAGTCGGTTACCGGCTGATTCCGCTGGTGGATCGCAACCAGGGCGGCCAGTTGCTGGCGCGGATCAAGGGCGTGCGCAAGAAGCTTTCCCAGGATCTGGGCTTCCTGATGCCGACCGTGCACATTCGCGACAACCTCGACCTGGCGCCAAGTGCCTACCGCCTGACCCTGATGGGGGTGATCCTCGCCGAGGCGGAGATTTACCCGGATCGTGAACTGGCGATCAACCCCGGGCAGGTCTACGGCACGCTCAATGGCATCACCGCCAAAGATCCGGCCTTTGGTCTGGAGGCGGTCTGGATCGAAATCAGTCAGCGTCCGCAGGCACAGTCCCTGGGGTACACCGTGGTCGATGCCAGTACGGTGGTGGCGACCCACCTCAACCAGATTCTGTACAAGCACTCCAGCGAGCTGATCGGCCACGAAGAAGTTCAGCAGCTCATGCAATTGCTGGCCAAAAGCTCGCCAAAACTGGCCGAGGAGCTGGTGCCGGGCGTCGTTTCGCTGTCGCAGCTGCTCAAAGTGCTGCAAGCCTTGTTGGCCGAACAGGTTCCGGTTCGCGACATTCGCAGCATTGCCGAAGCGATCGCGAACAATGCCTCCAAGAGTCAAGATACTGCCGCTCTGGTGGCCGCCGTCCGGGTTGGCGTATCGCGCGCTATCGTCCAAAGCATTGTAGGCACTGAGTCCGAGCTGCCTGTGATCACCTTGGAACCAAGGTTGGAACAAATATTGCTCAATAGTCTTCAGAAGGCAGGACAAGGCTCGGAAGAGGGCGTTCTGCTGGAGCCAAGCATGGCAGAGAAGCTGCAGCGTTCGTTGATCGACGCCGCGCAGCGTCAGGAAATGCAAGGTCAACCAGTGATTTTGCTGGTAGCAGGTCCGGTACGCGCGATGCTCTCGCGGTTCGGACGTTTGGCAGTGCCGGGGTTGCATGTGTTGGCGTATCAGGAAATCCCTGATAACAAGCAAGTGACCATCGTTGCGACAGTAGGGCCCAACGGCTGAGGTAGTGGTTTATGCAAGTTAAGCGTTTTTTCGCCGCCGATATGCGTCAGGCCATGAAGCTGGTTCGCGATGAGCTGGGCGCTGATGCGGCCATTATCGGTAATCGCCGGATCGCCGGTGGTGTCGAGCTGACGGCTGCCCTGGATTACAAGCTGTCGGCGCTGGCCCCGCGTGTGCCGAACATCGAACTCGAAGACGAGTTGCGCAAGACCCAGTCGCGGATCGTCACGGCTCAGGCTGAATTGAGCCTGCGTGGCGACGGCGAAGGTGATGCGAGCGCCAGCACCAATCGCCAGCTGTTCGCCGGTCTGCCGCTGACCGCTGCGGAACCGTTGATCGAGCCGACCTTTGCTGAGCGGCCGCGTCCTGCTCCAGCGTCTACACCGTCTGCCGGGGTTGACCCGCGGGCTTTCGACTCGATGCGTTTCGAACTCAATGGCCTGCGTGAATTACTCGAAGTGCAGTTGGGTTCGCTGGCCTGGAACCAGCTGCAAGGCAGTCGCCCGCAGCAAGCCAATCTGTGGCGTCGCCTGCAACGCATTGGCCTGTCCGGTCCGCTGTCGCGCGATCTGCTGGAACTGATTACTGAAATTGAAGAGCCCCGTCAGGCCTGGCGCATGCTGTTGGCGCACCTGGCGCGGATGATCGTGACGCCCGAGATCGAACCACTGGAAGAGGGTGGCGTGATCGCCATGGTCGGTCCTGCCGGCATGGGAAAAACCACGACACTGGCCAAGCTGGCCGCGCGTTACGTGCTCAAGTACGGCGCGCAGAACATCGCGCTGGTGAGCATGGACAGCTTTCGCATTGGTGCCCAGGAACAGCTCAAGACCCTGGGGCGTATCCTCAATGTCTCGGTGACTCACGTCGATCCGGGCCAGTCGCTGGCGCAAGCCCTTGATCCACTGTTGCGCAAGCGTGTGGTGTTGATCGATACCGCCGGCCTGCAGGCCAGTGATCCGGCGTTGCGCATGCAGCTGGAAAGCCTGGCCGGTCGCGGGATCAAGTCGAAGAATTATCTGGTGCTGGCCACTACCAGCCAGAAGCAGGTGCTGACTGCCGCTTATCACAGTTACAAGCGGTGCGGGCTGGCAGGCTGCATCCTGACTAAACTGGATGAAACAGCGAGTCTGGGCGAGGTGTTGAGCCTGGCAATCAGCCACGAATTACCTGTCGCTTATCTGACTGACGGGCCAAGGATCCCGGATGATCTACATTTACCGCGCCGGCATCAGTTGGTCAGTCGCGCCGTAAGCGTGCAGATGCAGGAAGAACCCAGCGAAGAAGCCATGGCTGATATGTTCGCTGACCTCTACCACAGCCCGGCCAAGCGCGTCGGCTGAGGTAATAATGAATAGATTTGTATCTACATCGATGGCCTGCCATGCATTGTTCCGAAGTGAGCGCGCAGCCAGTCATGTAGTCCGCGTCTAAGCAAGACAAGGTAAAGAACGAACATGGGCAGCATGCATCCCGTACAGGTGATCGCAGTGACCGGCGGCAAAGGTGGCGTCGGGAAGACTAATGTGTCAGTGAACTTGTCCCTGGCTCTTGCTGAGCTCGGCCGGCGCGTCATGCTGCTGGACGCCGATCTGGGACTGGCGAACGTCGATGTCCTGCTGGGGCTCACGCCCAAGCGTACGCTGGCCGACGTCATCGAAGGCCGCTGTGAACTGCGCGATGTATTGCTTCAGGGGCCGGGCGGAATTCGCATTGTTCCAGCAGCGTCCGGTACCCAGAGCATGGTTCACCTGAGCCCGGCCCAGCATGCTGGCCTGATTCAGGCATTCAGTGATATTGGCGATAACCTCGACGTATTGGTGATCGACACGGCGGCGGGTATTGGTGAGTCGGTCGTCAGTTTTGTTCGCGCCGCCCAGGAAGTGTTGCTGGTGGTTTGCGACGAGCCGACGTCGATCACTGACGCCTACGCGCTGATCAAGCTGCTCAACCGCGATTACGGCATGAACCGCTTCCGGGTGCTGGCCAACATGGCGCAAAGTCCTCAGGAAGGACGAAACCTGTTCGCCAAGTTGACCAAGGTCACGGATCGCTTCCTCGACGTCGCCTTACAATACGTCGGTGCGGTGCCTTACGACGAATGCGTGCGCAAGGCCGTGCAGAAACAACGCGCCGTGTATGAAGCGTTTCCTCGTTCCAAATGTGCGCTGGCGTTCAAGGCCATCGCGCAGAAGGTCGATACCTGGCCGCTGCCTGCCAACCCGCGTGGGCATCTGGAGTTTTTCGTCGAGCGCCTGGTGCAGCAAACTGCGGGTCCGGTTCTATGACAGCCAGCGGTTACAACCTGTACAAGAAGTCGGCGCGTGACGCGCAGTACGAACTGATCGAGCGTTACGCGCCACTGGTAAAACGTATTGCCTATCACCTGTTGGCGCGGTTGCCGGCCAGTGTTCAGGTCGAGGACCTGATCCAGGCCGGGATGATCGGTTTGCTTGAAGTGTCGACCAAATACGACGCGAGCAAAGGTGCGAGTTTCGAGACGTACGCGGGGATCCGTATCCGTGGCGCGATGCTCGATGAAGTCCGCAAGGGTGACTGGGCGCCACGCTCGGTACACCGCAATACCCGGATGGTGAGTGACGCGATTCGCTCAATTGAAGCTAAAACCGGGCGTGACGCTAAAGATCACGAGGTTGCGGCCGAACTCCAATTGAGTCTCGACGATTATTACGGGATTTTGAACGACACCTTGGGCAGTCGCCTGTTCAGCTTCGACGATCTGTTGCAGGACGGCGAGCATGAAGGGCTGCACGAGGATGGCGCGAGTGCTCATCTCGAACCGTCGCGCGACCTGGAAGATGAACGCTTCCAGGCTGCACTGGCGGATGCGATTGCCAATTTGCCGGAGCGTGAGCGACTGGTGTTGGCGCTGTACTACGACGAAGAGCTGAATCTCAAGGAAATCGGTGAGGTCCTGGGGGTCAGTGAATCGCGGGTCAGCCAGTTACACAGCCAGTGCGCGGCCCGTTTGCGGGGGCGTTTGGGGGAGTGGCGAGCGCGCTGACAGCAGTGTGGGGACACTGCGAACGAAACAGGCAAGGCGTAAAGCTCTGCCAGTCTTCATCCGTTGTGCTCCAGACAGTCGTCGAGTGCTCTGCCTGATTGATTGATTGAATGGCGTGTTCAGGTGCTGAACGCGTTTAAGACTGCTTGGAGGTCGAATTGGACAAGAACATGAAAATCCTCATCGTTGATGACTTCTCAACGATGCGGCGGATCATAAAAAACCTGTTGCGTGACCTTGGGTTCACCAACACGGTCGAGGCCGACGATGGCATCACTGCCATTCCCGTCCTCAACAGCGGCAGCATCGACTTTCTGGTCACGGACTGGAACATGCCTGGCATGACCGGTATCGATTTGCTGCGCCACGTGCGCGCCGATGAAAAGCTCAAGCACCTGCCAGTGTTGATGGTGACTGCCGAAGCCAAGCGCGAGCAGATCATCGAAGCCGCTCAAGCCGGTGTAAACGGCTATGTGGTCAAGCCCTTCACGGCTGGAGCGTTGAAAGAGAAGATCGAAAAAATATTCGAACGCATCGGTTGATGTACCGAGCCACTGCGCTACGGGGGGAGCTATGGAGCAAAGAGAATCTTCACAGGACGATTTCGAATCGACCCTGAAAAAACGCGCCCAGGAACTGGTCGAAAGCCTTGAAAAAGGCCGCTTCGGCGACGCTGTGCAACTGATCCATGAGCTCAATCAGACCCGTGACCACGGCCTGTACCAGGAAGTAGGCAAGCTCACTCGCGAACTGCATAGCGCGATCGTCAATTTTCAGATTGACCCGCACATGCCGCAAGCCGAGGAAGTCTCACAGATCACGGACGCCACCGAGCGCCTGTCCTATGTGGTCAGGCTGACCGAAGCGGCCGCGAACCGGACCATGGACCTGGTCGAGAACAGTACTCCGCTGGTCAATGGCCTGAGCACTGACGCCCAGGCCTTGAGCGCGGACTGGGGGCGTTTCATGCGCCGCGAAGTCGGTGCCGAAGAGTTCCGCGAACTGGCCCGGCGTGTCGACGGTTTCCTGACGCGTAGCGTCGAGCAGAGCCAGGTCGTCTCGGGCAACCTCAACGATATTCTGCTGGCTCAGGATTACCAGGACCTGACCGGTCAGGTGATCAAGCGCGTGACTCAATTGGTCACCGAAGTCGAAAGCAACCTGCTCAAGCTCGTGCTCATGGCCAGTCAGGTAGACCGCTTTGCGGGCATCGAACATGACCATGAAGCGATGCTGGCTGAAAAAGATCCGCAAAAACATCTCTCTCAGGGTGAAGGTCCGCAGATTCATGCCGATAAAAGAGAAGACGTTGTGTCCAGTCAGGACGATGTGGACGATTTGCTATCCAGTCTTGGATTTTAGGTTTTTTAGGTTTTTAGACCTTTAGGAGCACCCCCTTAATGAGCTTCGGCGCCGATGAAGAGATCCTTCAGGATTTCCTGGTTGAGGCCGGCGAGATTCTAGAGCAACTGTCCGAACAGCTGGTCGAGCTGGAAAGCCGACCCGATGATGCGGATTTGCTCAATGCAATTTTTCGCGGTTTTCACACTGTAAAAGGGGGCGCCGGCTTCCTCCAGCTCAACGAGCTGGTGGAGTGCTGTCACATCGCCGAGAACGTGTTCGACATCCTGCGCAAGGGTGAGCGTCGCGTCGACTCGGAACTGATGGACGTGGTTCTCGAAGCGCTGGACGCCGTGAACAGCATGTTCAGCGAAGTCCGCGAACGTGCACCGATCACTGCGGCTACACCGGAACTGCTGGCGGCTCTGGCCCGTTTGGCCGAACCTCAAACAGCCGACGAAGCACAACCGGTTGCTGAAGTGGTCGAAGCACCTGCCGCTGAAAGCGAATCGGGCGACATCACCGACAATGAATTCGAACTGCTGCTGGACTCGCTGAACGCGGTCAAGGCTGAGGCCGAAGCATCCGTTGCCCCGGCACCTGAAGCGGCTGCCGGCAGCGATGAAATCACCGATGCCGAATTCGAGTCGTTACTCGATCAACTGCACGGTAAAGGCCAGTTCGCCGCTGATGCAGTGGCGGTAGCACCTGCCGCACCGGCTGCCCCGAAAGCGGCAGGCGACAGCTCCGACATTACCGACGACGAATTCGAAGCACTGCTCGATCAGTTGCATGGCAAAGGCAACTTCGCCGTTGATGCTCTGGAATCGGCGATTGCTGCTGTTCCAGCGCCTGCGGCACCTGTGGCTGCGGCCGCTGGCAGCGATCTGATCTCCGATCACGAGTTCGAATCGCTGCTCGACGAATTGCATGGCAAAGGCAAGTTCACTGAAGTCGGCACAGGTTCTGCTGCTTCGGTGGCGGCGCCAGTTGCCAAGGCTGCAGCGCCAGCACCTGTGGCTAAAGCGCCCGAGTCAAAAGCCGAAGCGCCGAAGCCTGCTGCCGCTGCCGCTGCCGCTGCTGCTGCTGCTGCTGCACCGGCTCCAGCTCGTGCACCGGCTTCACCACCACCGGAAAAACCGGCCAGTGAAGCCGAGACCACCGTGCGTGTGGATACCGCGCGTCTCGACGAAATCATGAACATGGTCGGCGAACTGGTGCTGGTGCGTAACCGTCTGGTCCGTCTGGGCCTCAACAGCGGCGACGAAGCCATGTCCAAGGCCGTGTCGAACCTCGACGTGGTCACGGCCGACTTGCAGACCGCGGTGATGAAGACGCGGATGCAGCCGATCAAGAAAGTCTTCGGGCGCTTCCCGCGCCTGGTTCGCGACCTCGCGCGTCAGCTCAAGAAAGAGATCAACCTGGAGCTGGTCGGCGAAGAAACCGACCTCGACAAGAACCTCGTCGAGGCACTGGCCGACCCGTTGGTCCACTTGGTGCGTAACTCGGTCGACCACGGTATCGAAGAGCCGGCGGATCGTGAGGCGATGGGCAAGCCTCGCAGCGGCAAAGTGATTCTGTCCGCGGAACAGGAAGGCGATCACATCCTGCTGTCCATCTCTGATGACGGCAAGGGCATGGACGCTGATGTTTTGCGCAGTATCGCCGTGAAGAAAGGCTTGATGGACAAGGATGCGGCGGACCGTCTCAGCGAGTCCGACTGCTTCAACCTGATCTTCGCGCCGGGTTTCTCGACCAAAACCGAGATCTCCGACGTGTCCGGTCGTGGCGTGGGCATGGACGTGGTGAAAACCAAGATCGCCCAGCTCAACGGCACCATCAATATCTACTCGACCAAGGGCAAAGGCTCGAAGATCGTCATCAAGGTCCCGTTGACCCTGGCGATCATGCCAACGCTGATGGTCATGCTTGGCAACCAGGCCTTTGCTTTCCCGCTGGTCAACGTCAACGAGATATTCCATCTCGACCTGTCGCGCACCAACGTGGTCGACGGTCAGGAAGTGGTGATCGTGCGGGACAAGGCGCTGCCACTGTTCTACCTCAAACGCTGGCTGGTCAGCTCCGCCGCTCACGAAGAGCAGCGTGAAGGCCATGTGGTGATCCTTTCGGTGGGCACTCAGCGGATCGGCTTCGTCGTCGATCAGCTGGTGGGCCAGGAAGAAGTGGTCATCAAGCCATTGGGCAAAATGCTTCAGGGAACTCCGGGCATGTCCGGCGCCACCATTACCGGTGACGGCCGCATCGCCTTGATTCTCGATGTTCCGAGCATGCTCAAGCGTTACGCCGCACGGCGTATTTGATTCTGGCGGAGCGGGGCGACTGAGCCTCGCTCCGTCTAACGGAGTGTTTATGGCAGTCAAAGTCCTGGTGGTGGATGATTCTGGTTTTTTCCGCCGCCGCGTCTCGGAAATTCTTTCAGCGGATCCGAGTATCCAGGTTGTCGGTACGGCGACCAACGGTAAAGAGGCGATCGATCAGGCCCTGGCCCTCAAGCCAGACGTGATCACCATGGACTACGAGATGCCGATGATGGATGGCATCACGGCGGTGCGGCACATCATGCAGCGCTGTCCTACCCCGGTTTTGATGTTCTCCTCGCTGACGCACGAAGGCGCTCGGGTCACTCTCGATGCACTGGATGCCGGCGCGGTGGACTTCCTGCCGAAGAATTTCGAAGACATCTCGCGCAATCCCGAGAAGGTCAAGCAACTGCTGTGCGAAAAGGTCCACAGCATTTCGCGCAGTAACCGTCGTTTCAGCGCCTACAGCGCCCCGGCTCCAGCCGCCGCGCCAGCCCCGACACCGGCACCGGCACCTTCGAGTTTTGGCAGCAGTGCAGCTGCGCCCGCGCGTCCGGCCCCGACGCCGATTCCTGCGCGTGCGCCGGTTGCCAGCGCCTCGTCGCCGGCACCGAAACGCAAAGCCTACAAACTGGTTGCCATTGGTACGTCAACCGGCGGCCCGGTGGCGTTGCAGCGGGTGCTGACACAGCTGCCGGCAAACTTCCCGGCGCCGATCGTGCTGATCCAGCACATGCCGGCGGCCTTCACCAAGGCGTTCGCCGAGCGTTTGGACAAGCTCTGCCGGATCAGCGTCAAGGAAGCCGAGGATGGCGACATCCTGCGTCCGGGCCTGGCCTTGCTGGCGCCGGGTGGCAAGCAAATGATGATCGACGGCCGTGGCGCGGTGAAAATCCTCCCGGGCGACGAGCGTCTGAACTACAAACCGTGCGTGGACATCACCTTCGGTTCAGCGGCCAAGTCCTACGGCGACAAAGTTCTGGCGGTAGTCCTGACCGGCATGGGCGCCGACGGTCGCGAAGGCGCGCGTCTGCTCAAGCAAGGCGGCAGCGCGGTCTGGGCTCAGGATGAAGCCAGTTGCGTGATCTACGGCATGCCGATGGCGATCGTCAAAGCCGATCTGGCAGACGCGATTTACGGCCTTGACGATATCGGCAAGCACCTGGCCGAGGCGTGCATCTGATGGATGTTCTAAGCCTCATCGGGATCATCATGGCGTTCATCGCCATTATTGGTGGCAACTACCTGGAAGGCGGTCATCTCGGTGCCTTGGCCAACGGCCCGGCGGCGCTGATCGTGCTTGGCGGGACCATTGGCGCTGCGTTGTTGCAGTCGCCGATGAGTGCCTTCAAGCGCGCCATGCAGATTCTTCGCTGGATCCTGTTTCCGCCTCGCGTCGATCTCGCCGGTGGCATCGACCGTGTGGTCAACTGGAGCCTTACCGCGCGCAAGGAAGGTTTGCTCGGACTTGAAGGGGTGGCGGACAGCGAACCCGACAGCTACTCGCGCAAAGGCTTGCAACTGCTGGTCGACGGCGCCGAGCCCGAGTCGATTCGCAGTATCCTGGAAGTGGATTTCTACACCCAGGAAAGCCGTGACATCGAAGCCGCCAAAGTCTTTGAAAGCATGGGCGGCTACGCGCCGACCATCGGTATCATCGGTGCGGTCATGGGCCTGATTCATGTCATGGGCAACCTGGGTGATCCGTCGCAGCTGGGCAGCGGCATTGCCGTGGCCTTCGTCGCGACCATCTACGGCGTGGCCAGCGCCAACCTGGTGCTGTTGCCGATTGCCAGCAAGCTCAAGTCCATCGCGTTGCGCCAGTCGCGTTATCGCGAAATGTTGCTCGAAGGCATTCTGTCGATCGCCGAAGGTGAAAACCCTCGCTCCATCGAGTTGAAGCTTCAGGGCTTCATGGACTGATGGAGGTCATGGACTATGGCACGCCGCCGTCAGCACGATGAACACGTCAACCACGAACGCTGGCTGGTGTCCTACGCGGACTTCATCACACTGCTGTTCGCCTTTTTCGTGGTGATGTACTCCATCTCTTCGATCAACGAAGGCAAGTACAAGGAAATTTCCGAAGCGCTGGTCGGGGTCTTTACCAACTCTGACCGCGCCCTCAAGCCGATTCCCATCGGCGACGAACGTCCGAAGACGGTCACCCCGGCCAAACCGCTGGTCAAGGACAGCGAGCAGATCGACGCTGGCATCGCCCAGGCCAGCAAGGATCCGCTCAAGAGCATTGCCGATGACATCAGTGCGGCGTTTGGCGATTTGATCAGCTCCAATCAGATGACCGTGCGTGGCAATGAGTTGTGGGTCGAGATCGAACTCAACTCCAGCCTGTTGTTCGGCAGCGGCGATGCCATGCCCAGCGATATCGCGTTCAACATCATCGACAAGGTCGCGGCGATTCTGAAGCCGTTCGACAACCCGATTCACGTCGAAGGCTTCACCGACGATCAACCGATCCGCACGGCGCAGTACCCGACCAACTGGGAGCTGTCCTCGGCCCGCTCGGCGAGCATCGTGCGCATGCTTGCCATGCAAGGTGTCAACCCCGGGCGTCTGGCTTCGGTGGGGTATGGCGAATTCCAGCCGGTGGCCAATAACGCGACCGCCGAAGGGCGTGCACGGAACCGGCGAGTGGTGTTGGTGGTGTCGCGCAATCTCGATGTACGCCGCAGCCTGACCGGTACCGGAACCGCTAATGCAAAACCGGACGCCGCGTTGAAGCGTGCTGGCACACAAACTGCACCGACGATTGTCAAGTCGCCGGGACACGTGAGTGCCGTCAATTCTCCGTCACCTGGCTTATAACGTTGAGCTATTTCTCGGTTGTATTGATTCGACCGGGAGGAACAATCTGAATGAGAGTCTGGGCAGTCGCCAATCAAAAGGGTGGTGTCGGTAAAACCACTTCCTCCATCGCTTTAGCCGGTTTGCTGGCTGAGGCGGGCAAGCGCGTGGTTGTGGTCGATCTCGACCCGCACGGCTCCATGACCAGCTACTTCGGTTACGACCCCGACAGCCTGGAACACAGCAGCTACGACCTGTTTCTGCACAAGGGCAACGTGCCGCAAGGCTTGCCCGGGCAGCTGTTGCTGCCGACCAGCGACGAACGTATTTCCCTGTTGCCGTCGAGCACCGCGCTCGCGACCCTCGAGCGCCAGTCGCCGGGGCAGAGTGGCCTGGGCCTGGTGATCGCCAAGAGCCTGGCGCAGTTGTGGCAGGACTTCGATTACGCGTTGATCGACAGCCCACCGTTGCTCGGTGTACTGATGGTCAATGCCTTGGCGGCCAGCCAGCAGTTGGTGATCCCGGTGCAGACCGAGCACCTGGCGGTGAAAGGTCTGGAGCGCATGGTCAACACCTTGGCAATGATCAACCGTTCGCGTAAACAAGCGCTGCCGTTCAGCATCGTGCCGACCCTGTTCGACCGTCGCACCCAAGCCTCGCTGGGAACCTTGCGGGTGCTGCGCGACATGTACCCGGAAGAGATCTGGCAAGGCTACATCCCGGTCGATACCCGACTGCGTGATGCCAGTCGTGCCGGCCTGACACCTTCGCAGTTCGACGGCAAGAGCCGGGGAGTATTGGCTTATCGTGCGTTGCTCAAACACCTGCTGGCCCAGCAACTTGTTCCGCAGGTGGCTTGAGGTGAATCTTTTTTCTGCCAGGGTAGCGTTTCAATGAATCGGCCGGTGAAGATCACTTCGCGCCCGCAACTGGCGTTGCAGTCCTATCTGGATGCGTTGTTGCAAGACGCGACCGAGGACTGGCCGGCAGAAGTCGAGGTATTACCCGAGGCTGTAGAAGTCGTCGAGGTCGTCGAAGCCATTGAGGCGCAAGGCGCACTGGACGAGTTCCAGGTTGCGGTGCTCGAAGAACAGGCTCGGGATGCGCAAATACCAGTGGCTGCGCCTCCCGTTGTAGCACCGGTTGCCAAGGCGCCCGTTGTGGTGTCGGTACTGGAAGCGCCGGCACCGATTCTGGCGCCGGTCTCATCGGTCGTACCCTTGCTGCAAGCGCTGGTCGAGCCAGTAGTCGAAGTCCATCTGCCGCCGAGTAATACGCCACCGCCGGTGGTTGGCGATGACCGGCCGAGTTGGGCTGCTGAACCGTTCGAATGCCTGTTGTTCGACGTCGCCGGTTTGACCCTGGCCGTGCCGCTGGTGTGCCTGGGTTCGATTTACCCGTTGGCCGGTCATGAGCTGACGCCATTGTTCGGTCAGCCGGAATGGTTCCTCGGGATTCTGCCAAGCCAGGCCGGCAACCTGAAGGTGCTGGATACCGCGCGCTGGGTCATGCCCGATCGTTATCGCGATGACTTCCGCCAGGGTCTGCAATACGTGATCTCGGTTCAGGGCTATGAGTGGGGGCTGGCGGTGCATCAGGTCAGCCGCTCGTTGCGCCTGGACCCGAACGAAATCAAATGGAGAAGTCACCGAGGTCAGCGGCCATGGCTCGCCGGCACGGTGATTGAGCACATGTGTGCATTGCTCGACGTGTCCGCCCTGGCCGATTTGATCGCCAGCGGTGGGGCCAAGCACATGGGCGGCAGCAAGCCGCTACACAAATCGACATAACAGCCGACATAACAAGTAGGCGACGGCATTGTTGAATGCCGCCACACAGAACACACACCGCCAGAAGCGGTTTTTCGAGGGGTCAGGTATGAGTAATCACGCGACGAATGCAAAGGGTTCCGAAGATCCGATCCTGCAATGGGTAACCTTCAAGCTGGACAATGAAACCTACGGCATCAACGTGATGCGCGTTCAGGAAGTCCTGCGCTACACCGAAATCGCTCCGGTTCCGGGTGCGCCAAGCTACGTGCTGGGCATCATCAACCTGCGCGGCAATGTGGTGACCGTGATCGACACCCGCCAGCGCTTCGGCCTGGGCACCGTCGAAGTCAGCGACAACACCCGTATCGTGATTATCGAAGCCGACAAGCAAGTGGTCGGGATCATGGTCGACAGCGTGGCCGAAGTGGTTTACCTGCGTCAGTCCGAGATCGAAACCGCGCCTAACGTCGGTAACGAAGAATCGGCCAAGTTCATCCAGGGCGTGTGCAACAAGAACAACGAACTGCTGATCCTGGTCGAGCTGGACAAGATGATGAGCGAAGAAGAGTGGTCGGAACTGGAGAGTATCTGATTGATTCTCGAGGTTGCTGTCATTGTACTCGGGCTCCTGTGGGTAGGGACCCTGGCGATGTTCCTGGCTTACACGCGCAAACAGCGAGAGCTGGCGGCGCTGCAAGCCCAGGGCGATGCGTTGCGAGATCAGCGCATCAAGGACCTGGCCAAGCGTGTCGACGACTACCAGAGCGGTAACGTGCGCATGGGTGAAGACCTGCATGAACTGCGTGCGGTGGTCGGCCCCTTGCCGGACAAGCTGGCCCAGCTTGAGCAGCGCGACCCGTCGAGCCTGTCATTCGCCCAGGCAGCCCGCCTGGTGGGGATGGGCGCCAGCGTCGACGAATTGACCCAGTCCTGCGGCCTGACCCAGGCCGAGGCCGAGTTGATGAGCAAGTTGCACAAAAACTGAGAAAATCAAAAGATCGCAGCCTGCGGCAGCTCCTACAGATGATGCGTTCGTCGTAGACGCTGCCGCAGGCTGCGATCTTTTTTTGCTGGTAATCCTCCCCTCAATCGGTCACGTCCTTCTCAACCCTCGGCGCATTCGGATCCTGACTCCGCCGGGAGTTTGCCCTTCAGGTTCTGCGTCCTCAGAGCGGGATTACGTTGCCGCAGTCCCCTTCCTATAGTTTTCGCGGATTCCGCCGGCTTGTGATCACGACCTGCTGTCGGTAATTTGATCACCGCTGATCAACGACGCCTGTTTCAGGTATTTTCGGTGCCAAGGAGGCTTATGCTCGACATTTTGCGTGGTACGCCGCTGTGGGTTTATGCGGTCTTTTTTATCCTGACTTATTACGGTGTCAGTGCCTGTTTCAAGAGTCATGAATCGAAGAGGTCGTTGCAGATCACGCCGGCGATATTTGTCGTCATTTCCCTGGTCTCGCTGAAATACTCCCAGGGTGCTGCGATCCCGCTTTCGGTGTATGCGCTGGGATTACTGGCAGGTTGGATTCTGGCATTGCGCTTTTACTCGTACCAAAGCGTAGAGCGCGATGGGGAGCGTCTGGTATTGGGCGGCACCCTCAAGGTGCTGATTGTGTATTGGGGCTACTTTGCCTGGCGTTACTACAGCGGGTACCAAGCGACCATGCATCCGGAACTGGCTGATGAAGTGTCGGCGGTGGCATGGTCAGCATTGGGGGCTGGCCTTATCAATGGTCTGATTGTCGGTCGCAGTTTCAGGCTTTTGCGTTTTTTCAAATCTGATAACGAGGCGATAGCGCCCTCGAAACCTCAGTAGTCATCCCCGCGATCTGTCACATCCCGCTCCACCGTCGCTGCCTCTGAACCGTGCCCTTGCGGAAACTTGCCCTTGAGTTTCCAGGCAAACGCAATGATCTCGGCAATCGTGCGATAGAGCTCTTCAGGGATGCTTTCACCCAACTCCATCCTCGCCAGCAACTTCACCAGCTCGGCATTCTCATAAATCGGCACTTGATAATCGCGGGCGATCTTCAGAATCGCTTCGGCCAGTTCGTCATCGCCTTTGGCGGTGAGCGTCGGGGCGTGGCTGCCGTCGTATTTGAGGGCGATGGCCTGGCGCGGTGGCGTGTGGTTGTTCATGCGGTTTCGTCGACCCAGCGTTGTTCGAGGCGGGTTTGATTGCCTTGGGGGGGTGTGCCGAGGTGGCAATTCAGGTCGCCAACATTCAGGCCCGATGCCAGCAGCTGCGCGCGCAAGCCATCCAGGTTGCGTTCGATCAGGCTGGCGGTATAAGGCCGCTCAGCCCAGAGCTGGCTGGAGAGTTTGCCTTGGGCTAACTGTGCCTGGATCTGCAACGGCCCGAGTGGTTCCATGTCGAACGCCAGCTCGACTCGCCAGAGCCGTTGTTTGGGCTCGCGCTCGACGGATTTTTCGTGCTGTTGCTTTTCGGGAGTGTCCTCGCGTTGAAACTTGACCTGCAACGGCACGATGTCTTGCAGGTTACGCAGGGGGATTTCCAACTGCCAGGTGGTTTGCAGCTTGCCATCCTCGGTCATGCCGGTCTGTTCCAGGCTCGACAGTTGATGGCTTTGCAGACGCGAAACGGCCGCTGCGGCCAGGCGCAGTAAATGCTCCAGATCGCCTTCACCTTCCAGGCTTTGCAGCAACCGCGAGGGCAGGGGGAAGTTGCTCGGCTGCGGTTTGGCGCTGACCTGACCGAGGGTGCCGAGGGCGCTACGGACAAAGCTTGGCAGCGCCTGCGCCAAGGTGTTGGCGGCGATGATCGCGTTGAAACTGGTATTGGCCGGCAGGTCGGGGGCCAATTGTGCGATCAATCGCAGCAAATTGCCTTTCATGTCCGGCGTCAGCGCAGGGTTCTGTCCGGTGAGCAGTTTGCTTTCCAGAAACAGCCCGCTGTTGACCAGCGCCTGGGCCAAACCTTTGGGGGTGCTCAGTTGCTGAACGTCTGGCAGGTCGGCAAGCAGTTTGTCGACGGCGGCGCGCAGGTCGTCGGAGGTGGTGTCGGAGGCTGGCAGGTTTTGCAGGGCATCGATCAGCCCGCTCAATGAGCCTTGGCGACTTTGCTGGGCCAGCAGTTGTTGACTCACCGCCAGTTGCTCCTGACGACTGGCCAGTGGCACGAAGCTCAGGCTTTGCGCGCCCTGGACCAAGGCGCTGAGCAGGCTGCCGATACGCAATGGCTGCGGGCTGTCGATGCTCAAGGTGCTGCCACTGAGCGCGGTATTGAGCACACTCACCAGTGAGCGATAGACCGCCGGCTGCCCCGGTGTTTGCGGCATCAGCTGGGTGGTCAGCACTTTACCTTGCAGTAACGTGCCAATCGGCAATTGCGACGTATCAAGGCGGGTGAGGGTGGCGACGTTTGCGGCGATGGCCTGTTGCACGGTAATCGCCAGACTACTGGCTGAAGGCTGGCTGACCGTCAGGTTGGTGCCCAGAGGCAAGGGCTGGTTGCTGGTGACTTGCACGGTGGTCTGGCGGCCGCTGTCGAGGGTGACCTTGAGCAGCAGCTGGAACGTCTGGTCGTTCTGTTTGAGCGACAGCACTTCAGCGCTGGCGCTTTGCCCGGCGGCGATCAAACCTTCCACCGGGGTCTGCAGCTTGAGCAGCTCGCCACTGACCACCAGCGGGCGCGAGGTGGCCGGCGTCGTAGGGGGCAGTGGAAGGATGTTCATCTCGCCGGTCATCAGGTCACACCCTGTCGAAATTGCCCTCTTGAGAGTAGGACATGACATGTATAATGCCGCCCGTCTTCGGGAGGCGTGTCAAAAACATCGCAAATGTTTGACGCAGCTCTCTAGAACAGGCCGTCAATGCATCTATGCTGCATCACTTTAACGGCCGCTCCATTGCCGACTTGAACCGTAAAGGCCCGCGATCTCTTGACCAGCCCTCTACTAGAAGCCGTAGCGCTCGCCTGTGAGCGAGACTGGCGGATGCTCTTCGAAAACCTCGAGTTGCGTCTGGGCCGCGGTGACATGTTGCAGATCAGCGGCCCCAACGGTAGCGGCAAGACCAGCCTGCTGCGTCTGCTTGCCGGTTTGATGCAGCCGACCAGTGGCCAGGTATTGCTCAACGGCCAGCCTTTGAACACGCAACGCCCGGAGCTGGCCCATAACCTGTTGTGGATCGGGCATGCCGCCGGAATCAAGGACCTGCTGACCCCTGAAGAGAACCTCAGCTGGCTGTGCGCGTTGCATCAGCCGGCGACGCATGAGGCGATCTGGCAGGCGCTGGCAGCGGTAGGACTGTGCGGTTTCGAAGATGTTCCTTGTCACACCCTGTCCGCTGGTCAACAACGCCGCGTGGCCCTGGCCCGCTTGTATCTGGACAGCCCGGCGCTATGGATTCTCGACGAACCATTTACCGCGCTGGATAAACAAGGCGTCGCCCAGTTGGAAGAACACCTGGCCGCACACTGCGAGCGAGGTGGCATGGTGATTCTGACCACTCACCACACGTTGACCCGGATGCCGGCCGGTTACCGCGACATCGATTTGGGGCAGTGGGCCGTATGAGTGTTTTTGCACTGTTGGTCGCCCGTGAGGCGCGTTTGCTGTGTCGTCGTCCTGCGGAGCTTGCCAACCCTCTCGTGTTCTTCGCCATCGTTGTCTCAATGTTTCCATTGGCGGTCGGACCTGAGACACAATTGTTGCAAACCTTGTCACCGGGGCTGGTCTGGGTGGCGGCCCTTTTATCGGTTTTGCTCTCGCTGGACGGGCTTTTCCGCAGTGATTTCGAGGACGGATCCCTTGAGCAGTGGGTCCTTTCGTCGCACCCCCTGCCTCTTCTGGTTTTGGCAAAGGTGCTGGCACACTGGGCGTTTTCCGGCTTGGCACTGGTGTTGCTTGCCCCGTTACTGGCGTTGATGCTCGGTTTGCCTGCCGCCTGTCTGCCGGTTTTGCTCTTGTCGCTGTTGCTCGGTACACCGGTATTGAGCTTGCTCGGTGCGGTGGGCGCGGCGCTGACGGTCGGTTTGAAGCGCGGTGGTTTGCTGCTGGCGTTGTTGATTCTGCCGCTGTACATCCCGGTGTTGATTCTCGGCAGTGGCGCCTTGCAGGCAGCCTTGCAGGGTATGCCGGCAACCGGTTATTTGCTGTGGCTTGGTAGCCTGACCGCCCTGGCGATAACCCTGACACCCTTTGCAATAGCTGCTGGCCTGAAGATCAGCGTCGGCGAATAATAATGAGGTCTGGTTAAAATTTAACCGCTTTTTTTTGAAAAAAGGCAGACCCTGGCTTTTCGTGACAACGAAAAGCCACCGTGATGGAAACAGCAATGAACTGGACCTGGTTTCATAAGCTCGGCTCGCCCAAATGGTTTTACGGCATCAGCGGCAAACTGTTGCCTTGGCTCAGCGTCGCGGCGTTGCTGCTGATCGGCGTCGGCGTGGTCTGGGGCCTGGCCTTCGCGCCGCCGGACTACCAGCAAGGCAACAGCTTTCGAATCATCTACATTCACGTGCCGGCCGCCATGCTGGCGCAGTCCTGCTACGTAATGCTGGCGGTCTGCGGCATTGTCGGGCTGGTGTGGAAGATGAAACTGGCGGACGTCGCCCTGCAATGTGCAGCGCCGATCGGTGCCTGGATGACCGCCGTGGCGCTGGTCACCGGGGCGATCTGGGGCAAACCGACCTGGGGCTCGTGGTGGGTCTGGGATGCACGACTTACGTCCATGCTGATTCTGCTGTTTCTGTACTTCGGTCTGATTGCACTTGGCAACGCCATCAGCAATCGTGACAGCGCGGCCAAGGCCTGCGCGGTGCTGGCGATTGTCGGCGTGATCAACATCCCGATCATCAAGTACTCGGTGGAGTGGTGGAACACCCTGCACCAGGGCGCAACCTTCAGCCTCACCGAAAAACCGGCAATGCCGGCCGAAATGTGGCTGCCGTTGCTGCTGACGGTGCTGGGTTTCTACTGTTTCTTCGGCGCCGTGCTGTTGCTGCGCATGCGCCTTGAAGTGCTCAAGCGCGAAGCCCGTGCCAGCTGGGTCAAGGCCGAAGTGCAAAACAGTCTGGAGGCCGCGTAATGAGTTTTGCTTCATTCGGCGACTTCCTCGCCATGGGCCATCACGGTCTTTATGTCTGGTCGGCTTATGGCATCTGCCTGGCGGTACTGGCTCTCAACGTGGCTGCGCCGATCCTGGCCCGCAAGCGTTACCTGCAACAAGAGGCGCGCCGTCTGCGCCGGGAGAACAGCAAGTGAATCCGCTGCGTAAAAAGCGTCTTATCATTATTCTCGCGATCCTGGTCGGTGTCGGTGCAGCTGTCGGCCTGGCCCTCAGTGCCTTGCAGCAGAACATCAACCTCTTTTACACACCGACCCAAATCGCCAATGGCGAAGCCCCGCAAGACACGCGCATTCGTGCTGGCGGCATGGTCGAGAAGGGCTCGCTGCAACGCTCCGGTGATTCGCTGGACGTGAAATTCATCGTCACCGACTTCAATAAGTCCGTAACCATCACCTACCGCGGCATCCTCCCGGACCTGTTCCGCGAAGGGCAGGGCATCGTTGCGCTGGGCAAACTGAATGCAGACGGCGTGGTGGTGGCTGACGAAGTGCTGGCCAAGCACGACGAGAAATACATGCCGCCAGAAGTGACCAAGGCGCTCAAAGACAGTGGTCAATCCGCTCCCACACCCGCGAAGGAGGGTTGATCCATGACCTCAGGCATCTTCATTCCCGAGTTGGGCCATCTGGCGATGATTCTCGCCCTGTGCTTTGCCATCGTTCAGGCCACCGTGCCGTTGCTCGGTGCCTGGCGCGGTGACCGCATGTGGATGGGCCTGGCCCAGCCCGCCGCCTGGGGCCAGTTCACTTTTCTGGTGTTCGCCTTCGGCTGCCTGACCTACGCCTTCATGACTGACGACTTTTCCGTTGGTTATGTCGCCAACAATTCCAACAGCGCCTTGCCGTGGTACTACAAGTTCAGCGCGGTGTGGGGTGCCCACGAAGGTTCCTTGTTGCTCTGGGCCTTGATTCTCGGCGGCTGGACCTTTGCCGTATCGATCTTCTCCCGGCAGTTGCCGCAGGTCATGCTGGCCCGCGTTCTGGCGGTGATGGGCATGATCAGCACCGGCTTCCTGCTGTTCCTGATCCTGACGTCGAACCCGTTCGCACGGATTCTGCCGCAGATTCCCACGGATGGTCATGACCTCAACCCATTGCTGCAAGACATTGGCCTGATCGTTCACCCGCCGATGCTGTACATGGGTTACGTCGGTTTCTCGGTGGCCTTCGCCTTCGCGATTGCTGCCTTGCTCGGCGGTCGTCTGGATGCAGCATGGGCACGTTGGTCGCGGCCCTGGACCATCGTTGCCTGGGCGTTCCTGGGTATCGGCATCACCCTCGGCTCCTGGTGGGCCTACTACGAACTCGGCTGGGGCGGCTGGTGGTTCTGGGACCCGGTGGAAAACGCCTCGTTCATGCCTTGGCTGGTCGGTACGGCGCTGATTCACTCGTTGGCCGTGACCGAAAAACGCGGTGTGTTCAAAAGCTGGACCGTGTTGCTGGCCATTGCCGCGTTCTCACTGAGCCTGCTGGGAACCTTCCTGGTGCGTTCCGGTGTACTGACCTCGGTGCACGCGTTTGCCTCGGACCCTGCGCGGGGCGTGTTCATCCTGATTTTCCTGCTGTTTGTGGTCGGCGGTTCGCTGACGCTGTTCGCCCTGCGCGCGCCAGTGGTCAAGAGCCATGTCGGCTTCAACCTGTGGTCGCGTGAAACCCTGCTGCTGGGCAACAACCTGGTGCTGGTGGTCGCGGCTTCGATGATTCTGCTCGGCACCTTGTATCCGCTGGTGCTCGACGCCCTGACCGGCGCCAAGATGTCGGTCGGCCCGCCGTACTTCAACGCGTTGTTCATTCCGTTGATGGCGTTGCTGATGGCGGTGATGGCCGTCGGTGTGCTGGTGCGCTGGAAAGACACGCCGGTGAAATGGCTGATCAGCATGCTGACCCCGGTGTTGCTCGGCAGCGCCGCCTTGGCGGTGGTGGCCGGGATTGCTTATGGCGACTTCAACTGGGCCGTGCTGGCGACCTTCATGCTTGCCGCGTGGGTGTTGCTGGCCGGCGTACGTGACATCTTCGACAAAACCCGCAACAAAGGCCTGATCAAAGGCCTGCCAACCCTGACCCGCAGCTATTGGGGCATGCAGGTTGCACACTTGGGGATCGCCGTCTGCGCTCTGGGCGTGGTGCTTTCGAGCCAGAACAGCGCCGAGCGTGATCTGCGCCTGGCGCCGGGCGAATCCATGGACCTGGCCGGTTATCACTTCATCTTCGAAGGCGCCAAGCACTTCGAAGGGCCGAACTTCACCTCCGACAAGGGCACCATTCGGGTGATCCGTAGCGGCAAGGAAGTTGCGTTGCTGCACCCGGAAAAACGTCTGTACACCGTGCAGAACTCGATGATGACCGAAGCCGGCATCGACGCCGGTTTCACCCGCGACTTGTACGTGGCCCTCGGCGAGCCGCTGGAAAATGGCGCCTGGGCTGTGCGCGTGCACGTCAAACCGTTCGTGCGCTGGATCTGGTTCGGCGGTTTGCTGACCGGCTTCGGTGGGTTGCTGGCGGCGCTGGATCGTCGTTATCGGGTCAAGGTGAAAAGCCGCGTGCGTGAAGCGCTGGGCATGACGGGAGCCACTGCATGAGACGTTGGTTAATGGTGTTGCCACTGGCGCTGTTTCTGGTGGTGGCGGTGTTTCTTTATCGGGGGCTCTATCTGGACCCGGCCGAACTGCCCTCGGCGATGATCGGCAAGCCGTTCCCCGAGTTTTCCCTGCCGGCCGTGCAAGGCGACAAGACCTTGACCCGTGCTGATTTGCTGGGCAAACCGGCCCTGGTCAACGTCTGGGGCACCTGGTGCATTTCCTGCCGGGTCGAGCACCCGGTGCTGAACAAACTGGCCCAGCAGGGCGTGGTGATTTATGGCGTCAACTACAAGGACATCAATGCCGATGCCTTGAAGTGGTTGGTGGAATTCCACAACCCGTACCTGCTGGACATCCGTGACGAGGCGGGCTCCCTGGGCCTGAACCTCGGCGTTTACGGCGCTCCGGAAACCTTCTTCATCGACGCCAAAGGCATCATCCGCGACAAGTACGTCGGGGTGATCGACGAAGTGGTCTGGCGCGAAAAACTGGCGGCCAAGTACCAGGCGCTGGTCGATGAGGCCAAGCCATGAAGCGCTGGATTGCTGCCGCCGTACTCGGCCTGAGTATCGCCGGCGTCGCTCACGCGGCCATCGACACCTACGTGTTCGCCAATGACGCCGAGCGCGAGCGTTTTCACCAACTGACCAAAGAACTGCGTTGCCCCAAGTGCCAGAATCAGGACATTGCCGACTCCAATGCACCGATCGCCGCTGACCTGCGCAAAGAGATTTTCCGCATGCTCGGCGAGGGCAAGGACAACCAGCAGATCATCGACTTCATGGTCGACCGCTATGGCGACTTCGTGCGCTACAAGCCAGCCCTGAACAGCAAGACCGCGCTGCTGTGGTTTGGCCCGGCCGGGTTGTTGCTCGGTGGCGTGCTGGTGATCGCCGTAATCGTCCGTCGCCGTCGTGCCGAGCGCACGGCCGGTCCAGACACGCTTTCTGTTGATGAGCGCAAGCGCCTCGACCAACTGTTGGATAACACCAAGAATGATTGATTTCTGGCTTGCTGCAGGTCTGCTTCTACTGGTTGCCCTGAGTTTTCTGTTGATTCCGGTTCTGCGTGGCCGTCGTGCCCAGCGTGAAGAGGATCGTACCGCGCTGAACGTGGCGCTTTATCAGGAGCGCGTGGCTGAGTTGCAGGCTCAGCAGGCCGAAGGCGTACTTGATTCGACGCAAATGAGCGCCGGGCGTGACGAAGCAGCTCGCGAACTGCTGGCCGATACCGAAGGCGCCGACACGGGCCGGGTTTCCCGTCTGGGCAAGCCGTTGCCACTGCTGGCAGCGATCCTGGTACCGGTGTTGGGCCTGGGGCTGTACATGCATTTCGGCGCCAGTGACAAGGTCGAACTGACCCGCGAATTCGCCCAGGCGCCGCAATCGATGGAAGAGATGACCCGTCGTCTCGAACGCGCTGTGGCGGCTCAACCGGACTCCGCCGAAGGCCTGTATTTCCTTGGTCGTACCTACATGGCTCAGGACCGTCCAGCTGATGCGGCGAAGATCTTCGAACGCACCGTGGCATTGGCTGGCCGTCAACCTGAATTGCTCGGCCAGTGGGCCCAGGCGCAGTACTTTGCCGACAACAAAAAGTGGTCGGACAAGATCCAGGCGCTGACCGACGAAGCACTCAAGGCCGATCCCAAAGAAGTCACCAGCCTTGGGCTGTTGGGCATCGCGGCTTTCGAAGGCGAGCGTTATCAAGAGGCCATCGACTACTGGAGTCGTCTGCTGGCGCAACTGCCACCCGAAGATAACTCGCGCAGCGCGCTGGAAGGTGGCATTGCACGGGCAACCGAAAAACTGCAAGCGAGCGGCGCAACTGTCGCCAAGGCGCCTGTCGTAGCGGCTAAACCTTCGGCATTGCTGAAAGTGACGGTCGATCTGGCGGCAGAGTTGAAAGCCAGGGTTCAACCGGGCGACAGCGTGTTCATCTTCGCCCGTGCCACTTCAGGCCCTCCGGCGCCGTTGGCGGCCAAGCGCCTGACGGTTGCCGACCTGCCGGCGACCGTCGAGCTGGGCGATGCCGACGCGATGATGCCGCAATTGAAACTGTCGAACTTTCCTGAAGTCCAACTGGTCGCGCGCGTTTCCCGTGCTGGCCAACCGACTGCCGGCGAGTGGGTCGGTCGCAGCGAGCCTTTGGCCAGCAGCACTACTGCGCCGCAACAATTGACCATCGACAGCCCAGATAAATAACCAGGAAATCCGCTATGACCGCCATCGCTCGTATCACCCTGCTCAGTCTTGTTTTAGGGTTAAGCGCATGTGCGGTCCAGCCGCCGTCACATGAAGAGCGCTTGCCGCCGATTCCGTCATCGTACCCGGGCAGCAAACCGACACCGACTACCGCCCCCGGCAAACCGATGACTCCAAACAAACCTGGCAAGCCACAGCCACGCACCTCGGCAAGCTTCGCCCCACCACCGGGTGGCAACAGCCACTGGGATGCGAAACTCGGGGTCTACGTCCTCGACGACCAGACCGACACCTTCTACCGCCAGCGCACCTACTACCGCTGGAACAACGGCTGGAGCCGCAGCATCAGCCCGAACGGGCCGTGGGAAGAGATCGACATCCATGGCGTGCCGCCAGGATTGGGCAAGCAATACAGCCAATAACGAAAACGGCGACCTCAGGGTCGCCGTTTTTGCAGGTGCGTTCAGCGAAACACCGGCTCACTCTCTATGCAAATCGCCGCTCCATTCAACACCCTGTAAAACAACCGTACGTCATGCATCCACTTTTTGTGCTTGAGTAAATATAACTCTAGAGTTATTTTTATTCAGGCCGGTGCAAGGAGGCGCGTGGTGCAGAGCAGGTTATTGATCAGAGAACTTGAGGCGGCGGGTTGGAGGCTCGATCGAGTCACCGGCAGTCATCACATCTTCACCCACCCTTACAGTCCATACACGATACCCGTACCTCATCCCAGGAAAGACTTGCCGATCGGCACGGTTAAAAGCATCAGGAGGCGGGCCGGGCTTCACTACCCGGTGGCCAGTTACGCAGGAGATCCGTAATGCAATATCCAATCTGTATCGAGTGGGGCGACGAGAACACCGCCATCGGTATTCAGATCCCCGATATTCCGGGCGCCGTCACTGCAGGCGACACGTTTGAAGAGGCTTACAACGCAGCGGTTGAAGTTGCCCACATCATGCTGCAGGAGATCGCAGCCGGCGGGGATGATATTCCGATGCCGACTTCGGCAGCAGCGCACCGAAGTAACCCGGACTTCGCCGACATGGGCTGGGGCATGTTGGAGCTCGATATCGCGCCTTACCTCGGTAAAACCGAGAAGGTCAACGTGACGTTGCCCGGCTACGTTATCCAGCGCATCGACCGATATGTGCGTGAGCACAATGTCAAAAGCCGCTCTTCCTTTTTGGCGGATGCGGCGATGGAGAAGTTGGTGCGGCATTGAGGGTTGTTCGCGGGCGGCGGTTTGATGCCCGCGAAGCTATCCTCTTGTTTCGTAGCGCATATGATCAGTGCGGGCGGTTGAGCCCTCTTGTATCAGTCATTTTCAACGTTTCATCAGTGGAAACCGGTCCCATGAAAACGATGTTTGGTCGCCTGATACGCAATATTGGTGTGATTTCCTTGAGCAGCGTGTTGATAGCCACTTATGTTCTGGCCGAGGACGCACCGGGCATGCGTATCGGCGTGCGCGGTGAAATCACTGGCGTGTCCGAAGATGTCCTGAAAGTGCACGCCAACAGCGGTGAAAACGTGGAGATCCACTTGACCAAGGACACCCCGGTTCGCGCGGTAACCCTGGCCAACATCGAAGACATCAAGCCCGGCAGCTACATTGGCTCGGCGGCAATACCGCAAGCCGATGGCACGCTCAAGGCGCTGGAAGTGCATGTGTTCCCACCTGAGATGGCCGGCACCGGCGACGGCCACCGCCCGTTTGATCTGGTCAAGGGCAGCAGCATGACCAACGGCAGCGTCGGCGACTTGGTGGTCAGCAATGGCCGAGTCCTGACCGTCAATTACAAGGGTGGTCAGCAGACCATCCTGGTGCCGGAAGACGTGCCGATCGTCAACCTGACGCCCGGCGACCGCAGCTTGCTCAAGGTTGGGGTCAAGGTTGTACTGTTCGCCACCCAAAGCGCCGACGGCACATTGACGGCGCAATCGATTTCGGCTGGCAAGGATGGCGTGCCGCCGCCGATGTAGTGCTTGTCACTAACAATATCTGGTGAGCTTTCCTGACAGTTACGTTTCCAGGTATTGCAGCGGCGGAGTTTTGGGTTGAACGCCTGATGGGCGTTAGTTTAGGTTTCCTGGTCGACTCAGAAAATCAGGAGTTCCTATGCAGAAGTCTGTTTTGAACCCGCCAACCGTTTTTAACTCGCTTCAGTACGGTTTCAGCCAGGCTGTTGAAGTTCGCGGTGGGCGCCGTTTATTGTTATCTGGCCAAGTCGGTGTCGATGAGTGTGAGCGCAGCGTAGCCCCGGGGTTACGTGAGCAAACGGTCAAGGCATTTGAAAATATCGAGGCAATACTGGCCGAGGCGGGTGGGGATTTGTCCCATGTAGTGGTGATGCGGATCTACATTGCCGAGTCTGCCCGTGATGAGCAGGATCAGATATCCAGCGTGCTGCTGGAGCGTTTTCCGGACAATCCACCGGCGTCTTCGTGGATCATCGTCAGCGGTCTGTCACTACCGCAATGGTTAATTGAAGTCGAGGTTGAGGCGATTCTCCCTTAGCTGAACGCAGAATTTCAGCGACAAAAAAGGCGACCTCCGAAGGTCGCCTTTTTCATGCCTGGCCGATGCTCACTGCCCGCTATAAATCTGGTCGAAAATCCCGCCATCATTGAAGTGGGTCTTTTGCACGGTGCGCCAGTCACCGAAGGTTTTTTCCACCGACAGGAAGTCGACTTTCGGGAAGCGGTCGGTGTGCTTGGCAAGTACCGCCGGGTCACGCGGACGCAGGTAGTTGGCGGCGGCGATTTCCTGGCCTTCCGGGGACCACAGGTACTTCAGGTATTCCTCGGCGGCGGCGCGGGTGCCTTTCTTGTCGACAACTTTGTCGACCACGCTTACCGGCGGCTCGGCCTCGGCAGAGACGCTTGGGTAGATGACTTCGAACTGATCGCGACCAAATTCGCGGGCGATCATTTCTGCTTCGTTTTCGAAGGTCACCAGCACGTCGCCGATCTGGTTGGTCATGAAGGTGGTGGTAGCGGCGCGGCCGCCGGTGTCGAGTACCGGGGCTTGTTTGAACAGCTTGCCGACGAAGGCCTTGGCCTTGTTTTCGTCACCGCCGTTTTTCAGCACGTAACCCCATGCCGACAAATACGTGTAGCGGCCGTTGCCCGAGGTTTTCGGGTTGGGCACGATTACCTGCACACCGTCCTTGAGCAGATCCGGCCAGTCTTTCAGGGCTTTCGGGTTGCCCTTGCGTACGATAAATACGGTGGCGGAAGTGAAGGGCGCGCTGTGGTCCGGTAGGCGAGTCACCCAGTTGTCCGGCACCAGTTTGCCGTTGTCGGCCAACGCGTTGATGTCGGTCGCCATGTTCATGGTGATAACGTCAGCCGGAAGGCCATCGATCACTGATCGGGCCTGTTTGCTGGAGCCGCCGAAGGACATCTGCAAGGTGATGTTTTCGTTGTGCTCGGCTTGCCAGTGTTTCTGGAAGGCAGTGTTGTAGTCCTTGTAGAAGTCGCGCATTACGTCATAGGACACGTTGAGCAGGGTCGGTGCGGCCTGGGCCACGCTGGCGAGGGTCAGGCCCGCGGCCAGAAGTGAGGCGCCAAAGATCTTTTTCACTGCACATTCCTTTTGTTCGAGATGAAGGCAATTTGCCGTCGACTATAGCCGGGGCTACATATCCCTTTAAAGATTAAAAAGTACTTTGCTTATTCTATTTTCTTGTACAACGCATTGCCGCAGCGTGAGCAGAATGCCGCGCTGTGTTCGTGGTGGTTCTTGTTGCACACCGGGCAGTCATGTTGCTGCTGTTCGCCGCGCATGGCGTTGGCCAGTTCGGCGGTAAAAATCCCGGTGGGGACGGCGATGATCGAGTAACCGGTCACCATCACCATTGCCGAGATGACCTGCCCCAAAGCGGTCTTGGGCACGATGTCGCCATAACCGACAGTGGTCAGGGTGACAATTGCCCAGTAGATGCCTTTCGGAATGCTGGTGAACCCATGCTCCGGGCCTTCGACCACGTACATCAGCGTGCCGAACACCGTTACCAGCGTGCAGACGCTGAGCAGGAATACGATGATTTTCTGTTTGCTGCCGCGCAGGGCGTCGAGCAGGTAATGGGCCTGCTTCAGGTAGGGGAGCAGTTTGAGCACGCGAAAGATCCGCAGCATACGGATGATCCGGATAATCAGCAGGTACTGCGCGTCGCTGTAATACAGCGCAAGGATGCCGGGAACAATCGCCAGCAAATCCACCAGCCCGTAAAAACTGAAGGCGTAACGCAGCGGCCTGGGCGAGCAGTACAAGCGCAGCATGTACTCGACCAGGAAGATCAGGGTAAAGCCCCACTCGATGTACGCCAGGGTGTTGGCGAAGTTCTGATGAACGTCATCGATGCTGTCGAGGATCACCACCACCAGGCTGGCGAGGATGATCAGCAGCAGCGTTTTATCGAAGCGCCGCCCGGCCACCGTATCGGTCTGGAAAATCATCACGTACAGGCGATTACGCCACGTGTCGTTGCTGTCCATACAAATCGCCTTGGCCATAAATCAGCGCAGCCTAGGTTGATTCTCCGAGGTTTGGCAAGGCGTACGGTCTCCGGTCGTTTGGCGTAGCGGGCCAATACCCAATCGAAGCAGCCAGCAGGCGAGGATAAACGGTGCCGTTAATGTGGTCAGACCCAGGGCGGCGAAGCCCGGTGTGAGGAGGATCGCCAGCGCGATACCCAGTAATGGCAGCCAGGGTTGGCGGCGTTGCTGGCTGAAGGCGAGGGCGGCCAGCGCCGGGTTGTAGCCATAAAGGCCGAGCAATGCGTCGGGTGTCTCGTTCAGCCACACGGCGCAGAGCAGACCCGCAGCGGAACCGATCAGTGCCCAGAGCGCGGCGCGGCGGTTGGCAAGCAGTAGCCCGACGACGATCAGCACACCTGCCAAAGGATGGTCGAGGAAGATGACTTGGCCCAGGCCTTTGAACTCGGCACCGAGCAGGCCCAGGGCATCGAGTTCTGGACGTGGCGCAGGTGTCGAGTGAGCCGGGGCAGTAACGCTCAGCAGTATCCAGCCCAGTCCCACGAAAGGTGCGGTGTAGGCGGGCAGAGAATGCTGGTCGCGAGCGCGCTTGAGCCATTGCTGGGTGACGATCGCACTCAGTCCACCGCTGGCGAGGATCAGTGGCGGCAACATGACCGACCAACTGAACTGCAGGCTCAGCAAGAGGCCGAGCAAGACGCCGTTGTAGCTGAAGAGCCCGGCCTGACGATCAGCCTTGGCGTAGCCACGACGTTGCGCGGTGAGCAAACCGGCCACGCCACCCAACAAGGCGCCGCCGAGCAATGTCGGAGCGGTAAACAGGATGGCCAACAGGCACAGCAGGCCGCACAGCGGATGGCGCTGGAGGAAAATCTGACTGAAGCCGTTGAGCAGGGCAGTGGCCCAGTCGGGGCAGTGGGTGTTGAAGTGGTTGGAGGGCATGTTGGAGGTCTGTCAGTTCAGATCGTTCCCACGCTCTGCGTGGGAATGCCTCAATGGACGCTCTGCGTCTGCTCTTGGGACGCGGAGCGTCCCGGGCTGCATTCCCACGCAGAGCATGGGAACGATCATCGTGGGAGGTTAGATCAACGTCTCGATGCGCAACGAGTTAGTGGATCCCGGCTGACCGAAAGGCACACCCGCAGTGATCAACAACGTGTCGCCGCGCTTGGCCATGCCTTGCGCCTGGGCGATTTCCAGTGCGGTGGAGCACACCTCGTCGACCTGCCGCAATCGATCGTTAACCACCGAATGCACGCCCCACGCCACGCTCAAGCGCCGCGCGGTTTGCAGGTTCGGCGTCAGGTTGAGGATCGGCACCGCTGGCCGTTCCCGCGCCGCACGCAAACTCGAACTGCCGGACTCGCTGTAGTTCACCAACACCGCTACTGGAAGGATGTTGCTGATCCGGCGGATCGCGCAGCTGATAGCGTCAGAGGTCGTGGCTTCGGCTTTAGGTCGGCTGACGTCCAGTTGCGCTTTATAATCCGGGCCGCTTTCGACCTGACGGATGATCTTGCTCATCATCTGCACCGCTTCGAGCGGGTAATCGCCAGAAGCGGTTTCCGCCGACAACATCACTGCGTCAGCACCTTCTGCTACAGCATTGGCAACGTCGGTTACCTCGGCCCGTGTCGGCGCCGGGGAGAAGCGCATGGACTCAAGCATCTGGGTCGCCACCACCACCGGTTTGCCGAGCTGGCGGCAGGTGCTGATGATGTCTTTCTGGATCTGCGGCACGCTCTCGGCCGGCACTTCCACGCCCAGATCACCACGGGCAACCATGATCGCGTCGCTCAGTTCGGCGATTTCGCATAGCTGTTCAACGGCCGACGGCTTCTCGATTTTCGCCATCAAAAAGGCTTTGTTGCCGATCAGCGCGCGCGCTTCACGAATGTCTTCAGGACGCTGCACGAATGACAGCGCGACCCAATCGACACCCAGCTCCAGACCGAAACTCAGGTCGCGACGATCCTTGGCGGTCAGCGGACTGAGGTCGAGCACCGCTTGCGGCACGTTGACGCCTTTGCGGTCCGACAGTTCGCCGCCGTTGAGCACCGTGGTGTCGATGGCATCGGCGTACTTGGTCACCACCCGCAAACGCAGTTTGCCGTCGTCCAGCAACAGGTCCATGCCGGGCTTCAGCGCGGCGATGATTTCCGGGTGCGGCAGGTTGACCCGTCGCTCGTCACCCGGCGTGGCATCGAGGTCCAGGCGCAGGGCCTGACCGCGTACCAGTTGCACCTTGCCCTCGGCAAACTGGCCGACCCGCAGCTTCGGGCCTTGCAGGTCCATCAGAATGCCCAGCGGGTAATTGAGTTGGCGCTCGACTTCGCGGATCCACTGGTAGCGCTGGGCGTGGTCGGCGTGATCGCCGTGGCTGAAGTTCAGGCGAAAGATATTCACCCCGGCTTGCACCAGCTCGCGGATGTCATCGATCCCGTCAGTGGCCGGGCCAAGGGTGGCGAGGATTTTGACTTTTTTATCAGGCGTCATGTTCAGGGCTCTCGAGGATCAGGATGGCGCGGAAGTCGTTGACGTTGGTGCGCGTCGGCTCGGTGACGATCAGCCCGTCGAGCGCTGCGAAATAGCCATAGCCATTGTTGTTGTCCAACTCGTCGCTGGCGCTCAGACCGAGAGCCGTGGCGCGGGCGTAGCTGTCCGGGGTCATGATTGCGCCGGCGTTGTCTTCGGAGCCGTCGATGCCATCGGTATCACCGGCCAGCGCGTAGACGCCGGGCAGGCCTTTGAGGCTATCGGTCAGGCTCAGCAGGAACTCGGCGTTGCGTCCGCCACGGCCATTGCCGCGCACGGTGACGGTGGTTTCGCCGCCGGAGAGAATCACGCAGGGCGCCGCCAACGGCTGGCCGTGCAGTACCACCTGGCGGGCGATGCCAGCGTGGACTTTCGCTACTTCGCGGGATTCGCCTTCCAGATCGCCGAGGATCAACGGGCTGAAACCGGCCTGGCGGGCTTTCACCGCTGCCGCTTCCAGGGATTGCTGCGGTCGGGCGATCAACTGGAAATGGCTGCGGGCCAGACTCGGATCACCTGGCTTTACGGTTTCCGATTCAGGGCTTTGCAACCAACTGCGCACCGAAGCCGGAACCTCGATCGCATAGCGCTTGAGGATTGCCAGGGCTTCGGCCGAAGTGCTCGGGTCGGCCACGGTCGGGCCGGATGCAATCACGGTGGCGAGGTCACCCGGGACATCGGAAATCGCGTAGGTATAAACCGTCGCAGGCCAGCAGGCTTTACCGAGGCGGCCACCCTTGATCGCCGAGAGGTGCTTGCGCACGCAGTTCATCTCGCCGATGGTCGCGCCGGATCTGAGCAGGGCTTTGTTGATCGCCTGTTTGTCGGCCAGAGTGATGCCGGCTGCGGGCAGCGCCAGCAGGGCCGAACCGCCGCCCGAGAGCAGGAAGATCACCCGGTCGTCTTCGCTCAGGTTACTGACCAGTTCCAGCACCCGTTTGGCCACAGCCAGACCGGCTGCATCAGGCACCGGGTGGGCGGCTTCGACCACTTCGATTTTTTCGCAAGGGGCGCCGTGACCATAGCGGGTGACCACCAGGCCAGACACTTCACCCTGCCAGCAGCGCTCGACCACCTGGGCCATGGCGGCGGCGGCTTTGCCGGCACCAATAACGATCACCCGACCGCTGCGATCTTTCGGTAAATAAGCTTCGAGGACATGCTGCGGATGGGCCGCGTCGATGGCTGTGGCAAACAGCTCGCGCAGGAATTGTTGCGGATCGACCGACATGGCGGGCTCCCGGTTTTATTGTTTTGGTTTAGAGCTGTGTAAAACGTAGCGAGCGAAGGCAAGACAAGGCGAAAACAGGTGAGTAAGCGGAGTTGACGTTAGTCAATGAGCATTACGAACCTGTTTTCAACGCAGTATTGCCGAGCGCAGTAGTTTTACTTATCGCGAATCGAGAAGTTCGCCATGTGTTCCAACCCCTTGATCAGCGCCGAGTGGTCCCAATTGCTGCCACCGATGGCCGCGCAGGTGCTGAACACTTGCTGGGTGCCGGCGGTGTTGGGCAGGTTGATGCCCAGCTCGCGCGCACCGGCCAGCGCCAGGTTGAGGTCCTTCTGGTGCAGGCTGATGCGGAAGCCTGGATCGAAGGTACCTTTGATCATGCGCTCGCCGTGCACTTCAAGGATCTTCGACGAAGCGAAACCGCCCATCAGTGCTTCACGCACCTTGGCGGGATCAGCACCGTTTTTCGAGGCAAACAGCAGGGCTTCGGCCACGGCCTGGATGTTCAGCGCAACGATGATCTGGTTGGCCACTTTGGCGGTTTGACCGTCGCCATTGCCACCGACCAGGGTGATGTTCTTGCCCATGCTCTGGAACAGCGGCAGTGCACGTTCGAAAGCATCGCTGTCGCCACCGACCATGATGCTCAGGGTCGCGGCTTTGGCACCGACTTCACCACCGGACACCGGAGCGTCGAGGTATTGCGCGCCTTTTTCGTTGATCTTCGCTGCGAAGGCTTTGGTCGCGGTCGGCGAGATCGAGCTCATGTCGATGACCACTTTGCCTTTGCCAACACCGGCGGCGACGCCGTCGGCACGGAACAGCACGTCATCGACCTGCGGGGTATCCGGCACCATGATGATGATGAACTCGGCTTCCTGAGCGACTTCTTTCGGACTCGCCAGAGCGACCGCGCCGCCAGCGACCAGGTCAGCTGGAGCGGGGTCGTGGTGTGCCGACAGGAACAGGCTGTGACCGGCTTTCTGCAGGTTCAACGCCATTGGGTGGCCCATGATGCCGGTGCCGATAAATCCGATTTTAGCCATGAGAAAATCCTCTTGTTTTTATGATCGTTCCTACGCGCCGCAAAGGAATGCAGCCATTGACGCTCTGCGTCGCTTTAGATGGCGTTATGGGTTTTCAACCAACCCAAACCCGCTTCAGTGGTGGTCAGCGGTTTGTATTCACAACCGACCCAGCCCTGGTAACCGATGCGGTCCAGGTGTTCGAACAGGAAGCGGTAGTTGATTTCACCGGTGCCCGGCTCGTTGCGGCCCGGGTTGTCGGCCAGTTGAATGTGGTTGATCTCGTCCAGATGCGTGGCCATGGTGCGGGCCAGGTCGCCCTCCATGATTTGCATGTGGTAGATGTCGTACTGCAGGAACAGGTTGGCACTGCCCACTTGTTCGCGAATCGACAGTGCCTGGGCGGTGTTGTTCAGGTAGAAGCCCGGGATGTCGCGGGTATTGATGGCTTCCATCACCAGTTTGATGCCCACCGCTTGCAGCTTGTCGGCGGCATATTTGAGATTGGCGACAAAAGTCTTTTCCACGGTGGCATCGTCGACGCCTTGTGGGCGGATACCGGCCAGGCAGTTGATTTGGGTGTTGCCCAGAACCTGTGCATAAGCGATCGCCAGATCGACGCCGGCGCGGAACTCTTCCACGCGATCCGGATGACAGGCGATCCCGCGTTCACCCTTGGCCCAGTCACCGGCCGGCAGGTTGAACAGCACTTGGGTCAGACCGTTGGCATCCAGTTGAGCCTTGATGTCGGCGGAGCTGAAATCGTAAGGGAACAGGTATTCGACACCACTGAAGCCGGCCTTGGCGGCCGCTTCAAAGCGGGCAAGAAAATCCTGCTCGGTAAACAGCATGGACAGGTTGGCTGCGAAACGCGGCATGGTGGTCTCCCGTTAAAGTTCTCGTTCCCACGCTCTGCGTGGGATTGCTTCATTGGACGCTCAGCGTCCGCTGGTGGGACGCGGAGCGTCCCGGGCTGCATTCCCACGCAGAGCGTGGGAACGATCATCAGTCGAGCAACGAAATCGCCGTCGGTGCGTCGCTGCCGACCAGCGCCAGGTCTTCGAATTCGTTGACGGCGTTGATCTCGGTGCCCATGGAAATGTTGGTCACGCGCTCCAGGATGATCTCGACGATCACCGGAACCTTGAACTCCTCGATCAGCTCCTCGGCCTTGCGCAGGGCAGGGGCGATGCCCGCCGGCTCAAATACGCGCAAGGCCTTGCAACCCAAACCTTCGGCAACCGCGACGTGGTCCACCCCGTAACCATTGAGCTCCGGTGCGTTGAGGTTGTCGAAGGACAGCTGTACACAGTAATCCATGTCGAAACCGCGCTGCGCCTGACGGATCAGCCCCAGGTACGAGTTGTTCACCACCACGTGGATGTACGGCAGTTTGAACTGCGCGCCCACTGCCAGCTCTTCGATCATGAACTGGAAGTCGTAGTCGCCCGAGAGTGCCACGACCTTGCGGCTCGGGTCAGCCTTGACCACCCCCAGCGCTGCCGGAATGGTCCAGCCCAGAGGGCCGGCCTGACCGCAGTTGATCCAGTGACGCGGTTTGTAGACGTGCAGGAACTGCGCGCCGGCAATCTGCGACAGACCGATGGTGCTGACGTAGCAGGTGTCTTTGCCGAACACCTGGTTCATCTCTTCGTAAACGCGCTGCGGCTTGACCGGTACGTTGTCGAAGTGAGTCTTGCGGTGCAGGCTGGCCTTGCGCTGCTGGCAGTCTTGCAACCAGGCGCTACGGTCCTTCAGTTTGCCGGCGGCTTTCCACTCGCGGGCGACTTCGATGAACATTTTCAGTGCCAGGCCAGCGTCGGAAACGATGCCTTGATCCGGAGTGAACACGCGGCCGATCTGGGTCGGTTCGATGTCGACGTGAATGAATTTGCGGCCTTCGGTGTACACCTCGACCGAACCGGTGTGACGGTTGGCCCAACGGTTACCCACGCCCAGCACCACATCGGATTTGAGCATCGTCGCGTTGCCATAACGGTGCGAAGTCTGCAGGCCAACCATGCCGACCATCAGCGGGTGATCGTCCGGAATCGTGCCCCAACCCATCAGGGTCGGGATAACCGGAATACCGGTCAGCTCGGCGAATTCCACCAACAGGTCGCTGGCATCGGCGTTGATGATGCCGCCGCCGGCTACCAGCAATGGACGTTCAGCCTGATCGAGCATGGCCAGGGCTTTCTCGACTTGCTTGCGGGTTGCCGCTGGCTTGGCCAAGGGCAGTGGTTCGTAGGCGTCGATGTCGAATTCGATTTCAGCCATCTGCACGTCGAACGGCAGGTCGATCAGCACCGGGCCTGGGCGGCCGGAGCGCATTTCATAGAAGGCTTTCTGGAACGCGTAAGGCACCTGGCCCGGCTCCAGAACGGTGGTTGCCCATTTGGTCACCGGTTTGACGATGCTGGTGATGTCGACGGCCTGGAAGTCTTCCTTGTGCATGCGGGCGCGGGGGGCTTGCCCGGTGATGCAAAGAATCGGGATCGAGTCGGCCGAGGCGCTGTAGAGCCCGGTGACCATGTCGGTACCGGCAGGGCCGGAAGTGCCGATGCACACGCCGATGTTGCCGGCCTTGGTGCGGGTGTAACCCTCGGCCATGTGCGAGGCGCCTTCAACGTGGCGAGCGAGGACGTGATCGATGCCGCCGACCTTTTGCAGGGCGGAGTACAGCGGGTTGATTGCAGCGCCCGGAATGCCAAAAGCGGTATCAACCCCTTCACGGCGCATCACCAGAACGGCGGCTTCGATTGCTCTCATTTTGCTCATTGTTTTGTGCCTCTTTACGTTTTGTAATTGTATACAAGTGGCTTTGCGCAGAGTGTATTCACGGCGGACGGCGCAGGTCAATCCATTTTCTCAAGCGGCTGTTTCATTCGTCGGAGGGCCATAAACACTGTGGTGTTTCGTCGAGTGAGCCGTATTTCGATAATTATTGTATACAAATAAGTAGCTCATTGTGTTCTATTTGTCGTGTCGGGCTTCTCAACAAACAGAGCCCAAAAGGCTTTCCCATAACAAGATAAGGACGGCACCCATGAGCGCTTTAACCTTGAAAGTCGCAGTCAGCCTGACCAATCGGGCTATCGTTGCGGGGCGCAAGATCGCTGCGGCACCGCTGACCATTGCAGTACTCGATGCGGGCGGGCATTTGTTGAGCCTGCAACGCGAAGACGGCGCGAGCCTGCTTCGCCCGCAAATCGCCATCGGCAAAGCCTGGGGCGCGATCGCGCTGGGCAAGGGCTCGCGGCTATTGGCGCTGGACGCGCAACAGCGCCCGGCGTTTATCGCCGCGTTGAACAGCCTGGGGCAGGGCAGCGTCGTACCCGCGCCGGGCGGGGTGCTGATTCGTGATCAGGACGGGGTTGTGCTGGGGGCCATCGGCATCAGCGGCGACACTTCGGACATCGACGAGCAATGCGCGATCAGCGCCATCGAGGAACAGGGGTTGCGGGCGGATGCGGGTGTCAGTGCTTGACCTGAAGTAAGCCGATATCGTCTGTTAAAGGATAGCGGTGACGAGAGAGGGTGACGTCTATAGACTGTCGCCCCCTCTCGTTCTGTATCAAGGAAGATCCCGCGTGAAAGCGCTTTTTGGTATTACCCTGTCTACGATTCTGGCTCTAGGCATTTCTTCTGCGCACGCCGAAACGCTGGATGCCGATGACATTGCTTTTCAGGCGCTAAGTCCGGTTGTCACCGCGTTGCTCAACAGCGAAGACGCTGACGAATTAATGGTTAGAGCCGAGAAACTCGAATCCACGGATACCCTGCAGGCTATCGCCGTTTACCTGGCTGCCACCCGTGAAGACCACGAGCAAATACTGGCGCCTTATCAAGTGGCGGCGCTATTTGCCCGACGCGGGGATGACAAGCTGGCGGAGCGCTTTTTGAAGGAGGCCGATGATCGAGGCCTGTGGTTCGGTCCGCAGCTGGCGGGTGACGAAGACTTTGCCGATCTGCGTCAGACGTCAACCTTCAAGAGCGTGTTGGCCAACGCCCAGCAGCGTTACGCAAAGATTGCCAAAGGCAAGGTCGGCGCGATTTCGGTGTTGAATCCTCCTGAAACTATCCCCGTTCCGGCGGCTTGTCGCCCCGTGTTGGTATGGCTGCATGGTTACGGCGTCAACGGTGAGGTGGATGAGAGTTATCAGCCGCTCGCCGACACCGGGGCAATTGTGTTGGGGATCAACGGCACGGAAATGATCAACGCTGTCGACAGCTTTCGCTGGATCGGTCCAGGTTTCGAAGGAACACATAAAGCGGTACAGAACGGCCTGAAAGAACTGGCCGCGCAACAATGTATCGACCGCAAGCGTGTTTATTTGATGGGGTTCTCTCAGGGCTCTCAGCATGCCGGCGCGCTGTTGGCACAGCATCCTGAGGATTACGCCGGAGCGTTGCTGTTGTCACCCGGCGGTAATCAGCCGACGCCTACGGTGAGCAAGGCTCGTGGGAAAAAGATTTACGTAATCAACGGGAAAATGGAAGGGCCGGGTAATCAGCAGATGAGTGCCGATTTCCGCAAACTGTTCAGTGAAGGAAACGAGGTCAAGTCCACCACCCATGACGGAGGACACCGCTTCCCAGAGGACTGGAGAACATCACTACCGCTGGCGTTGCGTTGGATGATGGGCACTGAAACCTAAGATCAACAAATCGCAGGCTTCGCCAGCTCCTTGCCGAACGCGTTGGAGCTGCCGCGGAGATGCGATCTCTTGATCAGTCCGGCTCGCAGCCCTTGAGCACCAACCGAATGATGGTCTGCGCGGCCGCTTCGTAGTCGCTTTCATCCAGCTTGGCCTTGCCGGTGACGGCGGAGATCTGCCAGTCGAAGTCGGCGTAGGTCTGGGTCGCGGCCCAGATGCTGAACATCAGGTGGTTGGGGTCGATCGGGGCGATCTGGCCGCGATCGATCCAGGTCTGGATGCAGTCGATGTTGTGCTTGGCCTGGGCGTTGAGCTGTTCGACCAGGTCGACGCTCAGGTGCGGCGCACCGTGCATGATTTCGCTGGCAAACACCTTGGACGCGAACGGCAGGTCGCGGGAGATGCGAATCTTCGAGCGAATGTAGCCGCTGAGCACTTCGCTCGGCACGCCGTCCGCGTTGAACGGCGTCGAGGCCTGGAGAATCGGCTCGATGATGCTTTCCAGGACCTCGCGGTAGAGGTTTTCCTTGGATTTGAAGTAGTAATAGACGTTGGGCTTGGGCAACCCCGCCTTGGCCGCGATGTCACTGGTTTTGGTCGCAGCGAAGCCTTTGTCGGCAAATTCTTCACTGGCGGCACGCAGGATCAGTTCTTTATTGCGCTCGCGGATAGTGCTCATAAACCAGGTGATTCCTTGCCGATACTGGCGGTTGCGCATGGTAGCACCGGCCTCGCGCAGCGCTCAAGAATGCCGCCTGCTGCCCCTCGTCGTTTGCGCCTGTCTCAGGGCTGAACAAACGGCTGGATGGGCGAGTGAATGGCAGGCGCACTGCTAAAGTTCAAGTGAGCGATCAGGCCTTTTGGCCATTTCTTGTGTAAACGGCCCGGCATTCACTTCGCATCGTTGCGTTTGGTGTTCAGTCCGTTTGAGTGAGAAACCGTGGTGAGGAGCAGGCGAGGCAAATGTGCTCTGCTGATCGGGGCTGTGCTGCTGGTGTTGTTGGCCGCCGCCCTGTGGTTTTACCGCGAGAGCGGACAACGCAAAGGCAAGCCGCCAACACCTGCCGAGCCGGTGGCAGTTGCGGCGGTGACCTTGCAGGATGTGCCGGTGTACATCGACGCCCTGGGGACGGTCACGCCCACCCGCAGTGTGACCGTGATAACGCAGGTCAACGGCATTCTTGCCTCGGTCGAATTCGAGGAAGGCCAGCAGGTGCGCAAGGGCCAGGTCATCGCGCGGATCGACGACCGGGCGCTGAAGGCGCAACTGGCGGTGGCCAGAGGCACGCTGGCTCACGATCAAGCGCTGTTGAGTAATGCCCAGCGTGATCTGGCGCGTTTTCGCGAACTGATCAAAATCGGTTCCACCAGCCAGCAAACCCTCGACACCCAGGCGTCCCTGGTGCAGCAGCAACAAGGCACGGTCGCCGCCGATCAAGGCAGTGTGCAGAACCTCGAAGTCCAGTTGAGTTACTGCACTATTACCTCGCCGGTCGATGGCGTGGTGGGTTTGCGGCTGGTCGATCCGGGCAACTACGTGACCACTGCCACGACCACGGGCATTGCGCTGATTACCCAGATGCGCCCGGCGACGGTGGTGTTCGCGGTGCCCGAGGATGATCTGGCGGCGATCCATCAGGCGATGGCCAAAGGGCCGGTGACAGTGCTCGCCTACGACCGCAACAAGCACGGTCTGCTGGGCACCGGCAGCCTGCTGGCGCTGGATAACCAGGTGGATACCAGCACGGGCACGATCAAGGTCAAGGCGCAGTTCGACGATTCCGGCAATGCGTTGTTCCCCAACCAGTTCGTCAACGCCCGGCTCAAGGCCGACACGCTGAGTCAGGTGCCGGTGACACCGACCACGGCGATTCAACATGGCAGCAAAGGTGACTTCGTGTTCGTGGTCAACGGCGACAAGGCCAGCCTGCGCAACATCAAGGCCGGCCCGGCAATGGGCGACGTCACGGCGATTCTCGATAACGGCCTCAAACCCGGCGAACAAGTGATCACCGAGGGTGCGGACAAGCTCGATGATGGCTCGCCGGTGAAGGTCGTTGCCCAATGAACAGCCGCCCGCCATGAACGTCTCGCGGCCCTTTATCGAGCGGCCGGTCGCCACCACACTGTTAATGGTGGCGGTGTTGCTGCTGGGGATGCTGGGTTATCACTTGCTGTCGGTGTCGGCGCTGCCCGAGGTCGATTACCCGACTATTCAGGTGTTTACCCAATACACCGGCGCCAGTCCGCAGGTGGTCAGCTCGTCGATCACTGCGCCACTGGAGCGCCAGCTCGGCGAGATGCCGGGGCTCAAATCGATGAGCTCCACCAGCTCCGACGGCGCTTCGGTGATTACCCTGCAATTTGATCTGGCGTTGTCGCTGGATATCGCCGAACAAGAGGTGCAAGCGGCCATCAACGCCGCCGGGACGTTCTTGCCGACGAACCTGCCGTACCCGCCGGTGTACAGCAAGGTCAACCCGGCAGACGCGCCGGTGCTGACCCTGTCACTGACCTCCGACGTGTTGCCCCTGACCAAAATCGAAGACCTTGCCGACACTCGACTGGCACAGAAAATCTCACAGATCACCGGTGTTGGTCTGGTCACCATCAGCGGCGGCCAACGCCCGGCGGTGCGGGTTCAGGCCAATACCTCGGCGCTGAACAACCTGGGCCTGTCATTGGAGGAACTGCGCACGGCGCTGGGCAATGCCAACGTCAATCAGGCCAAAGGCAACATCGACGGCAAGTTCCAGGCGTACTCGATTGGCGGCAACGATCAGTTGCAGTCGGCCGATGACTATAACGAGCTGGTGATCGCCTATAAAAACGGCGCACCGATTCGCCTGGCGCAAATCGCCAGTTCCATTCAGGGGCCGGAGAATCCGCGTCAGGCGGCGTGGACCAACAGCACGCCCTCGATTCTGCTGAACATCCAGCGCCAGCCCGGGGCCAACGTGATCGATGTGGTGGACCGGGTTCAGGGACTGCTGCCCAAGCTGCGCGCCAGTCTGCCGGGGACGTTGAAAGTCGCCGTGCTCACCGACCGCACCCAGACCATCCGCGCCTCGGTCACCGACGTGCAGTACGAGCTGGGTGTGGCGGTGGTGCTGGTGGTGCTGGTGATTTTCCTGTTTCTGCGAAAAATCCCGGCGACGGTAATTCCCGCCGTCACGGTGCCGCTGGCCCTGATTGGCACGCTGGCGGTGGCCTACGCCTTGGGGTTTTCCCTGAACAACCTGACGCTGATGGCGCTGACCATCGCTATCGGTTTTGTGGTCGATGACGCCATCGTGATGATCGAAAACATCACGCGCTACATCGAGGCCGGAGAGCCGCCCTTGCAGGCCGCGCTCAAGGGCTCGGCGCAAATCGGCTTCACCATCATTTCGCTGTCGGTGGCGCTGATTGCGGTGATGATCCCGCTGCTGTTCATGGGCGATGTGGTGGGCCGGTTGTTTCGCGAGTTCGCCATGACCGTGGCGGTGACCATCATTATCTCGGCGCTGATCTCACTGACCCTGATACCGATGATGTGCGCGCGGATGCTCAAGCCCCGGCAGCAGGAGCGACGGGTCGATTTTTTCGACCGGATCAATGGTCACTACCTGCGGGGGCTGGACTGGGTGCTGGAACACCAGGTCCTGACGCTGATCTCGGTGGTGTGTACCGCGTTGCTGACCCTGTTGATAATTGTGGTGATGCCCAAGGGTTTTTTCCCCGAGCAGGACACCGGACTGATTCAGGGCATCTCCCAGGCCTCGCCGACCATTTCGTTCCAGCAGATGCAGCTCGAGCAGCAGCGACTGGCCGCGAGGATTCTGCGCGATCCGGCGGTCGAAAGCCTGTCGTCCTTTGTCGGCATCGACCAGACCAACCCGACGATCAATCAGGGCAACCTGCTGATCAACCTCAAACCTCGCGGCGTGCGCGACAGCAGTGCGGCGGTGATCCGCAGGCTGTCGGATGCGAACAGCGATGACGCCGGCATTCGTCTGTACCTGCACGCGGTGCAGGATTTGACCCTGGATGCCACGGTGTCGACCACCAGCTATCGACTTGGCCTGCAAGCCACCGAGCCGGAGGTGCTGGCGCTGTGGACCGGCAAGCTGCTGACGGCGCTCAAGCACGACCCGATGTTCACCGATGTGCAAAGCCAGGCGCTGCAGTTCGGCAATCAGATCCAGCTGACCTTCGACCGCGCTACCGCTTCGCGCCTGGGCATTACGCCGCAAGCCATCGACGATGTGCTGTACGACGCCTTCGGCCAGCGTCAGGTGTCGACCCTCTACACCCAGCTCAATCAATATCATGTGGTGCTGGCCACCGATCATCCGCCGCACAATCTGGCCGATCTGCTCACCGGCCTTTACGTGAACATTCCGGCTGGCGGGGTGGCGCCGCTGTCGAGCATGGCCAGCATGCAAGTGGTGCGCACGCCGATCACCATCAACCGACTCGGACAGTTTCCCTACGCTGACGTGTCATTCAATCTCGCACCCGGCCAGTCCCTCGGCGCAGCGGTGAACCGGCTCAAGGACGTGGAGTCGCAACTCGGTTTGCCGTTGACGGTGCAAGCGTCGCTGGAAGGCGCGGCGGCGACCTTCGAGTCGTCATTGTCCAACCAGGTGTTTCTGGTGATCGCGGCGATTGTCGTGGTGTACCTGATGCTGGGGATTCTCTACGAAAGCTTCGTGCACCCGGTGACGATCCTCTCGACCCTGCTGTCGGCAGCGCTGGGCGCGTTGCTGGCACTGCTGATCACCGGCACGCAGTTCGACATCATTGGCCTGATCGGCATCGTGCTGCTGATCGGCATCGTCATGAAGAACGGCATCATGATGGTCGACTTCGCCCTGGAGCTGGAGCGCAAGGGCGGTTTGAGCCCGCAGGCGGCGATCCGGCAGGCGGCCGAACTGCGTTTCCGGCCAATTCTGATGACCAGCATGGCCTCGCTGTTCGGTGCGGTGCCATTGGCCCTGGGCACCGGGATCGGCTCCGAGCTGCGGCATCCGCTGGGGATTACGATTATCGGCGGGCTGCTGCTCAGCCAATTGCTGACGCTGTTCTCCACACCGGTGATTTTCCTCGCCATGCATAAACTGGAACGCCGCTTCAGTCGGCGACCTCCGGTCGTTGAAGGCTGACGGCGATGAACCTCAGCGCGCCGTTCATCCAGCGTCCGATTGCCACCACCCTGTTGGCGGCAGGGCTGGCGCTGGCCGGTATCCTGGCGTTTCTGTTGTTGCCGGTGGCGCCCTTGCCCGAGGTGGATTTTCCGACCATCAGCGTCCGCGCATCGCTGCCCGGAGCCGACCCGAGCACCGTCGCCAGTTCGGTGGCAACGCCGTTGGAGCGCCAGTTCGGACAGATCGCCGGCGTCACCCAGATGACCTCGTCCAGTACCTTGGGCGCGACCCGGATCAACCTGCAATTCGATTTGAACCGCGACATCAACGGCGCCGCGCGGGACGTGCAGGCGGCGATCAATGCGGCGCGAACCAACCTGCCGAGTGATCTGGCGGGCAACCCGACCTACCGCAAGGTCAACCCCGCCGATTCGCCGATCCTGGTCATCAGCCTGACCTCGGACACTGCCACACCGGGGCAAATGTACGATGTCGCCTCGACCCTGCTGGAGCAACGCCTGCTGCAAACCAAAGGCGTCGGCGACGTAACCGTCGGCGGCGGCGCGTTGCCGGCGGTGCGCATCGAGCTGAACCCGGACCGGCTCAACCACTACGGCGTCAGCCTGGAACAGGTGCGGGCGGTGATCGCCTCCTCCAACGCCAACCTGCCCAAGGGTTCGGTGGCCGTCGGGGCGCAATCCCAGGGCATTGCGGCGAACGACATGCTTTACAAGAAGGATGATTACGCGCCGCTGGTGGTCAGGCAGCACCACGGTGATGTGGTGCGTATCTCCGACCTTGGCTATGTGCGCGAAGACGTCGAGGATTTGCGCAATTTCGGTCTGTCCAACGGCAAGTCGGCGGTGCTGCTGGTGGTGTTCAAGCAGCCGGGGGCGAACGTCATCAGTGCCGTGGATGCAGTGAAAGCCGAACTGCCGTTCCTGCAAAGTTCGATTCCGGCGAGCATCAAACTCAATATCCTGATGGATCGCACCACCACCATTCGCGCGTCGCTGCACGATGTCGAGTTGTCGCTGATCGCCTCGATTGTGCTGGTAACGCTGGTGACATTCGGCTTCTTTCGCGATTGGCGCAGCACCCTGGTGCCGGCCATTGCGGTGCCGTTGTCGCTGCTGGGGACCTTTGGGGCGATGTATTTCCTTAGGTACAGCCTGAACAACCTGTCGCTGATGGCGCTGACCATTTCCACCGGGTTCGTGGTGGACGATGCGATCGTGGTGGTCGAGAACATCATGCGTCACCTGGAAAAAGGCGAGAGCCGTCTGCATGCAGCCCTGGTGGGCGCGCAGGAAGTCGGCTTCACCGTGCTGAGCATCAGCGTATCGCTGGTGGCGGTGTTTATTCCATTGCTGTTAATGGGCGGTATTGTCGGGCGGCTGTTTCGCGAGTTTTCGATCACCTTGTCGGTGGCGATCATGATTTCCATGCTGATCTCGCTGACGGTCACGCCGATGCTGTCCAGCCTATTGCTGCGCACTCAGGAGCAGACGGCGAAGGACAGCGATCAACCCGACTCGCGATTTCACCGGTTTTACGACCGTACCCTTGGCTGGGTCATCGAGCACTCGATGCTTATGGGCTTGGTCACGTTGTTGGTGATCGCGTTCGCCGGGGTGTTGTATGTGCTGGTGCCCAAGGGCTTTTTTCCACAGGAAGACACCGGGCGTTTGTCCGGCAGCATCGTCGCGCCACAAAGCGTTTCCTACGCGTCGATGCAACGCAGTTTCAGGGAGATCAACCAGAAGGTCCTGGGTAACCCGAATGTGCTGACGGTGGGCGGGTTTGTCGGCGGTGGTGGAGGCGGTGGCGGGGCGATCAACACGGCACAGTTGTTCATTTCCCTCAAGCCGCTGGCCGAGCGCCGAGACAGCGCCGATCAGGTGATCACGCAAGTGCGCCACACCCTCGGCGAGCTGCCGGGCACGCGCCTGTATTTGCAGTCATCCCAGGACATCACTGTCGGTGGTCGCCAGAGTGGTGCGCAGTACCAGTACACCATGACGGCCGATGATCAGAGCGCGCTGGATGAATGGGTGCCCAAGGTGTTGGCGGTGTTACATACGTTGCCGCAACTGACCGACCTCAACACCGATCAGCAGGACAACAGCCTGCTGGCCAACGTGAAGATCAACCGCGATGTGGCGGCACGGCTCGGGGTCAGTATTTCGGCTATCGACCAGACACTCTACGACGCCTTTGGCCAGCGCCAGGTCTCGACCATTTATCGCGCGGCCAATCAATACCACATCGTGATGGAGGTGGCGCCGCCGTACTGGACCGACCCGGCTACGCTCAGCTCGATCTATGTGCCGGTCGGCACGGGTGCAGTGAGCAAGGGTCGCAGTGTCGTACCGAACCTGAGCGCCAGCGCCAACCCGCAGTTGGTGCCGTTGTCGGCGCTGGCCGATTACTCGGTGGATCGCACGGCTATTTCCATCAGTCACCAGGGCACGTTCCCGGCGGTGACGGCTTCGTTCAATCTGGCGCCCGGCGTGTCCATCGGCCAGGCCACGGCATTGGTCGACAATGCCGTGGCACAGCTGCGAATGCCCGCCAGCGTGGTCGGGCAATTTGCCGGGACGGCGCAGGTATTCCAGTCGTCGGTGGCCAGCGAGCCGTTGCTGATCTGCGCAGCATTGTTGTCGGTGTACATCGTGCTGGGCATCCTCTACGAAAACCTGACACACCCGTTGACTATCCTCTCGACCTTGCCGTCTGCCGGCGTGGGCGCACTGATTGCCTTGTTGTTGACCGGCACCGAGCTGTCGATCATTGCCTTGGTGGGGGTGATTTTGCTGATCGGCATCGTCAAGAAAAACGCGATCATCATGATCGACTTTGCGATCACCGAGCGTCGGGAGCAGGGGCTCAGCGCCAAGGAGGCGATTCGCCGGGCGTGCCTGATCCGCTTCCGGCCGATCATGATGACGACGCTGGCCGCGATCCTCGGTGCGTTGCCGCTGGTACTCGTGAGTGGCTATGGCTCGGAGCTGCGTCGGCCGCTGGGCATTTCGATTATTGGCGGGCTGGTGTTCAGCCAGATGCTGACGCTGTACACCACCCCGGTGATCTACCTCTGGCTCGATCGGGCGTCCCGGCGCCTGGGGCGCCGGCGTGAGGAGACGTGAATGGACCGTGAACGAAGAAAGCTAACGATCTTGCTCGCCTTGGTCCTGAGCCTGATGTTGGGCGGTTGCATGGTCGGTCCTGATTATCAAAAACCGGCCATCGAATTGCCGATGAGCTTCAAGGAGGGTGCGCAATGGCAGCGTGCGGCGGCCAATCCGCAGGGCGCGCTGGACAGCCAGTGGTGGCTTTCATACCAGGACCCGATCCTCAATGACCTGATTGCGCGCTCGGCCAAGGCCAACCAATCGATTATCGCCGCCGAAGCGGCCTATCGTCTGGCACAGGCCCAAGTGGCGTCGAGCCGCGCCGGATTGTGGCCGACGGTGGGCGTCGGGTTGTCCGGATCGCGAGGGGTTGGCGCAAGTAGCGGCAGTAGCAGCACTGGCACCAGCACCTCATCTGGCAGCAGTGCTGGCGGTGTCGTGCAAACGGTTAGCGCCACGTTGAGCGCCAGCTGGGAACCGGATTTGTGGGGCCTGGTGCGGCGTGGCATCGAGTCGAGTCAGGCGTCGGCCCAGGCTTCCGACGCGCTGCTGGCAGGTGTGCGCCTGTCCATCAGCGCCAGTGTCGCCAGCAACTACCTGGGCTTGCGCCAGCTGGACCTTGACGTCGGTTTGTTGCAACAGCAGCAGGCGATCAATCAGCAGTTGCTGACGATGATTCAGGTTCAGACCGTGCAAGGCACCGCGACCAACGATCAATTGCTGGTCGCCCAGGATCAGCTGAGCAGCGTGGTCGCGGCCTTGCAAACTGCACAGCGCTCGCGCGAGCAGTTCGAGCATGCGCTGGCGGTGCTGGTGGGCGTGGCGCCTGCGCAATTCAATCTGCCGTCGACGGCAAACTATCGCTTCGTGGTGCCCATGCCGCCGCTGAGCCTGCCGTCGAGTCTGTTGCAGCGCCGTCCCGATGTGGTGTCCGCCGAGCGTGCGGCAGCGGCGGCGAATGCGAAGATCGGCGTGGCCGAGGCGGCGTTTTTCCCGACGCTGAATCTGACCGGTCAGGTTGGTTATCGCGGTACGGCGCTGGGTGGCTTGTTCAGCGTGCCGAACCGGGTCTGGACCCTTGGCCCGGCACTGGCCGAAACCCTTTTCGAGGGCGGTGTCCGGAAAGCCGCGGTGCAGCAGGCGCAGGCCAGTTACGATCAGGATGTGGCGAACTATCGCGGCACGGTGCTCAGTGCATTGCAAAACGTTGAAGACAACCTTTCGGCGATCAATCACCTGCACACCCAGGCCCAGGCCTTCGAGCAGATCTACCAGCGCAACCGGCAATTGTTTGGCAGCCAGGAGGCGCAAAAGCGCGCGGGCACCGTCAGTCAGCAAACCGTGCTGACTCAGCAATTGGTCCTGCTGCAAGCCGAGCAGAACCTGCGCGATACTCAGGGTTTGCTGAGTCAGGGCAGTGTCGCGTTGTTCCAGAGCCTGGGCGGAGGCTGGCAAGTGCAATCGGCTGCTCAAACCGAGCATTGAGGCGTCTCGCTTCTCACGCACCGAGCGCGTTATGCTCCGCGCACTTTTTTTGTGTAGGGAAGCCTGACCGATGGCAGGAAGCAGTTTGCTGGTGTTGATCGACGATATCGCCGCCGTACTCGACGACGTTGCGCTGATGACCAAGATGGCCGCGAAGAAAACCGCCGGCGTGCTCGGCGACGACTTGGCGCTCAACGCCCAGCAGGTATCCGGTGTCCGTGCCGAGCGGGAAATTCCGGTGGTCTGGGCCGTGGCCAAGGGCTCGTTTCGCAACAAGCTGATCCTGGTGCCGTCGGCGCTGGCCATCAGTGCGTTCGTTCCTTGGCTGGTCACGCCGTTGTTGATGGTTGGTGGCGCCTACTTGTGTTTCGAAGGCTTCGAAAAGCTTGCCCACTCGTTTTTGCACAGCAAGGCTGAAGATCAGGCGGAACACGCGCAATTGGTCGAAGCCGTAGCAGACCCGGCAACTGATCTGGTGGCGTACGAGCAGGACAAGATCAAAGGCGCGGTGCGCACTGACTTCATTCTTTCGGCTGAAATCATCGCGATTACGCTTGGCACCGTGGCCGGTGCAACGCTGATGCAGCAAGTGATCGTGGTCTCAGGTATCGCTATCGTCATGACCATCGGCGTTTATGGCCTGGTGGCGGGCATCGTCAAGCTCGATGATCTCGGCTTGTGGTTGACCCGCAAGCCCGGGCAAATGGCCAAAAGCGTCGGTGGCGCGATCCTGCGCGCCGCGCCGTACATGATGAAGGGTCTATCGGTGATCGGCACGGCGGCGATGTTCCTGGTCGGCGGCGGGATCCTGACCCATGGCGTGCCGGTGGTGCATCACTGGATTGAAGGCGTCGGCGCCGGTGCCGGTGGTGCCGGGTTTATCGTGCCGACGTTGCTCAACGCAGTGGCGGGGATTATTGCCGGTGCGGTGGTGTTGGCGGGTGTGATGGCAGTGAGCAGAATCTGGCGCGCAGTCAAAGGCTGAAGCCTGGATTGGTTAATCGTTCCCACGCAGAGCGTGGGAGCGATCATTACAGGTTTTTGTTGCCGCTAAAGCTACTCGGCAATCTGCAACTTGCGCGCTTCGGTGTACACGTAACGCACCTTCTCGTACTCGAACGGCGAGTTGAGCTGGCCGTAGCGGAAGTTGGTCTGATAGCGCTTGTCGATGCTGCGCAGGACCCAGATTTCCGGGTGGTTTTCGCTGACTTTCGAGACGTTCAGGTAGTTGATGGCCGACTCCGCCGTATAGTCGACCGCAAGGCCTGCGGTATCACGCAGGTTCGAAGGGCCGAGGATTGGCAGTACGAAGTACGCGCCGCCCGGAACCCCGTAGAAGCCCAGCGTCTGGCCGAAGTCTTCGACCTGGCGCGGCAGGCCCATGGCGGTGGCCGGGTCCCACAGACCGCCGATGCCGAGGGTCGTGTTGAGCAGCAATCGCCCGGTGATGTCCAGTGAGCGCTGGCCCTTGAACTGCAGCAGGCTGTTCACCAGATTGGGTACGTCACCCAGGTTGTTGAAGAAGTTGCTGACGCCAGTGCGCAGGAAGCTTGGGGTGACGTAGCGATAACCGTCGACCACTGGCAGGAACACCCATTGGTCGAAGCGGTAGTTGAAGTGGTAGACCCGACGGTTCCACGACTCCAGCGGGTCATAGACACTCAGCGCATTCAGGGTCGAGCGTTCGAACTCACGCTGGTCCAGCCCCGGGTTGAACTTGAGTTTGGTCATCGGCTCGGTGAAGCCGTCCTGATCAACCACAGTCGTGGAGTTGGCCTTGCTGTTGTCGGCATGGGCATAGCCGACTGCGCCAAGCAGTGCAGCGAGCAGAAGGAGGTGTTTAGCCACGGAAGAACTCCAGCATGGCGTCGGCGTTGACGCGGTAGTTGAGGTTGCCGCAATGGCCGCCGTGAGGGTAAACCGTCAGGCGATCGCCGAAGGTTTTACGCAAGAAACCGAGGTCGCCCGGGCCGAGGATCACATCGTCGGCATTGTGCATCACGGCAATTTTCGGGCTGTCGTGCAGGTAGTCCTTGAGCGCGTAGAGGCTGACCTGGTCAATCAACTGCAAAATGCTGCCGCCGTCGGTCCGGGCGCGCCACATCGGGATCACCTGCTCGGTGAGGTAGCAGTTGAAATCACATTGCAGTGCACGCTTGAGGAATGGCGTGAGGCTGGTGCCTTCGGTGATCGGAAACCTGGGCGGGGTAATCAGGCCGCGTCGGTTGATCAGGTCCGAGGTGAAGGTGATGTCGGCGGCCGAAAAGCGGAACGAGGTGCCGATCAGCATGGCCATCTGTTCGTTGCTCAGGTGCTGTTTCGATTGCTGGAAGTCGTAGACCAGCGCGTCGTTGAGGTCGATGTAGCCTTTTTGCTGGAAGTAACGCGTCAGCTTGTTGAGCATCAGTTCATAGAACGTGGTGCTGTTGTTGATGCCCTTGACCTCGGTTTGCACCAGTTTGTCGAGGTTGGTGACAGAGGTGTAGAGGTTGACTGGAGGATTGAGCAGCAAGACTTTCTTGAAGTTGAAGCTGCGTCGGGTTTCATCCAGCTTGCTGACAAACGCCGCATCCAGTCCACCCAGGCTGTAGCCGGTGAGGTAGTAGTCGGTGATCGGCAGCTTCGGGTTTTGCGCACGCACTGCTTGCATCACGCGGTACATGTCCTCGGCGTCTTCCTTGGACACGCCAGGGGTGGCGAAGCGGGAAGCGGCGCTCATGAAGTCGAAACTGGTTGGCGAGGACAGTTGCACGACGTGATAGCCGGCCTTGTAGTAGAGCTTTTTCAGGTATTCGTTAATGCTGCTGTCGAAGCGTGCACCGGTGCCGGCAATCAGGAAAATCAGCGGTGCGGCGTGATCCTGTGTGGCCATGCGATAGGTGAGTTTTTTCACTGCCCAGAAATTGTCCGGCAGGTCGAACTCGCGTTCCGGGCGCAGCTTCAGGGTGTAGTCGGATTGATGGATCGCGTCATCGGACGGCAACTCGGGACGCAAGTCCGGCGGCGTCGTGGCAATGGTCGCCTCGAACGGGTTGGTCAAGGGGTAGCCATAACTGACAGCGTCGATGTCTGCCGCCAGTGCGGACGCACTCAAAATAACGCCGCCTATCAAGGCAGCAAAGCGCAAGGAACGGAGCATGACTAAATCCCTTAGAGGAAGGTGCCTGATGAGGTTCGCAGGCTATGACCACCGATGTTGCGCCAAAGTGCCATGCGGCGGCGCCAACCAGGCTGAATTCGGATCAATAGCGGCTGAACGATACACTTTGCAGCGATTGGCTGAACAGATTTCTGATGGTCTCGCTTGCTTACGGCTGGCGGGCGATTAAGCTGGGCGCCGTTTTCGTTTATCGGAGTGCTTCATGTCCCGCCGTCTGCCCGTCATTATTTTGCTTATTGCCTTGCCGCTGTGGTTGGCCGCCAGTTATGGCCTGCGTTATGTCCTGATGGAGGATGCCCAGTGGGTCGGTCTCTGCGTCGATGAGGCAAGCCGCTGGGAATGCCAGGCGCGCTCGACCCTCGGCTTGATGATTCATTTCAAGGTGATGGGCGGGGCAGCATTGGCGGCTGCGGTGCTCGGCTTTGTGGTGCCGGGCCGGGCTGGCTGGTGGCTGGCGGTGTTGGCGCTGGTGTTCGGGTTTCCGGCATTGGCGCTGTACAACACCGGCATTGCGGTATTTGCCGTGGTGATCGCCGGGTTGCGGTTGGTCCGGGCGCCACGCGGCGTTCAGTAATAAAAGATCGTCCGAACGCGGCCCGAACCTGCGGCAGCTCCTACGATGTACGTCATCTATCGTAGGAGCTGCCGAAGGCTGCGATCTTTTACTGTTTATCAGGTATTGCGCACCCGCAAGCTGCGCCACAGCGCGGCAACCATCAGCAGGCAAACCAGCGCCCAGCCCCAGGCTTGCTGGTTGAACAGGCCTTCACGATACAGCTGCGGGGCAATGCTGGCGCCGATGATGAAGGTCAGCAGTGCGATTTCCCGGCGTGGTGCGCTGACCGGGCGAATCAGATAGACCAGCGCTGGCAGCAGCAGGGCGGCGCTTGGGAAGCTGCGATAGCGCGGTTCGAACACCAGCGCCAGCATCATCACTGCGCCAGCGAATCCGGCCGCAGCCAGCAGCCAGCCAGCACGACGTTCCAGCGCATTGAAGGCGCGTTCACGCCAACCGGTTCTGGCGCTGAGGAACAACGCCGCATGGGCCAGCACCAAAAAGTTCAGGCCGGTCAGCAACGCAGCCCAGATCCACTCATCGGCAAAGCGGCTGGTAGCGCGAGCCAGCTCACCCCAGGTGCCAATGGAGCACGCAGCGACTGCGCCGAGCAGTGGCAATACCAACGCCGCGCGGGTGCTGCGCACACGCCCGCCAAGCATCAGCGTGCCGAGGAAGATCAGACCACCGACGGCCAGCCATTGCGGCCAGAACGGCAGGTTGGTGACGGGGCCTGCCAGTACACCCTTGTCCTGACGGTTTGCATCGAACAGCCCCCAGTAACCGCCGACCGCACCTTCACTGGCGCGTTTCCATGGCTGGTCAAAGGCTTCGATCAGGTTGTAGTGCCAGCCTTGCTGCTCGGCCATCGCCACAAAACCACGAATGAACTTGGCTTCATTGACTCGGCTCGGTACGGCGGTTTCCCGTTGGCGACCTTCACTCGGCCAGCCGGTTTCGCCAATCAGCACGTCCTTGGGCGCGAAGCGGCTGCCGAAGATTTGCCGAACCTCGGCGACGTGCTGGAGGGCGGCGTCGATGTTGGACGGATCATCTTCCCAGTACGGCAGCAAATGGATGGTCAGGAAGTCCACCGCCGGGGCGACTTCAGGATGCTTGAGCCAGAACTCCCAGACGTCGGCGTAGGTCACCGGCTGTTTGACGTGGCTCTTGACGTGGTTGATCAGCTTGGCCAATTGCGCGCCGGTCACTTCCTTGCGCAGCAGGGTTTCGTTGCCGACGATCACCGCGCTGACCACGTCCGGGTTGGCGTTGGCCTCGGCGATCAGCAGTTCGACTTCCTTGGCCGTGTCCACCGGATTGCTGTTGACCCAGGCGCCGATCATCAGCTTCAGGCCATGTTTGCGCGCCAGGTCCGGCAGCGCTTCGAGACCGGTCATCGAATAGGTGCGAATGCACTCGAAGCGGGTTGCCAGCAACGCGAGGTCGGCGTCCATGCGTTCAGGGCGCAGTTTGAACGGCTGATCGAACGGCGATTGGTCCTTGTCGAACGGTGTGTACGAGGCGCACTGCAATTTGTGCGTGGCGCTGGCCACGTCTGGCAGCACCACCGGTTGACCGAGCCCGTACCAGTAACCACCAAGGGCAAACAGGCCAAGCAGGCAGGCAAATAGATAAGCGAAGAAGGGGAAGCGCGAGGTGGCGGGCATGGTCAGGCCGTCTGGGAACAAAGCCGCGCATCTTACCTGCATTTGCCCCGTGCTTGGTGACCTGCATGGTTTTGACATGCAAAGTTCGGGCGGGAAGCGCAGGGGCATTATTGCAGGACGCGATTACTGGCGTTCTGATGTCGTTTCTCGATGCCTTGAGGTCGCAGCCAGAGCAGGTCGTCTTGAGCGCGAGGTTGATTATCGAGGCGTCAGTGTTCTCATTGATACATCGCGCTGATGATCGAACGAGTTTGCGGTGAGGCGTGATGGGGGCGCTGTGCACCATAACAATACGTTGACGTTGCTCGGCATCCGTCGAGCGCAGCACTTTCGGGGAAGTAACGATGAAGATGCGACGACTCTTGGGCGCAGGTGCGGCTTTGGTGCTGGCGATCAGTTCTACTGTGGCCAGCGCCGAAGGCAAGGCAGTGACTATCGGTTATGTTGACGGCTGGTCGGACAGCGTCGCCACGACCAACGTGGCTGCTGAGGTGATCAAGCAAAAGCTCGGCTACGACGTGAAACTGCAAGCCGTGGCCACCGGGATCATGTGGCAGGGTGTGGCCACCGGCAAACTCGATGCAATGCTGTCAGCCTGGCTGCCAGTAACCCATGGCGAATACTGGGCGAAGAACAAGGATCAGGTCGTCGATTACGGCCCGAACTTCAAGGATGCGAAAATCGGTCTGATCGTGCCGGAGTACGTCAAGGCCAAGAGCATTGAGGATCTTAAAACCGACGATAGCTTCAAAGGTCGTATCGTCGGCATTGACGCTGGTTCAGGCGTGATGCTCAAGACCGATCAGGCGATCAAGGACTACGGCCTGAGTAACTACACCCTCAAGGCCAGTTCCGGTGCCGGCATGATTGCCGAGCTGACCCGTGCCGAGAAGAAAAACGAATCCATCGCGGTCACCGGTTGGGTGCCGCACTGGATGTTCGCCAAGTGGAAACTGCGCTTCCTGGAAGACCCGAAAGGCGTTTATGGTGCGGCTGAAACCGTGAACAGCATCGGCAGCAAAGAACTGGCAACCAAAGCGCCGGAAGTTGCGAAGTTCCTGAAGAACTTCCAATGGGCGTCGAAAGACGAAATCGGCGAGGTCATGTTGGCTATTCAGGATGGTGCCAAACCTGAAGTGGCAGCCAAGGACTGGGTGGCCAAACACCCGGAGCGCGTCGCCGAGTGGACCAAGTAATTTGATCTAACGCGTCTAGTCAGTACTTTCCAGGGCCGCTTGGCATTCATGCCAAGCGGCCCTTTGTGTTTCAGGCAGGTTAACGGTGTATGACAGTTGTTTTTTTATCGGCTCAAAATTGGCGAAATGGTCAGGTCGTTCTAATACTAAGGTCGTCTGGAACCCGTTCCGCAGCCGCATAGAGTGGATATGTTCCAACAATAATCCGTGCTGCGAGGATAAAAACAATGAACGACAGCATTTACCTCTCGATTCAAAACAGCCCGCGCTTCAAGGAGCTGGTTCGTAAACGAGAGCGGTTCGCCTGGATTCTCTCGGCGATCATGCTTGGGCTTTACTCGGGCTTCATCTTATTGATTGCTTATGGACCGCATGTGCTGGGGGCGAAGATCAGCCCTGAGTCATCGATTACCTGGGGCATACCGATTGGGGTGGGGCTGATTGTGTCGGCCTTCGTCCTGACGGCCATCTACGTACGACGCGCCAATGGCGAATTCGACGACCTGAACAATGCGATTCTCAAGGAGGCTCAGCAATGATCCGGCGTCTATTGGCAGCTTTAGGCATTGCCGCCTTCGCACCGGCCGTTTGGGCGGCCGAGGCGCTTACCGGCGAAGTGCACAAACAACCGCTCAACGTTTCGGCGATCCTGATGTTTGTGGTGTTCGTCGGTGCAACGCTGTGCATCACCTACTGGGCGTCCAAGCGCAACAAGTCGGCCGCTGACTACTACGCGGCGGGTGGCAGGATCACCGGTTTGCAGAACGGTCTGGCGATTGCCGGTGACTACATGTCGGCGGCGTCCTTCCTGGGAATTTCCGCGCTGGTGTTCGCGTCGGGCTACGATGGCCTGATCTACTCGATCGGCTTCCTGGTGGGCTGGCCGATCATTCTGTTCCTGATCGCCGAGCGTCTGCGCAACCTGGGCAAGTACACTTTTGCCGACGTGGCGTCCTACCGCCTCGGGCAAACCCAGATTCGCACCTTGTCCGCCTGCGGTTCGCTGGTGGTGGTGGCGTTCTACCTGATCGCGCAAATGGTCGGTGCCGGCAAGCTGATCCAGCTGCTGTTTGGCCTCGATTACCATGTCGCGGTGATTCTGGTGGGGATCCTGATGTGCCTCTATGTGTTGTTCGGCGGCATGCTGGCGACCACCTGGGTGCAGATCATCAAGGCTGTGCTGTTGTTGTCCGGCGCGTCGTTCATGGCGCTGATGGTGATGAAGCACGTCAACTTCGACTTCAATACGCTGTTCTCCGAGGCGATCAAGGTTCACCCCAAAGGTGAAGCGATCATGAGCCCGGGCGGTCTGGTGAAAGACCCGGTCTCGGCGTTTTCCCTCGGCCTGGCGTTGATGTTCGGTACTGCTGGCCTGCCGCATATCCTGATGCGCTTCTTCACCGTGAGTGACGCTAAAGAAGCGCGCAAAAGCGTGCTGTATGCCACCGGCTTCATCGGTTACTTCTACATCCTGACGTTCATCATTGGCTTTGGCGCAATCCTGCTGGTCAGCACCAACCCGGCCTTCAAGGACGCTACGGGGGCGCTGTTGGGCGGCAACAACATGGCGGCGGTGCACCTGGCCAATGCGGTGGGCGGCAGTATCTTCCTCGGCTTCATCTCGGCAGTAGCCTTCGCCACCATTCTGGCAGTGGTTGCCGGTCTGACCCTGGCCGGGGCCACGGCGGTGTCTCACGACCTCTACGCCAGTGTGATCAAGAAGGGCAAGGCTAACGAGAAGGATGAGATCCGTGTTTCGAAGATCACCACCATTGCCTTGGGCGTGTTGGCGATTGTTCTGGGCATCCTGTTCGAAAGCCAGAACATCGCGTTCATGGTGGGCCTGGCATTCTCGATCGCTGCCAGCTGCAACTTCCCGGTGCTGCTGCTTTCCATGTACTGGAAGAAGCTCACCACGCGCGGTGCGATGGTCGGTGGCTGGCTGGGGCTGGTCAGTGCAGTGGGCCTGATGGTGCTGGGCCCAACCATTTGGGTGCAGATCATGGGGCATGAGAAGGCGATCTTCCCGTATGAGTACCCGGCGCTGTTCTCGATGGCCATTGCCTTTGTCGGGATCTGGTTCTTCTCTATCACTGACAAGTCCGCGGCGGCTGACAATGAGCGGGCGCTGTTCTTCCCGCAGTTTGTGCGTTCGCAGACCGGGTTGGGGGCGAGTGGGGCGGTTCCGCACTAAGGGTTAAGGTTTGTTGTGTAAGTTGTTTTAAACAGGAATGCCCCGGTCGAGAGATTGGGGCATTTTTTTATGCCCGTGGTTTGAACAGCGTTGTGTTCCGGGATTGCTTTATTAGCGATTTCTAAAAGCGCAGGCAACGTTTAAGAGGTGTAAACGCGAATACGTATCAAATACTAATGATGTGATATAACATGCGCCGCGAACTATTGGCACGTATGCCGTCCCATTTGGCTATTTTCTCAAGGTTTCCTAGATGCGTCGTACTCTGGTCTCCATTTGTGTCCTTCAGGTGTTTTCCGCTTCCTCCTGGGCTGAGCAAGCTACAACCGATAAAACCAGTCTGGAGTTGCAAGCGACCGACATCGTCGGTACGGCGGAGTATGAAACGGCTCTAGGGCCGGTGAAGGGCTACCGTGCAACGCGTTCTGCCAGCGCGACGCGAACCGACACTTCGATTCACGAAACACCGCAGTCCATTAGCGTAGTGACCAAAGATGTTGTAGAGGACATCGGGGCTACTCGCCTTCAGGATGCGCTCGACTATGCCGGCGGGGTGGGCCGGGCTAACAACTTTGGTGGCCAGGGGCTGACTACCTTCACTGTGCGTGGATTTACCACCGGAGAGTTCTATCGCAACGGTTTTCCGATCAATCGTGGTTATCCGAACATGCCTGATGCGAACACCATCGAGCGACTGGAAGTCCTGCGAGGCCCCGCGACCATGCTTTATGGCCGGGGTGATCCTGGTGGCACGTTCAACGTCGTCTCCAAGCAGCCCTTGGCTGAACGTGCTGTGACGCTGGGTAGCCAACTCGACGATCAGGGCATGAAGCGTGGCACGCTGGATGCCTCCGGCCCGCTCGACGAAGAGGGGCGCCTGGCCTATCGCTTAAACGTGGTGGGTGAGGGCGGTGATACCTTCCGCGATCATGTTGAAACCGAGCGTTACGGCGTGACGCCGGTTATTTCCTGGCAGGCCACCGACGACACCAAGGTGATCTTCGAAGGCGATTTCATGCGCAACAATCACCCGCTGGATCGTGGTGTGACGCGTTATCCGAATCAGATTGGCACCGCGTCTCGTGACACGTTCTTTGGTGAAAAAGACGTCGGCAAGTTGCACAACGACAACAACATGGCGCAGCTGCGTTTCGAACACTTCCTGAATGACAACTGGACATTGGGCGGTGGTTTTCAGTGGCTTGATGGCACCTTGCAAGGTAATGCAATTGAAGCAAACGGCGTTGCCGCCGACGGGCGCACGCTGGGACGCAACTTCAATTACCGCAAGCTGGAGTGGACGGACAAAGACACCCAACTCAATCTCACCGGGCACTTCGCTGCCGGGGGCTTCAATCACACATTGTTGACCGGTGTCGAGTACGAGGATTACGACTACAAGTCCATCATTCAGCGCTCCAGCGGAGCGGTCAGCGCCTACCCGATTGATATCTTCAACCCGGTGTATGGTCAGCCGCGTCCAGCCTTGACCCGGACGCCGACCAACGACAAGGAAAACCTCAAGACATACGCGGCCTTCGTTCAGGATCAGGTGGCGTTGACTGAGCGTTTGAAGGTCTTGGCGGGCGCCCGTTTCGAGCGCTTTGAGCATGGCTACGAGACCTTTGTAGCGGGTGGTCGAAGCTGGGAAGAGAGCGCCAATGCGGTGACGCCTCGTCTTGGGGTGATTTATGACCTTACCGATACCGTGGCGGTTTATGCCGATACAGCACGCTCATTCAAACCGAATACTGGGGCCAGCCGACAAGGTGGCGGCTTTGAGCCGGAAAAAGGCAAGTCCTATGAGATGGGTATCAAATGGGAGGCTCTGGATCACCAGCTGAGTGTAGATGCGGCGATTTACCAGATTGAAAAACGCAACGTCCTTACCACCGATCCCGTGGACTCCACATTCAGCGTAGCGGCTGGCGAAGTACGCAGTCGTGGCTTTGATCTGAACGTGGCAGGCAATTTGACTCCAGAATGGCGGGTGATTGGCGGCTATGCCTATGTCGATGCCGAGGTCACCAAGGACAATGTGATCCAGTCGGGAACCCGGCTGATGAACATTCCGCAGAACAGCTTCAGCCTGCTCAACGTCTACGAGTTCCAGGATGGCGCTTTCAAAGGGCTAGGCTTGGGGGTGGGTGGCAAATACGTCGATGAACGTGCGGGCCAGACCGCTAACACGGCGTTTTCGATGGGCAGCTACACAGTCGTCGATCTGCTCAGCTTCTACAAGGTCAATGACAAGGTCAGGCTTGATCTCGATGTGAAGAACTTGTTCGACCGTGACTATGAAGAAGGTGCCTTCGGCAATGTCTACACCTACCCTGGTGAGCCGAGAACAGTTCAGGTCGGTATTTCTTACACTCTCTAGACCATCTGGCTGTTATCACAATCAGCTTAAGGGCGTCCTCTATTGCTAGCTCGAGTCAGCAGTGGAGCGCTGAGCAGCCGACGCGTCGCTGAACAATTGTGCGGCTCTGTCAGTAACCAGCGTGACCCGCTGTAAGACCGGGACGGGTAGCCGCTGTTACCGCAGAAACGGATGTGTACACGACCGAAAGACTTTCAAAGCACACATACAAAAACGGCCTCTATTTATAGAGGCCGTTTCCGGTGAAACCAAGACGTTATCGCAAGACAGGTCTTACTTGCGGTCTTCAAGCCGGGTGATGTCACGCGACTCGTAGCCGGTGTACAGCTGGCGCGGACGGCCAATCTTGTACGGGCTGGAGAGCATTTCTTTCCAGTGGGAGATCCAGCCGACGGTCCGCGCCAGGGCGAAGATCACGGTGAACATGCTGGTTGGAATGCCGATCGCCTTGAGGATGATCCCCGAGTAGAAGTCGACGTTCGGGTACAGCGAGCGTTCGATGAAGTACGGGTCGGTCAGGGCGATCTCTTCCAGGCGCATGGCCAGTTCGAGTTGCGGATCGTTCTGGATACCCAGTTCCTTGAGCACTTCGTCGCAGGTCTTTTTCATGACGGTAGCGCGTGGGTCGCGGTTTTTGTAAACCCGGTGACCGAAGCCCATCAGTTTGAACGGATCGTTCTTGTCCTTGGCCTTGGCGATGTACTTGTCAATGTTCGAAACATCGCCAATTTCGTCAAGCATGGTCAGAACAGCTTCGTTCGCGCCGCCGTGGGCAGGGCCCCACAGTGCAGCGATACCGGCGGCGATACAGGCGAACGGGTTGGCACCCGAGGAGCCAGCCAGGCGTACGGTGGAGGTCGATGCGTTCTGCTCGTGGTCGGCGTGGAGGATGAAGATCCGGTCCATGGCCTTGGCGAGTACCGGGCTGATCGGTTTGATCTCGCACGGGGTGTTGAACATCATGTGCAGGAAGTTTTCCGCATACGACAGGTCGTTGCGCGGGTACATCATGGGTTGACCCATGGAGTACTTGTAAACCATCGCGGCCAGGGTTGGCATCTTGGCAACCAGGCGGATCGCGGAAATTTCGCGATGCTGCGGGTTATTGATGTCCAGGGAGTCGTGGTAGAAGGCCGAAAGGGCGCCGACTACACCGCACATGACGGCCATCGGGTGGGCGTCGCGACGGAAGCCGTTGAAGAAGGTCTTCAGTTGCTCATGAACCATGGTGTGGTTCTTGACGGTGCTGACGAACTGGGCCTTCTGTTCTGCGGTCGGCAATTCGCCGTTGAGCAGCAGGTAGCAGGTTTCCAGATAGTCCGACTTCTCGGCGAGTTGCTCGATCGGGTAGCCGCGGTGCAACAAAATGCCGTTGTCGCCGTCGATATAGGTAATCTTCGACTCGCAAGAGGCGGTCGACATGAAACCCGGGTCAAAAGTGAAACGGCCCGTGGCCGTCAGGCCCCGAACGTCGATTACATCGGGACCAACGGTGCCGGTTAAAATGGGCAGCTCGACGGGGGCTGCGCCCTCGATGATCAACTGCGCTTTTTTGTCAGCCATGTGGCCTCCTATTTATGCTTGAAATCATCAGACAGACCCCCCACGCAGGGCCCGCACCACTATAGTGAGATAAATTCGAATGTCAATTTGCCTAAAGTCTTGCTCCAGAAGGCTTTAACCGGACTTTTTCCTCGAAATTACCTGCCGTTTACGCCTTTTATCCCGCTTGTGCAATGAGCTATTAGGGGAAGGTGAACGCGTTGTCATTAGTAGCCTAACTGTCTATACTCGGCCACCGACCGCCAGGGGCTTTTGGGCCTGCTTTATTGGGGGTCGCATCCCTGGGTAGTGGTTACCTGACCAGTGCACTCCCCAACAACTTTGCCCTGATTGTTAGGGGCTCTTCAGTGTGAAAAAAAAGCCGTGAAAAGCCAACGACCTGTAAACCTAGACCTAAGGACCATCAAACTCCCCATCACCGGCGTTACGTCGTTTCTTCACCGTGTTTCCGGCATCATCCTCTTCCTGGGCCTTGGCATCATGCTGTATGCATTGAGCAAATCCCTGGGTTCCGAGGAAGGTTTTGCCGAGGTGAAGGCATGCTTGACCAGTCCGCTGGCCAAGTTCGTAGCATGGGGCCTGCTGTCCGCCTTGCTGTATCACATGGTGGCCGGTGTACGCCATCTGATCATGGACATGGGCATCGGTGAGACGCTGGAAGGCGGCAAGCTGGGCTCGAAAATTATCATCGCCATTTCCGTGGTGTTGATCGTTCTGGCGGGAGTTTGGATATGGTAACCAGCGTTACGAACCTATCGCGTTCGGGCCTCTATGACTGGATGGCGCAGCGTGTGTCTGCGGTCGTTCTCGCGGCTTATTTCATTTTCCTGATCGGATACCTTGTTGCGCACCCTGGCCTTGGCTACGCCCAATGGCACTTGCTGTTCGCAAACAACTGGATGCGCATCTTCAGTCTACTGGCCCTGGTTGCCCTTGGCGCTCACGCCTGGGTCGGCATGTGGACCATCGCGACCGACTACCTGACGCCAATGGCGCTGGGCAAGTCCGCGACTGCAGTACGTTTCCTTTTCCAGGCAGTATGCGGCGTTGCGATGTTCGCTTACTTCGTCTGGGGTGTGCAGATTCTCTGGGGTATCTGATTCATGTCTAACTCAGTAAATACGCTTTCGTTCGACGCCATCATCATTGGCGGCGGCGGTGCCGGCATGCGCGCTGCGCTGCAACTTGCACAGGGCGGTCACAAGACTGCCGTAGTTACCAAGGTTTTCCCGACTCGCTCGCACACCGTATCCGCACAGGGTGGCATCACCTGCGCCATCGCGTCCGCTGATCCGAACGATGACTGGCGCTGGCACATGTACGATACCGTCAAGGGTTCCGACTACATCGGTGACCAGGACGCTATCGAATACATGTGTTCCGTAGGCCCGGAAGCGGTCTTCGAACTCGAGCACATGGGCTTGCCGTTCTCCCGTACCGAACAGGGTCGCATCTATCAGCGTCCGTTCGGCGGTCAGTCGAAAGACTTCGGTAAAGGTGGCCAGGCTGCGCGTACGTGCGCCGCTGCCGACCGTACCGGTCACGCTCTGCTGCACACTCTGTACCAGGCCAACCTGAAGGCCGGCACCGTATTCCTCAACGAATACTATGGCGTCGACCTGGTGAAGAACGAAGATGGTGCCTTTGTCGGCATGATCGTCATCTGCATCGAAACCGGCGAAACCTCCTACGTCCGCGCTAACGCCACCGTTCTGGCGACTGGCGGTGCAGGTCGTATCTACTCGTCCACCACCAACGCCCTGATCAACACCGGTGACGGCGTCGGCATGGCTCTGCGTGCTGGCGTGCCGGTACAAGACATCGAAATGTGGCAGTTCCACCCGACCGGCATCGCCGGCGCCGGTGTACTGGTTACCGAAGGGTGCCGCGGTGAAGGCGGTTACCTGATCAACAAGCACGGCGAGCGTTTCATGGAGCGTTATGCTCCGAACGCCAAAGACCTTGCCGGTCGTGACGTGGTTGCCCGCTCGATGGTTAAAGAAATCATCGCCGGCAACGGTTGCGGTCCGGATGGCGACCACGTAATGCTGAAACTCGATCACCTCGGTGAAGAAGTTCTGCACAGCCGTCTGCCAGGCATCATGGAGCTGTCCAAGACCTTCGCTCACGTCGATCCAGCCGTAGCGCCGATCCCGGTTGTTCCAACCTGCCACTATATGATGGGCGGCGTTGCCACCAACATTCATGGCCAGGCAATCACTCAGGACGCCGACGGCAAGGACCAGATCATTCCTGGTCTGTTCGCGGTAGGTGAAGTGGCGTGCGTATCGGTTCACGGTGCCAACCGTCTGGGCGGCAACTCGCTGCTCGACCTGGTGGTATTCGGCCGTGCCGCCGGCCTGTTCCTGGAGCAGACCCTGAAAGAAGGCGTCGACTACGCTCGCCCTCGCCAGTCCGACATCGACGCAGCCCTGGCGCGTCTCGATGGCCTGAACTCGCGTACCGAAGGTGAAGACGTCGCTACTCTGCGTAAAGAGCTGCAAAGCTGCATGCAGAACTACTTCGGTGTATTCCGTACCGGCGAATACATGCAGAAGGGTATCGCCCAGCTCGCTGATCTGCGTGGCCGTATCGCCAACGTCAAGATCAACGATAAGAGCCAGGCGTTCAATACTGCTCGTATCGAAGCGCTGGAACTGCAAAACCTGCTGGAAGTGGCCGAAGCTACTGCCATCGCTGCAGAGATCCGCAAAGAGTCCCGCGGCGCTCACGCCCGTGAAGACTACGAAGACCGCGACGACGAAAACTGGCTGTGCCACACCCTGTACTTCCCGGGTGACAAGCGCGTTACCAAGCGTGCCGTGAACTTCTCGCCGAAGACTGTTCCGACTTTTGAACCTAAGATTCGGACTTATTAAGGGTGGCCGCCATGTTGAAAGTCAGTGTTTATCGCTACAACCCTGATCAGGACGCCGCGCCGTTCATGCAGGAATTCCAGGTCGACACCGGTGGTAAAGACCTGATGGTGCTGGACGTGCTGGCCCTGATCAAAGAGCAGGACGAGGGTTTCTCCTATCGTCGCTCTTGCCGTGAAGGCGTTTGCGGTTCCGACGGCATGAACATCAACGGCAAAAACGGCCTGGCCTGCGTCACGCCGCTGTCTGCTGTCGTCAAAGGTAACAAGTTGATCGTTCGTCCTCTGCCAGGTTTGCCGGTTATCCGTGACCTGGTCGTCGATATGAGCATCTTCTACAAGCAATACGAAAAGGTTAAGCCTTTCCTGCAGAACGACACGCCGGCTCCGGCCATCGAGCGTCTGCAGACTCCTGAAGAGCGTGAAAAACTCGACGGTCTGTACGAGTGCATCTTGTGCGCTTGCTGCTCGACCTCTTGCCCGTCCTTCTGGTGGAACCCGGACAAGTTCCTGGGTCCAGCTGCTCTGCTGCAAGCCTACCGCTTCCTGGCAGACAGCCGTGACACCAAGACTTCCGAGCGTCTGGCTTCGCTGGATGACCCGTTCAGCGTATTCCGCTGCCGCGGGATCATGAACTGCGTCAACGTATGTCCGAAAGGCCTGAACCCGACTAAGGCCATCGGTCACATACGTAACATGCTGCTGCAAAGCGGCGTGTGATTCAGCTGTTGTACCCGTAGAACTGCTGTACCCGTAGAGGCTAAGGCGCGGGCTTCAACCCGCGTCTTGGCTATAACCAGAGTGGCAGCCCACAAGGCTGCGGCTCTTATTTTGAAGAAATGAGACAAGCAGGGGCATCCGGGCTGGTACCCGGACTATCAGCGTGATCCTAAGTGGCTTGTTTTGGTCGCTGCATTCGGACTTCTGCAAGCTTGCTCGGTGTCTTCGCCGATGGTGTTCCCCTAACCGAGGGTGACCAAGCATGCAAGAAAGCGTGATGCAGCGCATGTGGAACAGCGGCTATCTTTCAGGTGGTAACGCTGCCTATGTGGAAGAGCTTTATGAGCTCTACCTGCACGACCCTAACGCTGTGCCAGAAGAGTGGCGCACCAAATTTCAGACGTTGCCCGCTGACGGCAACGCTGCCACCGATGTATCGCACTCGACGATTCGCGATCATTTCGTGCTGCTGGCAAAGAACCAGCGCCGCGCCCAACCGGTTTCCGCCGGCAGCGTGAGCAGTGAGCACGAGAAGAAGCAAGTTGAAGTACTGCGACTGATCCAGGCCTACCGTATGCGTGGCCACCAAGCAGCCCAGCTTGACCCGCTGGGGCTGTGGCAGCGTCCTGCACCTGCAGACCTGTCGATCAATCATTACGGCTTGACCAATGCCGATCTTGATACGACCTTCCGTGCCGGCGACCTGTTCATCGGCAAAGAGGAAGCGAGCCTACGCGAAATTCACGAAGCGTTGCAGCAGACATATTGCCGCACCATCGGCGCTGAATTTACTCACATCGTCGACTCCGAGCAGCGCCAGTGGTTCCAGCAGCGCCTGGAAGGCGTGCGTGGTCGTCCGGTGTATTCGGCCGACATCAAGAGCCATCTGCTTGAGCGCGTCACCGCAGGTGAAGGTCTGGAAAAATACCTGGGTACCAAATACCCGGGCACCAAGCGTTTCGGCCTGGAAGGCGGCGAAAGTCTGATTCCGATGCTGGACGAGCTGATCCAGCGCTCCGGTTCCTACGGCACCAAGGAAATCGTTATCGGCATGGCCCACCGTGGCCGTCTGAACGTGCTGGTCAACACCTTCGGCAAGAACCCGCGCGAGCTGTTCGACGAGTTCGAAGGCAAGAAGAAGGTCGAGCTGGGTTCCGGTGACGTTAAATACCACCAGGGCTTCTCTTCCAACGTGATGACCGCAGGCGGCGAAGTCCACCTGGCCATGGCCTTCAACCCGTCCCACCTGGAAATCGTTTCGCCAGTGGTCGAGGGTTCGGTGCGTGCCCGTCAGGATCGTCGCAACGACCCTACCGGTGAAAAGGTCCTGCCGATTTCCATCCACGGTGACGCGGCATTCGCCGGTCAGGGCGTGGTCATGGAAACCTTCCAGATGTCGCAGACCCGCGGCTTCCGGACTGGCGGTACGGTTCACATCGTGATCAACAACCAGGTTGGCTTCACCATCAGCAACCCGGAAGACTCGCGTTCCACCGAGTACGCCACCGACGTTGCGAAAATGATCCAGGCGCCGATCCTCCATGTGAATGGTGATGATCCGGAGGCCGTATTGTTCGTGACCCAGCTGGCCATTGACTACCGCATGCAGTTCAAGCGTGACGTGGTGATCGACCTGGTCTGCTACCGTCGTCGTGGTCACAACGAAGCGGACGAGCCAAGCGGCACCCAGCCTCTGATGTATCAGCAGATCACCAAGCAGCGCACCACGCGTGAGCTGTATGCCGATCGTCTGACCCAGAGCGGTGTGCTTGACGCTGCGCGTGTTCAGACGAAAGTCGACGAATACCGCAACGCGCTGGACAACGGTCTGCACGTAGTGAAAAGCCTGGTCAAGGAGCCGAACAAAGAGCTGTTCGTCGACTGGCGTCCGTACCTGGGCCACGCCTGGACTGCGCGTCACGACACCACGTTCGATCTGAAGACCCTGCAAGAGCTGTCCGCCAAGCTGCTGGAAATCCCGGAAGGTTTCGTGGTTCAGCGCCAGGTTGCGAAGATCTACGAAGACCGTCAGAAAATGCAAGCCGGCGGCCTGCCGATCAACTGGGGTTACGCCGAAACCATGGCGTACGCGACCCTGGCGTTCGAAGGTCACCCGATTCGCATGACCGGCCAGGACATCGGCCGCGGTACGTTCTCGCACCGTCATGCGGTATTGCACAACCAGAAAGACGCGGGCACCTACATCCCGTTGCAACACCTGTACGAAGGCCAGCCACGTTTCGACCTGTACGATTCGTTCCTGTCCGAAGAAGCCGTACTGGCGTTCGAATACGGCTACTCCACCACCACGCCTGACGCGCTGGTGATCTGGGAAGCCCAGTTCGGCGACTTCGCCAACGGTGCCCAGGTGGTTATCGACCAGTTCATCACCAGCGGTGAGCACAAGTGGGGCCGTCTGTGCGGTCTGACCATGTTGCTGCCACACGGTTATGAAGGTCAGGGTCCGGAGCACTCTTCGGCTCGTCTGGAGCGTTACCTGCAGCTGTGCGCCGAGCACAACATTCAGGTGTGCATGCCGACTACGCCGGCCCAGATCTACCACTTGCTGCGTCGCCAGGTGATTCGTCCTCTGCGCAAACCACTGGTGGTCCTGACTCCGAAGTCGCTGCTGCGTCACAAGCTGGCGATCTCGACTCTGGAAGATCTGGCCGAAGGTTCGTTCCAGACCGTTATTCCGGAAATCGATGCGCATGATCCGAAAAAGGTCACTCGTCTCGTGCTGTGTAGCGGCAAGGTCTACTACGACCTGCTGGAAAAACGCCGTGCCGAAGGTCGTGACGACATCGCCATCGTGCGTCTTGAGCAGCTGTACCCATTCCCTGAGGACGACTTGATTGAAGTCCTGGCTCCTTATTCCAACCTCAAACACATCGTTTGGTGTCAGGAAGAGCCGATGAACCAGGGTGCCTGGTACTGCAGCCAGCATCACATGCGTCGCATCGTTGGCGGTCACAACAAGTCTCTCGTACTCGAGTACGCGGGCCGTGACGCTTCTGCTGCACCTGCTTGTGGTTATGCATCGATGCACGCCGAACAGCAGGAAAAACTGCTGCAAGACGCCTTTACTGTTTAACGCCTTCGCGCACCTGAAACCGAATTTAAGGAACCACAGACAATGGCTATCGAGATCAAAGCCCCCACTTTCCCGGAATCGGTTGCCGATGGCACCGTTGCCACCTGGCACAAAAAACCGGGCGACGCGGTCAAGCGCGACGAACTGATCGTCGACATCGAAACCGATAAAGTCGTACTGGAAGTGTTGGCTACCGCTGATGGCGTACTGGGCGCTATCGTCAAGAACGAAGGCGACACCGTTCTGTCCGACGAAGTCCTGGGCTCCATCGGGGAGGGCGGTGCTGTAGCCGCCGCTCCGGCTGCCGCTGCTGCACCTGCACAGGCTGCTGCTTCGGCCGCTGTTGGCGAAGATGATCCTGTTGCTGCACCGGCTGCTCGCAAGCTGGCTGAAGAAAACGGCATCAACATCGCTTCCGTTGCCGGTACTGGCAAAGGCGGTCGTGTGACCAAGGAAGACGTGGTTGCAGCAGTTGCTGCCAAGAAAGCCGCTCCGGCTGCCGCGCCTGCCAAGGCTGCTGCCCCGGCTGCCGCTGCTCCTGTGTTCGCCGCTGGCGACCGCACCGAGAAGCGCGTACCGATGACCCGCGTGCGTGCCACCGTGGCCAAGCGCCTGGTTGAAGCCCAGTCGAACATGGCGATGCTGACTACTTTCAACGAAGTCGACATGACTGAAGTCATGGCCCTGCGTTCGAAGTACAAGGACCTGTTCGAGAAGTCCCACAATGGCGTGCGCCTGGGCTTCATGTCGTTCTTCGTGAAAGCGGCTACCGAAGCGCTGAAACGCTTCCCGGCTGTCAACGCTTCCATCGACGGCGGCGACATCGTGTACCACGGCTACGCTGACGTCGGCGTTGCCGTATCCAGCGACCGTGGCCTGGTGGTGCCGGTTCTGCGTAACGCCGAACTGATGAGCCTGGCTGAAATCGAAGGCGGCATTGCCAACTTCGGCAAGAAGGCTCGCGACGGCAAGCTGACCATCGACGAAATGACCGGTGGTACGTTCACTATCACCAACGGTGGTACATTCGGCTCGATGATGTCGACCCCGATCGTCAACCCGCCGCAAGCGGCTATCCTGGGCATGCACAACATTTTGCAGCGCCCGATGGCGATCAACGGTCAGGTTGTTATCCGTCCGATGATGTACCTGGCTCTGTCCTACGATCACCGTTTGATCGACGGCAAAGAAGCTGTGACCTTCCTGGTTACCATCAAGAACCTGCTGGAAGACCCGGCTCGTCTGCTGCTGGATATCTGATTTCGTTGCACGGGCCGCTCAGCGATGAGCGGCCCATCTGTAATGACCAGCTTCGTCCCACGACGGTCCCCTGAACGGGATCGTCCGGTTTGATTCGAGAAGGAATGACACATGACTCAGAAATTCGACGTGGTAGTGATTGGCGCCGGCCCTGGCGGCTACGTAGCTGCCATTAAAGCGGCGCAACTTGGCCTTTCGACTGCCTGCATCGAGAAATACACCGACAAGGAGGGCAAGCTGGCCCTCGGCGGTACTTGCCTGAACGTCGGCTGCATTCCGTCCAAGGCGCTGCTGGACAGCTCCTGGAAGTTTCACGAAGCTCAAGACGGCTTCGCGATCCACGGTATCAACCACGCTGGCGTGACCATGGACGTGCCAGCAATGGTCGGCCGCAAGGCCAACATCGTCAAAGGCCTGACCTCTGGCGTTGCCACCCTGTTCAAAGCCAATGGCGTGACCTCCCTGCAAGGCCACGGCAAACTGCTGGCCGGCAAGAAAGTCGAACTGACCAAGCCTGACGGCAGCGTCGAAATCATCGAAGCCGAGAACGTGATCCTGGCTCCAGGTTCGCGTCCGATCGACATTCCACCGGCTCCGGTTGACCAGAACGTGATCGTCGATTCGACCGGCGCTCTGGAATTCCAGTCCGTACCCAAGCGTCTGGGCGTAATCGGCGCTGGCGTGATTGGTCTGGAGTTGGGTTCGGTCTGGTCCCGTCTGGGCGCAGAAGTTACCGTTCTTGAAGCGCTGGACACCTTCCTGATGGCGGCTGACACTGCTGTTTCCAAGGAAGCGCTGAAAACCCTGACCAAACAGGGTCTGGACATCAAGCTGGGCGCTCGCGTTACCGGTTCCAAAGTGAACGGCAACGAAGTCGTTGTGAACTACACCGATGCCAACGGCGAACAGAACATCACTTTTGACAAGCTGATCGTAGCCGTTGGTCGCCGTCCAGTGACCACTGATCTGCTGTCCGCCGATTGCGGCGTGACCCTCGACGAGCGCGGTTTCGTGCACGTTGACGATCACTGCGCCACCACCGTACCGGGCGTTTACGCCATCGGTGACGTGGTTCGCGGCATGATGCTGGCACACAAGGCCTCGGAAGAGGGCATCATGGTTGTCGAGCGCATCAAGGGCCACAAAGCCCAGATGAACTATGACCTGATCCCTTCGGTTATTTATACTCACCCGGAAATTGCATGGGTTGGTAAAACCGAGCAGGCCTTGAAAGCTGAAGGCGTTGAAGTTAACGTCGGCACTTTCCCGTTCGCAGCCTCTGGCCGTGCCATGGCAGCCAACGATACCGGTGGTTTCGTCAAAGTTATCGCCGACGCCAAGACTGACCGCGTATTGGGCGTCCACGTGATTGGCCCGAGCGCAGCAGAACTGGTCCAGCAGGGCGCAATCGGCATGGAATTCGGCACTAGCGCCGAAGACCTGGGCATGATGGTTTTCTCCCATCCGACCCTGTCCGAAGCCTTGCACGAAGCAGCTTTGGCAGTGAATGGCGGTGCCATTCACATCGCCAACCGCAAGAAGCGTTAAGACAATAAGAAACCACGGCGGAATGGCCCGTCGTGAGCCTTGCCTGCAAGACTCACCGCGGAATATCCGCTGGACGCAGTCTTGCGTAGCTGTACCGGGTATCCGGAAAGGCTACGCAAGCAGCAGTCACAGGTGGTGCGGCACTTGAATGAGTGCAGCACCGAATGCGCAGTACCTAACGAAGACGGTAATAAGCATGAATCTTCACGAGTATCAGGGTAAGCAGCTGTTCGCTGAGTACGGCCTGCCAGTATCGACCGGTTACGCGGTAGACACCCCGGAAGCAGCAGCAGAAGCTTGCGACAAAATCGGCGGCAGCGAGTGGGTTGTCAAAGCCCAGGTTCACGCCGGTGGTCGCGGTAAAGCGGGCGGCGTCAAGCTGGTTCGCAGCAAAGAAGACGCTAAAGCATTCGCTCAACAGTGGTTGGGCAAGCGTCTGGTGACTTACCAGACTGATGCCAATGGTCAGCCAGTCACCAAAATCCTGGTTGAATCGTGCACTGATATCGCTAAAGAGCTGTACCTGGGCGCTGTCGTTGACCGTTCGAGCCGTCGCATCGTGTTCATGGCTTCCACCGAAGGTGGCGTGGACATCGAGAAAATCGCTCACGACACCCCTGAGAAAATCCTCAAGGCCACTATCGATCCACTGGTTGGCGCTCAGCCATTCCAGGGTCGCGAGCTGGCATTCCAGCTGGGTCTGGAAGGCAAGCAAGTTGCTCAGTTCGCCAAGATCTTCGTAGGTCTGGCCAAGCTGTTCAAGGATCACGACCTGGCGCTGCTGGAAGTGAACCCGCTGGTGATCAAGGCTGACGGCGATCTGCACTGCCTGGACGCGAAGATCAACATCGACGCCAACGCCATGTACCGTCAGCCTAAGCTGAAGACTTTCCACGATCCGTCGCAAGACGATCCGCGCGAAGCGCACGCTGCCAAGTTCGAACTGAACTACGTAGCGCTGGAAGGCAACATCGGTTGCATGGTCAACGGTGCTGGCCTGGCCATGGGTACCATGGACATCGTCAACCTGCATGGCGGCAAACCAGCCAACTTCCTCGACGTGGGCGGCGGTGCTACCAAAGAACGCGTTACCGAAGCGTTCAAGATCATCCTGTCCGACACTAACGTCGCTGCAGTATTGGTCAACATCTTCGGCGGCATCGTTCGCTGCGACATGATTGCCGAAGGCATCATCGGCGCTGTGAAAGAAGTCGGCGTGAAAATCCCGGTTGTTGTTCGCCTTGAAGGCAACAACGCTGAGCTGGGCGCTAAAGTACTGGCAGAAAGCGGTTTGAACATCATCGCTGCTACCAGCCTGACCGACGCTGCTCAACAAGTCGTTAAAGCTGCGGAGGGCAAATAATGAGCGTCCTGATCAATAAAGACACCAAAGTTATCTGCCAGGGTATTACCGGTTCGCAAGGTAGTTTCCACACCCAGCAAGCCATCGAATACGGCACCAAGATGGTTGGCGGCGTAACTCCAGGCAAAGGCGGCACCGAGCACCTGGGTCTGCCCGTGTTCAACACTGTGAAAGACGCTGTAGCAGCCACTGGCGCCACCGCCAGCGTGATCTACGTTCCAGCCCCTTTCTGCAAGGACTCGATCCTGGAAGCAGCATTCGGCGGCATCAAGCTGATCGTTTGCATCACTGAAGGCATTCCTACCCTGGACATGCTGGATGCCAAGGTCAAGTGCGACGAACTGGGCGTGATCCTGATCGGCCCTAACTGCCCAGGCGTGATCACTCCAGGCGAATGCAAGATCGGTATCATGCCAGGTCACATTCACTTGCCAGGCAAGGTCGGTATCGTTTCGCGTTCCGGCACCCTGACCTACGAAGCTGTGAAGCAGACTACTGACGCCGGTTTCGGTCAGTCGACTTGCGTCGGCATCGGTGGTGACCCGATCCCGGGTTCGAACTTCATCGACATCCTGAAACTGTTCCAGGAAGACCCGAAGACCGAAGCGATCGTAATGATCGGTGAGATCGGCGGTTCGGCTGAAGAAGAAGCGGCTGCCTACATCAAGGCACACGTGACCAAGCCGGTTGTTTCCTACATCGCTGGTGTGACTGCTCCTGCGGGCAAGCGCATGGGCCATGCTGGCGCAATCATCTCTGGCGGCAAAGGCACTGCAGACGAGAAATTCGCTGCTCTGCAAGACGCAGGCGTTAAAACCGTGCGTTCTCTGGCAGACATCGGCAAGGCCCTGGCCGAGCTGACTGGCTGGGCTGTCAAGTAAGCCTCGCGCTTAGCTGACGCTCCACCAAACAAAGGCCACCTTCGGGTGGCCTTTGTCGTTTCCGGGGTGATCGTTCCCACGCTCCGCGTGGGAATGCATCCCGTGACGCTCCGCGTCACACCAAGAGCAGACGCAGAGCGTCCATGGCGGCATTCCCACGCAGAGCATGGGAACGATCTGTTCGGGCGGGAAATTTAGATATGGAAACACGACATGAGAATGTCGTGTATCGGATAGTTCGCCCTGTAATAGTGCGTTTGTCAGACAAATTAGTTACGCTAGCCGCCATTTTGCGTTTGCTGCCCACAAGGACGCTGCGCGCTAAACGGGTCAGTCCTATACGGACCGACAGCATTTCCCTCACCCATAAGGGAAATCCCTCTCTAAATTCCGATTCAGTAGTGTGGTATTTCCTTAATGAAAGTGTTGAAAGGCCAGGACATCCTGGCACTCGGCTTCATGACGTTTGCCCTGTTCGTCGGGGCTGGCAACATCATCTTCCCGCCTATCGTCGGTTTGCAGTCCGGGCCTAATGTCTGGATGGCGGCACTCGGCTTTCTGATCACCGCCGTCGGTCTGCCGGTGATCACCGTTGTCGCGCTGGCCAAAGTCGGTGGCGCCATGGACACCTTGAGCAGCCCGATCGGCAAAATCGCCGGTGGCGTGCTGGCGGCTGCGTGCTACCTCGCGGTGGGCCCGCTGTTCGCCACCCCGCGGACCGCGACCGTGTCCTTCGAAGTGGGCCTGGCGCCGCTGACCGGCGAAAGCCCGCTGGCGCTGCTGCTCTACAGCTCGGTTTACTTCCTGTTGGTGTTCTTCATCTCGCTGTACCCGGGCCGTCTGCTGGACACCGTGGGCCGCTTCCTCGCGCCACTGAAGATCATCGCGCTGGCCGTACTCGGTATTGCCGCGTTCGCCTTGCCGGCGGGCGACATTGGTACTGCAACGCCTGAGTACGTCGCGGCACCGTTCTCCCAAGGGTTCATCAATGGCTACCTGACCATGGATACCCTCGGCGCACTGGTGTTCGGTATCGTGATCGTTAACGCCATTCGTTCTCGCGGCGTCGAGTCTCCAGCCCTGATCACGCGTTACGCGATCATCGCCGGGCTGATTGCCGGCGTTGGTCTGGCGCTGGTGTACGTGAGCCTGTTCCGCCTGGGTTCGGGCAGCCATGAAGTGGCCGTCGGCGCTACCAATGGCGCAGCGGTATTGCACGCGTATGTGCAACACACCTTCGGTTCCCTGGGCAGCGGCTTCCTCGCGGTGCTGATTTCCCTGGCCTGCCTGGTGACGGCAGTCGGTCTGACCTGTGCGTGTGCCGAATACTTCAGTCGCTTGCTGCCACTGTCCTACAAGACACTGGTGATCATCCTGGCGGCGTTCTCGCTGCTGGTGTCCAACCTGGGCCTGACCAAGCTGATCGCGTTCTCGATCCCGGTACTGACCGCGATTTACCCGCCTTGCATCGTCTTGGTGGCGCTGAGCTTCTGCAAGGATTTCTGGCTGGAGCAAGGTCGCATCGTTGGCCCGGTGATGCTGGTGTCGTTCCTGTTCGGCATGATCGACGCGCTCAAGGGCGCGGGTCTGGCGGACTGGATGCCGACTCAATTGGCACACTTGCCGCTGGCCGAACAAGGTCTGGCGTGGCTGGTGCCGTGCGTCTTTACCCTGGTGGTTGCATTTGCCTGCGACCGTTTGCTGGGCAAGCGCAGCGAAGCTTTGGCTTAACGCTTCAAGGTCCGTCACAAACAGGCCTTGAGCAACAACAGAAATGCCCCGTATCTATCGATACGGGGCATTTTTTATGGGCGAGCGGCGGTGTCTTTTTCTTTGCGCTAACGTCGAAGCACTACCTGTAGGAGCAAAGCTTGCCCGCGATGGCAGTGTGTCAGTCGACAACATCCGTCGGATGTTATGCCCTCATCGCGGGCAAGCCTTGCTCCTACAGGTTTCAACCTTGTCAACGCCTAACAGGGATACGCATGTCGTTCATCCACACCAACCTGATCCACATTCTTGCCGCGCTCTGGTTTGTTATCTGCTGGGGGGGTTATACCCGTTACGCTATCTGGAAGGGCCGCGACACCGCGTGCCTGGCCAGTGTGCTGCATCTTTACCGCGAAGACTGGATGCGCCGCATGCTGCTGCGCGACAACCGTATCGCTGACGCCAGTGTGGTGGGCAACCTGGAGCGTAATGCCTCGTTCTTCGCCTCGAGCACCTTGATCATCCTTGCCGGTATTCTCACGGTGCTGGGCTCCTCCGAGCGGGCGCTGTCGTTGCTGGCGGACATTCCGATGGTTCAACAGGCTTCCCAGGGCATGTCGGAGATCAAGCTGCTGTGCCTGGCGCTGGTGTTCGTCTACGCCTTCTTCACCTTCAGTTGGTGCATGCGTCAATACAACTTCGCGGCGATCCTGATTGGTTCGGCGCCGATGATCGGTGAGCGCCACGTGTCCGAGCAGGAGCGCAAGGCTTTCGCTTCGCGCGCTGCGCGGGTGATCTCGATGGCGGCCAACCAGTTCAACTTCGGCCTGCGTTCTTATTACTTCGGCATGACCATGCTCGCCTGGTTCGTCAGCCCGTGGCTGTTCATGCTGATGAGCGCGGGGGTGGTGCTGGTGTTGTATCGCCGGGAGTTTCACTCCGACGTGCTCGACGTAATGGTCTATACCCCTACAGAGGCGCCATTGCCTGAGGTGATCAAAGAGGTGGCCTGATGAGTGTCCCGTTCTGGTGCGTGTTTATCAGTGCCTTGCTGATTTTCATCGCCCGCATACCGGTGGCCAAGGCCATGAAAGAGCAGGGTGGTTACAACAATCACCTGCCGCGCGCGCAACAAGTACAGCTCACAGGCTTCGGCGCTCGCGCACTGGCCGCGCATCAGAACAGTTTCGAGGCCTTCCTGTTGTTTGCGGTCGGGGTGTTGATGGCGCACACCACGCAAACGGCGGGGTGGCTGGTTGATGGGTTGGCAATCATCTTTGTGATTGCCCGAGTGATCTACTTGCTGTGCTACTGGGCAGACCTGGCCTGGCAACGAAGCCTGGTGTGGTTTGTCGGCTTAGTCTGTTCGTTGCTGCTGATGATTAGTCCGACCTTTCGCACGGTGTTGCTCTAACATTTTAGTGACGAACACAATAAAGCCCGCACTTGGCGGGCTTTATTTTTGCTGCGCTAAAACCGGATTAGTTGGTTTTAGGCGCGGCTTCTTCAGTGGCTGCTTTGCTCGTATCGACCTGAGCTTTGGCAGCATCGGCGGCTTCTTTCGCAGCGTCGTTCACTTTATCCTGAGATTCACTCATTTTTTGCTGGGCTTGTGCAGCCGGTTGGGTGGCTTCTTGAGCTTTGTCCTCGGGTTTTTTACCGCAGGCAGCGATGCCGAGGGAAGCGGTCAACATCAAGGCAATAGCTAAAGTCTTACGCATGGGGTGTTTCTCCTGGTGGAAAGTATCTACTTGCCCTTTCGAACGCAGTACCACAGGTTAAGTTCCATGTTTCCTACAGATATATAAGATTTATCTTGGAGGGAACTTTTTCTTAGTCCCTATGCTGCTATGCAACACCACTAAAAAGAGCTTTTATCGAATGATCGACACCCCTATTTACGAGCGTGCGATACGGTTTTTATCGGCGCTGAGGCATTGCCAGGTGCTCGGGTTGCGTGTGCACAGCGCAAGTAATGACGGGCTGACAATCACGTTGCCGTACAGCCCGCAGATCGTCGGTAATCCGCAAACCGGTGTGATTCATGGCGGTGCCATTACCTCGCTGATGGACACCGCGTGCGGCATGGCCACGCTCTGCGTTTTGCCGGAGTTCGAGGTTTGCCCGACCCTGGATCTGCGTATCGACTACATGCATCCGGCCGAGCCGCATAAAGAGGTGCATGGTTTTGCCCAGTGCTATCGGGTGACGACTGATGTGATCTTCACACGTGGATTTGCTTACCAGGAGGATCCGCAAAAGCCGATCGCCCATGTCGTCGGGACCTTCATGCGCATGGGCAAAGGTGTCAAAGGCACCAAAGGTTTTGGTGGTGTCATCAGTGGGGGGACGAAATGACTGATAATTTCAAAGAGCAACTGCAGCAGGCTCACGAGCGTGGGGATTACGCCTCGCTGCTGCATCTGATCCCCTACGCCAAGCTGATTGGCGTCGAGTGCTCGCGTCTGGGCGATGAGCTGCTTTTTCGTTTGCCGGCGAACAAGGACAATATTGGCAACCCTTTGCTGCCGGCGATTCATGGCGGGGTGATTGCAGGCTTTATGGAACTGGCGGCAGCCCTGCATTTGCTGATCTTCACCGGTTCCCCGGGCGTGCCGAAGATTATCGACTTCTCCCTCGACTACCTGCGCGCCGGGCAGTTTCGTGACACCTATGCCAAATGCCAGGTGTGCCGTCAGGGACGACGGGTCGCCAACGTCGCGATAACCGCGTGGCAGAGCACTCAAGCCGAGCCGATTGCCACGGCGCGTGCGCATTTCAAAATTGAAGAAACGCCAAGCCCTTGAAATCCTCGGCATAGCCCCCAACTCTGATGACATCCCGCCGTTACCCCTTCAGGGTGCGGCCACTGCCATCCAATCGGAGTTTGATGACCATGAGCGTGGAAACTCAAAAGGAAACCCTGGGCTTCCAGACCGAGGTGAAGCAACTGCTGCACCTGATGATCCATTCGCTGTATTCCAACAAGGAAATTTTCCTTCGCGAACTGATCTCCAACGCCTCTGACGCTGTCGACAAATTACGTTTCGAAGCTCTTTCCAAGCCTGAATTGCTGGAAGGTGGCGCCGAACTGAAAATCCGTGTGAGCTTCGACAAGGACGCGAAAACCGTCACCCTCGAAGACAACGGTATCGGCATGAGCCGTGACGATGTCGTGACCCACCTGGGCACCATCGCCAAATCCGGCACTGCCGATTTCATGAAACACCTGTCCGGCGATCAGAAGAAAGACTCGCACCTGATCGGTCAGTTCGGCGTAGGTTTCTACTCCGCGTTCATCGTTGCCGATAAAGTCGACGTGTTCAGCCGCCGTGCCGGCCTCGCTGCCAGCGAAGGCGTGCACTGGTCGTCCAAAGGCGAGGGCGAATTCGACGTCGCCACCATCGACAAGGAAGACCGCGGTACGCGCATCGTCCTGCACCTGAAGTCCGCTGAAGACGAGTTCGCCGATGGCTGGCGTCTGCGCAACATCATCAAGAAGTACTCCGATCACATCGCTTTGCCGATCGAGCTGCCGAAAGAAGTGACAGCCGCCGAAGACGAAGAGAAACCAGCCGTTGAATGGGAAACCGTCAACCGCGCCAGCGCTCTATGGACTCGTCCGCGTACCGAAGTCAAGGACGAGGAATACCAGGAGTTCTACAAACACATCGCTCACGATTTCGAGAACCCGCTGAGCTGGAGCCACAACAAGGTCGAAGGCAAGCTGGAGTACAACTCGCTGCTTTACGTGCCGGCCCGTGCTCCGTTCGACCTGTATCAGCGTGAAGCACCGCGCGGTCTGAAACTGTACGTGCAGCGTGTGTTCGTCATGGACCAGGCTGAGTCGTTCCTGCCGCTGTACCTGCGCTTCATCAAAGGCGTGGTCGATTCCAACGACCTGTCGCTGAATGTCTCGCGTGAAATCCTGCAGAAAGACCCGATCATCGACTCGATGAAGTCGGCGTTGACCAAGCGCGTTCTGGATATGCTGGAAAAACTGGCGAAGAACGAGCCTGAGCAATACAAGGGCTTCTGGAAAAACTTCGGTCAGGTCATGAAAGAAGGCCCGGCTGAAGATTTCGCCAACAAAGAGAAAATCGCTGGTCTGCTGCGTTTCGCCTCCACCCAGGGTGAAGAGGGCGAGCAAGTGGTCTCGCTGGCCGAATACCTGGCTCGCGCCAAAGAAGGTCAGGACAAGATCTACTACCTGACCGGCGAAACCTACGCGCAGGTCAAGAACAGCCCGCACCTGGAAGTCTTCCACAAGAAAGGCATCGAAGTGCTGCTGCTGACCGACCGTATCGACGAGTGGCTGATGAGCTATCTCAGCGATTTCGACGGCAAGAGCTTTGTCGACGTGGCACGCGGTGACCTGGACCTGGGCAACCTGGACTCGGAAGAGGACAAGAAAGCCGCAGAAGAAGTCGCCAAGAGCAAGGAAGGCCTGGTTGAGCGGATCAAGACTGCTCTGGGTGAAACCGTCAGCGAAGTACGGGTTTCCCACCGTCTGACCGATTCCCCGGCGATTCTGGCCATCGGTGAGCAGGACCTTGGCCTGCAAATGCGTCAGATCCTCGAAGCCAGCGGTCAGAAGGTTCCGGATTCCAAGCCGATCTTCGAATTCAACCCGGCTCACCCGCTGATCGAAAAACTCGACGGTGAGCAGAGCGAAGAGCGTTTTGGCGACTTGTCGCACATCCTCTTCGATCAGGCGGCCCTGGCTGCCGGCGACAGCTTGAAAGACCCGGCCGCCTATGTGCGCCGTCTGAACAAGCTGTTGGTTGAACTGTCGGTTTAACCGCGTAAAAGAAAAACCCGCTTCGGCGGGTTTTTTCATTCTGGCGTTTCTTTACGGGAGTGAGTCATGAGTCAAGTTACTGTGCGTTCCGTGGTCTATCAGATTGATGGTCAGTCTTACGAAGGTCGTCTGGCGTTCGACGCCGGCCACACAGGCCCGCGTCCGGGCTTGCTGATGGCGCCGAACTGGATGGGTGTCAGCGCCGGGGCCGAGAAGATTGCCCAGGAGGTCGCCGCCAAAGGTTATGTGGTGTTGATTGCCGACCTGTATGGGCAGGCGATTCGTCCACAGAATGGCGACGAGGCGGGCGCGGCGATGATGCCGCTGAAGAATGATCGTGCGTTGTTGCGCACGCGTATGCAGGCGGCATTCGCTGCCTTGCAGAGCCAGGGCGAGGCTGCAGTCGATACCTCGAAGCTGGCGACGTTCGGTTTCTGCTTCGGCGGTTGCTGCGCTCTGGAACTGGCCCGTACCGGTGCGCCACTGAAGGCCGCGGTGTCGTTCCATGGCACGTTGGACACACCGAATCCCGCCGATGCGAAAAATATCAAAGGCTCGGTGCTGGTGCTGCACGGTGCATCCGATCCATTGGTTGCAAAAGAGCAGCTGCCGGCCTTCGAAGCTGAAATGAATGCTGCGGGCGTGGATTGGCAATTGCTCAGCTACGGCGGCGCGGTGCATTCCTTTACCGATCCGCACGCCAATGTGCCGGGCATGATGATGTACGACGCCAAGACCGCCAAGCGGGCCTTTGTGTCAATGCACAACTTGCTGGATGAAGTGTTCAACGGCTAACGCCCCAGTGATCGTTCCCACGCTCCGGCGTGGGAATGCATGCCGTGGGAACGATCAGTTACAGAGGTGTCGGTGCAGCTGGTTTTGTTGGGAGTTCGATCCGCTCACTCTCGCCCGGCACAGTCGGCCAGTCCCTGGCCGCCCAGCGCCGGCGGGCCTCATCGATCACCGCTGGATCGCTGGCAACGAAGTTCCAGTTGATCCGTCGCGGTCCGTCCATGGGCGCGCCGCCAAACAGCATGGCGTGGCAATCGCTTTCGGCGAACAGGTCCATTTCTTCCCCGGCAGGCAGCACCACCAGCGAGTGCGGTTCAATCGGCTCGCCATTGAGTTGGGCATCACCGTCCAGCACATAAAGGGCACGTTCTTCATGCTCGACGGGGATCAGCAAGGTCGTCGCCGTTTTCAGCTCAAGCTCTGCGTACAACGTAGGGGAAAGCACCGGCACCGGTGACTCCAGGCAAAAGCCTTTGCCGGCAATCATCCTGATCTTCACCCCGAGGTTATCGCTGACCGGCAGGCTGGCGGCCGGGTGATGGCTGTAATGGCCGGGGCCTTGTTCGTGCGCTTTGGGGGAGGCCAGCCAGATTTGCAGGCCATGCATCTTGAAATCGGTATCCCACAGCGCTTTCGGTGTGCGCTCCACGTGTGCAATCGCACTGCCTGCGGTCATCCAGCTGACGTCGCCCGGTTTCACGATCTGGTCAGAGCCCAGGCTGTCCTTGTGCTGGAGCTCGCCTGCGAACAGGTAGGTGAGGGTGGACAGACCGATGTGCGGATGCTGGCGGATGTTCATGCCCTTGCCAGCCGGGTAGCGGGTTTCAAGCATGTGATCGAAAAACACGAAAGGCCCGACACTGCGGCATTGGGCCGACGGTAGCGGGCGCAGGATCGGTTGGCCTTCGACATCTTCGGTGCGTGGGCGGATCACGAGCGGACTGATCATGGTGCATTCCAGGCTGTACGAGTGATGCCGCTGAGCATAACCCGCACAGCCTGTGTTTGCCGCTATTGGCTGAAAGCGCCTTCAGACAGGTGAGTCTCGATGGTCACTTCGCTGGTGGTCATCAGCTTGTGCACCGGGCAGCGGTCGGCCACGCGATGCAGCTCTTCACGCTGGGCGTCGGTGAGTACGCCTTTAAGGGTCAGTTTGACGTGCAGGGCGTATTTGCCTTTCTGCTCCTGGCTGTTGTCGCGTTTGACCTCGACCGTGACGCCGGTCAGCGGGATTTCCTTCTTCTGTGCGTAGAGCTTGAGGGTCAGTGCCTTGCAGGCGCCCAGCGCTGCGTCGAAGTAATCGTGGGGCTCTGGTGCGGAACCTTCGCCGCCGGAGGTTTTGGGCACATCGGCGAAGAGTTGATGGTCGTCGATCTGGATGCTGTGACGAAAACCTTCGCTGGATTCGGTATTGACGGTAATGGTCATGACAAACCTCATGGGCAGTAAGAAAGAGTGTGCGTCAGAAATAGACCTTGCAGTTATAGAGCATCTGGCGATGCAGGCGTTCCACTGGTTTATCGATCACCCAAAAAAAACGCCCCGAACCAGTCGGGGCGTTTTCATGTGCAGCGAAGCAGCGGGGCGTTATTTGCCCTGCCAGCGCTTCAGGACCAGAGTGGCGTTGGTGCCGCCGAAGCCGAAGCTGTTGCTCATCACGGTGTTGATGGTGGCGTCTTCGCGAGTCTTGGTCAGGATTGGCATATCAGCCACTTCCGGATCCAGTTCTTCGATGTTGGCAGAACCTGCCATGAAGTTGCCTTCCATCATCAGCATGCAGTAGATCGCTTCGTGAACGCCGGCGGCGCCCAGGGAGTGACCCGACAGGCTCTTGGTGGAGCTGATGGCCGGAGCCTTGTCACCGAAGACTTCACGCACGCCTTTCATTTCCGCGACGTCGCCGACCGGAGTCGAAGTGCCGTGGGTGTTCAGGTAGTCGATCGGTGTGTCGACGGTGGACATGGCCATCTGCATGCAGCGGATGGCGCCTTCGCCGCTTGGAGCGACCATGTCGTAGCCGTCGGAGGTCGCGCCGTAGCCGACGATTTCCGCGTAGATCTTCGCGCCACGGGCCAGAGCGTGTTCCAGCTCTTCGACCACGACCATGCCGCCACCGCCGGCGATGACAAAACCGTCACGCTTGGCGTCGTAGGCACGGGAAGCTTTTTCCGGTGTCTCGTTGTACTGGCTGGACAGTGCGCCCATGGCGTCGAACAGGAACGATTGGCTCCAATGTTCTTCTTCACCGCCGCCGGCGAACACGATGTCCTGCTTGCCCATCTGGATCTGTTCCATGGCAGTACCGATGCAGTGAGCACTGGTGGCGCAGGCAGAAGCGATGGAGTAGTTCAGGCCCTTGATCTTGAATGGTGTGGCCAGGCAAGCGGAAACCGTGCTGCTCATGGTCCGCGTAACGCGGTATGGGCCGACGCGCTTGACGCCTTTTTCGCGCAGGATGTCCAGCGCTTCCATCTGGTTCAGGGTCGATGCGCCACCGGAACCGGCGATCAGGCCGGTGCGCGGGTTGGAAACCTGCTCTTCGGTCAGGCCGGAGTCAGTGATGGCGTCTTTCATGGCCAGGTAGGCGTAAGCCGCCGCGTGGCCGACGAAGCGATAGATCTTGCGATCGATCAACTCTTCGAGTGGCAGGTCAATGGAGCCGGAAACCTGGCTACGCAGACCCATTTCGGCATATTCCGGGTTGAACCGGATGCCAGGGCGGCTTGCACGCAGGTTAGCGGAGACGGTCTCTTTGTCATTGCCCAGGCACGAAACGATGCCCAGACCAGTGATAACGACGCGGCGCATGCGGATAACCCTTAGAAGTTGTCAGTGGATGTGAATACGCCGACCCGAAGGCCTTCGGCGGTGTAGATCTCGCGGCCGTCGACGCTGACCGAACCATCGGCGATGGCCAGGTTCAGCTTGCCCTTCAGGACGCGTTTGATCTGGATGTTATAAGTAACTTTTTTGGCGGTCGGCAGAACCTGGCCAAAGAATTTCACTTCGCCCGATCCCAGGGCGCGGCCGCGGCCCGGCAGGCCTTGCCAACCGAGGAAGAAACCGACCAGCTGCCACATGGCGTCGAGGCCCAGGCAGCCTGGCATCACCGGGTCACCTTCGAAGTGGCAGGCGAAGAACCACAGGTCCGGAGTGATATCCAGCTCGGCGACCAATTCACCTTTGCCGTACTTGCCACCTTCTTCGCTGATATGAGTGATGCGATCCACCATCAGCATGTTCGGGGCGGGCAGTTGCGCGTTACCAGGGCCGAACAGCTCACCGCGACTGCAGCGCAGCAGGTCTTCCCGGGTAAAGGCGTTTTGTTTGGTCATGCGAGCTCCTCAATAATCCCATGCGGCAGGTGGGGCAAATCTTCCCGGCCGATCGAAGCATTCATGCTTCGAATTGGCAGCCTACTCATAGACTATTGCGTTGTGGTGAAAGTCACAGCACAAGGGACATGAATGTACACTTGTGCACTGAAATTATTTTTCAAGCCCGATTCCGAGCTGTCAAGGTGCCTAAGACTGCCGCACTTTCGCCTTTCACGCCAGTCGCAGATGGTCGACCGCTCTCCACTACCGTAGCCAACGTTGCAGAATTTGCTGCAGATCAATGCGTTTGAAAGGTTTGGCCAGATAATCGTTCATCCCCGCCGACAGGCAGGTCTCGCGGTCACCCTGCAACGCGTTGGCGGTCAGGGCGATGATGGGCAGGTCGGTGCAGCCGGGCAGTTGACGGATCTGCCGGGTGGCTTCGTAACCATCTATGACAGGCAGCCGGCAATCCATCAAAATCGCCTCGAAAATCAGACTCTCGGCACTGCGTACCGCCTGCGCCCCGTCGGTGGCGACGCTGACAGTAAAGCCCAGACTGCGCAGCATTGCTTCGATGACGGTCCGATTCACCGGATTGTCCTCCACCAACAGCACATTGCGCCCCTCGCCGTGGTCGCCGCCGAGAGGTGTGCGTGACGTCAGGGCCGGTAGTGTCTGCCTGGACAGCGCCAGCGGAATTTCCAGGGTGAATACCGAGCCTCGGCCTTCCTCGCTCCGAGCACGCAGTGTGCCGCCCATCCGCTCGGCCAGCGTGCGCGCAATTGGCAGACCCAGGCCGGTGCCGCCGTAGCGCCGGGAGATCGAGCTGTCGGCTTGCTGGAAGGCGTTGAACATCAGCTCCAGGCTTTCGGCCGAAATGCCAATCCCGCTATCGCGCACGGTGCAGGTGAACCACAGTAGTTCGTGGTCCAGCGATTGCCATTGCGGCTCAATCGTTACCCGGCCTTTCTCGGTGAACTTCAAGGCATTGCCGATCAGGTTGACCAGGATCTGCCGGATCCGGGTCGGGTCACCCTGTACCTGCAAGGCCTGCATGTCGTCCGGAATCTGCAGCTCCAGGCTCAGGCCGCGTTGCACCGCGCTGTGCTGGAAAGCCTGGGCGCAGCTGTTGATCAGCTCGGCGAGGTTGAACGGGATGTGCTCCAGCTCCAGGGCCGAGCGTTCGATGCGCGAGAAGTCGAGAATGTCGTTGATGACCTTGAGCAAGTGCTCGGTAGACTCCGACGCCAGCGCGGCGTACTCGATCTGCTCCTCGGTCATGTCGGTGGTTTCAAGCAATTGCAGCATGCCCAGCACGCCATTCATCGGCGTGCGCAATTCATGGCTCATCATCGCCAGGAAGTCGGACTTGGCGCTGTTGGCCTTTTCCGCTTCTTCGCGGGTCTGGATCAGTTGTGCCATGGCCTGATGCTGCTCGCGGCTGGCGAGCTCAAGGCCATCGGCGAGGTTGTTGATGTGGCGCGACAGGTCGCCCAGTTCGGCATCGTCGACGATCGGCAGCGGTGTTTTGTAGTCGCCTTGCTGAATCGCCTTGACCGCATTGCCCATGGCGCTGATGGGCTCCGACAGGCTGGCGGCCAGGCGCCGGGCCAGCAGGAAGGTAAAGAGCAGGGCGAACAGTGCGAGGATCGCGGCCTTGAGCAGGATCTCCTGTTGCCGCTGGCTGAAGGCGTCGTTGGACATGCCGACGACGACGCGCCCCAGATAGTCTTCGGAAGGGCCGATGGCCGGTGGTGGCCCCTGCAGGAAATCGTCGTTGAGCTTGATCCGTTGCAAGCGCACCGGTGCCTGAAACACTTCGACCTGTTGCGAGCGTTGGCGGTTTTCCGAGGGCTGCTCGACGTGCACCAACACCTTGTTGGCGTTGTCCTGCACCTCCAGGAAACGCACATGCGGCGTTGTCAGCGAGGCTTTCATCAGGCTTTCGAGCACCTCATTGTTGCCGGAGATCACTCCGTATTCGGTGGCCGGGGCCAGTTGATTGGCGATCAGTTGGCCGGTGTGATTGAGCTCCTGGCGTAAATCCTGAATTCGCACGACGGTAAAGAAACTGATCAGCAGCAACGTCAGCAGCAGCGCCGGGCCGAGGCTGATGATCTGGGTGCGGGTATTGATGCCCCACTGGCGGCGCAGGTTCATGGGCGGTTTTCTCCTTCGGCCAACTGTGTTGCAACAGCCGTGGGGTCAATCTGTTCGATGCCTAAGGAACGAGCGACTTGCGGGTTACTTAATACCTTGAAGCGCTGCGGATAGAGGGTGCGCGGCCAACTGGCCGGTGGACGGTCAAGCAAGTTATCGAGAATGGCCAGCCAATCGCCCTGATCGCTGTAGGTGCTGGCCAGGCTGCCGGCCTTGACGAACCCCGCGTTGGGGCCGATCAACGCAAGCTGTCGGGCATAGCTGCTGAGCAGCAGATTCTTGGCGGTTTTGGGGTTGTACACGTCAGGGTCGTCGAGTCCCAGCAGTACGTCACTGTTCTTCAGCAGCGCCTGCAAAGGCCGGCTGTCATTGGTGTTGTCCCAGCGTTCGGCGACGATCTCCAGCCCTAGCCGGTGAGCGGCGTGGTGCAGTTCCTTGAGCAGAAATTCGCTGTTCATCCCGTACAGCACGCCAATCTGTCGGACTTGCGGCAACAGGGCCTGGATCAGGCGAAGCTGGCGGCTTAGCGGTGGATCACTCCACAGCAGGCTCAGGTGCAGGGGCAGGGCATTACCCAAGCGCTGATTGGCTTGCAGGCGGCTGATGCGCAGCACCAACGTTGCCGGCCCCTCGCTGTCTTGCAGGCGCCAGTCGAGGCTCGGCAGGTCAAGCAGGATCAGTCGGGTCGCGTCGGGCAGCCGGGACGGCGCGGGGAGGTCGGCAAGGCGTGCGAAGCGCACCGTGTCTTCAGGGCGCTGCTCGGCCAGGGCGCGGGTAAAGGCCTGCACGCCGGGGCTGTCTTCGGCGCCGGTCAGCAACACGTCGGCAGCGCGCACGGGCAGACTGCCCAGGCAGACAAGCAACAGTCCCCAAACCCAAGGCCGGCGGCTTCGGGGGGCGCGGGTACGTGTCTGGATGAGGCCCATGTCAGAACTCTAACTCGGCGCTGAAGTAGAGCACATGGCGCGAGTCATAGTTGTTGTCGACGAAGGTGGTCGGCTGGTTGTCGAGGCGTTGTTGCAGGATGCCGGCCAGTTCGAGGTTGGCCTTGCCCAGCGCGATGCGTTTGGCGATGCGTGTGTCGACACGTTCGAAGCGGTAGCCATTCAGTGCGTCGTCGCCATAGTAGAAGAGTGCGCTGTTCCAGCCATTGCCCCAGTCGTGCAGCCAACCGGCGGAACCACTGTTGCGTGCGCTGAATTGTTCGTCCAGGGGGTTACTGGCCGTGGCATCGACATAGGCGTAGGTCAGGCGCAGCCGGTCGGCGGCGCTGACTCGCCAGTCAAGCTGGGTTTCAGTGCCGCTGAAGCGCGAGGCATTGCTGTTGCTGGCAATGTACTGGTTGTTGCGCAGCGGCTCGCTGATCATGTCAGTGATTTCGTCGTAGAACAGTTTCACGTCGACGTTCAACCCGACGTCGGCGAAGAAGCCGTTATACCCCAGTTCGCGCGAGCGCATGTGCTCTTGAGCGAGATTGCCGGGACCTCGGGTCTTGACGACGTAACGGGCACTGGACTGACCGTAGGCACCGGGGCTGAGATTGGTCACCTGATAGCTCCAGTTGACGTTGTTCTCGAACATGTCGGGTGAGCGAATGGCTTCCGAATACACCGCACGCAGGCCGTGGCGCGGGTTGATCAGGTAGTTGATTGCCACGCGCGGGGTGAGCGAGTCGCCGACCAATTCGGTTTTTTCGTACATCGCACCGCCTTGCAACAGCCAGTGCTCGCTGGCACGCCACTCCAGTTGGCCGAACAATCGCCAGATAGAATCGTCGATAGTGCCATTGAAGTACGTTTCGGAGTCGGCCCGGTCGTATCGATAGTTCATGCCGCTGACCAGTCGCAGGCTGTCGGAGAGACTCAGGGTGTCCTGCAGTTCAAGGTCGTAGCGCGACTCGCGGGCGCTCTGGTCGATGTCACCGCAGACGGTGCGTTTGGCGCCACCTTTCCATTGATCGAGCACCTGGTTGGCCAGTGCCTGCTCGGCCGGCGTGCCCTGCGGTGCACCGGTGCCGGTATAGCTTTCCATGTGCCGCGCCAGGCGCTCGGCGTAGTTGGGGTTGAGCTGCCAGAGTTGGGAGAGTTGCGGGCTGAACGACACTTCGGCGTCGCAGGCGCGCCAGACCTGCTGACGATCCCAGTACTGCGCCGAACCCTGGACGTAGAGGCTGTGATCCGGGTTGATCTCCAGGTTCCAGCGCAACGAACCGGCGTAATCCTTGGCGATCACGTCAGAGTTGTCGCCAGCCGAGGTAATCCCGGAAAACACCGGGCGGTAGGTATAAGGTCGTTGGTTGGTACCGTCTTTGGCATTCAGTTGCCAATCGATGCTTTGCTGCTCGTTGAGCGTCTGGCTGACGGCCAGGTTGACACGGTTCAAGCGGCGACTGTCGCGGTAGTCCGCTCCCAGGCGGTTCGAGTCGAAACCGTGGTCTTCCTGGCCGGACAGCGACAGGCGCAGGTCGCCGGTCTCCCAACCGGTGCCCTGGCTGGCGTACCAGTCGTTTATCCCACGTTCACCGCGAGTGACTTTCAGCCGCGTGCCGTGGCTGTTGGCCGGTGCGCGGGTGATGATGTTGACGACCGCCATCAGCGCGTTGGCGCCATAGCTGACAGTGTTCGGGCCACGGAACACCTCGATGCGCTCGATGTCTTCCATGGCTACCGGAATGTCACTCCAGTCCACGGTCGCCAGACCGGCGCGGTACACCGAGCGGCCGTCGATCAACACTTGCATGCGTCGTGCTTCGCTGGCGTTGGTGCCGTGATAGTTCACCGCGGCCTGGTTGCCGCTGACGTTACCGACCATCATCCCCGGCACCAGCCGCAGCAATTCGCTGATGTCGCGGGCGCCGCTGGCCTTGATCAGTTCGCTGTCGATTACCGTCATGCTCCCGGGGACGGCGGCCGGCGACTGTTTGAGTCGGGTGGCGGTCAATACCTGGGGCAGCGCGGTGCTGTCGAGAAACAGGTCATCAGCCAATAACGGGTCGCTGAGCATCAGCGCCAGAACCAGCGAGGAGCGAAGGTGAGGAGGGCCAGCAGACACGGTACAGCCTTGATCGCAGTTGATTGCCGCGCATGTTAACCGAGCTGTTCGAGTTTTCCAGTCACGATGCCGGCATTTTCCCAGGTTTTGCAGGTCTGCTTCCTACAAGTGCCGCTAATTGACAGAGGGGCTGGCCGACGCTGGACCGACCCGTATAATGCGGCTATTGCCACTGGTATGGATTAACGGATTGCATATGACTGAACAGCGCCCGATTGCGGTCCTGGGAGGCGGAAGTTTTGGTACCGCCGTGGCTAATTTGTTGGCCGAGAACGGTCATCAGGTCCGGCAGTGGATGCGCGACCCTGAACAGGCCGAGGCCATTCGGGTCAACCGCGAGAATCCACGCTACCTCAAGGGCATCAAGGTTCACCCTGCGGTGGAGCCGGTCACCGATTTGCTTGCTACCCTCAATGAGTGCGACCTGTGTTTCGTCGCACTGCCTTCCAACGCCCTGCGTTCGGTGCTCGCACCCTATGCCGAGCGCCTGAGCGGCAAGTTGCTGGTGAGCCTGACCAAAGGCATCGAGGCCCAGACCTTCAAGCTGATGAGCGAAATTCTTCAGGAAATCGCCCCACAAGCGCGCATCGGCGTGCTGTCCGGGCCAAACCTGGCCCGTGAAGTGGCCGAACACGCGCTGACCGCCACAGTGGTCGCCAGTGAAGATGAAGAGCTCTGTCAGCGGGTTCAGGCGGCATTGCACGGTCGGACCTTTCGCGTGTACGCCAGTGCCGACCGTTATGGTGTGGAACTGGGCGGGGCACTGAAAAACGTCTACGCGATCATCGCCGGCATGGCGGTGGCGTTGGGCATGGGCGAAAACACCAAGAGCATGCTGATCACCCGGGCATTGGCGGAAATGACCCGCTTTGCGGTGAATCAGGGGGCCAACCCGATGACGTTCCTGGGGCTGGCCGGGGTGGGCGATCTGATCGTTACCTGTTCGTCACCGAAAAGCCGCAACTATCAGGTGGGTTTTGCCCTTGGCCAGGGCATGAGTCTGGAAGAGGCGGTGACCAGCCTTGGTGAAGTCGCCGAAGGCGTCAACACCCTCAAGGTACTCAAGGCCAAGGCCCAGGACGTCGGGGTTTATATGCCGTTGGTCGCCGGTTTGCATGCGATCCTGTTTGAAGGGCGCACGCTTAATCAGGTTATTGAGCTGTTGATGCGCGGCGAGCCGAAAACCGATGTCGATTTCATCTCCACCAGCGGTTTCAACTGAGAACTCAATTTACAGGGGCAGGGAGCGAGACATGAACGATCCAAAAGTAGCAGCCAGGTACGAATCCATCCTGCTGCGCGTGCTGTGGATGCTGGTGTATGTGCTGGTCTGGCAAGTCGCGCAACTTATCCTCGGCGCCGTGGTGCTGGTGCAACTCATCTATCGGTTGATCTACGGGGCACCGAACGCCGGCCTGATGAACTTCGGTGACAGCCTCAGCCAGTTCCTGGCGCAGATCGGTCGCTTCGGCAGTTTTCACAGCGACCAGAAACCTTGGCCATTCGCCGATTGGCCAGCCCCGCGTGCACCGGAAGGCGAGGCCCCGCACGCTGTACAGCCAGCGCCGCATCCGGCCCGTGATGAGGAGCCAAAACTATGAAACTCTGGGTGTTGCGTCACGGTGAAGCCGAGTCTCACGCCCGTAGCGATGCTGAGCGGGAGTTGACTGCACATGGCCGCGAAGAAGTGCTGCGCAGTGCCGCGCAACTGATCGGCCAGCCGATTCAGGCGATCATCGCCAGCCCGTATGTACGGGCGCAGCAAACCGCGCAGCTGGTGCGTGAGGTGCTGGGTTTTGAGCCGGAAATCCGCACCGAGGCATGGCTGAGGCCGGAAAGTAATCCACTGACCGTCGCCGATCAGCTCGACTCGGCGGAAAACATCCTGCTGGTCAGTCATAACCCGCTGGTGGGGAGCTTGATCGGCTACTTGCAACACGGCCATTTGCGCGCGCCGCAGCCAATGAGCACTGCCAGCCTGGCCGAGCTTGAAGCTGATTTGCCGTTGGCCGGGGGCATGACGCTCAATAGCGTCAAGAACCCCTAGGCCTATCGCTTTTGTAGGAGCTTGCCGCCACATCGAACAAAAAGGAGCGCCTCGCATGTCCGCCGCTTTTCGTTTGCCGTTGCAAGTGTTCTACGAGCGTGAAGCTCGCCATCCTCGTCAGCGTTTTCTGATCCAGCCGATGGGCGGTGGTCAGGTCGAGACGCTGACCTGGGCCGACGTCGGCCATCAGGCGCGGTGCGCCGCTCACCTTAAGATCAAGCGCAATGTGATCGAGGCCGTGTATGGCGCGCGGTTTGAAGAATGGAGTGGAATGGAGTGCGCGCAGCGAAGCCGTGCTGTGGCAGGATTGACCTGAAATAAAACCAACGAAGGATGCAGTGATGACTCTGTGGCGTACCGCTCCCAACATTGAACAGTTGAACTCGATTCAGAAAAACACCATCGGCGAAGTGCTGGATATACGCTTCGAGGCGTTTGATGACGAGTCGTTGACCGCCAGCATGGTCGTCGACCATCGCACCCATCAGCCCTACGGTTTACTGCATGGCGGCGCCTCGGTGGTACTGGCCGAAACCGTCGGCTCCATGGCCAGCTTCCTGTGCATCGACACCAGCAAATTCTATTGCGTGGGCCTGGAAATCAACGCCAACCACTTGCGCGGCCTGCGTAGCGGCCGGGTAACGGCGGTGGCCAAACCGATCCACATCGGCCGCACCACGCACGTCTGGGATATTCGCTTGAGCAGCGATGAAGGCAAGGCCAGCTGTGTGTCACGGTTGACCATGGCGGTGGTGCCGCTGGGTGAAACGCCGCCAAGCAAATAATCGTATTGGACGGTTCCTCCGTCGTTGGATTCAAGCATTTGTGTAGCTATGGCGTCGCTGGATCTGTCTGCCGGGGAATCTGGCCGTCGTTGTCTGCACATCCGAATTCATGCTGTCTACGACTTGCGGCCGAAATCCACGATAGCCATCTTGAGCGACTTGCATGACGCCAGCGCGATAGTCCGTGAGCGACAAGAAGCCGCCGCTGATGGCGCCACTTATCATGTTCACCGACTCCCCGCGTTCTGAGACGGGTAAACCGGTGATGTGGGCAGTCACGGCTTCAACCGCCGTAATCACGCCGAAAGCGAACTGGCTGGAGGTAATCCTGCCAGCCGCTCCAAACGCGGTATCGACGAATGGCGGTGTCTGCAGCGCGGTGGTGCCCGCAGCGTACGTTGTTTCTGGATGACGCCCCCGTAGCCATGTACCGACAAACCCGTCTGTCCCCTCCATCAAAGGGCTGATCCAGCTGCGGATTGATTCCGGTACGAGTCGACCGAATGCTCCGTTGAGCACATTGGTTATTGCATAGGCTGCTGCCGTGCGATGGAAGGTCGGCAGCCGTTGCCGCAAACTGACGCTCCCCCAGGGAAAGTTTGCACCATGCCCCCTGAGTATTTGCTGTGAAATTTCTCGAGTGATTGCACCGACTGCCGCGCCTATTCGGTTGATAGCAACCTGGTTAAGTTCTATTTCTGATTCGTCCGTTGATCCACCGTCATGACTCCATGCTGCTGGTGAAACACCTATCAGCAATCCAGCTACGGCGCCGACTGCCACAGCATGACGATGAAGTCGGGCAGCCAAGCCTCCCCCGACAATCCCGACGGCAATTCCCTCAAGCGCACCGGCGGTTATTTCCAGCGCAGTGTTGCTGGCATGACTGGGCCTCAAGGTGTTGAGTGCTGCAACGGTCGACATTTGCGCCAGCCCCCCCATACCTCTGGAAATGAAGTCACGGACAAAGGCTGATGAAGACGCATCGCGAAGTTGTCCGGTTCGTACGGCTTGTGCGTGATCATCTGCCAGCCCGGCTATGTCCACATGACCCACCGGATTTCCGTGAACCATTGCATACAGATTCAACCCATCCGTTGGCCCCGCCGGGTCGGCGCTCAACCAGCGCTGACGCCAAGCTAGGTAGTACCGGTGGCCGTAGTAATACAACCCCGTTGCATCCCGCTCCTTGCCTGAGTAGCGAAGGGTCTTGTAGCTCGCTTCGACCTTGTCCCGTCCGGCCCACCAGCACGTTGCGCCATAGGGGTAATAACATTCCTGGCTGATGAGTTCGGCCTGCTCATCGAGCTCCAGTGTGCTGGAGCCCAGGTGATCGCTGAACGTGTAGCGATGCTGATTCTCGGGAATGTCCGCGCGCTGGCCGTTTTTCCAGTGCAGCACCTGCACCGAGCAGCGTCCGGCCTGCACCGTGATGACGTGCAGGGTTTCCTCGGGGGTTGTACGAATTTCCAGCCCCGGCAGATAGCGGGTTTCGTGGGTACGGGTCAGTTTACCGGTGTAAGCCGTACGGATTTTTCGCTGGCGTTGGCCGCTGTCGTCGTAAAGGTAGTATTCGGCATCGTTGGGCTCATCGTCACGCACCACCTGATCGACCTGACGCAACTGGTTGCGCGGGTCCCAGAGCAGGGGTTGGCCGGGTTGTAACGTGTTCAGATTGCCATTGCGGTCGTAAGCGGCGCGAATATCGTCTTCGCCAGGGCGTTTACCGTCAGCGCTGTATGGCAGACTGCGGTTGTTGAGTGCGGCGACAGCAGTGTGTTCTGTGCGGCTGCCACTGTCGGCAGTGTGTTGCAGCAGTTCGAGGTTGCCTGCGGGGTCGTAGTGGTAGGTCTGCTGGAAGTTTTCAAGCTGGCCGGGGTCGGCGGGTGACTGAAAGGCCGGCAAGTGCGGGCCGCTCGAAACATTACGAATTTGCCGGCCGCAGGCAAAGATCAATCGATAGAGGCTGTCGTACTCGTAGGTATTGATCGCAGCCACGCGCTGATTGCGGAAGTAGCGAATCGACTGGCTAGCGTCGCTGATGCTGCGGATATTGCCCGCGGGATCGTAGTCGTAGGTCAGGTCCTGCCGCGCTGCTTTTCCCTGGGCCTGCGCCTTGAGCTGGAGTAGCCGGCCGTCCTCGGCTGAATAGGTCGCGCAGGACACCACCCCATTGCCGGCACGTTGCTGTTCAATCTGGCCGAAGGCGTTGTAGTGGATGGCACTGACCAGCGTCTTCTCTTCGGCAGCATTCCCCAGTTTCAGACGTACCTCTCGCAGTTCCCCGGCGCGGGTCTGACTGAAAGTTTGCCGGTTACCTTCGGCGTCGGTCTGTTCGCACGGTTCGCCAATGGCGTTGTAGCGCAAACGAGTAGTCGCGGGTTCGAGTTCCAGCAAGGCGTCGCGTTCGGTTTCGAGTTCGGGCCAATTCACCGACCACTGTGGGTCAGCGATGAATTGTCGAGACTGCTCAAGGGGCGCGCCCGCAAGACTGAATTCCGTGAAGTGTTGGGTGCCGGTCGTATCGTCATGGCGGATCAACCGACCGCAGCGGTTGTGGACGGCGGCTTCTTCTGTGGCGTCGGCGTAGGAAAAACGTCCGGTACAGCGTTCCGGTTCACCGAGAGCCTGCTCGAAAACGGCACTCGGCCGTAGCAAATCGTCATGGATCGCGCGGCTGTGGTTGCGTTTTTGGTCCCAGCCTTGCAGCCGTTGCCCGGCCGCACCAAGCAACCCCAGCCGCCATCCGGCGTCGCTGTTGTCGGACAGCAGTGCCGCGCCCGAGAGGCTGAATACCGTGGACTGGTTGACTGCCTCGCCTGAGCCGCCTTCAAGCAACTGAAACAGACGTGGGTCACGGCTGTGGACGGCGCGCCCAGCTGTATCGTAGACCTGCTGAGTAATGTGTGACTCCGCCGTTTCGCCCGCCTTGCGTCGATGATAGGCCACCGCCCGCACTGCTAGCCCGCGAGGGTCGATCACTGCAAGGGTCGGTGTGTTGGCGTGTGTCATGGACTACCCGGATCAACGACGTTTGGGGACAGGTCCTTTTCGACCTGAACAGGCCCACTGTCAACTGTCAGAAGTAACAGGTAGCCCATAGCCTTGGCCTGACTGTCATCATTCCTGGCAGTTACGGTCATTGCTGTGAGCTTGCGTCTTACGGACAATCAACACCTGATTTCGTTTATGGACGCGCCGTTATGTCGCAGCAGATTTTTTTCGCCCATGCCAATGGCTTTCCTTCAGGCACTTACGGCAAGTTGTTTGCCGCGCTGGCGCCGGAGTACCAGGTTGCGCACCTGCAGCAGCACGCCCATGACCCGCGGTTCCCGGCCGACGATAACTGGCTCAACCTGGTGGATGAACTGATCCATCACCTGGAACAACAAGCCGAACCGGTGTGGGGCGTTGGTCATTCCTTTGGTGGCGTCTTGCACCTGCACGCGGCCCTGCGTTGTCCTGAGCTGTATCGCGGTGTGGTGATGCTCGATTCGCCGGTGTTGACGCGCCCCGATCAGTGGGTCATTCGCGCGGCCAAGCGTTTTGGCTTTATCGACCGTTTGACCCCGGCCGGCCGCACCTTGGGGCGTCGCGAGGAATTTGCCGATCTGGAATCGGCGCGCCGCTATTTCGCCGGTAAAACCCTGTTTCGCAGTTTCGATCCGGACTGCCTCGATGCGTACTTGCAACACGGCCTGCACCAGGTCGGTGATCGCCTGCGCCTGCGCTTTGATCCGGCCACCGAGATCAGCATCTACCGTGGCGTTCCGCACATAAGTCCAGGCCGTCCTCGCCAGTTGAAAGTACCGCTGGCGGTGGTTCGTGGCCGGCAGAGCCGGGTGGTCATGCGCCATCACGCAAGCTTCGTCGGGCGTATGCCGCAAGGCGAGTCGCTGACGATGCCCGGCGGCCACATGTTTCCCCTCGAGCGCCCGCAAGACACCGCGATGTTGCTGAAAAACCTGTTCAACCGTTGGGACGGGCGTAGCGAGCGGAGTTGCGCATGAGCAGCGTCGAAGAAGTCCGCCTGAGCCTGCCGCACATCGAGTTGGCCGCGCACCTGTTCGGCCCCGAAGACGGCCTGCCGGTGATTGCCTTGCACGGTTGGCTCGATAACGCCAACAGCTTTGCGCGACTGGCGCCGAAGCTTGAAGGTCTGCGCATTGTCGCGCTGGACATGGCCGGCCATGGGCATTCCGGGCATCGGCCATTGGGCGCCGGTTATGCGCTGTGGGATTATGCTCACGATGTGCTGCAAGTCGCGCAGCAGATGGGCTGGAAGCGTTTTGCGCTGCTCGGCCATTCCTTGGGCGCAATCGTTTCGGTGGTGCTCGCCGGTGCCTTGCCCGAGCGCGTGACGCACCTGGCGCTGATCGACGGGGTGATTCCGCCCACCGCCGCTCACGACAACGCCGCTGAACGCATGGGCATGGCCCTGCAAGCGCAACTGGATCTGCAAGAAAAGCGCAAACCGGTCTACAACACCCTGGATCGAGCCATCGACGCGCGCATGAAAGGCCTGGTCGCGGTCAGTCGTGAAGCCGCCGAATTACTCGCTCAGCGGGGTTTGATGCCCGTGCCGGGCGGCTACACCTGGCGCACCGACAGTCGCCTGACGCTGGCGTCGCCACTGCGCCTGACCGATGAACAGGCGATGTCCTTCGTTCAGCGCATCAGTTGTCCTGCACAATTGGTGGTCGCTGCTGACGGCATGCTCGCCAAACATCCGGAATTGCTGGAGCGTCTACCCTTTAGCCGTGAACAGCTGCCCGGCGGCCATCATTTGCATCTGAATGACGAGCCCGGCGCCGCCCTTGTTGCAGACTGTTTCAATCGGTTCTTCGCCGTTCCTTGACTTGCAGCGGGCAACTGTCGAGGCTGGGCGGGTTGAAATGGGAGACAACCATGATAGATCTCTACACCGCTGCAACTCCGAATGGCCACAAGGTCTCTATCGTGCTCGAGGAGCTCGGCATGCCCTACACGGTGCATGTCTTGAGTTTCGACAAAAAGGAACAAAAGGCTCCAGCGTTTCTCAAGATCAATCCCAATGGCCGGATTCCGGCGATTGTCGATCGGGACAACGGTGATTTCGCCGTGTTCGAGTCTGGCGCGATTCTCATCTACTTGGCTGAACTAAGTGGGAAACTGCTGCCCAAAGACCCGAAAGGGCGATCGGTGGCGATCCAGTGGCTGATGTTTCAGATGGGCGGCATTGGTCCGATGCAGGGCCAGGCCAACGTATTTTTCCGTTACTTCCCGGAAAAGCTTCAGGGCGCCATCGACCGTTATCAGCATGAAACCCGGCGTTTGTATGAAGTGCTGAACACGCGCCTGGAAACGGTCGAGTACCTGGCCGATGACTACAGCATTGCTGACATCGCCACTTATCCGTGGGTCCGTGGCCATGAATGGTCGGGCGTTTCGGTGGACGGTTTACCCGCCTTGCAACGCTGGATGGCGGCGATGGAAGCTCGCCCGGCGGTGCAGCGTGGCTTGCAGATTCCACCGCGTAACGACGACGCGAATGTCGTCAAAGGCGCTCAGGCCATGCTGATCCGATGAGAGTACCTTCAAGGTTGAACAGCATGCGCTTGATCTGTTTGTTGGGGCTGGGGTGTTTCAGTTCGCTGGTGTTTGCCGCCGATGTACCGGGAAGTCACGATTTGCCGCTGGTGCCACGTCTGGCCGATGCGCAGATCGTCGACTATCGCCCGGCTGCCGAGCTTGAACGGATCTACCCCATGGGCTCAATCCGCAAAATCAGCGGCCAGCTGCGTTTTGATGGCCAGGTCAGTGCCCGCGGAAAAGCGACCTCGGTGACCTACGAGTTGCCGCCGGAACATTCGTCCACCGAGGCCTTCACCGCCGCTCGCGAAGCCTTGCAGAAGCAGGGCGCCGAACTGTTGTTCTGGTGCCAGGCCCGCGATTGCGGCGAAAGCAGCCTGTGGGCCAATGAAGTGTTCGGCAACGCCAAACTCTATGGCGCCGACGATCAACAGGCTTATTTGCTGCTGCGACTCGCGGCACCACAGGACAACTCGTTGTTGGCGCTTTACGGCATCACTCGCGGCAATCGAAAAGCCTATCTGCACGTCGAACAGTTCGACGCCACTACGCCATTGGGTGAGTTGTTGCCGACCTCGGCGACCCTGCTGCGTCAGCTCAAGGACACCGGCGTGCTGGACCTGCCGCGGTTGACGGGCGATCCGCAACCGGTTTGGCTGACGTTGCTGTCGCGCGGATTGAACCTCGATACGACTTTGCGCGTCAGTGTTTCCGGAGCCAGCGCCGAAGCCTGGCGTCAGGCGCTGGTCGGGCAGGGCGTACGTGCGGCGCGGATGGAACTCGGCAACGTGCCAGCAACCGGCCTGCACATCGAGTTCCTGCGATAGTTTTTCCCTCGGTGAACGTGCCATTGGCCGTTCGCCTACTTTTTGTTGATTGACCTTGCTCGAGATTTTTCATGATCAATAACGATCGCCTGTTGGTGCAGATCCTGCTTCTGGTGTTGTTCGGTGCCAGCTTCTGGGTGATGGCGCCCTTTTGGTCGGCGCTGTTCTGGGGCGCGGTGCTGGCGTTCGCCAGTTGGCCGCTGATGCGCTTGCTGACTCGCTGGCTCAATGGTCACGAATCCCTCGCGGCGGCGTTACTGACGCTCGGCTGGATGGTGCTGGTGGCGGTGCCGTTGGTGTGGCTCGGTTTTAACCTGGCCGATCATGTGCGCGATGCCACGGTGTTTCTCAAGGACGTTCAGGTTGACGGCTTGCCGGCGGCACCGGTGTGGCTGGCCGGGATACCCCTGGTTGGCGAACGGCTGGTTGGGCTCTGGAACAGCCTTGATCAGCAAGGTGCGGCGCTGTTGTTGGCGGTCAAACCCTATCTGGGACAGGTCGGTAACTGGTTGCTGGCGCGCAGTGCGCAGATCGGCGGAGGGATTCTCGAGCTGACCTTGAGCATCGTTTTCGTGTTCTTTTTCTATCGGGACGGCCCACGGTTGGCGATGTTTGCTCACCGTCTGCTGGAACGGCTGATCGGCGAGCGTGCCGGTTATTACATCGAACTGGTCGCCGGAACGGTGCAGCGGGTGGTCAACGGCGTCATCGGCACTGCCGCCGCCCAGGCGATCCTGGCGTTGATCGGCTTCCTGATTGCCGGTATTCCGGGCGCACTGGTGCTGAGTATCGTCACGTTCCTGCTCAGCCTGATCCCCATGGGGCCGCCACTGGTGTGGATTCCGGCGACTGCCTGGCTGGCCTGGAAGGGCGAGTACGGTCTGGCGGTGTTCCTCGGCATTTGGGGCACGTTCATCATCAGCGGCGTCGACAACGTGCTCAAGCCCTATCTGATCAGCCGTGGCGGCAACTTGCCGTTGGTGATCGTGCTGCTTGGGGTGTTTGGCGGGTTGATCGCCTTTGGCTTTATCGGCTTGTTTATCGGTCCGACCTTGTTGGCCGTGGCGTACAGCCTGTTGATCGACTGGAGTAACAGTCAGGCGCGGGTTGACAACAAGAGTTGAGTCGCCAGTGAAAAGATCGCAGCCTGCGGCAGCTCCTACGCGGTATTCGTATTTACCGCAGGAGCTGCCGCAGGCTGCGATCTTTTTTGTATCAGGCTGCCGCGCTCAGGTTTTTGCTTGAACTCAGGGTATTTGCCTGCGAGTACTGCTGATTCATGCTGACGATCAATTTGCTCAGCGCCTCGGCCACTGCGCCTTGATCGATGGTCCCGCTGTTCTGGCTGCTGCCCGTTTGCAGCGCCGCTTTCAATTCGTTGCTGCTGACACCGCCGCTGTTGTCCGTGTCGAGCATCTTGAGCAGGGCCGCACCATTGTCGGTGCTGCTGGTGGACGAGGTCGCGGCCAGGGCGCTGCTCAGTTCGCTGCTGCTGATGCTGCCATCACCATTGGTGTCGAGCTGGCCAAACAGGGACTGGCTGGACAGTTGTTGTGGCGGCTGAGGCGGCGTGAGGGCGGCAACCAGCTCGTCCTTGCTCACGCTCCCGTCGTTGTTCGTGTCCAGCGCTGCAAACAGGCTCTTGCTGTCGGCGGTGCTGCCGGCTTTCGTCAGGCCATTGCTCAGCTCATCGCTGCTGAGGCTGCCGTCACCGTTGCTGTCCAGGAGGCTGAGCATGGTGTCGGCCAGTTCCGTGCTGGGTGGCTGATCATTATGGGCTTGGCAGGACGATGGCGTCATGGCGGCCATTTCCTGGCTGCTCAGACCTCCACTGTTATCGCTGTCCAGGCTGCTGAATTGCTGGCTCAGGCTGTTCAGTACGCGGCTGTCGCTTTTCTTCGCCAGGGCGCTGTTCAGTTCATCCTTGGAAACGGTTCCGTCGCCATTGGTGTCGAGCTTGGCGAACAACTCTTTCTGACGCTGCTGGAGGCGGGCGGCATAGGCCGCGCTGGTGGCGCTGGTATAGCTGGAGTTACTGCTGACGCTGCCGATCATGGGCTCACTCCCTGGATGGATAAAACCGGTGAAGGCACCGGCCCATGCAGCCTCGGGGGAGCAGTTGTCGTGGGTATGTGGAATTTGTACGAATCAGCACACAGAGTCTGTTCAGACCCGTGGCAGGCAGACCACGGCAGTCAGGCCGCCGCCCGGGGTTTCTTCCAGGCTTAATGCTCCGCCCAGCCGTTGAGCGGCTTCGCGGGCGATGGTCATACCCAGTCCAATGCCGCCAGAGTTGCGATTGCGTGAACCTTCCAGGCGAAAGAACGGCTCGAACACGGCTTCGCGTTTGTCGGCGGCGATGCCGGGGCCATGGTCGATCACTCGAATGATCAGCTGTTCGCGGCTGTCTTCAAGGTTGATCAGTGCCTGGCCGGCGTACCGCAAGGCATTGTCCAGCAAGTTGTTGATGCACGACCGCAGGGCCATCGGTTGAACCTGCAACGGTGCGCAGTGCCCACTGGCCTGCACGTCAGCGCCCTGGTCCTGGGCGTTTTCGCAGAGCGATTCGATCAGCGCCTGCACGTCCATCCACTGCAGGGCTTCGCTGGTACGTTGTTCGTGCAGGTAGCTGAGGGTCGCATCGAGCATGCGAATCATGTCGTCGAGGTCCTGCCGCATCTGCCCTTGCAGCTTGATGTCGTCGATCTGCTCCAGGCGCAACTTGAGCCGCGACAGTGGCGTACGCAGGTCATGGGAAACGGCGCCGAGCATCCGCGAGCGCTGCTGCACCTGCTCACGGATACGCTTTTGCATCAGGTTGAAGGTGTGCGCCGCCTGCCGTGATTCTCGGGGGCCGGACTCATCTAGCGGTGGACTGTCGAGGTTTTCACTGAGGCTCTCGGCGGCCGCGCTCAAGCGTTGAATCGGCCGGGACAGCAGTTTTGCGCCGTACCAGGCGGCAATCACCAGCGAGATAAGCTGAAAGGTCAGCGGTACGATCGGGCCGCCAAACCAGGGCCGCGGTGGTCTGTGTTTGAAGGGCGGCGGTGGTTGTCCGTTGAACCCGGCGGAAAACTCCGGCGGTGGAGGGGGCGGGGGATGGCCGTAATGGTGGAACCAGAAGAACGCCAGAAGGTGCGCCAGGATAATCGCCAGCAACAGCACGCCAAACAGGCGGCCGAACAGCGTATCGAAGCGCGCACGCATCAGCCGATGTCTCGGGCGTCGAACAGGTAACCTTCGCCGCGCACGGTTTTGATCAACTGAGGCGATTTGGGGTCGTCACCGAGCTTTTGCCGCAGGCGCGAGACCAGCAGATCGATACTGCGATCGAACGCTTCGATCGAGCGTCCACGGGCGGCGTCCAGTAATTGCTCGCGGCTGAGCACCCGTCGCGGGCGTTCGATGAATACCCAGAGCAAGCGGAATTCGGCATTCGACAGCGGAACCACCAGGCCGTCGACGGAGATCAACTGGCGGAGCACGCTGTTGAGGCGCCAGTTGTCGAAGCGAATGTTGGCGCGTTGTTCGGTACGGTCATCGCGCACGCGGCGCAGGATGGTTTGAATCCGTGCGACCAGCTCTCGTGGCTCGAACGGCTTGGCCATGTAATCGTCGGCCCCCAGTTCCAGGCCGATGATGCGGTCGGTGGGTTCGCAGCGGGCGGTGAGCATCAGGATCGGGATGTCCGATTCGGCGCGCAGCCAGCGGCACAGCGACAGACCGTCTTCGCCGGGCAGCATCAGGTCCAGCACCACCACGTCGTAATGCTCCGCTTGCAGCGCCAGGCGCATGGCGGCGCCGTCGGTAACGCCGCTGGCGTGGATGTTGAAGCGGGCCAGGTAGTCGATCAGCAGTTCGCGGATCGGAACGTCATCGTCAACGATCAGCGCGCGGGTGTTCCAGCGTTTGTCTTCGCCGGCTGCGGGGGCTTTTTGATCGTCGTTCAGAGGAGCGGGGCTATTATGCATGCGTACGTTCATCTGCCAGAGAGGCTGCCAACCACAAAAGATGGGCTGCGAGGTTGTGGCTTCAGCATAGGCGTCCGGCCGTGAGGCGGGAAGTGCTGTAGGAAGTCTTGCGGTTGGCGAGGGTAGCCTTTGGCGGTGTTGAGGGCGTGTCGTGAGTGTATCGGATTGGACACAATTGCCGGGCGTGCGGGGTTTATCATCCGGCAACCGGCACTATTGAAGATGATTTACCGATCATCGGGTCCCGGACGGGCTCGCGTTCCGCTACAATGCGCGCCGATTTCGACTTGCCTGAGAGCCCACTCATGTCCGCCTGCCAGACTCCTATCATCGTCGCCCTGGATTTCCCTACCCGTGACGCCGCACTGAAGCTGGCCGACCAGTTGGACCCGAAACTGTGCCGGGTCAAAGTCGGTAAGGAACTGTTTACCAGCTGCGCTTCGGAAATCGTCGGGACCTTGCGTGACAAGGGCTTCGAGGTGTTTCTCGACCTTAAATTCCATGACATTCCGAACACCACCGCGATGGCCGTCAAGGCGGCTGCGGAAATGGGCGTATGGATGGTCAACGTGCATTGCTCCGGCGGCCTGCGCATGATGGCGGCCTGTCGCGAGGTGCTCGACCAGCGCAGCGGTCCAAAACCACTGTTGATCGGCGTGACCGTGCTGACCAGCATGGAGCGTGAGGATCTGGCCGGGATTGGCCTGGATATCGAGCCACAGGAGCAGGTATTGCGTCTGGCGGCACTGGCAGAAAAAGCCGGGATGGATGGCCTGGTGTGCTCGGCGCTGGAGGCCTCGGCGTTGAAAGCGGCGCATCCGTCGCTGCAACTGGTGACCCCGGGGATCCGTCCGGCAGGCAGCGCCCAGGACGATCAGCGTCGCATCCTGACACCGCGCCAGGCCCTGGATGCCGGATCCGACTATCTGGTGATTGGGCGTCCGATCAGCCAGGCGGCCGATCCGGCCAAGGCCTTGGCCGACGTCGTGGCCGAACTGGCCTGATCAAACACTGAAGATTCAAATGTGGGAGCGAGCCTGCTCGCGATGGGGCCATAACAGTCAGCATTGATGTTGAATGTAAGTCCGGCATCGCGAGCAGGCTCGCTCCCACAGTGTTTTGATGTAGTCAGATACTTCGTTAAACCTTCAACACCAGCTTCCCAAAGTTCTCACCGCTGAACAGCTTCATCAGCGTTTCCGGGAATGTCTCCAGTCCTTCGACGATGTCTTCCTTGCTCTTGAGCTGCCCCTTGGCCATCCACCCGGCCATTTCCTGCCCGGCGGCGGCGAACTGCGCGGCGTAATCCATCACCACAAAGCCTTCCATCCGCGCACGGTTGACCAGTAGCGATAGATAGTTGGCCGGGCCTCTGACCGCTTCCTTGTTGTTGTACTGGCTGATAGCGCCGCAGATCACCACGCGGGCCTTCATGTTCAGGCGGCTGAGCACGGCGTCGAGAATATCCCCGCCGACGTTATCGAAATACACGTCTACGCCTTTCGGGCATTCGCGCTTGAGGCCGGCAACCACGTCTTCGTGCTTGTAGTCGATGGCACCGTCGAAGCCCAGTTCGTCAATCAGGAACCTGCACTTGTCTGCGCCGCCGGCGATGCCCACTACGCGACAGCCTTTGATCTTGGCAATCTGCCCGGCAATGCTGCCTACCGCGCCGGCTGCACCCGACAGCACCACGGTCTCCCCGGCCTTCGGTGCGCCGACGTCGAGCAGCGCGAAGTAAGCGGTCATGCCGGTCATACCCAGCGCTGACAAATAACGCGGCAATGGCGCCAGTTTCGGATCGACCTTGTAGAAACCTCGTGGCTCCCCAAGGAAATAATCCTGCACGCCCAGCGCACCGTTGACGTAATCGCCCGCGGCAAAGCCCGGGTTGTTCGAGGCAATCACCTTGCCCACTCCGAGTGCGCGCATGACTTCGCCGATGCCCACAGGCGGGATGTAGGACTTGCCTTCGTTCATCCAGCCACGCATGGCCGGGTCCAGCGACAGGTATTCGTTCTTGACCAGGATCTGGCCCGCCGCCGGTTCGCCGACAGGGACTTGCTGATAGGTGAAGGTCTCGCGGTTCGCAGCTCCCACCGGGCGTTTGGCGAGCAGGAATTGACGGTTGATCTGGGCAGTCATGGCGGGCACTCAAGGTTGAATGAAGTCTGATTGATAGACCTTCATGACGGTTGTCGCAAGGTTTGCTGACGCAGCGAATACAGTCCGATCCAAACGAGTGATAGTCGGGCGGGGATCTTCATCACCGCAACTCATAAGTAATCAACCGGTCCTCTGATAGTGCTGCCGCGTGACGGGGCAGGGTGCCTAGACTGCGAGAACGAGATCACCCACATCTTTCGAGGACATAACAATGAGCATGACGTTTTCCGGCCAGGTTGCGTTGGTGACAGGGGCTGCGGCCGGTATTGGCCGCGCGACCGCCCAGGCGTTTGCCGCCGAAGGGTTGAAAGTGGTGGTCGCGGACCTTGATGTGGCCGGCGGCGAAGGCACCGTCGAGCTGATTCGGGCGGCCGGTGGCGAAGCGGTTTTCGTGCGGTGCAACGTGACCCTGGAGAGCGATGTACAGAATCTGATGGCGAAGGCGGTGAGCACTTATGGTCGCGTCGACTACGCCTTCAACAATGCCGGGATCGAAATCGAAAAGGGCAGGCTCGCCGAAGGCACACTCGATGAGTTCGACGCGATCATGGGCGTCAACGTCAAAGGCGTCTGGTTGTGCATGAAGTACCAACTGCCGCTGATGCTGGCGCAAGGTGGCGGCGCCATCGTCAATACTGCTTCGGTGGCCGGGCTTGGCGCGGCGCCGAAGATGAGCATCTACGCGGCGTCCAAGCACGCGGTCATCGGCCTGACGAAATCGGCAGCCATTGAATATGCGAAGAAGAAAATCCGCGTGAATGCAGTCTGTCCGGCGGTTATCGATACGGACATGTTCCGCCGTGCCTATGAAGCCGATCCGAAAAAAGCCGATTTTGCCGCCGCCATGCACCCGGTAGGGCGGATCGGCAAGGTCGAGGAAATTGCCAGTGCGGTACTTTATCTGTGCAGTGATGGGGCAGCGTTCACGACCGGTCATTCGCTGGCGGTGGATGGCGGGGTGACGGCGTTCTGATGGTAGCCTCGGGCATTGTGTTTCAAGGGGTTAGATGAGGGCGTTTTAGCGGCGTTGTCGCACATCTTCATGGGAGCGCCTGTGCTTAACTGACGCCATAAAAACAGTTGGAGTGGGTTTCTCATGGAATTGAGAATTGATCGACAGGCGCTGGTGCCCGTCGTGCAGCAAATTGTTGACGCCCTCGCTGGCTGGATTCGCCAAAGTGCCATCGAACCTGGAACGCGTTTGCCGTCCATTCGACAGCTGGCCCGGGAAAACCTGCTCAGTCAGTCCAGTGTCATCGAGGCGTATGAGCGCATGGTCGCCCAAGGTGTGCTGGCATCGCGTCATGGTTCGCGGTTTTTCGTTGCCGGGCCTTTGGGCGCGACACATCGTTGCGCTGACCAATCGGGCCCCGCGGCGGCTGACACAACCAGTGTCGGGGTGGTCGACGACCCGTTGGGCATGTTGCCGCTGGGGCATGGTGGTATGCCCGAAAGCTGGCGCGAGAGCGACGATCTCAGTTATGCCATTCGCCAGGTTGCGCGTACCGACATGGCCGGATTGTTCAACTACAGCCCTTCATACGGGTTGCCGGTCTTGCGCCGACAAATCCTCAAGCGCCTGCAACAGATGAGTATTGCCGTCGATGAGAGTCAGGTTCTCACCACGGCGGGGGCCACTCACGGGCTTGATCTGATCATACGGGCGCTGCTCAAGCCGGGTGATTGCGTGGTGGTCGAACGTCCGGGGTATTCGAATCTGTTCAAGCTGCTCAGGCTGCATGGCGTCAGATTGCTGGAAGTACCGCGGACCTCTCGTGGCCCGGACATTGAAGTACTTGAGGCCCTGTTGAGCGCGAACAATCCCCGTGCGTTGTTCATCAATAGCCTGTTCCACAATCCGACCGGCAGTAGCCTGGCACCCGCCGTTGCGCAACGGATTCTTCAATTGGCCAAGCGTCATGAGTTAATCATCGTCGAGGATGATGTCTACGCTGACTTTCAGGGCAGTGCCGGCAGCCGTCTGGCGGCCATGGATGCGGGTCAGAATGTGGTCTACGTCGGCAGCTTTTCGAAAACCCTCAGCAGTTCGCTGCGGGTCGGTTATGTCGTGGCCAGTGCCGCAATCATTGCGCGTCTGGCAGACATGAAGATGATTACCAGTCTGGGGGCTTCGCGGTTTTGCGAGTCGGTGGTGAGCAGTCTGTTGGCCAATGGCGCTTATCGCAAACTGGTACAGCGCCAGCGTCAGCGTTTGAAGCGAGATATGGCGGCGACATTGCTGGTGCTTGAAGACGCTGACTGGGAGGTGTTCGGCAAGCCTGCGGGTGGGTTGTACATTTGGGCCCGACCACGAGAGCACGAATCGGCACGGGTGCGCACGCTGGCTCACTCATTCGGTATCGTGCTGTCCTCCAGAACGGCCTTCAGCCCCAGCGGCGAAACCATCGATTGGCTGCGCATCAATGTGGCGTATGCCAGCGATCCTCGGGCGCAGGCATTTTTTCAGGCCTGCGCATTACCGGATCGACTTCGACCGTTCTGAAAACGACTCACGCGTAGCTTTTTGCCATTATTGCGGCGCCAAAGACTTGTGCTTGGGTGCACCCCATTGCGAATCTGCAACAACAGAAAATGGTCGTGTTGCCATTGAGTATGGGAAGGGGGTTACGAGCAATGATTTCGGTCGTGCAAGGACGTTTTGCCAACCTCGGTATGGCAAAAAAACTGGGTGTCGGTTTTATTCTGGTCCTGATGTTGACGGCCGTGGTGGCCGCTATCGGCGTCTGGTCCTTGCAAACCATCAGCCAGCGCTTCGACGGGCTCAAGCAGATGTCGTCGCTCAACAGTGGCCTGCTCAAGGTGCGTTTGCTTGAGCAGGAATACGCCTTGCACAGTGATCCGAAAACCGTCGATGCCTTGCACAAGGGGGTTGACGCGTTGGTCGCTCTCGCAACGCAACTCAAGGCTCAGTCGGCGGCTAACGTTCCGGTGATGAATGATGTCGAGCAGTCGCTGGGGGCGTACCGCAAGGCCTTCGATGAATTCGTCGAGCTGACCCAGTCCAAGGAACTGGCGCTGGAAATGGCCAGTTGGTCGGTGTCCAGCGTGGCCAATAACCTCGATGTGCTGCAGGCTGGCCTCGCCGACGATGGCGCTTATGCGCTCAAGGATACGCAAGGCAAGGAGGGCGCGGAGTTTATCGAGCAGGCCAACCAGGTCAGTCAGGTATCGAGGCTGATGTTGCAGGCCATGAATGAGGCGCGAGTGCGCCTGGATCAAAGCCGCAAGGCCAGCGACGAAAGCGCCGGGCAAGGCAAGATTGAACAGGCCGACCAGGCATTGACCCAGGCTGAGGCATTGAAGAGCACGGTCAAGGACGCGGGCTACCAGACTGTGCTCAACGAAGTGGCCGGGCATATCGCCAGTTTCAGCGAAAAACTTGCCGAGTACACGGGGCTGCTGAGTCAGGAGAAAAAGGTCTATCAGCAGTTGCATGAGCGCGCCGCCGAAGTGGTGCAGCGGGTCGACCAGGCTTACGCGGCCGAGGACCGGTCGATGCAGGAAGAGCTGAAGAAGAATTCGGCGCTGATCATTGCGTCCTCGGCGCTTGCGCTGCTGGTCGGGCTGATTGCCGCGTGGGTGATTACCCGCTTGATCGTTGCGCCACTGCGCAGTGTGATTCTCGTCGCCCAGCAAATTGCGGCGGGCGATCTGAGCGCGACCGTGCAGGTGACACGGCGTGATGAAATCGGCCAGTTGATGCAGGCCATGCAGCAAATGGGCGCGGGGTTGAGCAGTATTGTCAGCGGCTTGCAGGCGGGTATCGAGCAGCTTGCGAATTCCGCGCAATCGCTCTCGGCGGTGACCGAGCAAACCAATCTCGAAGTCAGCAGCCAGAAGGAAGAAACCGAGCAAGTCGCCACCGCGATGAATCAGATGACCGCGACTGTGCATGACGTTGCGCGCAATGCCGAGGAAGCTGCACTGGCGGCGCAGACGGCAGACGGCAAGGTCGAAACCGGTCAGCAGGTCGTGCGTCAGAGCATGCAGCGCATCGAGCAACTGGCTGACTCGGCGACGTCGGCCAGCTCCAGCATCGAAAGCCTCAGTGCGGAAATCCAGAACATTGGCACTGTCCTCAGCGTGATCAAGAGCGTCGCCGAGCAGACCAACCTGCTGGCACTCAATGCGGCCATCGAGGCCGCGCGAGCGGGTGAGCAGGGCAGGGGCTTTGCCGTGGTTGCCGATGAAGTCCGGGCCCTGGCCAAGCGTACCCAGCAATCCACAGAAGAAATCGAACGTCTGGTGAGTGCCTTGCGTTCAGCTGCGCAGGCGTCGGTGCAGCAAATACAGAGCAGCGGTGAGCTGGTCAAGCTCGCCGTCAGTGATGCGTTACAGACCGAGAGTGCGCTGGGCAGTATCGCTGCGGCGGTCTCGCTGATTCAGCAGATGAACCAGCAGATCGCTGCAGCGGCCGAACAACAGAGTTCGGTTGCCGAAGAGATCAATCGCAGCGTGACCAGCATCCGTGCCAGTGCCGATCAATCCTCGGTGGCCATGCAAGGCAATGCCACGTCGAGTATCGAACTGGCGCAATTGGGGGCTGAGCTGAAGGGGATGGTTGGGCATTTCAGGTTGTAAGCGTGAGATCGCGCAGAATAGGTGGCGAGGGAGTCGCTCCCTCGCCACAGGTGTTGCGCCTGTTGCGCACCACCCCTATCAGTCGTAGATAACCTTCTTCTTCCAGTCAGCTTCGGCTTCCACGTCCTTGAGGCCTTCGGTCAACTGGTTAACTTCGCCTTCCACCGGTGCAATGTTGGTCAGCACCATGGAGTTGGCGCGTGCCAGGAGCTTTTCCATGTACTGCAACTGCTCGCTGTAAACCTGCGGGTCTTGCTGTTTGCGCAAGTACTGCACGCCACGCTCGAACGCCAGGCGGGCTTGCCCGGGTTGTTCCTGTTGCAGTGCATGTTGGCCTAGGTTGTTGAAGAACTCGATGTGCAGCAATACCAGGATGTGGCGAACTTCACGAATCCAGCGCTTGGCTTCGTTGGCTGGCAGGAAACCGTCCTGTGCCGCACGAGTGATCTGGCCATGCAAGGCTTCAAGCAAAAAGCGTACGTCCTTGGCCTTGGCTTCAGTCTGGATCGGTGCCGGCGGGTTGTTGACCGGAATCGATTCACCTCGTGCGACCAGTGCACTCAGTTCCTCGATGCGGGCTTTGACCTTTGAATTGGTTTTATCCAGATTGAGCAGGCGTTGGCAGACGTTGAGTTCCAGTCGCGTCAGCAGCAGCTTGAGCGCCGGAGTCATCAGCTGGCCAGGGAAGGTCTCGGTGATTTCGCCACAGCGGCGCAATCGATCATTGAGTTCGACCTTGGTGCGGGCCTTTTCCAGTTTATTGTTTTCCACCACATGGTTCATGTAGCCAATGGCGATCAATATTGCGATCCCGACTATTACTAGCAGGGTGATCATGAGTGGTGTCACCGTGAAGACCTCTTTATAGGGTTTGCGTGCGAGTGTAGTGGCTAAGCTTGGGGGCGCATAGGGTGGCGCGACGAGTTGAATCGAGCCTTTGCGCTGTCTATATAGGCAATGTGTGGATGAGTGCACATTGCCATCATCTGCTGGAGAGGACTATAGCGCCTTGGCGAGTGACAGAATATAGGCGTCAAACCCCGGTCGGACGAAAACCCGGAATTGCCCCTCAAAGGGGGGCGAAGTCATTGATTTAAATAAATTTATAGTTGGGGGTTGACGACCCCTCAATCCATCCATAGAATGCGCGCCACTTACAGCGGAAAGCACACAGCGAAACGCGGTAGGGAGTGAATGTTGTACGTGTGTCCCCTTCGTCTAGTGGCCTAGGACACCGCCCTTTCACGGCGGTAACAGGGG
>NZ_VMSG01000039.1 GCF_007713465.1 Pseudomonas sp. H3(2019) | reverse complement strand
GGTTGGACGGGACGGTGCTGTCCGGTAAACCCTGGACACGGTTGACCGTGAAGGCGGTGGAACGGCCAGGCAATACCGTGCCCGATGAATTGTCACCGGAGGTCGAGGGCTGGGTGGTGCTGCCCAACTGAGTCTCCCGAACCTGGCCGACAGGCAGCGCTTGCTGACGTTGCGTCGGGGCAAGGCTTGCGCCACCGATGGTCCAGCTCTGTGGGCCACTGGCGATAGGCGTGCTGCTGCCTTGGCCACTCAAGCGGAATAACCCGTTCTGACCGGTCGGCAGGCTGAAGCCCGGGAGCGCCAGCGGGTTGACTTGTTGCTGAGCGAGGTTCGGTGGCAGCTGTTGGTTCAGGGTGATACGGGTCGAGTACGGGCTGGCGGCAGCGCCGGTGTCGGTTCGAGCACCGCTGCCAACATAGGTATAGCCCAGCCGTATGACGCTATTGTCTATCGTGCTTTGCGCATTGATTTTAAGGGCACCGGCGGCCTGGATAACGGCGGCGTAGCTTTGGTCGCTGGAGGCGAGTTTTTCGGTCTTGCGAAACTGGGGCAATTCAATTTCGGTCATGCCGATAAAGTGGCTCATCCCCGCCTGAAGACCACCCAGGTCATTGGCGTTATAGCCACTGCTCTGGTACCAGTACTTGTTAGTAAAAGCACTGGCCGCGTCATACCAACCATCCGCATCCCGAGTTCGCTCGGACATGAAAGTGCGCGAAGTTTGAGTTTCGCCGGTCTCGATTCCGCTGTTTGCCAGGTTGGCGAGCGTCGCGGTCAGACTGCCGCCTGTGGCGATGGTGCTGCTTTGGTTCAGCAAATTCCCGCCGTTGATGTTCAGATTTCCGCCCGCAGTGATGCTGGATGCGGCGCTGGCAGCGGTGACCACAAATCTATCGCGCTGCACGATCTCCCAGGCATGGTTTTCCTTGCCGCCTCTGCAATCGCCAGCGTTGCCCTTCGGGCCTGCGATACACGCGATTTCGCCAATCCTGGCGGTGTAGATGCCCTGATCATTGGTAGTCAGCACTGACCGGATATTCTGAATCGTGCTCGCCGCCAGGTTCATGCTGCCGTCACTTTGAATCGACGCAGAACTGTTGACGATGCTGTTGGCCAGGCCACCCTGCCCGTCACGGTCGATGCTCAGGTTGCCCAGGCTGTAGACGTTGGCATTGGTGTTGTTGAGGTCCGCAACGCGCAACGACATATTGCCGCCGCTGAAAATCAAACCGCCGGAGTTGAGCAATGCGCCGGTCGTGAGCGTCAGGTCTCCCCCTGCCCCCATTGTCCCGAAGTTCCTCACCCCGCCCGCGATGACCGTCATGCCGGCGCCGGAAGTCAGCCGACCGGCATTGTCCAGTTGGCCGCTGACATTGAGTCGGGTGTCGCTACCGCCGGCGATGCTGGAAGTCACGCTATTGAGGCTCACTTGCGCGGCGCTCAGGCCAAGGGTCCCCTGGCTGCTGAGACGACCAGCGCCCCAGTAAGCACCGCCCAGGCTCAGACTCAGGCGGCCATCACTGGCAATCAGCCCATCGTTGAACCAGTTGACACCGCTACCGACGAAACTGTCAGAGGCCAGCAACTGACCACTGGCGGTTTGGGTGAAGTTGTTGACGTTGACGTTCAGGCGTCCGGCCTGGATCACGCTGCTGTTGGTCCAGCTGTCGGCGTTGAGGGTCAAGCCACCACGGGTCACGATGGAACCGCCGGCCCCGGTGACGTTGGCGGTGGAAATGTCGAAGGTGCCGGTGCCGACGTGCAACAGGCTGCCGCCGCCATTGAGGAAACCACCGACAGCCAGACTCAGGTCGGTGTTGGCGCTTTCCAGAGTGCCGTTGCGGTTGTCGAACAGGCCGCCGATCTGGAAGGCGGTCTTGCCACTGGTACCCAGGGCGCGCAGTTGACCGGTCTGGTTATCGAGGCTGGCGGCTTTGATCGCCAGGGTCGTGTCGCTCTCGATGATGCCCAGGCGGTTGTTCAGGGCGCCGTTGAGGTTCAGGGTGATCTGGTTGCCGCCGATCTGGCCATCGTTGTCGCCGCTGTTGTCGAAGTTGTTGCCGGTGACGTTGACCTGGCCCTTGGCGTAGAGGCCGCCATTGCGATTGTCGAAGTTGCCCGCGCCCGTGGCGATGACTGCATCGCCGGTTTGCGCCGAGATGCGCCCGCCGTAGTTATCGATGCCGCCCAGCGCCGTCAGGTTCAAACGCTGTGCCTGGGTGATGCCGCCCTGACGGTTGTTGTTCAGGTCGTAGCCGTTTTTCAAGACGCCGGTCAGGTGCGCAGTGAAAGCACCTTGCAGGCTGGCAAGCACACCACCTCGGTTATCGAGGTGGCCGGCGCTGATGGACAGGTCACCGGTCTTGGCCAGAATCCGACCGCTCTGGTTGTCGATATCGCCGCCCACGGTGAGGTTCAGGGCGCCCTGGCTTAACAGCGTGCCCTTGGCGTTGCTCAGGCTGGCAGCCTGTACTTGCAGACCACCGTTCTGGCTGTAGATCAGGCCATCGGCACTGTTTTGCACCGTTCCAGTTGCAGTCAGGGTCAGTTGATCATTGGCCGCGACGGTTCCGCGATTACGGTTGTCCAGGCCGCCGGTGAGCAGCGTCATCAAGCCTTGGCTGACGAGTTGGCCACCCTGGTTGTTGATTTGCGTTGAACGCTGAACCCGTAGCGGTCCGGCGCTGGCAATCTTGCCGTTGGTGTTGGTCAGGGCGCCGAGCAGGTCCAGCGTCACTGCGCCATTGCTCACCAGACTGCCGCTGCTGTTGTTCAGCGCGCGGGCGCTCAGGTTGATGCTCTGGCTGCTGGAGATTTCGCCGCCCTGGTTGGTCAGGTCCCGCAGGTGATTGATGCTCAATGTGCCGGCGGTGGTGATCAGACCGGCGCTGTTGTTCAGGTCACCGGTGGCCGCTGCGAAGTCGATCGCGATGGCGCTGCCCAGCAGCGAACCGCCCTGGTTGTTCAGCCCGCTGCTATTGATGTTCAGGTGGGTAGTGGCGTTGATCAGGCCCTGGTTCTGGTTGATCAACTGACCGTTGAGGTTCAGCTCGAGGCTGGCACGACTGGTCAGCGTACCGCCACTGTTGTCGAGGCTGGCGGCCCGTACATCGAGGGCCGCGGCAGCGATCATGCCTTTGACACTGGCCAGTGCCTGGTTGATGCGCAGGGTCAGGCTCTGGTTGCTCAGCAGTTTGCCGTTGCTGTTATCGAGGCTGTCGGCAGCCACGGTAAACGCCTGGGCGCTGGAGATCTCGCCGCCCTGGTTGTTCACGGCCTTGAGGTTCTTGAGCACCAGCAACGGTGCGTTGATCAAACCGTTCTGGTTGTTCAGCTGACCGTGGTTCAGGTCCAGATCCAGCGACGTGTTGCTGAACAACTGCCCCCCTTGCTGATTCAGACCGGTGACGCTGGCGGTCAGCGCGGCGGCACTGGCGATACGACCGCCGTCCTGGTTGGTCAATTGGGTGGCGGTCAGGCTCAGGCTGTCGCCGCTGCTCAGGCGTCCGCCACTGTTATCGACGCTGGCTGCGTCCAGCCGTACCGGCCCGACCGCGCTGAGCAAGCCGCCACGGTTATCCAGATGGGTACCGTTGAAATTGATCGCGGTCTGGCTGTTGAGCAAACCTTGCTCGCGGTTATCCAATTGGCCAACGTTGAGTTGCAGATCCTTGTCTGCGCGGACCTTGCCTGTGCGGTTGTCCAGAGAGGCGCTTTGCAGGGTCAAGCGATCCTTGCCCATCAGGCTGCCATTGCGGTTGTCGAGGCTACCGGTCTGCAGATCGACCACGCCGTTGGCGCTCAGGTTGCCGTTCTGGTTATAGAACACACCCGTGATCCGTGCGGTCAGGTTGCCATCGCTGACCAGGCGGCCCGCATGGCTGTTGTCCAGGCTGGCGGCGCTGATGCTGACGGTTTTTCCGGAACCAAGTACACCGTTCTGGTTATTCAGGGCACCGATCAAACCGATATTCAGCGCCACATCGCCCGTCACCTGGCCGTCGCTGTTGTCCAGACTCGTGGCATTGAGCGTGGTGCTGCTGGCGCTGGAGACTTCGCCGCTGTGATTGTTCAGACCACCGATGTTGGCCGTGAGGTTGCCGCTGCTGGTGATCACGCCTTGGGTATTGAGTACCTGCCCGGCAGTCAGACTCAGCGTACCGGTACTCAGCACCCGACCTTTGTTCTGGTTGTCCAGCGTCCCGGCACTGATGTTGGCGGTTTGCGCAGCGCTGAACGTGCCGCCCTGGTTGGTCAACGTCTGCGCGGTATTGACCGTCAGGTTGCGGCTGGCGATCACGCTTTTGCCGCTGTTGTTGAGGTTCTGTGCGCTGAGGTTGACGTCGCCGCTGGCGTTGCGGCTGCTGTCGGCATTGACCCCGGCTTCAATGATGCCGTTGTTGGTCAACTGGCCGCCGGCACTCAGGTTGATGCTGTCGCGAGCGGCGAGGGTTTGCTGGTTGCTCAGGTCGCCCTGGGTTTGCACATTGAGGGCGGTGCCGGCGTAGACGGGTGCACGGGCGTCGAGGCTGTTGGCTTTGATGTTCACCGCGCCATTGACCGCCGAGGTCTCGGCCAAGCTCAGCTGGCCGTTGGCATCGAGCTGGATATCGCCGCCGCTGGCGATCAGTTTGCCGTCAAGTTTCACCCCGACGCCGGCTTCGGTGCCGACCAGTTTGATCGCGCCGGCGTACATACCGCCAAGCGCCGAGGAGTCGATCGCCAGTTCCGGCTTGGTGCTGCCGTCATTGGCCCGGGCCGTAGCGTTGAGAGTGTCGGCGTTGACGTCGTTACGACCGGCAACGATGGTCAGGTTATTCGCCTGAATCTGGGCGTTGATTTTCGCGCTACGGGTGATGATTTCGAAACGGTCGACGTTGCTCGCGTTGATCCCGGCACCGTCGATGGAGACGCTGCCCTGATCGACCTGGAAGCGGTCCAGACGACCGTTGTCGAGTACCGGTTTGCCGGTGGTCAAGGTCACCCGTGGGGTGTTGATAAACCCGCAGCCATTGCAGCTGATGCCATACGGGTTGGCGACGATCACCCGCGCCGACTGCCCCGCCACTTCGGTGTAACCGTTCAACCGGCTGGGGCTGCCGCCGTTGACTTCGTTGAGGATGGTTTGTGCGGAAACGCCCTGTAGATTCGGGTTGCCCAGGATGATCCCGCCCAGTTGCGTGGCCTGGGTGCGGGCCGTGGCGTTGTTGAGAATGACCCCGTTGGTATCGACGTTGTAGTCGCGGAACTGGTTGTGCGACAGACCGCTGCCGTTGGGCGCGGCGATGTTGACGATCGGCACGCCATTGCCGGCGCGATCCAGGCTGGTGCCCGGCGCGCTGACCACGATGCCGTCCGCCTGCGCCCACATCGGTTGCCAGAACATGACGTTGGCCAGCAGGAACGCCAAGCCGCGCTTGGGCATGCCCATGAAACGTTCACGGGGAATCACGGCAGCAGAAGGCTGGCCGGCCAGAAAGGCCAGTTGGCGAACGTCCATATTCAGGTCTCGATAAAGCGAAAAATTAGAGGGAGAAATCCACGCGGAAATAGATCGGTGCTTCGCGCTCGGTCAACGCATCCGGCCGCTCCAGAGAGTGGGCGAAGGTCACGCTGGCAGACACATGCTGCCCTTTGGCAAACAGCTCGATCGAGTTGCTGGACATCCGCCCATGTTGATCGCCGTTGTAGCGGTCATGACTGATCACGCCCTGGTCGTAACCCAGGCTGGTGCCGTACTCGGCGAACACCGGGCGCAGCCACGCCCAATTCACCGGACGACTCCAGCGCAGGTCGTTGCGCCAGTAGCCGCCGCTGTCACCGGACAACGACTGGTCCTTGTAACCACGGATCGACGACAAGCCGCCCAGGCTCGTGCGCTGCGGGCTGAACAGCACGTCCTCGCTGCGCTGGCCGGTCATCAGGCTGCTGAAGCTCAATGACTCGCCCCAGAGTTTGAATGGCTGCAAGTAGCTCAGGGTGCCGGTGTATTTGCGGTACCGCGCATCCGCGTCCCCAGGGCCCGGATGACCGTTGCTCTGGGCATCGAAGGCGCCGATACCTTTCTGCATGCCCAAGTCGAGGTTGACGAAGGCCGAGCCGACACGCCGTCCGTGGTTGATCCCGAACTGTGCTTCGCTCAAATGGTTACTGCTCAGGGCCAGCTTGCTGTCTTCGATGAAGTTGTTGCTGCGCAAGTGGGACACGCCGGCGCTCAAGGATGTCTTGCTCACGGCATCGCGATAGATCACTCGCTCGGCCTTGAACTGGTGAGTCTGGCTGTCGCCAGTCTGTTTGAAGTTGTAGCCATTGGCGGCAATCTGCGAGCGGTAATCGCTCTGGCTGTAGCTGTAGTTGAAGTTCCACCAGCCCCACGGCAGGTTGTAATCGAGCATGGCACTGCTTGAGGTGTGGTTATGATCGCTCACCGCATCATGACCACCGCGCAACATCAGCTGGTCCGCAAGCCCCAGCGGGTTGTCCCAGTCAAAGGTCGTGCCCCACTGCTGTTCGCCGGTGCTGCGCTGACCTTCGTTGCTGCGCGACAAGCCGGCGCGCCAGGGCTTTTGCGGGGTGTTCTTGACCAGCACTTCGCTGCCGCCCACCTCCTTGCCCGGTGCCAATTCCATCTGCGCCTGATTGGAGGGCAAACGGTTCAACTGATCGACCAGTTGTTCGATCTCGCGCAGGTTGACCAGGTCACCGGTCTTGCCTGGGAAAGCCATGGACAGTTCACGGTCCGACAGCTTGCTGCCCTCCGCGCCTTTGATCCCTTCGAGCTTGCCCTCGACCACCAGCACCTTCAAATGACCGGCAGACAAATCCTGCTGCGGCAAGTAGGCACGACTGGTCACCAGGCCTTTCTCAAGGTAGTCATCGGTGATGACTTTCAGCAACTCATTGAGCTGAGTGACGCCCAGGCACTGGCCGATGTAAGGCTTGAGCAAACGCTCGCGCTCACGGGCCGAAAGGCTGTCAGCACCTTTGAGTTCGATGTCTTTGATCGGGAAACAGCGGGTATCGACAGGCGCTGTCGGGGCCGTCGGCTTGGCCGCTTTGCCGGGCAACTCCTTGAGTTCCTCGAGACGCCGACGCTGCTCTTCGAGCAGGCGATCCTGACGTTCGCGGATCAGATCGGTTTCACCGGGGGAGGGGGCGGCGTGAGCAGGATTTAGTGGAGAAAGGCACAGCAAAGCCAGGCACAACCTCGCCCAATGGGCGGGTGAGAACATGTTCGATCCCTCGATACTGAAATGACAGCAAGCTCGCGAGCAGCCAAAGAACCAAACGCCGGCCTTTAGCCCTGATTTCGGCGAACGCCTGAAGACCCAGGCTTATTCCGAAAAACACTCACGCTGCTGATGCGCAAAACCACGCGCAAAGCAGACCCTGCACATCGCTTTTGGTTCAAGAGAGCGGAAAATTTCTACACAAAAAAGAGACGTGTCTCACAGGACACGTCAGAAACCACAACAGAAAAATGCGAATGATCGCGGCTACATACAGACTGTGCTGCCCCGAGTCTCGCCAGCGGATGACGCTTGAGACGATTCCGACTGGCAGTTGGCAGCTATTAGCCGATAGCTCTGCCTAGGAAGTTATTGATCTTGGCTTCCAGATTCAAAGAGACGCCCTAGATCACGTGCGCCCTGCAGCACTCGCTCGACCTGAATGTTTTGCTCGGTCAAACCATAAAAAATCAGATACCGACCGTGAGCAATCATGCGCAGGCCTCTGGCGCGGTCTTCACGAGCAACACCCAGATCAGGCTGCTCGACCAACAACAAGCAACGCTGGCGCAGCTCATCGACAAACGTTCGGGCCCGGGCAGGATTGTCCCGAGCAATGTAACGGACAACGTTCTGCAGATCCTCCCGCGCCATCGCGGAGAACAACAGCTGCCTCACGAACGATTTTGCTCGGCAGCGACTTGATCAATAATTGCATCCAGCTCCGCAAATACCGTGTCGGCATCTACTGCTGGACGTGGGTCATTGCGGCTGACGGCTATCGCTTCGCGTATTTCTGCAGCCTGCAACCGATCCAGAAGCCGTTGATACGCAGCCTGGGGTAAAAGATACGCCGCTGGGCGGTTATGATTGAGCACTGCCACGGGCTCGGACCCTGCTTGCTCGATCACGGTGCTCGGGCTGCGCTTGAGTTCCGTGATGCTGACTGAGCGGCTAGCGAGTAGTCGCTCCATGAGCAGGCTCCAAGGTACTTAAAAAGGTACCTGATAGTGCTCGATTTACAGTGCAAGGGTCAACGCACTTCAGACCAACTGCCAGCCACATCAAGGGACCGATTTGCACATCGCGCCGGAGTAAAAACGCGACGTTGTATCGGGCACCCTATTTAACCGATAAGGATTGGCCAACCGCCAAGAGAGTGTTTTTTGCACGGACGTTTTTTAGTCGTACTCATCGCCTTGGGCTTGTTGGCGGGTTGCTCGACGACACCGCCAAGAGAGCAAAGCAACCTTTGCAGCATCTACCGCCAATACCCGGCCTGGTACGAAGATTCGCTGAAAATGGAGAAAACCTGGGGCCTGCCGCCGCATGTGGCGATGGCGATCATCAAGCAGGAAAGCAGCTTTGTGCACGATGCCCTGCCCCCTCGCTACTACTTTTTGTGGGTTATTCCCTGGGGACGGGTCAGCTCGGCATACGGCTATGCCCAGGCGCAGGACCCTGTATGGGGCGAGTACAAGAGCGCGACCGGCAACGGTGGTTCGCGTGACAATTTTGACGACGCGATCATGTTCGTCGGCTGGTACGTCGCCGGCACTCAGCGTCAGTTGGGGGTTTCCAAGTGGGATGCCTACAGCCAGTACCTTGCCTACCACGAAGGACGTGGCGGGTTCAGTCGCCAGAGTTATCTACAGAAACCCTGGCTGGTGCAAGTGGCACGCAAGGTCGAGCAACAGGCGAAAGATTATGGCTGGCAACTCAGGCAATGCAGGGGTGAACTGGAGAGCAACCGCAGTTGGTGGTAGTCATGCCCTGGATGACTGCTCATCCACGACATCCACCTCGGACGGTTCTTCCTCGTCGTCATCCTCTTCATCGTCGTCGAGCAGAAAGTCCTTGCGCGCTTCAGTGATCGCCCGGCGCATTTCTTCGCCCTTGATCGGGCAGTTGAGCAGTTGGGCAATGCGGTCAATTCGTTGTGTCACAGCTGGCCTCCAACGCACCAGTAATTGGCTCGATAGTGCTCGCTTTCGACGAACGACGCCAATGCCCTGAACACTCAGACCGCAATAGCCCTGTAAAACATTCAGTCAAACCTTACCGCAGCTCACGTCACAGGCACCTGATCGTCCTTTGCCGCCAACACCAACGCCTTCTGCTGCACCAGTGAGGCCGGCGGGTGCAACTGCTTCTGGAGCTCGGGATCGATGCGCAAGAAGCGTGGGAGAACGTGGCTGACGTCGCCGGCTTCGTTGTTGTGGATCACCATGGTTCCCAGACCGCGCAGCTGAGCCAGATGCTCTTCGGTCAGGTTGAAGCTAATGCTCAAGCCTTTGTCATCGACCACCGGTGCCGGTAGACGACGCAGGGCAAAGCTTTTGCTCTTGCGGTGCTGGTAACGCGCCCAGGAGATCAGGACCACCGCATTGAACAGCGCCACCCACAAGTAGATTTGCAGCGTGCCAAGGGCGTCGAGCATCGTCGATTCGATACCCAACCCTTCGTGGGTATCAATCAATGGCCAGAGGCCGCTTACCAGCAGGTACAGCAAGCCGACCCAGGCCAATACCGTGAATAAGACATCGATGATGACCAGAAATGGTCGTTGACGGGTTCTGATGATTTTCATTTGCTGAACTCCTCGTCATCGTCATCCTCATTCAGCGGCTTGATGCCACGGTCGGGACTGACCCAGCGCGCGCGTTTCTGATGTTGGCCAAACAGGACTTTGGGGAAGCTGACCAGGGTGGTGAGCAAGCTGATGAGCCAGAACACCAGCGGATACCAGACCACCCAGAACATGGTTTTCCACAGCCCGCGCTCGTAACGTCGGTCGATCAGGATGCTGACCGCGAACTGCAGCAGGCAGACCATCGCCAGCAACAATCCGGTGAAGGCTGGTGGCAGCAAATGATGCACGGCGATGGCGGCCGGCATGTCGATGAACTTGCCCACGCCCCAGAAAATCACTGACAGCAAAAAGGTGAAGGCCCACCCGGTGGACAGGCAGTACTCGAACAGCAATGGCCAGAAGTAGCGATGGCGGTACTGCCAGATGCCGCGGATGTTTTTGAACAGCACTTCGGCGCCGCCCTGGGCCCAGCGCAGACGCTGCTTCCACAAACCGGACAGGGTTTCCGGCATCAGAATCCAGCACAGCGCACGCGGCTCGTAGAAGATGCTCCAGTGATCCAGTTGCAGCTTCCAGCTGATGTCGATGTCTTCGGTGATCATGTCCGGGCTCCAATAACCGACCCGATTCAGCGCCGAACGACGGAACGCCACGATCACCCCGGACACGGTAAAAATCCGCCCGAAGACCCGCTGGGTGCGCTTGATCAAACCGATGATCGACGAGAACTCGCCGACCTGAACCCGCCCGACCAGCGTCGAACGGGTTCGAATCCGTGGGTTGCCCGTCACCGCGCCGAGCCGCGCGTTATCGAGCATCGGCGCCACCAGATAGGCCGCTGTGTTCGGCGCGAGCAAGGCATCGCCGTCAATGCACACCAGATACTCACTGCGCGCGGCAATGGCGCCCATGCGCAAGGCCACCGCTTTGCCCTGGTTTTCCGCCAGGTGCAGCACCCGCAGGCGCGGGTCTTCGGCAGCGATGGCATCGAGAACGGCGGCCGTGTTGTCCTTGGAGCCGTCGTTGATCGCGATCACTTCGATGTTTGGGTAATGCTGACCCAGCGCAGCGTGAATCGTATCGGCCGCGTTATCGCCCTCGTTGTAGCAAGGGACCAGGATCGAAATCAGCGGTTCGCCGGCCAGCGGCGGTGGTAGTGTGTCGTCCTTCCACGGCCAGTGGCGCTCCCAGTGCAGCCAGAAATACAGGCCGCCGGCGATCCACAGTCCGGACATGAACAGCGGATAGAAAAACACGAAATCCATCAGAAATTGCCCGGTGACCAGGAAGATCACGCCCAGGGGAATCCCCAGCACGATCGCCAGAACCAGCAGGGCCAGCAGTCTATCCAGCATGTTAAGGATTCCACTTGTTGGAGAGCGCAGGACGCACGGTTTTCAGGTCCGGCTGGTTCTCGAGGAAGTTGTCCGGGTAGTAACCGAAACTGGTCGCGCCCTGACGTTTGAGGAGACCCATCCAGTCCGCCAGTTGCTTGCCGCTCACCTCCGCGGCGGCGCCCTTGTGGGTCCAGTCGCGGGCCTGCAGTTCGAACACCGTGCGGTCCAGCGCACCCGGGCGGGATTGGACTGTCGCCACCAGCGCTTCCAGCCAGGCACCGGATTGTTCGAGGGTCTTGCCTTCCATCAGCGGCATGGCCATCGGTGCGGTCCAGTCGTAGGCGCCGAGGAAGTCGCCGAGGTTCTGCGCGAACCAGGTTTCACTGGACGGGTTGAGCATCGGCTCAGCGAACAGGTTGCGCGCGGTCAGCACCTGCGGCCCGCGAATGGCGCGGACTTTGGCAGTGAGTTCACGGGTGAAGTTGATCAAGTAGCGGCTCTTGAAGCGGCTCCAGCGTTGCAGCGTCGCCGGATCGCCACGCAAGGCGGCCATCGAGCCAGGCAAGCCGTTCGCCGCGTAAACCTTCAGTGCCTGCGGGCTGGCGTCTTCGAAATCCGAGAGCACCGCATCGTCGTGGTAAAGGATGCCGTCGATCGAGCTCAGACGCGCCACGTCTTCGTAAATCTCACCGATGATCCGCCGCACATTCGGGTCAAACGGCGACAGGCGTCGGTACTGGCCGGGGTCAACCGAGGTCTGGCCGCTGGCCGGGTTCCAACGGGTCACGCGTGGCAAGGCCGGGTCCAGCGCGTAACTCAGCACCGGCATCCAGGCGAAGACTTTGACATTAGCGCGAGTGCGCAGCTGCCAGGCGACGCGGTCGAAGAGGTCGGCGCGCACCGGTAAATGGCGGTTAGGGAAGTACAGCGAGCGCACCAGCCCGTCGCCTTTAGGGTCGGCGAAAGCTTGCAGGAACACCGTGTTGGCGCCCATGTCGGCCATGCGCTGGACCAGCTTGCCGAGGTTGGCGTCCTGTTGAACCGGGTCCGGGTCGTAGACGTAATCCAGGTCAACGTGCACCACGCGCATCGGCGCGGTGGATTGCACCGCAACCATGCTGTTGGCGAAGTGTTCGCCATCCGGATCGGAGGACACCAGAAAACGCGGGCTGCTCATCAGGTTGTTCAGTGAATCTAGGCCGTCGTCGAGGGTCAGGGCCATCTGGTAACCCTCGGAACTGGTGATCTGCAACGTGGTGCCATCCGCCGCGCCATAAGGCCAGACCCACACACGCGGCTTATAGCCGGTGGCCTTGCGGATTTTCTCGCTGATGGTGACCACGTCCTTGCGCAGACGCGCCTGGAAGTCGGCTTCGGATTCGTAGCGCCCGGTCGCCGCGTCATAACCACGGGTCGTCGCCGCAGGCTCCAGGTTACCTTGCGGGTTGGCCAGGATGCCCTTGTGGCTGGCGTCGGTGTGAGCGGCGATTTCCACCAGTCCGGACTTCGAGATTTCAGTGATCTGCGCCCAGGTCAGGAAGTCCGAACGCTGGCGCGGGGTGCCCGCGAAGTCCACGGGTTTATCCAGCGGCGTATCGATCCAGGCACCGACCGGCGCCAGCAAGGCGGGCCATTTGTAGGCCCGCAGCACCGGCATGACGCGGGTGTAGAAGCTCGAATAGCCGTCGTCGAAGCTCAGCACAATGGCCTTGGGTGGCAGCTCTGGCCCGCCCTTGCGCGCGGCCATGACTTGATCGACGGTGACCGCCTGGTAGCCGTTCTCGCGCAGCCAGGCGAGCTGCTCGATCAGCCGCTCGGTGCGCACGGCAACAATGGCCTGATCGGGGTCACGATCTTCAACATCGTGGTAGGCGATGCCCAGCACATGGTTTTTTGGCCAGGGCTTTTCATTGGCCGCTACCAGTCGCTGTGACGGCGGTGTGAAGGCTGGGGCTTGCTGGGCGCAAGCGGCGAGCAGCAAGACGCCCAGCAGCAGGATGCAGCGTGTGATTCCAGACATGATCAGACTCTTCTAGAAGCGGTAAGTGAGGTCGACGAGCAGACGCAGGTCGCTTTCGCGAACGCCGTCATAGGGTCGGTTAAGCAGGCTCAACACGGCACCCGCCTCGAACACGTCGTTCCAGCTGACGCGCTGGCCGTAACTGAGCAAACCGACGGCACCCGTGCCGTGGTCGCGCTGGCTGTAGGTGCCCGCACCGGCCTGGAACTGCTGGCTCCAGGCCGTTTCGTAACGGTGATAAAGCACGTGGTTGACGCTCACTGTCGGCAACACACTGAAGTCGGATTTCGGGTTGAAATACGGCACGTCTTCATTCTTCGAGCTGTGACTGCTGGCGACTTCCAGGCCGAGATCGACTTGCACGCCCGGCGCGCGGTACACACCTTCGCGACCGGTCAGCAATGCTTCGAGGCGGTTGTTACCATCGCTGAAATGCGACGGGCTGACGGCCAGTTTCCACTCGCGACTTTCATTGGCGCGCCAGCGGATAAAGCCGCTGCCGCCGTTGGACGTGACATCGCTGTGCAAGGCCCGCAGCGGCGTGTTGGCCGACAGATAATCGAGGCTGGCGCCGTACTGCCAGGCATCATTGATGTCGCGGGCCAGTGCCAGGCGCGCGCCGGTTTTGTCGCCGTTGCCAAACGAGTGGTTGGAGACTTCCGCGTCGAGGGTCATGTCGCGGGTTCGCCGTTCGACGCCCAAGCGTTGCCAGCGGTGATAGCCGGTGCCTTCCTGAAAGTCGCCGGTGGCGAACCCGGCACCGCCGAACAGCCGCCAGTCCTCATCGATCGGCGGACTGTAAAGCACGCTTTCAATGCCAAAATCACGGCTGCCGGTCACGACGCCAGCGCCGCTATTGCCGCCGCCATAGCTCTTGCCGCCATAGGTCGACACCCGCAACTCGGCCATGTCATGCACATCGCGCACGCGCTCCAGACGTTGCACCTGACGGTTGTCCGGGAAGCGCGCGCCGACGTCATCGGTCAGCGCATCGAGCTGACGCCATTCCTGCAGATCCAGTGCGGTGTAGCCCTGGTTGACTTCCAGACCGACATCACGCGGCGCCATGCTTTCGGTTTCCTTGAGCTGGGATTCCGCGAGCCGTGGCCAATCGCGAGCGCGGTACAGATCCGCCTGAGCCAGACGCAAACCGACATTGCCGGGCGCCTGATCAACCAGCGCCGCCAGACGCTGCTCAGCCGAGGGCAAATCGGCGACATGGGTGCCGGTCTGAGCGGCCAGTTGTTGAGCGTCCATCCATTTGTCGTTGGGATTGCCCACGGGCTGACCTTTGAGTTCGACCCGTGGGCTTTGGCTCTGCGCCAGGGTTTCGGCAAGCTTGCGCGCCTCCAGCGGTTGATCGCTTTCAAGCAACGCGTAATACAGCGCGGTGCTGTCTTCGAGGCGGTCGCCGACATCGGCATCCGGCGCCGCCAGCACCTGACGGTACAAATCGACAGCGACCTCAGGCTGACGCTGATCCAGATAAGAAGCGGCCACCCAGCGCAGCGCATAGGTCGGAATTTTCGCGCCTTCGCCGATCAGTTGCTGGTAGTCATGAATGACCTCGGCGGTGCGCGCACGGGCCTTGAGCGCGCCCATGCGGTCGATACGCCAGCGCACCACGTCGTCATGGGCTTGCGCGTCCGGAGTCCAGGTTTTGAGTAATTGGTCGTAATCGGCCAACGCACGGTCGGCGATGACGTAACGTTCTGTTTCGCTGCGCGTGGCCAGTTCCGCCAGACGCACCCGCTCGGCCGCCAGATCGCCTTCGATGCGCCGCAACACGCTCGGGTCGATCAACCCCGGACGCTGACGGGCCAGACGCAAGGCCGGCTCCGGCAAGCGTGCACGTTGCAAGGCAAAAACATATTCGCGGGCAACATCCGGGTTGTTACCGGCCCGAACGAACGCCTGATCGTATTGGAACAGCGCGTCATAGGTCGCCCCGGCGCGGGTCAAGGCATACGCCAGCGCCAGCCGGCGGGCCGGATCCTCGGGTTTGACCGCGACCAGGGCTTTGGTGCGGCTGACGGCCTCTTCAGGTTTGCCGGCGTCGGCTTGGGTCAGTGCCAGCCCGAGTTGCAGATCAGCGTTGTTGGGCTCAAGCACCAGCGCCTGGCGGTACAACGCAGAGGCCGATTCCCAACGTTTGAGATTGCGGTAGGCACGAGCAGTGGCGGTCAGTGCCTGAACCGACAACACCCGGTTGCGAGCCTGGGCTTCATAGACGTCGACCACTTCGCTATCGAGACCGGCCCAACTGGCGATTTGCAAATGATCGCTGACCTGGCCGGTCGTCAACTGGCTGTCGGGAACCTGGCGCAACACGTTGAGTGCCGGGGTGTAATTGCCGGCTCGCGCTTGGCGAATCATGCCGTCGTAGGCCGTATCGGCAAAAGCCAGCGTCGGCCAGAGCAATTGACTGCACAGCGCCATGCAAATCATCGGGCGCAGATGGGGATGGAGGGTACGCAACATTCACAAGCTTCCTGTACGAGGAGAGCTGGAGCAATGGGTTCCCCTGAGCGCTACACCTCAGGCGGCCGGTGTCTCATGACCCAGCCAAGCTATCCTGGGGTGGAGTCTTCCATGGCGACGAATGGCAAAAGACGAATCCGCATATTTCTTCAGAATTGTCCTACACAGCAAAACGCCCAGTCTCTCCGCTAAAGCGAAGGCTGGGCGTTTTTGCCGAGGCGGCTAAACCTGCCGCGACGGGGTGCTGGGTCTGTGGTGCGTGGCGTTTACTGCATCGCGCCAGCGCTGCCGAGCTTACTCATCACGAAACCGACAAACTGTTCGACGGTCATCTTCTGGCCGTTGAAGTCCACCTGATTATTGGCGTAGTGCAGTTTGGAAACGATGTCGTTGCCATCCAGCGTCGCCAGTTGCGTACCGACGGCCATGCTGCTGACCATGTCGCTGGTCGCGGCGGCTTGCTCGGCAACCGCTTTGGCATCGGTCTGGCCTTCCATCTGCGCCTGCACCGTCACCAGGTCGGTAATCATCGGCTTGGAGATCTTCAGATTGAAGTCCAGCAGGGCAATCAATTGCTTGCCCAACTGGTCGGGTGGCAGGTCCAGCGATGTGGGTTTGGTCAGGTCTACAACCAGGCTAGTGCGGCTTACACCGTTCGGGGTGGTGAACGAGAAGTTCTCCAGCGCGACTTGTGGCTGGGCGGCCAGCAACGTCTCCAGACCCGCCTTGACCTGTGCCTGTTCGGCGTCGGTCAGCTTCAGTTCGGGCGCCGGTTCACTCGCAGCGGCAGCAGCAGCGGCGGCCGCTTCGTACGGCTGCAGTTTGTTCTGATAGATCTGTACCAGCGACAGCGTCGACGGGATATCGAGGTTTTTCATGCTCCAGGCCATTTGCGCCGAGCCGAGGGCCTTGTCGTTGAGGGCGATTTCGCCAATCTTGTAATCGGCACGACCGGCTGCGTTGGTCCCGGACTCGGTGGTGGAACTCTTCATTTCAGTGTTCTTGAAGGTCATCACCGACTGTTTGTCGCCAAAGGTCGTCCTGGTGCTGGTCAGCTCGACGACGTTTTCCCCCAGGTAGTAGCCATAGCTGCTTTTGCTGAGGTTGCTGGCCAGGGTCAGGCCATTCAACTCGACTTTCACCGGGGACTGGTCTTCGGCAACGCTGGTCAGCGTGAGGCTGTCCATGTAACCGTCAGCCTTGACCTTCTGTGCCTGGGCGCTGGCCGACACGTCGAGGTTCAGGCCGGAAAATTTCAGCTTGGACTTGTCGTCCAGTGCCGTTTCGACGGGCAGCAATTCAAGGTTGCCGCTGGTGGCACGGTCATAGCCGATGTTGACCACACCCTTGAGTGGAGACGCGTCCTTGGTGGCGGCGAACCATTTTTCGGTGGTCGGGGTCTTTTCCAGCGAGTAGTGACTGGTGGCCATGACCGGCAGCCATTTCAGTGACACCAGACGCGAGAATGGCAGCGGGCCGTGTTCGATGTGGTCAACGAACAGCAGCTCTACGCCTTCAGGGTTCTCACCGAACATTTCGCCCTGGCCCTTGAGGCGGTAGTGCGCGGTACTGCTGAACAATTGGCGATCCAGCGACACCAGTTCCAGGGTCGCGGTGCCTTTGGAGCCGACCATCGCGGTTTGCAGCTCTTTGTTGGCGTCGGCAATCGAGGTTTGCAGCACCCCTTCCAGTTTCGTACCGGTGTACCAAGCGCCGCCGGCGCTGATTGCACCGATGGCAACGACGATTCCCAGAAGCACGCCTGCTGATTTATTCATGAATGACCCGATCAATGTCCGTTGTTGAAAGTGTGGTCGTCTTCCCTGAACCCTCAACGGGTTGCGGCTCGACTCCGCTAAAAGTGCGAAGAGATTAGCATTTGTGCCGTGGAGCGGCCCAATGATTAAAGGTGAAAGTGTGTAGAGGCGCAGAAGAGTGATCGTTCCCACGCTCTGCGTGGGAACGATCGATTTCGAATCAGGAATACTGCACTTCAATCTCATCGAGCTGATGATCAAAGCTTTTCAGCCGTGCGGTCCAGGTGTAGACCAGCACTTCAAAATCCCGATTGATCACCGCGCCATTCGGTGATTCCGAGCGCGGGTCGCAAAAGTCCAGTTGATAGCGTTCGCGGGCCATGGCGTTGGCCACGTCAGACAGTTCGCGGGCGTTGTTCAGCCAGTGCCAGCCTTCGTCGGTGATCTGCTTGTCGAGGGCCAGGCATTGGGTTTTCAGGGCTTCGAGGCTTTTTTCCAGCGGGGTCCCGGTGAGTTCGCCCATGACTTCCTGGAAAGTGCGCCCCGGTTGCCAGTAACTGCCCCAGAAATACCGGTCGAATACCGTTTCAACCCGGCGCAACGCGACCTTGGTGTCCCAGATCATCACCAGGGTCTTGCCTTGTTCGAGTTGTTTTTTCTTGATCCGCCGGGTTTGCAGCGAAGCCCAGGCGACGACTGCGATCGACATCACCCCGATCAGCGCACTGGCACTGTCGAGAAAGATCAAAGCCTTATCAATCTGGTGCGCCAGCATCACGCCATAAAAATACGTAGCCGAGAGCAGCACCAGCGCGACAATTGCGCACCAGAAGCCGGGAGCATAAGGGTTTTTCATTATTGGAATCCCCATGGCCAATGCGAGCTTTGACGGCCGGACCCGCCTGCGCGAACCCGACATGTAAAAGCATAGCAACGGCCTCAGGGTTTCGTCGGCTGTGAACCTTGCGTTCGTCCGCTTTCCCAACCACCGCCCAGCGCCAGAAACAAATCGATCTGGCTCATGGCAACCTGAGTATTGGCGGTCGCCACCTGTGCACGCACGTCGGTGTAGGTGCGGGTTGCCTGCAAATCGGCGAGGAACGACGCCCGACCCGCCTGGAAGAAGCGGTGTGTCTGATCCGCCGCCAGCTGTGCCGATTGCTCGGCATCGACCAGGGCATCGCGGCGCTGCAACAGCGCGGAATACTGCGCCAGACCGGTCTGGGTTTCGCGGATCGCGTTCAACACCACCCCGTCAAAGTGCGCCAGCGCGCCTTGGGTCGCCGCTTCGGCCTCCCGTACACGTGCCCGGGAGCCGTTGGACGGCACTGTCCAGGTCAGCAACGGGCCGAAACCCCAGCGATTGGTTTGTGGTTGACCGAGGTGATCGAGAATACCCACGGTGCCGACGGTCGCCCCGATGCTGATATCCGGGTAAAGCGCACCGGTAGCCACGCCGATGTCCGCCGTCGCGGCCGCCAGCTGACGTTCGGCCTGACGCACATCCGGTCGCCGTTTGAGCAAGGTGGCACCGTCACCGACCGGCAACAATTGCGCAATCTTTGGCAGCTCATGGCAACTGCTGGTCCCGGCGGGCAATTGATCTACCGGTTTAGCCAACAGCATCGACAAACGGAACAGCCCGGCCTGACGGGCGGCTTCATAGCGCGGCATATCGGCGCGCAAGGATTTGAACTGGGTTTGCGAACGGGTGACCTGGGTTTCGTCGCCGCGCCCGGCATCGCGCAGCCGCTGAGTCAGCGCAGTGCTCTGGCCTTGCAGGTCCAGTGAGTGCTCGGCGATTTCACGCTCTTCGTTGGCCGCGCAGACTTGGGTATACGCACGCACGACGTCGGCGACCAGGGTGATGCGCGCGGTGTCTGCTGCGGCTTGCGTCGCATCGGCATTGGCCTTCGCCGCTTCGATGCCGCGCTGCAACGTGCCAAACAGATCGAACTGATAAGAGGTGGTGATGCCGATGTCACCGACATTGGCCACTGGAACCTTTTCCGGTATCAGAAATGCCTCGCCAGACTCCTGCAAACGCTGGGCGCCGACCTTCACGCCACCGCTCCAGCCGCCCGCCGACTCGGCTTGTTCGACCCGGGCACGGGCGCGCGACAGGTTGGCTGCCGCCACCCGCAAATCGGTGTTGGTGGCCATGGCCTGGCGCACCAGCGCATCCAGACGCGGGTCCTGATACAACCGCCACCAGTCGCCCGGCACCGGCGCCGACACCACGTTTTTACCGTGCGCGGTCAGATCGCCCTGAAAGTCCTCGCGGTGCACCGCAGCCTCTTTGGGCAAATGGTAATCCGGGCCGACCACCTGACAGGCCGACAGCAGCAAGCCGAGCCCGGCCGTCGCTAAACAGGCGACCGCTTTCATTGCTCCGGCTCCTGCTCGGGTTTGTCGCCGATGATCGACACGGTCGCGGTCCGCCCGGCAATCATGCGGAAATCTGCCGGCACGTCATCGAAGGCAATTCGTACCGGAATCCGCTGCGCCAGACGCACCCAACTGAATGCCGGGTTAACGTTGGGCAGCAGGTTCGAACCGCTGCTGCGGTCACGGTCTTCAATGCCGGCGACGATGCTTTCGACATGCCCGCGCAACCGTGCGCGGTCGCCAATCACGCGGATATCGACACCTTGGCCGACATGAATGCCGTCGAGTTTGGTTTCTTCAAAATAGCCATCGATGTGGAAGGAGTTGCTGTCCACCACCGACAACACCGGACGCCCGGCGGTGACGAACTCCTGAGTACGCGGTGCGCGGTCGTTGACGTAACCGTCCACCGGGCTGCGGATTACCGAGCGGTCGAGGTTGAGCTGGGCACTGTCCACCGACACTTGAGCCTCGGACAACGCCACCTCGGCGCGGGCCACGCGGGACTGGCTTTCTTCCAGTTGCTCGCCCGGCACCAGATTGCCCAGCCCCCGGTTACGCTTGGCTTCCCGTTGCGCCTGAGCCAGGGTTTCCTGACGGTCGGCAACCGCGGCCTTGGCTTGACGCAGCGCCAGCTTGAAACGGTCCTGATCGATGCTGAACAACACCTGGCCGCGCTTCACCGGTTGGTTGTCACGCACTTCCACTTGCTGGATCAGCCCGGAAACGTCCGGGGCGATCTGCACGATATCTGCGCGAATGTGCCCGTCACGGGTCCATGGAGCAAACATGTAATACATCACCATGCGCCAGACCACGACGACCGCGAAGGTCACCACCAACAAGGTCAACACCACACGGCCAAGGGTCAAAATAGGTTTTTTCATGTCATCAGGTATCGACTGAGTGAGTCCACGGCGCCGAGCAGCAAGGCGTAAAGACCCACGTTGAACAATGCCCGGTGCCAGACCAGACGATAAAAGTGCAGGCGCGTCAGTAACCCGTGCACCACCAGGTACAGCACGTACGTAATGCCCATCAGCACCAGCAACGTGGGCAGGAACACCCCGCTGATGTCCAGATCACCGATCATAAAGGCGCTCCATCGATACCATGGGGAAACGGTTCATCGGCCTCACCGCTGCCGATGAATTCCACGCCCGGCAACAGCGCCAGACGCAGACCGGCGAGGGCGTGCAGCAGGTGCAGGCGGGTTTCGCCGTCCCCTTCCAGGCCTTGGCCATTGAGGGCGCGCCGGGTGCGATCCAGAGTCATCAGCAACGGCGCTGGTGCCGGCAAGCGTTCGCCAGCCTTGAGACAGGCCTTGAAGTACTCGCCGACCTCGGCCACCACCTGCCGCAGCAAGACGTTTGGTACACCCAACACCCGGGGCGCGTAGGCCAGCAAGTCCAGCAGGTTCAGCGCCACACGGACTTCGCGCAGCGCTATGCCGGTGTCCTGACCGGTGATCGCCAGGCGTGGCAAATGCTGCATCAGCCGATCGAGCATCTGCACACCCAGGTACCGGTGTTCGGCGAGGTTCGCAGGCGTAGTCATGCCGACGATGTCGCGCCAGCTGAAACGGGTCAGGCGCTTGGCCGCCAGCTCTGAACCAAAGGGCCGCGCCACCAGGGTCCAGATAAAAGCAAACAACAAGCCGATGGGGCCGGCGAGGTTGGAGTTGGCGAAGCTCAAAAAGTCCGCGTCGTAGGCGCCCTGGATGCTGATAAAGGACGAGGTGTTGACGATGGTCAGCAGCATGCCGAGGTAAAAACGCGGGTTTACGGTCAGGGTGCCGACGCAGATAAACGGCACGGCGAATGCGAGCACCAGCATTGGAAAGTCATGCAGGTTCGGCAAAATCAAAAACAGATAAAGGCTGGCGAACAACACCGACATCGCGGTCCAGAAAAAGAACCGGTAAATCTGCGGTGCCGGGTCGTCCATCGCAGCGAAAAAGCTGCACGCCACCGCCGCCAGAATCACCGCGCTGCCGCCGTCGGTCCAGCCGAGCAGAATCCACAGCACCGAGGCGACGATGATCGCCAGCACCGTCGACGCCGCCGAATACAGCATCAGCCCACGGTCGAGAAAAGGCGTCAGCCGGCCCAGCCGCCAATGCCGGTAAACGGCGCGCCAGTTGTCCTGGCTTTCGCAACGAATCGCTTCTTGCAGGCTGCGCAGGTCTTGCCACAAATCGATCCATTCACCCAGGCGATACAGCGCGTTGGAAAACAGCAGTTGCTTGCGATCATCCAGCGCTTCGGCGCTCGGTTGCAGGGCTTCGAGCTGAGTGCGCAACGCTTGCCAGCGTTCGACCGAAGCGTCTTTGCTGTCGAGCCATTCAACGCTCGCGGCCAGCAGCGGCGCGAACTTGTCCACAAGCTCGGGCGTGCGGCGCTGCAAGGCATACAGCGCATCGTCCAGCGCATCCACCACCGGCAACAGATGAATCATCCGCCCACGCAGTTCCTTGGTGTTGCGCACGGTTTGCGGCCGCGCGCCTTCGTGGGGCAACTGGCCGATCATCAATTCCAGGGAGTTGAACGTGGCAACCATCGAGGCGCGCAAGGTGCTGACCTCGTCGGGCTGCACATTACGGGTCAGGAAGCGCTGGCTGTAGGTCACCGCATCGCTGAACCACTTGCTGACGGAGTCATCGAACACCGGCGCCAGCCGCCGTGGCCAGAACATACTGCCAACCACCGCTGCGCAGACGATGCCGAGGAAGATCTCCTCGGTCCGCGCTTCCGCCACATCCCACACCGCCAACGGGTTATCCACCACCGGCAGGGCGATCAGCGGCAAGGTGTAACCGGCGAGCATCAGCGCGTAGTTATTCGCCGTGCGCAAATGCATCGACAAAAACAGCAGGATGCCGGTCCACAGCGCGATGACCAGCACCAGCACATACGGGCTCTGAACGAACATCGGCACAAACAGCAACGCCGCTGCCGCACCGGTCAAGGTGCCAATGGCGCGGTACAAGGCCTTGGAACTGGTCGGCCCGACGAACGGACTGGAAACGATATACACCGTGGCCATCGCCCAATACGGACGCGGCATTTGCATGAGCATGGCGATGTACAACGCGATCATCGACGCGGCGAAGGTACGTACACCGTAAAACCAGTCGCGGGCCGGCGGTATGCCGCTAAAAAATCCGTTCACGAGGGGGTCACCGGTAACTGCTGCTCTGCCGTCTCGAACGCGCGAATCACCCGCAACGCCGCCTCCAGATCCGCCGGATCAATACCTTCGAGCACCACACGACGCAAGCGCACCAACTCGGCTTCCACCGCTTGCACCAACTCACGGCCGGTATCGGTCAGGCTCAGGCACTTGGCGCGACGATCAAGGGGATCTTCGCTGCGGCAGACATACCCGGACTGGCACAACTGATCGAGCAAACGCACCAGCGACGGGCTCTCCATCCCCGCCGCCTGCGCCACCGTCACCTGCCGCACACCCTCGCCCAGCCGCCCGATCATCAACAACGGGACGGCGCAGGCTTCGGAAATGCCGTAGTTGACCAGCGTGGTCTGGCAGATTTTCCGCCAATGCCGCGCGGCCACCACCATGGCACTGCTGATGTTCATCTGAAGGGCGTCGAGGGTCTGGGACACGAGAACTCGCACACTGTTAGTTTGCTAACTATCAATATCGCATTGGAGGGGAAATTCAGTCAAGTTTTGAAACAATTCTTTGATCATTGCCGCAACGGTATCGAGCGACCCTGAGATTACGAACGGTAGCCAGGTTTTCACTGCTACGTCGGCGCCGAAATTCAAAGCAGCCAGATCAAGAGGGAAACTACCTGATGGACATCAAACCTATCCAAAGCGATGAGGACCTCGCGAACGCACTTTCGCGAATCGAGCAGTTATGGGGTGCGGCGCTGACATCGCCAGAAGGCAATGAGCTGGAGGCATTAGCGGCGCTCGTCAAAATTTATGAGGACGAGCATATGAGCATTCCCGCATCTTGCGCAGGAACGCTCTAAAACGACCTCAGCTCGCTTGCGCTGCCTGTGCGGCCAAGCGGTGTTGCAGCTCTTCCATCAAATCCAGCCCATCGCGCAATGACACGTACGCGGCATTGATCAGGCGGTAGAAGTCTTTGTCGTTGAGATCGCGAATTCGTCCACTCGTCGCGGCAACATCTGAGCAGTGATGAATATGTACTGAAGACGTATATACTTTTTCAGTACACAAGCCCGGAAAGCAGACCATGTCGAAACAAGCCGTTTTCACGATGAAACTTGAACCCGAACTGCGCGAACAGTTCATGGCTGAAGCAGAAGCGTCCCATCGGCCAGCGTCGCAAATTGTCCGGGAAATGATGCGTCAGTTTGTTCAAACACAACGAGAGTCGCGTGAGTACGAGGCATTCTTGCAACGTAAAGTCGACATCGCGCGAGTCTCTATGCGGGCAGGCGAAGGCCTGACAAACGATGAAGTAGAAGCCGAATTTGCTGCCAGGCGTACTCAAGCAGCCAGACAAGGATGAGGATAATTTGGACGCCAGCCGCGGCACAGGATCGTGCAGACATTTGGGACTATCTCCACTCAGTAAACCCACGAGCAGCCATCGAGATGGACAACCGATTCAGCGAATCGGTTTCTCGCCTCTCACTCCACCCTGAATGCGGTCCTGCCGGGACGATTTCCGGTACTCGCGAATTGATACCTCATCAAAGTTATCGACTGGTCTATCAACTGGATCAGGGAACAGCATGGATACTCGCCTTGGTGCATACCTCGCGCCAATGGCCGCTTGAGAAATGAGCATTCCCGCGCCTTGCGCGGGAACGCGTTGAAGCAACCTCAGCTCGCTTGCGCCGCCTGTGCGGCCAAGCGATGTTGCAGCTCTTCCATCAAATCCAGCCCATCGCGCAATGACACGTATGCGGCGTTGATCAGCCGATAGAAGTCTTTGTCGTTGAGATCGCGAAGGGTGATCGAAGTGAGGGTTTCCAGCAGATCGGTGCCGATGCGGACTCGGCTACAGGCGGTTTCGTGGAGAAAATGGGTTGGTGCGAGGATGTTGTAGGCCAGAACGCAGACGGGGGTTGGATTAGAGGTCAGCGGGCGATAAGGCGTCATTGTCTTACTCCAAAGTTGGTATTGGAGCTGCCACACAACGTCGCCAAACGAATTCAGGGTGGCAGCTGTACGCAGGTTGGCGAACCGGTCAATACCAAACCCGGCAGACCCGAAGGTCTCCCGCGCACAGCCACCATAAAACAAGCCGCCCACACGAAAACATGCAGGAAACGGTTTTGGGGCGCAAATGCGCTGGTATTAATAGGATCGCCAAATCCTGTCGCCGATGTGCGGCGACGAGGCGAACTATAAGGTCGAGGGATATGAGGATCAAGGGTTAAAGAGCGACAGCCCGTGTACGAGTCGTCTCCGCGACTAGAAAGACATAACCCGTCTATGATTCCAAAGTGCTAGCTTGTTGAGCTATCTTTGCCTACGCTACTAGAGAAATGTGCTGATCGACTAGTGATTTAGAGGTGTTTTAACGCCAACTAGATAGAGAGGGACTTGATATGACAAGGATTGTTCTCTTTAACTCAACCACTATCCGCCAAACAAAAAATCTAATTAGAGCTCTTAACTTCGCATACCCAGAAGCTGCCAGTACTCCCCTAGAAGCTACCGCAAACCAAAATAAGAATAGGGATTCTAAAAATGAGCAATAGCCAATCCACAAACAAAACCAACATTCAAAACACGAGTGAACCAGAGTCTACTGCTCCAATAATACGGATATTAAATACCTCAATATTTGAAATCAACCTGGAGAAAGAAAATCTTCCAGCACCTTATAAAAACCCACAAAAAAGCGAAATCCAAGCTTACATAAAACAACTAGCAAGAGACATGCTAAACAACCATATTGGCCAAGAGCATAGATTTGCATCTGAACATTGCGAAATGTCCACCCTTTCAAATCTCTTAATAACTATTGATTTTGAGAACGCATCAAAATTAACTGCAGAACGTTTACACCAAATAGAAAGGCAGACTCAAGAGAAGCACAAACATCTTATTACGCTTCGCCGCGGGAGCTTACTAGAGTCACATATAGAGCTTTATGGATACACATATATCCTATTTTTTAAAATTGATCACGCCGGCTTTCTAGACGAGAACTTCGACTGGAAAATTGGTTTACCAGAAAAACAAATAGCTCAAAAGAGTGCAGTAATTAAGTTTGAGGGTGAGGTTATAGCCCAAGTCTGGGTTGGCGATACCAATGCAAAAATCTCTGAATATTGGTGGAAGGACTTCCTCGAACTCACACCGTTATCAACTCCAGAAACCAATACAAAAAACGCATTCATCGCAATTGAAAAGCTATTAATCAGCGACGTAAAGAAAACATCAAATAGTGACTATTGGACACTCCGAAACGCCGTAGTTAGTTACTTCAGGACCAATACAAACTTTAAATTTTCAGAGCTAATAGACCAAGTTTTTTCCAGCTACACTCCTGACAACACCGAAATAAATATTGAAAACCTAATCAAAGAAGCAAACAAACTTCCAACCAAATCCAAATTCGACCCCCAGTTCGAAATCGCTCCAAACATCATAAAAGCAAAAATAAAAAAACAAATAACCCTGGTTGAAAACTTGGAACTGCGAATTACAGGTGAAATCAAAAACCATGATGAAACGTTTGACACTGGGGAAGAGAATGACGGTAGGAAATATTTAAAAATATATTCCGACGAAGGCTACAATGAATTCCATAGACAAGATGACTAACATGAAGCTCTCCGAATCTTTTCTAGCCAAGCTCGCCAGCGAGTACACTTTAGTTTCCGAAAGCGAAAACAACACTACGTACTCGGCATCTTACACAATTGGCACGTTCTCCATACCTGAAGTCAGTGATCTAACCGCACTGACAAATCAATTACCCAAGCGCGATAGAATCACAATAGAAATCAAGTACACACATACATTTGACTTAGACTCGCTTAATAGCAGTGACGAGGACGCTATTAAGCTATTCCTAAGAGACATTGAATTAAACATCCCTCATATGAACGACAAAAAAACCGCGCTAACAATAAAAATATCAAAATCCTCTGAAAACCAATTAATATCCATATACTCGATTGAAAAACTCGCAGAGTTCTTAAACGACAACTCCTTTGAGAGATGCTTTGCAAAGATAAATGACTTATCACAAAGAGCAAAAGTCTTAGAACTACAAGAGGACATACCGAGCTTTTCCACAAGCTTGTTCACCTTTAAAAACAAAAAGTCCAATGTAGATGCAGAGCCAACTCCCCCTCAAAGAGATGAGATATTAAAAAACAGAGAAAAAATCACTAACTTTGCAAACTCGGCTCATCACAACTTCATCCCTGACGACTTCAATATTATTGTAGGCACAGCACACCAAAACATTGACCATTTATTTAAAAAATTACTGATAGCATCATCATTAATTTACATATGTGACTACTCAAAGTTAACAGATACTGGCGGAGTCTCACTGAAGCTCAACGGCTATAAGACAATAACCAATGACATTGTGAAGAATTCAATTTCCGACACTGACTGCGCAACAACTTACTTCGACATATATAGCTGGATTTACAATGATGGCAATACAATTGACAAAATCGGTATAGCACGAAACATAATTTCAATACACTTAGACAAAGAAATCCTTACTTCGATAACAAAAGATACAATATCGTCAATTGGTTCCGGCTACCAAATTTACCTAAAAGACAACCTAAAACAATATATAGAGATAAAAAATAAAATATCTGAATCCATCCAAAAATCGTCTGAAAAAGCAAGCGATCTTGCAAAAAGTGTTGGCTCTTCATTTAGATCTTCTGTACTTGCTATTTATTCTTTTTTCTTCTCAATCTTCCTATTCAGAGTCATTAGCGGAAAATCGCCGTCCCTAGAAGTCACAAAAGAAGTCTATCTTGTCTTCATTGCCTTCATGTTAATTTCAATCATTATCTGCTGGCACACGATGAACGAGCTAAAAGACGAACGCACAAGACTAGAAAGCTCATATGCAAACATAAAAAATAGGTACAGAGATCTTATCTCCGAAAAAGACTTAGAAAGAATACTAAACAAAGACTATGAGAATATTTGTGATCTCAATTACATCGACAGCAGAGGGGGAAAAACTAGAGTTCTATGGGGGCTAGCACTATTCATAATGTTCATACTAATGACGGTGCTCAGGATGCAGAGTTATTACGCTCAATGATTTAAGCCAGACAAGTAGCCTGAATTTTCTCTAGAGCCCTACTCAGTTTACTTACGCGCGACTAACAGTTTCATACCTGATTAAGCTCATTTACCTTCACTGCCTCCGCTTCAATAAACTCAAACACCGCTTCCGGCACGCTGTACTGGAACTGCTTGCGCCGATGCTTTGAAACCTTGCCCGCGTTGTCCAGGCACATCATCACCAGCTTCGACAGGTCGCTGCCGCGTACGTCGTAACGCTGGTTCACGGCTTTGACGATGCGGTCGTAGCGGTCGAGGAATTCGGTTTCTTCGCGCAGTTCGACTTCGAGGGCGCGGCGGGCCATTTGCAGGGTGAATTCGACGCAGCGGGTGGCGTCCCAGAAGCGGTAGATCGAGGGATGGCCGATGAACTCGAAGGCCATTTGGTCAGCATCCAGCCAGGTGACATTCCAGAAGTCGCGGGCCGGTTGCGAGAAGTCCTTAAGAGCGGCTAGATAGCTGGATTCTTCGTGTTTCATGGCCACGGAAACCGGCAGCAGCAGGCCGTTTTCCAAGGCGCCGGAATGACACAGGGTCTGGTGGATCAGAAAGCGTGACAGTCGGCCATTACCGTCCATGAACGGATGGAGGAAGACGAAACCAAACGCCGTCACAGCAGCGGCCACCAACGGATCGACCTTTTGCGAAGACTGATTGGCGAAATTCATCAGTTCGCCCATCAACTCACGGCACAGGTCCGGCTCAGGCGGGATATAACTGACACCGGCAGCGCCGCGCAGACCGTTATGCAGGTGGTTTTGCTCATGGCGAAACAAGGCGGCTTTGTCGAAAGGATTGGAGACCGTGCTGTTCTGCAACTCCACCAAGTACTCTTCGCTCAGCTCGCGACCATCATGGGCCTGGCGCAGCAATTGAACGAAGCGCCGGGACTTTTCATCGCTGGGCTCTTCCCTCTCGATGGCAAAGGAATCACGGGTTTCGTGGAGATACGCCCAGTTGATGGCGCGGTCCGTCATCTCTGCTGGCAACGTCGCCATGAAGGTTTTTGCGCGACCGAGGATGTCGAGGCTGAGCAGGGCTTCAAGCTCGGAAGTCCGCTCAACAGTGGCGCAGTAGCGAAGGGAGCCGAGGCCGTTAAACTCAATGCGCCAGCGTGTGTTTCTAACAGCAGGGCCAGTGATATACCGCGCCGGATCAAACAGCGGTGAAAATCGGCTATTCACTGATGCTTCGTAGTCGAGTCGCCGGTGGGTTAAACCTTCCCAGAGATAGCAGGCTTTTCGAACGAATACACCGTTCGGGGCCTTGGCTAATTCCTGGAGCAGCTCTTCAGCAGGCACAGACTCAAGTGCTTGGGCCAGAATGCCGAGATTGATACCTTCGTGTTTTAGCGCAAAAAAAATGTGTTCAAGGATCGAGTCGCTTGCAGGTGCGACTGACTGTGGAACAGCCAGGCAATCTCCGATCATGGATACGCGGGTGACGGGTTTGACCATCGCCACACGCGTAGGCGCAATGGCTTTGAGTCTTAAGGCATCATGCAGGTAGGCGTATCCAACCAAGGGCATCGTGCGGGTCCACAGAAAAAGTTCAGAAATCCGATTAAAGCCCAGATTTTTTCATCGCTCATCAGTTTTTTGCACGATTTGCCATTTTTCCTAAGATTCTTACACCCCCCGCCCCTTCCTCAGCAGCACATCCAGCTGATCCACCACCTCCGCCCAATCGGAATCATCAAGAATGTCTTCGCGCAAAAAATCCGCCTGGCTCTTGGTCCAGAAAAACGCGTCGGCCAGGTGCAGCTCGGGTTTGAGCGGTGAGTGGGTGGCGATGAATTTGTCGATGCTTTCGGCGTCGTCGGGCAGGCCGAGTTGTTTGAACAGGTTGGGGAGGCTGTGGGTCGGTGATTCCATGAGAGCTGGCTCCTGAGTTGTTTGGGAGAGGGTCAGGGACTGCTGCGCAGTCCATCGCGGGCAAGCCACGCTCCCACAGTGGGAGCGTGGCCATCGGGCTACTGGCTCAGCTCGCACACCTCGGCATGAGGCACCATTTTCAGGTATTGGTCCATGCTCAAGTGTACGAGGTTGTTGTGGTTGCCGGCTTCGACGTAGATCTCTTTCTGGCGGGTCAACATCGGGTCGATAACCATGTCCAGGCCATAGGATTCGCCCAAGGCCGGAACGGCGCCGCGTTCGCAGTCGTTGAACAGGTGGGCCAGGGTGCTTTCGCGGGTGACTTGCCATTCACCGCTGCCCCGCACTTTGGTCAGGTCCAGATGCCGGCTGGCCGGTAACACGGCCATCAGGTAGTGGCCGTGGTGGTCGTCGAGGATCACCGATTTCGCCACGCGTTCAGCAGGAATGCCCGCCACCCGGGCGGTTTCCAGGCTGCTGGCCGAATGCGGGTGAGTGACGACGTCAAATTCGCAGTGCGCCTCTTCCAGGCTGCGCTGCACGGTTCTTGCCATACGCATGATGCACCTCGGTGTCCGTCGCAAGGCGGGCGGACAATGATTAAACAGGTTGGCGTCTCCTTTGAAGTCTAGGCCCGCTATCGGACTGCGATGAGAAATCTGCCCACTGGAAGCGTCGGCTATCGCTGATCAAAATTCGTTCAACCCAAGGCTCAACTAGACTATAAGCAGGGCCGCTGTGTGGCTCGCGGACGGATGACTCTCCTGGAGGGTCAAGTGAACACTCGCTGGTGGTATGTGGTTGCGCTGTTGTTGGGTTTGAGCGGATCGGCTTTCGCGACAGACACGGTTGTGGTGGTCGTCCCCAACCCGCTCGGCGTCTGGCTGATGATGGTGGGTATTGCGCTGCTCGTGGCGGAGGTGGTGCTGCCCAATTACGGGGTGGTCGGGCTGGGCGGTATCTCGATGTTCGTGATCGGCGCGGTGATGGTGAGCAACGCCGATGTCCCCACGCCGCTGATCATCGGTCTGGGTCTGATCAGCGCCCTGCTGTTGATCGCGCTGCTGATCCACGCCCTGAAAACCCGACCGCGCCACATCGTCAGTGGCGATGCCGGGCTGCTTGGCAGTGTCACGCAGCTGACCGCATTGCAGGGCCACAACACGCACAAGGGCTGGGTGCATTTGCAGGGCGAACGCTGGCAGGTGCACTGCAAGACACCCCTGCATTCCGGGCAACGGGTGCGAGTGGTGGCGCGCAAGGGAACGCTGCTGGAAGTGGCCGCGGCTGACGCGGCGCCGCAAGGAGAATGATCATGGGTCTGCAACTGGGTTTTGCCGCGCTGTTGGTGCTGCTGATTGCACTGGCAGGGTCGACCTTCCGCATCCTGCGCGAATACGAGCGCGGGGTGGTGTTCCAGCTTGGACGCTTCTGGCAGGTCAAGGGCCCGGGGCTGATCCTGTTGATTCCGGTGGTCCAGCAAATGGTTCGGGTCGATCTGCGGACCGTGGTGCTCGACATACCGCCGCAAGACGTGATCACCCGCGACAACGTCTCGGTGAAGGTCAACGCGGTGCTGTACTTCCGTGTGCTCGACCCGCAAAAAGCGATCATCCAGGTCGAAGACTTCCTTATGGCCACCAGCCAACTGGCACAAACCACCTTGCGGGCGGTGCTCGGTAAACATGAACTCGATGAGTTGCTGGCCGAACGTGAACGCTTGAACTTCGACGTCCAGCAGGTGCTGGACGCACAGACGGATGCCTGGGGGATCAAGGTCGCCAACGTCGAGATCAAACACGTCGACCTCAATGAGTCGATGATCCGCGCCATTGCCAAACAGGCCGAAGCCGAACGCGAACGGCGGGCGAAAGTGATCCACGCCGAAGGTGAATTGCAGGCCTCGGAAAAACTCATGCAAGCCGCTGAAATGCTCGGTCGTCAGCCTGGCGCCATGCAACTGCGCTATATGCAGACGCTGAGTTCGATTGCCGGCGACAAGAGCTCGACCATTGTCTTTCCGTTGCCGATCGAATTGCTCAAGGGCATGGCGGATTTGTCGTCGAAGAGTTGAGGTCATGTCGCAACTGTTCTAACACTGCGTAAGGCCCGTGCGCCCAACACTCTACGCGCGCTCTGAGCAGCGGCGAGGCTTCTCGTTGCTTGCCTTCGCTGTCGGCCACAAACGTTTCGACCGGTTGTTTGGCGTGCTGGTTTACGGCGCCGAACACCAGCGTCCGCTGCTCGGCATCAAGCGCAAAAAACGCGGCCAAACGTCCTTCCATCGCGCCCGGTAACTCACGGTAATTGACCGCCAGCCCGGAAAATTCGCGGCAGTGTTCTGCCCCCAATTGCAGCAGCTTGCCCAAGCGCCGAGCAATGAAATCTTCTCGGCCATAAAACTGCGCTCCATCATCCAATGCACTGGCGCCGATCAACCCCGGCACCATGTGCAGGCCCGGACGACGCAGGTGGGACACCGCGATTTCCAGCGGATCGCGGTAGACAAACAACCAGGGTGTGTCGGGAAAACACGCGCGCAGCCGCTTCAGCTCACCGATGTTCCAGGCGTCCAGCTTGATCACCAGCCGTTGCTCCACACCTCGGCGCGGCTGGCCATAGGCCGAGAGCAAACCGAGAATCGCCGCGTTGCGTTCTGCGGGCGGCAGTGCGCTGCGCAGCAAGGCGTCCAGTGGAGGCGGTTCGGAAATGACGATGTGGTTATCGAGTTGCGCCAGCATCTGACTGATCAGCGTCGAGCCACAGCGCGAGGCGTGAAAAATGAACGCACTCGGCGCCAGACCCGGGCTGATCGTCTGCCAATCACTCAGCGTGCTCAGCGGTGTTTGACGGCGGAAGGCCTGGTTGAACGGCAGGCGCAGCGCTTCATCCACCGAGTCGCGGAAGAACGGCTGATGCAACGGCTGATCACCAAACCAGCACCAATCGACCCGCCACTCCCCGGCCTGCTGCCAGATGCGAATCGGCAACCAGCCGTCGAGGTTCAGGTGCTCCATTGTTCGTTCCATTGCCGACGACCATTACGCATCGCCGCACGCAGCTCTTCACGGGAGAACGCCAGGCCCTGCTCGGTGGCCAGTGTCAGGGTGGCGGCGATAAAGGCTTCGCTGTCGGTCACACCCTGCAAGACTTTGCAGAGCTGCGGATCGTTTTCCACCAGCCGCCGAAACTGTTCCAGCGCTTGCGCCGCATGACCGACGCCCGGCGCCGGCGTGGTTGAAGCGCCTTCAATAATAGCCTGTTCCAACCAAGGGTTGGGCCTGCAATCGAGCACCAGATGCACCCGCTCGCAGCGGTCGCGATTGTCGACGCTGTGGGGCCGCGACAGGTCGAGAAACCAGCATTCGCCGGCCTCCATCGGCATACGTAAACCGTCGAGCAGAAAGTCGACGTTGGGTGGGCTGAGCAACGGAATGTGCAGCCGCAGATCGGCCTCTGGCCCTTCAAGATCGTAGTCGCGGTGCTCGTGAATGCGACTGCCGGGCCCCAGCTTCAGCAGCCTGGCCGAGACGATGTCCAACGGCAATGCCTGCAATGCATGCTGCCAACGACCATCGAGCAGCCAAGGCGCTCGTGGCACCGGTTCGCCAAGACCGGGAGACAGTTCCGTCAGCGCGTCGACTGCGCTGATCAGCGCCACACCGCTCCAGTCGCCGCTGTAATAATCACGGTTGAAATGACTATGCCAGTCGCTGTCCTTGATCTGCGCCAACGCCTGCAACAGCAACGGCAAATGCACCGTCACCGGCAGTCGGGAAAACGCCGGTCGACTCATCGGTTCGGTAGCACCGCGCATTCGCCGAGCCAGGTCAGTAAGCGATCGAGGCAGGCGTCGATCGACAGCACGCCGGTGTCGAGTACCAACGCCGCCGACGCAGGCGCTTCGTAGGGTGCCGAAATACCGGTGAAGCTTGCCAGCTCACCGCTACGCGCACGGGCGTAATGACCTTTCGGGTCACGCTGCTCGCAGACGTCGAGCGCAGCACTGCACCAGACTTCACGGTAATCCTCGCCCAATCGCTGGGCGAAAATGTCGCGTAACTCCAGCAATGGCGCAATCATCGCCAGGATCACAATCTGCCCGTTCTCCACCAGCAACGCTGCGACCTCGCTGGCGCGGCGGATGTTTTCCTGACGATCCTTGTCGGCAAACCCGAGGTCGCGATTGAGCCCGACCCGCAGTCCATCGCCATCGAGCACCAGGCTGTGCACGCCGCGCTCGAACAATGCGGCGTGCAGCGCCTGGGCCAGGGTCGACTTGCCTGCCGCCGGTAAACCGGTCAGCAGGATCGCCGCTCCGCGATGGCCGTGGCGGTCTTCGCGTTGCGCCCGGCTGACGCTGGCCGTGGGCGCCAGCAGATTACTTGGTCTGGGCATGGGCTGGCGGCACCGAAATGTTGCCGGCGGCCCACGCATCCTCGCGGCTGGCCAGTTCCGTGGCGATCGACTGCACCTGGGTCGATTGCACCTGATCCGGCAGCGGGTCGAGCCCGGCGCTGGCGAAGATCTGCCCGTAAGCGTTACGCAAATCCGCGTACGACAGGTCGCGGCGCAGGTCGGCTTGCAGGGTGTTCAGTTCGCCCTGGATCAGCTCCAGTTCGCCGATGCCCGCGGCCTGATGACGATTACGCAACTGGCCAAGAATCTGCCCGTCGATGTTCGACAGCTGCTGGTTGGTCTCGAACTGGCGCAGCGCTTCGCGGTAGTTGGCGTTGGCCACGTAGAGCTGCGCCAGCACCGCGATCGACATCGCCTGACGGCGTGCCTTGGCCACTTCTTCACCGGCCTTGGCCACGTCGATGGCCGCCGGGGCGGAGATCACGTTGAACAGGTTCCAGGTGACTTTAACTCCGTAATCGGCCCACTTGTCGTTGACCAGAAACGAGTTGCTGTCGTAGTGCCCGCCAGCCGAGAGCTCCAGCCCCGGCAGCAGCCGCAGCATGGCTTTGCGGGTTTCGGCGGTGCTGATGCGCGTCTGATAATCCTGCTCGCGCAGTTCCGGACGGCTGGCCAGGGCCTCTTGCTCAAGGCTGGCCATGCCGACCTTGAGTTCCGGAATCGGATAATCCTCCGGCGTCGCCAACGTCAACTCGGTGCCCATCGGCAGGTTGATCAGGGTCGCCAGTTCGGTTTTCGCCAACGACAGTGCCCGCCGCTGTTCTTCAAGCTGGCGCGTGGCTTCGATCAGCGAACGTTGGTAACCCAAGGCCTGCACCGGGTCGCCGATACGCTGCTCGCTCATGCTCTGGCTGTCGTTGCGCGCGGCATCGACCCGCGCCATCAGGCTGTCGATCTGCTTGAGCAGGCGTTCAGCGGCCACCGCCCGCCAATACGCCGAGCGCACGTCCTGAACGATGGTGTTGATGACCTTGCGCCGGCGTTCCTGAACGATCAACCGTTGATCGCCCTGCTGCTTGGCGTTGATGTAGCTGACGCCGAAGTCGAGGACGTTCCAGACCATGGTCAGGTCGGCGACTCTGCGGTCGCGGTCCTGAGAGGTCGAAGGTTCGAGGGACTGGGTGCCGGTGCGTACGCTCTGGCTGCTGGCGGCGCTGGTGTTGTTGCGCCCGACATAACCGGCGTCCAGGGCCATGCGCGGCAGCATGTCGAAGCTGGCGAGGTCGAGTTGGCGCTTGGCCAACGCCTCTTCCATGATTTTCAACCGGCCCTCAAGGTTGTATTTCACTGCGCGGGCCATGGCTTGATGCAGCGTCAGTGGGCCACTAAGAGGCTCCTGATCCTTGTACATGCTCGCCAAATCGCTTCTGGCGCGCTGCTCGCTGACACTGCGTTCAATCGGCTCACTGGTTACCGCACATCCGCTGATTGCCAGCGCCAGCAAGCTGGCGCCGAATAGTTTCTGACTTTTTTTCATCCTTGGACCGCCCCTAGGTACCGCATCAATTCAGGTTTTTATTCAGGCCTGCATTTCGCTGACGCCGACCTGTTGCAACGCCGCAGCCAATGCCTGGATCTGCTGCTTCTCAGTGTTTTCAAGTTGTTGAAGTTGTTCGCCCAAGGTCAGTGCGCCATAGGCACCGTGCAAGCCCTGAGAGGTATCACCACCGTGCTGAATCGATCTGTCACCGAACGCATTGAACGAACTGTCGCCATTGCTTGATTCATTACTGAACAGGCTCGACAGCGTGCTGCTGCCAAACACCCCGCCATCCCCCCCGCCAAAACCCAGGAAACCGTGAGCGGAACCATTCCCGGCGTTGTCGCTGCTCGTGAACACCTGAGCGATATAGCTGGGGCTCAGTGCGCCGCGATTGATGAAAATATCCCCCAGTGGGCGGATGCCATCGCCCAATACCCGCTGTTCGAACAGCGGCGCAAAAGTCAGCGGTGAGCCGAGATTGCCGGTCGGCGGCGCGAAGACAATCGGCTGCAACGGCGCGTTCGGAGTGCTTTGCGGCGGTGCCGGGTCGCTGATCCGGAACTGCGGATCGCCGACCGAGACCACCGCCGGCACAGCGGGCACTGTATTGATAACGAAGTTGTTGGAGATCGCGACCCCAGTGCCCGCGTTCCCGGCGCGGTCGGTCACATTGCTACTGTCCAGACCGATGAAATTGGTCGCATCGTTGATATTGGCCGCCGGGGTCAGGGTGGCGGTCCAGGTCTTGCCACCGTTGCTGCTGCTCAGGTTGGTGAGGGTGCCATTGGCCACGCTGATGTCGGACAAATCGAAATGCTTCACCGCTTCGCTGAAGGTGAAGGTCACCTGCGAGGTCTGGCCAACGCTCAGGTTCGGGTTGGCGATGACGATGGTCGCGGTGGGGCGATCACTGTCCAGGGCGTAGTTGTTGGAGATGGCCAGTCCCGTTCCGGCATTGCCTGCCTTGTCGGTCACGTTACGGTTGTCGAGCACAATCAGATTGGTCGCGTCGGTCACGTTCGCCGTCGGCGTGAACGTCGCGGTCCAGGTCTTGCCTCCGTCACTGCTGGCCAGGTTGGACAGCGTGCCGTTGGTCACACTCAGATCGGACAGGTCGAAACCGGTCACCGCTTCACTGAAGGTGATGGTCACCCCCGAAGTCTGACCGATGCCCAGCAGCGGTTTGGCAACGACGATGGTCCCGGTAGGCCGGTCGGCATCGAGCACGTAGTTGTTGGACAGGCTTACGGTGCTGCCCGCGTTACCGGCGCTGTCCTGCACATTGGCGGTGTCGAGCACGATCTGGTTGGTGGCATCGTTGACCGCGGCGGTCGGCGTCAGGGTCGCCGTCCAGGTCTTGCCACCGTCGCTGCTCAGCAAATTGGACAATGTGCCATTGGCCACGCTGAGGTCTGACAGATCGAAACCGCTGACCGTCTCACTGAAGGTGATGGTCACCTGCGAGGTCTGGCCAATGCCCAGCAGCGGATTGGCCACCACAATGCTTGCGGTTGGACGTTGCGTGTCGATGGCGTAGTTGTTCGAATCAGTGGTGCCTGTACCGACGTTGCCGGAACCGTTCTGCACGCCGGTGTTGTCCAGGGTGATCAGGTTGGTGGTGTCGGTGATGGCGTTGGTCGGGGTAAAGGTCGCGGTCCAGGTCACGCCGCCATCGCTGCTGCTGACCACGGTCAGCGTGCCGTTGGCGATGGTCAGGTCGGCGTTGGTGAAACCGGTGACCGCCTCGGAGAAAGTGATGGTCACCAGCGAGGTGTCGCCGATTTTCAGCGCGTTGTCGGCCACCACGATGGTCGCGGTCGGACGCTGGGTGTCGATGGTGAAGTTGCCCGAGTCGGTGGTGCCACTGCCCGCATTGCCGGCCAGGTCACTCACGCCACTGTTGTTCAGGGTGATCAGGTTGGTGGTGTCTTTTATGCTCGCCGTCGGGGTGAAGGTGGCGGTCCAGGTCACACCGCCGTCGCTGCTGCTGACGTTGGTCAGGGTGCCGTTGGGCACGCTCAGGTCGCTGTTGTCGAACCCGGTCACCGCTTCGGAGAAGGTAATGGTCACCAGCGAAGATTCACCGGCGGTCAGCGTCGGGTCGGCCAGCACGATGGTCGCGGTCGGACGCTGGGTATCGATGCTGAAGTTGTTGGAGTCGGTGCTACCGGCCCCGGCGTTGCCGGACAGATCCGCCACGCCGGTGTTGTCCAGGGTGATCAGGTTAGTGGTGTCGGTGATGCTGGCGCTCGGGGTAAAGGTTGCCGTCCAGGTGATACCACCGTCGCTGCTGCTCACGGCGGTCAGCGTGCCGTTGGCAATCGTCAAATCGGCGTTGGTGAAACCAGTCACTGCCTCGGAGAAGGTGATGGTCACCAGCGAGGTTTGGCCGATCCCCAGCGCGGTGTCCGTCACCACGATGGTCGCCGTCGGACGCTGGGTGTCGATGGCATAGTTGTTCGAGTCGGTGGTGCCCGCCCCCACGTTGCCGGAGCCGTTCTGCACGCCGGTATTGTCCAGGGTGATCAGGTTGGTCGCGTCGGTAATGGCGTTGGTCGGGGTAAAGGTTGCCGTCCAGGTCACTCCGCCATCGCTGCTGCTCACCGCAGTCAGCGTGCCGTTGGCAATCGTCAGGTCGGCGTTGGTAAAGCCGGTTACTGCCTCACTGAAGGTGATGGTCACCAGCGAGGTTTCACCGATATTCAAGGCGTTGTCGGCCACCACGATGGTCGCGGTCGGACGCACGGTGTCGATGGTGAAGTTACCGGAATTGGTGATCCCGGTGCCCGCATTGCCGGCCAGGTCGGCCACGCCACTGTTGTTCAGGGAGATCAGGTTGGTGGTGTCGTGAACGCCAGTGGTGGGCGTGAAGGTGGCGGTCCAGGTGATGCCGCCGTCACTGCTGCTGACATTGGTCAGGGTGCCGTTGGGCACGCTCAGGTCACTGTTGTCGAACCCCGTCACCGCCTCGGAGAAGGTGATGGTCACCAGCGACGTCTGCCCGGCTGCCAGCGTTGGCGAGGCGACCACAATGGTCGCGGTCGGGCGCTGGCAGTCGATAGCGTACGTATTGGAGTCGGTGGTCGCGGCACCGGCATTACCGGCCAGATCGGCAATCCCGGTGTTGTCCAGGGTGATCACGTTGCCGCTGTGGGTGACACCATTCACCGGCGTCAGTGTGGCGGTCCAGGTCACGCCGCCATCGCTGCTGCTCACCGCACTCAGCGTACCGTTGTCGATTGTCAGGTCGGCGTTGGTAAAACCGGTCACCGCTTCACTGAAGGTGATGGTCACCAGCGAGGTTTGGCCGATCCCCAGCGCGGTGTCCGTCACCACGATGGTGGCGGTCGGACGGACGGTGTCGATGGCGTAATTGTTCGAGTCGGTGGTGCCGCTGCCGACGTTACCGGAACCGTTCTGCACGCCGGTATTGTCCAGGGTGATCAGGTTGGTCGCGTCGGTGGTGCCGGCGCTCGGGGTAAAGGTCGCGGTCCAGGTGATGCCGCCATCGCTGCTGCTGACCGCGGTCAGCGTACCGTTGGCAATCGTCAGGTCG
>NZ_VMSG01000038.1 GCF_007713465.1 Pseudomonas sp. H3(2019) | reverse complement strand
ACCGCTTCACCCCCATGTCCCAATTCGCCACCGACTGCCCAGTCCTGCACATCGACAGCGACGTCCCGCTCCGCGAACTCCACAACTGCGTCAACGAACGCCTCAACGCCGTCCTCAAATACCTCAACCTCATGGCCTGCACCAGCCTCCCCGACTACGCCGAGAACGACATCAACACCGTCACCAACATCGCCCGGATCATGGTCCAGGATATTGCTGATGTGTTTGGGGTGATTGAGCAGCGTGGGTTTGATACGCCCAAGGGTCAGTGACCCGCATTTAGTTGAAAAAAAAACGTATTGCTGCGGTTTTTTGCCTGCTTACATTCCGTTTTTATCCTGCCGGAAGCGGTTAGTCGATTACGACTGACCGCTTCCACAACCCAAAGCTGACGGTCGCGACAGGCAGAGAACGGCCAAGAGCGGACGTTTAGAGCAGAGAAATAAATCTGTTCTCTTTTCCCAATGGACATCACCGCGGCGTACGCAGGACTATCGCGTGGTGCGCGCAGCGCTCTCTACAAAGGCACCTGAGCACTTGGCGCCGCGCAATGAGGCGAAGCATGGACTTCGCGTACGCTAACGTTATGCCTGAGCCAATGCATTAAAGAACCACTCGTAGAGTGCCTGTGGGTGGTATTGGGGAAAATACGCAACTAGCACGGTTGAAGTTACAAGCGCCAGCACCACCAACAGCGCGGTAAGTAGCTTTACCAACGTCGAGAGAGGTGGATTGGGCGGGCCGTATTTATTAATCGCTTTACGCCCCGGAAGCATGATGAGCGGAAGCGTTATCACAAAACCGATAACAGGGAATACGGAGAGCATTCCCCATATCGGACTCCAGCCTAGATCACGTGCCCTGCGTACCAGTAGAGACACGTTGAGCAGGATGGCAGGAACGACAACGGTGACACCGACTATCAGCAAAACCACCAGTTGATGGCGCAACCCCACCATAAAGAACAACAGCAAAATGCACGGAAGAACCAGCACCAAGGGCACATGAATCAGCCAGAAGCGCGCCAGAGAAATACGCCCGGAAAAATCAAAAATCTTGGAGTTTGAAAACGTGACAACCTCGTCGTCAATCAGTTGGGCGTCGCCCGGTTGGTATGGGTTTTCGATTTCGCTGCTGATGCTGCCGAAAACGGGCTCTATCCTGGCCATTTAGTGCTATTCCCTTGTGTTTGATGGTGCTATTCACGTCACAACGTTTACGCCTCATATCTAATCGAAGGCCGGCATCAAACTCAAGAGAAAAGACGCTATCGTGTAAGGGGGGCTGTGTGCACCACAGCATGTGTGGGGCTGTCGCATGGTGCGCGCAGTACACCTTATGAAGTGTTTTGCCGCTAGTAAGAAGGCGGGTCATGTCCCTACTCTGAACGACGGCTTCTGGCCGTTTTCTGCCTGTCACGAATGACCGGTTTGGCAAAGCGGACAGTCAATAGCGCCAGGTGCTACCGACCAAAAGAGGCCACTCAGATGCATCTACATAACCGTCCAGGCAACACACCCTTTGATGCCGTCGCCTAAGGTATGTATCTGCCAAACACATCTGCCTCTCGAGCTTTCACACCGCTTGCAAAAATTGTGCGAGCGGGGCTAGATCACCTTTAAACGTCCATCCACCATATGTCCTGTCACTAGGTTCTATCAATGCCGCTGAGTTTTCATAAAATGCACGCCAATGGCGATGACTTCGTTATCGTAGACTCGCGAAATTCGTCCAATCCAATGACAAGTAACATGGCGCGGCGGATGGGGGATCGGAACCAAGGAGTCGGATTCAATCAACTCGCAGTGGTGCTCGATTGCGATGATGCAGATGCGCGCTTGATGTTTTGGAATGCAGATGGTTCCACGCTGGACGTTTGTGGCAGCGCAACGCGGGGTGCCGCGGATATGCTGATGCGCGAATCCAATATTACTTCGATAGCGCTCCGAACCAACCGTGGTCTCCTGACTTGCGAACGAACCTCAACCGGCGCAATTTCGGTCGACATGGGAGAGCCACTTTTCGGCTGGTCGGATATTCCTCTGGCTCTGGAAATGGACACAGCTGTTTTGCCGCTTGCTGGTGACCCATCAGCTTGCAGCATGGGAAATCCGCACTGCACCTATTTTGTGGATGATCTAACAGCTGTTGATATCGCGACAATCGGGCCGGCAATTGAAACCAACCCCCTATTTCCCCTCAGGACGAACGTGCATTTCGTCCAGATCATTGACCGAAAGCACATTCGATTGCGCATTTGGGAGCGCTGGGGCGGTATTCCGCTTGGTTCAGGTTCCTGCTCTTGCGGCGCTGCTGTTAACGGAATTCGTCGTGGTTTGTTAGACAACTCCGTGGAGGTTGAATGTGATGGCGGGACTGTAACGGTTCAATGGGATGGCGTGGGACCTGTCTTTCTGACCGGACCGGTCGAGGCGATTTTTTCGGGAATAATTACAGATGGCCTGGTACAGGCTTTGTAGTTTCTATATCTGTGACAACAGCGAAATTAATCATTCACAACCAAAATCTGGTACTTATTGCGTAACAAAGGGGACACCCATTAGCCTTGATTTGAGACCGATTAATGGGCGCGTCCCTTTTTCCAGGTCATTAACTTATCTGGCGGCAGTGACGCCTAATAGACGGTTCAAGGCCATTCGCGTCGCTTACTCGGAGCTGCACTCCGCAGCCCTCCCCTAAACCAAACATTAGGCTTCGTATGCATCCAGTAGCGAAAAAATATTTTGAGTTACATCCAGAGAAACAAAAAAAGGTCCAGATTGATCTTTGCAAAAAGGCTTATAAGCTTTGGCTTAACTACACCAGCAACAACGGAATCACTGAATACCGTGAAACCATTGCAGGAACAGTGCAAAAAATTGACTTTTCTTTACCCTACGACGCAATAGAAGCAGTCATCCATGGCAAAGACGAATTAAATATTAATGAGCGATACTTAGAACCTGCTGCGGCCCTACAAGACGAAGATCTAAAATTTAGCGCCGACATGGAAATGGCATATTATTCAATTTACAACCTTTACCAGCACCACATAACAGGGAAGCTAGGTGATAGCTGGGTTATAGTTAATCAGGCTCTATCGGCACTCGGAGAGTACGATACGATTAAACATTTAGAAGCTGCAATTAACAGTGCAGCCTAACCCTATACAAAGGTGACCTATCTATTTACTCAAATAGATAGGTCACCTTTTTCCTGGCACCTTTTTCCTAAGCAGATTTCCGGCCCGCTGATTAACCAAACGCTGGTAGATTTTACGTAGCAACGCAGACTTCAAAACGGCGCATGCGTTTTCACCCAGCCTGGGGCGAAAGTGGACGCTCGCATCACCTGTGCTAACGTACAGCGAAATTTTCAGGCTCGTTCGACCGACATGAATACTTCATACCTCGATCCACTGCGTCAGACTATCGGCCAGCTTCCCATCTCCCCACCACCGTCCCCTTGGGAGATCGCCGCTCAGTTTGCCGTGGGAAGCCTTCTGGAAGTTGGTTTCGACCGCGACTCCGAACTGTTACTGGTGACCTCCAGCTCAGGACGTAGCGTTATCGATTGCCTGACAGGTCAGAAGATCGCAAGAGACTATACGGAGGATGTCGAAAGTAATCAGTACTTGGAGGCTGAAGGTATCGGTCCACTGACAGGCAAGACTATTCCCATGGCCGGTATCAATGGAGGCAGCCTGCCTGTGGGTGCTTTCGACGGTTGGATGATCGAGAACGTTCCCTTGAATTGGCCGTGCCATCATTTACTTCTGGTCGAGCCGGGTTCATGCCTGTATGGCGCCCGATATAAACAGGCCAGTGCCTTTCACAAACTGGCGATCGAGATCGGACTGAGAGCTTTCGGGTTCTCCTATACTGGCCAAACCTTAATTATCGCTACATCGGACAGCCTGATCGTTTACAGGCGTAGCACAACACCAAACGCTGCTCTGTGAGTTCAATGTCCGTCTATAGATAACAAAGGGGCCACAGATTTATTTTTGGGCCAAGATTTGTGCCTAGGAGCGGAACCCGCCAAGGCAGTAAATAAATCCACCCCTTCCTGTTTTTGTACAAAAGGTAGACATCACTGTGGAGAGATTCTCAATTTATAGCGGAGATGTTTTGGTAGGCCACTCGACACTCGAACAAGGGGATCCACCCATGGGCGTAGTTTTTGGTCAGTTCGAACCTGCCGATGGGTATTCTGTAATCCAGAATGAATGTTGCACAAACCATCACGATCAGTCCGCACTAAATATTTCTGTTCAGACTGAAGCAGGTATGGTTATTCCATGCGCTGGTGTGAGCATCCTGGATTATTCGAAAGAGCTTCTGCCTCCTTGCATTGAGATAAATATACTCGGCGTTCCGTATCACTTATATGAGAAATTATTTACTCAACACGTTGCTTTGTACGAATACCAGTTTAGCTAAACGAATGTGAAGGCAGCCCCAGTGACGTCAAACGGGCTACCTATAAGGGAATTTCTTGCAAGGCCCTGTCTCCAGGGCCTGCCAGACAATTGCGGTTAGTAAACCTGCGCCCGCCACAGCTCCCGCGAGGCGGAAGCCGCCGACATCGGCAGTCGGCCGTGCAGCGTCCGATAGTTGTCGATCAGCACCAGATCACCTTCGCTCCATTGATGGGCGATCAGGCAGTCCGGGTCATAAACCAGCGCGTTGACCTGTTCAAGCAGCGCCTGCTGGGCCTGCTCATCATGGTCCTGCACAGACTGGCTCAGTGTCTGCAATCCTGAGTCGGTGCCCTCTTGGTAACGCAGGATGAGTTCGCCGCTACGGGGGTGATGATCCACCAGGCTGAACATGCGCGGCGAACCACCGAAGTAAGTCATCTTGGTGTAGTAGGTGATGTTCACCGCCTGCCATTGTCGGGCGACTTGCTGCCCGGCTTTTCGCAGCACGTTTCGGCTGTCGACGATGATCGTCTGACCCTCGCCCGGCTGCGGCGCTGTCTTGCAATACAGCATGAATTTGCTGGCGCAGAATTTCGGATTGCGCTGAACCTGTGGGTCGCTGTCGGGCAGCATGTTCAGGTCCCAGTGCAATGGCGTTTTCTCCAGCGAGTGCACCACGCCTTGGGGTTTGTCCGCGGGCTTGACCACATTCACGGCACCGAAGGCCCACTCGTACAGCGTGCCAAAGCGTTCGCAGCTGCGAGCGAAACTGTCCTGGTCGTCGAAGCGACAGCCCTTGAGACAGACGAAACCAAAGGTTTCCACCAGTGCCTCCAGCAGGCCGCTGGACAGTCGCTCGAAACCCAGCCCCAGCGGGTCTCGCACCACCAGGCCAAATAGCGGAAGCTTTTGTAGTTCGTATTCGAAGCCTTGGGCCTGCGGGCTTTCGGTTTGGTGGTAGAGCCATGGCCGCCCCTGCCAGGTGACCAGCACATGGTGGTCGAGGTCGACCTGGGCCCGTGCGCGAAGACGCTGGCTACCATCGATGTTGCACACCGGCACGGCATGCCAGGGGCTGTCGACACGGGTCAGCCCTTCAGCCATCCCAACGGTGAATTTGGGCCCGGCATTGCTGTACTGATGGACCGATAATCGAATGTCGTCGCCGAAGAAACGATCCACTACCGCATTCAATGCCTGCCCACGAAACATCATCTGGTAGGCCTTGAAGTTAATTTGCTGCAGGTACTCGTCCTCGCTCTGCCCGTCCTCACGGCACAGGCGCAGGTCGTTATACAAATGACTGCAGAGGTTGTCATGGGCCTGGCCGAGGGATTCATCGTGCCGGCTCTGCTCGATCAGTTCTCCAAGGTTTTTCCAGGGTAGACGGGCCTGCTTGACCAGGCTGGCGCGGACCGCCTCGGCACTTTGGGCCTGCGGGAACAGGTCTTCCATGCTGACCCACTGAATCGTATGGGTGGTGCACAGTTCACGCAACGCCCGGTTGTAGGCTGCGCGAACGTCGTCGGCCACCCCAACGATGTCATTGAACGTCGTCCCGTCGCTGAGGATCGACACCACACAGCCCGGTGTGTGCAACGCGGCGATCGCTTGGCCGAGCTGGTCAAGGCGCTCGATGGCCATTACCTCACCATAATCCGGCAGCACGCCGAAGGTCTGGTCACTGGCATTTGGCGACTTGCAAGGGAAACCTGGCAGTACCAGACGCACTGGCAGGTTTTGATCAAAGTACTGCCCCAGGCTGCGCGCCAGATGCGCCCGGCCTTGTGTTTCGAAACAATCATCCGTGCCTTTGAGCAGATAACCAGACAGCAAATCGCTGACGGCAGCGATCCAGGCATCTCTATGTTCCATAGAACAACTTCCTTGAGGGTTTGTGTGTATCAATAGGATTTGACGGTATCGCCATGTTCGGTGAGCGCATGCGCTGTCCCGCAGACTTGCTGCAGAATGCGCAACAACCCGGCCGGTTGCTCACAGCAGAAGTCCGGAGTGTGGGCCTGCAACGTATGAGTCAGGCCATACCCCCAGGTGACCGCTGCCGAGTACATACCTGCAGCACGGGCAGTTTTCAGGTCGATCTCTGTGTCACCGACGAACAAACAGCGTTGCGGATCAACCGACAACCGCCGGGCGGCTTCCCAAGCGACATCCGGCTGAGGTTTGAGTGACCTGCCCGTGCGATGCCCCAGAATCGGCCCGAAAGCATTCTGCGGCAGCAATGTTCTGGAAACCTGCAAGGCCATTTCCTCGGCCTTGTTGGTCACGATAGCCAGCGGCAGCTGTAATTGGCGGCAGCCTTCGAGCAACTCCAATACACCGCTGAATGGCCGGGAAAATTGAACCAGGTTGTGCTGATATAGCGTCACATAGCGCTGGTGCAGGGCAATCGCATCCGCGATAGCAAACTGCGCGGCAACCCGCTCAATCATCGCAGTGGTCCCGCCACCGATATACCCCCGCACCGTTTCCGCAGTCAGCGCCGGGCAACCGTGTTCGAGTAACAGCTGGTTCAGGCACCAGGTGATGTCAGGCAAGGTGTCCACCAGGGTTCCATCCAAATCGAAGAGTACGGCTTCGACCCGCAACCGAGACGCCATCATTGAGCGCTGGCGTAGTGACAAGGACGCCCCTTGCGGAACACCAGACGGTGGTAGCGCTCATCGACATTACTGCGTTTTTCGAGGGTGACCACACCCCGTCGCTTGATGGCTACCGAATGCCAGGGAGTACGCCACAGGTCACTGGTTGGCACCAGCCGGATACCGATCTTCGTCGACACCGCCAGTTGCGGGTGAATCGACAGGCGCAGGCAATGCGGGTAGCGCGCCAGTAACAGGGCGCTCCAGGCTTCACTGCGCTGAATCACCCGCTGGGAGGCCGGCTTGGCGACCTTCTTCACCGCATTCAGGCTCATGCCGGCGAATACCTTGAGCCCCGAGTAATCCTCGGAAAGAAAGCGATGGATACCGCAGTACATCAACATCATGTGCGGTTCATCCTTGAAGCGCTGCTGCAATAGAAGCAATGACTGGCCGTGCTCGATCATCATTTCCTCACGCATGGAGTCCAGACAATCAAGCTGAGGATAGGCATCCCTGAGGTCGAAATGGGCGAACGTACCGGGATAAAGCTGATCGGCGTAATCCTGGATAGCGTCGGTGTAAGCCTTGACGTCAGAATCGGGAACATGCACCAGATCAGAGAACACATAGCCATCGGAGCAGATATGAATCAGCGCACCCGGCGCATAGATCTCCCGGATCTCCTCACACAGGCGGTGTAACTCGTCGATTGCATGGTGTTCAGCTAGATCAGGGAGATGGCTCAGGGTTTTCTTGCGGCTGGGCGACTTGCCGGGAAAGGCTGGCAAGACCATTTCGACCTTGCGACCGCTCTCGACCGCCTGCATTACCTTCGCCAGATGGGGTTCCAGCACCTGCAACGAAAGCTCATGATCCTGTTCCGGGGCAAGACTACGACGCCGAAACAGACATTCGAGGATTTGCTGGGCAATGTTCATGTGCGGGGTGTTCTGATGCGCATGCACCAGCTGACCGCCCGCCTGTTGGGCAACGGTATTTGAACCTTGCATAGACAATCCTTTGTATGGTGATTAACGGCCGTTTTTTGGCCATTAGCAGATATGTCCTACCTGCGGGGCGGCTAAATTCCTACAAGTCGTGAGAGTTTGTCAATCGTAGCCATCTGGAATATTACGTCCTGCACGAGCCCCCCGCCCCGGGGTCTGCAGCCAGTTAAGCAACTAACCCATGCCTGGCCTACAAAAGCCCTTTCACCATCGGTACACAAGCCAACTGAAGCCCGGAAGGTGAATAGTAAATAGCAGGTTCGTCACCCACGAAACCGCATCGCCGGTAAAAGGCAGCAGCGTTCAACGTAGCGTCCAGATTGACTGCTTTTAGCCCCATGTTCCGCGCCCGGCATTCGAGGTGGTTCAGGATTTTCAAGCCGATGCCTTGCTGCATAAAACCGGGAAGCACAAAGATTGCGCCAATTTCGCTGCTCTCCAGATCAAGCATTCCCGTCGCCACGGGTTCTCCTTGAATACAGCCCAGATAAAAGTGTTTTTCCATCAGGTCGCTGTACCCGTCCTTGGCTGATCCTGCCGTCCAGGCCAGCATTTGCTCCGTGGTGTAGGCGCCGATGCATTGATGCCGAAGGTGGTGCGCCAACCCACGAGGCCGCCCAACCAAGTGCCAAGTGGCACGCCCAGGGACAGGGCAATTGGTGTGCCGACCATGGCCAGCGCCTTGCCCTGTTGATGAGGCGCGACCATGCGTCGGGCGTAGCCGGCCAGCAGGCTCCAGGCCAGCCCCGCCGCGACACCGGCAAAGAAGCGCGCCACCAGGGTCACGCCGTAGTGGGATGACAGCGCGGTGATGGAGTTGAACAGCAAGAAACCGACGACTGCCCGTTTTCGTTCCCACTGACCAAACAATTACATTGGAGCCGACCACCGTTTACATCAGGCATTGACCAATGCCTGCCGAAGAAGCGACCGGTTGAATCCACAGTCGATTTCGGCCAGTCATAACAGGCAGAAATCGACCGAGAGTGCGTAAAAAAACAACTACGCTCAAAGGCCCTGTATCCAGTTATTATTTCGTTGTACGTTGAGGCCACGGTCGGCCTTGAACTGAAAGATGAGCGTCCCCGGCCACAACACTCGCAAGGAATGCACATGATCGATGGTCCCGCCGTTTTGACAGTCTTTCTGGTTTACCTGGCTGGCGTCCTTATTCCAGGGCCAAATTTCGTTGCGGTAGTCCACAAAGCGGTGGCGGCTACGCGGTCAGAAGCTTTGGCCTTAGTAGCAGGCATCGTATTGGTCAATTTATTCTGGGCCACCTGCGCAATCGCAGGTATCGGCGTTGTATTTGCTGCGTTCCCTTGGGCGGCGCTGATCGTAAAAGTTCTGGGGGCGGCCTATCTGATGTGGTTTGGATTCCGACTGCTGATCAAGGCTGGGAAGAGCGCGCTTACCCCCTGCAACAATCTTGTCGTCGGAAACTTTCGGCAGTCATTCAAGGGGTCGTTACGAATATTGGCAACCCTAAATCTATGGCCTTCTATGCCGCTATTTTTTCAGCGGCAGCCCCTGCCCACGTTTCACCAGGCACGTTTTTGTCGATGCTGGCAGTCGTAGTGGTGGTTTCGATGACGTGGTATGGAGTGGTCGCAATCGCCCTTTCGCAACCTAAGATCGCTTCAGCGTATCGAAGGGGGAAAAAAGCTATTGATCGATTATGCGGCGGTTTGATTTTGTCTCTAGGGATCCGGCAGTTGGTTCAATAAGTTACCTTTTTCTTTGGCCTACCCACCTCTCGCCCGGGTCTCTCAATGCCGCTGAGTTTTCATAAAATGCACGCCAATGGCGAAGCCCGCTAAGGATGCTCCGATCGACTTGCCGCACGGCGGCAAGTCGAAATTTCCTCGGTACTCACCGCTACTTGCCGAAAAATGCCTCATGTATAGCGTTTTTAGGGCTTTGCCACCCGGTCTTCCGTGTTATGCGCGCAACACGCCCATACCCATCAGCTGTTTTCGAGCCATCCACAGGTTTGAAAGGGCGAACAGCGTGGTCAGCTGAGCCGTTTTTTTCATCCGCCCACGAGAGCGCACTTTCATGTAACCAAACTGGCGCTTGGCCGTGATTTCGTAGAGTGCTTCTTCCATGGCCGGATCGCTCAGGGAGAACCCGTTCTGCAACAGGTGGATGCGCAGCATGGTTTCCAGGGGGTAGGGTTTTCTACCGCCGCCGGCCTTGGGGTAGAACGGTTCGATCAGCCCTAGCAGGCCTGTCCAGGGCACGACCTGATCCATCTCGGCGAGGAAGCGTTCGCGGCGTGTCTGCTTGCGCTTGCCGGCGTATTCGAAGTCGGAAAAGTTCATCTGGCTCATGGGCTGCTCGGATCAGGTGGTCAGGCGTATTTCAGCACATTTGAAGACTTGTTCGGAGATTCCCTAGAGCCAGATATCGAACTGGCGCTCCTCAAAGACCAGCGGTTGACCTTGCTCGAGCAACCGTCGAATACTCGGCCCAAGCAGGTCTTGCGGGCCATCCAGAGGTGCGACCAAGGACGCCTGGAAGCGTCGCTGATTGGCGCTGACCTGCTCCAGTATCTGTCGGTCCTGGCGCAGGACCACCCGAAACAACTGGCGCAATACGCTACGTTTGACCGCAGCGGGAAGCCAGCCGCGCGCTGTGGCGATCCGAGCAAACAGGCGTAACTGACTGTCGCCGCAAGGAGTCAGCCAAGCGCTGACCTGCAGATTGAGGCGGTCGCGGTGGTCGCGATACTCGATTTCCGCCAGGCCCGGCAGACGGAAACGTCCCATGCTAGCGCCTCGCTCACGTTCGAACAGTCGCGAGATCAGCCCGGACTGTTTGCCTTCCTCGCTGTACACCGCCTCGACGCCATCGGCGAGCGGGCGTACTCGGGCGCTGATTTTCTGCCGTTGCTTGTCATGGCGGATCCAGCCGGCGTGGACGAAATGGGTGTGGAAACCGTCGAGGAAATTCTCTGCCGCGTCCTGCAACGAACATTGCACTTGATCCGTGATCCAGAACGTGTCGAGTTTTTCCCGATGTTCGGCGGGGGCAACAGGCGGCACTGACGGGCGTTCGGCACTAAGGCCGACCCACACCAGCCCATGGGCTTCGCAACTAGGGAGACTGTCGAGTAGCGGCTTGCTGCACGGACCCAGCTCGGTGCCAGGCACGCGGGTGCAACGCCCGTCGGCGGCAAACCGCCAACCGTGATAAGGGCACTCGATCTGCCCGTCGCGGACCTTGCCCGCGCTCAACGGCGCGAAGCGGTGCGGACAGCGATCCGGCAGCGCGGCAGGGCGGCCGTCGTTGGCGCGGAACAGCACCAGCGGCGTGTCATGCACCTGGCACGCCAACGGTGTGTTTCGCAGTTCGTGGCTGAGTGCCACCGGCCACCACTGAGCAAGCGGATTCACAGTTTGAGCTTCCTCATCATGGGCACGCCGATTCCATGCAGCAGGCGGCTGAGCACGGTCCATACCAGCCGTCGGCCCCAGGACAGATGAGCGACGTGGATCAGGCTGTATTCGATCTGCGGTTGACCGCCGCGCAAGCGTTTGAACTCGGCGGCACCGGAGCTAAAATTCAGCACCTGGCGGCGCTCGACGGCTTCTTGCAGGCACAGGCGGGTCAGTTGCCGATACAGCCCGGCCCGTTGCGGCAGCGCGGTGTCGTAACCGACTATCGGAGTGCTGATCACTGCCGCATTGGCGAACCAGCCCAGCGCGCCGTCGATACGTCCGTCAGGGTTGCGCAAGGCGCGTAATTCGAGCCAGCCCTCGCGTTGGCCGCGCTGCATCCACTGAGCGCTGTAGTGCGGGTTTAACGTGCAGTACTTGTCCAGATAAAGCAGGTTGTAGAGGTGTTCGATGCGCTGGAAGTCGGCGTCGCTGAGCGCAGTGCCCGGCACCACTTCATACGGGCTGCGTCGTAACAGTGTGGCGTCCAGTCGGGTGTTGTGGTGCTTGAGAAACGGCGCCTGTGCCCCGGCCCTGCCGTCAAACAGATAGACCTGGCGGCTGGGGATGCTTAGGTAGCCGAGGGCCTCCAGGCATTGGCGCAACTCACGGTTGCTGAAGTCGTTTAGCGACCGAAAGCCGAACCCGTGATCTGGGAAGGCTCGCTGCAACAAAGCAGTGATCGCTGGCAGTTCGGCGACGTTCCAGTTGCTCGGGTAGAGGTTGGTCGACAGCAGCCAGTTGTTGACCTGCACCAGTTTGTCGACCTTGGCCGCGCTCAGCAGGCGGGCAACGCATTGGGTCAGCAGCTTCAGCGGCCAGGTCAGCCATGGCCGGCCGAGGCGCCTGAGTTCTTCGCGGGCATAACCGCTGTAGGCGGTCTGGGGCGACACTACGTAGCAGTTGTCGTCCGGTTCGTTGCCTTCGGTGATGCTGACCGGAAACTGCTGTGCGCCGGTGTCGAGCAGCGCCATGCGGGTGCTGACATTGCCGATCAAGCCCCCTGCGGCGCAGGCCCGTACGTAGTGCCGGGCGAGGCTGTCATCTGGGTTGGCAGGCTCGCTGAGGAGTTGTTCTTCGAACAGCAATTTCATTGCGTGTGCTCGCTTAACGGTTGACCGTTCCACTCGATGTCTGCCGTGGACGCAGCCAGCATACCGCAGCGCCGGGACGCGGCCCGGGCGATAATTTCTGCGAGGCTCAACACTTGCGCACCCAGCGGCCAGAAGTCGCCTTTCTGGACGATCGCATCGCGGGCAGCGACGTAGTCACGCCAGAACGGAGCGCTCAAGGCGCGTTGCGGTGCCGCCAGCAGAAGCATGGCTAGCGCGATCATCCGGGGTTCCGGTGTCGGTTCCAGCACGCGCTCGGGTGGGTCGATCAAACTGCTCACCAATGACCGGCGCTGGTTGTCGAACAGGTGCACGCCGCTGGTGGCCCGTGGGTTGCATTCCAGCACATGGAAACGGCCGTCGCGGTCCTCAATAAAGTCGAAGCCCACCTGGCCGGTGTAGCCTGTTTCACGGCCAAACTGTTCGAGGAACCGGCGCACCGACTCCGGTGCGCTCGGCTGGAAGTAGATCCCCGAGCCACGGCCCACCCGGTAGCGCGGGTGATAACAGCTGTGAGCGCGCAGGTCGCCGTCGATCAGTACGCTGAAACTGCAAAACTCCCGTCCTTCGATGAATCGCTGCGCCACCCACGGTGCGGCGTTAGTGGGCTGCACGGTGCGCAACTGTTGGGCAGACGGGCGAATCAAGGTCTGCGAGGCGAAGCGCGAATACGCCGGCTTGAACACCCACTGCGCGGTCTCGTCGGGGAGAGCCAGCAACGCCTGACGATCCGTCAGCAGACGGGTTTCGGGTGCGGCCAGCGCCCAGCCATGGGTCATGGCCGCGAAGTGACCCTTGTGATGCAAACGGTGCAACAGCGCAAAGTCGCTGGTCAGCACCCGGCACAGCGCTGCCAGGCGTACGACGCCGTGGGCCAGGTAAAACACTTCTTCGCAGGTCGGCAGCAACAGGTCGATGCGCTGCGTCTCGATCACCTTCGCGAGCGTTTCGACCCAGGCCGCCGGATCCTTTCTCGGTTCCGGCAGGCGCACGAAGTGCTTCGCCGAGCGGCTGAAACGGCTGAGCGGCTGGCTCAGCGAATCACCGACGCTGACGGTCCATCCGGCCTCGTCAAAGGCCCGCGCCCACTCCAGGCAGGCCGGCGCACGCGCGCCGAGAATCAGTACGTGCATGGCAAACCCTCGGGTAATTGCAGACGTTTCAGGCGTCGGAGTTTGGCGTGTGGCGGCGGCGCTTGCCAATGGCCGCAGCTCAACGCCGGAGGTTGCAGGCCGTGCTGGCGGATTTCATATTCCAGCCCGCACGAAGCGATATCCGAACAGACCAGCAGAATGCGTTGGTAGCGCCCGGCAATCAGCGGCCACGACAGAGTCGTCGACGGCGGCGATGAAGCCCAGGCAACGGGTGTTGATGTCCATGGCCGGAATCTCGGCGCAGGCCCCGAGCACCTTTCGTACGTTGATCGACGATGCGTTACCCAATATGCGCAACATTCCATGTCCTTATCGTTCAGGGTAGAAAGACCTCAACGCTTTCAAGGAGAAAGAGCGTGGATTCCAGTCTCGTTTCCCGCTCTGGATGTTGATCTACAGAGCTCCACAGCAGTCTGTAAGTCATTGAAAGTAGCCGCTTCGGCCTCTTTTTTCGTGCCGGAGAATTCTACCGAAAACCCGCTCCAGCTGCACATTTTGTGTACATCAATAAGTACTCTGACGCCTTTGATCACAGCATGAGTGACGACATTGCGCGTAGTTACCGATGTAGGACCGTCAGGCGATCTGCCAGAGCACTTCACGATTTTCGTGCTCCTTGCGCTTTTCGACACCGGTGTAACCGGCATCGACATACACCGCGTTTTCCTCGCCATGCAGCAGTTCGGCAGCCTGGGTGACATCGGCTACATTCGCCGCCGAGCCGTGAACGTGGTGAACCAGCACCGACTCGACGTCAGCCCCGATATGCGCCTTCATCCCAAAGAAATATTGGTTCCCTTTCTTCGTTTGGTGCATCTCCGGATCGCGCTTGCCGTCCTCGTTTTTGGTCGAACTGGGCGCGTGAATAATCGTCGCATCGACGATGGTGCCCTGGCGCAGCGAGAGGCCTTTTTCCTGCAAATAACCATTGATGACCAAATGGCGATGGTAATTTAGCAGTCGCCTTGAACGAGTCAGCACTTTACCTGGGAAGCGCATTAGGTGCTGGCGCAGGAGGTTTCCTATTGCTGTTGGAAATGCCAAGTTGGACGCTAGCGATCGGGGCCGGTGCAGTGGCGTTTCTTGGCACCGCATTGCAGCTTCTGGAGCTGCGCACACATCGATTTCGCCTATTCGGTAAAGTATTTCGAGCATCGGTCGCTGACCGCTTTAAATAAACAGCCGACCTCTGTTTCACTTCTCGAACTCGTTGTCGAACACGTTAAGCTTGCTTCAAGTTTTGCCTTTCACGTTCATCGACTTTAGAACGTGAAGGAGTGACCTCGGAAAGCAATCACCAACATTAACTTCATCGACTTTCAGGACGTCTCCAAGATGCCGACCACCGCTCGCTCGATTGAGAAATACATCCTTGCCAAGGACGGAAACCGACCAGACCTTCTGCGGCAATGCTTCACTCCCGACGCAACCCTTGAGATGGTTGTGCGTACAGGCGTCATTTCATTTCCCCCCCATGTCAACGGCCGAGCAGGCATCGCGGACATATTAGTGCGCCGCTTTGGCCAGTGTTATGAGAACGTTTATACTTTCTGCCTCGGCGAGCCACCAAAGACAGAGGCCACCGCACATACCTGCAAATGGTTGGTGGGGATGTCAGTTAAAGAAACTGGCGAACTGCGCGTAGGCTGCGGAGAATATCACTGGCGGTTCCTGCAAAAATCAGGGCTTGCATCGCATCTACGTATCACGATCGAACACATGCAAGCCTGCACAGCACAGGACCTGGAGTCAGTAATGAATTGGCTGCAGAGCCTCAATTATCCGTGGTGTCTCTCCAGCGATATGATTGATACAGCGCCGCATATCGGCAACATTGATCAAATCGTTGAATACCTTAAAACCTGAATATTGAGACATCCAACCAGTACAACTAACGTGATTGGATGGAAGCCCGCCGATGCGGCAGCAGCTCAATGCCTCTGCATGAACACCTCGGTTTTCCAGCGCAGCTTTCAGGCGGCCCGCACGATCCCTCGCCGCATCGTGCGTAGTTGCCTTATCGGTATACCCGACCTCACATCAGGTCGAACGTAAAAAACCGAGAACGCGAAAACCACATTCAGTGTCATCCCGACGCCAAGCTGCAAATGCTCCAGGATCACGACCTTGGTTTTGTAGACACGACTGAGTGACTCCGCTTGGCCGATTTCCGCCTGCAGCAACTAGCGTAATGGGTCGACTCCGGCCTGTGACGACCGGCAACAGTCAACCCGATATGGCGGTCCACAATGCCTCACCAATTGGGCCGCTGAGAGGCCGCTCTTAATGTGGGTGTACCGTTAAAGACACCAGTTTGAGCACAATGGGGCGAACGACCAGTATGCACAGGAATGCAACGGGCATAGCCAGTTTATAGGCATGCAGCGTATTACTTAGATAATCAGTCTCAATGCCGGAATTTGCCGCAGTGATCACGAGTGACATCAAGAGCGCCATGATGGTGGCCATATAGAGTGCGAAAATATAGTGAGTCGTGCGAGCCGAGAGCTTGCGCCGGTTGAAAAATAGAGCTTTAGAGGATGCTTGGGGATTCATATCAGACCTTTTTGATCTTCAATTGATAGGGGATGAGTACCATAACAAGATCAAAAATCAGCAACTAGACGATTAACTGTAATTACTTTATAAAGAAAATCTTATGAATGGTTTTTCTCGTTGGGCTAAAGATGAACCTGTTAGGTGCGATTGATAGCTTTATCAAGGTGGTTGAAGCGGGCTCCATCGTGGGCGCAGCCAAAACCCTGGGCGTCAGTGCCGCAGCTGTTAGCCAGACCATAAATCGCTTGGAAACCCATCTAGGCACACGCCTTCTCCAGCGCACCACACGTAGCATGGTGTTGACCGAGAGCGGCGCGGTGTACTACGAAAAGGTGAAGCGCATCGCGCGTGATCTCGAATCGGCGCAAAGTGCGATCACCAGCGCGCAGACTCAACTCCAAGGGCGACTGTGCATCGCTTCTACCTCGGCTTTCGGGCGGCATGTGCTGGCTTCAATAATCGCCGGTTTCGCTACCCGTTACCCACGCCTGACAGTTGAACTCTCAACCACCGATCGCAAAATTAATCATATTCAAGAAGGCATTGATCTGAGCCTGCGGATCAAACCACAACTAGAAGAGGGGATCGTCGCTCGCAAGATCGTTTCGGTCCCTTTTATCATCTGCGCGTCACCCACCTATTTGGAACGAGCCGGCTGGCCACGCACCCCTGAAGAACTCCAACAGCACGCCTGCCTAGCCTTTCGCTACCCGCTAGATGGACGCTTTCTACGTTGGGGCTTTATCCGGGATGGGCAACGTTACGACGCTACTCTCAATGCGACCGCAATCAGTGACGATATTGACGCTCTAGCCCAAATGGCTATCCACGGCGCAGGAATTACCCGCTTAGCAGAGTTCGTGGCGGCACCCTATATCGAGAGTGGCCAACTCGTTCCTCTGTTTGAACATCGCCACGCTTCAACTTATGCCTACGCTGAACCGCTCGATATTTATGTATGCGTCCAAGAACGTGCCGCCATCACACCCAAGGTCAAAGCTTTTATGAATTATTTGACTGAATATCTAGAAATGCGCTGGCCGATGAACACCACCGGTTCCCCTTGAATACAGCCCAGATAAAAGTGTTTTTCCATCAGGTCGCTGTACCCGTCCTTGGCTGAGCCTGCCGTCCAGGCCAGCATTTGCTCCGTGGTATAGGCGCCGATGCATTGGTGCCGTATCGCTTGAAGCCGAATGTCGAATGCGGTTTGGGAATCGCTTGGCGTGGCGCGTCTGATCTCGAACATTTCGTTCTCCGTTAGCCATCGGTGGACGGAGCACTAAAAAGCCCCGTCCATTTCTGGCGGGGCCTTGGTAATTACGTCAAATCCTACGAACGCATGACCTCACGGCCCGCCAGAGGCGGTCATGGAGGAGCACATCATGTTCATGCGGCGTGTATAGGTCATGGGCTGATAGTGTTTTGGGTGATCCGGCTTGTCAATCTCGGAGCGGAGTTACGAAACTTCCGCGTCCGACTCAGGCTGTTTGAAAACGTTCGGGCTCGAAAACAGCCGCCGAGGCCGCTTTCACATCAGAAGTTAGCTGGCGTATTCGCACTAATTATCTCTGCCTCATCGGCCCCAATATTCCGAAACCGATGCGGCAGCGTCGTCGGAAAATAATACCCATCCCCGGCATTCAGCACGCTAATCTGCCCATCCACGGTCAGCTCAACGGTGCCACGGGTAACGAGCCCACACTCCTCCCCTTCCACATGCACAATCGGCTCTTCGCCAGAACTGGCCCCAGGTGCGTATTGCTCGCGCAGCAGACGCATCTGCCGACTCGGCACCGACGCGCCGATCAACAAAAGGCGCAGGCCATCACGGCCCAGGTCGGGCTGCTCGTTGGCGCGAAAGACGTATTTGTGCTCTTGGGGCGGTTGATCGAAGGTGAAGAAGTCCGCCAAAGACATGGGAATGCTTTCGAGGAGTTTTTTCAGGGAACTGACAGAAGGACTGACTCGATTCTGTTCGATCAGGGAGATGGTGGCATTGGTGACGCCGCTACGCCGGGCCAGCTCGCGCTGGGACAGTTTGTAGCTTTCGCGTACTAATTTGAGTCGAGAACCCGTATCCATGACAGCCTTATGTGAGAACGACTTAAGGGTAATGGGGGTGGGTGACGGGTGGGCGCGGTGGCCGCGTATCACGCCGTTCCCCTGTCCCGGAACCGTGAAAGGCGGCTATTAAATCACGTTTGCTGGTGTTGCTCAGCAGGTTCGATAAACGGCTGATAAAAAAGCCGGCGGCCCCATTTTGCGGTGGCCACCGGCGAGGTGCAACCTAGATACCGAAACGGTCACGCAGTGCGTAATACGCGGCGCCCATGGCGGTGAGCGGGGCCTGGAAGGTGCGACCGCCGAACATGGGCATGTGCGGCAGGGAGGCGAACGCGTCGAAGCGTTCGGCGTCGCCGCGGATCATTTCCGAGATCAGTTTGCCGGCCAGGTGCGAGCAGGTGACGCCGTGACCGCTGTAACCCTGCATGTAGTAGGCGTTTTTCTCGATTCGGCCGAATTGCGGCATGCGTGACATGGTCAGCAGGAAATTGCCAGTCCAGCGGTAGTCGATCTTCACGTCCTTCAATTGCGGGAAGGTCTTGAGGATTTTCGGGCGGATCAGTTGTTCGATGTCGTCCGGTTCGCGGGCGCCGTAGACCACGCCGCCACCGTACAGCAGGCGGTTGTCGGCGGTCAGGCGGTAGTAGTCGAGCAGGTAGTTGCAGTCTTCGACGCAGTAGTTGTTGGCGATCAGGCTCTTGGCGACTTTGGCCGACAAGGGCTCGGTGACCACGATTTGCGAACCACACGGCATGCTCTTGCGGGTGACGCGGCTGTCGAGGCCCTGAGGCAAGTAGGCGTTACCGGCGATCAGCAGGTATTTGGCTCGTACCACGCCTTTGGCGGTGCGCACGGTAATCGGCTCGCCGTAGGTGATTTCCACCGCTGCCGATTGCTCGTAGATCTTGCCGCCCAGGCTGATGATGGCCGAGGCTTCACCGAGGGCCAGGTTCAACGGATGGATGTGGCCACCCTGCATGTCCAGCAGACCACCGACGTAGTTGTCGCAACCGACTTCGCGCTTGATCTCGGCCGCGTCGAGCATCCTCAGGTTCTTGTTGCCGTAGCGCTCCCAGCTGCTTTTCTGTTCGGCCAGGCCTTTGAGCTGCTTCTTGTTCAGCGCCGCGAAAATACCGCCAGGCTTGTAGTCGCACTGGATGTCGTACTGCTTGATGCGCGAACGGATGATGTCCGCGCCCTCAAAGATCATGCTGCCGAGTACTTCGGCAGTCTTGTCGCCGTAACGCTCTTCGATGACATCGACGTCGCGACTGTAGGAGTTGACCAACTGACCGCCGTTGCGACCGCTGGCGCCGTAGCCGACCTTGGCGGCCTCGAGCACGGTGACGCTGTAGCCCGCCTCACTGAGGAACAGGGCCGACGACAAACCGGTGTAGCCGGCGCCGATGACGCAGACATCGCACTCGACCAGCTCTTCGAGCACCGGAAAATCGATGGTCTCGTTGCGGGTTGCGGCGTAGTAGCTGTTTACATGTTTTTGCATGATTGAGTTCCCGAACGGTCGCACGCACACGCCTGCGACCGCCGTTGTAGAAGTGTTAGAGCTTGATCCAGGTCGCTTTGAGTTCGGTGTATTTATCGAACGCATGCAGCGATTTGTCCCGACCGTTACCCGACTGCTTGAACCCGCCGAACGGCGCGGTCATGTCGCCGCCGTCGTACTGGTTGACCCAGACGCTGCCGGCGCGCAAGCCGCGAGCAAAGGTGTGGGCCTTGCTCAGGTTGCTGGTCCAGACCCCAGCGGCCAGACCGAAGATGCTGTCGTTGGCAATTGCCAATGCTTCTTCAGCGGTGTCGAAGGTGATCAGCGACAGCACCGGGCCGAAGATCTCTTCACGAGCAATGGTCATGGCGTTGGTCACGCCGTCGAAAATCGCCGGTTCCACGTACAGGCCGCCGGTGTCTTCAAGGGCGCGATTGCCGCCCGCAATCAGTTTGGCGCCCTGCTCTTTGCCAATGCTGATGTAGCGCAGCACGTTGTCCAGTTGGCGCTGATCGACGACTGCGCCGACGGTGGTTTCCGGATCGAGGGCATGTCCCGGCTTCCAGGCTTGCAGTGCTTCCACCAGCAGCGGAATGAACTGCTCGCGAATCGAGCGCTCGACCAGCAAACGCGAACCGGCGGTGCAGACTTCGCCCTGGTTGAAGGCAATCGCACCAGCCGCAGCTGCAGCTGCTGCGCGCAAATCCGGAGCGTCGGCAAACACCACGTTCGGACTCTTGCCACCGGCTTCCAGCCAGACGCGTTTCATGTTGCTTTGCCCGGCGTAGATCAGCAGTTGCTTGGCAATCGCCGTCGAGCCGGTGAAGGCCAGCACGTCGACGTCCATGTGCAGCGCCAGCGCCTTGCCGACGGTGTGACCGAAGCCCGGCAGGACGTTGAACACGCCTTTCGGGATGCCCGCGTCCAGCGCCAGTTGGGCGATACGGATTGCCGTCAGTGGCGACTTTTCCGAAGGCTTGAGGATGAACGAGTTACCCGCCGCCAGGGCCGGTGCGAACTTCCAGCTGGCCATGATCAACGGGAAGTTCCACGGCACGATGGCCGCGACCACGCCCGACGGTTCACGGGTGACCAAGCCCAACTGATCGTGCGGCGTCGCCGCAACTTCGTCGTAGAGCTTGTCGACGGCTTCGGCGCTCCAGCGGATCGCGTTGGCGGTCGCCGGAATGTCGATGCTCATGGCGTCGCTGATCGGCTTGCCCATGTCGAGGGTTTCCAGCAGCGCCAGTTCTTCCTGGTTCGCCAGAATCAGATCGGCGAAACGAATCAGGATGCGCTTGCGCTCGGCCGGGGCCAGCGTGGCCCAGACGCCGGACTCGAACGTGCGGCGCGCAACCGACACCGCCGCATTCGCATCGGCTTCGTCGGTACTGGCGACGTTCGCCAGGAAGCGGCCGTCCACCGGGCTCACGCATTCAAAGGTGTCGCGGCTGAGTGCCGAGCAGTATTGGCCGTCAATGAATGCCCGACCTTCGATTGTTAGGGACTGGAAGCGTTGCTCCCAGTCGCTGCGAGTGTTTGTCATGGTTGTGACTCGACGCAGGGGAATTGGGTGGTTCTCTGGCTGATGTGTTCTGCTGGGGATCCAGCCCTCACCCTAGCCCTCTCCCGGGGGGAGAGGGAACTTGACCAAGTTGTCTCAAGACATTCAGCGACCTGACCGATCCAGTCGATTATGGATTCGATACAAAAGCGTCAGGTCGCAGGAGTTCCCGAGCATCTCCCGATCAGTCCCCTCTCCCTTTGGGAGAGGGTTAGGGTGAGGGGCTTCGCAGACTCAGACCGTGTGCAGATACCAGTTGTACTCAAGGTCCGAGATGGAGTTCTCGAACTCGGCCAGCTCGCTTTCCTTGCACGCCACGAACACGTCGATGTACAGCGGGTCGATGTACCTGGCCATGACTTCGCTGTCGTCCAGCTCGCGCAGTGCATCGCGCAGGTTGTTCGGCAGGCTCTGCTCGTTCTGCTCGTAGCTGTTGCCTTCGACCGGTGGGCCCGGCTCGATTTCGTTGGTCAAACCGTGGTGAATACCAGCCAGCACCGACGCCATCAGCAGGTACGGGTTGGCGTCAGCGCCAGCGACACGGTGCTCGATACGTACGGCATCGGCAGAACCGGTCGGCACACGGACCGCAACGGTGCGGTTGTCGATGCCCCAGCTCGGCGAGTTGGGCACGTAGAACTGTGCGCCGAAACGACGGTACGAGTTGACGTTCGGGCAGAGGAAGGCCATCTGCGCTGGCAGGGTCTCGAGCACACCGCCGATCGCGTGACGCAGTGCGGCGTTCTGCTCGGGATCCTCGCTGGCAAAGATGTTGTTGCCTTCTTTGTCGAGAATCGAAATGTGCACGTGCAGACCGTTGCCCGCCTGGCCCGGATAAGGCTTGGCCATGAAGGTGGTGTCCATCTCATGGTCGTAGGCGATGTTCTTCACCAGACGCTTGAGCAACACCGCGTAGTCGCAGGCCTTGATCGGGTCGGAGACGTGGTGCAGGTTCACTTCGAACTGCGCCGGGGCGCTTTCCTTGACGATCGCGTCGGCTGGGATGCCCTGCTCTTTCGCGCCTTCGAGGATGTCTTGCAGACAGTCGACGTATTCGTCGAGGTCATCGATCAGGTACACCTGGGTCGACATCGGACGCTTGCCAGACACCGGCGAACGTGGCGACTGCGGACGACCGTTCACGTTGTCCTGGTCGATCAGGTAGAACTCCAGTTCGAACGCGGCGCAGATGGTCAGGCCCATGTCGTCGAACTTGCGCACCACATTGGCCAGCACTTCACGCGGGTCGGCGAAGAACGGCTCGCCTTCGAGTTCGTGCATGGTCATCAACAGTTGCGCGGTGGGGCGCTTCTGCCAGGGCTCGATGCTCAGGGTGCCGGGAATCGGGTAGCAGATTCGATCGGAGTCGCCGATGTCCAGACCCAGGCCGGTGCTTTCCACCGTGGAACCGTTGATGTCCAGAGCGAACAGCGACGCCGGCAGGTTAATGCCTTTTTCGTAAACCTTATGAAGACTGGTGCGCTCGATGCGCTTGCCGCGCACCACACCGTTCATATCCGCAATCAGAAGGTCGACGTACAAAACCTCAGGATATTTCTTAAGGAATGCGTTTGCTTCGTTGAGTTGAACGGCACGCAGAGGGACCGACATGATGCACCTATTAGCTGTTAATTATTATGTTCACTGCACTTTCACGAGCCCAGTCAATCCGAAAGACAAAGTGAAGTCAATAGCGAAGAAAGCGCCTTTTACGTTGAATTTATTGGCCGTATCAGCCACTCGTCGACCTGTTTACTGCCTGAAACCCGCGCCAGCTCAGATTCCCGTGCGCTTTTCCGTTTAGAATTTTTTACATGAGAGTTGTTAATTAAAATCAACGAGGCTAAGCTCCGGAAAAGCTCGTTCAAGTGTGAAACTTCGAGGTGATAAAAATGGCACTCAAGCCATTGATCGGCGTTACTGCGTGCGTCAAACAGATTGGCCTGCACCCCTACCACGTCAGCGGCGACAAGTACTTGCGTGCTGTCAGCGTCGCGGCTTTGGGATTGCCGGTGGTCATTCCTTCCCTGGCCGAACTCACCGAGATTGATGAGTTGCTCGCGCATCTCGACGGTTTGTTGCTGACCGGCTCGCCGTCGAATGTGGAACCCTTCCACTATCAAGGCCCCGCCAGCGCACCCGGCACGGACCACGATCCTGCCCGGGACAGCACCACCCTGCCCTTATTGCGTGCAGCGATTGCCGCCGGTGTTCCGGTGCTCGGTATCTGTCGCGGTTTTCAGGAAATGAACGTGGCGTTCGGTGGCAGCCTGCATCAGAAGGTCCACGAACTGCCCGGCATGCTTGATCACCGGGAAGCGGATCTTCCGGATCTGGCGGTGCAGTACGCACCGGCTCATGCGGTCAACGTGCAACCGGGCGGTGTGTTCGAAGCGCTGGAATTGCCGCAGGCATTCCAGGTCAATTCGATTCACAGCCAAGGCATCGACCGACTGGCCCCCGGCCTGCGCGCCGAAGCCATAGCTCCTGATGGCCTGATAGAGGCGATCTCCGTTGAGCACAGCAAGGCCTTCGCCCTCGGCGTGCAATGGCACCCGGAATGGCAGGTCCTGGCCAACCCTCCCTACTTGAGTATTTTCCAGGCGTTTGGCGACGCGTGCCGGCAACGAGCCGCGCTGCGTAATACGCGCTGACTGACGACCTCAACCAGCACTCAACGATTTAACTGCCCCCGTGAGCCCGGCGGGTGCGCTCTTGCGCGCCCGCCATTCACGAATACAACAAAACGCTAGAACAAAAAGCACCACCCGGCAGCCAGGAAGGCGGCGCCGAATCAGGCCTGCTCAATGCGGGTTCGCAATCAACTATTAAGTCAGGCCGCATTGGCCCGACGACTGACACCTGTTGGGAGTTTCACATGGCAAACGCCTCCAGCATTTACAGGAAGGCTCTAGAAGGTAACCAGCAACCTAAAAAGGTTCTGGTAAGAGTCGACCGCGTAACCAAGAAATTTGACGAAACCGTTGCCGTAGACGATGTGTCCCTGGACATCTACCAAGGCGAAATCTTCGCCATGCTGGGCGGTTCGGGCTCCGGCAAATCGACACTCCTGCGCATGCTGGCAGGCTTTGAGCGACCAACCGAAGGGCGGATCTACCTCGATGGCGTAGACATCACCGATATGCCGCCATACGAGCGGCCGATCAACATGATGTTCCAGTCCTACGCGCTGTTCCCGCACATGACCGTGGCGCAGAACATTGCCTTCGGCCTGAAGCAGGACCGTCTGCCCGCCAGTGAAATCGACGCCCGCGTCGAAGAAATGCTCAAGCTGGTGCACATGACCCAGTACGCCAAGCGCAAGCCGCATCAGCTCTCTGGTGGTCAGCGCCAGCGTGTTGCGCTGGCCCGCTCGTTGGCCAAGCGTCCGAAGCTGCTACTGCTCGATGAGCCGATGGGCGCACTGGATAAAAAGCTGCGCTCGCAGATGCAACTCGAACTGGTGGAAATCATCGAGCGCGTCGGCGTGACCTGCGTGATGGTGACCCACGACCAGGAAGAAGCCATGACCATGGCCCAACGCATTGCGATCATGCACCTGGGCTGGATCGCCCAGATCGGCAGCCCGGTCGACATTTATGAAGCACCGGTCAGTCGCATGGTCTGCGAATTCATCGGCAACGTGAACGCCTTCGACGGCACTGTCGTAGAAGATCTGGAAGGTCACGCGATCATTCATAGCCCGGACCTGGAGCAGAAGATCTACGTCGGTCACGGCGTGAGTACGTCGGTGCAGGACAAGTCGATCACCTACGCCATCCGCCCGGAAAAACTGCTGGTCAGCACCGTCAAACCCGAGAGCCGTTACAACTGGTCCCAGGGCAAGGTGCATGACATCGCTTACCTCGGCGGGCACTCGGTGTTTTACGTGGAGCTGCCCGGCGGCAAGGTCGTGCAGTCGTTCATGGCCAATGCCGAACGCCGTGGCACACGCCCGACGTGGGACGATCAGGTCTACGTCTGGTGGGAAGACGACAGCGGCGTGGTACTGCGCGCATGAACACTCTCACTCAGCAGTTTCAGCGGTTTTTGCCGAGCGGCCGTAAAGTCGTGATCGGTATTCCATTCCTGTGGCTGTGCCTGTTCTTCATGCTGCCGTTTTTCCTGGTGATGAAGATCAGTTTTTCCGAAGCAGCCCTGGCCATTCCACCCTACTCCGAGATCTACAGCTTCGCTGAACAGAAATTCCAGCTGCTGTTGAACCTCGGCAACTACGCCATGCTGGGCGACGATGAGCTGTACATCTCGGCTTATCTGGGCTCCTTGAAAATGGCTTTCCTCAGCACGGCGATGTGCCTGGTGATCGGTTTCCCGATGGCCTACGCCATTTCCAAGGCCAGCAAGGAAGCGCAGAACGTCTTGCTGCTGCTGATCATGATGCCGACCTGGACGGCGATCCTGATCCGCGTGTATGCGTGGATGGGCATTCTCAGCAACAACGGTTTGCTCAATGCATTCCTGCTGTGGACCGGGCTGATTTCGGAGCCGATCGAAATCCTCAACACCAACACCGCGGTCTACATCGGCGTGGTGTATGCATACCTGCCGTTCATGGTGCTGCCGCTCTACGCCAACCTGGTCAAGCATGACCAGAGTCTGCTGGAAGCCGCATCGGACCTGGGTTCGAGCAACTTCAACAACTTCTGGAAAATCACCGTCCCGCTGGCCAGGAACGGCATCATTGCAGGTTGCATGCTGGTGTTCATTCCGGTGGTCGGTGAGTTTGTGATTCCGGAACTGCTCGGTGGCCCGGAAACCCTGATGATCGGTCGCGTGCTGTGGCAGGAGTTCTTCAACAACCGTGACTGGCCGGTGGCGTCTGCCTTGGCGGTGGTGATGCTGGCGATCCTGATTGTGCCGATCATCCTGTTCAACCGCAGCCAGGCCAAAGAGATGGAGGGACGGGCATGAACCGTTTCAGATTTTCAAGAATGATGCTGGTGCTCGGCCTGTTGTTCATCTACCTGCCGATGCTGATTCTGGTGATCTACTCGTTCAACGCCTCGAAACTGGTGACGGTCTGGGGTGGCTGGTCGGTGAAGTGGTACGTCGGCCTGCTGGACAACACCCAACTGATGGGGTCGGTGGTGCGCTCGCTGGAAATCGCCTGCTACACCGCGATTGCTGCGGTAGCGCTGGGCACCCTCGCCGCCTTCGTGCTGACCCGCGTGACCCGCTTCAAGGGTCGCACGCTGTTCGGCGGGCTGGTCACCGCGCCGTTGGTGATGCCGGAAGTGATCACCGGTCTGTCGCTGTTGCTGCTGTTCGTGGCGATGGCGCAGATGATCGGTTGGCCGCAGGAACGTGGCATCGTCACCATCTGGATCGCCCACACCACGTTCTGCGCCGCCTATGTGGCAGTGGTGGTATCGGCACGTTTGCGTGAGCTGGACCTGTCCATCGAAGAGGCCGCGATGGACCTCGGTGCTCGGCCATTGAAGGTGTTCTTCCTGATCACCATTCCCATGATTGCACCGTCGCTGGCAGCCGGCGGCATGATGTCGTTCGCCCTGTCGCTGGACGACCTGGTGCTGGCGAGCTTCGTCTCCGGTCCGGGTTCCACGACCTTGCCGATGGAAGTGTTCTCGGCTGTGCGTCTGGGCGTGAAACCCGAGATCAACGCCGTGGCCAGCCTGATTCTGTTGGCCGTTTCGATCGTAACCTTCATGGTCTGGTACTTCAGCCGCAAAGCCGAAGCCACTCGCAAGCGCGCGATCCAGGAAGCCATGGATCAGACCGCGAGCGAATCCTGGAAGCAACCGGTTTCACAACGGCCTGTTACCCAACCGATCGGTGCGACGGCTTAACGCCGTCGCGCTTCATCGCGACAGCATTGAATAGACAACGGTATGCCCCTGGGCATGTCACACCATTCCGTTCACGCAGCGCCTTACCACCGCCGCAGTTACACGAACGGCCTCACCTGGCTCCTCGGTTAAGGTGATTTTGGGCGCCCTCGGGCGCCCTTTTTGCTTCCAGCCACCCTCGTGACCTCAGTAGTAACGTCGCGGGTCGGAATCGATCAGACTGGTCAGTTTGGTCAGGGCGAAGCGTAATTCGTCCTGGCTGGTAGGCGACATCAGTACCAGCCGCACGCAGCGGGTAATCCCTGAACGTTCGGCCTGGAACTGGGTGCCACTGAGCACCAGCACACCATTGGCCCGGGCCAGCATGGCGAACTCGTCGCTGGTCCACGGCTCGGGCAGCGTCAACCAGACGTGGTAGGAATACGGCTGGGTCTTGAGCTCGAAATTGGCAAAGATTTCCTGGGCAATCGCTTGCCGCCCGGCGGCTTCGTTGCGCTGGATGCGGATCAGTTTTTTGTCGAGGCCTTCGGTGATCACATTGCTGGCCAATTGCGCGGTCAGCGGCGACGGCATCCAGACGCTGCTGCGCACCATTGAGGTCAGGCGTGACAGCAATTTGGGCGGGCTATAGAGATAGCCGACGCGTAGCGCCGGCATGATCGATTTCGACAGGCTGGTCAGGTACACCGAACGATCCGGCGCAAACGCTGACAACGGCTTGATCGACGGGTCGGTGGCGAGGAAGCCGTAGATGTCATCATCCAGAATGATGAAGTCGAACTCTTCGGCCAGTGCCGCGATTTGTGCTCGGCGTTTTTGCGACATGATCGCCGCCGTCGGGTTCTGGCAGGTCGCGACGCAAACCAGCATCGCCGGCTTCTCGCGCAGGCACAGTTCGCGCAGTGCTTCGGGAATAATCCCTTCATCGTCCATCGGCACGCCACGCAGGCGGCGCTCAAGACCATGAGCCAGGGAAATGATGCCGGGGTAGCAAAGCTGTTCGCAGAGCACCAGGTCACCGGCATTGGTCAGGGCACTCATCGCGACCATCAAGCCATGCTGGGCACCGGCGGTGATCACCACTTGCTGCCATTGCGCATCGGGCAACGAATGGCGCAACCACTGCGCCCCCGCCTCGCGATGAGCCGGGTGACCGCCGTCCGGCGCGTAATCCAGGGTACGGGCGAAATCGGTGCTCTTGGCCATGCCCACCAACGCGTCGCGCAACCAGTATTCCAGGGTTTCGCTGTAGGGCTTGATGATCGACAGATCGAGTAATTCGGGTTGCCCCAGGTTCAGCGGCGCGGCGCTGTTGCTGGCTGGCAGTTCCAACTGCTGCTGATTGAGCACGTAAGTGCCCCGCCCTACCTCCCCCTGCACCAGACGACGTCGATGGGCTTCGCTGTAGGCCCGGCTGATGGTGCCCGGCGTGACATTCAGGGTGGTGGCCAGCTCCCGCAGGGTCGGCAGACGATCACCTTCGCTCAACACGCCGCTGCTGATATCGCGCGCCAACGCATCGGCAATCGACAAATACATCGGCTGGCTGAACTCGCTTAGCTGGGGAACCCACATGAATGTTCACTGCCCATCGTAGAAATGATGAATGTCCGAGCATATCACATGGAGTTTAGGCAATTAATCAATCGACCCAATCGGTAAATTGAGTCGATTGATTCGACAGTTGAATCGATATGCAGTGCCGCCTGAAGATATTTTTACAAGAGTAAATAAACTTATAAATCAAATAATTAAACGCCTATCAGCGAAAAAAACAGGCACTGATAGCAAAAAAACATCTCGCAACGACCTCACTATCTATTGAATCAACTCAATCCATTCAAATACACTCATCTCGAATCGAATCAATCGACTCAATCAACCCCTGATCACTGCGCGACCCTGCCGCGCCAAGTCGAGACATCATGGACACACTCAGAAAGGATCTATCCCTGTCAGCGGTCATTGCGGGCTTCATCGCCGTGATCATTTCCTATGCCGGCCCTTTGATCATCGTGTTTCAGGCGGCCAAGGAAGCCCATCTGCCCAACGACGTGGTGTCTTCGTGGATCTGGGCCATTTCCATCGGCAGCGGCATTACCGGCCTGTTCCTGAGCTGGCGTCTGCGGATTCCGGTGATCACGGCGTGGTCGACGCCGGGCGCGGCATTGCTGGTGTCGATGTTGCCCACCGTTACCCTGCCCCAAGCCATCGGCGCCTATACAGTGGCGTCGGTGATCATCGCCGTGGTCGGTTTGTCCGGGGCGTTCGACAAACTGATGAGTCGCCTGCCCAAAGCCATCGCCGCCGCCATGCTCGCGGGTATTCTGTTTCGATTCGGCGCCGAGCTGTTCACCTCGATCAAACTGCAACCGGCGCTGGTGCTGTCGATGATTGCGGCCTACCTGATCTTCAAACGCTTTTCGCCGCGCTACGCGATTCTCTCAGTGCTGATTATCGGTTGTGCCGTGGCCGCCTCGTTCGGTGAACTCAACAGCAGCTCGATCACCATCGCCGTGGCCCACCCGGTCTTCATCGCCCCCGAGTGGAGCTGGCACGCAATCATCAACATCGGTCTGCCACTGGCCCTGGTGACCCTGACCGGCCAATACGTCCCCGGTATGGCGGTGTTGCGCACCTCGGGCTACAACACCCCGGCGCGCTCGATCATTTCGGTCACCGCGATTGGCTCGATTCTGATGGCCCCGTTCGGCTCCCACGGCTTTAACCTGGCAGCGATTACGGCGGCGATCTGCACCGGCCGCGAAGCCCACGAAGACCGTGACAAACGCTACATCGCCGGGATTGCCTGCGGGGTGTTCTACATTCTGATGGGCACCTTTGGCGCGACCCTGGCCTCGGTGTTTTCCGCCCTGCCTAAGGAGTTGATTGCCTCCCTCGCCGGCCTGGCCTTGTTCGGTGCAATCAGCGCCGGGTTGACCGGTGCCATGGCGGACGAGAAACAACGTGAAGCGGCGTTGATCACCTTCCTGGTCACTGCCTCGGGCATGAGTTTCCTCGGTTTGGCCGCCGCGTTCTGGGGCTTGATCTTCGGCCTCGTGGCGCATTTCGTGTTGACTTACACCCGGGAAAGCAAAGCCGCCGTCATCGCCGAGGGCAGCCGACCATGAGCCTGCAGAATTTCGACCCCGCCATCGCCCGCCTGATCGATCGCGAACGTAATCGCCAGGAAACCCACCTGGAGCTGATCGCTTCAGAAAACTATGTCAGCGAAGAAGTGCTCCAGGCACAGGGTTCGGTGCTCACCAACAAATATGCCGAAGGCTATCCGGGTAAGCGCTACTACGGCGGCTGCAAGGTCGTCGACGAGATCGAAAACCTGGCCATCGAGCGCGCCCGCAAACTGTTCAACTGCGAGTACGTCAACGTCCAGCCGCATTCCGGGTCCCAGGCCAACCAAGCGGTGTTTCTGGCGGTACTCGAACCCGGCGATACGATTCTGGGGATGTCCCTGGCTCATGGCGGGCACCTGACCCATGGTGCCTCGGTGAATTTTTCCGGCAAGTTCTACAAGGCATTTTCCTATGGGCTGGAGAAGGGAACCGAGACCCTCGACTACGCCGAAATGGAAGCGCTAGCCCGGGAGCACCGGCCGAAGATGATCATTGCCGGGGCCTCGGCGTATTCCCGAACCATTGATTTCCAGCGCTTTCGCAACATCTGCGATGAAATCGGCGCTTACCTGATGGTTGACATGGCGCACTACGCGGGGCTGATTGCGGCGGGCGTGTACCCGTCACCGGTCGGCATCGCCGACTTCATCACATCCACCACGCACAAAACCCTGCGTGGCCCGCGCGGCGGTCTGATCCTGGCCAAAGCACAATACGCTGCGCTGCTGGACAAGACGATTTTCCCGGTTTACCAAGGTGGGCCGCTGATGCACGTCATCGCGGCCAAGGCCGTGGCGTTCAACGAAGCCCTTGGCGATGGGTTCAAGCATTACCAGCAACGGGTGATCAACAACGCCCGGACCATGGCCGACATCTTGACCCGCCGTGGTTTGCGCGTGGTGTCCGGCGGCACCGACTGCCACATGTTCCTGCTCGATCTGCGCTCGATGAACATCACCGGCAAAGATGCCGAAGCGCTGCTGGAAAGCGCCCACATCACGCTAAACAAAAACGCGATTCCCGACGACCCGCAGAAACCGGCAATCACCAGCGGCATCCGCATTGGCACGCCAGCACTGACGACCCGGGGCTTTGGCGAGGCTGAGTGCGCTGAAGTGGCGAACCTGATCGCCGACCTGCTGGAACAACCGAACAACGCGGCGCTGCTGGATAACATCCGGCGCAGGGTGATGCACTTGTGTGAGTGTTTTCCGGTGTATCTGCTGAGTTGATTGCTGGAGGCAACCTACCGGCCAGGTTGGACTGAGCGTGCGCAGGAACAACTCACTGCACTAACAAGAAGCCCCGCAGATGCGGGGCTTTTGAGTGGTTGGCAAAGCCATTGCCGGTGTTCGCGACCGGGTGTTCCTGGTCAGCAAGGTCTATCCGCACAACGCCAGCCAACGCGGTATTCCCCTGGCCTGCGAACGCAGCTTGCGCCGCTTGGGGACCGACTACATCGATCTGTATCTGCTGCACTGGCGCGGCCAGTTTCCGCTCGCAGAGACCGTCGAAGCCTTCGAACGCCTGCGTGACGACGGCAAGATTGGTCGTTGGGGCGTGTCCAATTTCGATGTCGCGGACCTGTATGAACTAGGCCCTAGAACCTGCGCGACCAATCAGGTGCTCTACAACCTCGAGGAGCGCGGTATCGAATTCGATCTGCTGCCCTGGTGCCAGCAACAGCGCATGCCGTTGATGGCTTATTGTCCGATCGCCCAGGCCGGGGGCCTTCTGGTCGAACCGACACTAAAGCAGATCGCCGCACGCCATAACGTCACTGCGGCACAGGTGTCACTGGCCTGGATTCTGCGTCAGGACGGCGTGATTGCCATCCCCAAAGCGGTACATCCAGAACACCTGCAGTTGAACGCTGCCGCCAGCGAATTGAAGCTCGACGCTGAAGATTTTCAGGCACTGGATCAAGCGTTTGGCGCGCCCACCCGCAAGCATCGGCTGGCGATGGTCTGAGGCTTAGAACAAACCCAATTGCCCGCCAATCAGCGTGCTGAAATCATCATCGACAAACGGCAGGATCGCGTCCGCCACCGGCTGCAGCTGGCGGCTGACGTAATGGTCGTAGTCAATCGGCGCGCTGCGGGTTTCCAGCGGTTCGGGCCCCGCCACCGTAATCACGTAACTGATCCAGCCGCCGCTCTGATACTGGCGTGGCCGGCCCAGCCGATCGTTGTATTCGTCGGCCAGGCGTGCGGCCCGCACATGGGGCGGAACGTTGCGTTGATAGTCGTCCAATCGCCGACGCAGGCGCTTGCGATAGATCAGCAGGTCATCGTGCTCACCGGCCAGCGTCGCACGGACAAACTCGCGAACATAATCCTGATACGGCCGACGGTGAAAGATCCGCAGGTAGAGCTCTTGCTGAAATTGCCGGGCCAGCGGCGACCAGTCGGTGCGTACGGTTTCCAGGCCTTTGTAGACCATTTCCTCTGTGCCGTCGGCGCGTGTCACCAGCCCGGCATAGCGCTTCTTGCTGCCCTCCTCTGCACCGCGAATGGTCGGCATCAGAAACCGTCGAAAGTGCGTTTCGAATTGCAGTTCGAGCACGCTGTGCAAACCGAACTCCTTGAGCAAGTGATCGCGCCACCACTGGTTGACGTATTCGACCAGAGACCGGCCGATCTGCGCCGCTTCTTCCTGACCGTGTGCACGCCGCAGCCAGACGAAGGTCGAGTCGGTGTCACCATAAATCACCGCGTGCCCTTGCGCCTCGATCAACTGGCGAGTCTTGAGCATGATCTCGTGCCCGCGCAAGGTGATCGATGACGCCAGGCGCGTATCGAAAAACCGGCAGCCACTGGAGCCGAGTACGCCATAGAACGCGTTCATGATGATCTTCAAGGCTTGGGAAAGCGGCGCGTTGTGCTCGCGCTTGGCGACTTCCCGGCCTTCCGATACACGGGCAACAATCGCTGGCAGGCAGTGCCGGGTCCGCGAGAAACGCGCACCACGAAAACCCGGTACCGACTCGTTGTCGTCGGGGTGGCGCAAACCCTCTACCAGCCCCACCGGGTCGATCAAAAAGGTCCGGATGATCGACGGGTACAGGCTCTTGTAGTCGAGCACCAACACCGATTCGTACAGCCCTGGTTGCGAGTCCATGACAAAACCGCCGGGACTGGCCTGCGGAGGACGCTCGCCGAGGTTCGGCGCGACAAAGCCCTGACGGTGCATCAACGGCATGTAGAGGTGAGTGAAGGCCGCAACCGAACCGCCGCTGCGATCGGCCGGTAACCCGGTGACACTGGCGCGCTCGAGCAAGAAGGTCAGCAGTTCGGTCTTGTGGAAGATCCGCGTGACCAGTTCGCAGTCCTTGAGGTTGTAGCGCGCCAGTGCGGGCTTGTCCTCGGCGAACATGCGGTTGATTTCGTCCATGCGCTGATACGGGTTATCGATCGACTTGCCTTCACCGAGCAGCGTCTGCGCGACGTTTTCCAGGCTGAACGACGGAAAGCTCCAGGTTGCCGAGCGCAGTGATTCGATGCCATCGATGATCAGCCGACCAGCGGCGGCAGCGAAGAAGTGATTGTTGCCCGAGCCGTGTTCGCGCCATTGCATTTCCTCACCGCCACGCCCCAGACGCAACGGCACCGCCAGGCGCCGGGCATGCTCGTGCAGCACGCGTAGATCGAACTGCACCAGATTCCAGCCGATGATTGCGTCGGGGTCATGAAGCGCGAACCACTCATTGAGTTTTTTCAGCAACAGGGTTCGCGAGTCGCAGTACTCAAGCGCAAAGTCCACCAGTGAGTCATTGCCATTTGGCGCCCCGAGCATGTAGACCTGGCGCTGACCACAGCCTTCCAGTGCGATCGAATACAGTTCGCCCTGCTCGGTGGTTTCGATATCCAGCGAAACCAGCTTCAGGCTCGGGCGATAGTCCGGTGCAGGCTTGAGATGAGCGTCGAGCAGTGTGCCGGAGTCGTCCGCCGTTCCCGTGAACGACACCGGCGCGGTGATGAAGCGCTCCATCAGGTAGCGTTCCGGAGGGCGAATGTCTGCTTCGAAGACATCGACGCCGGCCCTGCGCAACAGCGTGTCGAGATGCATCAACTGGCGGTGTTGCTGGCAATACAGTCCGAACACTGGCCGATGCTGAAAATCCTGCAACCCCAGCGGGCGAAGCTCGACCCCCTGCTCGTCTCGCAACAGCAATTCGGCCTGCTCGCGCTGCTGCTCGGGAATGAACGCCACCGACGGCTGGACCGGCAGCCGGACAAACCTTGGGCCTTGATCGGTCGCCAACCAGAACTCGACTTGCGTGCCGGCCGGGGTATCGCGCCAATGCCGGGTCAAGACGAAGCCCTGCTGTAAATCCACCACTGCAACCTCGAAGACTATTTCACAGGGTGATTCTACGCGTCATCGGTGCTCACGGCTGCCTTTGCGTTTGTCCCGCAAGTGATTGTAGGACAAGGCTCTAGGCTGACCCTGCGGGCGCCAAAGTGTTTTATGTAGTGATTTAAAATATTCACTACAAAACCGTTGACGAGTTGTTTTTCCCCTTGCATGATGCGGACGTCTCCCCGATCGGGAGCATTGGCAAAAGTGTTGTGAAAAAGCTCGACTGACCGCCGAGCTGCTCCCGGATGTGTACTGCCCACAAGGCAGATTGATGAAGCTGACCCAGCATGAGCGTCCAGTACAAGGACGAGAAACGCTGGCGATCAATCCTCAAGATGCTTGTGGCCGAGCTGAATAATGTCGGTAGCAACGTCCAGGTAATCGCTGTTTCTCCCCGCTGTGCCGCACGTGCGTAGCAGTTTCTCGGCAAGACTACATGCATCCTGCTCAAGGCCCTGCCGATATTCGGCAGACACCCACTGTCGCCCTGGTTTCGGTACCAGATATCAACTTACCGATGCAGAGAAGTGAATTAGCGAACCAACTAGACAGATCAAACACTGGTCAAGGGGCTTACACATGAATCTGAACAATCAACCGACTATTGATGAACTGGCTCGGATGTTCGCAGCACACAAAGACAGCCATGACAGCCATATCCTGTGGATTGCCGAGTCTGGCCAGGTGCATATCGACTGCCTGTCGCCCCACGCTCATGAAGATGAGTTCGAAAAGAACAAACATGACTTGCGTGCCCGACTGAAGATGTACCGTCGCGGCCAGGGTTATGTTGGCAAGAAAGCCGCCGCCGACAAAGACTTTGTCGCGCGTGTTCTTGAGACGCTGAATCAGGCGTGGAAAAGTGCACAGGGTCAGTCCGGTGTCTGCGTGATCGATCGCTACTGCTAAGCCAGCGTGTCAGGACGCTGATAGCCCGCCCGGGCTATCAGCGACTGCCAACAGCGAAACCGCACTGCTGATAGCGCGAACTCCCTTCGATGACGCTTTTAGAACCCCTGAATGCCGCTTTGCCCTCTTGCTCTGTTGGCCTGCGTCTATGATTCTGTATAAGCGTCAACGCGCTTGGCGACGCCTGATAAATACAACACCGGAGAGGCCCTCATGAAGACCGTCGCGCAACTGCTCAAGTTAAAGGCCGAACAGAACCAGCAGGTTCATACCATCAACTCGCATCAGATGGTGCTCGAAGCCCTGATGGTCATGGCCGCAAAAAACGTCGGTGCATTGCCGGTACTCAAAGACGGTCGAATAGTTGGCGTGATCAGTGAACGCGACTATGCGCGCAAACTGGTGCTCAAAGGTCGCTCTTCGGTCGGCACGCCCGTCAGCGACATCATGAACTCGCCGGTAATCACGGTGGACTCCCATCAATCCGTGCAAACCTGCATGAATATCATGACCGACAAGCACCTGCGTCATTTGCCGGTGGTGGAAAACGGCCAACTGCTGGGCCTGCTGTCTATCGGCGACCTGGTCAAGGAAGCCATTGCCGAGCAAGCCGAATTGATCCAGCAGCTGGAGCAGTACATTCGCGGCGAATAGCCCCCCCTCGCCCATCAATCCGAACCTCTGACTGCGCGCTCCTGATCATCAAGAACGCGCAGTTTTCGTTATGAGGGCCGGTGAATCATCACCGCTCCCCCCCCCGCATCATCCCCAGCCCCGCACTTAAAATTTGCTCTATCGCGAGGCACTTCTATATTGAATTAACTGCCTGCAGCTTCCGACTTCCGATTGAGCGCGAACCATGACCAGGACTGATCATTTGATCATCTGTGAACATTGCGATTGCGTGTATGAAAAAGTCGCGCTCGCCAATCATCAAACCGCCCTGTGTCCGCGTTGTGGCGGAGTACTTCAGCGCTACAGCGGATTGTCGGTAGAGCAACGCCTGGCCTTGAGCCTGACAGCCGCCGTGCTGTGGATTTTCGCCAATTTCTATCCGGTGATGAGCATCAGCCTGCAAGGCCAGAAGAACAGCGCCACCTTATGGGACTCGGTACTGGCGCTCAGTCAAGGGCCGATCACCTTCATGGCCATGGTCGCGGCTATCGCCATGATTATTGCGCCGGTCATCCAACTGCTGTTGCTGATCTGGGTCCTGGGTTTCGCCCTTGCAGCCAGGCGCTCACCGGCGTTCAAGTTGTGCATGCGCTGGCTGGAAACCCTCAGGCCCTGGAGCATGCTCGAGGTCTGTCTGCTGGGGGCGATGGTCGCGGTGTTCAAGCTCGCTGGCCTGCTTGATGTGCTGCCAGGTATCGGACTGTTTGCGCTCGCGGTGCTGAGCCTGTTGCTGATCCGCATTGCCGGTCGCGATGTACGCGAGCTGTGGGACATTTTATGAACACCCCCCCCGTGGCCCGCGACCTCAACCTTTGCCTGTGCCACAGTTGCGGCAACGCCTGTGACATGACCGACCACCCCCACGAGTGCGAGCGCTGCGGCGCCCCCTTGCATGCCCGCAAAGCCAACTCACTGACCCGGACCTGGGCCTACCTGTTGGCCTCTCTGGTGTTTTATGTCCCGGCCAATCTGCTGCCGGTGATGAACACCAGTCTGTTCGGCAGTGGCTCCGACAGCACCATCATCGGCGGCGTGCTGGAGTTCTGGGAACATGGTGCCTGGGACATTGCGCTGATCATTTTCATCGCCAGCATTGCGGTGCCGGGCATCAAGTTCGTGGCCCTCTCGCTGCTGCTGATCACGGTACAACGCGGTAGCCTCTGGGCTCGCAAAGAACGTTCAAAGCTCTACCGTTTCGTCGAGCTGATCGGCTACTGGTCGATGCTCGATGTGATTGTCGTCGCACTGGTAGCGGCGTTGGTGAAGTTCCAGGCGCTGGGCGATATCGAACCCCGCCTGGGGATTCTGTTCTTTGGTCTGGTGGTGGTGTTCACCATGCTCTCGGCGATGAGTTTTGACCCGCGCCTGATTTGGGAAAACCGAAAATCCGAGGAGGTCATGGATGGAGTCGCAAACCACTGAGGCACAGCCAGCCCCCGGCCACGCCAGCATCAAGACCCGTCGCTGGAGTGTTTCGCTGGTATGGATCGTGCCGATCGTCGCGGTCCTGGTCGGGGTGTCCCTGGTGGTGCACAACATACTGCAACAAGGACCAACCATCATTATCAACTTCAAGACCGGCGAAGGTCTGGCGGCCAACAAGACCGAGGTCAAGTATCGCAATGTAGTGATCGGCCACGTCTCCGACGTTGAATTGAGCGACGATCAGAAGAGCGTCAACGCCACGGTGAAACTCGTCAAACAGGCGGAATCCTTCACCCGCAAAGACTCGAAGTTCTGGGTCGTGCGGCCACGCATTGGTGCCGGCGGCGTATCTGGATTTGACACTTTACTCTCGGGCGCCTTTGTCGGTGCCGACGCCGGTCGCGCCGATGCCCGCGCCAAAATTTTCACCGGTCTAGAGGTCCCCCCGCCCCTTACCTATGACGAGCCGGGCAAGCATTTCATGTTGCACACGCAGGATCTCGGCTCACTGGATGTTGGCTCTCCTGTTTATTTCCGCAAGATCCCGGTGGGCCAAGTGGTCGCCTATACCCTGGATTCAGAGGGCAAGGGTGTAGACATCCAGGTTTTCGTCAAGGCGCCGAACGATGCCCACGTCACCGAAAACACTCGTTTCTGGAACGTCAGCGGTATTGCCATCGACGTCGGCGCCAATGGCTTTGCGCTCAAAACCGAGTCACTGTCAGCCATGCTGGTGGGCGGCATTACCTTCCGTGCTCCGGACTACAACCCCAACGACCAACCGGCGGCCGAAGACAGGAACTTCGAACTGTTCGACGATCAACAGACTGCTCTCGCCCCCCCCAACGGCAAGGCGCAATTCCTGTTGCTGCGTTTCGATCAGGAGTTGCGCGGGTTGAAGGTGGATGCCCCCGTGGAATTCCGGGGACTGGAGATCGGCAAGGTGGTTGCGATCAATCTGGACTACGACGAGAAGACCCGCAGTTTCCCCATCAACGTGGGTATCGTGTTCTACCCGCAACGTCTGGGTCAGGCCCGTATCAAGATGATTAATGCCTTGAACCACAACCCTGAAGACGAACAGGCCAGCACCCGGCTCATAGGGACATTTGTCGACCATGGTTTGCGTGCTCAGGCCCGCAGTGGCAGCTTGTTGACCGGGCAGTTGTACATTGCACTGGATTTCTTCCCCAAAGCCGAAAAAGTTGCCTTCGATCCCAATGCCCGGCCGGTCAGGATACCCACCGTTCCCGCCAGCCTGGAACAGTTGCAAGAACAGCTCCAAGCGATGGTCGAAAAGATCAACAAACTGCCGATCGAGCGCATCGCCAACAACCTCGATAGCAATCTGACGGAACTGCGCAATGGCCTCAAACAGTTCAACGGCAAGACACTGCCTGGTGTACAGAACACCTTGCAGGACATGAGCAAAACCCTGCAATCGGCCAGTTCGACCCTTGCCGAAGGTTCGCCACAACGTGAACAACTGAGTGAAACCCTGGACGAAGTCGGGCGCGCGTCACGCTCGCTGCGTGAACTGTCAGACTACCTGACACGCCATCCGGAATCTCTGGTGCGCGGACGGCCCAAAGGTGCCCCCGCGCAAGACCTGCAACCGTCTTCGAGCAACTGACCCCAGGAGCAACTCCATGTCTTTATCGCTGAAAATCTCCTTGCTCAGCCTGGCGGTGTTGCTCGCTGCATGTCGCAGTGATCCTATTCATTACCACACCCTGACTCCGGCCCAACCGACTGCAGGTGCGCGTGGCGGCGCAGATATCCAGATTGAGCGGCTCACCGTGCCACCCCAGGTCGACCGCCCGCAAATCGTCATTCGCCAAGGCAGCAGTGGCCTGGCAATTATGGAAACCGAATGGTGGGGAGCCAACCTGTCCGATGAATTGAAAAGTGCTTTGGTTGATCAGTTGTCCGGCACGGCAGCTCAGCACAAAGTATCGCTGCGGGTGGAGGTGCAGCGTTTTGATTCTATTCCCGGTCACTACGCACTCGTCGATGCGAAATGGCGCCTGAGAACTGCGGAAACTGATGCAAGCAGCACATCGCCGACCTGCCGCACAACGCTGCAAACGCCGGCGGGTCCAACCATCGATGATCTGGTGGCGGCTCATCAGAACAACATAAAACGCCTGGCCAGCCTGATCAGTAAAATGGCCAGCGCGCCCCTCAACGGATGTCCTACTGGCGAGTAGCGGGTGAGCTATTCATACCCGTTTAGAGCGTCGAAAGAGCTGCTGTAGTGTTTTCTTCCCTATTGCAGAGCCTGACCGCTTTGCAGGGGAATCTGATTGTCTGGCAATGGAGACTCTAGCGGCGCAGGTTCGGGCAAGACCGGCAAATTTTTGGTGAGACTGCCCTCTATCTGTCCCGAAATGTAGTAGACCCCCGCCATAACCCCATTGGCCTCGTTCTCCATCAGCCCGAGCCACGCTTTGTCGAACGCGTCACCCAGGCTTTTGCGTAGCTGCACTTCCGTCTCCGGTCGATCTTTCTCGTTCGAGAAGGCACCAATACTCGCCGATACAACGGAAATCACTGCGCCCGCCACTCGACCAACTGCCGCGGCAACAGCGCCGGCCGCACTGCGGGTGGCGATCTGGCCCTCGAGTTTTTCACCGGCTCGCTTGGCCACCGACGATATACCGGCGTCCGATAACCCTGCCCCCGCACCGCTGTTAGCGCTGCGGACTCGTTCGATCAGGGCCTGATAGGCCGGCAGATTGGCAACCGGTTCGGCGTGAGCAATTTGATAAAGCGAAGCGTTGCGAACGGGGGGAGGTGCCAACGCAATTGCCGGAATGTCGTTGAGTCGACGGTCGAATTGCTCTTGAGGTGCACTGTAGTGCTGCTGGATCTCCACGAGATGCGCGTCGAGGGTCTGTAAATACAGGGCAATTGCATCGACCATGATCGTGTTGGGATCGGTGACCTTGGCGACAGGGTCCAGCACACGCTCATGGTATTGCTCCTGCAGGTAGACCGTTAAACGGTTTACCACAGGATCGACCTCTCCCCCGCTGCTCATCTTGTACCAGCCCACCTTCGCAGACAGCCATTGCTGGGTCCAATAGCTGGTAAACCACGGGATGAAGTCCGTTTCGGTGCGCTGGTAGACCATCTCTCTCCAGCGCTCCATGGCGCTGCGCGTGTAACGTTTGACTATCCCCTTGGAGGCTAAAGAAGCAGTGTCTATGTCTTGATCAATCTGCTGCCAGGTCGCCTCCGCAATCACAACCGGCGCAGTCGGCTCGGAGGCGCGATGTACCGTGGCACATCCTGCCAACACCACCAGCAAGGCAACGAGCAGGAAACGCAGATTCAAGATCGCAGTCCCCTAGAAATGATACGGCAGCGCTAACCTTTACGCTGTCCGAACGAAACGAGCAGCATTTCCAACCATGGTATTTTGAGTATAGGTGCCGAGAGGCAGGACAAAAAATCACCGCGTGAATCTGTGGTTTTGGTGAAGTCGAGTAGCCTTACTTCAACAAAACTGCATATTCGGCGGCTATGGAAAACAATCAGAGGACGGAGTCGTCATGCTTTACCGAATAGCCGCCGACGGGCTGGTACTGCTTCATCTGTTGTTCATTCTGTTCGTGCTTTTCGGCGGCCTGTTGACGCTCAAATGGCGGCACTTGATCTGGTGGCACCTGCCTGCAGCTGTGTGGGGCGTGGTCGTCGAAGTATTCCAGTTGACCTGCCCACTGACCCGCTGGGAAAACCTCTGGCGCCAATCTGCCGGACAGGGCGGTTACGGTGACAGTTTCATCGAGCACTATGTGTGGCCGTTGATATACCCGGCCGGACTGACACCGGCGATACAGCTAGGGCTGGGCTGCCTGGTGCTTCTCATCAACGTGATTGTCTATGTGCATCTGGCCAGGCAGTGGAAGCTGGCGCGGGCAACCTAGTCAGGTCGTCCAGGCACTTTCTCGCAGGCAAAACAAAACCCCTACCTGCATACGCAGATAGGGGTTTC
>NZ_VMSG01000037.1 GCF_007713465.1 Pseudomonas sp. H3(2019) | reverse complement strand
TATCCCTTATCGTAAGGGGGAAACGGTGTCCTGTCTTTCATGGGGCTCGTTCAGTAAGTTCGCATCCTTCCAGTAGTGAACGGGTTGATAGGGGTCCGCATTCAGTATCTCGATAACGGTATTTTGATCCAACGTCGGGGAAGGTGGACTGGCGGGGCTGGCATCAGAACCTGGACTGGATTCACCCGGCGAGTCATTACCTTGTGACGATGCGGGTGAGTCTTGATAGTCCATCGACTCGCTTTCATCGTCGTGCTCAGAGCGCGCAGGAGGAATCGGTGCCAGACCATATTCGGCTCTCAAGTCCGGCTCATCCTTCACAAACTGCCTAAGTAAGGTATCCAGCACAGGGTCGTAGTGCTCCTGCCACATACGCCCATCAGGATCGATCCTGCTGATGGGGTTGTTTGCACAGAATCCATACAGATTCATACCATCACTGGCGCCGGCCGGATCCGGATTAACCCACCGCCCCCACCACGGCGCGTAATACCGGAACCCATAGTAATAAAGCCCACTGGCATCCTGTTCCTTGCCCGAATAGCGAATGGTCTTGTAATCGGCATCGACCTGCGAGCGGGCAGCCCACCAAGCGGTGCCGCCAAAGGGGTAGTAGCCCTCGTGACTGATGATGGCGGCGTATTTGTCTACTTCCAGGCTGCTGGAACCCAGGTGATCGTCAAGGGTGTAACGCAGTTGATCAGCCTCGACGCCATTCGGCTTGACCTTGACCCAATGCAGGCAGCGCACGCTGCCACGAGCCAGTGAAATGCAAATGACTTGAAGTTTTTCACCGTCGTCGATGGTGCGCTCTTCAAGTCCGGGCAAGTAATGGACGGCACGTTGGTGGGTGACGGTGCGAGCCTGTTGGGTACTGAGTTTGACGACCCGCTCACCGGCAGCGTTATAGCGATAGCACTCACCGTCATTGGCGACTGACGATCGGCTAACGGTGGTCAGGCTTTGCAACTGATTGCGCGCATCCCACATCATCGGCCGGGCACCGGGAACCAGGCGTTGCAGGTTGCCATTTGGGTCGAACTGGCCCTTGAAGTCCGGCTCGTCTTCACCTTCGTTCCATGGCAAGGCGCGGTTGCTTTTCGGGTCGACACGCATAGTGCGGGTGAATGGATTTTTGTCGCTCTCATGGCGCAATTCGGTTCGGTTACCACCCGCATCGTACTCGTAATACTCGGTGTAGTTGAGCAATCTCTGGGGATCGATGGGGCTGGGGATGATCAGCTCCGGCAAGCTCGCGCTCTGTCCGGCACCGGCCGTTTCACGGCCCTTGGCGCAGGTGAGTTGGTAGAGGCTGTCGTAGGTGTAGGTGGTTTCTGGTGCTACCCGCTGGTTGGCAAAAAAGCTGACGGGTTGAGTGTGGTCCACGAGCCGGACAATGTTGCCCACTGGGTCGTACTCATAACTCAGCTCCTGTAGCCGCTCGCGTTTCGACGTAGTGGCGGTTAAACGTCCCAGCCGGCCAGTCGACGCCTCATAGGTAGCGGTGCTGGTAACGTCGTTGCCGGTGATCTGGGTCAGTAACTGGCCTTCGGCGTTGTAGTCGGTCGCTTTAAGTAACGGTTGCAATGCCTGCCCTTTGAGGGTCAGGTCAATGCGTTGCAGTTGCCCGGCGCGGTCGAGATTGAAGTGTTGCTCGTGACCACCGGCGTCGGTCTGCACGAGCACCCCGCCCAACGGATTGTAGCGATTCTCGGTGGTGTACCCCGCGCCGGGTTGCAGCAGAGGGTCGCGCTCATTCTCCGCTGCGGGCCAGTCGGCGAATTGGTCCGCCTGATCAGGCAGAAAACGCCGGGTTTGGCGAATCAAGCCACCGCTCAGGGCCTGCTGTTCGAACCACACGACACCCGCCGGATCATCATGACGAATCAATCGTCCGCACTGGTTGCGCTCGGCAAATTCAGCAGCATTGTCGGCGTAAGTCAGGCGCTCGATGGTTCGCCAGTCCGAATCTTCAGTGTGCTCATGGATCGCGCTCAGCCGCCTCTGTTCGTCGTACTCGCTCTCCCAATGACTGCCTCGGCTATCCCAATGTTCCTGCACCTGCCCGGCCTCGCCCGGCAACCCCAGACGCCAACCGGCATCGATACTGTCAGTGAACAACGCCGCGCCGGACAGGCTGTAAATCGTGGTCAGGTTCGGTCGCTCCGTGGGTGCCAGAAACCGCGGATCGCGCTGTGTCACCACCCGCCCGGCGGCGTCATGCTGCTGGGTGGTGATCCGCGCCTCAGCGATAAGCTCGCTGACATCCTGCCGCCAGTACGCAATCTGGCGCACTGGCAAGCCACGGCTGTCAATGACCGCCAGCTGTGGGGTCTGTGAATGAATGTCAGTATTCAATGGAGCGTCCTGGTATTTCGTCGCGGTTCAAATGGCGGCTCGAACAGATCGTTCTCATCGAAGGCGATGTTGTACCAGGTGCGGTACTGCTGCTCACGTCGTAACGGTTTTTCCTGCGGCGGGTTGCCTTGCCGCATTTTTTTCGCCAGGACGGTCTCGGTCGGACGGCCTGCCGCGTCGTAGAACTGCTGGTCGTGATAAGCGTGTTGGCGCATCGACCGATCGTTGATATAACGCGGCTGATCGGCGAAGTACGGTCGGTAGATCCGCACTTTCTCGCCCTTGTTGTTGTACTCGACCGGTTCACTGACCCGCCAGCGTCGCGGTACCTCGGCTTCTTCCGGCGTACCGTCGGGCTTGAGAACCAACTCACCGTTTTCATCGACCCGCCAGGCCTTGCCCGGCTCGACCTCCTGCTTGGTTTGCAGCGTCCGACCGAAACCGTCCAGGCAGGCGATGCTCACCCGCACTTGCATCTCTGCATCGCCGGGGTAGCGGTCGGCCAACAGGGTGACGGCGTACACCGGCTCGCGGTGTGCCGCATCGATTTGCACCTTCAGGATCTGCTCGTTCGAGTCGAGGTTTTCCAGCCCCTCAAGGTGCTGCCGGGCCCTTTCGCAGATATGCCCGCTAGGCAGCACAAAACCTTCGGTTCTGGCCCAGGCCAGCCATTCAGGGGACGGCGGTGATGCCCGGGAGATCCGGCCCATCCAACTGAAGGTGTCCCAGAAACTGGCGCTGGCGAAATTGCCGATGGCGGTTTTCGGGTCGGCGATGGCGATAGCGGGGTCGCGGTCGTCCGGTGGCAAGTAGAGGCGCAAGGAGTGGAAGCCGACCGGTTTTCCCAGTTCTGTGCCGTAGAAACTGGTCACCAGCAGTTCACCGAGCGCGCTGTAAAGGCCTTCCTGAATATTACGATTGGCGTCCTCGATGGTCGCCGGCAGGAAGGACCGATAGTCGATGTCGAGACTGCGGGTGGTGCAGCCGTCCGGCAAGGTGACGGCGGTGGTCAGGCACCAGTACTCGTCGTAGGTCAGCCGGGTTTCGCCGTGGCTTTGGGTCTCCTTGTACGTTTCGACGTTATAAAATCCGGCCTGTTTATGGTAGGTGGGGAAACCCCGGTGCACCGACCACAAGTAGTTTTTCGCGTCCTCCGGGTCCGCAACCGATTCCTTTTTCACCTCGGGCAAGAACAGTTCCATGATGTGGTAACCGACGCTGGGCGATTCGAGTTTCTCTTTCAGGTTGAACGGCATAGTGCCCTGCTCGTCCTTCAGCTTGTCGTAAGCGCTCAGGGCGACTGCATCCAGTTCAGCCGTTTCCACATGGGCGGGCAACCCTTCAAAGGTCGCTTTTCCTGGCGCCAGGGTTTGACCGTTCTCAGGGTTCATGTAGCACTGCATAGACAAACCGGTCAGCATCGATTGTTTCGCCCACGCGCCATCGTCCTTGCTCAGTTCAAGGAAGTGTTCATGGTTGATCGTGCCGGGGCTCAGTGCGGTCTTGTCCAGAACCAGCGCATTGCTGCGCTGCTGGTAAGGCAGGCCTAGGCGCCAAGCCTTGGGATCAGGCAAATGGATGTGCAACGCCTTGGTCTGCGTCAGGTACCAACATTGCTGAGCAGCGTCATGGGCGTCCTTCCACCAGGTTTTCTGATATTCGTCACTGAAGGGCGGCGTGTCGTTGACCGTGCTGCGTCGGGCATAGTGCACGGTGATCCCATGGACAACGTTGCCATATTCATCCCACTCAAGGTTGAGAGTGTGCTGGCACAACGGGTCATCAGCGACTTGCGGCTCATAGTGGTAACCGATCGCTTCCAGATCCATGGGCTGAAGCACCGCGTAGGGCTGATACGCGCCTTTGGGGTGCAGCACCCGCACCAGATAGCGGTTCTCTTGTACGACGTAAGGCACGGCGGTGGCCGGGGCGTCGTCCGCCGCGTAAACCTCCGAGCGCATTACCCGGCCACTCAGGCTACGGGCAATTTCGCGGGCGGTGTCTTCGTCAGGCGCAGTGAAGGGTTGCGATGCGCGGTCGTTGAAGTGGTAGTTCTGCAACAGCGTGAGTTTCAGAGCAATAGCCGACCCGTCGAGTGCGTAATAACCGTCCGTAGACGGGTCGATGGACTCACCCGTATGAAACCAGGTCTTGCTCAGGATCGGCGCGGTAAAACCGGCAGCTGCGCGTTCAGCAGGCGTAGCTTCGGTGTCGTTCTGCATCAGCAGGCGAAAGCCCCGGAACTCTCGCTCAAAGCGATCGTAATAACCGCCTCGGTATTTGAAACCCTGGGTCAGTCGGTTGCCGGTGATCTCATCGAGCTGGGTTTGCTGGCTCACCAGGTGCATGGCAAACGGTAGTTGGGAGATAGGGTTCTCCACTCCGGCATTGTGCTGCTCCTGCTTTTCATCCAGCCACTCCTGCGCCGAGCTGCGGTAGCTCACGCTGCTGCTGGCGCCCATGTTGTTGCAGGTTCCGCTCACCAGGTAGGGCTTGGCCTTGACGAAATCGTAGCGCCAATGCCGTGGTTCCATGTGCGGCACTGTCACAATCAGGCTGGAGCAACCCAATCCTTGCAGGTCGGCAGTGCTGACCTGGCAGAGCCGGTCGTAGCGCACACCTTCGGGCCAGGGCAGATAGACGGATTTCTGCTCGTAACCATTACCGGCATGGTTCATGAACACCCGCAGGCGATCAGGCTCCAGATAAATCAGATCGGCTGCGCCCGAGCCGTCGAGATCGGCCAGCAGCACCTGTGAGGCATTGAACTCGGCGTAATCAAACGGCAAAGTACACAGTACAAAGCCCCTGCCGAAACGCCCACGGCCCAGGTTCGGCCAGCATTTGACTTCGTTGTGACGGATGCGCACCAGATGCTGCTGCCCGCTGCCGAGCACATCGGCGAAGGCCACCAGTTCGGTCGGCGTGTTGCTCAGCAGCGGCAGGTCATCTTCAGCCTCCCCCACCGGTTTATCCAGGCGAGGCACATCGATACCGTCGGCGAACCCTGCCGCGCGACGGTTGGCGTACAGGCGCACGCTGCGGGTGCCGATCAGCGCCATGTCGCTCAGGCCGTCACCGACCAGGTCGGCCATGCGCGACAGGGGGTGGAAGAACTCGCTGGGGAAAGCATCGAATGTCACGAAGCTGGACCAGTTGCGATCCGGGTCGAGGGTGAAAAAACCGCTCATTCCCGGTCGGGCAATCACCCAGTCCAGCTTGCCATCGCCGGTCAGATCGGTGAGCGACTGATGGAACGGCTTGCTGCTGTCGGCCACCGGAATGTGCTCCAGTCGTTTCCAGTCGCTGTAGCGGATCTCGTCGCCGCCGTTTTCGCCACGTAACGGCTCGCGGTAGTACCAGGCCTTGTCATAACGACACAGCACGCCCGGCATGCCTTCGCCATACAGATCCACCATCTGGTAAAGCTGACCATCGTTGAGCCCTGGCATGTCCGGAAACTGCGTGTAGCCCTGATGCTGCGGGTCGAGCTCGAACGCGTTGTAGTGGAACTCCATCGGCGGCCGGCTCTCGACCTGGCCCAGGCTGTCATAGGCCTGGACGTGAGCGGCCGTCAGGTGGTTGTAGCCCAGTGGGCTGGGCCGGTGCTCCAGCAACAGGCGCTGAACCAGTACGGGTGTATCCCCTAGTTCTTTGGGGAAGTGATGGAACATCAGCACTTGCCGGCACAGACGGCGAGTGCCCAGTTCGAAACCGTAGCTGTAGTTCCAGAACGGGTCGCAGCGCTCGGGCCACGTCGGCGGTTCATCAAAGGTGGGCGCGGTCTCAAGATCCGTACTGCGCCCGCCATAATCAAACACCAGGTGAAAGTGCCACTGCTCCTTTTTCCAGCTGTCGGCAACCCAGGCGTACAGGTGCGGATGGTCCTTTGCATTGCCATAGCACACGCGTTTGAGGTAGCGCTGCGCGCGGTAGTCGCGCAATTGCGGTGGCACGGGGGCATCCACTTCGGCCTTGTATTCGTAGACAATATGCTCGCCTCGGGTGTTGAGGCTTTCGTCGATCATCCAGACACCGACATGCTGTGGATTGACCGGATCGGCCCGGCGCGAGTCCGCGGTTTTGCCATACACATGCAGGCTGCCATCGGCCCCGTGAATCAGCCAAAACCCCGCTGTGTCAGTTGTGGTGGACCAATGCTCGATCAGCGAAAACTCGCCCTCGACCCGCGGCCAGTGACGCACCACCTTGTGCTCGCTTCCCAGTGGCACTGTATTGTAGGTATCTGCTTTTCTGGAAATCAGCGAGCCATCGCTTTCAGCGCGCTCGGGCATCCACACGTCACCGCCAGGCCCCACCACCTGGTCGCTGCCGTCGTAGGTCGGCACGCCCTTGGTGGTGCGCAGGGTGATGGCATTGACCGTCATCCGCCAGCCAATCCCGAACGGGCTGTTGCCCACATCGCTGCTGCAGCTCAGCCCCAGTGCCGGGGCATAGCCGCGCCCGCGGGAGATCGGCAAGGGCAATTCCAGCGATGCCGCACCGCTGGTGCCCACCGCGCCCCACCCTTTGCCGATGCTTTGGATGGCGCCGCCGCCTTTGGGGAGGGTTGGGGCGTTGATCTCGAGTTTTCCTTGATTGTCCATGCTCATCGAAGTGTCCACCGTGACAACGCTGAGAGCGGGCAGACCGCCCGGATGGACTCAACGTAACAGACGAGGGGGATCTCTGTGACCTGTCAAACCTGACAGGTTGATGGACATTTCCTAGATTGAGTCAGTTGGATTGGCAGCGTTTTAATCGCCAATAATCTCGGTGAAGAAAATGCTGGAAGTGATGACCGTTCGTCAGGACTGTCAGATCTAACAGGTAGGCACAAATCAGCACTCCGCGTAGAAAACACCACAGGGAAATCGCCGATTCACTCCCCCTTTCGTGTCCCTGGTTTGCTGGAGAAATACGATGAGCAAGGATTTCACCGACTCCCCTCTCAATCAGCTTTTCGAACTCTCATCGGGCACTGGTGAGCTGTCGACCATGCGTCGCTACGAGCGCTTTGTCACAGACGGAGGGTCGGTGTTTGACCTGCTGAAAATGGGGACCCAGGGTGTAGTGGAGACATTCGGACTACACAGCCGTGATGCCCAGGTGCTGCTGGACAGAGCGTCGAGTCTGGCGGTGCATACCGCTCGCGCGTTTCGTGAGCAGCGTTTGGTGACCCGGACCCCGCCCAATCCGTTGCATCGTACCGGGGTCCGGGCGCAGGTGGAGACGCCCACTTTAGACGGTTTATTCAGTCTCGACTGGGAGAACTGCAGCCCTTCGCAAAGCCCGGACTCAAGCATCTCGCCCGCAGCCTATTGCGTGAGGTTGGTGCTGCTGGCATGGGACCTGGAGAAGCGCGCAGCGGGTGGAGCCGGGCTCATTTGCCTCGCTGATCGACGACCGGATCTCACCCGACTCATCATTGATTCGGTGAGCATGTTTCAGATCAAACCGACGGTTACGCTGGTCAATGAGGTGCTCGAAAGCATTATCAAAACCTTCATCGGCCCTGAGGTATTGAAGGATCAGGTGGTCGATGACCGATTACTGGAAACACGGTTTCCACATCGGTCCATGCCGTTCGAGTGGTATGCCGAACAATGGAAACTGGTCTTGGCGCAGAACAAGCTGTCATTGGGGGAAGTGGTGCGTACCATCGACCTGACGGCCCCGTACTTCAAGCAGCCGGGGGCACACGGCAATTTGTCGGACATTGCACTTCATCAGTCCTGCAATATCGGCCCACAAGGGCAACGGCTGCTGACCGAGAATTTTCTTCCCGCGTCCACTCCCTCTCCCAAACTTGAAAAGTTCTACAAAGACAACTTTGGCTCCACCGGCACGAATTTGCTGGACTCGGTGCATTTCTGCGCCCAGACCTCGATTGATGCGCAGACGCTGACGTCCTTGTTGTCGATCGAAGACTGCCTGTCGCAGCGCTCAAACAATGTGACCGAGAGCGTGGCTCCGCCGGCTTCACCCAAGGTATTTGGCTCGGTGTTCATCAACGAGGGCGCGGCCGTTGCGATGGACCTGTCACTTCCGGGCACGAGCGCCACACGGAGGCTGACCAACGCTACAGACAACCGTTTTGAGCGGATGAACCGGATGTTGCGTCTGAACCGCTGGCTGAAATTGCCCCCTGACCAGTGTGATCGGTTGGTCATGGCCGCGATCCGGGCGGAGCAACGAGCCGACACTGTCGTCGATTCGCAGGACCCGGCACACACGTCGGCGGCCCAGCCATTCAGGATCACTCACAACACCCTTCGGGCCATCGGTTTGTTCCAGGAGTTTCGGCTGCGATTCAAGTGTTCTGCCGAGCAGTTCGCGGCCCTGATTGATGAGATTTCCCCTTACGGACGTGGGGAGGAGCCTTCGCAATTCGACCGGATTTTCAATGCTCAGGCGTTGTTTGATAAGCCTTTAATGCTCGATGACAGCCATTTCTCAATCGAACCGCAAACCCGTGCCGACAAGCGCACCGTCGATCAGATTTGCAGCAGCCTGGGGATCAATCAGGAGACCTGGCGCTATTTGGCGCGCTTCGTAGCCAAGAGCTACAACCTGACGGGCGAACTGCAACGCAGCCTGCCAATACTCTCGAGCTTTTATCGCGTGGTGTTGCTGGCCTCTTTTCTGCGCATCAGTGCCATTGAGTTGGGGACATTGCTGGAGGCATTGAGTGAGCGTGGCGGGAGTGAATTGCTTCAGCGGGTATTGGACGAACCCCGTCTGCGGGTCAGCGGAGCCAGCAGTGTCGGTGATGTATTGAGTGTGATGCATGCCGTGCAATCGTGCGTTCAATGGTGCCAGGACAATGCCCTGAGCGTGTCTTGGCTGGTACAGCATGTGGCGCCAGTGATTGCCCCTCCCATGGCAACCGAAGCAGACATCACCTTACTGCAAGAGGTCCACAAGCGGCTGCTGCCAGTGCGGTTCTCTGAAGAGGCGCTTCGGGCGGCCGGCGTACCGACAAATAATAATAACGAATATGAGGGATGGCTGGAGCTGCTCGAAGAAGTGGTCGACCACGACGGTCTGGTCCTGAGCCTGACCAACGAGGCGGATGATTACGAGCGGCTGGCACGCGGCGAAATTCAAGCGGCGGTCACCTTGGCGAAGGTCCCTCCAGCAGACGTTGAACAGGCCTGTGCGGGGATTCTGGCGCTGCTGTTGCAAGCAAGGGATGCTCAAAATGCAGTGATCCAGGAAAGTCTGTCCGTGTATTTGAACCTGTCCCAGGACCTGGTACTGCCGTTACTAAAATGGGTCAACAAGGGCGGCGTTTATCTATTGCTCCTGGAGACTACACGGGCGCTGGAGGCGGTCACGTCAGGCACAGACAAGATCAATGTCGGTGATGAGGTGCTGAATCTGCTGGCGCATCTGCTACGGCGCGCAGACGTTGTTCAGCAGCTGGGGCTCAGTTCAGCAATGCTGGTAGCCCTGACCACTCGACAGAACTGGCAGTGGCTCGGTCTCAAGCACCCGGAAACGCTCACCCTCAGTTCCTTGTATTACCTGACGCTGTTCCAGCGAATGGTGACCCACACCGGGCAGCCCGCTGAACAGCTGCTCAATTACCTGGAACTGGTCAATGGTTTGCCGACCTACCTGACGCCCGAAGACTTGCGCCTGATCCGTGATTCGGCGGCGAGCAAGCTGGCAGAAGTCGTGAAGTGGGGAGTGCGGGAGGTGCTCGAGTGCATCCTCTACCTGAGTCCGTCAATGCCGGTGGTCCGCGACTTGCCCACCCTGGACACGCTGATCCGCATCCGTGGGCTGGCGACCAGCAGCGGGCTGGATGCCAAAGCCATCATCGGCCTGGGCGCGCTCACTCCGGACAGCGACAAGTATGCTTGCCGCAACGCAGCAGAACAGGTGCTGGGGAGTTTGTCCGAGTCGAGCGTGCAGGGTCAGCCTCAGACACACGGCGAACTCGGCGAACTCGGCCAAAGCGTGACTCACGACATTCGGTGCATCAACGACACCCTGATTGCCAATGTGAATAATCAAGTCGCACTGATCGAGTTGACGCTGCGTGATCTTACCAACCAGGTATTACCGAACATCACCGTGACCTGGAGCTGCGATCGCCCAGGGCTGATGGAGACAGTGTCTATCACCGATCATGAGGGGCGTGCGGTGGTTCGCTTCAAACCGGAGAAAGGACCGTGGATGGGCGCCGTGCAAGTCAAGGGCACCTATGGTCTGTCTCAGGTGGTTTACGCACCGAAAATTCTGATTGATTGCGAGGAACTCTCGCTAGACTTCAGCCTTGACAGCTCTGATGACCCTGCACCGGATGAAACATTTTTGGCCGGTGGGCAGGCGTATTTCCCAGTGTTTGTGAAGCTTGTAGATCAGCATCGAAACCCTGGGGTGGGCCGTACCGTGACGTTTGCCGGGCAGGGTGTCGTTGCTGATCCACTGGTGGCAATGACCGATGAGGAAGGCATCGCCAGAACCCGAGTCAAAAGCATCGAGCCTGTGGAGAAAGCGAATCTGGTGGCGAGTTACAGCACCAAGGATTCGCTGGTCATCAATAACATCACCTTTGTCGACAAACCCTTTATCAAGCTCCTGGAGGTGGCGTCGATGGCCGTCGTCGGGCAGCCGCTGGTGCTCCGCTGTCATGTCATCAGCCTGGGCAAACAGCCTTCGCCCAACATAAGCGTCGAGTTTTTCTCCGAAGGTACATCAATCGGATCTGACACAACATCGTCGGAAGGCATCGCGCAATGGACCGTGGCCGCACCGGCAGCAGGAAAGCAGACGTACACCGCCAAGGTCACGATGGGCGAGCAGCGGCTTGAAGTTGACGTGGCCAGCGCTGCGATGATTCACGGCGAATCGTCGGATTATCTGTATCCAGTGGCGGACTCAGGCACACCGACCCTATTGTGGGTCGCGGTCAGGGAACGGGCCGATAACCAGGCGAGGCTGATTGCCAATTGCCCGGTCTGGTGGACGGTCACCGATGCGACCAGCAAGAAGGCAACAGAACCCGTTTGCTATCCGACCGATGCACTGGGGCGCTCCACTTATCCTTTCGAGGCCGAAAAAGCAGGGGACTACGTGGTGACCGCAGTCCGCGGTACCCCAACGGGTGGGGATGAACGCACGTTCGATCTTAAGGTCGTCCCACCGATTGAGTGGACGTTCAAATTGACCGACACCACAACGACTGCGGTAGTCACTCAGGTGTCCGCAAGAGAGCCCTTGGCCTTCATCCGAGGTCGAACCTACACACTTGAGATCGAACTGCCGCCATCGGTCGACCTTCAAGACGCCCGTGCGATGCTGGCCTGGAACGGTGAAATGTCCGCGAAGGGGCTGGGGATGATCTTCAGCCCGCCCACCGGCGCCTACGTCATGATCGGCGATGAAAAAACGCTCAGCTGGAACATTGACTGCAAGGACCTGCGCAACGGCACCTTCGACTTGACGTTCTACTGCAACCGACTCGATCAGCGATTGGTGTTGCCGGGGCGCCTGGATGCACCGCCACCGGTACTGCTGTATCCCGATCCCACCGATAGCAATATCGTGGAGGTTCAGCCGTTGCTCATCGGCACCGGCAGCCCGTCGGCCCAGATCTATGTGTTCGAGGGCCGAGAGGGCGTGCTGCTGGCACGGACCAGTGTAAGGGATGACGGGACATGGTCCGTGAGGTTTGCCGAACCATTATCGATGGGGCCGCATGTGTTCTCGGTCAAGCAACGGCATATCGACACCACCGAGGCGTGGGCACCGGATGTCGAGGTTACGGTGACGGATTTTGTTGCCAAGGTGCAGATCGTGAGCCCTGCCCCTGTTCCTGATGTATTTATCAAAGTCAGGCCCGAGTCCTGGGTTGAAGGATTGGGGTTGCCTGGCGTAGAGGTTCGAGTGGTCAAAGAGCCTGGATCGACGACGATTTACGCCCAGGGAACAGTGGGCAAGGACGGCCGCTGGCGGATTCAGTTCGGACCGGCCCTGGCAGTCGGCAAACACACGCTAAATGCTGGATTTTACGTGGATGGACAGCTGAAGTCAGCGTGGCTGCCTGCGCCCTTCTACACGATAGAAGTTGTCGAAAAAAGTTAATCGGCTTTTGCTCCAGACGCGTCAGAACATCACGTTCAAATAAGTAGGCCCCATACTACTGAATGACCATCAGTTATTGATGTGTACCTGATTCAGTTAGGGGCTTCATCACCCGGATACTGCAGTGCGGCCTACCGCACCACAGGAGAAAAACAATGGACAAATCCATTATTGGTACATTGGAAGAAAGTCGTTGCATGGCCCTGGCAGACTTCTATCTGGGGCAAGTGGCACCGAAGGAAGATGAAGCTCGTCCAAACAAGTTGAACCTGACGTCGCTGGATGACTTGTATCAATACCTGTTGCTGGACAGTCAGGTCGGTCAAGAACTGGAAACATCGCGAGTGGCCGAGGCGATTGCTTGCCTGCAACAGTACATCGGCGCCATTTACGGTGGTATGGAACCGGGTCATACGCAGGCATTTTCAAAAGAGGAACTGGAGGCCTGGCATCAGCGCTATTGCAACATCAGTGACTGGGCCGGTTATCAGATGCTTGCTGATTATCCGGAAAATTACATCGACCCGACATTGCGCCTGAAAAAGTCTGACTCGTTCAAGGAACTGGAAAACAACCTTGGACAAGCGAGCCTCAACGACGCCTCGGTTCAGGTGGCACTCTTAGAGCACTTGAAGCAGTTTGAAGAAGTGTGCAACCTCGATGTGATATCAGCCTATATCGACAGTATCGAGGGCAGTCAAGGCAAAAAGGGCGAGGACTTCAAGAATGCCGACTACTACTTTATTGGCCGGCAAAGAGTTCAACCGTTTGGTTATTTCTGGCGCAAGGCGCATGTCGAACTAAACACCGCGAGTGAGTTTCTTAACCCGGCCGCCTGGACCGAGTGGAAGCCCATCGGCATTCCGGCCTCAGCGACCGTACTGGCGATACGGCCGGTATTTTTCGCCGGTCGTTTGATGGTGGTGCAGGTCGAGGGGGAAAAGGCCCCGGACCGCAAGGACAAGGATAACGACGGTAATGAAATCACTGTAGAGGGCACATGGCAAATCGAGGCCAAGCTCTCCTACCTTGCCGTGAACGGGATCTGGTCGACGCCCGTGAGCCTGGGGAAAAAGGAATTTGCCAAAGCCTCCGAGGAATCTGCCCGATTGGTAGTCGTCACTTACGCCGGCGTAAGGAAAGACGTCGATGACCTGCTGGCAGTGTGCTTTACCACCACGGATTTGCCCACTGGGCAGCAAGCAATCACGACAGATGAGCAGGAACACGGATGGATGTTCGCTGCGCGCAATGCCTTGTTTGAGCCGCAACCACCGAACATCGCCAGCCTCAAGGTATTGGCCAATGGACGTTTCGCCAATCAATATGGTTTACAGCACAAACTCCTGATCAGCGAGCGTGCGGTACTTAGCCAAGAGCGTGTACCGCCTTCTGGCGTTGCGGCGGTTGATCAAACTCGAGAAGGTGAGCTGAGCAAGTTTCTTTCACTGAACATAAACTTCAGTAGCCGGCAAAGTGTAACCGCAGGAAAAATCGAGAGCGCTAACATATTACAAATACAAGGCGTTTGTGATTTCGATCAATTCAGCTTCAACGTAAAAGAACTATCAATGAGCTTAAAAGCGGAATACGGCGAGGTCGAAGACTATTTTCATTATGTTTTATATAGCTACACCCACAACCCAAACATCATCGAATTGTACTGCGGACTTGGTACTCGGGCTGATCTTTCGTTTTGCCTGGATGATGAAAACGGTAAGCCTATTGTAGTCTCTGACTTCAAAGCGTCCGAATTCAAATACAATGTCCAGATCTGGGAACTGCGAAAAGATCTACACCTTTCACCACGGCAACGGGAAACACTGGCGTCATTCAGAAGGCCTGGGATCATACAGGGTGCTGGCTTTACTGTCTTTAAGGACGGCAAGTACACGCCCATCACAAACAACAACAACAGACTTTATGTCTCGAAAGATCAGGGAACCGCCACGCTAGCCTTGAAAATTCTGGAAGGTGCAACTGTCCTTCCGGGCAAGTGGGAAGAACTGAGAACATTGAGCGGTTGGCTTCAAACCCCGTGGATCGAGTATCGCTGGACCGGGGAGCCTGTCGGTAAAAAACTGAGTGTCGTATGGGGCGAGAGTGCCGACGGTCGATTTGGTCGTGACCGCTATGATATCCAGACCAAACAAGTGCCCCATGCCAGCAGCGTCCCGTTACTCGACAAACAGGTGTCCGGTGCGCAATTTCTGAATATTCAACCGCTGAACCTTGCGACGCTCAAGTGGATCCGCCTTAACTCGCGTTTTGGCCCGGAACTGGTGGCCAAGGCGGCTATCTCCATCGACGAGGTCTTGTCGCGGGCCACTCAGAACTCCCTTGAGCCTCAGCCAACAGGCGTTACTCCGCCAATGGCCCCCATCGACTTCAACAGCGCTCACGGCACCTTTTATTGGGAACTGTTCTTCCACTTGCCGTTCCTGATTGCCCATCGTCTGTGTGAGGCGCGCGATTACCACGAGTCGCAGCGCTGGTACCAATACATTTTCAACCCGCACATTCGAACATCTCCCGCGGGAGAAACACCCTCGAGCGATCGCTATTGGCTTTGCCGCCCGTTGCTGGAAAAAGGTGATATCGGTTTTGAAGCCCAGGGACTGGTGGACCCCGACGCCATTGCCTTTTCGAACCGTATTCATTACCGAAAAACCATTTTTGTAGCCTATGTGCGCTGCATCATTGCCCATGCCGACTCACTCTATCGCCGGCTGACCCGTGACAGCCTGGCGGCGGCGAAACTGCAGTACGTGCGTGCCTTGTCGCTGATGGGGACCGCCCCCACGGCCAAAGCCATGAGCCACTGGGTCCCCCGGTCGGCAGAAGAAATACTCAAGCCCAAGCCCAAGGCCGAGCCCGCGACCTTGGCGCTGAAGACGTTCGCCCAATCGCTTGATGTCCATGTCGCGAACCTGCCGGCACGGGTAGTAGGGACGCCAGACTTCGAGATACTGGCACTGGATGTCTTTCGCCCAGCCACCAATGATCAATTGTTGGGTATCTGGCAGTACATCGAGGAGTGCCTGTGGAACATGCGGCACAGCCTGACCATCGATGGCAAACCGATGTCGCTGGCGCTGTATGCCCCGCCCACCAACCCGCTCGATCTGCTGCGGGCCCAGGCCGGCGGATCTTCGGGGGCCTCGCGTAACGCCGGTGGCTGGCTGAATATTCCGCACTATCGTTTCCGCACCATGCTGGCGACGGCGCAAAACGCCGTGCAGACCCTTATCGGCTTTGGCCGGGAGGTGCGGCAGTTGATGGAGCTGCGTGATCGCGGGCAACTGGAGGAGTTGCAGCAAAGTCATGTGATTGCATTGGGCGCGCATGCCAAAACGATTCAGGAGGAGACGATCAAGCAGCTGGAGGCGTCAGAAGCTGCGTTGAAACACAGCCAGAAGATGATTCAAGACCGGGCCGATCACTATGATGGGCTCAATGAGAACTGGTTGCTGTTTCCGGAAATAGGGGGCGACGCCTTAGCACTTGCCGGTAAACTTTCAAGCTTTTCTGCTGTAGTGCCAGAGACCGCCGGGGGTGCTGCCGACGCGGCTCCGAACCTAACCGTGGCCGTAGCTGTAGCAAGTCTACCTCCCGTTGCATTTAGTGTTGTAGGCGGTCAGCAGAATGGAGCCACAGTAAATAAGTCAGGTTCAGCTTTAGCGCGGGCGGGCGGCTTAGCGTACGCAGGTGGTGAAGCTGCGCAGCGAACCGCCTTCTACCTGCGTCGAGGTCAGGAATGGAGCTTCGCCGAAGCCCAGGCCAACAGCGAACTACAGGTGGTCGCTGAACAGCTCAAAGCCCATCAGCACACCCTCAAGGCCGCCAGAGCCAGCCTGGCACAAACCCAAAAAGCCAACGAGCAGGCCCAGGAGCTTTATTCATTCTACAAAACCCGCGCCACCAACGTTGAACTCTACCGCTGGTTGTTGAGCCAGATGGCCACGTTGTACTTCCAGACCTATGACGCCGTGGTCGGCTTGTGCCTGAGCGCCGAAGCCAGCTGGCAATATGAGGTGGGCGATTTCGACACGCAGGTGATTCGCCCCAACGTCTGGATGGACAACCGCCACGGCCTGAGCGCGGGCGAGTCGATGCTGCTTGACCTGCTGCGCCTGGAACGCCTGTTCCTCGAGCGTAACGAGCGTCGGCTGGAGCTGACCAAAACCATCTCCCTGCGCAACCTGTTCGAGCAAGGTCAGTACACGCCGGAAAAAACCTGGGGTTCCGTGATCTCCGACCTCGAGAAAGGCAAGCTCGATTTCGAGTTTTCTCAAAAGCTGTTCGACAGCGATTACCCCGGTCATTACTGCCGGCAAATCACCACCGTCGCACTGTCCCTGCCGGTGGTACTGGGCCCCTATCAGGATGTACGCGCGACGTTGATACAAACCGGCAGCACCACGGTGCTCAAAGCCAACGTCGACTCGCTCGAATACCTGTATGGCGAGCGAAACCAGATGCCACCGCCCGATATTTTGCTCAACCTGCGCAGCCACCAGGAAGTGGGGATCAGCCACGGCCAGGATGATGCCGGCCTGCACCAACTGACCTTCGGCGATGAACGCTACCTGCCGTTTGAAGGGACAGGCGCGGTGTCGAGTTGGCGGCTTCACTTGCCGCGCTCCAATAAGTCGGATGAACAAGTAAAACTGATCAAAGGCCTGACGGACATCATTGTGCAGGTGCGTTATCTGGCGAAGTCCGGGGGTACGACTTACACCGAAGCGGTGCTGGATAAGTTGGGTGATTGATAGTGGTTGCCTCTGATAAGTAGTGAGGTGTTATTTGGAAGTGTGCCTGAGTGGCGTCATGTCGATTTAGAAACAGTCATTCTATAAAGGTGAAAACATCATGAGCGAAGACGAAATCCGGGGTCGCAATCTGATTACCGATGGCAGGTTCTCCTCGAACTGGAAGGAATACTGGACACACTTTAATGGAAACGGAATTGCGAGAACATTCGCAGACCCTGCCTATGGTTATTACTTGATGATGAATGGTGAAGCGGCCGTGACTCAAACATTCGACACGGCGCCCCTCACCACGGCTCAACTGACGAAAGCCTGGTACCGGCTGAGCTTTCAATATGAAAATTATGGCGACGGTGCCAATTCCAAGGTGCTGCTAAGGTCCGGCACCGGGAAAGAAGACCCCATCGATCTGAGTGGCAAACTTCCGGATAAGCCGCTGGCCGACTGGAACTTCTATGAGCCTTATACGCTCACGGTGGTACAGGACGACAAGGATATTACCGTCGAACTTCATGGTTCTGATTTGGGAGGGTCGAGTGGTTTACGTATGACTGACCTCGATATTCAACTGCATCTCGCGCCTTTGACGCTGAGAAAAATTCAGGTCGACGAAAGAACGTATGAGATCCCAACCTGATAGTTGATCCGTCACTATTCGTTGCCCAACACAATCCAGGAGAGACCTGCAATGAAAGACAATAGAGAACAACAATCAATGGCGACACCCCTCTTGTACTTTTGCCACGGCGGCACGCATACACAGACGGTTTTCGCCCAAGCTGACAGTCCATGGTTTAATCAGCACGTCAGTCTTAATGGGGACCCAGAGCAAGCATCTCTGCCTGTGACTGTCGAACCGAATATCGGCAAATACCAAATGTTTGGAGAAGATGGCGCATCCTGGAAGCTCACGTGTCCGGCCGAGGGTGTCGATACCGAGTTTATGCTGTGGCTCCAGAGTGAGTTCACTGCACAGCCCTATAAAATTCCTGTTTCGCTGGGGGACCACCGAATCAAGTTCAGTAAAGTAACTGCGCCAACCTTTCCGATTATTTTGAATGAGGATGTCGCTGTATTGGCAGTGGAGGTAGCGTCCTTCTACACTGGCAAAGTGCTGGAGGGCGTTGAAATTGAATGGTCTGTGGGGGGTGAGTCATTTAAAAAACATACCAAGGTAGATGGCTGGTGCGAACATATTTTCACACCGAAAAATACTGGCGATCATGAGATACACATAAAAATGTGGTCTCCCTATGATAATGATTACGTCCAACACTCATTTAACGTTCAAGTACTCGCTACCTCACCTTGGGGGTCAGACTTAGAGTTTTTGTGGAATGGAGTGCCATTCGCCATTGGAGAGGGCATCCAGGCGCGCCCTGCCGGAAATCAAAAACTAAGGATTAACGCCAAGAACTCAAACCTCCTCGACAGTAGGATTTACGCGAACAATCCCGATATGGGCTGGCTGAGTTCAGTGCCACTTTTGAAGAACCCTAAAGTTTTAGGAGGCTCAGGGATCGAGTGGTTTATAACCATTCAAGACGGCGTTTTCAGCACAGGAAACCTGGATTGGAGTTGTTCAAAAATCGGTCAACGCAGAAATATTCCGCTAACGGTTTTCGGTCGTCATTTATCACATGCAGGACCCATAACAATTGATGGCAAAGTGATGACAACGGAAAAATATGTTGAGCTGCATAAAGACAGAACACAAATCATGCGTTTTATTCCAAAACCGGGCAGTTCATTGATAGGTCTTGAGTTCACATTAAGGCTTCCAAGAAATGACACTTTAGGGCTTGTTTTTACACCTGACGTGGAGAAACCCATACGTTTGACCGAACAGGGGGTAGAGTGGTCAATTGACGGAAGGGGTGCTAGAACCGGTCATTTATTAATTTCTGTAGAATGTGTGTCTCCTAATATTCGCGAAACCTTTGGTTGTGACATATTGCCCTAGATTTTTTTTTTGGGGGGGGTGAGTGTTATTTGTGAAATACCGGCACTCCGTCGGTTTTGTTGCTAATCAATCAAATCTGTTTCTACACCCCCCTGTCCTTTTCCATCCCAGATACTGCGCGCAGCACATTGAGCTGGCCGTTGCCTTTGACCGGGCAACGTAGCGCAAAACTGCCGAGCATTTACCTTTGCACCTTGGACGATGACCAGCCAAACCGACCATGGTCAATCCCGGCTACCCTTAGGTAGGATGGCTCTCCCCTCCCCGAGATTTCACTTCATGTTCATCGGCGTCCTGCTGGTCATTACCTGGCTGATCCTGTTGCTGCGATACCCGACCAAGGCCTTGCCGGTCTCCTTGGCGGCGGCCATCGGGTTGGCGTTGGTGGCCGTCTGGGTGGTGTGGATGGACAACCGCGAGGTCAAGCAACTGGCGCGGCTGGAGTTGCGCATCACCTACGCGCCGCAACACTGTCCTGCGGACCGTCCGCTGCAACTGAAGATGAATAACGGCAACGACGTGCCGCTGACCGAATTGCGCTGGCGGATCGCCGCCTATGCGCCGGGCGATACGGTCAATCTGGCGGACAATCAATACGCCGCCCCCCGTTACCGTGGCCCCGGCGAATTGCAGGCCGGCGCCGATTGGGAAGACTGCTTGCCGATGCCGCCGCTGCGTCCCGGCTATCGCCCGCAAACCCTGGAGTTTCGCGCCGAGCATTTGCAGGGTAGTTTCTCTGACTGATCCTTCACCTCCCCCTCTTTTTGCACAAGGACCGCGGCATGCCCATCGCGTTAATCACCGGTTGTTCCAGCGGTATCGGCCGCGCTTTGGCCGACGCCTTCAAAGGTGCCGGCTATGAAGTCTGGGCCAGCGCTCGCAAGCCTGAAGACGTGGCGGTTCTGGCTGACGCCGGTTTTACCGCCGTGCAACTGGACGTCAATGACGGCGCGGCACTCGAACAACTGAGTGAGCGGATCAACCAGCAGCACGGCGGCCTCGATGTGCTGATCAACAACGCCGGTTACGGTGCCATGGGGCCGCTGCTCGATGGTGGCGTGGCGGCGATACAGCGCCAGTTCGAAACCAATGTGTTCGCCGTGGTCGGCGTAACCCGTGCGTTGTTCCCGGTGCTGCGTCGCGCCAAGGGGTTAGTGGTGAATATCGGCAGCGTCTCCGGCGTTTTGGTCACGCCGTTCGCCGGCGCCTACTGCGCATCGAAAGCCGCTGTGCATGCCTTGAGCGATGCGCTGCGCATGGAACTGGCGCCATTCGGCATTCGGGTGATGGAAGTCCAGCCCGGCGCCATCGAATCCAGCTTCGCCAAAAACGCAGGCGTTGAAGCCGAACTGCTGATCACCGAACAATCGCCCTGGTGGCCGTTGCGCGAAGGTATCCGCGCACGGGCCAAGGCTTCTCAAGACAACCCGACCCCGGCGAGCACGTTTGCCGACGACCTGCTCAAGGCCGTACAGCAACCAAAACCGCCGCGTTTGCTGCGTCTGGGCAATGGCAGTCGGGCGCTGCCACTGCTGGCGGGGTTGTTGCCTAAAGGGTTGCTGGAAAGCGGGTTGATGAAGCGATTTGGCCTGACGGGCCACCTTTAAACATTCAAGACCACGGTGCTCCTACCCTGCGCTCATTTCAAGGAAAGAACATGACCGACTACACCCCTTACTTCAACGAAGTGACCCAGACCCTCGTCGACATCGAGCAATGGTTTTCCGGCACGGCCGATAAAGGCGTACTGACGCAGTTGCTGGCGCGTTTCTCGCCGCAGTTTTCGATGATCGTGCCCAATGGCAATGCGCTGGATTACCCGGGCTTGAGTGAGCTGTTCGATAAACTCGGCGGCACTCGTCCGGGCTTGCGAATCGGCCTGAGCGAAATGCACGGGATTGACCAACATGCAGGTGGCGCTACCGTCAGCTACCGCGAACTGCAATCCGATGCGAGCGGCGTGCTGAACGATCGGCGCGCGACGGCGGTGATTGAAAAACTGCCTTCAGGCGCGTTGCTGTGGCGGCATTTGCATGAGACGTATTGCCAGGGTTGAGCAAGACATGATCGCTCCCACGCTCTGCGTGGGAACGATCAACAAGGGTGTTTATGTCGCGTAGGTTTTTGAAGGACAATGGCCCGCGCTTCTGAGGACGGTTCCGACACGTTTTGACGGTTGCGTTGGGTGATGGGGGACGGATAACCTTTTCGGGTCGCTGCCCATTCAGCGATCGGGTGTGGTAGCCCGGATTTCTCATAGACCCAGAACGCCTCAGGGCGTTTTTTTATGCTGGCTGCTTTATGGCGGCTGTGCATGGGAGGCTTCGGCCTGCCGGGTTCCTATGACCGGTCTACCACCCTGTGTACAGTCGCCTCCTTATCTGCGTGGTAGCTGATGTGGAGGGACTTCACCCATAGGAGCATTACCATGTTCAAAGCTACTCCAAACCCTCCCGAAACCGACCCCGTTTCCCCTTACGCCTCCCTCGACTCAAAAGAACTTCACGCCGCCGCGCACCGTGCACTCGATCATTACCTGGTGTTGCCCGAGACCAAGCAATTGTTGGCCGACCGACGTCCCGGCTGCATTTTCGTGATTGCCCCCGATGTCGACTCTGAAACCCTACTGGCCCATGCCTGCGAGACGCTCGCCTCGGTGAATGTCATGGCCAGCGATCTGGCGTTTGAACTTGAAGGTCCCAAGCGCAATACCGCATTGGCGATTCAGCAGATGATTTCGCTGGCCGAGTTGGCGGTGAATCGGGCGCTGGATCACCTTGATCCGCCGGACTCGCCACAGTAGCGGACCAGAGCGCTGATCGTTCCCACGCTCTGCGTGGGAATGCAGCCCGTGACGCTCCGCGTCACTGGACGCGGAGCGTCCCTAGAGGCATTCCCACGCGGGAGCGTGGGAACGATCATCAGCGTTACTCCACGCCGTCCTGCTTCACCACCACCGTGCACGTAATCCCCGCTGCCAACAGCACCCCATCCGGTACTTCATCAATGTGAATCCGCACTGGCACCCGTTGTGCCAAACGTACCCAGTTAAAGGTTGGGTTCACGTCAGCAATCAGCTCGCGGCTTTCCGGGTTATCGCGGTCGTAGATGCCGCGCGAAATGCTTTCGACATGGCCCTTGAGCACTTCGCCGCTCATCAGTTGCATATCGGCCTTATCGCCGACCTTCACATGCGGCAGTTTGGTTTCTTCAAAGAAGCCGTAGACCCAGAACGAGTTCAGGTCGACCACGGCCATTTTCGCTTCGCCGATGCGTGCATAGTCGCCGCGATGGACGTTGAGGTTGGTGACATAACCGTCCACCGCCGCCAGCACTTTGGTGCGCTTGAGGTTCAACTCTGCCGCCTCAAGCTGTGCCTGGGCCTGTTGGTAATCGGCCAGCGCCGAGTCGGCAATGTTGCTGGCGTCGTCGCGGTTTTCCTTGGAGATCACCAGGTTGTCGAGGTCGGCGCGGCGGTGCGCGTTGACCTTGCGCATCTCCCACGTAGCCTTGCGTGACGCCACCAGCGACTGCGCCTGCTTCACCGCGATCTGGTAATGCTCAGGGTCGATCTGCATCAGCAGGTCGCCCTTTTTGACCTGTTGGTTGTCGCGCACCGGCACGTCGATCACTTCGCCAGTGACGTCGGCGGCGACGTTGATGATGTCGGCGCGCACCCGACCATCGCGGGTCCACGGGGTGTCCATGTAATGCACCCAGAGGGTCCGGCCGATCCACAGCGCGAGGGCCAGTACCAATAAGGTCGCGAGCAGACTGAAGAGCTTTTTCATCGAATCGGTCTCAAGGGTAAACAGTCAGCGCGAGGGCGCCGAACAAACAGGTGAAGAGGCTCAGGCGCAGCAGCGCCGGGTGCCAGAAGAAGCGGTACAGATCGAACCCGGACAGAAACCGGTCGAGCGCCCAGGCCACTGCCGCAGCGATGAAAAACATCAGGGTCATGGTCGGCATGTACACGCCGTGGAAGGCGATTTCACGAGGCATGGTCAGGTCCTTGCGGGGCAGCGAGTGCGGCCAGCGGCGATTGCGGGTCGAGCAACGAAGTGCGGATGAAATGCAGGTAGCTCTTCACCCGGCGCAGCGCCGAGGTGTCGAAGTGCGGGGCGAAGGGTTCGTCGGTGGCCTGGACACGGCTGATGGCGTGGTCGACGGCAACGAGGCTGCGTTCCAGATTGCTTTGGCTCGGTTGCAGAAACAGTCGCACCAGCGAGCGGCCCATTACGCGGATCGCCTGACGCCACGGCTGGGTTTCGGCATACGCCGGGTGCACCGGGAGGATCGCCTGTTCCTTGCGCAACTCGATGATCGCGTGGCCAACTTCCAGCACCACGAACATCCAGCGCAGCAGATCGCGTTGCACCTGCGGCTGTCCGGTGGCCAGGCCATACGCCTGGTGCAGCAGATCGCGGGTGCTGCTTTCAAAACCCGATGCCAGCCCCTTGAGTTTGCCGCTGATGGCGAACACCACTTGCCCGCGCAAGTCTTGCTCCAGTCGCCGCCACAACCAGCGACTGTTGGGCGGCAAGATGATCGCCCCGGCCGCCGCGCACACCAACATGCCCAGGACCATGGCGATGTAGTCGTTGATGAAGGTGTAAGGGTTGTAGACGGTCAGGTTATCCGGCACCGAACCGGTGCTGAAAAAGATCAGCAAACCCAGGCCGACACCGGCGTACTGCGGCCGTGAGGTGAGGAACGAGCCGAGCACGATCACCGGTGCCAACATCACGCACAACAGTGGGAAGCCGTCGATCCACGGGAAGATGAAAAACATCTCGACGAAGCCGATCAGCGCACCGAGCAACGTCCCGCAAGCCATCTGGAATGCCATGCGTTTGGGGTTTGGCGTGGCCGCCGACAGACCGACTGTGGCGGCAGCGATCAAGGTCATGGTCGCGCCGCTTGGCCACGCCGTAGCAACCCAATAGCTGCCGAGCACAATCAGAATGAACGACGCCCGAATGCCCGCCGCAGCCGACGCCAGCCAGTTGGTTTTCGGGGTGTAGGGCTCATCCCATTGCTCGCGTTCGTGACGGTGCTCGGCCAGCGAGGCGTGGGTCTGTGCATAACTGTGCACTTCGTCGACGAAGCGGTAGAGCAACTCGTACGCGGTGTGAAAATCTAGCTGCTCGGCGTCGCTCGGCTCGTTCTGCTGAAAGCTCGCGCGCAAGCTGCGCACCCGCGCCGGCAAGTCCTCTTTGTAGGCCGCCAATTGCGCCGCCAAACGTGCTGCGTCGGCATGCGTCAGCGCACGCCCCGAGAAGCCATCGAGCACTTCGGCCAGGTCCTGCAACCCGGGTTTGATCGCTGCCACCACCTGTTCGGTGCCACTGCTGCGCAAGCGTTCAAGCAATTGGTGCAAGGCGTTGAACCGGGTGGTGATGCCCATGAATTCACTGTTCAGTCGACTGAGCCGACCATTGCGCCGCCGCATGTGCGGGTCTTCGAACACGGTAACGCTGCGCAAGCCTTCCAGGCCCACGGCTTCGGCGATAAAGCGCACGTTGCCGGCTTCAAAAGCCTCGCGTTGGCTGCGCCCGCGCAAGCCATCGGTGACGAACAGCGCAAACACTCCGAAGCGCTGATACAAGGCGTTGCGCATCGCGGCGCTGGCGGTTTGCGGGAGAATCGCGGCGCTGACCAGGGTCGAGCAGAGAATCCCCAGGGAGATTTCCAGCACCCGCCAGACCGCCGCCATGAACGCGCCGTCCGGGTGCGCCAGCGCCGGCAAGCCGACCATCGCCGCGGTGTAGCCGGCGAGCACAAAACCATAGGCGCGGAAGTTGCGATAGCGCGCGGCACCGGCCGTGCAGATGCCGACCCAGATCGCCAGCGAGCCGAGGAACAGTTCGGTGTTCTGCGCGAACAAGGCAATCAGCGCGACCATCACCGCCGAGCCGGCCAACGTGCCGAGGAAGCGATAGAAGCTCTTGGCGAACACCTGACCGCTCTGCGGCTGCATGACGATGAACACGGTGATCATCGCCGTGCGCGGTTGCGGCAGTTCCAGGCGCATGGCCAGCCAGAGGGTCAGGAACGCTGCAATCAGCACCTTGAAGATGTAGACCCAGGTCACGCCGTCACTGCGTGCCCAATCGAAAAAACCCCGGCGCCATTCAAGGGAATACAGCCAGCGCAACGGTGCAGGCAAGGGAGTCATGGCGTCCTGTTCAGTGGTCGAGGGCAGAGAGAATGGCCGGGGTTTTCGGCACCTGGACTTGGCTGTCGGGCGGCACATCGTTACCGGCACCAAGCCCGCCGCCGAGGGCGGTGACCAATTCGGCATGGGCACTCAAACGCGCGGCCTGAACCTGTTGTTGCACTTGCTGCTGCTTGAACAGCAGGCTCTGGGCATTCAGCACATTGAGATAATCAGTGAGCCCGCGCTGGTAGGCGATCATCGCGATGTCGTAGGTTTTCTGTGCAGCGGCCACCGACTCGGCAGCGAAGGTTTGTTGTTTGTCCATGGACTCGCGGCGGATCAACTGGTCGGAGATGCTCTTGAGCGCATTGACCAGAGTCTGGTTGTACTTGGCCACGGCGATGTCATAGCCGGCCGAGGCTTCACCCAGTTCCGAGCGCAAACGCCCACCGTCGAAGATCGGCAGGGAGATTGCCGGCCCGACGTTGTAGTTGAGCTTCTTGCCGGTCAGGAACTCCAGCGCCCCGCCACCGGTGGCCATGTAACCAAGGCTGCCGACCAGATCGACGTTGGGGTAGAAGCCCGCGTGCGCCACGTCGATACCGCGCGCCTGGGCCGCGACTTGCCAGCGACTGGCAACCACGTCCGGGCGTTGGCCGAGCAATTGCGCGGGCAATGCCGAGGGCAGTCTCAGTGCAGTGCCAAGGGAGAGCGTCGGACGCTGCAACGGTGCGCCCTCCCCTGGGCCTTTGCCCGCCAGGGCGGCGAGTTGATTGCGGCTCAGGGCGATTTCTTCGTCCAGTGCATCCAGTTGCCGATGGGTTTCCGGCAACGGGGTTTGTGCCTGGCTGACTTCGAAATGGGTGCCGATGCCGCCGTCCAGACGCTTTTGCGCGAGGTCGAGAATTTGCTGTTGCTGCTTGAGGGTCGCGGCCACGATGTCCCGCTGCGCGTAATGCAACGATAGCTGGATGTAGGCGCGGACCACGTTGTTCTGCAATTCAAGCTGAGCCATGCGCGCCTCGGCGGCGCTCATGTGGGCCATGTCGACGGCGCGTTCGGTGGCATTGCTTTCGCGGCCCCACAGGTCGAGGGCGTAGCTGAAACCGAGGGCAGCGTTGTTGTCCCAGGTGGTGGTGTTGGCCAGTTCGCCCGGACCGTAGAACTGGTCGGTCGGCCAGTTATGGCGTTTGAGCGTGGACTGGCCATTGACCTGCAACGACTCGGCCGACTCGGCAACACCGGCCATGGACTTGGCCTGCCGCACACGGGCTGCAGCCATGGCCATGCTCGGGCTGCCTTGCACGGCGAGGTCGACCCAGTGATTGAGTTGCGGGTCACCATAGGCCTGCCACCACTGCGCGGTCGGCCAGTGAGCGTCCTTGGCGGCGCTCTGGATTGCCTGGTCGGTGGCCAGTGTATTGGCATCGAATGCCTTGCCCTGTGGGGCAATACCTCCGGTTCCGATGCAGCCGCTGATGGCTAACGATAAAGCCCAAACACTGAGAGTCTTCAGCTCTCTGCTGATGCGACGCGGCACTGCTGCAATTTCCTGAGGTGGGGAGGACGTCCCGTAAGAGATGGGCGCAATTCTAGGGGTGGGCCTGAGCAGCGATAAGCCGGGATTCCTGTGAATCTTTGTTACCGTTCACGAGATAATCCCTTGGTCGCATCCATTGGTCGCCTGTAAAAAAGCAGCAACTTCGTGTCACAATTTGTCATCGCACCCGAGAGCACCCCATGGACACTTTGCAAAACATGCGCGCCTTCAGCTGTGTCGCCGAAGCCGGCAGCTTCACTGCCGCTGCCGTGCAGCTCGATACCACGACGGCCAACGTCTCGCGCGCGGTCTCCAACCTGGAAGCCCACCTGCAAACCCGTTTGCTCAACCGCACCACCCGCCGCATCGCCCTGACCGAGGCCGGTAAACGTTATTTGCTGCGCTGCGGGCAGATCCTCGCCTATGTCGAGGAAGCCGAAGCCGAGGCCAGCGACGCCCATGCGCGCCCGGCCGGGCAGCTCAAGGTGCACACCATGACCGGGATCGGTCAGCACTTCGTGATCGATGCCATCGCCCGCTATCGCAAGTCCCACCCGGACGTGACCTTCGACCTGACCATGGCCAACCGCGTACCGGACTTGCTGGACGAGGGCTACGACGTATCGATCGTGCTGGCCAGCGAACTGCCGGACTCGGGGTTCGTCTCGCAACGGCTGGGCATCACTTACAGCATCGTCTGCGCATCGCCGGCCTACGTGAAGGCCAACGGCTGCGCGCAGAAGCCCAGCGACCTGCTGAACCACGCCTGCCTGCGCCTGGTCAGCCCGGTGATTCCGCTGGAGAAATGGCTGTTCGACGGCCCGGAAGGCCAGGAAATGGTCACCATCAACAGCTCGCCGTTTCTGGTGAACTCCGCCGACGCGATGAAAACCGCGATCATCAGCGGCATGGGCGTCGGTGTGCTGCCGGTCTACGCGGCCATCGAAGGCCTGCGCAACGGTAGCCTGGTGCGGGTCATGCCCAACTACCGCTCGCAAGAGCTGAACCTGTACGCCATCTACCCGTCGCGCCAGTACCTGGATGCGAAGATCAAGACCTGGGTCGAGTACCTGCGCGGCTCGCTGCCGGAGATTCTGGCGGCGCATCAGGCGGAATTGGCGGCGTATGAGTTGAGTGGGAGTATGGGTGGGGTTCGGGTGGCGAACTGATCCATTCCCCACTCGTTCCCATGCTCCGCGTGGGAATGCAGCCCGTGACGCTCTGCGTCACAAAGGCGGACGCAGAGCGTCCAGGGAGGCGTTACCACGCGGAGCGTGGGAACGATCAGACCTGCACAAACCTGACCGAGAATGTTAGCGTGCCTGGCACTCTCCTCCGCCTGACGAGCCTTCCTGCGATGAAAAAGACCGTACTTGCCTTCAGCCGTGTCTCGCCCGAAATGGTCGAGTCCTTGCGACACGACTTCGATGTGATCGTGCCCAACCCCAAGCTGGGCGACATCACTGCACAGTTCAACGAAGCCCTGCCCCACGCACACGGTTTGATCGGCGTCGGTCGCAAGCTCGGGCGGGCGCAATTGGAAAACGCCAGCAAACTCGAAGTGGTATCCAGCGTCTCGGTCGGCTACGACAACTACGACCTGGACTACTTCAACGAACGCGGGATCATGCTCACCAACACCCCGGACGTGCTGACCGAAAGCACCGCCGACCTGGCCTTTGCCTTGTTGATGAGCAGCGCCCGACGTGTCGCTGAGCTGGACGCCTGGACCAAGGCCGGGCAATGGCAGGCCACGGTCGGCGCGCCGCTGTTTGGTTGCGATGTGCATGGCAAGACCCTGGGCATCGTCGGCATGGGCAACATCGGCGCGGCCATCGCCCGACGCGGTCGCCTGGGCTTCAACATGCCGATTCTGTACAGCGGCAACAGCCGCAAGCCCAACCTTGAACAGGAACTCAGCGCGCAGTTTCGCAGCCTTGATCAGTTGCTGGCCGAAGCCGATTTCGTCTGCCTGGTGGTGCCGCTCAGCGACAAGACCCGGCACCTGATCAGCCACCGTGAACTGGCGCTGATGAAGCCGAGCGCGATTCTGGTGAATATTTCCCGTGGCCCGGTGGTCGATGAACCAGCGCTGATCGAAGCCTTGCAGACAAACCGGATTCGCGGGGCGGGGCTGGATGTCTACGAGAAGGAACCCCTGGCCGAGTCGCCGCTGTTCCAGCTGAAGAATGCCGTGACCTTGCCGCATATCGGTTCGGCCACCCATGAAACCCGCGAAGCCATGGCCAACCGCGCCTTGGCCAACTTGCGCAGCGCGCTGTTGGGCGAGCGGCCGCAGGATCTGGTTAATCCGCAGGTGTGGAAGGGCTGACAAACATCAAAGCACGCCTTAAAGGCGTGCTTGGGTCAGTGCACGCCCCTAGGGGATCACATCAAAGTAGGTCCAGTTAGAGGTCTGGTTGTCATTGACCCGGTAAATGAAATAAAGCGCCAGTGCGTAACTACCAAGAAATTTTTCCAGTTCAGCTTTGGGAACGATGAACTCGATTGTCCCTTCGCCTATCAGGTCCCAACTTTTAGCAAACGTATCATCAGGGCTCTCTCCCGCCAGGTTGAAAACCACCTTGTCGAAAGCCTGGAACCCCGAATACCTGAGCATCACAACCAGCCCGCTATCTGGCACCTCCGAAAATTTCAGTTTTCCACCTTCCACCAATGAAATATCAGGTTTAGGCGGCAAATCAGCATTTTGCACAATCGTATGCTCTGCACCGTTAGCAATCAGATCCCTGATACGTTGAATTTCTTCGTTTATGCTCACGTTCGCTTACTCCCTGGTATCAGCGTCAATACAAGATTTAACTCCCTGCCAACAATGAAACCAGCCTCTCTGGAAAACAACTGTCAGTCCTGACAGTTGACAACCGATAAAACAGGAGAATCGCTCAACAGATTCAAACCGCAGGACACAACTTGCAATTCAGTCCTCCGCGCTACACTTTTCATGCGTTATAAACTCCCCCTATAACCTGCGCATTGCAGGAAATGGAATGGGAGAGTACGCACTATGATAAATTTCACGACGGCCTGCCTGATCAGGCGCAGTAAATTTGCCCTGATTTTAATGGCGGGAGTATTTGGCTTTCTTGTTGTATTCAGCAATGTGACTGACTACGCCTCCAACTACGAATTTGTTGGACATATCCTCAGCATGGACACGACCCGCCCCAATGACGCCCTGCGCTATCGCGCCATCACCTCCCCCATGCTGCACCATAGAATCTACTGGATGATCATCACTCTGGAGACAACCTACACCGCCTGTTGTTTATTGGGGGCCTATCAGCTTTATACAAAACTCAATGCGCCACGCAAGGAATTCCACGAGGCAAAGAAATACGGAATAGTCGGCTTGATGATCGGTATTTTCGTGTATTACTTCTGCATACAGGTTATCGCCAATGAATGGTTCGACATGGACAGTTCCGCAGAGTGGAATGCCATGGCATGGACCCGAAGCATTATCGGTTACATGATGACCGCACTTATTTATCTGTCACTGAAAACCGACAATTAACCAACGCCGTACGGATCAACCCGATAAGGCAAAGTGTAACTTGATCGATCACGCCAACTTGCCACTGCCCACCGCCACCCGTGCCTTGGGTTTGCGAAACACCAACACGTTACCCAACATGACCAGTACCAACCCGGCCAAAGCCGGTGTGGTCCATTGATAGCCTTCGGCGAAGGCCGACACGTTCAACGCCACCACCGGGAACAGCACGGTGCAATACGCCGCACGTTCAGGGCCCATGCGCCCGACCAGGGTCAGGTACGCGGTAAAGCCGATCACCGAGCCCGGAATCACCAGGTACAACAACGAGCCGATGTAACGCGTGTTCCATTCAATGTCGAAGGGAATACCTTTGACCAGGCAGTACATCGACAGCATCGCGGCGCCATAGGCCATGCCCCAGGCGTTGGTGGTCAACGGCTTGAGGCCGGCTTTTTGCTGCAGGCTCGAGAGCATGTTGCCGGCCGAGAAACACAGCGTGCCCAGCAACGCCAGGCCCAGGCCAAGCAAGGTTTGCGGGCTGGCGGTATGGCCGACCAGTTCCGGCCAGAACAACAAGCCCAGCCCGATCAACCCCAGCGCGCCGCCCATCAGCACATTGCGCGCCACTTTCTGACCGAAGAACACTCGCGCATTCAGCGCATTCCACAGCGTGGCGGTGGAAAACACCACAGCGACCAGACCGCTGGGGATCCACTGGCTGGCGGTGAGGAAGCACATGAAATTGATGCAGAACAAGCACAACCCCTGGGCCAGGCAGATCAGATGACCGCGCCGGTTCATCACTTGCAGGCGTCGGCTGAGCAGTAACATCACGAACAGCACCAACGATGCCAGGCCGAAGCGATAAACGATCGACACCGGAATCGCCACCACCCCCAGTTGCAGTTTCAAGGCGATCCAGGTGGTGCCCCAGATCAGCACTGTTAGCAGGTATAGCGAGAGGTTCATGTCGGCAACTCCTGAAGATGGCCTTCAGTCTGTTCCCGAGGCAGGCCGTGCGCTTGCATAAACTTGCGCTTTTGTCAGGCGACGGGCTGGCAGCGTCGAGGCGACGGAGTAGGATGCAAGGCGTTGGAGAGAGCCGATCATGCCCGCACTGGAAACCCTGCAAGTCTTTCAAGCCCTCAACCGCTCGCCGAATGCTCGCCTTGAGCACAGCGCCGAGCTCGGTGACGGCATGGCTGCAGCCCTGTGGAGCAACCATCACGACGCCCAGGACTATGAAGCGCCGGGGCATCACACCCTCTCCTGCTACATCGCCGGTGGCACCGGGACCTTTCGCCGCGAACAGCCCGGCACCAAGGGCGGCCCGGACAAACTCTGCATCCTGCCCGCCGAGCACCAGTCGGCCTGGGTAATCAACGGTGAAATCCGCCTGGCTCACCTGTATTTCAGCCCCGAGCAATTTGCCCTCGGCTGCGTCACCCTGCTCGACCGTGAACCGCGTGAACTGCAATTGCAGGAAAGCACCTTTCTCGAAGACCCGGTGCAGGCTCGACGTTTCCGTCAGTTGATTGAACTGAACTGGGACGAGCCTGGCGAACGCCTGCTGACCAGCAGCCTCGCGCATGAAATGCTCAGCCACAGCCTGCTCAGCCGGGTTGGCCTGCGCCAGGGTTTGCGCCTCAAGGGTGGGCTGGCGGCACATCAGCGTCGACAGCTGATCGAGTACATCGACCAGCAATTGGCTGAACCGATCAGCCTCGGTCGGTTGGCCGGCTTGTGCGCCTTGTCGGAGTACCACTTCGCACGGATGTTTCGCGAAAGCTTCGGCCTGCCGCCGCATCAATACCTGCTGGCCCGCCGCCTGACCCACGCCCGGCATTTGCTGCGCAGCACCTCACAGCCGCTCGGTGAGATTGCGCTGGCCTGCGGCTTTGCCAGCGCCAGCCATTTCACCAACCGCTTTCGTCAGGCCATGAAGGGCACGCCCGGCGAGTATCGCCAGGCGTTTTTGCGTTAGCGCAGCCACCATGACCGGGCATTCACTCCCATGCTCTGTATGGAAATGGCCAAGCGCACATCAGAACTCCAGGGTGCTGGATAGCGAGATCTGGCGCGAGTCGCCCATCGATACAAAGAACCGGTTGACGGCCGAGGTGTAGTAAGTGCGGTCGAAGAGGTTTTTCACGTTGAGCTGGAACTTGACCTTCTGCCCGTCGAGCTTGGTGTCGTAGGTGGCAAAGGCGTCAGCCACGGTGTAGCTCGGCAAGTCGAAGTCGTTCACCGCGTTACCGGCCCGCTCGCCGACATACCGCGCGCCTGCGCCCACCCGCAACTGGTCGCCACCGACGATGGTGCCGAAGTCATAGACCGCCGACAGCGAGCCGGTGTTTTTCGCCACGTTTTGCAGTCGTTTGCCTTTGTAGGTCGGGTCCTCGGTGACCTCGGCGTTGGTGTAGGCGTAGCTGCCGATCATGCTCCAGCGCTCGCTCAACTGACCGGTCAGGTCTGCTTCCAGGCCACGGGAACGCACTTCGCCGGCCGCACTGTAAGTGGTGACCAGTGGGTTCTCGGAGTTGGCCACCAGCACGTTGCGTTTCTTGATGTCGAACAGCGCGATATTGCCGGTCACGCGACCCGGCATGTCGAGCTTGGCCCCCAGCTCCCAGGACTTGGCTTCTTCCGGTGCGAAGCTGCCATCGAGCACGACCGTGCTGCCGCTTAATGGCGCGATAGTCGAGTTCGGTTTGAAGGATTCGGTGTAGCTGCCGTAAAACGACAGCTCATCGGTATAGCGATACACCAGGCCGGCGCGCGGCACCCACTTCTGGCCGTTGCTGTCGGTGTTGGCCTTGAACGGGCGGCCCTTGCCGGCGTACTGGTCGTATTCCTGGAAGCGTCCGCCGGCCACCAGAATCCACTGGTCGTTCAGGTGGATCGAGTCCTGTAGAAAAACCGAATCGCTGCGCAGCAGATCAGTCTGATTGCTGTCCGCAGCGCTGACCGTGGTGCCTGCCACTTCACGACCGTAGACCGGGTCCAGATAGCTGAAAGACGGGAACAGGCTCTTCTGCCGGATCAGGTCGGCGCGGTAGATCTTGCGGTATTCGTCATCCACACCGAACACCAGATCGTGTTGCATGCCGGCCACATCGACCTTGCCTTCGAGGCTGGCGGTGGTGAAACGGTCGGTGGTCAGGGCGCCTTGGGTGCCGTCCATGCTACGGGTCAGCGTGCCTTTTTTCGGGTCGATGGCGGTGATGCGAACCTGGCTGGCGTCGTAGGTTTCGCGGTTCCAGCTGTAGCCGAAGTGGGCTTTCCAGTTGTCATTGAGCTCGTGGTCGGCTTCGAAATGGTACAGGTCCGAACGGCCGTCCATATTGTTGAACGGCTCGTCGAGGCGGCGACCACGCGGGATGTCCAATGGATGATTGGTACGCGGGTCAATGGCCGTGCCACGGTCGAACGGTGCGAAGAACTCGCGGTGCTCGTAGGCGAACAACAGCTTGGTGCTCTCGCCGAACCAGGCCAGGGACGGCGCGATCAAGGTCTCGCGGTGCGTGCCGAAGTTGCGCCAGTAGTCTTCGTCTTCGTGGTCCAGCACCATTCGGTAGGCCAGACCGGAGTCGCCCAGTGGCCCGGTGCTGTCGAGGCTGCCGCCGCTGCCGTTCTTGCCGTTGCCATAGCTCGAGCCGCGTACGGTCAAGGCGTTGTATTGCGTCAGTTCGGGCTTCTTGCTGACCATGTTCACCACCCCGCCCGGGTCCTGGATGCCGTAGAGCAACGAGGCCGGCCCCTTCAAGACTTCAACCCGATCCACCGAGGCGTTCAGGCCACGCCCCTGCACCAGCGGCATGCCATCGCGCATGATCGAGCCGTTGCGGTTGTCACCGAACCCGCGAGTCATCACCGAATCCTGGGTGCTGCCCAGCGTGTTGCCCTGGGTAATGCCACTGACATTGGCCAGCGCATCGTCCAGATTGCGCGGCATTTGGTCACGCAGCACCTGGGCCGGGACCACGTTGATGGTCTGGGGGATTTCCTGGAGCGAAGCCGAGGAACGTGCCACTGAGGTGGTGGACGGCGGCTGATAGCTCATCGGTTGCTCAACCGCTGAGGTGATGGTGGTGGCACCGAGATTCAGCGCGCCTTCGGTGGGCTGTGGTTCAAGGGCCAAGGTATGGGCGTCGGTCTGGCGAAAGGTAAAACCGGACTTGCTCAACAAGCGCTGCATGGCTTGCTCGGCGCTCATCTCGCCCTTGATGGCCGGTGCGCTGAGACCGTAGGGCGCTTCATCGGTGTAAACCACACTGATGCCGGTGATTCGGCTGAAGTCGCTCAAAGCCTGGGGCAAGGGTTTGGTGGCGATGCTGAAGCTGAACAGCGCGCTGTGTTGCTCACTGGACTGCGCAGCGCACGCCACGCTCAACGGCAACAAGGCCAACGCCGAAACGGCCAGCGCAGAAGCACCAAACCACTGTTTAACCGAACTGCCTGCTGCCGATTTCGCCCTGGACTTCATTGCTCGTGACCTGTGTGTAGAAAAGCTACGGATGCGAATGAATCGCACTTTCACCACTACACGGATGTCACTCGGGTTTACCTCACACTTTTTTGAATTTATTTTCGCCTGCTGCTGATCGTTCCCATGCTCTGCGTGGGAACGATCATGACCAGTAACAGCGCTATTTCACCTTCACGATGCGCCCTGCACTCTTCGCAGAACCAACGGGTTTGCCTTGTTGATCCATGCGGTGCAGGTAGTCGATCAGGCTATCCAGGTCCGTCACTTCCAAATCGCGACGGTTGATGCCCTGTTTGAAAAGACTGAAGCGATCGCCTCCGTCGGCCAGGAAGCTGTTCAGCACCAGGCGATAATTGCGTTCGGGCTGCACCGGCTTACCGTTAAGACGAATACTGCCGGGGATCACCCGACTGTCCAGCGGGCGCGTGGAATCCCAGCGATAACTGAAGCCCCTGGAAACCTGCAGCGCATCAAAATTGCCTTCGGCCTTCCATTGCTGATTGAGCAATTGTTCGAGTTGCCGCCCCTTCAGGTCGAAGGCGATCAGGGTGTTGTTGAACGGCTGCACCGTCGCCACCTGCCCATAATTCAGGCGTTTGAGACCTGGCTCCAGGGCCAGGTCGCCACGAATGCCCCCCCTGTTCATAAAGGCGATCTGTGCGCCATGCGCCGCGCCAGCCGCCAGTTGAGCGTCGGCGATCAAGTCACCCAACGGCGCCTCCCCCGCCACATTGGCACGTCGAGTGATCGGTGAAGCCGCGATGGCGCCGACAGGTTTGAGCAACACGTTATTGCTGCGTGCTTCTACTTCCCGCTGCAAGGCGAGCATCTGTGGATCGGCTGGATACTGCGCCGGATCGGCCAGCAGGTTAGTTGCGTGAATGCCCGTGACCCGATGCTGACCGGGGGTCACGTCGAGTGTCAGGCGGGTCATCAGATGCCCATACGAACTGCCCTGAGTCACGAGTAGAGGACCGACCTTGCACAGATAACCTTGATGGGAATGCCCGGAGATCAACACATCGACCGCCGGATCGAGTCGCTTGGCCACATCAACGATATCGCCGCTCAGTTGGCTGCAGTCCTGTTTGTCGTAGGGTTCGGGGGTTGAGCCGCCCTGGTGCACTACCGCGACAATCGCATTGACGCCCTGGCGGTTGAGTTCGGGGATCAGCCGATTGATCGACTCGGCTTCGTCCTCGGTACGCAAACCCTGCAGGCCCTTGGCACTGACCACGGAGGCAACATCGCGCAGGACCGCGCCGACAAAGGCGATCTTCTGGCCTTTGACCTCCTCGATCCGGTACGGCGGCAACAGGGTTTTACCGGTATCGGTGTCGATCAGGTTCGCCGCCAGATAGGGGAAACCGCTGCCGGGATAGTGGGCGCGAAACTGGCAGGCCTTGGTCGGACGAGTCGATTCGCAGCCGCCATTGAGCTGGCGCAGAAACTCCGCCTTGCCGTTGTCCAGCTCATGATTGCCGATGGCACTGAGTTTCATGTCCATGTGCCGCAACGCTTCGAGCGTCGGCTCGTCGGCCCACATCGCCGACAGCGGCGGACTGCCGCCCACCAGGTCACCGGCACCGATGAACAACAGTTGCGGATCTTCCTTGCGCAGTTGCGTCAGCATCCCGCCGAGGGTCGCGATGCCCCCGGCCTTGAGCATGCGCACACCGTCGGCGGCCGTGCTGTCACGAAACGAATAGGGGTTGGCCTGCAAGTAACCGTGCAGGTCGTTGATCGCCACGATGCTCACGGCAACCGGGGGCGCTGGCGGCTGAACATGAGTGCAACCGCCCAGCGCGGCGACAGCCAGGGCGACTGCACTGAGCAGCCTTGGCAGGGAATGGCGTGTCATGGGTTCATCCTTGTTCGCTAGTCGTTATCTGTAGAAGTGTGGCGAGCAGGCCGATTGCAGTTGGCCGTGAATCGCTTGCAGCACTTCAACCTGCTTCAGCGTAGTACCCATCCCTGCACGCAGCAGGAGGATTTTCAGGTGATCGGTCATGCGCTCGCCCATCAGCGCAGAATAATCACCCGTCCCAACAGGTTGTGCTGCTCGAACCCCAACACCCCTTGCAGGGAATCGAGCACCGCTTGCGGGTCTTTGCTTGGAAAGCTGCCACTGATCCGTCGTGCGGCCAGGTCGTCGTTGAGCACCACGATCCGCCCCGGGTAATAGCGGTCGAGGTCTTTCACCACATCGGCCAAGGGTGACTTGTAGTAATTGAGCCAGCCCTGACGCCAGGCCAGTTGCGCTTCGCTGTCGACCGCGTGGAGTTTTGCCGCGGTGCCGGCGCCATAAGCCACTTGCTGGCCAGCCGTCAGCACTTGCTGCCCGGCACCCTTGACCGGCGTGACAGCGACGCGTCCAGAGAGCACCGTCACCTGCGCGCCTGCCGGTTGCAATCGAACTTCGAACTGCGTCCCGAGCACCCGCGCCTCGCCCTGTTCAGCGTCGACCACAAAGGGCTCGCCGGTATGGCTCACGTTGAAAAAGGCCGCACCGCGACGCAGCCGAACATGCCGTTCACCGTGGCTGAAATCCACGGCAATGGCGCTGTCGGCATCAAGGGTGACTCGGGATTGATCGGCCAGGGTCAGGTTGCGCACTTCACCCGGCGCCGAGACATAGTCCGCCGCTAAATCATCGAACCAACGCGACGGTTGCCAGCCGGCGCCTATTGAAACTATCAACAACAAGCAGGCGGCCAAGGCCAAACCGCCAGACCAGCGCCGCACGCTGGAACGCCTGGAGCGGTGCATCGCATTGAGATAACCCTGCAAGGCAACGGCATCTTCGTCGGCCAGGGTACGAGCCGGTGCTTCGCTCATTTCCCAGACCACTTGCGCCCGGGCGTAGGCTTCGGCATGCGCCGGATCGGCCCGCAACCAGCGGCTGAACGTGGCGTGATCGCCGCTGCTCGGTTGGTCGTGCAACAGGCTCAGCCAGGCCAGCGCGACCTGCTCCTGAGCCGGCGTCGGAGTAACGTTGACGGTGTGATTCACGGGGCTGTCCCTGGCGTGCGTGATTCAGGTTCTCGCAGACTGGCCTTGCAGGCTTCGAGGGCGCGCATCATATGTTTTTCCACGGCACTTTGGGAAAGCCCCATGGCCTTGGCGATTTCGGCGTACTTGCGCCCATGAATGCGGTTGAGCAAAAAAATCTGCCGGGTACGTTCGGGCAAGCCGCGCAACGCCGCCTCGACATGGCGCAGGTCATTGCCAGCTTCCAGCGCGGCTTGTGGCTCGACGCTGAGGTTATGCTGTTGCTCCGGCAACCAGCCTTCGTTGAGCCTGATTCGCGAACCTTCGCTGCGCAGATGATCGATAGCAATGTTGCCGGCGCAACGCAGCAGGTAAGTGCTGAGCTCTTCGACGTGCACCAGCGGTCGGCGCCAGAAACGTAGAAACAGGTCCTGCACCAGATCGGCGGCAGTCGCCCGACAGCCCACGCGTCGACTGACCAACGCTTCCATTTGCGGCCGCTGGGACAAGAATACCTGCAGAAAATACGCGCGACTGTCCGGGCTGTCGGAGCCGTCGATGTTCTGGGATTCGGGTGGAGTATTGATCATCAAAAGTCGACTCAACGTGGTCCATGCCCTACGCAGGATCAACGGTGCGCCAATATTAATGATAAATATTCTCATGTGCAAAAGACTCTGATCAGAGCCCGCTGCTCAGTCGCTCTGAGCTGATTGGCGAATGCGGTGATTAGCGACGCGGGAACCAGGCTGCTCCCGTGTGATGGGTGACAACAAGGGTCGATACGCGGGGTCAGGAACAGGCGGTTTTCAACGCGGGAGGATCCAGCTGGTCACGAAACGCCAGGTAGTGCTTGAGCACCTGGATCGGCGCCTCGATTTGCGGGTAATGACCAATTCCGTGTAGCAATACCGTGTCCGGATTGGGGATCAGTTGGCGGTAGCGTTCGACCATATGGGCACCCGACACCGGGTCGACTTCACCATCGATCACCCGCATCGCTACGGTGCCCGCTTGCATGGCCTTGACCCACCTGTCCCGCTGTATGCGGCGTTGCGGGATATAGTTGATCAGCTTGTGCATGATCCGAGTGCCACGGTTGTTGTCGATCAGGCTCCAGAAATCGTCCAGCTCGCTTTCACTTGGACGGGTCCGGGGGCCAAAGATCTTCCGGAAACTCTTGACCAGCCCATCCCGACTGAACGCCCGTCCGATCATCCAGCCCAACGGACTGAGCAACAGTTTTTGCATCAACACCGGCTGATGGGTTTCAGGAAACAGGCCGCCATTGAGGAATACACAACTACCAATCTCGACACGCGCCTCAGTATGTCGGGCCAACAACTCCTGAGCCACGCTGTCACCGTAATCATGCGCCAGCAGGTGCACAGGCTGCCGGACCCCCAGATATTCCAGCAGTGCCTGCTGCAAATCGGCCTGCTCCAACAGGCAATATTCATGGTCCAGTGGCTTGTCCGAGTCGCCAAAACCGAGCATGTCGCAGGCGATCACTCGATAGCGCTGGGTCAAGGGTTGCCAAAGGTAATGCCAGTCCCAACTGGCGGTGGGGAATCCGTGGATCAGCAACAAGGGTTCACCCTGCCCGGCCACCCAATAGCGAATGGTCTGGCCACGGAACACAAAGCTCTGGCCGCGTTTACGCCAGACGCACAGAGGGATCTCGGCGAGCGCCATCAGAGTCTGTAACCCGGGGCTTGTTGATCAAGTTTGCGCAGCAACGCCGGCCAGGCCAGCGCGCCGCCCTTCCCTTGAGTACTTTTGATCTGGGTGAAGATCAGATCGTCCCACCCCTGCAGCGCCACCAGCCGATAGCAGGCCGCCAGATCGACACGGGTTTGCCACTCGGCGGCGCTAACCTGGTTTTTCACATCGGATGTCGATTGAACGGGGTTTACGCTCACGGCAAGGACCTCTGGTTCTTTTTATTTTGTGGGGGTAAACGCAGTCTAGTCAGCTGTCGGGGTTCGTGTAGTTGCATTCGCAGCCAGCTTACTGACCCAACGAGTCAGCAAGCCTTCGGCCGCTAAAAGACGTGAGCGATGTCACAACACCCGGATCATTAGCGGCGTCGCAAACAGGTGCATGTGTCCGGTCAGCCGCGCAGCGCGCTGATCAGTTCCGCCAACCAAGGTTCGGCGTCAGTTTCCGGGGTCACGCTTTCGCTGGCGTCCAGGCGCAGCATGGGCAGTACTTCGCGCACGCCCAATTCACCGAACAGCTCACGCATTTGTTCACCGCCACCACAGAAAGTATCGCCGTAGCTGGCATCCCCCAGGCCAATCACCGCTCCCGGCAAACCGCGCCATGCAGCGGGCAGTTGATCGCGAATCATCGAATACAGCGGTTGCAGGTTGTCCGGCAACTCGCCCATGCCCGTGGTCGAGGTGACGACCAGGAAGGCTTCGGGAGCGAACGCCTGGACATCGGCCAGGGTTGCACGCGGGTTGTGCCAGGTTTCAAAACCTGCAGCCTTGAGAAGGTTGGCCGCATGCCGGGCGACTTCTTCAGCCGTGCCGTACACCGAGCCGGAAAGAATGGCGACTTTCATCAATCTGATCCTGAAGCAGAGTAAAAGACCCGGATATTAACAGCTGAGGCAAAAAAGCTGCGATTGCCTCGCAATTAGGTCTGGTGGCCAGTGGACAGTTCACAGCCATGTCATAGAATGCAGTTCATCATTCGATGCAGAAAGGACTCTCTGATGATCAATGCCCAGCTGATGCAACTGGCAATCAACGCTTCAAACGATGGAATCGTCATCGCGGAAAGGGAAGGCGAAGACAACATCCTGATTTACGTTAACCCCGCCTTCGAAAAACTGACCGGCTATAGCGCTGAAGAAATCCTGTATCAGGACTGTCGCTTTCTCCAGTCCGGGGACCGCGACCAGGCTGCACTCAACCTGATCCGCGAAACGTTGAAGGATGGAAAATCCTGCCGGGAAATACTGCGCAACTATCGCAAGGACGGCACACACTTCTGGAATGAGCTGTCGCTTTCAACCGTCTACAACGAAAATGACAAGCAGACTTACTTTATCGGCGTGCAGAAAGACGTCACCCTTCAGGTCAAGACGCAGCAACGGGTTAACCAACTGGAAGCCCAACTGGCCGAAGTTCAAGCGGAACTACAGGCACTCAAAGCGACAAACGGTCAAAACAAGCTGTCGAATTAATGGTCATTAACTACAATCACCAATAACTTTGTAATTATTTCTTTCGAGCAAACCATGCATCGCGATGCCCTCCTGACTCAGGATGAACTGGATTTCATCCAGACCATGCAGCACAACCCGCAGCTTAACGTTCGCGATGCGACATCGAGCCTGCTGGTTAATGGGGGCTCGCAAATTCGCGATTTATTGACACGTCTGGCGGCCAATGAGCAGGTCACCATTCAGGCCCACTTCGAAAATCAGCAAATGACCTTTCCGCTGCATCTGGTGGAGGATGAATTTCATGCACTGCATTTGCGACTGGGCGTACCGAGCATCTACGAGGACGGACCGATGGTTCGCCCCTGGCGCCTGGCGCTTGAAGAGCCCGTAGCCCTGGAGAACGCCAAAGGCCAACCCGGCACGCTGTGGGTGCACGAAGTGTCGTTCAAAGGTGTTTTGCTGGAAGTACGCAACCGCACCAAGCCGCCAAAAAGTTTCGCGTTATGGTTCAGCCCTTCAGGTTACGAACGCATTGCGTTGCGCGGGACCTTCGAGCGAGAAACCGAACAGGGCTATTACGCCTATCGGCTCAACCAAAGTGACAAGGATGAAACCGAACGCCTGCGTCAGTACATTCTTCAGCAACATCGCCTGACACACCCTGCGTTGCACATCTGAGCATCAGGTATCGAGCGTTCCCGCGAGGAACTGCTGCAGACGCTGCTGCATCAGTACTCCTTCACTTCCAATACAGCCAATCGACGATCCCGCCAGGCTCTCCTGTGCCAGATCCGCCGAGTCTCCGGCCAGCATCAGCCGGCAATTCAGGGCCATGGCCAAGCGATTCACACGACGGATAAAGTCAGATGTAGGCGCTTGATTGGAGAACAGCACCAGCGCGTGCGGCTTGATCTTTTCACAGACCAGCGTCAGTTCATCAAAGGGCTGCCCCAGTGCCAACAGCCTGATTCCCACCTGCGCACTGCCCATATACAAAGCCGCCAATAGCAACTCAAGCTTGCGGCACTGTCCATCAATCGCAGAAACGACTACCCGCAACGACTGCGTACCTCGCAACAAAAACAGCCGCTGAAGAACTCTGGTACGTAGAAACCCGTCCAGCATCATCCACTCGCTGGTTTCTCCGTACGTGCCACGCTGCTGAAGCAACTGCGTCCACAGCGGCATTAAAATGTCCTGGAACGTCACGGTCAGTGAATAGGTAGAAAATACCTGGCCGTAAATCCGTCCCAGCTCTACATCGTCAAAATTGCAGAGCGCTGCTTTGATCTGAGTTTGCCATTGGACATAGTCGGCCTGAGCCAGCTCATCCGGGATAATGCTCGACAACACCGGAACCACACTGGTCTTCGCCAGAATCTTGCCCACCTTGCTGACTGCCACGCCCCGTCCGATCCAGCCAAGAATGCTCTGAACCCGCTCAATATCGTGCATGGAATACAGTCGATGCCCACTTTCGGTGCGTGCCGGCTGAATCAACCCATAGCGCCGCTCCCACGCGCGCAAGGTCACCGGATTGACGCCCGTCAGGCGTGCCACTTCACGTATCGGGAACAATCGCTCCTGCTTCTCCAGGCGAGAGGATTGCAAGGTGTGGGGCGGTTCAGTGGTAGCCACCATGAGCTTTGGGACGTCCGTGTCAGATTGGATCCTATTTAACCCTGATCACTCTCCTACATTCAAGAGGGGGCCTTTTCGACCAACGTCTCTGGTGTATTGGGTGAAATCAGGAATAATTCTTGCCTGCTTTTTTAACGCAGCCCTTTACCCCGGTGCTGCGTTTTGTACGCCTCCTACCCGGAACCGCGTGCTTGCCCTATGGAGATACATAATGTCTACCTCACCCGTCACCCTGATGGTTGCGCGTCGCGTTGCCAGCGGACGTTATCAGGACCTGATCGCCTGGCTGCGCGAAGGCGAACAACTGGCCACCGACTTTCCCGGCTATCTCGGCTCTGGCGTACTCGCACCGCCGCCCGGTGATGACGAATTCCAGATTATTTTCCGCTTCGCCGATGAGCAGACCCTGCATGCCTGGGAGCATTCCGCCTCGCGCACGGCGTGGCTGGGACGCGGCAGCGAGTTGTTTGCCCACCCTTCCGAGCATCGGGTCAGTGGCATCGACGGTTGGTTCGGCGCCGCCGGGCAACGTCCACCTCGCTGGAAACAGGCCATAGCAATCTGGTTGGCATTTTTCCCGGTTTCGCTGCTGTTCAACTTCGTACTCGGCCCGCTGCTGAGCGACATGGGCCTGCTGGCTCGTATATTCGTCAGCACCCTGGCCCTGACGCCGTTGATGGTCTACTTCTTCATTCCGCTGTCGACCCACCTGCTGGCCGGCTGGTTGAACAACACACAGGGGCGGCCATTGCCCGCGGCACCGTCCACCCAGAATCGCTAGTCCTCCTACAGGGGTAGCGCTTGACGTAGGTATGCAGCACTCGTCGCTGGTATAGTTTTGCCATACCCGCGATGCGAGCCATCCATGACCTCTTCCTCAGCTCCGATCCTCATTACCGGCGCCAGCCAACGTGTCGGCCTGCACTGCGCGCAGCGGCTGCTGGAAGAAGGTCACCACGTGATCATCAGCTACCGCAGCGAACGCCCGGGCGTGCAAACACTGCGCGACCTTGGTGCGATTGCCCTGTTCGCCGACTTCTCCAGCGAGGCCGGGATCCTGGCGTTCATCACGGAGCTGAAAACCCATACCCGGAGCTTGCGGGCGATTGTGCATAACGCTTCCGCCTGGCTGGCTGAAACCTCTGACACCGAAGTGGCCGCGTTCACCCAGATGTTCAGCGTGCACATGCTTGCGCCCTACCTGATCAACCTGCATTGTGCCGACTTGCTGGAGCGCTCCAGCCCCGCAGACATCGTGCATATCAGCGACGATGTCACGCGCAAGGGCAGCAGCAAGCACATCGCTTATTGCGCCACTAAAGCCGGGCTCGACAGCCTGACCCTTTCTTTCGCCGCGAAATACGCACCGAAAATCAAGGTCAACGGTATCGCGCCGGCCCTGCTACTGTTTAACCCCTACGACGACGCGGCGTACCGCGCCAAGGCCCTGGCCAAGTCCGCGCTGGGTATCGAACCCGGCAGTGAGGTTGTCTACCAGAGCCTGCGCTACTTGCTGGAAAACCCATATGTCACCGGCACGACCCTGACCGTCAACGGCGGACGGCACGTCAAATAGGCCGCCCCCCGCGAGGATGTTCCATGACGCTATCGCTGCCCCAGAATTATCGTGAAATCTTAATAGGCTTGGGCGAAGACCCTGAACGCGAAGGTTTGCTGGACACTCCGGCCCGAGCGGCCAAGGCCATGCAGTACCTGTGTCATGGTTACGAGCAGAGTGTCGACGAGATCGTCAACGGCGCGCTGTTCGACTCAGACAACGATGAAATGGTGATCGTCGATAACATCGAGCTTTACTCGCTCTGTGAACATCACATCCTGCCCTTCATCGGCAAGGCCCATGTAGCTTATATTCCTACCGGCAAGGTCCTGGGCCTGTCGAAGATCGCGCGCATCGTCGACATGTTCGCCCGGCGTTTGCAGATCCAGGAAAACCTCACCCGTGAAATCGCCGAGGCGGTGCAGCGCGTCACCCAGGCCGCCGGTGTTGCGGTGGTGATCGAGGCCCAGCACATGTGCATGATGATGCGCGGCGTCGAGAAACAGAATTCGACCATGAACACCTCGGTGATGCTCGGCGCCTTCCGCGAGTCGAGCAACACCCGTCAGGAGTTCCTGCAATTGATTGGACGGAGCAAGTAGCAATGCCACAACTTCAACCAGGAATGGCCCGCATTCGGGTCAAGGACCTGTGTCTGCGGACCTTCATCGGAATCAACGAGGACGAAATCCTCAACAAGCAGGATGTGCTGATCAACCTGACCATCCTCTATGCCGCGCAAGACGCCGTGCGCGACAACGATATTGATCATGCGCTCAATTACCGCACCATTACCAAGGCGATCATCGCCCATGTGGAAGGCAACCGGTTCGCCCTGCTCGAACGCCTGACCCAGGAGATACTCGATCTGATTATGGCCAACCAAAGCGTGCTTTACGCCGAAGTCGAAGTCGACAAACCCCACGCCCTGCGTTTCGCCGAGTCGGTATCGATTACCCTCGCCGCGAGTCGCTGACCGTGTCTGGCGCATAAACCGCCAGGCTTTTATTATCCGCGCCACGATTTGATAGCACCGAGCCCATCATGACCGAACAACAACGCCTGGAACTTGAAGCTGCTGCTTTCCGCAGACTGGTCGCGCACCTGGACAGTCGCAAGGATGTGCAAAACATCGACCTGATGAACCTCGCGGGTTTCTGCCGCAACTGCCTGTCCAAGTGGTACAAGGCCGCCGCCGACGAACGCCAGATCGAGGTCAGCCTCGATGACGCCCGCGAAGTGGTTTACGGCATGCCGTACGCCGAGTGGAAAGCCCAATACCAGCAAGAAGCCAGCGCCGACCAGCAAGCGGCGTTCGCCAAAGGAAAAACCCATGACTGATCTGAACACCCTGCGCGCCAGCCTCAAGAGCGGCGAACACGCCTTCGCCGATACCCTGGCGTTCATCGCTGCTGGCTATGATTACCAGCCACAAGCCTTCAACAATGGTGGCGTGGAAAACGCCGCCGGACAGAACGAAGGCTCGTGCAAAACCCTCGGCCTGGCGCTGCTGGAAGGCTTGAGCGATGAAGAAGCGCTGCTGGCGTTTGGTGAGCATTACCGCTCGGTGGTTGCTACGCCGGATGGCAGCGACCATGGCAACATCCGCGCGCTGATTGCGCAGGGTTTGGCTGGGGTGAAGTTCTCGCAGCAACCACTGACCCGCCGCTGACTGTGACAGCGATCGTTCCCAACGCTCTGCGTGGGAATGCAGCCCGTGACGCTCTGCGTCACCTGCCGAAGCGGACGCGGAGCGTCCAGTGAGGCATTCCCACGCAGAGCGTGGGAACGATCAACAAAAAACCGGCCGAGGCCGGTTTTTTCATTTCAACGATTTCAGAACTTGGCGTTCTGCAGGTCGTCCAGGTAACGTTCTGCGTCCAGGGCCGCCATGCAACCAGCGCCGGCCGAGGTGATCGCCTGACGGTAAACGTGATCAGCCACGTCGCCGGCAGCAAAGATGCCTTCAAGGCTGGTCGCCGTCGCGTTGCCTTCACGACCGCCCTGCACCACCAGATAACCGTCTTTCAAAGTCAGCTGGCCTTCGAACAGCGAAGTGTTCGGGGTGTGGCCAATGGCGATGAACACGCCGTCGACTTTCAGCTCGTCGAAGCTGCCGTCGTTGTTCTTCAAACGAGCGCCGGTCACGCCCATGTTGTCGCCCAGCACTTCGTCCAGAGTCGAGTTCAGCTTGAGGACGATCTTGCCTTCGGCAACCCGTGCATGCAGCTTGTCGATCAGGATTTTCTCGGCGCGGAAGGTTTCGCGACGGTGAATCAGGGTCACTTTGCTGGCGATGTTGGCCAGGTACAGCGCCTCTTCAACAGCGGTGTTGCCGCCGCCGACCACGGCCACTTCACGGTTGCGGTAGAAGAAACCGTCGCAGGTTGCGCAGGCCGATACGCCTTTGCCCATGAAGGTTTCTTCCGACGGCAGGCCCAGGTAGCGAGCGCTGGCGCCGGTCGCGATGATCAGCGCGTCGCAGGTGTACGTGGCACTGTCGCCGGTCAGGGTGTACGGCTTGGCGGCGAAATCGACGGCATTGATGTGGTCGAAAACGATTTCGGTCTCAAAGCGCTCGGCGTGCTCTTTCATCCGCTCCATCAGCGCCGGGCCGGTCAGACCGTGGACGTCACCGGGCCAGTTGTCGACTTCGGTGGTGGTGGTCAGTTGACCGCCAGCCTGCATGCCGGTGATCAGCAACGGCTTGAGGTTAGCGCGGGCAGCATAGACCGCAGCGCTGTAACCGGCAGGGCCGGAACCGAGAATAATCACTCGCGAATGACGTACATCAGACATGACTCACTCCTATCGACCGGCCGGTACTACCTGGCGCGGAATGCCGGATGACCGGCTGGAATTAAAAAAGGACTGTGCAAGCACTTGGGGAAGCGCCGTAGTTGGACAGCCCTGAAAAATAGTGGGTACAGCGTATCGAGGAGGCGAAGATTAAGGAAATACGGAATAACAATCCAGCTCATAGGCGGTCTCTATCCCCTGGAGGCTGATTTAAAGACGCCTTTGTTACAGTTAATGTCGATGTCATTACCGCACTTTCGCCTGTGTGGCAAAGCCGGTAAGGTCGGCGCGTTTTCTCATTGCTCGGAGCACGCTATGCCCGCCCCCGTTCTGTCCGGCCCGCAATACCTGCGCGAAGGCCTGAAGCTGGTCTTGAGTCCCGGCCTGCGATTGTTCGTGCTGTTGCCACTGGCCATCAACCTGGTGCTGTTCGTCGGATTAATCTATTTCGCCGGCCATCAGTTCAGCCTGTGGGTCGACACCCTGATGCCGTCACTGCCGAACTGGTTAAGTTTTCTCAGTTACGTGCTGTGGCCTCTGTTCGTGGTGCTGGTGGCACTGATGGTGTTCTTCACCTTCACCCTGATCGCCAACGTGATCGCCGCGCCATTCAATGGTTTTCTCGCGGAGAAAGTCGAAGTGGTGGTGCGCGGCACTGACGACTTCCCGACTTTCAGTTGGGGCGAGCTGATCGCGATGATCCCGCGCACCTTCGCCCGGGAGATGCGCAAACTCGGCTACTTCCTGCCCAGAGCCCTTGCACTGCTGATCCTTTCGTTCATCCCGGTGGTCAACCTGATCGCTGCACCGCTGTGGCTGGTGTTCGGCGTGTGGATGATGGCAATCCAGTACATCGACTACCCGGCGGACAACCACAAACTCGGCTGGAACGAGATGCTCGCGTGGCTGCGCGAGAAGCGCTGGCACTGCATGAGCTTCGGTGGGATTGTCTATCTGGCACTGCTGATTCCGGTGGTTAACATTCTGATGATGCCGGCGGCGGTTGCGGGTGCGACGTTGTTTTGGGTGCGTGAGCGTGGAGACCAGGCACTGAAGAAAAGCTCCGTCTGAGCAAGAGCCGCAGCCGAGCCGCGGACGGTTACGTAACTGGCGACGCAGCACTCAAAAAGAAGCCCACGCAAGGATCTTGCGTGGGCTTTTGTTTGAGCAGGTTCTGCTCGACGCCATTGATCGGTGGCGGGTGACTTGCCTGTCTTCATCTGCAGCAAGAGCCCGATGACGGGTCAAGTACGGGCTGGAAACCGCCGCTCAGGACGACTGTATCTATCTCACATGGAGGGTAAAAACGGGAGAGTCTTTCCCGGCAGGGACTTCGTAAACGCGGATGTAATGGTCTCCCTTGCCAAAGGTCATGGACACAGTAGCTTCGCCCGCTCCATTCACAGGGAAGGGACCGTTCGAGACTACAGCGCTAGCAATCCTGCCCTGTTTTCCAGGTGTAATCTTCACGGTCACGTTCACACGGCCATCCGTGATGATGTCGCCATCGTAGATAGGGCCTCCTCCATTGGTGTAGGCCATTTTGGTGATTTGCGGAATTACATTGCTTGCCTGTACGGTAACCTTCCAGGTACCGGACTCCGGCAAGTCGTCATGCTGACCTATGACCTTGAGCAAATATTCTGCGGGAAGCAACGTCGCCGTATCGAACTCCCACGTGGTGGCCCCCGTCGACTTGCCATCGCCCAGCAGAGTCGCGCCGTTGTAAATCTTGACCTTTTCCCCCGCAGCCACCGTACCTGTGAGTTTCAACGGGGTTTTGGTGGTCGTGCCGGGATTGCCGACCAGCACGCCTGCGGAGTCCTTCACTTCGCCAATTGTCGGCTTCACCACCGCCTCCACGGTAACTTTCCAGGTGTCGGACTCCGGCAAGTCGTCATGCTGCCCGATAACCTTGAACGCATATTCTGCGGGCGGCAACGTCGCCGTATCGAACTCCCACGTGGTGGCCCCCGTCGACTGGCCATCGCCCAGCGGAGTCGAGCCGTTATAAATCTTGACCGCTTCCCCCGCCGCCACCGTACCTGTGAGTTTCAACGGGGTTTTGGTGGTCGTGCCGGGATTGCCGACCAGCACGCCTGCGGAGTCCTTCACTTCGCCAATTGTCGGCTTCACCACCGCCTCCACGGTAACTTTCCAGGTGTCGGACTCCGGCAAGTCGTCATGCTGCCCGATGACCTTGAACGCATATTCTGCGGGCGGCAACGTCGCCGTATCGAACTCCCACGTGGTGGCCCCCGTCGACT
>NZ_VMSG01000036.1 GCF_007713465.1 Pseudomonas sp. H3(2019) | reverse complement strand
GTTGGCTTTTAACCAATTGGTCGTAGGTTCGAATCCCACACGACCCACCATTTTTGATACCAGTTAGCGCTGGAATCGAATCTTAAGATCAGAGGCCAAAAGCGCTGATCGAAGAAGGCGCTCTTTTAAAAGGGTGCCTTTTTTTTACCGGGGTATAGCGCAGTCCGGTAGCGCGCCTGCTTTGGGAGCAGGATGTCAGGAGTTCGAATCCCCTTACCCCGACCATATTAAAAATCCTCGTATCGAAAGATACGGGGATTTTTTTTGCCTGCTGAAATCCGGTATCGCGACAAATGATCGTTCCCACGCGGGAGCGTAGGAACGATCAATTAACTGACGAGAGGGTTTTAGTGCAGCTTGAGCCGTGGTTCAGTCCCACGACCAATCCTGCTGCCGAGCATCAGCATCGCCGTGCGGAACGGGCCGTACAACGCGACCTGGTGCATGCGGTACAACGACACGTAAAACATCCGCGCCAGCCAGCCTTCCAGCATTACGCTGCCGGTCAGGTTGCCCATCAAGTTACCCACAGCCGAAAAACGCGACAGCGAGATCAGGGAGCCGTAATCGGTGTACTTGTACGTCGGCAACGGCTTGCCTTCGATGCGCAGTTTCAATGATTTGGCCAGCAACGAGGCTTGTTGGTGTGCGGCTTGCGCACGTGGCGGTACGTTGCGATCGGTGCCCGGTTGCGGGCAGGCCGCGCAGTCACCGAAGGCGAAAATGTTTTCGTCGCGGGTGGTTTGCAGGGTCGGCAGCACTTGCAGCTGATTGATCCGGTTGGTTTCCAGGCCGTCGATGTCCTTGAGGAAACCCGGCGCACGGATCCCGGCTGCCCAGACTTTCAGGCTGGCCTTGATCTCCTGGCCGCCGGCAGTGATCAGCGCATCGGCGGTGACTTCACTGACGGCTGCGTTGGTCAGCACCGTGACGCCGAGTTTTTCCAGGGTTTTATGCACAGGGCCGCCGATCCGCTCCGGCAGGGCAGGCAAGACCCTTGGGCCGGCTTCGATCAGGGTGATGTGCATGTTTTCCGGAAGAATCCGGTCCAGGCCGTACGCCGCCAGTTCGTGGGCTGCGTTGTGCAGTTCCGCCGCCAGTTCGACACCGGTGGCACCCGCGCCAACAATGGCCACGCTGATCTGTTGCACCGCATCGGATTGCCCGGCGTGGGCACGTAGATAGTGGTTGAGCAATTGCTGGTGGAAGCGCTCGGCCTGTTTGCGGGTGTCGAGGAACAGGCAGTGTTGCGCCGCGCCCTGAGTGCCGAAATCGTTGGTGGTGCTGCCGACCGAAATCACCAGCGAGTCGTAACCCACTTCGCGTGCCGGCACCAGTTCCCGGCCATTTTCGTCGTAGGTAGCAGCCAGCTGGATTTTTTTCTGGGCGCGATCGAGCCCGCTCATGCGCCCCAGCTGGAACTCGAAGTGGTTCCATTTTGCCTGGGCGACATAGTTGAGTTCGTCTTCGGAAGAGTTCAAGGAGCCTGCCGCCACTTCATGCAACAGCGGCTTCCAGATGTGCGTCAGGTTCGCGTCGACCAGCATCACACTGGCCGTGCCACGCTTGCCCAGAGTCTTACCCAGACGGGTAGCCAACTCCAGACCGCCGGCGCCGCCGCCAACGATGACAATACGATGAGTCATGGGGATATCTCGCAAGGCTAAAGGAAATCGGTGCAATTACCCGAGCGAGCGTCAGGGTCAGTTGACGTTTGGTGACGAACCGCGTTGCGATGCCAACGTGCGCGAGGCAAGGCGCGGGATGCCGCCAATGGTTGTTCCCTTGGCAAATCCCGCAACGCAGCCTCGCGCACGTTGGCGCGCAACCCGAAGGGACGGCGGCCCATTTGGCGCAGGGCGGCGTTGCTCGGAACTTATTTGGAACAACCAAACTTCGTTCCTCGCGCCTTGCCCTGCGCCAAATGGGCCGTCGTCGCGGTCGTCTCCAAACGTCAACTGACCCTGAGCAGCTCATAGCGTCAGGTAACTGATAAGTCGGCTCAGCAGGCCCAGGCCAATCGTCACTGCCACTACCACCACGAGGAGCATCCACGGCCGGAAAGGCCGGCGCTCGACTCGGTTCTGGGACAGTTGCAGATACTCTTCGACATGCTGCTGGTCGTCGGGTTTCAGGCGGCTGGTCATAATAAGGCCTCGTCAGGTAGACGTTGCTAAATGTATAGAAGCTACAGCGGGGGCGCCAACAATTGCTGTAGTGGGTTCACAGGCTGATCCCGACGTCGAAGAGGATGCTGCGTCCCAGATTACCGCGCAAAAAGTCCGGTGCATCAGGGTGAGCGAATAGCACCCGGGCAAAGGTCGGGCCGACCAGTGACAGCGAGCGCCAACCCTGGCGCAGGTATTCGGTGGGCGGCGGAAAATGGCTGTTGAGGTCGAGCACTTCGCGCTTGAGACTGGTGAAAGCGATGATATCCAGTTCGCCCAGGTCCATCCCCCGCTCTTTGTAGTTATGGGCTTTTTTGCGCAAGGTCGGTGCCAGTCTCAGCAAGAACTCGTTGGCTGGAATACGCCTGGGCTTGGCTTCGCGGCGCACCAGTTGGCTCAGGGAGAATGCACTGCGCCGGCGTTGCAGTTCGTCGCGCCACTCGTCATTGAGTCGTCGGCCTTCGTCGAGCACGAAGAACACTTCGAAGTTCGCCTCGCGAAACAGTACGTCCGGCGGTTCACCGGCAGGGCTGAACTCGTCGACACGGTAGGGGATGTTCAAGCCTTGCAGCAGGCGTTGGCAAACCCAACGCTCACGCTCCCATTTGCGGGCATTGGAAAGGAACGCGTTGGCTTGCTCGGCCGCGATGGTCAGCAGGCGCAAATAATCTGAGTCATCCATAGGCCAAGCTTAGCGTTCAAATGCGACAAGCTGAAGCTTTGCATCGAGTGGCACGACTGGGGGGCGGTGTAGACTGCTGCATATGGGGCTGTTGCCAAGGAGTCAGCGGTGGAGTCGAAGGATTTACCCTCATGATCAGTGCCGCACTGCTGTCTACCGAAACCCTCACAGTCGGCTGGCTGATCTATGTGCCGGTGCTGATCTGGGCCGCTGCGCGAGCACCGTGGGTCGAGTTGTTCACAGACAGTCGGCGTCAGCATTTGCTGTTCGGTACGGTGTTCGCGCTATTCGTCCTCTGGCTGGTGCGACGGGACTTCGACACCGGTGTGTCCTATCACATTATCGGCATGACGGCGGTGACGTTATTGCTGGACTGGCCGCTGGCGATTGTCGGCGGGCTGGTGGCGCAGGTGGGGCTGGTGCTGCTCGGGCGCCAGGACCTGGCCGCAATGGGGGTCAATGGCGCGTTGCTGATTCTGTTGCCGGTGCTGGTCACCGAAGGCTGCGCGATCCTGGTGGAGCGGGCGCAACCGCGTAATCCCTTTGTGTATATCTTTTGCTCGGGCTTTTTGGCCGCCGCGCTGTCGGCATTGCTCTGTCTGCTGGTGGGGCTGGGGCTGTTGTGGTTCGACGAGCGTTTTGCGATGCCGGAATGGCTGGAGGATTTTGTCGGTTACCTATGGCTGATCATTTTCCCCGAGGCGTTTATCAACGGCATGGTGATCAGTTCGCTGGTGGTGTTCTGCCCCGAGTGGCTGGAGACCTTCAACCGCACGCGTTATTTGTCGGCGCCGTGGAAAGACGACGACAAGCCTTGATCCATATCAAATGTTCGAATCGCCTGCGATTCCATGCTCTGGAAAATCCTCAGGAGCAGTGGCATGAGCGTTTACGAATGGGCAAGACAGGAATTGCGCAACAGTCTGGAGTCGGCGCATGAGGCCGGGTTCGAACCGGGGTTGAGCCTGCGCGCCTTGCTCAGCGCGGTGGTGCAGCAGAGCAAGGGCGTACGCAGTGTCGAGGATCTGGCCGATGAGTTGCAATTTCTGGCGGAGAATCTCGACGACAGCCAGGACTACGGGTTCATGCGGCCCTGAGGGGCGGGATCAGTGGCGCGGGTCGAACTCTTCCGAGAACAACTCGTCTTCAGCATCCGGGCTGACCGGAATCTTGTGTTCTTCCGAGGCCCAGGCGCCAAGATCGATCAGTTTGCAACGGTCCGAGCAAAACGGCCGGAAGGTGCTGGCTTCGCTCCATTCAACAGGGGCGCCGCAGGTTGGACATTCGACGACAGGGGGTTGGCTCATGACTGGCCTCCACGCAAAGTAAGGTAAAAGTGATGCAGGCGTTCGACCTCGCTGTGCAGCCAGGCGAGGTCGCGGTCGTTGACCACCACATCGTCGGCATGGCTGAGGCGGTCCTGACGGCTGGACTGGGCCTTGAGGATCGCCTGAACCTGCTGTTCGCTGGTCTGGTCGCGCTGCAAGGTTCGTTCGATCTGTAAGTGTTCCGGTGCGTCGATCACCAGCACTCGCTGGGTCATTTTGTACTGCCCGGACTCGATCAACAGCGGCGACACCAGAATCGCATAAGGTGATTGTGCGCGTGCCAGGTGAGCAGCGATTTCCTGAGCGATCAGCGGATGCAGCAACGCTTCGAGCCAGCGGCGTTCTTCGGGGACTTCAAAGATCAGCTTGCGCAGTGCCGCGCGATTCAATTGGCCATCGGCTTGCAGCACGCCGGCACCGAAGTGCTCGGCAATTTGCGCCAGCGCCGGGCGGCCGGGCTCGACCACCCAGCGTGCGGCATGATCGGCATCCACCGCATGCACACCCAGATCGATGAAGTGCCGGGCCGCTGCGCTTTTGCCGCTGCCGATGCCACCGGTCAGGCCGAGAATCCAGGGTTTTTCCACAGGGGTATTCATTTGAAACCGACAAACTGCCAATAGAAGCCGGTTATTTGACCACCCCAGAGCAAGGCAATCCAGCCGGCAATTGCCAGATAGGGTCCGAAGGGGATCGGCGTCGAGGTGTTGGCGTCTTTCAGACGCAGCAAAATCACGCCCCCCACAGCGCCCACCAGCGATGAAAGCAGGACCGTCAGCGGCAGAATCTGCCAGCCGCCCCAGGCACCGAGCAGCGCCAGGAGCTTGAAGTCGCCGTGACCGATACCTTCCTTACCGGTTATCAGTTTGAACAGCCAATACACCGACCACAGCAGTAGGTAACCGGCCACCGCACCCCACATCGCCGCGTGCAAAGGCACGAAAAGCTCGAAGCTGTTGACGATCAGACCCAGCCACAACAACGGCAATACCAGCACATCCGGCAGCAATTGGTGGTCGGCGTCGATCAAGCACATCGCCAGTAATCCCCAACTCAGGACCAGCCCCCACGCCGCTTGCCAACCGAAGCCGAAGTGCCAGGCGACAAACGCCGACAGCACGCCACAGGCCAGTTCGGTCAAGGGGTAGCGGGCGCTGATCGGCGCTTTGCAATTCGAGCAGCGGCCGCGCAGTGCCAGGTAACTGAGCAGCGGAATGTTTTCCCAGGCGCGGATTCGGTGGGCGCACTGCGGGCAGTGTGAATGCGGCAGCATAAGGTTGTAGGCCGGGCCCGGTGTTTCGGGCGGTAAACCCAGTACGTCCAGGGCTTGTTGCCGCCAGTCGCACTCAAGCATTTTCGGCAGGCGCCAGACCACCACGTTGAGAAAGCTACCGATCACCAGCCCAAGCACGAGCGCAGTGACAACGAATGCCAGTGGGTAACCGGCCATGAATTCACTCAAGGGCATGTTCAAATCGCTGAGCCGAGTTGGAAAATGGGCAGGTACATGGCAACCACCAACCCGCCGACAATGACGCCGAGCACCACCATGATGAACGGTTCCATCAGGCTGGTCAGGCTGTCGACCATATTGTCGACTTCAGCTTCATAGTAGTTCGCAACTTTGTCGAGCATGTCGTCCAGTGCGCCGGACTCCTCGCCAATGGCGGCCATTTGAATCGCCATGTTGGGAAAAATCCCGCTGGTGCGCATCGAGAAGTTCAACTGCATGCCGGTGGAGACATCTTGCTTGATGCGCAAGACCGCCCGCTTGAACACGATATTGCCGGTAGCGCCCGCTACCGAATCCAGGGCTTCGACCAGGGGGACCCCCGCGGCGAAGGTGGTCGACAGCGTACGGGCATAACGGGCCACCGCCGATTTGTAGAGTAGTGTGCCGACTATCGGCAGCTTCAGCAGTTGGGCATCCAGCCAGTCGCGAAAGCGTTGTGAGCGCTTGAGCGCGTGGCGAAAGCCCAGAACCCCGACGATCAAGGCGCCGAACAACAGCCACCACCACGCCTGCATGAACTCGGACAGACCGATCACCATCAGGGTAAAGGCCGGGAGTTCTGCACCAAATCCGGAAAATACCGACTGAAACTGCGGGACCACTTTGACCAGCAGAATGCCGGTGACGATGATTGCGACAAAGACCACGGCCAGCGGATAGGTCATGGCTTTTTTGATCTTGGCCTTGAGGCTTTCGCTTTTTTCCTTGTAGGTCGCAATCCGCTCCAGCAGCGTGTCGAGCGCGCCGGCCTGCTCGCCCGCGTCGACCAGGTTGCAGTAGAGCTCATCGAAGTACTGCGGCTTTTTACGCAGCGCGGTGGCGAAGCTGTTGCCGGCGGCGACTTCCTGTTTCACCTCGTCCACCAGCTTGCGCATGTTCGGGTTGTCGAAGCCTTCACCGATGATCTCGAACGACTGCAGCAGCGGCACACCGGCTTTCATCATGGTCGCCATCTGCCGGGTGAAGAGGGCAATGTCCAGTGCCTTGATACGGTTGCCGAAATTGAACAGCGAAGCGGTTTTTTTTCGTACTTTGCCCGGGTTGATACCTTGTTTGCGTAGCTGCGCCTTGATCAATGCCGGGTTATGACCGCTCAGCTCGCCGGTGACCTTGCTGCCTTTCCTGTCGGTGCCTTCCCAAGCGTAGACACTGACCTTGATTGCTTTGATCGCCATGACTCAATCCTTGGTGACCCGGTTGATTTCTTCAAGGCTGGTGATGCCCTGCATGGCCTTGAGCAGGCCCGAGGTGCGCAGGTCATTGAAGCCGTCCTTACGCATCTGGGTATCGATTTCCAGAGAGTTGCCTTCAGCCATGATCAGCCGTTGCAGCTCCGGGGTGTTTTTCACCACTTCATAGATACCGACTCGCCCTTTGTAGCCGTTGTTGCAGTGATCGCAACCGACGGGTTCGTAGATCGTGAAAGAGCCGATGCGTTCCCGTGGGAAGCCTTCCTTGATCAGTGTTTCGTCAGGAATCGAGAGGGTTGTTTTGCAGTGGCTGCACAGCTTGCGAGCCAGGCGCTGGGCAATGATCAGGTGCACGGCCGTGGCGATGTTGAACCCCGGGATGCCCATGTTGTGCAGTCGGGTCAGGGTTTCAGCCGCGCTGTTGGTGTGCAGGGTGGAAAGCACCAGGTGCCCGGTTTGCGCAGCCTTGATCGCGATTTCGGCGGTTTCCAGGTCGCGGATTTCGCCGACCATGATCACGTCCGGGTCCTGGCGCAGAAATGAGCGTAGCGCCTGAGCGAAATCCAGGCCCTGCCTGGGATTGACGTTGACCTGGTTGATGCCTTCCATGTTGATCTCCACCGGGTCTTCGGCGGTGGAGATGTTGATGTCGACGGTGTTGAGGATATTCAGCCCGGTGTACAGCGACACGGTTTTCCCCGAGCCGGTCGGCCCGGTGACCAGAATCAGCCCTTGAGGTTGCTTGAGCGCCGCCATGTACAGGTCTTTCTGATCGGGCTCGTAACCCAGCGCATCGATGCCCATTTGTGCGCTCGAGGGGTCGAGAATCCGGATCACGACTTTTTCGCCCCACAACGTTGGCAGGGTGTTGACCCGAAAATCGATGGATTTGCTTTTCGACAGGTGCATCTTGAGCCGCCCGTCCTGGGGTTTTCGACGTTCCGAAATGTCCAGGCTGGCCATCACCTTGAGACGGGCAGCGATGCGGTTGGCCAGTTGAATCGGCGGTCTGGCGACTTCGCGCAGCATGCCGTCGGTCCGTACCCGCACCCGATAGATTTTTTCGTAGGGCTCGAAATGCAGGTCCGAGGAGCCGCCCTTGATCGCGTCCAGCAGCATCTTGTTGACGAAGCGCACCACCGGGGCATCGTCGGAGTCCTGGCCGGCGACAGAGTCCTGGCGTTGGTCGTCGACGGCTTCGATGTCCAGACCTTCAAGATCAACGTCGGCCATGTCCTCCAGGCCCGTGCTGTGGCTGTCGAAGAATTTGTCGATGGCGTCGCTGAGCTTGTCGTCTTCGACCAGGATCGCTTCGGTGGTGAGCCCGGTGCTGAACTGGATATCGTTGATCGCCTGGTGATTGCTCGGGTCGGAAATGCCTACGAACAGTTTGTTGCCGCGCCGCCAGAGTGGCAGGGCGTGGTGCTGGCGAATCAGCTTTTCGCTGACCAGGTCTTTGGGCTGGGAGTCCTTGTCGAGACAGTTGAGGTCGAGGAAGGCGACGCCGAAATGCTCGGAGGCAACTTCCGCAACCTGGCGACTGCTCACCAGTTTGTTTTGTACCAGATAGCTGACCAGGGAAATCCGGTTGCGTTGAGCTTGCTGATACGCCTGTTGCGCGCTTTTGTCAGTGAGCAGTTCGGCCAGCACCAATTGCTTGGCCAGACCGCTGAGGGCGATGTCATTCATTCGAGTACCAGGCACAGACAGTTCAAGACTTATAGCCTAGTCAACGGATGGGACCGCACCAGCGCTCTTGAGGTGACAAAAAATGTCAGATAGTGCGGTTCCTCGGGGTGTGCACTGGACTATTGTCGATCTGGCACCCTGTAAACAGGGAGCACAGGGTTTGGCATGTGCTGTGCTTTGACTGGTTCAGGACATGAGATTTCGCCTCATGCATGGAGCCTGTTCTATGAATAATCAAAAAGGTTTTACCCTCATCGAGCTGCTGATCGTGGTGGCAATCATCGGGATTCTGGCGACGTTCGCGTTGCCGATGTATTCCAAATATCAGGCGCGAGCCAAGGTGACGGCGGGAGTGGCGGAAATTTCGGCGCTGAAGGTGCCTTTCGAAGACGTTATCAATCAGGGCACTGACCCGACGCTGACATTGATCGGCGGCACGGCAACGACCAGTAACTGCACGATTACTGCATCAGGTACTGCCTCCACCGGTGTAGGCACCATTGCTTGCACAATTCTCAATGCGCCAGGGCCGGTGCTCAGCAAGACCATCACGCTCACACGGTCAGCAACCGCCGGCTGGACCTGCGCGACTACGGTATTGCAGGACTACGCACCCAAGGGTTGCACTGGCGTCTGATCCTGCTCGAAGCATCAATGCCTCGCCTCTACGGACGCGAGGCATTTTTTCGACCGTTCGATGGCATCGCGGTAATTCGATAAAACCTGCAACTTGCATGTCAACAACGTCCGGGTCATGCATTTTGCATGATTCCAGTTGTTGGATTTTTTTATAACTTTTTGATTTATATTGGTTTATTGGGTTGTCTCTCGTTGGCACAGCCTTCGCACTGTCTCTGTTAACCCTGCTGAGAAGGCATGCAGCAGACTTTCTGGAAGAACAGGAGTTACTCGTATGAAGACGTTCGCTATCGCTGCCGCCGCTGCAACCGCTCTGACCCTGACCATGGCCAACGCTGCGTTTGCGCAGACCACTCAAGCCACACAGTCGCCGATGGTGGTGGCTGCCGGTGAAATGACCAAGGCCGAGGAAGCGACTTCCGATACCTGGATCACCACTAAAGTGAAAAGCGATCTGGTTACCGAGAAGGGGATTCCTGGCACCGACATCAAAGTCGAAACCAACAAAGGCGTCGTTTCGCTATCGTCGAAAGTAGCCATTACCCAGTCTCAGAAAGATATGGCCGTCGCTATCACCAAGAAAATCAAAGGCGTCAAAGCCGTATCGGCTGATGGCCTGATGGCCCAGTAAGGCTCAAGGCTTCTCCTCTTGAGCGGGGAGAAGCAAAAGATCGCAGCCTGCGGCAGCTCCTACATCGAATTTATCGTCTGTAGGAGCTGCCGCAGGCTGCGATCTCTTCCAATCAGTTTCCGCGTTTGCTGGTGATCCGTACCAGGCGGTTGCCTTCAAAGCGCAAGTATTGGTACATGCCGCTGTTCGGACCGTAGGTCCATTCCTCAACCGGGACTTCTTCCCGGCGATTGGCGCTGCGTTTGTAGCCCAACGCATCACGTGCAACCGGCTCGCCACATTTGTGCAGTACTTCGCCTGTGCGATCGCCGACGCTGATCAACTGACTGCCGCAGCGCAAGGTATCGGTCTGGGCTTGCACCTGGCTGGTAAAGAGCGCCAGTGCCAGGCTGATCAGTAATCGGCTATTCATGCTTACTCCGCGTCCAGGTGCATGGGCGTGACGACTCGGCCATCGTTTTCGGCTTCGCCCAGGTTAGCGTCAACGAAATACACCCGGTCATCGGCGAGCTGGGCTTTGTCGACCAGGTAGTCCTTGATGGTGCTGGCGCGATCCTGACCCAGTTGGCGCAGCAGCGCGGTGTCTGAAGACCAGAACTTGATCACGCCTTCGCGCAGTTTGGCAGTGCGCTCTGCTTTGCCCAGTTGCGTCCATTCGGCCGGTGGCTGGGTTTTCAGGCGTGTGCGGTAAATGGCTTCGAGCAACGGGCCTTTTTCGCTGTCCGGGACTTGCAGCAACGAGGCTTGCGCAGGGACTTTGTCGCCGCGCCGCTGGAGCATTTTGTAGTAGTTGTACTGGTATTCACGCTCCAGCCGCTGTTCGGCAATCAAGGGGCCATCGCTCTTCTCGGCGGCGGTACCTTCGATTTCCAGGCGCAGGGCCGGACGTTCCTTGAGCGCTTTGGCCAGGGTATCGAGCGCCGACTCGGCGTTCTTGCTCAGCTCGCTTGAACCGGGGGCGAACGACACGTTGCCCAGGTCTTCGGCCCCACTGCCGTTGATCAGCCCGCCAATGAGCTTGAAGGGCGCCTCGGCCGCGCGCACGATCAGGTTGCGCAGGGTCTGCCAGATGATCGGCATTATGCTGAACTGCGGGTTGTTCAAGTCGCCGGTAATCGGCAACTCGATGGAGATCTTGCCGTCGGAGTCCTTCAGCAGCGCGATGGCCAGTTTCAACGGCAAACTCACGGCATCCGGGCTGTCGACTTTTTCGCCCAGTTGCAGTTGCTCCACCACCACTTTGTTTTCGGCTTTCAACTGGCCTTTGACGATCTGGTAGTGCAGGTCGAGATTGAGCCGGCCCTTGCGAATCCGGTAACCGGCAAACTTGCCGGAGTAGGGGGTCAGGGTGGTCAGTTCGACGCGTTTGAAGCTGGTGGCGATATCCAGCGCGGCCATCGGGTCGAACGGGGTGACGCTGCCCTTGATGGTTACCGGGGCGTAGCGGTCGACTTTGCCCTTGATGTCGACGGCGGCGGGTTTGACCTGGCGACTGTCGATAGTGCCGATCTGGCCGTTGAGCTGTTGAATGGCGGTGGCGAAGTTCGGTGTCAGGCTGAAGTCGGCGAAGTTCGCCGAACCGTCGTTGATGGCAATCGCGCCGATGTGGATGCCCAGTGGCTTGTCCTTGCTCGCGGCAGGTTTCGCGGCGGCGGTTTTGCTGCCGCTGTCGGCCGGTTGCGGGATCAGCAGGTCATTGATGTTGGTGGTGCGGTCATCGTTGATCATGAAGCGCACATAAGGCTGTTGCAGGTTGACCTTGTCGATCGACAGGCTATCGCCGTGTTGGTAGTTCAGACCTTCGACCACCACTTGCTGCCACTTGAGGAAGTCGCGGGTTTTCAGGGTGTCCAGGGTGTGCAGTTGATCGACCTGGGCGCGGCCGGTGACGCTGAACGCCAGTGGCTCGGTGCTTTTCAGGTCAACCGCCAGGTCGCTGCCGAGCATCCCGGAACGCAGCTCCAGACGAATGAACGGGTTGATATAGGACTGGGCGACACGCAAATCGATGTCTTTGGTCTGGACCTTGAGTTTGGCGCTGATTGGCGCAAGGTTGACCTCACCCTCCGCGAGAATCTTGCCCTGCTTGCCCAGGCCGGTATCGACTTTGAGGGAGAACGGCGAACCATTGAGGCTATCGAAATTCTTCACGTCGACGTTCAGCGGGCCGAGTTCCAGTGCCACCGCCGGTTGAGCCTGACGGTCGGCCAGGTGCACTTGATAGTTGCGCAGCTCGACATCCTTGAGCAGCACTTGCCACGGTTTGCTCGGCACCGCGGGATCGGGTTTTGGTTGCGGCGAGTCTGCCGCCGCCGGGGCCTTGGTTGACTCGGGTTTTGTGGCCGGTTTGGCCGGTTGGCTGGCGAAGAGTTTCTGCCAGTCGAGCTGGCCATCGGCTTCGCGGGCAGCCCAGGTCTCGAGCTTCTGGCTGCGGATCTTGCCGACGATCACTTGTTGCTTGGCCAGATCGACCGTGGTCTCGCTGACGTCCAGACGTTCGAGGCGCACCAGTGGCCGGCCATCCGGGGCCTTGATAGCGAACGGTGCAATGCTCACCGAAGTGTTGCTCAGCAACAGTTCGGTTTCCTTGGACAGGTTGAGCTTGTAATCGGTGCTCAGGTTCAGGGTTCCGTCTTCGAGCACCAGTGGTAATGCATCACGTACATAAGGCCACCAGGACTTCATCTTGCCGTCGGTGACTTTCAGTGTGCCTTCGGAACTGATAGGCACCAGGCTCATGTGGCCGGTCCAGTCGATCCGCCCACCTGCCGGGCCGGCAGCGACGAGGGTCATGGCTGCGTTGTCGTCGGGCAGGGTGCTGAGGTTGTTCAGCTCCAGGTCGAGCTTGTCGTACAGGAATTCGATCGGCTCGCTCGGGCGCAGGTCCTGGAAGTGCACATATCCACCGGCCAGGTTGATGTGGTCGATGCGCAGCGGGAAGGGTTTGGCGTCCGGGGCCGCGGGCGTCGGCTCACTGGCCGGCAACTTGAACAGTTGCGTGAGGTTCAGGCTGCCGTCCTTGTTGAACAGGATTTCGGTTTTCGGCTTGTCCAGCTGCACATCAATCAGGTGCAGTGCGCGAGTCCAGAGGCTATCGATTTGCAGGTTGGCGTACAGGCGCTCGAAGGCGATCTGTTCCTTGCCCGGCTCGCCGATGTTCAGGCCCCACACGCTCAGTTCAAGACTGAAGGGATTGAGTTCGATCCGTTGAATATGCGCCGGCACCGTCGCGTAGTTGGCCAATTGTTGATTGGCGATCCGCAAGGCGATGCCCGGCAAAATCAGAAACCCCAGCAAGCTGTAAAGGGCGACAGCAATCAACAGGGCGCCGATGGCGCGAATCAATCCTTTGGGCATGTGCGGTTTCATCTATCTGAATCGGGAGTGGCTTGGAGTATGGCACGCGATTCTGGTTCCGAAGCAATCACCTTGAACAGCAAATGTCAGGTTTTTTCGAAAGAGGTCAGAGTTGCAGGATCAGGGTTTTCAGCGGCGGCTGCTGATCCATCGACGGAAAGTCGCTGCCGGGTGTCAGCACTTTCCAGTCACGCACCGGGCGCCCGGCTTTTTCTGCGCAGCGCAGCACCTGCTCACGCCAGTCGTCCATGCTGACTTTTGCCAGGTTGTTGCAGCAGATCAGCACGCCATCCTCGGCGCTGGCCAGTAGCGCCGGTTTGAGCAAACTCTGATAGTCGCGCAGCAGGTCAACGGTGCCGAATGCACTTTTGGCCCAGGCGGGTGGATCGAGCAGGACCAGGTCGTACTGACGCTGTTCCAGGCGCGGGTAACTTGGCAGTTTTTGCCCGCGGCGCTGGCTGATCGGCAGGCCGGCGAGTTGGCGGATGGCCGGGAAGTAATCGGACTGTACGAACTGCATGGTCGGCAATTGCGGGTTGAGCAGGCCGTTCTCACGGCCGACGGCCAGGTTGCCTTCGGCGAAATCCAGATTGCACACCTCGCGTGCACCGCCAGCCGCCGCGGCAAGGCCGACGCCACAGGTGTAGGCGAACAGGTTCAGCACGCTTTTGCCGGCGCTGTGGTCCTTGACCCAGCCGCGGGCGTTGCGCAGGTCGAGAAACAGCAGAGGGTCTTGCCCGGCGTGGCGACCGCGGACCCGGTAGTTCAGGCCCCATTCGTGGCCGACCATGTCGGCAAGCGCGGCCTCTTCGGCGCGGTAGACCGTGTCTTCGCGATCAATGCGCGAGTTACCCCGCGAGCGGTCGTTATAGACCAGCAGGGTGTCCTGGCCGAGATGCTGGTTGATGATCGCGTGCAGCGCGAGCAAGTCATCGCGCTCCAGCGACTGGTGAAAGCTCTGGACCAGCAGTTGCGGGCCGTAACGGTCGACGGTCAGGCCGCCGGCACCTTCCTGGCTGCCATGAAACAGCCGATAGCAGTCGGTGCCTTGCTGGTGCAGCTCGGCGAGCAGGTCTTGGCGATGATCGAGGGCGGCGCGCAGCGCCTGATTCAAGGAAGACATGGACGCGCCTTGCTGGGGAATTTGGCGCGAGAGTTTAACAGCTAAGGGCTGTTGGGTGACTGATCGTCAACGATCGTTCCCATGCTCCGCGTGGGAACGCCTCACTGGACGCTCTGCGTCCGCTCTTGGGACGCGGAGCGTCCCGGGCTGCATTCCCACGCGGAGCGTGGGAACGATCATGATAAACCCATCCGCCGTTTTGCCCGCTGTACCGAACCATTGCGCACCGCCCAGCGCAGCATCGGTGCACTGCGATTGACGCTGGCGCGAATCAGTTTGCGTTGTAGCGGATTCTGGCGGACACCGAGCATGTCACTGGCCCAGTCGGGCAGCAGGTCGATGCCCGCTTGCATCATCAGCCCGCCGAAGGGTTTGGCCAGGCGGCTGGGTGATGGTGCGGCCAGAAGCAACCGCAGCACTTCGCGGCTGCGTTCATCGCAGAGCAGTTGTGGGCGAATTCGTTCAAGGTACTCGCTGATTTCCCGCCGTGAGCGCGGAACATCGCGGGCGCCCAGTCGTTCGGCGACCAAGGCGATCTCGGCGTAGTAGCGGTCCTGATCGACGGGTGAAAGATTCGGATTGCGGTAGCGCAAATGGGCTGCGAGAAAATTGCTGACTTCGGCCACATGGACCCAGGTCAGCAGGTCCGGATCGCTGGCGGCATAAGGGCGCCCATCGGGTGCGGTGCCGACCACTTGCAAGTGAATGGTGCGCACTTTCTCGATCAGCCACTCGGCGTCCTGACGTGAACCGAAGGTGGTGCCGGAGATGAACTGCCCGGTGCGACGCAGTCGACCGAGCATGTCTTCACGGAAGTTCGAGTGGTCCCAGACCCCGGCCAGCGCCAGCGGGTGCAGGGCTTGCAGCATCAAGGCACTGATGCCGCCGATGAGCATGCTGCTGAAGTCGCCATGCACTTGCCAGCTCACCGAGTCGGGGCCGAAGAGCCCGGGATCGCCCTTGGGGTTTTCCAGGTCGAGCTTGCCCAGCGAAAGGCCGGACAGGCTCATGATCTGGGTTTCGATACGGCTACGGATGAATTCCATGACGACTCGGTGGCTACGGCATTGAAAAAATGCGCGGCCAGCGGCCGCGCTTGGGTGAACAGATCATTGGTTCAAACGCTTGTCGATCAGCCCGGCGACCACACTGGGGTCGGCCAGGGTCGAGGTGTCGCCGAGGCTATCGAGCTCATTGCAGGCGATCTTGCGCAGGATGCGCCGCATGATCTTGCCCGAACGGGTTTTCGGCAAGGCCGGCGCCCATTGGATCAGATCGGGTTTGGCGAAACTGCCGATTTCCTGGCTGACGTGGGCCAGCAGTTCTTTCTTCAACGCGTCGCTGGGTTCGATGCCGTTCATCGGGGTGACAAAGGCGTAGATGCCCTGTCCCTTGAGGTCGTGGGGGTAACCGACCACCGCCGCCTCGGCGATGCTGTCATGCAGAACCAGTGCGCTTTCGACTTCGGCGGTGCCGATGCGGTGTCCGGAAACGTTGATCACATCATCGATGCGCCCGGTGATCCAGTAGTCGCCATCCTCATCGCGCCGCGCGCCGTCACCGGTGAAGTAGTAGCCGGGATAGGGTTTGAAATAGGTGTCGACCATCCGTTGCGGGTCGCCATAGACACTGCGGATTTGCCCTGGCCAGCTGGATTTTATGGCGAGCACGCCGCTGCCGGCGCCGCTGATTTCCTTGCCTTGTTCATCGAGCAAGACCGGTTGCACACCGAACATCGGCCGGGTTGCGCAGCCGGGTTTGATCCGTTGTGCGCTGACCAGCGGGCTGAGCATGATGCCGCCGGTTTCGGTCTGCCACCAGGTGTCGACGATCGGGCAGCGCTGCTCGCCGACCGCGTTGAAATACCAGTCCCAGGCTTCCGGGTTGATCGGCTCGCCGACGCTGCCCAGCAGCCGCAGACTGCTGCGTGAGCTGTCTTTCAAGGGGGCCAGGCCTTCGCGCATCAGGGCCCGCAAGGCGGTGGGCGCGGTGTAGAAAATGTTCACCTGATGCTTGTCGATGACCTGCCAGAACCGCGAGCTGTTCGGGTAGCTTGGCACGCCTTCGAAGATCAGTGTGGTCGCGCCATTGGCCAGTGGCCCGTAGACGATGTAGCTGTGGCCGGTGACCCAGCCGACGTCGGCGGTGCACCAGAATACTTCGCCGTCGCGGTAATCAAACACGTACTTGAAGGTCATCGCCGCTTGCAGCAGATAGCCGCCAGTGGTGTGCAGCACGCCTTTGGGTTTGCCGGTGCTGCCGGAGGTGTAAAGGATGAACAGCGGGTCTTCGGCGCCCATCGGTTCTGGCGGGCAGTCGTCACTGACGTCGCGCAGGGCCTGGTGATACCAGAGGTCGCGGCCCTCGACCCAATTGACCTCGCGCTGAGTGTGTTCGACCACCACGACGGTACTGACGGCCGGGCAACTGAGCAGGGCTTTGTCGACGTTCTGTTTGAGTGGTACATATTTACCGCCACGTACGCCTTCATCGGCGGTAATCACGGCGCGACAGTCCGCGTCGAGGATCCGGTCACGCAGGGAATCGGGGGAAAATCCGCCAAAGACCACCGAGTGCACAGCGCCAATGCGCGCGCAGGCGAGCATCGCGTAGGCGGCTTCAGGGATCATTGGCATGTAGATGCACACCCGGTCGCCTTTTTTTACGCCGCGGCTTTTCAGCACGTTGGCCAGGCGGCAGACGCAGTGATGAAGTTTCTGGTAGGTGATGTGCAGCGAGTCGGCCGGGTCGTCGCTTTCCCAGATGATCGCCGTCTGCTCGCTGCGCTGGGCGAGGTGGCGGTCGATGCAGTTATAGCTGACGTTGAGCTGGCCGCCGGCAAACCAGTGTGCCGCGCCAGTGTTGATATCCGAGTGTTGAACGCTTTGCCAAGGGCTCGACCAGTCGAGAAAGCGTTTGGCCTGTTCGGCCCAGAAGATGTCGGGTTGCTCGATGGATTGGCGGTACAGGCGCTGGTAGTCGTCCTGACTCAGTTGCGCAGCCTGGCGGACGGCATCGGCTTTGGGGAACGTGCTGATATCGAACATGGCGGTTCCTTATGCTTGTATTGCACAAGTGATAAAGATGCGCCGAGTAGTGAATGGGTTCAAGCCTTGCACCGCTCCCACAAGGTCTGTGCAGACCTGTGGGAGCGAGGATCAGATCACCCGCGGTGACGACCACGGAAGTAGTTGATCAGGCCCTGGGTCGAAGCGTCTTCGGCCGGGGTTTCTTCGCTGCCGACCAGGCGGCTGTAGACGCCTTTGCCCAGCTCCTTGCCCAACTCCACGCCCCATTGGTCGAAGGCGTTGATGCCCCAGATCACGCTCTGCACGAACACCTTGTGCTCGTACATCGCCACCAGCGCGCCAAGACGACGCGGGCTGATGCGCTCGACCACCAGGGTGTTGCTCGGGCGGTTGCCCGGGATCACCTTGTGCGGCGCGAGTTTTTGCACCTGGTCTTCGGCCACGCCTTTTTCACGCAGCTCGGCTTCCGCCTCGGCGCGGGTCTTGCCGAGCATCAGCGCCTGGCTTTGCGACAGGCAGTTGGCGTACAGCCACTGGTGGTGGTCGGCAACCGGGTTGAAGCTGACGATCGGCACGATGAAGTCGGCTGGAATCAGCTGGGTGCCTTGGTGCAGCAACTGGTGATAGGCGTGTTGACCGTTGCAACCGACGCCACCCCAGATGACCGGACCGGTATCGGTGGAAACCGGCGTGCCGTCCTGACGTACGCTCTTACCGTTGGATTCCATGTCCAGTTGCTGCAAGTGCTTGGTGATGTTGCGCAGGTAGTGGTCGTACGGCAGGATCGCGTGGCTTTGCGCGCCCCAGAAGTTGCCATACCAGACACCCAGCAATGCCAGCAGTACCGGCATGTTCTGTTCGAACGGTGCGCTCTGGAAGTGCTGGTCCATGGTGTAGGCGCCGGACAGCAGTTCCTTGAAGTTCGACATGCCGATGGCCAGGGCAATTGGCAAGCCGATGGCCGACCACAGCGAGTAACGCCCGCCAACCCAGTCCCACATCGGGAAGATGTTCTCTTCGCGAATACCGAAGGCCACGGCCGCTGCGTTGTTGCTCGAAACGGCGATGAAGTGGCGATACAGTTCGGCTTCGGAGCCGCCCTGAGCCAGGTACCAGGCGCGTGCGGCCTGGGCGTTTTTCAGGGTTTCGAGGGTGTTGAAGGATTTCGAGGAAACGATGAACAGCGTGGTTTCGGCACGAATCTTTGCCGACAACTCATGGAATTCGCTGCCGTCGATATTCGCCAGGTAATGGCAGCGCACGCCTTTCTGGGCGTAGGACAACAGCGCTTCGGAAACCAGCTCAGGGCCGAGGAACGAACCACCGATGCCGATGTTCACCACGTCAGTGATCGGCTTCTCGGTGTAACCGCGCCACAGGCCGTCGTGAATGCGCCCGACCAGCTCAGTGATCTGGTTCAGCACTTTGTGCACGTCAGGCATGACGTTGACGCCATTGACCGACAGCTTGTCGCCCACCGGGCGGCGCAGGGCCGTATGCAGCGCCGGACGGCCTTCGGAGGCATTGACGATTTCGCCGTTGAACAACGCCTTGATCGCGTCTTGCAAGCCGACTTCGTTCGCCAGGCCCACCAGCAGATTGCGGGTTTCGGTGTTGATCAGGTTTTTCGAGTAATCAAGAAATAGTCCACAGCTGCTCAGTGTGAACTGGGTAAAACGCTGCGGGTCGGCATTGAACGCTTCGCGCATGCTGAAATCCTGCATGGCTTGGCGGTGATCATTCAGCGCCTGCCAGGCTGGCAGAGCGGTAACGTCATGAGGAGTGCGGTAGTACGCCATCGCTGCGGGTTTCCTTTTACTTGGACTGCCTTTAGGACACTGAAAAAACCGGAATGTCCTGTTTGATGACAGGCACCCTCCGGTTGAACTGCGAATAAACGATTTAATAGCGCAGGGCGATTACAGTAAACCTCGCGGTGTGATCTGTCTTGGCTTTGTCTGACCTGTGGCCGGTACTATTTTGTACCGGCACTCAAGGTCGCCAGGCAGGCGGGCTTTCAGTGTTCGGAGTACGGGGAGGGCTCAGGCGACCTGAACCGGGATGGCATTGCTGGTATGGCTCAACTCGTTGCCTGGAGCCATGTAGAGCATGCGCGGTTTGAAATTGAGCAGTTCGGCTTCGCTGTAATGAGCGTAAGCGCAGATGATCACCCGATCACCGACCTTGGCCTTGTGTGCGGCGGCGCCGTTGACCGAGATCATGCGCGAGCCTTCTTCGCCACGGATCGCGTAAGTGGTGAAGCGTTCGCCGTTATCGACGTTGTAGATCTGGATTTGTTCGTACTCACGGATCCCGGACAGGTCCAGCCATTCGCCGTCGATGGCGCAAGAGCCTTCGTAGTCGAGCACTGCGTGGGTAACTTCGGCGCGATGCAGCTTGGCCTTGAGCATGATGGCGTGCATGAGTGTTTCCCTTGGTCAGATCCGAACGGCGGGCAGTTTGCCCGAAGCTTTTGAGGCCGGCAATACGACGTGAGAAACCGACTGCAATCTACAAAAACAACACCAATCTATTGTGGGAGCGAGCTTGCTCGCGATAGCGGTCTGGCGGCCAACATCTTTGTTGAGTGTTAAGCCGCCATCGCGAGCAAGCTCGCTCCCACAGGGGGATTGCGGTGGTTAAGCGGGGGCGTCGAGGTTCAGGTGCAGGTTGTCGATCAACCGGGTCGTGCCCAGGAAAGCGGCCACCAGGATCACCAGGTCACGGTCACCCACGGTCGCTGGGCGCAGGGTCAGCGCGTGGCGGACTTCCAGGTAATCAGGACGCAAACCGGCGGCCTGGAGCTGCTCGATCTTCCGGGCCAGGAGCGCCGGGTAATCGCGTTCGCCCTGTTTGATGGCTTCGGCGATGTCGCTCAGCGTGCGATACACAATTGGCGCGACGGCCCGCTGTTCTTCGCTGAGGAAACCATTGCGCGAGGACAACGCCAGGCCGTCGGCGGCTCGTACGGTGGGCTCGCCAATGATCTGGATCGGCATGTTCAGGTCATGCACCAGCGCGCGAATCACCGCCAGTTGCTGGAAGTCCTTCTGACCGAAGACCGCCAAGTCCGGCTGAACCATGTTGAACAACTTGCTGACCACCGTCGCCACGCCTTCGAAATGCCCCGGGCGACTGGCGCCACACAGGCCTTCAGAAAGCAGTGGAACGCTGACGCGGGTCTGGCCGGCCATACCGTCCGGGTACATTTCTTCGACAGTTGGGGCGAACAGCAGGTGACAGCCGGCTTGCAGCAGTTTCTCCTGATCGGCGGCCAAGGTCCGTGGATACTTGTCGAGGTCTTCGCCGACGCCAAATTGCAGCGGGTTGACGAAAATGCTTGCGACCACAAAGTCGGCTCGTTGGGCGGCTTTGGTGACCAGCGCGATGTGGCCGCTGTGCAGGTTGCCCATGGTCGGTACGAAGGCGATACGTTTGCCTTCGCCGCGAGCGCGGGCTACGGCGGCACGCAGTTCGCGTACGGTCTTGACAGTGTTCATGCAGAGAATCCGTGTTCGGCGCCAGGGAAGGTTGCGGCTTTGACTTCAGCGACGTAAGCGCTCAGGGCGGCGTGAATGCTGTCTTGGCCGGCCATGAAGTTCTTCACGAATTTCGGTGCGCGACCGGAGAGGGACAGGCCGAGCATGTCGTGCAGTACCAGCACCTGACCGTCGGTGGCATTGCCGGCGCCGATGCCGATCACCGGAATCTTCACCGCTTGGGTGATTTCGTGGGCCAGTTCGCTCGGTACGCATTCGAGCACCAGCATCGCCGCGCCGGCCTGCTCCAGGGCAATTGCGTCGGCGCGCATCTGCCGCGCCTGGTTTTCATTGCGGCCCTGAACTTTATAGCCGCCGAGAATGTTTACCGACTGCGGCGTCAGCCCCATGTGCGCGCACACCGGGATACCGCGTTCGGCCAGCAGACGAATCGACTCGGCCAGCCACAGCGCGCCTTCGACCTTGACCATGTGCGCTCCCGCCTGCATCAGCAGGGCACTGTTGGTCATCGTTTGCTCAATGGTTGCATTCGCCATGAACGGCAGGTCAGCAAGGATCAAGGCGTCGGTGTTGCCACGCTTGACCGCGGCGACGTGGTAAGCCATTTCGGCGGTGGTCACCGGCAGGGTGCTGTCGTGTCCTTGCAACACCATGCCAAGGGAGTCGCCCACCAGTAACACTTCAACGCCCGCCTCATTGCAGGCGTGGGCGAAGGTAGCGTCGTAGCAGGTCAGCATGGTGATTTTTTCACCCTTTTGCTTGAGGCTCTGCAATGTGGTCAAGGTGATAGCTGGCATGTAAGGAATCCTCATTCAGGCGCTTGGAAAACTACTGCGAGTAACGCGCGTGATTCTTCATCTACTCAGGCGCACGGTCTTGTGTCGTGCTTGAAAAGCCTGGATTGCGCCCTGTAAGTGCCGGGTTGGCGGCAGCGGGACGCCTATAGTCGTGAGGAGAACTCGGGAAGTCAATTGGATGTGTTACCGCAATGTTACGCCGTTGGTGTTACCGGCGTTACTGATGCGATTCAGCCGGTTCAACGCGCACTCCGTAGCAGCCTTCGGCGGCTGCTACGGGGCGTGTAAGGCTCACGTAGAAGGGAGGCGTTCAAGTCCGACGAACGGGCATGCAGCGAGCAGTTCGCGCAGGTGACGACCGTCGGCCAGTTGCAGGTCAGCTGGCGCCAGCTCTGCCAGCGGGTAGAGCACAAAGGCTCGGGCCTGCATATGGTAATGGGGGACTTTGAGGCGGGGCTCGTCGATCAGCCGATCGCCGAACAGCAGGATGTCCAGATCCAGTGTGCGCGGGCCCCAGCGCTCATGGCGCTCGCGACCCTGGTCGATTTCGATGGCTTGCAGCGCATCGAGCAGCTGAAGCGGCGTCAGCGTGCTGTCGAGCGCGGCGACCGCGTTGGTATATCGCGGCTGGCCGGGCAGCAAGGAGTCGCTTTGATAGAAGGACGAAACCCCCACCAGAGCTGTCTTGGGTAACTGCGCGAGCGCCTCGACGGCGCTGCGCAATTGTTCCGCGGGGGCAGCGAGGTTGCTGCCCATGCCAATGTAAATGCGTTCCATCGATTTACTCGCCCGACGTACTCGGTGCGCCAGCAGCGCGTTTGCGCTTGGCGCCACCGCTGCGGCGACGTTTACGCGGCGCACCGCTGGCACCGTCGTCCTTGCCGCTGAGGTCGCGGATCATGTCGCGGCGTTCGCTTTCATTGGCGTCCTGATAGTCCGTCCACCATTCGCCCAGACCGTTGGTCTGTTCGCCAGCGCTTTCACGCAGTAGCAGGAAGTCGTAACCGGCACGGAATCGCGGATTGTCCAGCAACAGGTCGGCACGTTTGCCACTGCGGCGCGGCAGGCGTTCCTGCATGTCCCAGATCTCGCGGATCGGCATGGTGAAGCGCTTTGGAATCGCAATCCGCTGGCATTGCTCGCTGATCAGTTCGTGAGCCGCTTCCTGCATGGCCGGAATTGGCGGCATGCCACGGTCCTGCAAGCGCAGTACGCGGGCCGGCAGGGCTGGCCAGAGCAGGGCGGCGAACAGGAACGCTGGCGTCACCGGCTTGTTCTGCTTGATCCGCAGGTCGGTGTTGATCAGTGCTTCGCTGATCAGGGTGTGGGTGTAAGTCGGATTGTGTTCCAGCGCTTCGGCGCTGGCCGGGAACAGTGGATCGAACAATTGCAGGTCGACCAGCATCTCGAAGGTGTCCGCGGCATGACCCGAAAGGAACAGCTTCAACACTTCTTCGAACAAGCGCGCCGACGGGATCTCGCGCAGCATCGGCGCCAGGTTGCGGATTGGCAAGGCGCTGTGTTTCTCGATACCGAAGTTCAGCTTGGCGGCGAAACGCACCGCACGAAGCATCCGCACCGGGTCTTCCTGGTAACGCTGGGTCGGGTCGCCGATCAGGCGGATCAGGTGATTGCGGATGTCGTGTACGCCGTTGGCGTAGTCGAGAATGCGCTCGCTGACCGGATCGTAATACAGGGCGTTGATGGTGAAGTCGCGGCGTTGCGCGTCCTCTTCCAGCGTGCCGTAAACGTTGTCGCGCAGAATGCGCCCGCTTTCGTTGCGCGAGGACTGGTTGCTGTCTTCTTCCTCGTCGTTTTGCGGGTGATTGGCGCGGAACGTCGCGACTTCAATGATTTCGCGGCCAAAATGGATGTGTACCAGTTTGAAGCGGCGACCGATGATCCGCGCATTGCGAAACTCGGCGCGAACCTGTTCCGGCGTGGCGCTGGTGGCGACGTCGAAATCCTTGGGTGTGATGTTGAGCAGCATGTCGCGCACACAGCCACCGACCAGGTAAGCCTGGTAGCCGGCGCTCTGCAGGCGTTCGACGATGTTCACCGCATAACGGCTGAACTGAGCCCGTTGCAGCGAGTGTTGGCTGCTGTTGAGCACTTCAGGCGTGCTGCGAATGTGTTGCGTACGACGCAAGGGAGAACGGAATGACTGGAACAGCTTCTTCAGCATGGGATGCACTGTTTGAAGGAATGTTCGGCCAAAACGAAGAATGACCGCATGATGGGCCGGGATTCTAGCATTTAGTCGGGGGATGGTGTAGGAAGCTGCGCAAGGTCTCTGTAGCAGCTGTCGAGCCTGCAAGGCCAAACGCCAGAAACCACAAGGGGAGCCGAAGCTCCCCAAGAAGTAGTTGCATGCTCTATTTTTATTTTTGGTTTCGGGCTTCTTGTTTTTGTGTCGCGCCCTTGTCATGAAGGTTTCCTTCATGACCCTCCCAATCGGGAGCCAAGAGCAAACGGATTGCTTTGGTCGCTGTGCTGCAATGATCTGTGCGATCCAACCAGTTCAGGCTCTGCCTTAGGGCAGTTTTTGTTGTTCTCGGCCTGGTTGCGGGGCAAGCCCCAAATACAACGCCTCTCCAAAAGAATCAGTTAGCTACGCCTCTCGCCGTCTTGTTTTTGTTGTGCGTGAGTCGATTCGTCTTATTTTTATTGTCTTGTGCATTGCTTGTTATTGTTCTTGTACCAAACATATAGCAGGTGCCATGCCAACTTTTGCGAGCCCCAGTAAAACAAGGGGTTAGGCGTCTGAATCGTTTTTTTCAAGGCCAAAAAAAGCCGGGGCTTCGTTACCGTAAGCCCCGGCTTCTGTTACGAGTAAAAGCTGCGGTAACAGTTTTTTCACACTGTCATGTGTTACTCGCACACTCGACAGCTGACGTTCAGCTTTCGCTGGTCATGCCAGTCTTGCGCCGAGGGATTCCCAGGCGCTGACGGCGCTCCCACAGGCATTTGCGGCTGACGCCGAGTTTGCGAGCCAGCTCGGTTTCGGTCATGTGGTCCTGGTGTTCGAGGACGAAGTGCTGGAAGTAGTCTTCCAGTGACAGGTCTTCGGTGGGCTCGTGGCTGGTGTTACCGTTGCTGCCCTGTTGCGGTGCCAGGCCGATGAACTCGTCATCTTCAAGGTCGCTGAGCTCGATATCGATGCCCAGCAATTCGGCAGAAATTTCCGGGCTCTCACACAGGATGACGGCGCGCTCGACGGCGTTTTCCAGTTCGCGCACGTTGCCCGGCCAGGAGTAATGACGAATCGCCTGTTCGGCGTCCGGGGCGAATTTCAGGTCGGTGCGATTCACGCGCGCGCTCTGGCGCGCGAGGAAAGCATTGGCGATTTCGTTGACGTCCGCGCCACGCTCACGCAGGGCCGGCAGTTTCAGGGCGATAACGTGGAGACGGTAGTACAAGTCTTCACGGAACTGGCCGATCTTGGCCAGGCTCTTCAGGTCACGGTGAGTCGCGGCGATCAGGCGTACGTCGACCTTCTGCGATTGCACCGAGCCCACGCGGCGGATTTCACCTTCTTGCAGCACGCGCAGCAGGCGCGCCTGGGCTTCAAGTGGCAGTTCGCCGATCTCATCAAGGAACAAGGTGCCGCCGTCGGCTGCTTCAACCAACCCCGCGCGACCGGCGCTGGCGCCGGTAAACGCGCCTTTCTCGTGGCCGAACAGTTCGGACTCGATCAGGCTTTCCGGGATGGCTGCGCAGTTCACCGAAATCATCGGTGCCTTGGCGCGCTTGGACAGGTTGTGCAGGGCACGGGCCACCAGCTCTTTACCGGTGCCGGACTCGCCCTGAATCAGCACATTGGAATCGGTGGGGGCCACTTTACGGATTTTGCCGTACAGATCCTGCATCGGTGGGCAGGAGCCGATGATGCCAATTTCGCCATTGCTGTTATCGACTGCGGACTTCGCGGAGCCGTTGGCAGCCTTGCCGACCGCAGGTTCGCCCACGGAGCTTTGCGCCGATTGTCGGTCACGCAGGATGCGCGCGACGGCCTGGAGCATCTCGTCATGGTCGAAAGGCTTGGCGATGTAGTCCACCGCGCCCATCTTCATTGAGTCGACTGCCGAGCGCAGGCTGGCGTAGCTCGTCATGATCAGCACCGGCTTGCCCTGGCCCAGCTTGATCAGTTCGGTGCCCGGTGCGCCAGGCAGGCGCAGGTCACTGACAATCAGGTCGAACGTGGGAATGCTGAAGCGTTCTTGTGCTTCCTGCACTGAACCGGCTTCGCTGACCTGGTACTGGTTACGTTCCAGCAGGCGGCGCAAGGCGGAGCGGATAATTGTTTCGTCTTCGACGATCAAAATGTGCGGCATTGATTCGATACTCTCGACGGTCTCAGTTCACAGCGGACGTCGCTTCGACATGACGCGGTAAGGTCACCCGGATACGGGTGCCGCGTTGGCTTTGTGTGTCAGCCGGGCTGTCGATGGTGATTTGTCCATAATGCTCTTCAACGATGGAATAGACCAGTGCAAGGCCCAGACCGGTGCCTTCGCCAGGATCCTTGGTGGTGAAGAAGGGTTCGAACAATCGGTCCATGATGCTCGACGGGATACCACTGCCCTCGTCTTCCACGATCAGGTCGATCGTGTGTTCGTTGGCTTCACTTTTTACCCGTACCGCACTGCCGGCCGGCGATGCGTCGCGGGCGTTGGACAGCAGGTTGATCAACACCTGGGCGAGCCGCTGCGGATCGCCATCGACCCAATGCTCGGGATCGCACAGGTTAAAGAACTGTACTTCGAAGTTGCGGCGGTTCAGCGCCAGCAGACCAATGGCATCCTGGGCCACCTCGGCCAGACAGACCGGTTCGTCATTGTGCTGGTGGCTGCCGGCGTGGGCGAAGCTCATCAGCGACTGAACAATGCGTGATACGCGTTTGGTCTGTTCGAGGATTTGCCCGCTGATTTCCGTCAGTTCGCTGTCTTCTTCACGCTCTTCGCGCAGGTTCTGCGCCAGACACGCGATGCCGGTGATCGGGTTGCCAATTTCGTGGGCCACACCGGCCGCCAGTCGACCGATACTCGCCAAACGTTCGGAGTGCACCAGTTTGTCTTCGAGCATCTGGGTTTCAGTCAGGTCTTCCACCAGCAATACCAGGCCACTGTTACCGGGCGCGAGCGGTTCGTCGATCGCCGCCTTGTGCAGGTTCAGCCAGCGCGTCTGGCCGTCGAGGGCCAGGTGCTGTTTGTGCAAATGCTCGTCGGGAAGATTGATGAAACCTTGCAGCAATTCTTTCCACGGATCGGCAATGGTGCTCAGGCGTGAACCGACCACGCGCTGCGCGGCGATCCCGGTCAGTTCCTCCATGGCTTTGTTCCACATGAGGATTTCCTGATCCTTGGCCAGCGAACAAACGCCCATCGGCAGTTCTTGCAAGGTCTGGCGGTGGTAGCGGCGCAGGGCATCGAGTTCGGCGGCAAGGCCGGTGAGGCGCGAGTGATAGTCCTCGAGACGGCTTTCGATGAAGTGAATGTCTTCGGTGACATAGTTTTCACCGCCAGCCTTGTACGGCAGGAAGGTTTCGACCATGTCTTGCGCAACGCTCGGGCCCATCAGACCGGAGAGGTTGGCTTCGATTCGGTCACGCAGTCGGCGCAAGGCGTACGGGCGACGCTCGTCGAACGGCAGATAAAGGTCGCGCAGGGCCTGTTCGACTTCCTTTTGTGCCGCCTTGGCGCCCAGCGGTTTGGCCAGTTGCGTGGCGAACTCCTGGGGTGACGCGGCGTGCAGTTCGCGGCGTTGCGGGCGGCGCACGTTGTCTACGGCGCAGGCTTCGGCGGCGCTGGCTTCTTCAGTGCTGGCGTTGGTGAACAGCGAAATCAGCGTGAACATCAGCACGTTGGCCGCCAGGGATGCGATCGCCGCCATGTGCCAACTGGTGTCGTCGAGCACATAGATCATGTTCAGCAACGGGATATAAAAGCCCTGCAGGTTGCCGACCAGCGGCAACAGCATGGTTACCAACCAGACCAGAATCCCCGCCAGCAACCCGGCGATGAAGCCGCGACGGTTGGCGGTCGGCCAATACAGGACGGACAGTACGCCGGGCAAAAACTGCAGGGTGGCGACGAACGCGACGATGCCCAGGTTGGCCAGGTCCTGCTCGGCGCCCAGCAGCAGATAGAAACCATAACCGGCCATGATGATCGCGACGATCAAGGCGCGGCGGGTCCATTTCAGCCAGCGGTAGATGTTGCCTTCGGCAGGCGGCTGATACAGCGGCAGCACCAGGTGGTTCAGGGCCATCCCGGACAGCGCCAGGGTGGTGACGATGATCAGGCCGCTGGCAGCTGACAAACCACCGACGTAGGCCAGCAGTGCCAGGGCCTTGCTGTTGGCGGCGATGCCGACGCCGAGGGTGAAGTATTCCGGGTTGGTGGTGGCGCCAAGTTTGAGGCCGGCCCAGAGAATCAGCGGTACGGCCAGGCTCATCAGCAGCAGGAACAGCGGCAAGCCCCAGCTCGCACTGACCAGCGAGCGAGGGTTGAGGTTTTCGGTGAAGGTCATGTGGTACATGTGCGGCATCACGATCGCCGAGGCGAAGAACACCAGCAGTAGCGTGCGCCATGGGCCTTCTTGCAGCGGCGTGTGCAGCGCAGCGAGGGCGGTCTGGTTTTGCAGCAACCAGAGTTCCAGCTGTTGCGGACCGTCGAACACGCCGTACAAGGCATAGAGGCCGACGCCGCCAATGGCGATCAGCTTGATCACCGATTCAAAGGCAATCGCGAACACCAGGCCTTCGTGTTTCTCCCGGGTCGCAATATGCCGCGAACCGAAGAAAATCGTGAACAGGGTGATCAGCGCACAAAAACTCAGGGCGACCCGATGCTGCACCGGCTCATGGGTGAGGATGCCGATCGAGTCGGCCACGGCTTGAATCTGCAGGGCCAGCAACGGCAGCACGCCGATCAGCATGAAAATCGTGGTCAGCGCGCCGGCCCAGGTGCTGCGGAAACGAAATGCAAACAGGTCGGCCAGGGAAGAAAGCTGATAGGTGCGGGTGATCTTCAGAATCGGGTAGAGCAACACCGGCGCCAGCAGAAACGCCCCGGAGACCCCGAGGTAACTGGACAAGAAGCCGTAACCGTATTGATAGGCCAGGCCGACCGTGCCATAGAACGCCCAGGCGCTGGCGTAGACACCCAATGACAAGGTGTAGGTCAGCGGGTGACGAATGATCGCACGCGGGATCATTCCGCGTTCACTGATCCAGGCAACACCAAACAGCACCGCCAGGTAGGCGGCACTGATCAGGATCATCTGGGTCAGGCTAAAGCTCATCGGCATCTTTTTGGCTCTGCAGGATGAAGGTCACGACGATCAGAATCAGCCACAGCAGATACGGGCGATACCAGGCGCCAGTGGCGTCGATCCACCAGTCCATGATGGCTGGGGAGAACAGATAGATCCCCACTACCAGGAGCAGGACCAAGCGATAGATGTACATCCCGGCCTCTCTTTATTGTGTGCGTGCCCGAAAACGTGCGGCGATGGTAACGGATGGGCGCCAACCTGCAAGCTTAGTCAGCGTAATTGCGCTTCGGGCAGTGTCAGTGTGCGCGGGATTAACGTCGCATCCCAGTGCCTGATGCCCCAGCTCAGTACTTCCCTGGGGCTGGCATTATCGAGTTCGTGGCCAGGTTTTTGTCCCAGTGCGCGCAGGGCACGCAGCAACAGGGGGGTGGCCTGATCTTCGGTCAATGGCGGTGAGCGATAGGACTTGCCGAGTTTGTTGCCGTCCGGCTGGGTAATCAGCGGCAGGTGCAGATAGCGCGGTTGCGGCAGGCCGAGCAGTTCTTGCAGGTACAACTGGCGTGGGGTGGAGTCGAGCAAGTCGGCACCGCGGACAATATCGGTGATGCCTTGCCAGGCGTCGTCGAGCACCACTGCCAGTTGATAGGCATAGAGCCCGTCGCGTCGACGAATCACGAAGTCGCCGACCTCGCGGCCCAGGTGCTGGCGGTATTCGCCTTGCACGCGGTCGGTGAAGTGATATTCCAATTCCGGGACGCGCAAGCGGATTGCGGCGTCTTCGCTGGCATGACCGGCGTTACGGCACAGGCCTGGATAAATCCCGTGATAAGGCGCCAGTTTTTTCCGCGAGCAGGTGCAGGCGTAGGCCAGGCCGTGGTTGAACAGTTGATTCAACACCTGCGCATAGGCGTCGTGACGGTCGCTCTGGCGGACCATTTCGCCGTCCCATTCGAAACCGTAGCTTTCCAGTGCCTTGAGGATCGCCGCCTGGGCGCCGGGCTCCTCCCTGGGCGGGTCAAGGTCTTCCATGCGCAATAGCCAGCGGCCGCCAACCGAGCGGGCGTCAAGGTACGAGGCCAATGCCGCGACCAGCGAGCCGAAGTGCAGGTGCCCGCTGGGGGTAGGAGCGAAGCGCCCGATGTAGGCGGGGGATTTGATGGCAGTCATGGGCGCGATGTTACGTTGTCTGGTTCTGTAGGAGCACGGCTTGATATCGCCATCGCACCCTGTAGGAGCAAAGCTTGATGTACCAGAAACAAAAACGGAGCGTTCGCACGCTCCGTTCTTCGTTCAAGCGGCCACTTACTTGCCGACTTGCTTTTCCTTGATCTCTGCAAGGGTCTTGCAGTCGACGCACATGTCAGCGGTAGGGCGTGCTTCCAGGCGCTTGACGCCGATCTCGACGCCGCAAGACTCGCACCAGCCGTATTCTTCGTCTTCGATCAGTTGCAGGGTCTTGTCGATTTTCTTGATCAGCTTGCGCTCGCGGTCGCGGGCACGCAGTTCGAGGCTGAATTCTTCTTCCTGACTGGCACGGTCGGCTGGGTCGGGGAAGTTCGCGGCTTCGTCCTTCATGTGATCAACAGTGCGGTCGACTTCCTGCATCAAGTCCTGTTTCCACTTGTTCAGGATCTTGGTGAAGTGCGCGCGCATGGGCTGGCCCATGTACTCCTCGCCCTTCACTTCTTTGTAGGGTTCGAAGCCGCTGATCGACGGGTTCTGCTGTTGCTTTGCTTGGGTGGGCATGAAATGGACCGCCTCTACTCTTGTAATCCATTGCGCAGGATTGCTCCATCACCGACACCTGCCGGCCCTGCGGCTGCAAGCGGGCGAACTTACCAGATCAAATCGGAGCGCGCTACTCCCGGATGTCGAGGCTGCGGTCCGTAAGGCTTGCAAATGTTTGCAAAGCCTTGTCTGGCGGGTCTGGAGGCCTGATCAGATATTGATTTTAGTCAATCCTGAGCCTTATGTATCAGCTCTTTTACGGGTGAACTTCCGGTTGTGACCGCTTTAGGTTCTCGCTCGTTCCCGGGCTTGGGTAGAATCAATTCTTTATCCCCGTTGAAGGAAGGCTAATGGCTCAGTCCTACAGTGCGCGCAGCCGCGCTATCGAACCTTTCCATGTCATGGCATTGCTGGCGCGCGCCAATGAATTGCAAGCGGCCGGGCACGACGTGATTCACCTGGAAATCGGCGAACCGGATTTCACCACCGCCGAGCCGATCATCAGGGCCGGCCAGGCGGCGCTGACGGCGGGGAAAACCCATTACACCGCGGCTCGCGGCATTCCAGAGCTGCGTGAAGCCATTTCGGGCTTCTATGACCAACGTTACGGGTTGAACATCGACCCACAGCGTATCCTGATCACACCGGGAGGTTCTGGCGCGTTACTGTTGGCCAGCGCCTTGCTGGTCGATCCTGGTAAACACTGGCTGCTGGCCGACCCGGGTTACCCGTGCAACCGGCATTTCCTGCGGCTGGTGGAAGGTGCGGCGCAACTGGTGCCGGTCGGCCCGGACGTGCGCTATCAGCTGACGCCAGGCCTGGTCGAGCGTTACTGGGACCACGACAGCGTTGGCGCACTGGTCGCTTCACCGGCGAACCCGACCGGGACTATCCTGACCCGCGATGAGCTGGCCGGGCTGTCTGCAGCAATCAAAGAACGCCACGGTCATCTGGTGGTGGACGAGATTTATCACGGCCTGACCTACGGCACCGACGCTGCCAGTGTGCTGGAAGTCGATGACAGCGCTTTTGTGCTGAACAGTTTCTCCAAATACTTCGGCATGACCGGCTGGCGCCTTGGTTGGCTGGTCGCCCCAGAGGCTGCAGTCGGCGAGTTGGAAAAACTCGCGCAGAACCTTTACATCAGCGCGCCGAGCATGGCCCAGCACGCAGCACTGGCCTGCTTCGAGCCTGACACTATCAGCATTCTCGAAGAGCGCCGGGCCGAGTTCGGGCGCCGGCGTGACTTCCTGTTGCCAGCCTTGCGCGAGTTGGGTTTCGGGATCGCCGTGGAGCCGGAAGGCGCCTTCTATCTGTATGCCGATATCAGTGCCTTTGGCGGTGATGCGTTTGCCTTCTGCCGGCACTTTCTGGAAACCGAACACGTTGCCTTCACCCCAGGTCTGGATTTTGGTCGGTATCAGGCCGGTCATCACGTGCGGTTTGCCTACACACAGAGCCTGCCGCGTTTGCAGGAAGCGGTTCAGCGGATTGCCCGTGGCCTGCGGAGTTGGCAAGGCTGATGCATTTCAATCCTCCTCTCGAAGAAGGTCGGCTGATTCGTCGCTACAAGCGTTTTCTCGCCGATATCGAAACCGTTGGCGGCGAGTTGCTGACCATTCACTGCCCCAACACCGGGTCGATGTTCAATTGCATGGTCGAAGGCGGGCAGGTCTGGTTCAGCCGCTCCAATGACCCGAAGCGCAAGCTGCCTGGCACCTGGGAAATCAGTGAAACCCCGCAAGGGCGGCTGGCCTGCGTGAATACTGCGCGGGCCAATACCTTGATTGAAGAGGCGCTACGTGGCGGTTTGATCACCGAACTCGATGGCTTTACCGGGCTTAAGCGTGAAGTGCCATACGGTCAGGAAAACAGCCGCATCGATTTCCGTCTTGATTACCCGAGCGGCCCGGCCTTCGTCGAAGTCAAAAGCGTCACGCTGGGCTTCGATGGCTCAGCGGTCGCGGCGTTTCCGGATACGGTCACTCAGCGTGGGGCCAAGCACTTGCGCGAGCTGGCGTGCCTGGCGCGGGACGGTATTCGTGCGGTGCAGTTGTATTGCGTCAATCTGACCGGCATTGACTCGGTGCGCCCGGCTGAGGAGATCGATCCGGGTTATGCGGCCGCTTTGCGTGAGGCGAAAGCGGCCGGGGTTGAAGTGTTGGCGTACGGTGTGAGCCTGACCTCAAATGAAGTGCGGGTGGACCGTCGACTGGAGGTGTTACTCGACACCTAAAGTTGAACCCAGATTCCCTGGCTGTCTTCGCGGCACGCCAGGGCGCTGAGGGACTGCCCGGCACAGGGCCCGGCCACGCATTCACCGCTTTCGATCAGAAACAGCGCGCCATGAGTGGCGCACTGGATCAGGCTGGCGCTGGCGTCGAGAAACTGGTCCGGCTGCCATTCAAGGCTTACGCCGCGATGCGGGCAGCGATTTTCATACACGTAGACCCGGCCTTCACGGCGCACGGCAAACAACTTCTGGCCGTCGATCTCGAAACCACGGCTGCTGGCATCGACCAGCTCGGCGCTGGAGCAAAGAAACTTCATGACTATCCTCAAGTGCCAAAGGCTCTGGCCTCTGGCGGTGATGCGTGCGCGCTCACTGGTTAGCAAATGTGTCTGCGCTTGACGTGCAAATGCAAACAATTATCAAATGGGTGTTTCGCCCGTGGTGGCTGCGTAGCTGACGACGCCTTGATCCTGCGGGAAAACCCCACAAAGGAAACCCTGTTATGCGCCTGAGTACCAGCGCTATTGCGCTCTGTGTCGGACTTTTGGTCAACCATGGGGCTCAAGCGACCGAAGTGCCGCAACGCTGGGTCAGTGCCGGCGGGGCTCTGTCGGAGTGGGTGAGTGCGTTGGGCGGTGAGTCGAAACTGGTCGGCGTTGACAGCACCAGCCAGCATCCCGAATCGCTCAAGGCCTTGCCGAGTATCGGTTATCAGCGGCAATTGTCGGCAGAGGGCATCCTGAGTTTGCGTCCGCAGATTCTCATTGGCACCGAAGAAATGGGCCCTCCGCCAGTGTTGTCACAGATACGCAGTGCCGGGGTGCAGGTTGAGCTGTTCTCTGCACAACCTGACCTGCCAACCCTGCAAGGCAACTTGCAGCACCTGGGTAAATTGCTCGGTAGCGAGCCGCAGGCCGCAGCGCTGTTTCAGGGTTATCAACAGCAACTGGAACAGCAGAAAGCCTGGGTCAGCCAGGCTCAGGCCAAGCAGAAGGCGCCGGGTGTGTTGCTGCTACTGGGGCATGCAGGCGGCAAGCCGCTGATCGCCGGCAAGGACACCGCAGCCGATTGGCTGTTGCAACAGGCGGGTGGGCGTAACCTGGCGACCCATACCGGTTACAAGCCTTTTTCCGTTGAGTCCCTTGCGGGCCTGACGCCAGACGTGTTGGTGTTTGCCGACCGGGCGCTGACCGGTGACGCCGCGCGTGCCGCGTTGTTCAAGGAAAACCCGATTCTCGCTTCGACGCCGGCAGCCAAGGCCGGGCGAGTGTTCGAGCTGGACCCGACGCTGTTGGTTGGCGGCTTGGGACCGCGCTTGCCTTTGAGTCTGGTGAAGTTGTCCGCCGGGTTCTATCCCGCTGAATCGGCCAAGGCAACCATCGCCCCATGAGTACTCTGGTCAAACCTCGTTCGTTGTTCATCGGGCTGAGCCTGCTGTGTTTGTTAGCGATCTGGTTGTCATTGGCCCTGGGCCCGGTCAGCTTGCCGCTGCTCGATACGTTGCGCGCTGCAATTCGGATGATCGGTCTGCCGGTTCCTGCCGAGGGATTGGAACAGGCCGAACTGATCCTCGGGCAGATTCGCTTGCCGCGTACTTTGCTCGGTCTGGCGGTGGGCGGGGTGCTGGCGTTGTCTGGCGTGGCAATGCAGGGGTTGTTCCGCAATCCACTGGCAGATCCGGGGTTGGTCGGAGTCTCCAGTGGTGCAGCCTTGGGCGCTGCGATTGCGATTGTTGGCGGCTCGCTGTTTGGTGGCTTGCCTGAAGCGATCGGCCCGTATCTGTTATCGCTGTGTGCGTTTCTGGGCGGGCTCGGGGTGACGGCGCTGGTTTACCGTCTTGGTCGGCGTAACGGCCAGACCAATGTGGCAACCATGTTGCTGGCGGGCATCGCCCTGACGGCGCTGGCCAGTTCGGCGGTGGGTTTGTTCACCTATCTGGCGGACGACGCGACCTTGCGTACGCTGACTTTCTGGAACCTGGGCAGCCTGAATGGCGCCAGCTATGCGCGACTCTGGCCATTGTTGTTGGTGAGCGCCGCGGTAGCGCTGTGGTTGCCGCGCCGGGCCAAGGCGTTGAATGCGCTGTTGCTCGGTGAGTCCGAGGCCAGTCATTTGGGGATCAACGTCGAAGGGCTCAAGCGTGAGTTGGTGTTCTGCACCGCGCTGGGCGTCGGCGCTGCTGTTGCGGCGGCGGGGATGATCGGTTTTGTCGGGTTGGTGGTGCCACATCTGGTGCGACTATTGGCGGGGCCCGATCATCGCGTGCTGTTACCGGCGTCAGTACTGGCGGGCGCCAGCCTGTTGCTGTTTGCCGATCTGGTGGCACGTTTGGCGCTGGCTCCGGCTGAATTGCCGATTGGCATCGTTACCGCGTTTATCGGCGCACCGTTCTTTCTGTATTTGCTGTTACGAGGTCGCGCCTGATGCTGCGAGTGGAAAATCTGCAGATCTGCCGCGGCAAGAAAATCGTCCTGGCCGATATCGATCTTGAGCTCAAGCCGGGCGAAGTCCTTGGAGTGCTGGGCCCCAACGGCGCAGGCAAAAGCACCTTGCTCGGCGCGTTATGTGGCGAATTGCGTCCTGATCACGGCCGTGTCTGGCTCGATCAGCACGAACTGAGTCATTGGGATGGCGCACAGCGGGCGCAACGCCTGGCGGTATTGCCGCAGACCTCGACCCTGGATTTTGCGTTCCGCGTCGAGGAAGTGGTCGGTATGGGCCGTTTACCGCATCAAACAGGCAGGGTGCGCGATGACGAGATTGTCGCCGCTGCCTTGCAGGCTGCCGATGTCGGGCATTTGAGTGGCCGCAGCTACCTCGCCCTGTCCGGCGGTGAACGCCAGCGTGTGCACCTGGCGCGGGTGCTGGCGCAGCTTTGGCCGGGGGAGGCCGGGCAAACCTTGCTGCTCGACGAGCCGACGTCGATGCTCGATCCGCTGCATCAGCACACCACCTTGCAGGCGATTCGTGAGTTCGCCGATCGCGGAGCGGCGGTGCTGGTGATTCTGCATGACCTGAATCTGGCGGCGCGTTACTGTGATCGCATTCTGTTGCTCGAAAGTGGCCATCCGCATGCGTTGGACACACCGCAGCAGGTGCTGCGGCCGGAGCCGCTCAAAGCCGTGTTCGGGCTGGATGTGTTGGTGCAGTCGCACCCGGAGCGTGGGCATCCGCTGATCATCGCCCGTTGAGGTGAACTCATGCGTGGGATATTGATTCTGGCGCTGTTGTTACTGGTGTCATGCCAAAACATGGCACCCAGTGCCGTGGATCAACCGGCTGGGGTGATTCGCGATCTGCATAGCGGTCAGCGTCTGAGCGCGCAAGCGTTGGTCGAGCGGTTGGCCGGGGCGCCACGCCTGATTGTTGGCGAGCAGCATGACAATCCCGATCACCATCATGCGCAACTGTGGTTATTACAGGCATTGGCCCAGCGCCGGACTCAGGGCAGCGTGCTGCTGGAAATGCTGACGCCGGATCAGCAGCCACGTGTCGATGAAATCCATGCGTTGGACTCCGCTCGCTGGCCCGCCGATTTGCCGGCGGCGTTGGCCTGGCAATCGGGTTGGGACTGGAACCTGTATGGGCCAATTGTGCGGTATACCCTGGCTCAGCCTTATCCGTTACTGGCGGCGAATCTGGATTCGGCTGACATTCAGCGCATTTATAAGCAAGCGCCGGCCGTGAGCGGAGCCCGGTCAAATGCGCCAGCAGTTAGAAATGAGCTGCTGGCGCAAATCCGCGAGTCTCATTGCGGGTTGTTACCCGAAAGCCGGATGCCGGCCATGCTGGCGGTTCAGCAACAACGTGATCGGCAAATGGCTGAGCGATTGCTGGCAGCCCCCGCGCCGGCATTGTTGTTTGCCGGCGCTTATCACGCACGGCTGGACATAGGCGTACCGCTACATGTGCAGGATCTGGGTGAGCATTCGGCGCCGGTGGTGGTGATGCTGGCAGAGAAGGGGACTGTGGTCTCGTCGGCATCGGCTGATTACGTCTGGTACACGGCCGCCCGCCCCGTGCAGGACTATTGCGCGCAAATGCGTCAGTAACAAGCAGTCGGCGTATCTCGCGAGGTACTTTTCGACAGGCAAAAAAAGACCCGGCAAAAGCCGGGTCAAATAACCGTGATTAGCCTGATGAGGAGATAATCTGAGAGTCCGAACCAATGGTCTTTCAGAAGATCAGCTGATCTCGCGATCAGTTGCGATAATCATAACGATTCTCATTTCTAAGTCAATCGCTGTTTTCCGAGTTCTTTGCTCTTTTGCCAAACACTTGTTTGGATTGCCTGTAAATGCTGGACTTTAGACCTTGTGGCGTGACGAAATGGCTTCAAGCTGTTTATTGAGTGCTTCCTTGCGATCAGCGGGGATATCGTTCCAGTGCACGTCCATCAGCGCCCCCTCAATTGCATACAACAACACCTTCGAGGCGCGAAACCCGCGAGTGCGTACCGCCCGATAAGCATCTACCGCGCCCAGGCGACGCAAGTCCGAGGCGCTGTGGATGCCCACGGCATGCAGCCATTGCGCCGATGTCTTGCCAAGGTTTTTCAGGTGTTGCAGTTCATCATTCATCAAGCCTCCTTGCGACAGCCGAAGAGTGCGTGGGCAAGCCTCACAGGAGTGTAGCGGTCAGTAGGAAAAGCGTGGTTGTTTGGTCAGTTTGAACGCAAAAGCTTCTAAGGCGTTCTAACAGATAGCTCTGGAAAGGGCGGTAGCGGCGGCAGGAAAGGACTTGGGAGATCAGGCATGCAGTCCGGCGCGTAGCGGGGGCGCCGGACTTCAGGTGACGGCAGGTGTTAGCGGGTGCGGTAGCGCAGGCGAGTGCCGAAATTCATCGACATGAGAATTTCGTCAGCACTCAGTTCGGAGGGGAAGTAAGCACCGGAGATTTGTGCGTGGGCCAAGCTCGCGCCTTCGAGGGAAGCATCACGAAAATCAATGCCGCGCAGGTCGGCAGAGCGGAAATAGGCATCGCTGAAATCAATACCTTCGGCGTTCAGCTCGCGTAGGTCGAGGCCACGAAAGTCGCCGCCCACCATATCGATAGGTCCGGACTTGGGCCTTTCGCGATTGAAGCCTTCGATGTCGTCTTTGTGCAGCAGGGCATACAGCGGGGTGTCGAGAAGTTTCGGCTGGCTCATAAGGTGTCACCTGTTGGTTTTATGACGCCAGTATAGTGCCACTATTTCGCAGGCGTGAAGCCGGTTAGGGCTTCACGCCTGAAATAGTTTTTTACAGCCCCGGCAGACGCTGACGAATCTGCGCGACCACGGTATCCAGGGTCCCGCTTTCATTGGTCTGAACGCGTTTGCTGCAGAGAATCTCTGCCGGAGTCAGCGGCTCGCGGCTGGCTTGTTGAGCTGCGATAACAGCCAGATTGGCGTCAGATGGATCGTTTTTGTCTGCCTGACGCTGTGCCAGCCAGCTCTCGATCACGGCTTGTGGCGCATTGCAATCGAGGATCAGGAACGGCGCACCGGTTGCTTCGGCGATTTTTGCCGCACTGTCGCGTTGTTCACGCTTGAGGTAAGTCGCGTCGATGACCACCGGGAAGCCGGCGCGCAGAATCACGCCAGCGATTTCATGCAGGCGGGTATAGGTAGCGGCACTGGCGTCGGCGCTGTAGATACCGGCTTGCGGATCATTCGGTACATGCTGCTCGCCGAACAGACGCTTACGCTCGACATCGGAACGCAGGCGAATCGCGCCCAGTGCTTCTACCAGGCGCATGGCGACGTGGCTTTTGCCGACGGCGGAAACACCGTGGGTGATCGCCATGAAGCGCGATGGAATGGTGCTGTAGCTTTCCGCCAGGTTGGCGTAGTTGCGGTATTGGCGCAGGGTCGTGGCGCGTTGTACCGGATCGGCCTCGGCGGGCATGCTGAACAGGCTGACCTTGGCGCGAACCAGTGCGCGGTAGGCTTTATAGAAGTTCAGCAGCTCAAGGCCCTGATAGTCGCCGGTCAGCTCCAGGTATTGGCTCATGAAGCGCCGAGCCAGGCTTTTCAGGCCGCGGTCTTCAAGGTCCATCGCCAGAAAGCCGGTGTCGGCATAGACGTCGGTGAAGCGGAACGGCTCGTTGAATTCGATGCAGTCGAAAATCACCACGTTGCCGTCGATCACGGTGGCGTTACCCAAATGGATATCGCCGTGGCATTCGCGGATGAAGCCTTCGGCCTTACGTTGTGCCAGCAGTGGTTTCAAGCGTTCGAAACTGCTTTCGGCCCAGGCTTGCAGGGCGTCAAGTTGCAGCAGGTCGGCTTTATCGCTGAGAAACGGGCGGATTTGTTCGAAGTTCTGCCGCACCGGTGCCATGACGCCTTCAGGGGTGCCGGCTTCATGAGTTGCCGGAACCTTCGGGGCGCTGAGGTGGAACCGGGCGATCTGCTTGGCTATTTCGTCGATGTGCGCAGTCGTCAGCTCGCCATTGGCTTGCAGGGTGCTGAGCAACTGGCTTTGCGGGAACTGGCGCATTTTCAGCGCGTAATCGAGCACCGGGCCGGTGCCACCGAATTGCGGCGCCTCAATGCTGCCGGTGATCGGCAACACTTCAAGGTACAAATCGTTGGTCAGGCGCTGGTTCAGGCGCAGCTCTTCGCCGCAGAAATGTTCGCGCGACTCGAGGCTGGTGAAGTCGAGGAAGCCGAAATTGACCGGTTTCTTCACTTTATAAGCATAGGGGCCAGTGAGCAGCACCCAGGAGATGTGCGTCTCGATGACCTGGAATCCCTCTACAGGATGCGGGTAGAGGGCCGGGTTTTGCAGGGCAGCGATCAGGGACTGGCTCACAGGTGATCCTTCAGAGTCTGGGAAAATTCAAGGGCAACATTATGGCGGCTAGTCGGGTTAACGCAAACCTCGCCGGGCTCATGTTGATCGGGAATAAAGTGCGTATAATCCGCCGCCATGACTCGTACCCGATCCCCTCGTTCCCCTAAAAAACCTCCTTCTAGCGGCCTGCGCCCCTGGTTAGGCTGGGCGCTCAAGCTCAGTCTGGTCGGCCTCGTAGTGCTGGCAGGCTTCGCGGTTTACCTTGATGCCGTGGTCCAGGAGAAGTTCTCCGGCAAGCGCTGGACCATTCCGGCCAAGGTTTATGCGCGTCCGCTCGAGCTGTTCGTCGGACAGAAGCTGAGCAAGGATGACTTTCTTACCGAGCTCGATGCCTTGGGTTATCGCCGCGAAAGTGTGGCCAATGGACCTGGCGCGGCATCGGTCAATGGCAATACGGTCGACTTGAACACCCGTGGGTTCCAGTTCTATGAGGGCCTGGAGCAGGCTCAGCCGGTGCGCGTGCGTTTCTCGGGCGATTACGTCGCCGAGCTGTCGTCGACCAACGGTTCAAAACTGTCGGTGGTGCGCCTCGAGCCGCTGTTGATCGGTGGCCTTTACCCGAAAAACCTTGAAGACCGCATCCTGATCAAGATCGATCAGGTGCCGCCGTATCTGCTCGATACGCTGGTGGCGGTGGAAGACCGCGACTTCTATCACCACTTCGGCGTGTCGCCGAAGTCGATCGTGCGAGCCGTTTGGGTCAACACGTCGGCCGGGCAAATGCGTCAGGGCGGTAGTACGTTGACGCAGCAACTGGTCAAGAACTTCTACCTGACCAACGAGCGCAGCCTGAGCCGCAAGCTGACCGAAGCGATGATGGCGATGCTGCTTGAGTTGCACTACAGCAAGCCGGACATTCTTGAGGCTTACCTCAATGAAGTGTTCATCGGTCAGGACGGTCAGCGTGCCGTGCACGGTTTTGGCCTGGCCAGTCAGTTCTTCTTCAGTCAGCCGCTGTCCGAACTCAAGTTGCACCAAGTCGCGTTGTTGGTGGGCATGGTCAAGGGGCCGTCCTACTACAACCCGCGTCGCTACCCGGAGCGCGCGCTTGAACGACGCAATCTGGTGCTCGATCTGCTGGAGCAGCAAGGTGTCGCCACCGCGGAGCAAGTCGCTGCGGCGAAGAAAATGCCGCTAGGCGTGACCACACGCGGCAGCCTGGCCGACAGTTCGTTCCCGGGCTTCCTCGATCTGGTCAAGCGCCAGCTGCGCGAAGACTACCGCGACGAAGACTTGACCGAAGAAGGTCTGCGGATCTTCACCAGTTTCGATCCGATCCTGCAGATGAAGGCCGAAGCCTCGGTCAACGATACCTTCAAGCGCCTTGCCGGTCGCAAAGGTTCGGAAGATGTTGAAGCGGCGATGGTCGTGACCAACCCTGAAACCGGTGAAGTCCAGGCGATGATCGGTAGTCGTCAGGCCAGCTTTGCCGGCTTCAACCGCGCGCTGGATGCCGTGCGGCCAATCGGTTCCCTGATCAAGCCGGCGGTGTACCTGACCGCGCTTGAAAAGCCGAGCCAGTACACCTTGACCAGTTGGCTGTCCGATGAGTCCTTCTCGGTCAAAGGCGCAGATGGTCAGATCTGGAAACCGCAGAACTATGATCGTCGTTCCCACGGTACGGTTTTCCTGTACCAGGGGCTGGCGCATTCCTACAACCTGTCGACTGCACGTCTGGGGCTGGAAGTCGGTGTACCGAACGTCCTGAAAACCCTTGGGCGTCTGGGCATCACGCGCGAGTTTCCGGCCTTCCCGTCGATGTTGCTGGGGGCGGGTGGCATGACGCCGATTGAAGTGGCAACCATGTACCAGACGCTGGCCAACGGCGGTTTCAACACGCCGATGCGCGGGATTCGTAGCGTACTGACCGCCGAAGGTCAGCCGCTCAAGCGTTATCCGTTCCAGATTCAGCAGCGTTTCGATCCGGCCTCCATCTACCTGATCCAGAGCGCCATGCAGCGCGTGATGCGTGAAGGTACCGGCAGCTCGGTTTACAACGTGCTGCCCAAGACGCTGACGCTGGCGGGTAAAACCGGTACCAGTAACGACTCGCGAGACAGCTGGTTCGCCGGTTTCAGCCAGGATCTGCTGGCAGTGGTCTGGCTGGGTCGCGATGACAACGGCAAGACGCCGTTCACCGGTGCCACGGGCGCACTGCAAGTCTGGACCAGTTTCATGCGCAAGGCCGACCCGTTGCCGCTGGATATGCCGCAGCCGGATAATATCGTTCAGGCCTGGGTCGATTCGCGCACCGGGCAGGGTTCTGAAGCCAACTGCCCAGGCGCGGTGCAGATGCCGTATATTCGCGGCAGCGAACCGCCTCCTGGCGCTGCGTGCGGTGGTTCAGGCCCTGCGTCAGGCGAATCGGTGATGGATTGGGTCAAGGGCTGGATGAATTAAGCAAAGAGGGTTTCAAGTGAACAAGTGGTTTATTCCAGCGATTACGGTGACAGCTCTGGCTTTGCTCAGCGGTTGCTCCAATGTGCAGCACGGCTCGATTCCAGTGGTCGACTCCGGTACGGCTGTGTCCAACAGTGAGCGGATCTCTGCCAATGGCGGTTTCCGCAAAACGACCGTGAAGCGTCCGGCACAAGCCCAGACCCAGGCGATCCCGCAGGGTGACACTGGTGTGGTGGTGATGATCCCGGGCGGTGGCGCTACGACGTCGACGCCAATCAGCACTCAGCCGATCAGCCCTGGCCCGATCAGTTCCGGTCCGATTACTCCGGGTCAGATGGACAGCGGACCGCTGCAGTCGGCGCCGATCAATCAGGGTAACTACAGCATGCCCTCGACACCGAGCGGGATTCCTCCCTCCAGCAGCGCTGGCGGATTGTCTGCCGACGAGCAACTGGACGGTCCGGTGCTGGCCTTGCTGACCACTGCTCAGCAACAACAGGCGAGCGGTGATCTGAATGGCGCATCCTCCAGCCTTGAGCGTGCTCAGCGGGTTGCTCCGCGTGAGCCGCAAGTGCTTTATCGTCTGGCGCAGGTGCGCTTGGCTCAGGGTGATGCGGCGCAAGCCGAGCAGTTCGCTCGTCGCAGTTTGACGTTTGCCAATGGGCGTCCGGATCTTCAGGCAAGCCTGTGGGGCTTGATTGCCCAGGCGCGTGAGAAACAGGGCGACTCCGCAGGCGCGGCGCAGGCTCGTCAAAAGGCCAAGGTTTCGCTCTGATGGATGTCCGCTTTCCGAAGATCGCTGAACAGCTGCTGCTGATCGAGCGTGAGTTGCGTCTTCAGGGCTGGTGGGACGAGCTCCCGCCAAGCGCTGAAGCGCTGGCCAGTGTCGAGCCATTTTCCGTCGACACGCTGGATTTCGAGCAGTGGCTGCAATGGATCTTCCTGCCACGCATGAAAGCCATTCTCGAGAACAACCTGCCGCTGCCCAATGCCTCGGGCATTCAGGAAATGGCCGAGATGGTCTTTGCGACGCGCAATGTCCAGGGCAAGGATCGGCAGCTGCAAGTCTTGCTCAAAGAGTTCGATCAGCTCATCACCGCCTCCCGCTAAGCCGGAAACTGCCAGTGCCTACTGGCAGTTATCCGCAATTTGCTTTTGTGCTTCGGTGATGCGCTCCTGACGTTGTTGGTCTGTCAGGCGACGCATCTCACCGTCGACTTCCTCACGTAATCTCGGATTATTCTGCAGTTGAGCCAGGTTCGTTCTCGTTTGGTCGCAGAATGTCTTGAGCTGGGCTTGCTGCTCGGCGACCTGTTTTTTCACTGAGTTGTCGATGGCCTGTTGATCGCCTATGACGTTGCTGCGTGGTGGCTCGGTCGGTTTGCCGACGGGCTGGACAGGTTTCACCACGATGCTGGCTTCCTGACCCTGGGGCGGCTGTGCATCGAAATGAGTAACGCCTTGGCCATCAATCCATTTGTAGATCGGACTGGCCATGCACAAAGGGCTCAGGCTGATCAGCAGACTGGCCGTGAAGAAGAACGTTCGCATGCCGTTTCCTTGTCGTGGGTGCGCAATTGAAGCTAACACACCTGCTGTTTAAAGGTTTTTTCTTGCGTTCTCATGCGCTTAGTTCGAATAAAGCACATTGACGGCTTGACTTGCAGAGGGCGAAACAGAAGAATCCAAAGTCCGCTGTAGAGGGACTGCCAGAAGCAGGCCCACTCGGCAGATCATGAGGCGCACATCCGCGCCGACCTGTTACACCCGCAACGCGTTACCTCGCGCTGGGTGGGAAAGCCCCGCAACACTTGGGACGATCCCAATACTTGCTCAGTCAGTGCTGACGTAGTCGGCGACCACCGTCGCTCATGCTCTGCCGAGAAGTAAACCTATTAAGACCCGTCCCCTTATGTGGGCGGTATTCTGGCGTTTTAGAGGTGAACAACGTGGAGCTTTTATCTGGCGGTGAGATGCTCGTCCGCTTTTTGCGTGACGAAGGCGTCAAATATATCTACGGGTACCCGGGCGGTGCTCTCCTTCATGTATACGATGCCCTGTTCAAAGAACCGGAAGTGACCCACATCCTGGTTCGTCACGAACAGGCTGCGACCCATATGGCTGACGGCTATGCCCGTGCTACCGGTAAAGCCGGTGTAGTGCTGGTGACCTCTGGCCCGGGCGCAACCAACGCCATCACCGGTATTGCCACGGCCTACATGGACTCCATTCCGATGGTGATCATTTCCGGCCAGGTGCCTAGCACCATGGTAGGCACCGATGCGTTCCAGGAAACCGACATGATCGGTATCTCCCGGCCAATCGTGAAGCACAGCTTCATGATCAAGCACGCGTCGGAAATCCCGGAAGTCATGAAGAAAGCGTTCTACCTGGCGCAATCCGGTCGCCCTGGTCCTGTCGTTGTCGATATCCCGAAAGACATGACCAACCCGGCCGAAAAATTCGAATACGTCTTCCCGAAAAAAGCCAAGCTGCGCTCCTACAGCCCGGCGGTTCGTGGTCACTCCGGGCAAATCCGCAAGGCAGCAGAAATGCTCCTGGCGGCCAAGCGTCCCGTGCTGTACTCGGGCGGCGGCGTGATCCTCGGCGGTGGTTCCGCGCCGCTGACCGAACTGGCGCAAATGCTCAACTTGCCAGTGACCAACACCCTGATGGGCCTGGGTGCCTACCCTGGCACCGACCGTCAGTTCATCGGCATGCTCGGCATGCACGGTAGCTACACCGCCAACCTGGCCATGCACCATGCTGACGTGATTCTCGCTGTCGGCGCGCGTTTCGATGACCGCGTGATCAACGGCCCGGCCAAGTTCTGTCCGAACGCCAAGATCATTCACATCGACATCGATCCGGCTTCGATTTCCAAGACCATCAAGGCAGACGTGCCTATCGTTGGCCCGGTTGAGAGCGTCCTGACCGAAATGGTCGCGATCCTCAAGGAAATCGGCGAGACTCCGAATAAGGAGTCTGTTGCCAGCTGGTGGAAGCAAGTTGACGAGTGGCGTGGTGATCGTGGCCTGTTCCCGTATGAAAAGGGCGACGGTAGCGTTATCAAGCCGCAAACCGTGATCGAAACCCTCTGCGAAGTGACCAAGGGCGATGCGTTTGTGACCTCCGACGTGGGCCAGCACCAAATGTTCGCGGCGCAGTACTACAAGTTCAATAAGCCGAACCGCTGGATCAACTCCGGTGGCCTGGGCACCATGGGCTTCGGTTTTCCGGCGGCCATGGGCATCAAGTTGAGCTTCCCGGATGCCGATGTCGCCTGCGTGACGGGCGAGGGTAGTATCCAGATGAACATTCAGGAACTGTCCACCTGCCTGCAATACGGTTTGCCGGTAAAAATCGTCATCCTGAACAACGGTGTTCTGGGTATGGTTCGCCAGTGGCAGGACATGAGTTACGGCAGCCGTCACTCGCACTCCTACATGGAATCGCTGCCTGACTTCGTCAAGCTGGCAGAGGCCTATGGTCACGTCGGCGTGCGCATCACCGACTCGAAGGATTTGAAGTCGAAGATGGAGGAAGCGTTCGCCATGAAAGATCGCTTGGTGGTGCTCGATATTTCGGTCGACACCAGCGAGCACGTCTATCCGATGCAGATCAAAGATGGCTCCATGCGCGATATGTGGCTGAGCAAGACGGAGCGTACGTAATCATGCGGCATATTATTTCCTTGCTTCTGGAAAACGAACCGGGCGCTCTGTCTCGCGTAGTCGGCCTGTTCTCGCAGCGCAACTACAACATCGAGAGCCTGACCGTGGCACCTACCGAAGACCCGACCCTGTCGCGTCTGACGCTGACCACTGTTGGCCACGATGAAATCATCGAGCAGATCACCAAGAACCTGAACAAGCTGATCGAAGTGGTCAAGCTGGTCGACCTGTCGGAAAGCGCTCACATCGAGCGCGAACTGATGCTGGTCAAGGTCAAGGCCACCGGCGCCCAGCGCGCCGAGATCAAACGCACTACCGATATTTATCGTGGACAGATCGTCGATGTCAGTGCCAGCGTGTATACCGTTCAATTGACCGGTACCAGCGATAAGCTCGACAGTTTCATTCAGTCGATCGGCACTGCCTCGATTCTGGAAACCGTACGCAGTGGCGTCACCGGGATTGCCCGTGGCGACAAAGTACTCAGCATTTAAACCAAATTAGCGAATGGCCTGAACGGCCTGGATATATAGGGGAAATTCATGAAAGTTTTCTACGATAAAGACTGCGACCTGTCGATCATCCAGGGCAAGAAAGTTGCCATCATCGGTTATGGTTCCCAGGGCCACGCTCAAGCGTGCAACCTGAAAGACTCCGGCGTTGACGTTACTGTCGGTCTGCGTAAAGGTTCGGCCACTGTTGCCAAAGCCGAAGCTCACGGCCTGAAAGTGACTGACGTTGCTTCCGCTGTTGCTGCTGCCGACCTGGTCATGATTCTGACCCCGGACGAGTTCCAGTCTGCCCTGTACAAGAACGAAATCGAGCCGAACATCAAGAAAGGCGCCACTCTGGCCTTCTCCCACGGCTTCGCGATCCACTACAACCAGGTTGTGCCGCGCGCTGACCTCGACGTGATCATGATCGCGCCGAAGGCTCCGGGCCACACCGTGCGTTCCGAGTTCGTAAAAGGCGGCGGTATCCCTGACCTGATCGCTATCTATCAGGACGCTTCCGGCAACGCCAAAAACGTTGCACTGTCCTACGCCGCTGGCGTTGGTGGCGGTCGTACCGGCATCATCGAAACCACCTTCAAGGACGAGACCGAAACCGATCTGTTCGGCGAGCAAGCCGTTCTGTGCGGCGGTACCGTTGAACTGGTCAAAGCCGGTTTCGAAACCCTGGTTGAAGCTGGCTACGCGCCAGAAATGGCCTACTTCGAATGCCTGCACGAACTGAAGCTGATCGTTGACCTCATGTACGAAGGCGGTATCGCCAACATGAACTACTCGATCTCCAACAACGCCGAGTACGGCGAGTACGTTACCGGTCCTGAAGTCATCAACGCTGAATCCCGTCAGGCCATGCGCAATGCCCTGAAACGAATTCAGGACGGCGAATACGCCAAGATGTTCATCAGCGAAGGTGCTACCGGCTATCCTTCGATGACCGCCAAGCGTCGTAACAACGCTGCGCACGGCATCGAGATCATCGGCGAGCAACTGCGCTCGATGATGCCGTGGATCGGCGCCAACAAAATCGTCGACAAAGCCAAAAACTAAGTCACGAGCTTGTGCAGAAAACGCGGCTTAGGCCGCGTTTTTTCGTTTGAGTGGTCGGTTCTGGTATAAAGCTGCATCGTTTGCGGCCGAACCGTTGTTGCAGACACCTGTCGAAACTTTCCACACCGTTGCAAGGTAATGTCCATGAGCGAACGTCCCGAAGAGCCAAACCAGGCCTCTGACGCCGAAAGCCTGCTACCCATCGATGAGCATGTCGAAGAAGGGCATGACGCTGAAGGCCGTAAAGTCCGGCATCGTGGTATCTATCTTCTGCCGAATCTGTTCACCACTGCGAACCTGTTCGCAGGGTTTTATTCCATCATCAACTCGATGAGTGCCCAGAGCGCCTTGAGTGCGGGTGATGCTGCAAGCGCGAGCAAGTATTTTGCTTTCGCGGCGATCGCGATTTTCGTCGCCATGGTTCTCGACGGCCTCGATGGCCGTGTTGCACGCATGACCAATACCCAGAGCGCCTTCGGTGCCGAGTACGACTCGCTGTCGGACATGGTTGCCTTTGGTGTTGCGCCGGCGTTGCTGGCATTTGGCTGGGCGCTGGGGGATATGGGCAAGGTTGGCTGGATGGTTGCCTTCATCTATGTCGCGGGCGCGGCGTTGCGTCTGGCGCGCTTCAATACTCAGGTCGGCACTGCAGACAAGCGCTACTTCATCGGTCTGGCCAGTCCGGCAGCGGCGGGTGTGGTTGCAGGTATTGTCTGGGCGTTCAGCGATTACGGGATTCAGGGCTCCAAGATGTCCTTCCTGGTTGCGCTGATGGTTGCAGCCGCCGGGATGCTGATGGTCAGCAACATCAAGTACAACAGCTTCAAAGAGCTGGATCTGAAGGGGCGTGTACCTTTCGTAGCGATCCTGGCGGTGGTGCTGGTGTTTGCAGTGGTCTTCAGCGATCCGCCGCGCATTCTGCTGCTGGTTTTTCTCGCCTATGCAGCTTCTGGTCCGGTGCAGTACCTGTTGCATCTTCGTCGGCACAAAAACGCCGAGTGATGTAATTTCCCCCATACTCCGCAGTCTATTGGTGCATCTGTCCTCCAATTCTGCGGAGTTGCCATGTTATTCAAGTTTCCCAAGTCTTCCGACTCCCATGAGTCGGACGTCACGCCTGAGTCTCTCTACCTCTCTCGTCGCAGTGTGCTTGGTGGGGCTATCGCCGGTATGGCGGTCAGCGGCCTGCCACGATGGGCCAGCGCCGACAACGCGGCTCGGTACGCGGATGTCGAGCCGGGCAAGGCGCCTTCCTGGTTTTCCGAAAAACTCCCTGTAACCAAATGGGGGGCGGTGACCGTCAAGGATGAGGCGATCACGCCGTTCAAGGACGCGACTCACTACAACAACTTCTATGAGTTCGGTACTGACAAGGTCGATCCCGCGCAAAACGCTGGCGCGCTGAAAACCGAGCCGTGGTCTGTGGTTGTCGATGGCGAGGTGAGTAAGCCGGGGAGTTATGCGCTGGAGGACTTCATGAAGCCGTACCAGTTGGAGGAGCGTATCTATCGCCTGCGTTGCGTAGAAGCCTGGTCGATGGTGATTCCGTGGATCGGTTTTCCCATCTCTGCGTTGCTCCGTCAGGTCGAGCCGACCTCCAAGGCAAAGTACATTCGTTTTGAAACCTTGCAGGACCCCAAGACCATGCCGGGGCAGCGCTCTGGTTTTGCCTTGATCGACTGGCCTTATGTAGAAGGGCTGCGTCTGGATGAGGCGATGAATCCGTTGGCGATTCTTGCGGTTGGCATGTATGGCCGTGAGTTGCCCAACCAGAACGGCGCTCCGTTGCGTTTGGTGGTGCCGTGGAAATACGGGTTCAAGAGCGTCAAATCCATCGTGCGTATCAGTCTGGTCAGCGAGCAGCCGAAAACCACCTGGCAGAGCATCGCGTCCGATGAGTATGGCTTTTACGCGAACGTGAACCCGACGGTTGATCATCCGCGTTGGACTCAGGCCAGGGAGCGGCGCCTGCCGAGCGGGCTGTTCAAGCCTAATGTGCGTGACACACAGATGTTCAATGGCTACGCAGATGAAGTCGCTTCTCTCTATACAGGCCTCGATCTACGGAAGAATTACTGATGCGTTTTCCAGTGTGGCGCATTAGCGTCTTTATAGTTGCGGCTATATGGCCATTACTCTGGCTGTATGAAGCCTGGAGTTTTGCCTTGGGGCCGGATCCCGGAAAAGTGTTGGTTGATCGATTGGGGTTGGGAGCGTTGGTCCTGCTATTGATTACCCTGAGCATGACGCCTATGCAAAGGCTGACAGGATGGGCAGGGTGGATTGCCATTCGGCGGCAGATCGGATTGTGGTGCTTTGCTTATGTTGTTCTGCATCTGAGTGCCTATCTGCTTTTCATCCTCGGTCTTGATTGGTCTCAGTTGGGTGTAGAGCTAAGCAAGCGGCCGTACATTATTATCGGCAGTCTGGGATTCCTGTGTTTGCTGGCGCTGGCGGTAACGTCCAATCGTTACAGTCAGCGACGTTTGGGTGTCCGCTGGAAGAAGTTGCATCGCCTGGTCTATGTGGTCCTTGGTCTTGGGTTGCTGCATATGCTCTGGATAGTTCGGGCGGATCTAAAGGAGTGGGTGATGTATGCATCTATAGGCGCGCTGCTGTTAGTGCTGCGAGCACCCTCTGTAATGCGTCGAATCCCTCGAGTGATGACCAGAAAAGCACCTTCTGCAACAAAAGCGTAATTAACCCTTGACGGCAGATTCTGGACGTCTATAATTCGCCCCACTTCCGGCGCAGTCGAAAC
>NZ_VMSG01000035.1 GCF_007713465.1 Pseudomonas sp. H3(2019) | reverse complement strand
TACGGTGGGACTTACACCCACAAGATTGCGCCCATGCTGGGCGCACGAAACCGGCATACCCGAAGGTATCCCACGCACAGCCGCCATAACATGAAATGACAGACATAAAAAAAGCGTCTGTTCATGGACAGTGGACGCTGTGCGCCTAGAGTGTACACGGACGGTCAAACCCGGTCGCTGAATTGGCAGCGACACCCGGAGGTTATCCATACACCTTCCCACCCGGCAACCTTGAAAAGGTCGTCGGGCGAAGTTTTAGAAAATTCAGTCAATCGGGGGCAGACACCAGGCGTAAGTGCGCCCCCCTATCTTCAAACACAGCCGCTAGACCTACAAAAAAAATTCCACCTTAGAGCATTACATCTAGGCTCTGACTTCAGCCAAAAAAACTTTAATTTTTTCATACTCTTCAAAAGTCACCTCATACGTCACTAATATTTTTTGACCTGGCAATGTTTTAATCGCCAGAAACTTATGTAAAAATCGCCATACCCAAGCCAACAAAATCAAAGACACAATATAAACAAGAAGATACAAACTAAAGACAAAAATAAGTTGCGAGCTGTCATTGAAATTTAATAGCGACGAAAGGTATACCAACGTATTGGTGGAGATTATAAATAAAAGCATAAAAATCCATAATAAAAAATTACACATTCCAGCCTTAAGCTTTGTATTTTTCATACTCAAATCACCTCAAAATCCAATGTGATAGAAGATTAACATATAAGATCCATCATTACCCCTACACCCTACACCCTACGCCCTGATCAGCCTGAGATTTTAGACGCATCTGACGCGGCAGCTTATGACCGATTTCCGTCTATCACGACGGACTGAGATCGATCCACAGCAGACGGCCTGCGACATTATGACTAGTGGCGATCACACCTTCCATGATCGCCAGGCAGATGGCCAAGGCAACCCAAACCGCTCCTCGTGCATGCAATCAAAATGACAAAGCACGAGGTGCTGAAAAGTAAATTTTCGTGAGATGAAGTGTGGAGGGTTCAGATACTTGTCGTCACATAATACCAATCCCCGCCCATATGGGTAACGAGTGCTTTTTCCGCCTTATCAGGGTTGTATACTTCTTGTGGTGAATAGATATAAAAGGCGTAGCAGTAGAAGCATGGAAGGTCGATCTGCGCGAACGATACGCGCCCTTGCTCAGACCGGATGCTGATACTAATGGGGGCTAGCTTTGCCTTTTTTGCTGCATATCTGACTTTGGTGAAAAGTTCTGTTCCTTGTACATCGAAAGGTTTGGTCTCGTCGCCGACGCCACAGGTGGAGACTGCTGAGTTTGCATAGTTACCAGCCTCGGAAAGCAAACTCTCACACCAGTCCTGATCCTGAAAATAAGATATTCGATTTTCATTGGTAGTGGTGACCAGCGCGGTTAGCAAAGGGACCATCTGCGGATTCGTGGAATCAGCAGTCATGTAAATAAAAAAAACAACACAGATCAATAGTGCAGTCGCGCAAAGCACGACTTTGATTAAAGCTCCAGCCAGCTGTTTAATCGCATAAAACAGTATGCAGCCTAATGATTTTATACAGCCCATCACTACGACTTTAATGCTCCTGATAGCTGACACCGCATGCCCCCTTGAAGACCGTTGTTGCAACCGGCCTTTATATGCAGCCAAGTCCAGCGAAACAAAGAGTACTATAATTTCTGATTAAACTACCACTCTCCAGATCTCATTGATCTCCCAGTCGCTCACGACAGGCGGGAGTCGGCATCTAGCGGCGGGCAGGATATGTCGACTAAATCAGGGGCGACTCACAAGGCCAATGGCTGTTACCCATGCTTTTACTATTCGAGTGTATTGCCTGGTGGAGAACGTGGGGACGAAATTAAGTCCAAGCTTTATGCAGCAGCGCCACCTGATTTATCGGTAAGCTACGCTTTTAGCTCGCTGTAAATCCACTCCTAACCACACCCTGATGACCAATATGCTTGACTGGGACAGCCTCCGTTTTTTCTTTGCCTTTGTTCATGAGGGCTCCTTAGCCGCTGCGGCTCGCTCGCTGGGGGTGGAGCACGCGACTGTGGCTCGCCGAATAGCTGCCCTTGAAGCCTCTTTGGACATGAAGCTGGTAGATCGTAGGGGTCGTGTCTACCAACTGACCGAGGATGGTGTGAGGGTAGGTGAATATGCAGCGCAGATGGAGTCTGCGTCACTTGCACTCAGGCGATTCGCTGACGGGGGAGAAAGCCGTATTGAGGGTGCGGTGATCTTGTCTGCACCTCCTGCATACCTCGGAACGTTGGTAGCTCGGCGACTTGGGGTATTGCGCGAGCGTTATCCCCGGTTGCAGCTGACGCTCGTCGGAGCCAAGTCCACTGCGTCGCTGGCAAGGAAAGAAACCGATATTGCCATTACCTTCAGCAGGCCGGATGAACAGAGTGTCGTCGCCAAACGTCTCGGCTCCTTGCGTTTTTACCCGCATGCTAGCGAGGACTACATTAGTCAACGTGAACCTGAAGAGTTCGAGTTCATAGGCTACGACCGTAGCATGGACGATTCGGTACAGCAGCAATGGCTCCTGGATCGGCTGGAAGGAAGACCGCTTTGCGTCACCAGCAACGACCTGCGCATCCAGGCATTAGCTGCCGTAGGCAATGCTGGCATAGTTTTCCTTCCGGATTTTTTAGGCAAAGAATATGGGCTGGCAAGGGTTGATATGGATCACACACCGCTGGAACTACCCATCTGGCTCGCGTTTCATGAAGATTTACGCAGCTCTCTAAAAATCCGGGCAGTTCTTGATTTCCTCATGGAGGGATTAGTGCAGACACAGGAGCTGTGAATTTTTTCACATCCGGTTTGTGACTTTGATGAATGGGTCATCACGAAACATTTCTCTACTCTGGGCTCCGAATTGAATTCCTGCCCACTGAGAGGCCCTTCACCAATGAGCAGTTCCCATCCCATAAAAAGCTCAATGGCTGTGTACCGTACAGCGTGGATCGTGACCGCGATTTTTATACTTTCAAATGCCGCTACGCCACTCTACAGCTTTTGGCAGCAGTCCCTCGGCTTCGCGTCGGGGGTGCTAACCGTAATTTTTTCCTGCTACATCATCGGTCTTCTTCTAACTCTCACCGTCGCTGGGCAGCTGTCCGACCACTACGGGCGCAAAGCCTTGCTTCTACCCTGTGTGGGGCTGGCTATCATTGCAGCGATTCTGTTCGACCAAGCGCACAGCATCGGCGTCTTGATGCTCGCACGCTTCCTCACCGGCGTTTCGGTGGGCTTCGTTGTATCTGGGGGTATGGCGAATGTCGTCGAGCATGCTCAGCCTCATCGCAAGCATTTTGCTTCGCTAATAGCATCTGTCGCGATGGTGGCCGGAGCGGGCACCGGGCCGCTATTGGCAGGGGTCGTTGCGCAATATCTTCCGAACCCGATCCACACAGTCTTCCGAGTGGAAATCGCGATTTTGTGCGTGGCGCTCCTAGCGTTACTCAATCAAAAGAACCAGAAGCTTGGGGGCGGTACATTTAAACCGCGCTTGCCCTCCGTCGCTAAGGAAAACCTCGGCATCGTGCTGTTGGGGATAGCGTTCTTCGGCCCTGGAATAACTTCGACATCATTCATCCTGTCACTCGGCCCCAAGCTGATAGCGACTTTTCTAGGCGTGAATAGTCCCCTTGTCACGGGTTGTATGGCCTTTTCAATGTTCCTCGTCGCCGTGGGCGTGCAGTTTGCGGCGAAGCAATACAGCAGCCGTACCGTGTTTTCGCTTAGCGGGATCGGTACTGTCTTCTCAATGATTTTCGTGTGGATCGCGCTGAAAACCGGTTCCGCTCCATGGCTGATCGTTTCCGCTCTGTTGGCAGGCGCCGGTCAAGGCTTGGGCCAGTTAGGTGGACTGACCCTTATTGCTGACCGCGTGCCTGCGCAGCGCAGAGCCGAAGCCAACGCAGTGTTCAACATGGGGGGGTATGTGCCCGCTGGGGCGATCCCGGTGTTAACAGGTTATTTGATCGACTTTTGGGGGCTGAGCATTGGAATAAGGTCACTTGCGCTCATTATCGCGAGTCTTGCTTCTTTGGCGCTCACGCAGCTTTGGAGGCGCGTCCCTAAGCAAAGTCAAACTCGTACACACGGCGAGGCTTAACGAGCCCACTTATGTGGCAGCAGATCGATAATCTGACTGGCGCGCTGGGTTGGCAAGCGCGTGAGGACGTCTTTCAGATAGGCGTATGGATCGTGCCCGTTCATGCGCGTTGCCTGGATCAGGCTCATGATTGCCGCCGCCCGTTTACCGCTGCGTAGCGATCCGGCAAACAACCGGTTCGAGCGTCCAAGTGCCCATAGGCGGATCTGGTTCTCTACTTGGTTGTTATCGATGGGAGCAACTGAATGCTAACCCTGCGTTGCGCTTCCCTAATTCGATGAAAGACCATCCGCTCCCCGCCCCCCCCAAACAAGACTTCGACGCCATGATGACAATGACCAAGATAGACATCGCGGCAATCGAAGCGGCAATCGCAGGTTAGTCGGTCGACATTCTGGCCGCTTGATTTCAGACGAGACGCCGCATGGACCGATTCACCGGCGGTTGCCTGTGCGGCAACGTGCGGTTTATGGTGCGGGTCTGCCCTATCGGGTCGCCCTTCGCCAAAAGAAGACATTCGCCGAGCCACATGCAAGCATCAAGCAAGAGCCCCCCTCTCCTTGCTGCCCCCAAAATAATAAAGCCCAACACTAGACCGGGATTCAAGATGAGCGTGGATCGCTTATCAAGCATTCATTGAAAGGATGAACACAATGAGCCGAACCAGTCATATCTGCCTGATGGCAACCTATAACGAGTGGATGAACGCAAAGATTTATGAGGCAGCCAGAAGCCTGTCAGATGAAGAACTCTCAGTGGATAGGAAAGCATTCTTTGGTTCAATTCTCGGGACGTTGAACCACCTGGTGGCCGGCGACACGGTCTGGCTAAAGCGATTCGCCAAGCACCCAGCTAACTACTTGGCGCTGGAACCGATTCAGCAGCTTCCTGCCCTCAAAAGCCTCGACCAGTTGTTGTTCTCGAATATCCGAGAACTTTCGGCACATCGAGTGTGGCTCGACCAGAACATTGTCGAGTGGTCTTGCTCCATTGCAGAGTCGGATCTGGATCACACCCTCCATTACTCAAGCATGAAGGGAATACCCGCTGACAGGAACTTTTATGGTTTGGTCATGCATTTCTTCAACCATCAGACGCATCACCGCGGACAAGTGACTACCTTGCTTTCACAAGCGGGTGTCGACATAGGTGATACGGATCTGGTTGCCCTTATTCCATCCAAGTCCTGCACAAAGTAGAAAAGCCTGGCGCTAGACCAGGCATTGTCACATCCGATCGGGTCGGCGAAACAGCGCAGCCATCCGGACTGGTCGCCGATCCCGAGCAACGGTAAACGGTCGAAAGCTGCCGGTCGCGACAGGCAGAGAACGGCCAATAGCAGCCATCCATCTATGACCGTTGTCGACCCAAAGTAGACCTAGCCGGTTTCTGAAGCCATCCAGGTCAAAAAATTATGCAGCTGAGTCGTAAACTCTTTTGGCTTAGCGTAAGGGGTCCTTGCCTGGGACAAGAAAAAAGAGATCTGCATGCTCATACACGGGTAATGCTGAACAAACAGTTCGACATGCTCTTCCAGTGTTTGCGGCCACATCAGGTCCTGCTCAGAGCGAAGTACTTGAGTTGACCGGATGAGTTTGCGCGAAGCTTCGCGTTGCAAGCGTAGCGATTGCGTCGATGTCGCCGCCTGATCGATAAGATCGGCATACCGGGTCAGTACGGATTCGAAGTCACCATTTACGGCAATGGCGATATCACGCGACGGCTTGAACCGGTCGAAGCGCTTAGTCAGATCATTTCCCCATAAGCAACGACATTGATGCTTGAGCCAATACCCCCAGCTCAATCGATTGTCTGCCGCCAATACTTGAGAACGACTACCTATGTCGAAATCGATCTTGATGACTTCGGTATGCCGACTTTCCAGCGTGCGCCTTTTCGACTCCAGCATTTCCAGATCCTGCGACGCAGGAGTGCTGTGCAGAACAAGGGTCAGGTCCAGGTCGGAAACCCCTGGCACGGCGTCGCCTCTAGCGACGCTGCCATAAAGATAAATCCCGTCCAGCAGAGGTTCCGACCGAGTGAGCGTCATGCAAACATCAGCCAGCAAATCCTGAAACTGTGACTGCACCTCGACATTGGGCACGGTGAGGATATAACCGTCTGCATCAATGCCACTAGGATGGAATCGTTCCATGAAGCCGTCCATGAGTTGTGTTCAGAGAGGTACTTTAACAGAGCCAATAGTGTCCGCTTCTGGCCGTTACCTGCCATTCGTGACGGGCAGAGAACGGCCAGGAGCCGACGCACGACTCCAACAATAAATTCCCCCCTTTGCTCGTGAAACTTGTGTTGAGGCCCACAGTCTTAGCCCAGCCTTGGAATCCATCTGCGAGCCAATACAGCGAAACGCTCTGCGGTCATTCCTCTGCCCACTATCACCATTACCGTCGTCATCCCATCAGAGCTGCCCGCCTCATGCGCCAGACCGTTCGTTCCTCCTGCGTTTTCTCGCTCTGCCTTATTCCTTTGCTCCCCCTGTTCGCCAGTCCCGCCCATGCCGGCGGGGAAAGGCAACTGGTGGAGGACATCAACGACTACCGCGCCCAACCGCAGCGCTGCGCGGGGCGCACGGTCCAAGCCTTGGCGCCGCTGGCTCTGAAGTCGAGCCTGGCCTTGCCGATCGGCTATGGCGGCGTTACACGGGAGACGTTGAAGGATTCCGGCTATCAGGCGGTGTCTGTGCGGACTATCCGCCTGGTCGACGCAGAAGATGCCGAGGAGGCCTTTGACATGCTCGAGAGCCGCTACTGTGGGGCCCTGCTCGATACCCAGTTCACCGATATTGGCGTGTATCGCGACGAGAGTGAATGGCAGGTGGTGCTGGCGCGGCCCTTGCTCGATAGGCATCTGGACGACCCGCGAGCGGCGGGCAAGACGTTGCTGGCACAAGTCAACGCGGCACGGGCGAAACCGCGCCTGTGTGGTCGTCAGCGCTTCGCCGCTGCACCACCGCTGACCTGGAATGCCGCCCTGGGGACAGCGGCGCAGGGGCACAGCCGGGCGATGGCCAACGACAATTACTTCGCGCACCAGGACCCCAACGGTGATATGCCGTGGGACCGAGCGAAGGCCGCCGGCTACGGTGGCCGGCAGATCGGAGAGAACATCGCCGCCGGGCAGCGTTCGCCGGACAAGGCTATGGAAGGCTGGCTGGCCAGCCCCGGGCATTGCGCCATCCTGATGAACCCGATGTTTACCCAGGTTGGCGCGGCCTATGCCGCGAACTCGCGTAGCGACAACGGCATCTATTGGACGATGCTGTTCGGCGCGAAATGAGGAAATGAGGGACACCCGTTAGCCGGTCCTGCGTCAAGATCCAAAGCCTACCCACGAAGACTACGCTGCTGTGCTGTCGGTGAACCTGAATGGTTTCTTCTCCATCAGCCAACTCGCCATCGCCGAGATGGAAAAACAAGGCAGCGGTCATGTCGTCAGTATCACCACCAGTCTGATGTACTCAGCCCGTCGCGACAGGCTGAAATCGGCCAGGAGTGGGCGCTGGGATAAAGCTGAAACAACCAAAATCTACTTCCCTTCAAGCTTTCGTTTCAGTCGCCTGAGATCCCTATTGACGATCAGCTTATGGGCTAGACCTACGGGCAACATGTAGATGCGCCCAAAGACGTTATGCGTTACGACAGATGAGGTGATCGTGAACACACGATCTGTTATCGAAAGGCAAATCATGACATCCAGATGCCGGTCACGTTCGGTCAGAACCAGCATGTCGGGAGCACTATGTTCCACCAGAAAGAAATACAGTTGTTCGCCAGCGTGTACTGTCTCTCGCCTAGCGCCGGAGAACCCGCCGACCCGCTTCACGCCGAATAACGAGGAAATCGCGTCCCTCGTTCGGAACGCTAGCCGCATGAGCAGTCCCGGTTCGGCCGTCATGATGTTCCAAGCGTCAAGAGTGGTGATTTCAACAGGGAGCGAAACCGACCTGCTGTCATAGTAATCAAGATCGGACAGTGCACACAGAGTGTGAGCAGGTGATGGGGTAGCCAAACATTATTCCTTTCAGTGGCCCGACTGCCATTCCCGATAAAATCGGAAGCTGATTATCATGTAGCCATGCTACGTCATAATTACCCCCCAATATCCCTTAACTGTTCGCTGAGTGAATATCTGCCGGCTACAGGCCGGTATGGGTTGTGGATTCAACCGGTCGATGCAACAGATTGAATCCACAGCCCATAGCGGACGGTGGTGAACCGAGTTTGGGCCAGGCTACCCATTCGTCCCTATGCCGACCAAGCTCTTGAATCAATCATTGTCGACCTGGAGCTCCTGCAGAAGAAATCCAAGTGAATCCGGGGTTGAGCGATGACTTTTTTCCGAGCGTTGTTCATCCCATGGCATAGCGTCATCAGTGCAGAAATCTCCAACACACTCCATGCTCAGTTCGCCATCGAGAAGTCCAAGCGGAATCCAGAAGTAAGGCATCTCGCGAAGAGCATTAGGCACGGTCGAGCCACATCGTGAGCAAAAGTCATTTCTGTACCCGCTGGATTTGCGCCAACTTGTGATCGCAGCTAGCCCTTCTTCCCATCGAAAGTCGCGAGCTTTGACCACTGTGGCTAGATTATGGCCGACCCCGGTTTGCTTGCGGCATAGGGTGCAATGGCATCGATAAAAAAATCGTGGTTCAACCCCGAGGGAAAAGTGTACAGCCCCGCAAAGACATTGCCCTGATGCCATGGATATCTCCCTGAAGAACGATTCATCGGTATTCTGCCGGTTCGAGTGTTGGTACCGGAAAAGGGGTGGCCGTCATAGTACTGGCCTTTGATTGCCATGGATAATGCCCAGCCTGATTCAACGCCGAATGTCGAACACTGGATCATACGCAACGAGGATGCTCGCCCATTTCGAGCCTCCTCAGAAGCAATGGGTCAGTTGCCGACCGTAGCGATTTGCTTCGCACGATCGTTCTGTTTGCCAATCAGAAACACCAATAGCGAACCGATAGCGGTCACGATGCAGAGCGGCATCAGTGCAATTGGAAAGCTCCCGGTCTGATCACGCAGTACACCGATCACCGAACTCATGGCGCCCGTACCCAGGTGGGCAAAAGTATTGATCGCTGCAATCCCGGTGGCCAACGTCGCCGGCGGCAGGGATTCGGAGCAAAGTGCCCAGAACGGCCCCTTGATCGCATAGTTACCCATCAATACGAGCGTCAGCAGTACCAGCGTAATGGTCAGGGAGTCCGTGAACAGCGTGGCAGCAAAGCTCACCGCAGTAATGGCTAGCGGAATAGCAGTGCTCTTGATCCGCTCCCCGCTCTTGTCCGCACGCAGTCCCCAGAAAATCATGAACGCTGCGGCCATGCCGAACGGAATCATGTTCAGCAGACCCGTTTGCATGTTGGTCAGATGGAAGGATTTCAGGATCTGCGGCATCCACAACGACAGCGTGTTGCTGGTTGCCGAACTGCCCATGTAGATAATCGAAAGCACCCATACATATTTGTTGGTAAACACGGCCTTGAGGGTGCCACTTATGCTGTGAGCGTGCTGAGGAATGCCACTTTCGCGCGCGGCCTTATCGTTAGTCAGTTGCTCGCCTAGCCAACCCTGTTCCTGTTGAGTCAACCATTTCGCTTCGCTTGGCCGATTTGGCAACACTTTCAGCGCGAGCAATCCCAGCGTGATGGCGGGAATGGCTTCAAGCATCAGTAACCACTGCCATCCCTTGAATCCGGCCAGACCGTCTAATTGCAACAGCAGTGCCGACACCGGTGAGCCGAGAAAGTTGGAGAGTGGTATCGCCACCATGAATAGCGCAACGATTCGAGCCATGTACGCTTTGGGGATGCATTGCGTGAGGTAAAGAATTACGCCGGGAAAGAAGCCGGCTTCGGCTGCCCCCAAGAGGAATCGGGAGATCGAATAGGATATCGGTCCGACCGCAAATGCCGAACAGAAACCGACGATGCCCCAGGTGATCATGATGCGCGCGATCCACCGGCGGGCACCGAAACGTTCCATGGCCATGTTACTGGGCATTTCGCAAAGTACATAAGCGACGAAAAACAGCGTGGCGCCGAACCCGAAGGCACTGGCCGTCAGGCCGATGTCCTGGTTCATGGTCAGGGCAGCGAAACCGATATTGACTCGGTCAATGTAGGCGATGAAATAGCAGAGTACGAGAAAGGGGATCAGGCGAATCCCCAACTTGCGCATGGTCGATTTTTCAATTTCAGTATTGGATGGCTTGTTCATGGAAACTGCTCTCTTGTAGTTGTAATAGGCTGCTCTTGCGCAGAACCTCTCGATGCGGCACGAGAGGTTTGACTGCAACGTCGCATTTCAGACTGTCTGCAAGTTTTCGTTACACGTGGGTGGGATGAAGGGTCATCTGCAAAGGCGTGGGTGAGCTTCAGCCTTCACGTTTTGCAAAACCGAATAACCGTCGAGGTGCTTGCACGAGCAACGAATGGCTCAGTTGCATCGAACACTCCAGGGCTTGCCGCTGATCGATTACGGTGTCGAAACCGATGTTTTTCTCATGCTGCGTGTGTGGCCAGTCGCTGCCCCATACCAGTTGGTGGCGGCCGAAACTTTGCTCCAACAGCGGTAATGCCGATCGGGCGAAATTGAGGTTTTGTTGCGGCGTACCTCCCAGACGATAAATTCCCGATACCTTCATCCAGATCGACCCTCTCGATCCCAATTCCAGTAACTCGGAAAACCCTGGCTGATCGACGCCCAAACTGGCGTCCGGCCGTCCGAAGTGGTCGATGACCAGCTTCAAACCGAACGGCGTCAATTGATGGATCAGTGCCGGCAGATCCTTTACCTCCCGATGCAATTCGACATGCCAGTCAAGGTCAGCGATGTGGCTGAAAAATTCTCTCCAGGCGCGATTGCGAAAATCAGGTAACGCCTTGCCCATCAGGTTCAAGCGAACGCCAACCACGCCTAGGTGAGCCATGTCATTCAACAGGGCACGGCTAACACCCGGCTCTAGCACGACCACTCCTCGCAACTGCTCCGGCACTTGCCTCAGCGCCGCCAGCAGGTAGCTATTATCGGTGCCCAGAAAGCTCGGCTGCACCAATACGCCGTGACTCAAGCCATGGGCACCCAGGTGATTCAGATACTCCGCAAGCGTGGCATCGTAGTCAGGGGTGTAGCGCCGTGTAGCGGCCAGCTTCAGCTCCCGACTAAAGACATGAGCATGGGAATCGATGCCAGTGATCGGTGTTGAACAGGTATCAGACATGGGTTTCATCTATCGCAAGTAATGATCATCACGCTCGGGCGCTCTCGCTGCCTTGCACCGAGACGGATGGGATCGCAGCGTCGAGACTGCGACCACGGGTTTCCGGCAGGCAAAGGGCCGCGATAACGGCCACGCCGTAAGCGATCCCGGCGTCGATGCCAATGGCCGAGCCCAGTGACATGGAGTCACTCATATGGCCGACCAGAAACGGGAATACCGCCGAGAGCACTCGGCCGAAGTTGTAGCAAAACCCCACGCCAGCGCCGCGCACGTCCGCCGGGTACAGCTCATTGAACAGTGCGCCGAGGCTGGCCGGAATGCCCGCCGCGAAGAAGCCGAGCGGAAAACCGAGGAATAGCATTTGGGTATTGGTCAGGGGCAGGAACACGTAGCACTGCACGGTCACGACGCAGCACAGGGCGAACAGCACGATGTTTTTGCGGCGGCCAATACGGTCGATCAAGAATCCGCTGACGACGCAGCCACACCAGAAGGCAAGGATGATCACGGCAAGGTAGCCGCCAGAGTTCAGCACCGACAGGTTGCGTTCGGTCTTGAGGAAGGTCGGTAGCCACGTCATCACGGCGTGGTAACCGCCGTGTGCGCCCAGGCCCAACAGCCCGCCGAACAGGGTCACGCGGATCAGTTCAGGACGGAAAATACCGGCCAGGGATTTGAAAAAACTTTGTGGGATAACGTGTTCTTTTTGCAGACGCTGGAAGCTGTCGGGCTCCTCGACATTGCGCCGAACCCAGATGATCAGGAGTGCCGGCAACAAGCCGACGATGAACATCACACGCCAGGCCATGTCTTGCGGTACGAACGAATAAATCAACGCAAAAACCCCGACCGCCACGCCCCAACCTACGGCCCAGGCACTTTGGACGGTGCCCATCACTTTGCCGCGGTATTTCGGGTTGATGGTTTCGGCCATCAGTACCGCGCCGGCAGCCCACTCACCGCCAATGCCGAAGCCTTGCAGCGCCTTGACGATCAGCAACTGCTGGAACCCGGTGACGAAGGCGGACAGAAAGGTGAAGAAGGAGAACCACAAGATCATCCACTGCAACGTACGCACCCGGCCGTAGCGGTCGGACAACGTCCCCCCTACCCAACCGCCAATGGCCGAAGTGACTAACGTGACACCGCTAATCAGCCCGGCATCGCCCTTGGTCAGGGCGAAGGCGGCAATCAATGCCGGAATCGCCAGGCCGAACATTTGTACTTCCAGTGCGTCCAGCGACCATCCACCGAAGCAGGCCCAAAACGTTTTGCGCTCCCGAGGAGTGACTTGGCGATACCAGCTGAACATGATTTCTTATCCTTATAGGTGGAACATGAGGCAGCCGAGAGCGAACCGCGCCGCTACGAGGCCAGTCATGGCAAACAAAACGATGAATCCGCCAGCGATCGATTCGCCGGTGAGCGATCCGCTATTCAGGCAATGCGCTAGCGAATGTCCACGCTGTAACGGAAATGCTCGGCATGCCCACGGGAGCGCCGCCACTCCAGAGGCGTACCGGCGTAGTCACGCGCCAGACGCTCGATCACCACCACGGGACTGTTGACCGGTATTTTCAATAACCGCGCATGCACGTCATTTACAGACTCGGCGGTGAGTGCTTCTTCGGCAGAGGCGACGACCTGACCGCAGACTTCTTCGTAAATCGGGTAAAGCAATGGCCCTTTTCGATTCAGGTCGATCTCCAGTAGCGGCTGAAACCGGCTGCGAGGCAGCCAGATTTCTTCGGCAAGTACCGGCTGAACATCCAGAAGACGAACGCGGACAATGCGAATAACCGGCGCGTCGATTGGCAGCCCTAACACCTGGGCCACTGCCGAGGGTGCGGCCACCGATTCAATAGACAGGATGCGACTCTCCGGTACCTGGCGTTCACCCGCAGCGGTCTGGAAGCGGAAGAATCGGAAAAGCGAAGATTGAAACTGAGGCCGACGCACGAAGGTGCCTCGACCTTGCTGACGCTCCAGAACGCCCTCACTGACCAGCGCGTCGACCGCTTTGCGCACGGTGCCAGTGGACAGTGTGTACTCCGCTGAAAGCGCAGCTTCAGTGGGAATGGCCTCCCCCGGACGCCAGCGATTGTTGGCAATCTGTTCAGCCAACTGATCACGCAGGCGTTGATAAAGCGGTAGGCGGACATCACTGGACAGGGAATTCATCGACTTTATTCACCTTGTTATCTAGTCATATATATGAATATTGGCCGAGTATTCTCCTGATGCATTTTTCTGTCAATAAGGGTTACCGAACCTGGCGGACGAACGGTGGCGGCAGTCCTTTACCTACTAGCGCGCGCGAGGGGTGACGGTCAAGCACATGATCGAGGCGCTCGGGATACCGAGGTCGAACTGGTGCTGCTCAATGGCGAGTCGGTGGCCTTCGAGCGGGTGATCTTCGACGGTGACCGGTTAGCGGTGTATCCCAAGTTCGAAACGCTGGACATCAGCCCCCCGCTAATGGCTTCGAGGATGGCGCGTCCACCTAATCCCTACTCGCAAAACGCCTTGATCCAAAGCCCGACGGCTGGTGTATCGCGTCTCACGCGCCAGTTTGCTCAGCGCGCGCTTTCGCATGGCGCGCCAGACCAATCTTGATGCCGATCAGCATAGGCGCGGCGACCACAAACAGCAGGGCCACAGCGTAGAACGCGGTATCGAAAGCAATCACCGTGGCTTGACCTGACACGACCTTGCCCAGCAGGCTGGGCGCTACCCGGCCAGCGGCTGCTTGATCCATCCCCTTCCCCACCAGCATCGCCGTGATGGTCGTCAGCCGTTCGATGACGGCATTTCCCCCTGGGGTGACGTTGGCGCCGAGTGCCGCGACATTGATGACGATGTGATGATCGATCAGGGTTTGGAGCCCGGCGACGCCCATTAAACCGCCCAATTGACGTCCCGTATTGAACAGGCCAATGCCACTGGCGAGGTTGCGGCTGTTGAGGTCGCTGAAGGCGATCAGCGTGATCGACAGAAACAGGAAACCAAGGCCCAGGCCACGTAACAGGATGGCCGCCATCATGTCGTCGGTGCCGCTTTCGCTGGTGGAACCGGACAGCATCCACATCGCCCCCATGATCAACAGGATGCCAAAGGGCACTGTCGCAACCGGTGGAACGCGACGGACTTTGATGAGAAAGGCAGCGATGAGCAGCGAGCCAACAAAAAAAACACCACTGGGCAACAGGAGCATGCCGGCATCAGTCGGTGTGAACGCAAGCACTGACAGGGCGAACGCCGGAATCAAAAACGCACTGCCGAACAAGGCGGCACCGGCGACAAAACTGACGATAAAGGCAAAGGTAAAATCGCTCGATTTGAACACCGTGAAATCGAGCAATCCCTGACCTTTGGCCAACATTTGTTGGCCGAAAAATGCCAGCAGCGCGGCTGTACCGATCATCGTCAACATCAGGACCCGAGGTTCCTCGAACCAGTCCCATCGGCTGCCCTGGCTGAGGACGTAGGTAACACAGATCAGGGTGGCCGAGATCAGAGAGAAGCCGAGCCAGTCAAAGGGACGCTGCCGGCCCTTGGCGGGCATGGGGTGGTCTGCAATGAGCAAAAGGCCGGTTGCCGCCAGGGCCAGCGGCACCACACTGAAGAAAATCCAGGTCCAGGACTGGCTGTCGATCAACCACCCTTGAAGGGCCGGGGCGAGAGTCGCCGGCGCGACCACGGAGCCCATGGCAAACACGGCTTGAAGGATCGGCTGAAGGGCACGCGGCCAGGCACGAAAAATCATCGTCTGGCCCGCCACCAGCAGGGTGCCGCCAGCGAAGCCTTGAATGATGCGAAGCGCGATCAGCAGGTCCAGCCGAGCGGTGATGGCGGCGATGCAGCACGCCAGACCCATGGCCAGGGTTGAACCGATGATCAGGTTACGCGCAGTAAAACGCTGCATCAGCCATGGAGCCATGATGAAGCCGATCAGCTTTAGCGCGGTGTAGCCGACGTCCAGCCAGGCAAACTCATCAGGTGTTGCGTAGGTGTCACCGATGATATGGCCGCGCCCGATCGATAGAACGGTGCCGGCGATCGCTTCCGTCAGCGTGGCCAGTACGATGCCCACGATGAGCAAGGCGCCCGTCATAGCCTTGGCGCTGCTCGGCGTGGCGCTGGCAAAGGTGTTCATGAGCCTTTCCCTTGCCTCACCTCCACCCGCACGGACAAGCCAGGCACGATGCGTCCCGGCAGTGGATTGTTGGCCAGCCGGATCTTGACCGGAACCCGCTGCACGACACGGACAAAGTTTCCGGTTGCGTTGTCGGGCGGCAGCAAGCTGAACGCCGCCCCACTCCCCGGTGCAAAGCTATCGACCACGCCTTCAAGTACCGCGTCAGGGTAGCCATCGACCGTGATGCGCACGTGCTGACCGGGGCGGATATGTTCGAGCTGGGTTTCCTTGAAGTTCGCCACGACCCACACATCATTGACCTGCACGATATCGAGCAAGGCAACACCTGGCGTCACGAGCCGGCCGATACGAACCTGGCGATTTCCGACGACGCCACCCACAGGCGCGCGGACAATGGTGTTGTCGAGATCAATCTGGGCGAGATCACGTGCAGCCTGTGCTTGCGACACGGCAGCCACGGCAGCCTCTCTCTCGGCGGCATAGACGGCGATGTGTTGCTGTTGCGCCTCAACCGTTGCCGAAGCGGCCGATACCGACGCTTCGGCTCTGGACCGCGCCGTGTCGGTTTCATCGACCAGGGCTTGGCTCACCGCGTTGCTGACGATCAGTTTGCGGCTGCGATCATGGGTCTTGGTCGCAAGATTCATATCGGCAGTGGCCGAACGTCTTTGGGCTTCGGCCTGCCGAATCAGCGCACGCTGAAGCTGGGTCTGCGCATCAACATGGATCAGGCGCGCCTGGGCAGCGCTGACATTAGCCTCTGCTTGCACAAGCTTGGCGCGATAGTCCCGGTCATCGATACGGAACAGGACGTCACCCGCCTGGACGGTTTGGTTGTCCTCGACCTCTACCGCAGTGACGTAGCCGGCCACCTTGGCGGCGAGTGAGGTCACGTCACCACGAACATAAGCGTTATCGGTCAAGGTTGAACTGCTCGAAACAGCCATGGCCCCCCAGGCAGCCACGACCACCACGGCGCCAACACACAGCAGTATGCCGAATGTCTTGCGCTTGTTTTGCCGAGCCACTACGACGGGGGGCTCGGCGCTTGCACTGGAAGCAATGGCAGCCTTGTCCTGGAGCGAGTTCATTTTTTCATTTCCCGTTCAATGCCATGCACTGCAGCAGCCCCAGGGCGGCGGTGGCCTGCCGCCCGGCTGTCGAGTATTTATGAGCGCGTTGATCGGCTCACTTTTTGATCGGTGTGACGAGCGTCTTTTCGTCGGTGTCGAGGACGAACACGGCCAACAGGCGTGCAGGTTCGGTGGCGCTGGCGTTGGCGCTGACTTCGTGCACGGAACCCGGTTCCTCTACGAAGTTTTCGCCGACGTGGTAGATCTTTTCCGGCTGGCCTTTGACTTTGATACGAAATGCGCCCTCGAGGACCGTTGCATAGATGAAGGCCGTTTTCGGATGGGTGTGGGACGGCGACGCGGCGCCCGGCCCATACTCGACGACCACACCCTTCATGCTCTTGCCAGGGATGTTGGGAATGGGACGGTCAAACACGACTGTCACCTTGCCGGCGGGCGGCTCAGTGGCCGACGCTGCGTTGATCGACAGTGCTGCGAAAGCAGCGGCCAGGAGAAATCGGGTAACCATGGCAATACTCCTTCGTGGGTAGGTGTTGTGACGGCGCGCCCCATTACCGGGGCGACGCCTTCCTGAGTTGTCCCTGGAGGCCTCAGCGGCCCGCTTCGGCCATTGACTGGCTGAGCCAATCTTCGAAACGGATCGCGCCCAGGCGCGGATTCTTGCCGGGTGTCAGCGATTGATCGTCAAGCACGGCGCCGTAGTAGCGCGCGTGTACGTCCGGTACGACCTGGCGAGTATCCTGAGTGGCCCGCAGAAAGCGCCTGATCAGCTCGTCGAGCGGCATGGCCTCGGGCCCTGCGACTTCGACTGTGCCATTCACCGGAGCTGCCAGCACGACGTCGGTGAGTGCCGCCACCACGTCGTCGGACGCCAACGGCTGGATCAGCGCCGGCGAAACGCAAAGCTCTTCGCCGACGGTAAACGAATGGGCAATGCCGCCGACAAATTCGAAGAACTGCGTGGCACGCAAAATGGAGTAAGGAATGCCGGATGCCTTGATCAGGTTTTCCTGCGCGACCTTGGCCCGGAAATAGCCGTTCTCGGGAAGCCGTTCGCTCCCGACAATCGACAGGGCAACGTGATGCCGAACCCCGGCGGCCGCTTCGGCGGCCAGCAGGTTACGGCTCGACGTTTCGAAAAACTCGAGGACGGCCTGGTCCTCCCATGACGGAGCATTCGCCACGTCGACTACGATGTCAGCACCATCCATCGCCTGGGCCAGGCCCACGCGGGTGATGCTGTTTACGCCCGTGCTGGGGCTGGCTGCGAGCACGTCATGGCCGCGCTCGCGGAGGTTCTTCACAAGTTTCGATCCGATGAGGCCGGAGCCTCCGATGACGACGATCTTCATGGGCTTTCTCCACGTATCGACTGCAACCATTGCGTCGGTGTAAGGGAAGATTGCCTGCAGGTGTGAACGAAGTCCTTGTGCCTGCTGTGGATTCCCCTCCACGAAAGCTTGGTTTTACGTCCAAAGACGCCGCAGTCCGACGTCGTCTCTGCCGCAGACGGTGCGGCGGGTTTAGCGCTGCCGTATCATCAATATCAAATACTAATCGCCAGCCGCCTGGGACACGGAGTTGAGGGCGCGTCACCAGGGGATCCTCACTTTGCCATTCATGTTTGAAGACTATCTGCTCGATGAGGAACGCCGGGAACTCACCTTGCGCGGGCAAGTCGTGGCCGTCGGGCCGCAGGTTTTCGATCTATTGCTGCTGTTCGTCAACAACCCCGATCGCGTCGTCAGCAAAGACGACCTGCTCAAGGCGGTGTGGAACGGACGGATCGTCTCGGAGTCGACGATCACCAGCCACATCAATGCGGTGCGCAAGGCCATTGGCGATACCGGTGAAGAACAGCGCCTGGTGCGCACCGTCGCCCGCAAGGGCTACCGCTTCGTCGGCCAGATCAAGGTCGGCGGGATCGGCGAAGCGCAGCAGCCTGACTGGCCTGCCATCGACGAACGCTCACCCACAGACCCGAAGGAAATGCCCTCCTCCTCGCTCGTCCTCCCGGACAAACCTTCGATTACCGTCTTGCCCTTCCAGAATTTGAGCGGCGATCCAGAGCAGGAATATTTCGCTGACGGCATCGTGGAAGATCTCATCGCTGCCCTGTCGCGTATCCGCTGGCTGTTCGTCATCGCGCGTAATTCGAGCTTCACCTACAAGGGGCGGACGGTGGACGCCAAGGGCGTCAGCCAGGAGCTGGGCGTTCGCTACGTGCTGGAAGGCAGTGTGCGCAAGTGCGGGAACAAGGTACGCATCACCGGCCAGCTCATCGACGCGACGAACGGGACGCATATCTGGGCGGAACGCTTCGAAGGCGCGCTCAACGACATCTTCGAGCTGCAGGATCAAATCACCGAAAGCGTCGTCGGTGCCATTGCGCCGCAACTCGAACGGGCAGAAATCGAACGCGCCAAACGAAAACCCACGGAAAGCCTGGACGCCTACGACTACTATCTGCGCGCAATGGCAAAACTGCACAACGGCACCCGTGAAGCCATCGACCAGGCGCTGCCATTGTTCTACAAGGCTATCGATCTCGATCCGGAATTTGCATCGGCCTATGGCATGGCAGCCTGGTGTCACTTCTGGCGCAAGCTGAATGGCTGGATGACCGATCGGACGCAAGAGATCGCTGAGGGCGTACGGCTTGCGCGTCTGGCGGTAACGCTTGGCCGGGATGATGCGGTCGCGTTGACGCGAGGTGGACATGCGTTAAGCCATCTCGCCGGTGATGTTGACGGCGGCATTGCCTTGCTCGACAGGGCACGCCTGCTCAATCCAAACCTCGCCCCTGCCTGGTTCCTGGGCGGTATCCTGCGCGCACTGCATGGTGAAACGGACGCCGCCATCGAGCATCTGACCCATGCCGTTCGCTTGAGTCCGCTGGATCCGGAAATGTTCAGGATGCAGGTCGGAATGGCGCTCGCGCATTTCTTCGCCGGACGCTTCGATCTCGCGACGGACTGGGCGGAAAAGGGCTTGGGCAACTTGCCCAGTTTCCTGCCCCCGGTGGCTCTGGTGGCGGCCAGTCACGCCCTCAGCGGACGAATGGATAAAGCGAGGTTGGCGATGCAGCGTTTACGCGAGCTGGATCCCACTTTGCGCCTCTCCAACCTGAAAGACTGGCTGCCCATCCAACGGCCCGAGGATTTCACGCGCTTCTTTGATGGACTGCGGTTGGCCGGACTGCCTGAGTGACCGTGGAACCGTTCCATGTACTCAAACTCAACAGGAATGTGCAGGCAGACATAACCACGATTGATCTCAATATTTTCGCTAATCAAGAGGCTTCTATCTTCATGCCGCAGCGTTGGTGAGCTGACTCCTGTATCAGCTCAAATCAGCTCACCAAGATGCTGGTCGAGCGGGCCCTTGAGGCCGAAATGATCGAGCACCTGACACAGCGTGCAAGTGAGATCCGCCAGTTGCTGACGCATCTATGGGGCCTGCTGGAGAAGATCTCCGGATTGGACTCGCTCATCCTGCTGCCCTGCCATACTGTTCAGCATGACCCGTGCAACCTTCCGCTTCTACGAGGAGCTCAACGATTTCCTGCCGGCCGAATGGCGGCGGCAGTCCTTTACCTGCGAGTGCGCGCGAGGGGCGACGGTCAAGCACATGATCGAGGCGCTCGGGATACCGCACACCGAGGTCGAGCTGGTGTTGCTCAACGGCGAGTCGGTGGGTTTCGAGCGGGTGATCTTCGACGGTGACCGGCTGGCGGTGTATCCCAAGTTCGAAGCGCTGGACATCAGCCCGCTGCTGAAGGTTCGCGCGCAACCTTTACGGGTGCTGCGCTTCGTCGCTGACGCACACCTTGGCGGGCTGGCCAACCTGCTGCGCATGAGCGGCTTCGACACCCTCTACGACAATCGCTTCGAGGATGGCGAGATCGCCGAGATTGCCGCGCAGCAAGGACGCATCGTGCTAACCCGCGACCGCGAACTGCTCAAGCGGTGGATCATCAGCCACGGCTGTTACGTGCATGCCCTGAAACCGTCGCTGCAACTGCGCGAAGTGTACGAGCGCCTCGACCTGGCGCGTAGCGCGCAGCCCTTCAGCCTGTGCCTGCATTGCAACCTGCCGCTGCACGAGATCAGCCCGGAACTGGCCCGGCCGCTAGTGCCGCCACGCGTTGGCGCGCTCTATTCGCACTTCGTGCGCTGTGACGCCTGCCAACGGATTTACTGGGAGGGTTCGCACTGGCGTGGCATGTGTGCCCTACTGGCACCTTTGCTGGACCGATAGTCGAGCGCTTCGGGCAGATAACGGTCAAAAGCGCTCAAGTGCATACCTCAAGGCTCTGACCCAATATTTAAGCTGATATCATTCGAAAACGTACAAACCGAGTAGAGAAGATGAATCGTCGTAAAAAAATAAATCAGTTATTAAAGGCTAACGCCAAAAAGGCCAGCGCCAAATTGGCACCGAAAAGCAAGTCTAAATACATTTGCAAAGCTGACCGATTGAAGCTGGCGGCTGAAGCCAGTCACGACTCAATCACTTCTTCCGAGAGCGGATCTGTGTAGCATAAGCACCACCTGAACTTACAAATCAGCAGGCGGTGCTGTCGACGGACTTATCCCGTGGCTACGTATTAGCGACGATAGTAGCGGTGATCGTCCTCGTAGCGATGCTCATGATGGCGCTCCCAATCACGATGGCGTTCGGCTTCCCGGCGCTCTTGCTCTCTGCGCCATTCCTCCCTACGCCATTCGTCTCGGCGCCAATCTTCTCTACGATCGTGCCAACGGCCGTCACGCCAGTATCGGTCGTCATGGGCAAGCAACGGCCCTGGCTGCTTGCCGGCCGTACTGGCCAAGCTTGGCCAAGGGTTTCCGGCAGCCTGGACCGGAGCCTGAACGGCTGCGACTTCAGTTGTGAAAACAGGGGTTGAGGTCTTCATCTGTGTTGCTGATGCCGAGCCCACTGCCGCAAACGCGAACAGGCTGAGGAGCACCATCCGTGGGACATAAGATTTCATGGGCGAAGACAACCTCTGATTGACAATTGGACGTGGCGCCATTTGGCTGCGGGAAACCTTCGGGTCGCGCTTACCGAGCTTTATGTGCGTATCCACATAGACCAGTAAATAGGGAAAAGTTCTAGGAAGCCGCCGCATAAATAGCCGACGGGACACTCAAACAATAGATGGGTGCGACGCACTTCCTGACCCGGAGGCTTGCAGGTGTAGGCGCAGAAATGAGCTTGAACGTGCCCGCTATGGCGAGATAAATTCGCCGACAGCACTGGCTGCTAACTCGCCGGAAAGGTTGAATCCACAGTCGATAACGGCCCTTCATGAAGACCCTCAAGCCCTGCGCGTGGAGCAATACTCCACAATGAGCTGAGTGATCGCTGCCGCAATCGCCTGATCCGCTTCAGGCGAGGTAAACAACCGAAACTGCACATCCGGCAAACCCGGTAACCCTTGTTCGGCCCCAAGAGCCATCAGTCCTTGCCCCAACTGGCTGAGTGTCATGGGCGCGACCGCGAAGCCGGCAAGCGCCGCCGCCCGCAACCCGGCAGCGCTGCTGCATAACATCGCCGTGCGTTGGGCGATGCCCGCCTGGGCCAGCCTCGTCAATGCTATTTCTCGATAAGGGCACGGCTCGGGGAACAGGGCCAGCGGCAATGGCGTCGGTAACCGGGTGACCGGTTGCGCTGGCCAGGCCCACACCAGCGGTTCTTGCCACAGCAGCAGCCCCGCTTCGCTGGTTTCGCATAGAGAGCCGATGACCAGTTCCAGATGGCCTTGCTTCATCAGGTTCAGCAACGTGCCAGGAATACCCACCTGCACGTCGATCTCCAGGCCCGGGTACTGCGCCGCGAAATCCTGAAAAGTGCGCAATAACCGCGACTCGACAAAATCCTCGGACACCCCGATCCGCAGCCGTCCGTGAAACGGCGTGCGCGTCAGTTCTGCCCAGGCATCACGGTTCAGCACAAGGATTGTGCGCGCATAAGAGACCAGGCATTCGCCATCGGGAGTCAATTGCTGGGAGCGAGTGGTACGCGTCAACAGTGGTTTACCAATCTGTTCTTCCAATCGCCGCATATGGCCACTGACCGCAGACTGAGTGAGGTGCAGCTTCCGGGCTGCACGGCTGAAGCCTTCTTCATCGACGACCGTGACAAATGTCTTGAGCAGCAGCGTATCGAACATAGTTTTATTCGTGATTAATGGCGTATGGATTTACGATTTATATTTCAAATTCAACTATGTTGCAATGAGCCACCTGCCCCCCACCACTCGAGGCGCGTCATGACGACTCTTCTGCATATTCAATGTTCTCCACGCAAGCAGCGTTCGGCTTCCCTTGAAGTCGCTCGCAGCTTTATTGCGCGCTATCAAGAACACGCCCCAGACACCGAAATCATCACGCTCGACCTTTGGAACATGGCGTTACCGGAATTCGATGATCTGGCAATGGAGGCCAAATACGCCGGACTCAATGGCACGCCTTTGACCCCGGCACAACAAGACGCCTGGAACACGTTGAAAGCGTTGGCAGATCACCTGCACCGTTCGGATGTGCTGGTGATGTCCGTACCGCTGTGGAACTTCAGCATTCCGTACAAACTCAAGCACTTCATCGACCTGGTTTCGCAGAAAGACATCCTGTTCAGCGTTGACGCGAAACGCGGCCTGGAAGGCATGCTGCTCAACAAAACCGCTGTGGTGATGTACGCCCGCGGCCTGGATTTTTCGGCGCAGTCGATCACGCCGGCAACGCGCTTCGATTTTCAGAAGCCCTATGTTGAAGCCTGGCTGAAATTTGTCGGCGTGACCGATGTGCATTCGGTGATCGTGGAGAAAACCATCCTGGGCGAAGACGTTGATCGCAGCGCACGTGAGGCCGCGACTCAGCAGGCCAGGAGATTGGCAGACAGTATTTGTCGCTGACGTTTCAGGAGGCTGGTTAGTGATAGCATTTTTCCATCCTGCCGCTCTCCTCCTTGAACGCAATCGGTCTAAAAAAGCCCGGCCTGCGCTTTAGAGTTTTTGCTATCCTGAAACTGTAGGTGAAGACGCAGACTGATGCGCAAGAGGATAGCAAGGAAACGTGGGGCGACGTTCCGAAGGGTACACGGTTAGAAAGATCTCCGCGCTGAGATCCAGCCCTTATGCCGTGTGAAGCAGAAGAGCATATTTTTGTTCCCGTGCAATTCTGTGAGAGGCCTGATAAACCTTGTAAGCCGGGGACCAGCGCCGGCCACCTACTCGATTTTCAAAGCCCGCCTTGTGCGGGCTTTTTCGTATCCGCTGGTGCAAGAAAGGCCCCCTCTCCAACCGCGCTCGTGTCCAGAGCCCGCTCATTGCTGGGTTGTGCGCACACCTCCCGAAGGCAACCGCGCAACCAGCGATGCGCCAGGTCGGCATCCAGCCGTGGATGCCAGAGCATTGAGACGGTGAACGTCGGCAAGCTGAGTGGAAGCGCAAAGCTGTGCATGCCGGCGCGCAGGCTTTCGGTGTGCCGCTGCGGAACGCTGGCGACCAGGTCGCTGGCCCTAGCTAGCGCCAGTGCGGTCGAAAAGCCGCCGACGATGGTCACCACTTCCCGTGCAAGCTCGAGCGACTTCAGGGCTTCATCAATAGGTCCTCTGTCGAGCCCCCGCCGGGAAACGTAAATGTGCCTGCCCGCCGCGTAACGGACGGGCGTGATCTCGCCCTGGCTCAGCGGATGCCCCTTTCGCACAACGCCAATGAAACGGTCCCTGAACAGTGCCTGCGTACGCACCTCGGGGCCTTCACTTTTTCCCACCACACCCGTTTCCAGATCGACGCTCCCGTCGCGAAGTGGCGTGCTGTCTTTATCGGGCTTCTGCACAAAGCGCAGCCGCACACCGGGGGCTTGCTCGCCGACGCGTGCAATCAGCTGCGCGCCGAAACGCTCCACAAAACCTTCACTGGTGCGCAGCGTGAACGTGCGAACCAGCCGTTGGAGGTTGAGTGTTTCAGCCGGGCGCAGAACCGCCTCGGCATCCTGCACCAGCTGACTGACCTGCTCGCGCAGTTCGAGTGCTCTCGGGGTGGGCACAAGACCGCGTCCGGCCCTGACCAGCAGTGGATCGCCGGTGGTTTCTCGCAATCGCGCCAGTGCCCGGCTCATCGCCGACGGGCTCAGCCGCAAGCGCTTCGCGGCGCGTGCCACGCTGCCTTCTGCAAGCAACACATCGAGGGTGACCAGCAAGTTGAGATCAGGTGTCGACATGGATCGCCCCTGGAATGGCGTGAGAGTGATAAGGCGTTGAACGCACGAATAAAGTGCAAATGCTGCGTCTTCCGCCATGTTATGCGCCAGCGTAGATTTCTGACAGCTCCGTTTCGAACGTCGCCAAACAAAGGGAACATGATGAAGCCAATCAGTGCAGCACGAGATGAAGCCGTCGCCGGCAGCGCACCACGAGTACCCTCGGTTCGCTGGGCGCTCGCCAGCCTTTCGTTATCCATGTTGCTGTCCTCGCTCGGCACCAGCATCGCCAATGTCGGCTTGCCGACGTTGGCACAGGCGTTCAACGCTTCCTTCCAGGAAGTCCAGTGGATCGTCCTCGCTTACCTCCTCGCCATCACCACCCTGATCGTCAGCGTCGGACGCCTCGGCGACATCACTGGTCGTCGACGGCTGCTACTGGCCGGCATTTTCTTGTTCACACTGGCCTCGACCCTGTGCAGCGTCGCGCCCACGCTTTGGCTGCTGATCGCCGCCCGGGCGCTGCAAGGCCTCGGCGCGGCCATCATGATGGCCCTGACCATGGCCTTGGTCGGCGAGACGGTTTCGAAGGCGAAAACCGGTAGCGCGATGGGCTTGCTCGGGACGATGTCCGCGATTGGCACCGCGCTGGGGCCGTCGCTCGGCGGCGTGCTGATCGCCGGCCTCGGCTGGCAGGCGATCTTTCTGATTAGCGTACCGTTGGGCATCCTGACGTTTCTGCTTGCGCATCGTTACCTGCCCGCCGATCGCCAAGCGCCGAAGCCCGAGCGCGCCGGCTTCGACCCGTTGGGCACTTTGCTGCTGGCGCTGATGCTTGCGGCGTATGCGCTGGCCATGACGATTGGGCGCGGCAGTTTCGGTCCACTCAATGTGGCCCTGCTGTTGGCGGCTGCCTTCGGCGTCGGCCTCTTCGTGCTCGTCGAAGCGCGAGTTGCCTCGCCGTTGATTCGATTGGCGATGTTCCGCGATCCGGTGCTGAGCGGGAGTCTCGCCATGAGTGCGCTTGTCTCGACGGTGATGATGGCGACGCTGGTGGTCGGGCCTTTTTATCTCTCGCATGCCCTCGGGCTTGACGCCGCGCTGGTTGGGATTGCCTTGTCGGTCGGACCGATTTTCGCAGCCCTGACCGGGGTGCCAGCAGGTCGTCTTACGGACCGTTTTGGCGCGCAACGCATGACCGTCTTCGGGCTCATCGCAGTGGCGACCGGTTGCCTCATGCTCTCGCTGATACCGGAGACGCTCGGGGTCCTCGGCTACATCGCCCCGATGGTTGTCATCACCATCGGCTACGCCTTGTTCCAGACGGCCAACAACACCACGGTCATGAGCGATATTCGCCCGGACCAGCGCGGCGTTATCTCCGGCATGCTCAACCTGTCGAGAAACCTGGGGCTGATTACCGGTGCGTCCGCTTTGGGTGCAGTGTTCGTGCTCGCATCGGCGACAAACGACATCACCGCGGCGCGTCCCGAGGCCGTTGCCAGCGGTATGCGGATCACCTTCGCCGTCGCCCTGGCGCTGATCGCCGCTGCGCTCGTCATTGCGCAGGGAAGCCGCGCTCTGGCAATGCGCTCTACACTGCCTGGAGACGTCTCATGACGCGAAAAACAAAATCGGCTGCAGCCTAAAAAGGCATTGCGCTGGTTGGGGCTAGTTCGCGCATCATGGACGCAGTCAGCTCAAGGGAGAGTTTCATGCGCGTCCTGTCATCCGTTATGCGTCTTGCCACGTTGTCGCTGGGGCTGGTGTTTGCCGCCACTGCCGTGGCAACCGAAGAGTCGCAGCTGGTCGAGTCAATCAACACCTACCGCAGCCAGGTGCAGCGCTGCGCCAGCCTGGTGTCTCAGGAGCTGCCACCGCTCGCGGCCGATCCGCGCCTGATCCTGCCCGGCAACAATATCGGCGACCTGCAGCAGGCGCTGGCGCGTACGGCTTATCCGATGGTCAGCGTACAGGCGATCACGTTGGCCGGCCCGCGAGATGCGCCATCGGCCATGAAGGCTGTACGGGAGAGTTTCTGCCAGGTCGTGCTGGACCCGCAATTCGTCGATATCGGCGTGAGCCATGAAGGAACTACGTGGCGCATTGTGCTCGCGCGCCCACTGTTGGCCGGCCGCCTGGGCGACTGGCAGGCCGAGGGACAGAAGCTGCTCGAGATGATCAACAGCGCCCGCAAGCAAACGCGCCAGTGCGGTGCTCAATCCTTTGCCGCCACCCAACCGCTGGCCTGGAACGCCACGCTGGCGACGGCCGCCCAGACGCACACCCAGGCCATGGCCAATCAAAACTTCTTCGACCACAAGGACCGCGATGGCCGCACGCCGGGTGATCGGGCCGAACTGGCAGGCTACGCCGGCCAGCAGATCGGCGAGAACATTGCCGCCGGGCAAGACACCGTGCGCAAAGTGATCGATGGCTGGCTGTCCAGCCCCGGTCACTGCGCCAACCTGATGAACCCGCAGTTCCGCGAGTTGGGCGCGGCGTATGCGGTTGATCCCAAGAGTGATGCGGGGATTTACTGGACGGCGATGTTCGGTACGCCGTAAGGGCCTTTGGCGGACCTGCGTTGGACCTATACTTTGTGGATTACCACACTCGATGCGACACGCAATCGTGTTCGATGGACTGCGTGACGTGTCGAGCGGTCCGTTCACGCAGGCGCAGGCCTGCCTTCGTATGAAGGAGAACATCATGTCGCGTAAATACATCGATTGCCGTGAATTTCCAAGCGAAACCAAGTGTTCTGTCGCACTGTCCGCCGATTCTGAAAAAGAATTGCTGGATGCCGCCGCACAGCATGCGGTCAGTGTTCACAAGCACGTCGATTCGCCAGAGCTGCGCGCACAACTGAAGACCATGTTTCACGATGGCACGCCGCCGCTAGAAGCCCGACGCGCTTGATGCAGAAGGCTTGGCGGGGGATTCAGAATCGTCTGCGGGGCTCATCTTGATGAGCCCCGCAGTTCTAACGCGTCTATCGAAGCCTGTCACCCGCCTCACTCAACCCACTCAACTGCCGGTTCTGTCGTGGCGACCAGTGATCCCCTTCGAGCCGTCATTCCAGCGACTATGATGAGGGGGCAACACCACTGAGGAGTTGAACGATGTCGCTGACTCTTTACTACCATCCGCTGTCGTCGTACTGCCACAAAGTGCTGATCGCGCTTTACGAAAACGCTACCGAATTCGAAAAGCGGATCATCGACCTGACAGACGATGCAGATCGCGCGGAGCTTCAATCCCTCTGGCCACTGGTCAAGTTCCCGGTCATCAGTGACCACCTGCGCCAGCGCGCTCTGCCGGAGGCCACGATCATCATCGAGTACCTGGATCACTACTATCCGGGTGAGCAACCGTTGGTTCCGAACGATTGGGAGGCCGCGCTGGAGGTGCGTCTGTGGGACCGCTTTTTCGACAACTATGTGCATGAGCCGATGCAACAGATTGTCGGTGACCGCCTGCACAACGCCAACGCTGATTTGAGCAAACAACGGTCCACGCTGGAGACGGCCTACGCCATGCTCGACCATCGAATGGCGTCGCGAATCTGGGTGGCCGGCCAAGGCTTCAGCCTGGCCGATTGCGCCGCAACCCCGGCGCTTTTCTACGCCAGTACGCTCGTGCCGTTCCCGGACGAATTCAAGCATCTGCGGGCCTATTTCGACCGGTTGACGCGCAGACCGTCCATCCAGCGAGTCATCGACGAAGCCCGGCCTTACTTTTCGCTCTACCCGTTTGCAGACGCCATTCCCAAGCGGTTTCTCCGGGCGCCGGACATCACTTGACGACCCGCTACAAGCCCCGGCGACACACGACTAACGGTACTTGAGCGCACGCTCCCACCTTCCTAGGATAGTTCTGCGCAACTGTTAAATGCTCCAACAGTTGCGTAGGTGGTGAGTGATCTGAACCCCTACCAAGCTCACCACTTGCTTCACGTGCATCTTGAGCCTCTGGGCTCTACTTCCTCCCCATCAAAGAGCTTTGAGGCTCTTTTTTGGCCGCAAAAAACGCCAGAAACGATAAAGCCCGGCACGAGTCCGGGCTTTATTGTTTCTGATCGGTCCAGCGCGCAAGCCCCGCCAAACAGTGTTTGGCGGGGCTTCGTCTTACAGGGCCATATCAGACGCTGGATTGCTTTCTTTCTGTGGTTGCGCTGGAGCTGGAGCGGCTGGTTGCGCGGCCGCTGCCTTGCCAATCACAGGCGGTGTGGCAAGTTGCAGAATTTGACTGGTGTAGGTCCATTCCTGGTAAACACGCTCAGGACTGTCGTTCAGCTTGGTGCCGTAACTCGGGATGATCTGGTGCAGCTTTTCCTGCCAGGCAGGAGTCGCAACCTTGTCCTTGAAGATCTTCTCAAGCACGCCCAGCATGATCGGAGCCGCAGTGGACGCACCTGGCGATGCACCCAGCAGACCAGCAATGCTGCCGTCCTGGGAACTGACAAGTTCGGTACCCAGTTTCAGGATGCCGCCCTTCTCTTCGTCACGCTTGATGATCTGAACGCGCTGGCCGGCTTGCCACAGGCGCCAGTCTTCCTTCTTGGCGTTCGGGAAGTATTCCTTCAGGGCATTCATGCGGTCGTCGTCCGACAGCATCAACTGGCCGGCCAGGTATTCAACCAGTGGGTACTGCTCGATGCCCACCTTGGTCATTGGCCAGAAGTTGTGCGTGGTCGTGCTGGTCAGCAGGTCGAAGTAAGAGCCTTCTTTCAGGAACTTCGTGGAGAAGGTCGCGAATGGGCCAAACAGAATGACGCGCTTGCCATCCAGCACGCGGGTATCCAGGTGCGGAACCGACATCGGCGGTGCGCCAACCGAGGCCTTGCCATAGGCCTTCGCCATGTGCTGTTCAGCGATTGCCGGGTTATCGGTCACCAGGAACGAGCCACCGACCGGGAAGCCTGCATACTCTTGTGCTTCAGGGATGCCCGACTTCTGCAGCAGATGCAGTGCACCGCCGCCCGCGCCGATGAACACGAACTTGGCGTCGGTCTGGGTTTCGGAACCGTCTTTCAGGTTCTTGTAGGAAACGCGCCAGCTGCCATCTTCATTGCGCTTGATGTCTTCCACTTCACTCGAAAGCTTCAGTGCGAAGTTCGGCTTGGTTTGCAGATAGCCGACGAACTGGCGGGTAATCTCGCCGAAGTTCACGTCCGTACCAATCGGCGTCCAGGTTGCTGCGACCTTTTGATTCGGGTCACGGCCTTCCATCATCAGCGGAACCCATTTCTTGATTTGCGCCGGGTCTTCCGAGTACTGCATGCCGGCGAACAACGGGCTCGCCTGCAGGGCTTCGTAGCGCTTCTTCAAGAACTGGATGTTGTCATCGCCCCACACAAAGCTCATGTGCGGAGTGGAGTTGATGAACGAATGGGGATTCTTCAACACGCCATTCTTGACCTGCCAGGCCCAGAATTGACGCGTGATCTGGAAGCCTTCATTGATTTCAACGGCCTTGGGGATCTCCACCTTGCCATTCTTGTCTTCTGGCGTGTAGTTCAGCTCAGCCAGAGCAGAGTGACCGGTGCCGGCGTTGTTCCAGCCGTTCGAGCTTTCCTCGGCGACGCCATCAAGACGTTCAACCATCTCCATGGACATGCCGGGCTCAAGTTCATTGAGATAAACGCCCAAGGTCGAACTCATGATGCCGCCGCCGATGAGGAGCACATCGACTTTCTTTGTCTCAGCTGCGTGCAAGGGCATAAGGACCATCGACATGGCCAGGCCGAGTAGCCCTGTGTTGACTTTTTTTAACATTCAGTAATACCTAGGATAGAACGCCATCCACCCACCATTCTTGATCATGAGCTGCCCGGGCTCACCGCATGCAATGCCGCATGCCGTCGAACCCTGTACTCGGAAAGACTGATGGGTAGACATATAAGACCGACAGACACCATCGGTCTCACGTTTAGGCCCCTCCCGCGCTGACTTTTTATTAGTCATTGGCTTCAGCTACTCGGGTGACACTAATTCTGTTTTTAAAATATCGGACGCAGAAATGAACAGAAGAGCGTCCAGAGCGCGATATTCTACCTCAGGTCTGCCAAATCGACGAAGACGCATAATGTTCTCACTCTTCGACGGGTGCTGCATAAAGGACCTCGCGCAGCACCTGTTCCAAAATGGCAAAAAAACCTTTGATGTGGGCCTGCTTCAACGCTTGAGGGCGGGTCACCAGATAGACCTCCATATCCGGCAGCTGGATATCCGGAAACACCGCGATCAGGTCCTTTGCCAGAATACGCGGCAGCACTGCGACGCCCATCCCGCGCCTTACCGCTTCGATCTGTGCTGCAAACGAATTCACTCGGATCTGCGCACGCTCCAGACCCGCGGCCCTTGCCGCACGCATTTGCGGCAACATGTCCAGCGGCGGGAGCAAGGCAATATTCACCGCGGTGGCTGGAGCCGCTGCTGGAAAACGCTTCAGATAGGCCGCATCGGCAAAGACACCATAAGCGAGCTTGCCTATGGGTCGATAAACCAGCGACGGCTCGCCCAAATGGGCCGTACGGATAGCGACATCCGCCACGCCGCGGACGATCTTGTGAAAGTCGGCGGTGACCAGCAACTCCACCGAGCAGCGCGGATGCACAGACGTGAAGCGATGCGAGGCCTCCAGCACACAAGACGAAAATCCTTCGCCAACGCTGACCAGGACACTGCCGCTAAGCTCCGTCGGCAATTGCGATGCGCCAGCAGCGGCCTGACGCCTCAAGCCCTCCTCCGCGGCCAGCGCAACTTCAACCAGGGATTGGCCCCGCGAGGTCAGCCAGCAGCCTTCAACTCCACGCTCGACGAGTGGCTCGCCGAGTGAACCTTCAAGCTGAGTGATCCGTCGGGACACCGTCGACGCCGCGATGCCCAGCAATTGGCCGGCCTGAAGAAAGCTGCCACGTCGCGAGACGGCCAACAACAGACGCAGATCGTCCCAATTCGCTTCTGAACTCATGTACATGCTCGCTGCTTTGCAAATGTGCAAAACCATTATGCACCAGTCGCTGTTTTTCGGGAGTGGCGGCACGGGTATATCTATCCGCTTTAATCAATGTAAGGGATGACACATGCGCAGTACATTCGTCACCGGCGCAACCGGTTTGCTGGGCAACAACCTCGTGCGTGAACTGGTCGCCGGTGGCTACGAGGTCAAAGCCCTGGTCCGTTCCAGAGCCAAAGGTGAACAACAGTTCAAAAACCTGCCAGGCGTGAGACTGATCGTTGGCGACATGGCCGATGTCGATGCCTTCGCCGCGTCGATGCAGGGCTGCGATACGGTGTTTCACACGGCGGCGTTTTTTCGCGACAACTACAAGGGCGGCAGCCACTGGGAGGCGCTTGAAAGGATCAACGTGACTGGCACGCGGCGCCTGCTTGAGCACGCCTACGCAGCCGGTGTCCGCAGCTTCATCCACACTTCGTCCATTGCCGTGCTCGACGGCGCTCCCGGCACATCGATCGATGAGACGTGCCAGCGCGACGAGGCCGATGCGGATGACTACTATCGCAGCAAGATCCTCGCTGACCGTGTCGTGTTGTCATTCCTGGAAGACCATCCCGACCTGCATGCCTGCATGGTCCTGCCTGGCTGGATGTGGGGGCCTGCCGATATCGGGCCGACCTCCTCGGGGCAGTTACTCAACGATGTCGTGCGCAATAAGCTGCCCGGCCTGGTTCCCGGCAGTTTTTCTGTCGTCGATGCCCGCGATGTGGCATTGGCGCAAATCGCCGCTGCGCAGCACGGGCGACGTGGCGAACGTTACCTGGCGGCGGGACGCCACATGACCATGGCTGAATTGGTGCCCTTGCTGGGCAAGGTAGCGGGCGTCAAGACGCCGCTACGGCAATTGCCGCTACCTCTGCTATACGCCTTGGCGTTTACACAAGAGCTCTATGCGCGCCTGACCGGCAAGCCGATTCTGCTGAGCATGGCGACCGTGCGCCTGATGGTGCGCGAAGCCGGGCGCACGCATTTCAACCCTCGCAAGAGCGAGCAAGAGCTTGGCCTGCGGTTTCGCCCCGTCGAACAGACCCTTACCGATACGCTGGCCTGGTACCGCGATCATGGCTGGTTTGAAAAGCCCTGACACTGCACCCGCGTCATCGCGGATTACACAGATTCACCTTGCACGCCAACAGCGGCGACACTCAGGCGATTTCTGCCCTGGGACTTTGCCAAATACAGTGCGCGGTCGGCCAGATCGATCAGCGACTTTTCATCATGGTCGCTATCGTAGGTGGTAAAAGTCGCCAGCCCCAGGCTGGCGGTCACGCTACCGAAAGGGCTCGACAGGTGTTCAAGTCGCGCATGAGCAATGCCGAGGAGAATGGCCTCGGCAACCGAATGGGCGCCCGACTCGTCTGTGTTGGGCATCACCACAGCGATTTCTTCACCGCCGTAGCGGGCGGTCATGTCGGCTGGACGGCGCACGCACTGCTTGATCGACTGGCTGATGATGCGCAGGCATTCATCTCCGGCGAGATGCCCATAGTGATCGTTGTAACGCTTGAAAAAATCCACATCGATCAGGATCAGCGACAGAGGGCTTCGCAGGCGCTTGGCGCGCTTGAATTCGATGTCCAGAAACTGATCGAAATGCCGGCGATTGGCAAGACCGGTCAGCTTGTCCTCGCTGGCGAGAACTTCCAGCGTCTGGTTAAGCTCGATCAGCGCAGTCTGGGTGGTTCGCAACTCTGCCTCTGCCCGAATACGATGACTGATATCGGCAATCAATCTGCGCCCAAGCGTAATCAGGAGTCCCAGCAACACCATCACCACCGTAACCGTTTGCCTGGTCTGGCTCCACCACGCTTGCATGGCCTCGTCCTGGCCCACCGCAACAGTCGTGACGAGGGGATATTGATCACTTCTGGTGAACCCGTAGATTCGATGTACACCATCGACTTTTGAAGCAAAATCCACGGTGCCTGACGACATCTTGCGCAGGTACTCGGAAAATATCGGTGCCGGTGACAGATCACGCCCGATGTCCTGCTCCTGGAAGGGATACCTCACCAGAAGACGCCCTTCGGATGAGGTCAGGCTGATCGCGCCGAACTGCCCCACTTGAATGGTTCGATAAAGCTTGAGGAAGTGCTCGAGACTCAAGGTGGCGGCGATCACCCCGGCAAAACTTCCATCCGGATGATCGATTCGTCGACTGACCGAAATCACCCAGACGCCAGTGGCACGACTGAGAATCGCCGGACCGATGAAGATGCCGCGGTCCGGATTATCACGGTGATGCTTGAAGAACGCTCGATCAGCGTGGTTGCTGTTGGGTGAGGCACGCTTGTTGGTCGAGAATATCCAGTTCCCCTGAGCGTCATATAGCGCCACGCTGTTCAATTGCGTCAGCGCCTTCATCTCCTGAGCAACCAGTACTCGCAGGCGCTCGAGCTGCTCCGGGCCGGTGCCGTCTTTCTCGATCCTGTCGGTCAGCCCCAGCAGTACCACTTCACTTTGCTTGAACGTGCCCTCGGTGTACGTGTTGAGCGCATTGGTCAAATTCAACGTGTCGGTTTCGATGTCACTCAGGGTGTTCTCACGGGCTGTCCAGATCTGCCAGGCAATCAGCACCACCACGGATACACACACCAGGGAGGTCAGCAAAGTGGCAAGTCGGAGATCGCGTTTCAAGTGAGTACCCAGGCGGTTGAGCGCACGTTTATCAAAAGCCCGCGCAGTATAAACGCCTTCGAACGATACAAATGACTGAAATGAAAGCTATTGGCCATCTTTCTTCCATACCAAAGATTGACTGCGTTGCTCCGAAGCGGTGAGTTAGCCGCCATTCAGCGGAGCCCTGAAACAGGGCTCCGCCGCTCACTCAATAGCCCAGCGACAGTCCGGTGTTACGCCGCGGATCGTTCGCGCCATAGAAGCGGTTCTTGCCGACCGGTTTTGCACCGAGTGCCGGCGCACCGACCAAAATCGCCGCCAGGTGGTTGGCGTCCTGCGGACCAATGAACTTCTGCCCCCAGCTTTCGAGAATTTTCCGGGTATCCGGGCTGACCGCAAAAGCTTCGAGATTGGTCTCTTCAGGCAACCACTGTTGGTGGAATCGCGGTGCATCGACCGCTTCCTGAATATTCATTCCGTAGTCGATCACGTTGAGGATGGTCAGCAAGGTCGCGGTGATAATCCGGCTGCCTCCCGGCGTGCCGACGACCATCACTGTCTTGCCGTCCTTGGTGACGATGGTCGGGCTCATTGACGACAGCGGTGCTTTGCCTGGAGCGATCGCGTTCGCTTCACCTTGCACCAGACCGTACATGTTGGGCACGCCCACCTTGGAGGTGAAGTCGTCCATCTCGTCGTTGAGCATGATGCCGGTCTTGCTGGCCATGACCCCTGCCCCAAACCAGTCGTTGAGGGTGTAGGTCACCGAGACCGCGTTACCCCACTTGTCGACGATCGAGTAATGCGTGGTGTTGTTGCCCTCGTGTGGCGCTACCCCAGGCTTGATATCGCGGGAGATACCGGCTTTTTGTGGGTCGATGGCCCCACGTAGCTTCTCTGCATAAGCTTTGTCCAGCAGATGCGCTATCGGGTTCTTGACGAAATCGGGGTCGCCCAGATAGCTGTTGCGGTCGACATAGGCGTGACGCATGGCCTCGATCTGATAGTGCAAGCCCTGCGCCGAGTGAAAGCCCAGGCTTGGCATCGGGTAGCCTTCGAGGATGTTCATGATCTCGCAAATAATCACCCCGCCCGAGCTTGGCGGTGGCGCAGAGACGACGTGGTAGCCACGGTAGTCGCACTCGATCGGCGCCAGCTCGCGGGTCTGATACTTGTCGAGGTCGGCTTGGGTGATGAGGCCCTTGCCGGCCTTGCTTGAGTCGACGATGGCCTGGGCAACCCAGCCCTTGTAGAAGCCGTCAGCACCTTTGCTGGAAATTTCCCGTAGCGTCTTGGCCAGGTCCTTTTGCACCAGCTTCTGGCCCACCTGAAGCGGCTCGCCATTGCTCAGGAAGATCGCGCCCGAGTCGTGAATATCTTTCTTGAACTGGTCGGTGGCGGTATCGAGCAGATCGACATCGCCCTGCTCAAGCACGAAGCCGTCCTCGGCGTACTTGATGGCCGGGGCAATGACATCGGCACGCTTCATCGTGCCGTATTTTTTCAGCGCCAGCTCCATCCCCGATACCGTTCCCGGCACGCCGACGGCCAAATGACCTTTAGAGCTCAGGTCCGGGACAACGTTGCCATCCTTGTCGAGGTACATGTTCGCAGTCGCGGCCAGGGGCGCCTTCTCGCGGAAGTCGAGGAAGGTTTTGCGACCATCGGCCAGCTGAATCGTCATGAACCCACCGCCACCGATGTTGCCTGCCGCGGGGTAGACCACCGCCAGCGCATAGCCCACCGCGACCGCTGCATCGACTGCGTTGCCGCCGTCCTTGAGGACGTCGACACCAACGTGGGTGGCCAGACGCTGGGCGGTGACCACCATGCCGTTTTCGGCGGCGACCGGGGCTTGCGAAGCGGCCTGTGCGCAGGCGCAACCAATAACGAGTGCTGTCGCTATCAGGGATTTGGCAAGGGGCTCGAATGTCATAAGTCGATTCTCTTGTTTTTGTTTTGTGGGAAAGGGGGCGTCGTATCGGATGGCGACACCCCACAAACTGTAGGACAGTTTTGGCATTCCCGAACCGGCAAATCTTCACAATGGGGCTATCGCCCCTGCTGCCCACTGAAGAGTCGACTTTTTCAACACAATCGACCCTGACCGGACATTCGCCAACGACAGATCCAGGTCGAAAGCAACGTGCTCCACAACCGCTATTGCAACGGAATATAAATATCGGTTTGCCATTGATCCTGTGGTGTCTCGGGATAAGCACTCAGGTAATCGAAGTACAGCGGTTGGTCACGAAGCTCCTCACCGCTGGCAGGCAGCCAGTCGCGGTAGATCGGATAGATCGTTTCGCCGATATGATCCGTCGAGCCCACGTGTCGCACCACCACGCAGCGGCCGCCAGGAATGACGATCTCGCGCACGCCAAACTCATTCGGCGCCACTGCCTCGTGAATTTCGCCGCAGATTGCGAAGCGGAATTCTTCCGGCGGTGTCGTATCGGGATTGCCGTAGGGAATGCCAAAAGTCCGACTCGATGCCACCGGCGACTGTCCGCTCTGCATACGCCACTCGATGAACTTGCGCACGCTCTCATCGACGAGCCCGGCTGGCCCACGGTGCTCAAGCGCCGCGACCCTGACTTCAGAAAATTCTACGATTCGTACCTGCATGATGATGCTCCTGGAAAAATGAGGAATTGCAAACACCGCACCCCAGACCTGCCAGTTCGGTTGCTTCCTGAACGCACTCGGCGTCATACCGAACGCCCGCCTGAACGCCCTGCAAAATGCCTCGGGACTTTCAAAGCCGGCACCGAGTGCGGCATCCAGCACCGAATGATCTGCAAGGGAGGCCAGGCGATGTGCCGCGCGTCGTAGCCGCATCAGTTGCACATAACGTGAGACCGGCACGCCGACGAACGCGGTGAATTGTCGATGGAAGTGATACTCCGAAAAGTTCGCCACACGGCTCAACGCCCTCACCGAAAGGACACCTTCAAGGTTGGCATCGATGTAGGCGAGTACGACGTTGAAGCGTTTCGCGTAGGCGGCGTTGATCGGCATGTCAGACACTGGGTAAAGGCTCCGGGAAGTACGGTAGGCATAGGATCGACTATGCCGGTATGAGCGCGCCTAGCCGTGTTTGCTCAAAGCGCTTGGGTAGCCAGTAAAGCCGCATCCCTTTACGATCAGGCGACCACACGGAAGGCGTTGCCCTCGGTGACAGAAAAAGGAGCGACCTTATGAAGCCCATCAGAATTCGTACCCTGCAAAGTACCGATGTTGAGGCGTTACTGACGTTTGAACGGGACAATCGCGAATGGTTTGAGCGCCACATTGACGCACGCGATTCGGCTTTTTACTCGGTGCAGGGCGTCACCGACCACATTGCGGCTTATTTATCCGATTTTGCCGCCGGAACCTGGCACCCTTTTGTCATCGAAGATCCTGACAGAAAGATAGTGGGTCGAGCGAACCTGAAAAGCATCGACATAGCCGAGCGCTCGGCAGAAGTCGGCTATCGGATTGCTCAAAGCGCTTGCGGACAGGGACTGGCAACGCTGGCGGTGAGGCATCTGATCGAGGAGGCGCAGCTGCATTGGAACCTTAAACAACTGGTTGCCAACGTATACGCTGGCAATATCGGCTCGGCAAAAGTACTCGAACGGTGTGGCTTCTCGATCGAACATGCCTCTCGACAAGAAGGGACAGAGCACGATTATCGGTTTGGCCTTTCGATTTAGATCGGTGAATGATTGGCCAACACCTGTAAAACGGGCGCCTTCAGGGTTAATGCAAGTCAGCCAAGAGACCGCGCAGGCAACACATGCCCCGTAGCAGTCGGTGCAAGATCGGGGAACTCAACCAGCAGTGCCTTGTTACCCCTGGCGATGTTTTCCATCACCGCCAGGGTGATGTTTTCACGCACCGCTCCGGCCGAGACGTAATACATGGCCCAGGCTTGTTCGGGCGTGCAATGGGCGATCTGTTCCTCAATTTCCTTGTAGGCTTTGTATTCGTCCGACTCCAAGTAGCATTGGCAATCACCTTGGCGCATGACTTTTCTCCTTCCCTGGAACTGCTGTGACAACCCTTTGGTCAGTCGACTGATAAAGGCAGCCCCGGCTCCCTACGTGATGACCAGCATTTTAAATAAACGCTGGCTATTGCAGGAAACGGAAGCAACTCTTCAATAAAGACAACACCCCAATCAGATCAAATGCCAGTCTTAACTTTGGTCCAAACTCGGGTGCGGACACGCTCCAACTTCAATGGCAGCGGCTCAAGTGGAATAAGTGTAGCAACCGTCTTTTGATCTGGGTAAACCCAAGGATTGTCTGCCAGCGTCCGCTCGACAAACTCAGTGGCATCTTTATTAGCGTTAGGGTATAGAGTGTGATTTGAGGTCTTGGCGATAACTTCTGGCCGCAACATATAATTAATAAACGCCAACCCGTCCTTCGGGTGAGGTGCGTCTTTTAGCAGAACCAGATTTTCCGACCACACCAGCGCGCCCTCGCGAGGAAGGCTGTAAGCAATCTTGCGCCCAGTTTTGGCCTTCTCGTTTATGGCCTGCGCAGCAAGGGCGCCATTAGCCCATCCCACAACCGCACAAATATTGCCATCCGCCAGGTCAGCGTCGATTCTGGATGAGTCGAAATAGAGGACGTAGGGACGGATTTTTAACAGCAGGGCTTGTGCTTTCTGGTAATCATCCGGGTTCCTACTGTTGCTGGGGAGCCCAAGGTAATGCAAAGCAATCGAAACGATCTCACTGGGAGAATCGAGCATTGCCACACCACACGACTGGAGTTTGCTGATATTTTCTTCTTTGAAGATCAGATCCCAGCTATTCACCGGAGCGTTATCACCCAATGCCGCTTTGACTTTATCAACGTCATAGCCAATGCCGGTGGTACCCCATAAATAGGGCACCGCGTAGCGATTACCAGGATCATTGACCGCGACCTGGGACAAGATATCAGGATCGATATGGGACAAATTACTCAGTTGATTACGATCCAAGGGCTGAAGGACTCCCGCCTGGATCAGGCTTGGCAACACATTGGAGGTAGCCACAACCACGTCATACCCCGTGCGCCCAGCCATTACCTTACTCTGCATGATTTCGGCACTGTCGAACGCATCCATCTGCATTCTGGTACCGGTTTCCTGCTCAAACTCCTTTGGGGTCTCCGGTGCGATAAGCCCGAACCAGTTATACAGATACATCCCAGGCTCTACAGCCGCCACTGATGTGCTGATCCCTACACAGAGAAGCGAGGCTGAAAAAATGCTTCGCAAAGGTGATTTTCTCATGCAACTATCCTTGTCAAGACGATGTGCCCTCATGGCCATCCCAAGCCCTGAATAGTGAATATACCGGGCATTAGCGAATAGTAAATACCTACGAATACTTACCTCTGACCTACGAATCCCTAACCCTAAAGGGGTAGAAAATGCCACTCGACCTTCATAGCCTGGCCTGGCACCGATCGATTGGGAAGCTGATCATGCAGTTGAACCGCCCAGAATTCTGGAGCTCACTCATTCGCACATTGAATGAATATGTGCAGATCGATAACTGGGTTGTATTGATTTTTAGCAATCAACACGTACACGTTATCAGCCTTCCTGAAGTAGCCGATATCGAAGAGATAGACGCATTCATTCATCGCTATGTGAAAGGGCTTTATCTGCTGGATCCATTTTATATAGCCAATCGAGAAAACCCGCAGAGCGGCTTCTTTCATCTGCTGGATATTGCACCGGAGCACTTCCTTAAAACCGAGTACTATCATCAATATTTCGCACAGTACATTTCCGTAGATGAAGCGCAGTACAATGTCCAGCTCGACGCCGACAGAACGTTATGCATGTCCCTTGGCAGCAACATCCATTTCAATCAAGAACAAATAACAATACTTGACATTATCAAGCCATGGGTTATTGCACTAATGCATCAACGCATGTGTTTTGAGATTGACGTAGAAAAAAATCTCACCGAGCCACCGGTATGGGCAGAAACGATTACCCCGCTTGGAGCACAAATAACAACACGCGAAAATGACGTACTCAAATTGCTACTGAGTGGCTTCTCCAACAAAGAGATAGCCGGAAAACTTTCCCTGTCGACAGAAACGATAAAAGTGCACCGCCGCAATATTTACGCCAAATTAAATATCAAATCACAATCCGAACTATTTGCTCGTTTCTTTATGCCAAAACAGGATACCTCCCCTACAAATTGAAGTCAGTGCTTTAGTCTGGACATCACCTCTAAACGGGTTCACGGCTTCAGGTACGAATCTGGTCTGACCACAACTTCATCCACCGGATCATTGCGACCAGCATAACGAGGCTATTCCTGGATTGAGGACCACCATGCCCGGCGCTGGTGGCACGCTGTCGAAGACTATTTAACGCGGCACGCAGCTGCAGCAACCAAGTCATGAGTGACTATTTTGTGTGGGTCGCGTGATCTTCGAACGCGCCGACGATGCAATCAATCATTGCTGCGATGCGCGCGGTATGCCGAAGGTCTTGATGCGTGACGAGCCAGACTTCGTAGACCGCCCCACGTGCCGATTCGGGCCATATCTGCACAAGGCCGTCGTGTTCAGCCAGATGTATCGGAAGTTCACCGATGCCGATGCCGGCCTTTACCGCAGTACGCAGCATGAGGCTGGAATTGAAGGTCGATACGATGCGTCCCGCGTGTATCGGTTCGCCAGCAAGTGTCGGTGATCGATTGCCGATCCCATGTCCCTGATAAACGACAAGATCGTGACCCGAGAATGCGGAACCAACGGCGGGCTTGCCGTGTCGTTCGAGATAAGCATTCGATGCGAAGAGCGCCATGGGCCAGCGAGTAAGGCGCCGCGCGACAAGATCGGGATTATCCGGCCTGACTGACCGGACCGCGATATCCGCTTCACGCTTTGCCAGGTTCAGCATGCGCGTCGACGTGTCCAGCAAAACCCGCACTTCGGGATGCGCAGCATGCAGGCGTTCGATGGCGGGAAGCAGGAATTCGAGCGCGATCAAGTCGGTGCTGGTGACTCTTACGTCCCCCGCCAGCCGTGTATCCGTGCCTTGAGTTTGTCTGACGAGTTCGTGTGCAGAGTGCTCCATTTTCTCCGCTGATCTCAACACGATCTCGCCTGCGGTGGTCAACGCGTAACCTTCAGAGGTGCGCAGAAAGAGCGTTGCACGTAGAGCGTGCTCCAGTGCCGCAATCCGTCTGCCGACCGTCGCCTGATCGAGATTGAGCACCCTGCCTGCTCCACGGAGCGTTTTTTCGCGCTCCACCGCGAGAAACACTCGCGCGTCATCCCAATTCATCACGTCCTCCTGTTGATGCAAATTTGCATCTCACCCAATGAATAATGCTGCGCGCCAGCATCACTGTCGATACCTATACTTCGCTGACTTGGGGCCTCGCTCAATGATCCTCACGGATCAATCGAGCATCATTTATTGAAGGAGTGGTAGCTATGTCTGCTTCAACGTATCGCGTGCCGTCGTCCATGACCGCCATTGAAATCAAACAGCCCGGCGGTCCTGAGGTCCTGGTACCGACTACGCGCTCGGTGCCTGTGCCGGCCGCCGATCAGGTGCTGATCCGCATCCACGCGGCTGCCGTGAACGGCCCGGACGTTTTCCAGCGTAAAGGGCTCTATGATCCGCCCGCTGGAGTAACGGACATTCCAGGGCTGGAAGTGGCAGGCCAGGTGGTTGCCGTTGGCTCCAATGTGCCCAACTTCCAGATCGGTGAACGGGTGTGTGCATTGATTCCCGGTGGTGGTTACGCAGAATTTGCGGTCGCGGATGCCAGCAACACGATGCGTATCCCCAAAGGCCTGACATTGGTGGAAGCGGGGGCCATGCCTGAAACGTTCATGACGGTATGGTTGAACCTATTCCAGCGCGGCAAGCTGGTAGCCGGTGAATCGGTGTTGATCCATGGCGGCGCGTCAGGGATCGGTACCACGGCGACCATGCTGGCGAAGGCATTCGGCGCTGCGAAAATCATCACGACCGTTGGCTCGCAAGCACATCGGGAGGCCAGCCTGGCGCTCGGCGCGGACCTCGCGATCAATTACCTCGAAGCAGATTTCGTCGCCGAAACGAAGCAGTCCACCAATGGAAAAGGCGTCGACGTGATCCTCGACATCATTGCTGGTGACTACGTACAGAGAAACTACGACGTAGCAGCGATGGACGGCCGGATCCTCCAGGTGGGTGTGATCAAAGGCCCGGCGAAGGACCTCGACGTCGTGCCTATGATGATGAAACGTCTAACGCACATGGGCTCAACCTTGCGATCGCGCACCTCCGCAGACAAGGCGACCATCATCAATGAACTCGAGCAGCAGGTCTGGCCGCACATCGAGAGCAGCAAGATCAAGCCGGTTATCTACAAGACCTTTGCGCTTACCGACGCTCGCAGCGCTCACGAGCTGATCGATTCCGGCACACACTTTGGAAAAATTGTCCTGACAACAGGTGCCGATCTCATTGGTTGAAAAATGTGGGAAGTCGGCGAGGTCTTCCAGGCGCAGCACATCCGGGTTGCCGTATTCATGCACACGTATGGCTTTGATGGTGAATCCTCGGATTATTTCGAAAGATGAAACCCGAGAGGCGCCGCACGCGTTCATCCACTGCGGCGCTCTTGGCTCAGCGACGACGGGCGTCGAGGCTGAAGCGACCGGCGCCGAATGCGACGACCTGCAACAGGCCACCCGCCATGGCGATGTTCTTGAAGAAGTGGATGAACTGGTTCTGGTCGCCAAGGCTGTTATGGAATGCCAGCGCGGTGATCACGCTGAACAGCGCAAGCACCAGCGCCACGGTACGGGTGCGGTAGCCCGCGATCAGCGCGATACCACCACCAAGTTCAATGATGATAGCCAACGCTAGTGCGAGTTGCGGGAATGGCAAACCCACCGAACCGATGTAGCCGATCATCATCGCCGGGGCGCTCAGTTTGGAGATGCCCGAGAGGATGAAGATGGCGCTGAGGAACACACGGCCGACCAGAGCCGCCGTGGCGCTGGTAGCGACAGAGCTGGACAGTTCATGGGTATCGCGAGAAGGAGTAGCTGCAGATTGGGACATGGTCGTTCTTCCATCAAGTTGGGCGCATCCACCATTGGAGCACCGCGTTGAAGAAAGTCTGCCACCCACTCTACAATCGTAATAGCCGACTAATTTCGACGATTACGTTCGAGGAAATCGAAATGATCTCAGACCCAGGCACTCCCACTCTCGATCAACTGCGTGTGTTCCTGACGGTTGTCGAGGTCGGCAGTTTTGCGGCCGCCGCACGAAAACTGCACCGAGCCACTTCAGTCATCAGCTATTCGATCGCCAATCTTGAGATGCAACTCGGCGTGTCGCTGTTTGACCGCCATACGACTCGTAAGCCCCTGCTCACCGATGCCGGCCGCACCGTTCTGGCCGAAGCCAGAACCATCGCCAATGGCATTCACGGGTTACGCGCCAAAGTAAAAGGCCTGCTTCAGGGGCTCGAAGCTGAAGTTCATGTCGTACTGGATGTGATGCTTCCCGCTGAGCGCGTGGTGGACGCACTCAAATCATTTCGAGAGGAATTTCCTACGGTTGCACTCCACTTGCATATGGAGGCGCTCGGCGCAGTCACTCAACTGGTGATCAACGGCGGCGCGTCAGTCGGCGTCAGTGGCCCGATGAATGAGGGGATTGATGGCATCGAAAGAATTGCGGTCGGCAGTGTTGAGCTGATTCCGGTGGCAGCCCCCAATCATCCACTGGCTTCAAGCGATTCGAATATTCCAGGTGCTGGACGTGAGTTCATCCAACTTGTGCTGTCCGACCGTTCGCTCCTGACAAAAGACAAGGATTTCGCAGTCCTCAGTACCCGCACGTGGAGACTGGCCGACCTGGGGGCTAAACACATGTTGCTACGTGAAGGTATTGGCTGGGGGAACATGCCGATCACGATGGTTCGGGAAGATCTGGATACTGGCCGACTCGTCCACCTGAAAATGCCGGAATACAAAAGCGGGATGTATACCTTCGACGCCATCTATCGCACGGATCTGCCGCCAGGACCCGCCGCAAGGTGGTTGATTGATCGGTTCGCTCAACAATGCTCAGAGGGTGATGCGCCCGCTCGTCCAAAGCACAGGGAGCCTTTGCATCACTGACCGTAGAGCTTCCATCTTTTCTATTTTTTAGAACCTGGAGTTCGATTTTAAGCTGGTTTTTCTGAACAGAAATCCATGGGAAATTCTCATCAGTCGCGGCCTATAGCCGTGATGAGCAGCCAAACGGCCGCCTTCCTGGACCAGGCCGGTGGACTCTGGCTTCGTGGTGCATTGCATGGAAAAGTCGGTGGCGCGTTCACGTCCTCCGCCACTCAACATGGCGGCCAGGAAACCACGCTGTTCTCGATCATTACCAACCTCTTCCATTTCGGCATGACCGTCGTTGGCTTGCCCTACAGCCATCAAGGGCAAATGAACATGACGGAAATCGTTGGCGGCGCGCCCTATGGCGCAACGACGATCTCCGGGGGAGACGGTTCACGCCAGCCGAGTGAAATCGAGTTGGCAGGTGCTCGCCACCAAGGTGAATTGATTGCGAAAACCGCAGCTAAACTTTTCGACTGAGCCGTTAACGGCAGCCGGTGCAAACCGGCTGCCAAACCTTGAAGGGGCAGAAAACAGCCCAGAGCAGTCCTTCGGATTACAGTCACTGCCGAGAATGAACGGCTTTACTCGAACGAAAGACCAGGCAGCTCGCCGCCACTAGTACCCATGCAGCAATTCCGCCATAGAGCATCACCCAGCCAAACCCATGCGCCAAAGCTGCGTTGGCGACATCGACCGGAATCGTGAGCTCCTGGCCAGTCTGCGCCCATACGGCAGAGTTGCCGGCTGAAATATTTTCCGCCAGCAACCTCAGTTGCACATCATCGGACAGGCCGGGGAACTGGTTGTGCAGGGAAGACAGGATACCTTCCACCAAGATGAATCCCATCAGCGCGATATTGATTGCAAGACTGATCATACGAGCGCTGATATCAATGCCCGATGCCATGCCAGCGCGCTCACTGGGCACCGATCCGGTGGTGGTATTGGTAACAGGCGTATTGGTCAGCCCCAGCCCGATCCCGGCGATCAGGCAGCCCGGAAGCATCGTCAGCCAGCTGGCATGCGTGACACTGCTGCCCCATTTCATCAGCAAGAACCCCAAACCTATGGTGAACAAACCTGCGGGAATCACCACGTCAGGCCGATAGCGCAGCGCCAGCCGCTCGCTCAACGGTGGGACAACCAGCGTCGGCAGCGTATAGGCCAGTAGTGCCAGACCAGTGCCGACACTGGCGTAGCCCAGGCTATTTTGAAAATACAGAGGCAGGTAGATCATGAATGGCCAGAAGCTGAAGTTCATGGCCGCCGCCCCCAGCAACGCACCCGAGAAGCGGCGGATGCGGAACACTGAGAAGTCGAACATCGGATCGACATAGCGTCGCTGCGCGACGACAAAGACGATGAAACTCATCATTGCCACAACCAGACTGGCGATGGACGAACCGCTGGAGAAACCCACCCCTGCTCCCTGAGTGATGAACCAGGAAAGGCCTAGCACCGCCAGCGACAGTGAAATAATACCCAACACATCAAGCCTGCGACGCTGCGGATCGCGGGATTCATCGACACCGGCGATCACCAGCCCCAGCGCGAGTACGGCAATTGGCGCATGCATCAGGAATACCCATTCCCAACTCGACAACGCCACGATAACTGCGCCAATAATCGGACCGAACCCCAAACCGATGCCAAACACGATCCCCCAGGCACTAAAAGCCTTGCCGCGCGCAGCGCCCGACTGGAATCGGTGAGACAGCACTGCCACCTGACAGATCAGCATGGCACCACCGGACATACCTTGCAGGAATCGACTTGCGATCAACACGCTGGTGCTTTGCGCCCATCCACAGCCCAGTGAGGTAACGCCGAAAAGCACCAGGCTAATGACAAACACTCGCTTGCGCCCATACCGATCCGCCAGTATGCCGGTGGCCATCAGCACCGTGGTGCAGGCAATGGTGTAGGCGTTCATGATCCACTGCATATCTTTGAAATCGCTGCGCAGAACCGATTCAAGAATGGGCAGGATTGTCGGCACGCTCGAGATTTCCAGGCCGAACATCAGCGAGGCCAAACAAACGGCGGCTATTGTGAAAACATCTTTTTGCGAAGAAGTGAACTGCATCATGATCTTCCAGATCAAGTTGATGGGCGCTGGCAAGACCACCCTGAACGCCATCAGGGAGGAGACGCGATAGTCTCGCCAGCGTCACCAGGCACACGTCCAAGTGACCGGCCGCATTCTGGAAGTAATTAAAAAATGACAGAAATGATTTAATTTCGTAAGTTTTATTAATATCCCTCATGAGTTGACTTAATGGACTTCGATCCAACTCTGTTGCGCGCTTTTGTCGCGATCAAGGAGACCGGTAGTTTCACTCGCGCCGCAGAGCGGCTGCACTTGAGCCAGTCAGCGATCAGTCATCAGATCCGGCGTTTGGAAGAACAAACCGGTGCCACGCTACTGGTGCGCACCACCCGACGTTTGATGCTGACAGAAGATGGCGAAGATTTTCTGCGCCATGCCGAACACGTCCTCAGAGCGCAAGACGCCCTCTCCCGGCGTTTCGAAAGGTCATCGGTATCCGGGGCAGTGCGCTTCGGTGTGCCAGAAAACTTCATCGGCGACGGCCTGCCGCCGTTACTGACTCGGTTCGCCAGACAGTTTCCCGCAGTACGTCTGGATGTAACCGTCGGTACCTATCTCGATCTGCGCGCACTGGTCGATGCCGATGCGCTCGATCTGGCCGTGGTCATGGGATTTCCGGGCAGTCAGGCCGGCGGTACCGTACTGCGCGAAACCCGATTTGTCTGGGCCGCGACGCAGAGTTTCGAGTTTACCGGCGACGCCCCATTGCCGCTGGCGTTTGCACCAGCGCCCTGCTTGCACCGCCAGGTGGCCGTAGAGGCATTGGAGCGTTCCACCGTGGATTGGCGAGTCGCCTTCACCTCTCCAAGTCAACAAGGACTGCGGGCGGCGGTATTGGCGGGGCTTGCCGTCACCGCTCTACCGCTGGGCGATCTAGAGCCCGGAATGGTGGTGATTGACGGTCAACATGGCCTGCCACCGCTGCTGGATGCTGATTTCAGACTGATTTGGAGTGTCACAGGAAAGACACCTGCGGCCCACGCATTTGGGCAACTGCTGGTGGAAATGTCCGAGTCGCCATCGACCTGGGACCCGCTGACAGCCATTGGTATTCCAGGGTAAGTGCCCGATTGATTGCGAATCGCTACTTTGGGTCCAGGCTGTGTGAAAACGCATACCGTGTTGGAGCACATCAGCCCTGGCCTCGAACAAGATTGCATTACAACTTTGTAATGGCTCTGTTCGTCGGCTGTTTGAGTTGCCTTGTTACTGTGAACTCACTGCCAAACAACAGGCAGCCCACCGTAAACAGGGAGATACTGCCATGAAACTGTTCATACTCGGATTCGCCACCCTCCTCGCCACCGGTTCAGCCTTTGCCGGTACCAGCGACACCTCGGCGGTGATCCACGACAGGACCGGTTTCTTCGTCCACCTGGACGTTGCGAAAGTCCTGTCCATGACCGACATTTCGGACCAATGTGACGTCACTCCGGCCCGTCTCGATTACCTGGATCATCAGGGCCGGGAACATGTGCTGGACTATTCGGTTCAAGGACGTTGCACCAACGAAAACTGATGGGATGCTGTATGTACATGACTGTCCGGGAGCAGGCAATACGCAACAAAACCTGATGATTGGGCTAAAGTTGCGCCACCTGTTCTCGGCTTTCAGGCCCGCTTTTTGGGGGCGAATGCCGACACCGAACCAAGGTCATTCTCATGAACATCCTTGTCGTGGAAGACGAGCCCAAGGCGGGCAATTACTTACTCAATGGTCTGCAGGAGCAAGGATACTCCGTCAGCCTGGCCCGCGATGGCGTTGAGGGTTTATACCTGGCCCTGGAAACGCCTTTCGACGTTATCGTGCTGGATGTGATGATGCCGAAGATGGACGGCTGGGAAGTACTGCGTCGCCTACGCAAGGAAGCCGACACACCGGTACTGTTCCTGACCGCGCGCGATGACATCGCCGACCGAATCAAAGGCCTGGAGTTGGGGGCCGACGACTACCTGATCAAACCCTTTTCTTTCGCCGAGCTGGTCGCACGCCTGCGCACCCTGACCCGCCGGGGCCCGACCCGGGAAGAAGAGCAACTGCAGATCGCCGACCTGCAGATTGACGTCATCAAGCGCCGCGTCACCCGCGCCGGTGTGCGAGTGACGCTGACAAACAAAGAGTTTGCGTTGTTGCACCTGTTCGCCACGCATCAGGATCAGGTGCTGTCTCGTTCACTGATCGCCTCCCGGGTCTGGGACATGAACTTTGACAGCGACACCAACGTGGTGGATGTGGCCGTGCGACGCCTGCGCCTGAAAATCGACGACCCTTTCCAGCTGAAGCTGATCCACAGTGTGCGGGGCATTGGCTACCGCTTTGATACGCAACCATGAACCGTCGTCATTACTCCCTCACCCTGCGCCTGGCCGTGGTGTTCGCCTTACTGGCCTTCGCCCTGCTGGCCACCACCGGCGTCGCACTGTATCGCGACCTTGAGCGCGAACTGATCCGACGCGACGAGTCCACCCTGGCCTACCGCATCGATCAGCTGCGTACTTTTCTCAATGGCAGCAATACGCGGGAACTGATCAGGACCAAACCTGTGCTGTTTCAGAACATGCTGGGCAATCGCGAGTACATACTCACGATTGGCGTTCCAGGGGAAGTCCCTTTACTGCAGGTCAATCCCCGTCATATCGATATTCCCGACCTCACTCCCGTGGCCATGGACCAATCCCTGTCACTGACCGATGTACAGCATCTACCCGCCGTGAACGGAACCCCCTTCGCGGCCATCTCCGCGAGTATCGACTCGGGCACGCTGAAACTGACTGTTGGCTGCCTGATGACCGAACGAACCGCGGTGCTCGCCAGCTATCGCCTCAGCGTTTACATCCTCGCCAGCCTCGCGGCGATTGTCCTGGCGCTGGCGGGATACGCATTGGTTCACCGCGGCTTGTTGCCCGTCAGGCGCCTGGCGCAGCAAGCCCACGGTATCGGCATTGGCAACCTGACAGAGCGACTCGACAGCGAAGGCGCCCCGAAGGAGTTGCTGCCGATGATCGACTCGTTCAACACCATGCTTGAGCGACTCGCCAAGGGTTTTGCGCAACTGAGCCAGGTCTCGACCGACATGGCCCACGAACTGCGCACGCCCATCAACAACTTGCTGGGTGAAACCCAGGTCGCCATGCAGCAGAACCGCAGCGTGGAACATTACCAGCAGTTGCTCGCCTCCAACGTCGAAGAACTCGAACGCTTGGCACGCATGCTCGACAACATCCTGTTCCTCGCCCGTACGGCCCCCGGTAGCGCTCGTGATCAGCGCCAGGAGCTGGGCGCCGCCGACGAGCTGGAACGCGTAGCCGATTACTTTGAAGGTCTGGCCGCGGACGTCGATATGACCATCCGCGCGGAGGGCGACGGCCTTATCTGGGCCGAGCCCATGCTGCTACGCCGCGCCTTGGCTAACCTGTGCGCCAATGCGATCAAATATGGTGCCCCTCATTCCGAACTGTTGATCCAGGCCACACCCTCCGAGGACGGCATCAATCTGCGCGTGCGCAACTACGGAACAACCATCCCGGCGGAACACCTTCCGAGATTATTCGAGCGTTTCTACCGCGTTGATCCATCACGCGAGCGCTCGGCCCAGTCCAACGGCCTGGGGCTTTCGATCGTCGCCACAATCATGCAGCTGCACAGTGGCCGCTACAGCGTCACCAGTGAAAATGGCGTGACCTGTTTCGAGCTGTTTTTCCCGATACGGGAACAGTAAGGGCGCCAGGCCGCGGTCATTCACTCCATCGACTTACTTCACGCAATCACTCTCGCATACACCGATCGGTCCACATTCCCACCGGACAGAATCACCCCCACTCTTCTTCCAGCCATTGCTTCACGCTCCTGAATGAGCGCCGCAAGGGCCGCCGCACCCGCCCCTTCAGCAAGATTGTGGGTATCGGTGTAATACACGCACATGGCCTCGGCAATCTGCGCCTCACTGACCGATACGATTCGCTGCGCACCTTGCGCGTAGATAGCAAAGGCTTCTGGAATTGGCTTACGCACGGCAAGGCCGTCGGCAAAGGTATTCGCCGAGGCGGTTTCGCATAGTGCTCCTGCGTCAAACGACAACTTTGCGGCCTCGGCATTAGTGGAAACCACACCCACCACCCGGGTGTTCAGCCCAAGTGCGTCGCGGGCGGCGATCACCCCACAAATCCCCGAGCCACAGCCAATCGGCACGTAGACCGTATCCAGATCCGGCGCAGCCATGAACAGCTCCAGCGCATATGTGGCCACACCTTTGACCAACTCGGCATGGAACGGCGGAACCAGATAGAGGCCATGCGCTTGCGCCAGGCGCGCGGCCTCTTCACGGGCTTCATCGAAATCGCGGCCACACTCGACTACTTCACCGCCAAAGGCGCGCATGGCATTGTTCTTTTCTACCGAGTTACCCTCCGGCACGACAATCAGCGCCCTCAAACCCAGCGTGCCGGCTGCCAGCGCCAGGCTCTGGCCATGGTTGCCGCGGGTGGCGGTGACAATGCCCTTGATGCCCGGGTGTTCGCGCTTTAGCCAGTGCATGAAGGTAATGCCACCACGCACCTTGAAAGCACCTGTCGGTGTGTGGTTTTCGTGCTTGACCCAAACCGTGCAACCCAAGCGCTCGGCCAACAAGGGCCAAGGGTATTGAGCGGTAGCGGGCATGACCTGGTACACGTGGTGAGCAGCGTGTTCGATATCGTCGCGAGTCAGTCTGAGCATGAGTCGTCTCCCTGAGGTTTTGCCCAGTCTAGACACGAGCGCATCACGCAGGCTTTCAAAAAACTGACCTGACTTTTGTGCCCTCGCTTCACTACTATGGTGTTCATGAACCATCGAAGCCGCCTTCAGCCAACGCCCCGCCCCGAACCGGTCCGTCGAATCGAGGCAGGGCCATGGGCGATTGAATTGCTACCCGGTGCCGCCTACGCGACCCGGTATGTAGCGCCCCAGGCAGCGATTGGCTTTGCCTTCGACAGCCAGCGAGGCCTTCACGCCATTGGCAGCGACCGAGTGCTGCCCTTCGATGCCATGCCCAACGGTCTGGCGTTCGTCCCCGCCGGCTGTGACGTGCTGTCCGAGTCCCCCATGGGCGGTGAATACCTGCGGGTAATGCGCACTGACGGTAATGCGTTGGTAGGGAAAAGTGCATTCAACAATCGCATTGATCAGCAGGCCATTACCCTCGCCCTGCGAATGCGCAGCGCGTTGTTGCACGCCTCAGTGGAGGACGATTGGGAGGCCTGGGCACTCGCATTGGCTGAACGAGCGACGGGCGATCAAACATTTTCGGCTCCACCCCAAGGCTCTATCACCGGCAGCCGGATGCGTCTGCTCGATGAATTCATTGACGCGTGCCTCGACGGGCCACTGGGCATACCGGCAATGGCGGGCTTACTTGGATTGTCCGAAGGATATTTCATGCGGGCATTCAAGAACGCGACGGGCAAGAGCCCGCACAGTTACCTGATCGACCGACGCCTTGCCAAGGCCCGCGCGCTGATACGCGATTCGACAGCAAGCCTGGCAGAGATCGCCCACACCTGCGGTTTTAACTCCCAGGCGCACATGGCAACCACGTTCAGGCAACGTCTTGGATTAAGTCCGGTACAGCTGCGTGGATAGGTGAGATCGTTAGTGCAGGTGTCGGACAGATATCGGCCATAAAGCAACCATTGGAATATCCTCCCGGCCATGAGACAAAGACCGGGAGCCCCGCGAACCACCTACACAATCAAGGAGAGTTGCACATCATGGACGAAGCCATTACTTACCGAACCGCAACGGTAGAAGACGCACTTAGCATTTGTGAGTTGGGACAATTGCTTAACGCGGTGCACCACGCTGCCCGTCCCGATATTTACGCGGCTGCCACCCAAGACTTCTCGCGCGACCTTCCTCACTGGTCAGGCCTTTTCGAGAAACCGGGTCAGGTTGTATTCATCGCGAATGTCGGTCACCAGACCGCCGCCTTCATTACTGCCAGCCTGTCGGCAAGTTCTGGGCCGCTGATGCAACCGCTGAATGTTGCTCGCATCGGATCGGTTTGTGTTGCCGAGCAATTTTGGGGGAAAGGTATTGGACGTAGGCTTATTCAACTCGTTAAGGACTGGGCAATCGAACATGACGCTCAGGACTTGAGGTTGTCTGTCTGGCCGTTCAATGCACGTGCTGCTCGCATGTACACAGAGTTCGGGTTTGAGACTCGTGCTTTCGAGATGGGAATGCGCCTGTAAAGGCGATCACCCTAAAGGTGAAAAGAGGTTCAAGGGACCTCTGCGGGGTCATTCGTGACTGACAGCCAATAGCGGTCAGTCATTCATTCTTGAACACCAAAAAATCGATAGGACTGAATATGAGCGAGCTACCGAAGTCCGGCGCGGGCCATGATGATGTAACACGGAAGAAAATCCATGCTGCCGTAGCTGCGAGAAACTTGGCAAGCGCATCGAACAATACCAAGTGGGATGAGCTGATCAACCATTTCCGCCAGCTTCAGGGTTGGCGTCCGTCATACCGATTCAAATCCGTCACAGGATACATCTCAGGGTGGGATGTCGAGTGGTTTTACCATCTGCCGTTTCCATTTGCGTCCGTCGAATGGTTCGACATTGGCTTGTTGGAAGCAGCCCCCTCAAAAGGAAGACTGCTTGCACGTACAACCATTGACCATACAGACGAAATATCGAAGGTCGTCGCACAAATTGGATTCGAGTTTGACGTGCGCGCTGACGTTCTGAGAATTTGGGGGTACATCCCAAAATCGTATGAAGACTTTCCACCTGCATGACAGGCTGAGATCGGCTGTCTGCTAACCCCTTCACCCCAGTAATTACAATATCTAACCTGGATGCTGGGGGACCGCTTTGGGTCGACTCCAGTCGATTGCCACCGGCAGCAATCAGCTGTGGATTCAACCGGTCATCGAACCTTGCAGCATCCTTTTTGCCCTCCTGCTGACTCTTTCAATCCCACCTTCAAGGACCGAATCTGTGATCGCATCTCCCGCCAAACTCCTCTTCCTGCCCGGAGCCTCAGGTAACACCCGGTTTTGGTATCCGGTTGCTGAGCGCCTCGCCCACCCTGCGCAGCAGGTCCATATCGGCTGGCCCGGCTTTGGAGACACTCCGCCCTTGCCCAGCGTGACCGGCATGGATGATCTGGTGACTCGCGTGCTGGCCGAAATCGACCGGCCCACAGCGCTGGTGGCGCAGTCCATGGGCGGCATAGTCGCGGTGCTTGCAGCGCTTGAACGCCCTGAGCTGATCACGCACCTGATACTGAGCGTCACTTCTGGCGGGGTGGATATGTCTGCTCTGGACGCGCATGACTGGCGCCCGGATTTTGCTGCCGACAACCCGACACTGCCGAGGTGGTTTCTCGACGACCGCACCGACCTCACGCTCCGGCTGGTCGAGTTGCGCATGCCAGTCCTGCTCCTCTGGGGAGATTCAGATCCGATCAGCCCCGTTAGCGTCGGCCAGCGCCTTGCTCAACTGTTACCCCGTGCGGAACTACACGTTTTCCCTGGCGCCGATCACAGTCTGGGTTTTACTCACGCAGCCGAGGTGGCAAGGTTGATCGAGAGACATCTGGCCTGCTGGTGAGCGGAACACTTGTTGCCACCGCGGCGGACTGATGGTGCGGCCCCGTGCGTTTCAAGACATCTCGGGTAGCGGACAGAAGTTAGTCTATGACATGTAATTTCGCACCTCGTTGACCACCTGCTACGGGGCGTTTTCTGCCGACTTTGACAGGAAGATAACGACCAGAAGCAAACGTTCGATCCATGCCTGCTTTCAGCCAAAAAGCGAAGCTGGCCTTCTCCCGCAGGCCCGTATAGCTCAAGTTCCCGACTCACCAGCCGACAGCCTTCGTTCCCACTTCACGGATGATTTTAATATTCCGCTCTCTTTTTTTCGGCGTTGCTTTGCTCGCCGTCGGCGCCGCCTGCACTGCCCAAGCCCAGACCGTCACCACGCCCGAACAACTGCTGACTGAGTTCTCTCGTTGCGATGCGCATTTCTTCGAGAGCCTGCGCGATGCCCGCCTGCCAGCAGGTACCTTGCGTCTGAGTGACTACGGCTTGGTCAAGGCACCGACCATCATGAGTCCGCTGCAGGAAGGTGGCACTTACCAACACTTCGAAACGCCCCTGATCGTTAACGGCGTGCGTATGGTCGGCTATTACAACCAGGCCGAAACCATCAAGAACGTCGGCAATTTTCTGTTCTGGGGTTTCGTAGCCGATGGCTTGCCGCAAGAGGTGTCCGCAAGAGGTGGCCGCAAAACTCAAGCCGCTGATCGTCAACAACGCACGCTTTGTCAGTCAGGGCAAAGCCATTACCCGCGCCGAAATTCGCCGCGTCGGTGACCCGATCGGTCAATGGCGCACTGAAGGACTGACCGGCCCCGGCGTCGTCACGCCGTTTGGTTTCGTAGACCGCGTGCTGATCGTCGACACGGGCGACACGACACCGCCGCTCGCGGGACACACCACCGTGTTCTGCTCGCTACAAGGCACCGTGACCGCGCCGCTCTTGCAGGTCTATCGCCCTGACCTCAACGCTCATCTGCTCGACTGACAAGGATGCTTATCATGAATACTCGCTGGCCCGCACTGATCGCCTGCTCCGTCATCCTCACAGGTTGTGCAGGGATGCAGAACCCGCAAAAAGCCAACCTTGTCCACTGCGCTAATCAGCTTAAAGCGTCCAAAGCCGAAAACTACCCTCTGGTGCTGCAGGAAGGTGATCTATGCCTGCAGAAAAATACGCTGCCCGCCTCGCTGCAAAGTTTGATTTACGCGGTGCAGGCCGACGCCTACAGCAACCTCAAGCACTTTCCAGAAGCCGTGGCCGCCAAGGAAAAATCCATGCAACTGGCGGTCAAGCCTGATCCGCGCGCCAACCTGGACTTGAGCGCCATGTATCGCGACGCTGGCAACCCGAAAAAAGCCCTTGAACTCGTGCAGTACAACCTTGATAACGGCATGTGGAAGCCGGAAAGGGTTCCGGCTTCCACATGCCGACTTACTATCATCTGGGCCTCGCGCTGACAGACCTGGGTCAGTATCGAGAGGCCGCTGAAGCATTCAGCACCGGCCTTCAGCGCCAGCCGGACTATGCCTGGGCCTATTACGCACGCGGGATCGCGTACGACCATTTGGGAGACAAGGACGACGCCAAGGCCGACTTCATGAAGTTCTCGCAGATCGCCAACAAGAAGTACGTGCTGGAGGAGCAGAAGGCCAAGCTCGCCGAGTACAGGATTTCCATGCCGTAGCAGGAGAGCCGGCTTAGTGACGAATGCGGTGGGTCAGCGAGCGCGGAGTGACCGCTTGCGTCGCATCTCAGATGAGTGAACGACTGCTACTGACCGATTTATGCCCATCGCGAAGGGCAGAAAACGGCCAGAAGCAGCCGCTAGCCGTTCGGTTAGCGGGCCTACTTCGCCGGTCCCGACGAGCGATTAGAGCTACTAATTAGAATAGTTTAATTTGGCGAAAATATTTATAACGCGTTTATCTAATAGCAAAGGTCCTCGCACATGCAGGATGTGGCCGTTAACATGCGCCTTATACGAGCTATAGTCTGAAATTACAGAGTGCGGAATTAAGTATGCCTCAATTATTTCAAATGTTTCATTGAAAATTACAGCTATCAGTTCGTCAAAGTCATTCTTTTCGAGGTTGCGTATGACGCCTAACTGCCTTGATCGGTTATTTGCAGTTATACGGCGCCCTTTAATTTGGATTTTTTTGCCATCACTAGTCTCGGCGTCATGGCCGGCGGCTGAATTTTTAGCAAGGGTTAGGTTTAAAGCAGATGAAACCAACCATTCGGCGTAATCTCCAACAGGATTGTTTTTTGTTCTAAGTACGCCGCGACTCTTAAGCTCATCAATCGCCTTGGCGTGCAACTTTAGCAGTTCAGATATTGATAGGCTGGCTAGGTTCATATTATTAAATTCTTCTGAGGTTAAAATACGGTCACAGTAGGCGCGAACTTCGCCTACGGGGCATTGAGGACTCTATAGATCTCAGAAGTCACCTGCATCGTTGCGTCTTCGATCGTTCCTTCATTACGGCATAAAACCCAGCCGTGATCTGCAATCGCTCGCTCGAACGCCTTGGTACAAGCAACATGTTCTTCCAGCTTATGGATCACAGTACTGCTCAGCCCACGCCGTCGTGCCGCTGCCCTCGCCCATGAAATGTCAGGGGCGGTGACAACCCCGACATGCAGGTCTGGCACTCGCACGTTTCGATCAATGTTCAACTGTAGAATCTCTGCAAACGGGACTATCCGGCGAAACGCGGCATCAGACGGGTACCAGCGATCGATCAAGATGATGCTGCCTGGTGGCTGTTTAGCCAGCACGTGCAGGGAAATCCAAGTACGGCTATCAGCAAAGCGCTCACAAACCCTCAACTCCAAATCCCGGGTGGAATTTCTGACGAGCTTGTTAACGAGGGCCATTGTTTCGCCCCTATAGGGATCGCTTTTTTGCTCGCAAAGTCGGATCACCTTTTTGTTGTCTGCCCTCAGTACTTTCGTAACGGCCTCCAACAGTGTGGTTTTGCCGGTTCCCTTGGGCCCATCTAGAGAAACAAACAGCGGACGATTCATTCTTCAAATAACGATTGATATACGGTTTTTTTGCCCGGTTCGTTCGCTGGAATTGCTTGGCGCGACTACGCGAATCGAGTGGATGGCCCTTATGAACAGACATCGACTAACACTCTAACCTAGTTTCTGGTTAATCCGACATGGTCGGCCCCCCACTCAGGGCAAATATCTGGAGCAGCAACGAGGCGCGTGGCCGAAATTTTACTTGTCACGACTGACCGGAAATGGCCTGTAGCGACCTTTCGCGACAGGCCGCTTAGGGTCGACTGCTGCCCCTAGCCAGAGTCAGAAATCGGCCAAAAGCAGCCTTTATGATCCTCGCTACACATTGCGCCGATCTCAAAGGTGGAAGCTGTAGGAGAGAGGTTTTTTGGTGATGCGGGCGGCTTGTTCTGCTCTGGAGCTGGGGCTTGCTCGCGATAGCGGTCCAACTCCCAACCGGTCAATCACTGCCAAAACTGATAAGGACGCCGCTATGCTCGACTCCCTGGAAAAAATGCTCGCCAAGGGTGCCTGCTTAACTGACCGGCATTCACCGCTCCCCGCTCCAGCCAGATGAAATGATTTGAATCCAATACGCTCGTTGTAGAGAATCGCCACCTTTGCCTCAAAAGGAAATGAGCGATGAAGTTCGAAGGGACTTTCCAATACATGGGCAATCACGGGATCGTCTTCAACATCTCGCAGATCACCCTCACCGACAGCGAACGTGGGCGCCTGCGCGAGCTGCATTTTGGCGAGGCAAAAAACGCCCACTATGAGGTCAACAGCAAGGTCGTCGAGGTGTACGACAAGATGCTGGCCAAAAACCTGCCGTGCGTGATGATGATCGGCATCTCCAAGCCGTTGACCCGGCAACAGGGCGATGCCCTCAACGCCCAACGCACCACGATCGCCAACCTTGCCACCACTGCCTTCGCCGCCGCCTCCAAGGCTGTGGCCCCTTCTTACGTGGCGATACCTGTAGGGGCCGGTGTACGCAGGTATGTCAATGAAATCCTACCCACCTACCATGCGGGTGACGTACTGGTCAGCATCGAGGCACAGGTCAATGGCGGTATCGGCCCGCAACGCACCCTCTCGACATTAATCATCAAGACCTGACTGGAGACGTACATGTCCGACATTACTCAATTGGTCATTGCCTTGGTGGTGTCCTTTCTGTTCGATCAATTCCTCAAACCGTATCTGCTGCGCAAGTGGCTAGGAGTGGTGTTGGTGGTGGCGGGTGCGGTTGGCTGCGTTGTTGCCGGTCAGACCCGCTTGTTGGGGTTTGATCTAGGGTTGCTGTCGGCTTTTGCCGTGGCGATTGGGATGGGGTTGTTCATGAAGCGGCGGCGGTTTGAGTAGGTTGGCTGAGCGAGAAAGGCGGGCGGATTTAATATCAGAAAATAAAGCCGTCCCCTTAAGTACATTGGCCACTGCTTCTGGCCGATTTCTGCCTGTCGCCACCGTCAGCTTTGGGTCGATTTCATCCCCTGGCCATAGGCAGAAATCGGCCACGAACGGTCACTGGACTGCCCGGCCTGGATTGACGACAATCTAAGAGACTAACCTTCATCGCACCTGATTCACTTGTCCCCTGAAGATAGGCAGAACTAGCTCGCGCCCTTATGAAAATGACCCGAAGAACAAGACTTCTTGAACATAATTGAAAGTAAAATCGGGCAGATTCCATCGAGAAAACAGGACTGGTTTGCCGTGGGCCACTTCTGCGTTTGGCTGGTGTTCGGAACTATTTTCTATCTTGGTGACGAGTTGGACCGGCTTTTTGGACTTTGGCTTCTCCTGATTCCACTGCTCGCCATCCCTGCACTGATCGCTTCGGGTACTTTCGCCATAGGGCTTGTGGCAAATCTTTGGGCTCGTCGATGGCGAAGGTTGGTTTCTGTCGTCGCAGCGCCAGTTGTGACGATCGGGCTACTTGCGGCATCGATCCACTATCAGATAAATCCCGACTGGATTCACTTTCAACTGACACGTGATCATTACACGGAACTGGCTCGCAACCTGCCCGGGCCGTCTCCGAAGTATCACGAATGGAGCTGGGGCGGAACCGGTGGAGCTGTTGGCCCGAATATCTTCTACGGCCTTGTTTACGATGAAACGGACAAGCCGCTTAACCGGCCTGAAGAACCAGGACACAAGGGAGTAACCTCTTCGGCGCGACCATATGGGCGTCATTTCTTTTTAATCACCGAGATTTTTCAATGACGTGCCACGGGCGTCCGCCAGCGCGGCGAGCATGAGGCGCAAGATGCCTCCAAACTATTACCGGCCAAAAGCAGGCATTCAAGACTGGCCCGTAGCCACACGTAAAATTGCCGCTGCTATCATCGTCCTCTCAACCCGCATCCCTCGTGACTGGACTTGCCCCTTCAAAACCGGACACCAACTCCCCGTTAAATTGATGCCACTG
>NZ_VMSG01000034.1 GCF_007713465.1 Pseudomonas sp. H3(2019) | reverse complement strand
CTGTCACGCCGGGGGTCGCGGGTTCGAGTCCCGTCCGCTGCGCCATATTCGGTAACCTGGAACGCTGAACGCCAGGTCACCACAGAAAGCCCGCTTAATGCGGGCTTTTTGCTGTCTGGGGTTTTATCAAGTCATGGTCCCGATAGAAAAGCGACCTTGGGTCGCTTTTTTCGTTTATGGGTTACTGCTCTGCATTGCGCGCGTGCCGGTAATCACTGACCGCTTCGTACACCGCTTTGCGTAGCCGATTGATGCCGCCGATAGGGCGATGAGCTTCCAGGCCAAACCAGGGGTTGAAGGACTGGTTATCGCATTGCAGGTTCAGTGCCGGCGTGTCGAAGTCCTGAGCGGGGATCCGGATCCGCGCCACGGTTTCGAACGGCGCATCGCTTTCACTCCATTCGATGCTGGTGTCCTCGATCGGCATGTACCTGGTCGGGTCCTGGCGCTGGATCTGCAAGACAAAACACGCGGGTACCCGATCCGTCGACAGCTGTTGATTCAGTGCACTGCGCAAGAAGTTTGGCAGTGCTTGATTCTGCGCAGGCAGGGTGTAGTCGGGGCAGCTGCCAGGGTCTGGTGCAACGCGGAACTTGGCATTGGCCGTACCGAATTTATACGGCGAGACGGAAAAATAAGTGGTCTGGGTCGGGCTGGCCGGTGCTGGCGCCAGCGTCGCCAAGGCGATAAACAGGTGACGAACCTGCCAGCTGCGCGGATCCCAACTCGGAAAGAACGCCATGACCTGTTTGCCATCGGCCTGGGCTGCGACGTTCTGACGGTACTCGGCGACATTGCTGACGAAGAAGTTCGGATGGCTGAACATCACGAAGTCCTGCTCGCTGCGGCTCTGCTGATCCTTGAGTAGCTGCGTTCCCGGTACATCAAGCAATTTGATCGCCATGCCTCGGGCATCGCGGACGCTGTCGAATTGTGGATAGGCATTACCGTTGGACAGGCGCAAGACAGCTTGCCAGGTCTTGCCGGCTTCGCTAAAGACACCTTGGCGCAGTTCAGGCGCCAGGTCGGCCAGCACTTGAACCTCGGCTTTTACACAGCCATGCGCCTTGGCGTGGGCATCGCGCAGGAAGCGAGTGTTTTCGCGGTGCTGGTCGACGATGCGCACGGCGGTCTGGATGATCTCCTGCGTCATTGCCGCTTCACCGGCCGGAATGCGCTCGTTTGCGGAGACCGGGCCGCTGTGATGCCAGGCGAACCAGGCTGTCGCCACTGCCCAGCCCAGCAAGCCGAGTCCCAACAGGAGCAGCAGGGCTTTGCCTAGTAGTACGCCAATGCGCAGCCAAAGAGTGATCAACATACGCAAGTCCTTTTGGCTGAGGTGATGGTCATGGCAGTTGCGATTCCAAAGGACCGCCAAGCACTTTCAGGTATTCCAGTAGCGCCCAGCGCTCTTGTGCTTGCAGCAGACGGCCGATGACCCCGTTGCCTCGTTCGCCTGCACGAAATTCGTGACCGCCGTTGTGGTTGCCGGTGATTCGCGTGTCGAACTCAAAACCGTTGCTGAAGGCTTCAGTGCGATAACCCAGGTGCTGCGGGTCGTATTCGAACGTGCCTCTATAGAAGGTGGCTGCACGTTCATCCTGCGGCGAGAGCAGTTGGTAGATATTCGGCACCGAACCGTTATGCAGAAACGGTGGCGTCGCCCAGACGCCCGCCAGCGGTCGTGCCTTGTAGGCGCGTAGTTCACGAACGCCAATCGGCAGCCCGAATCCATCCATGGCAGGGCGCTCTTCAGGTGTGACGTTGGCGTCACGGTAAGCGCGGTTTTCGACGAAGGCCGTTACGTAAGCCAACCCTTTGGCAACCGAGAGTTTGCTCAGGTCCAGTGGTCCGGCAGGCGCCGGGTGCAGTTTGACGTCCAGTTTCGCCAGTTCGGCCAGGTCCCATTTGAGCGCGCTCAGGTCGAAACGGTGGTCGGCGATGTTGTTGGCGGCCCCCGGGTCGGTGCCGATGACGTCCACCGGCAACATCTTCAGTTTCTGTTCTGGCCGGCCGTTGGTTACCGTCACGTTCGGTACATGGCAACCGGCGCAGTTCTCGGCGAACAGCGTGCGGCCCTTGGCGGCCAGCGGCTTGTCGATGCTGCCGAGCAATGCTTCGGGCCAGACCGGAGGTTTGAGTCGCTTCAGGGTTTCTTCGATCAGTTGCAGGTCACGTACTCGCACACTGGAAGGGTAGCGATCGTCGCCCTTGAGCGGCTGGCCGGCGGCATCGAAGAAGCTCAGAGTCGCGCCGACACCCAGGGCTTCGCCGATGTTGCGTGCCATGGGTTGCTGGGCTGAGCCGTTCCATTGCACCCAGTCGAAACTCCAGATATCCCATAGCTGGGGGTAGTCCACGGGCGCATTGGCCACTCGATAATTGTTCGGCGAAATGGCGTCGCCGAAACTGGCATTGGCGATACGACCGAAAGCGTCGGTACGGCCCGGGCCTTCTTCGGTGGGGTAGAGGCCGCGGTGGGTGTCATTCCAGGCAGCGCGCAAGAAGGTATCCAGCGACGTTTTGAAGTCCTGGCGCAGTTGTGAGTGCTGGGCGTCATAGTCCTGACCGAGTACATTGCGTGCGAAGCGTTCGAATTTCCAGGGGTTGTAGTAGGTCGAGGCGAGGCTTGCGACCAATGCCTGACCGAAACTGCCGCCGCGCAGAGTGGGGACACTGGAAGGCAATACGTGCTGGGCCGAGCCACCGTCGATGCGTACTGCCTGGCCTTTAAAGTGCAGCTCGCCGGTATGGCAGGCGGCGCAGGTAACATCCAGAAACTCTTCTTTACTGCCTGGATTCTGATGACGGGCGAAGCCGACGGGCAGGTTGCCTGGGTTGTTGGGTGTGGCTTTTTGGACCGGATCAACCAAAAAACCAAAACGTGCCAGGTATTCGGGCGCGGCAAAACGTTGCTCCGAGAACGGTAGTTCAAGTGCTGTGAACCAGTTGTAGCGCAGGCCTTTGACCTGTGTGCCCTGTGGTGTGAAGTAGTAGGTCTGGCGGTCGGCGGCGTCCCACTGCTCGAGGTAGTTCACCTGCTCGACCGGCGTATAGGCCGGTAGCTTCGGGTTGGCGACGTAATACAGGACCACCGCCAGAGCGACTGCCAGCAGGGTGATTATCAGCAATAGCACGCGGATCAAGAGGCGCAAGTTAAACATCCTTGTTGATTTATAGCCTTGTTATGCCTTAGCTCCAGGTGCGAGGCAAGTGGCCATTACGCCAGACGCTGTAGGAACCGGCGTTTATTGCGCTGAGAAGAAGCTGACAGAAGCTTCATGGCCAGCGCTCGCAAAATGCGTTAAAAGACCTGAACTTATCGGAGCTTTCCTGCTCTCATGCCGGTAGCCATTGGTCGTGGCGGCCTGATAAGCTCGCGGCTTTATTCGATTGCCCTTTAGGCGCATGAACAAGGAAATAGCATGAAACAGCATCGGTTGGCGGCGGCGGTGGCCCTGGTTAGCCTGGTACTTGCGGGTTGTGACTCGCAGACCAGCGTCGAGCTGAAAACCCCGGCGCAAAAAGCTTCCTACGGTATTGGCCTGAACATGGGCAAGAGCCTGGCTCAGGAAGGCATGGATGACCTGGACTCCAAAGCGGTAGCCCAAGGCATCGAAGATGCCGTTGGCAAGAAAGAACAGAAACTGAAGGATGACGAACTGGTCGAAGCTTTCGCTGCGCTGCAAAAGCGCGCTGAAGAGCGTCTGGCCAAGATGAGCGAAGAGTCGGCAGCTGCCGGCAAGAAATTCCTCGAAGACAACGCGAAGAAGCCGGGTGTCGTTACCACTGCTTCGGGTCTGCAGTACGAAGTGGTCAAGAAAGCCGATGGCCCACAGCCTAAGCCGACTGACGTAGTGACTGTTCACTACACTGGCAAGCTGACCAACGGCACCGTTTTCGACAGCTCCGTCGAGCGCGGCAGCCCGATCGATCTGCCGGTCAGCGGTGTGATCCCGGGTTGGGTTGAAGGTCTGCAACTGATGCACGTCGGTGAGAAGTACAAACTGTACATCCCTAGCGATCTGGCCTACGGCGCACAAAGCCCTAGCCCGGCAATTCCGGCCAATTCGGTGCTGGTATTCGACCTGGAACTTCTGGCGATCAAAGATCCGGCAAAACAAGACGCCGCCAAGTAATCAGCGTCCGTTATAAAAACAACGCCCCGTTCATGCGGGGCGTTGTTGCATCTGGCGTTCAGTGGTCGACAATTCAAGCGAACGGACGCGGTGGAGTGGAGTCACAGCATTGAGGGTGCCGCAGCTAAACGCAGCAGGTTGCCAAGTCAATGAAATATTGGGTTTTTTTATGTGAGTAAAAAACGCCCGATCTGAGCCGGGCCCTTGTAAGACGGGGCCTTCAGGCGTGAAAAGCGGCTCTGTTCACAAGGTTATCCACAATTTGTGTGGATAACATTACAGCGGGAGAGATGATGAAAGCACCCTGGAATTTCGCTCGATTTCTGCCCTTGGCGGGAAGGTTGCTCAGTCGTGGGCGATTACCGGCCCTGTTGTTTGCCGTCGCCAGAAAAGGCGCGAGCCAAGGTAATCGTTTGGGCAAGCTTAAAGACGACCTGCGATTACTGCAGGCATTGTGCCTGGCGTACTGGCGCGGCGAGTATCGGGACATCAGTCGCAAATCGATGCTGACGGTGGTGGCGGGGTTGATGTACTTCCTCAGCCCGCTTGATGCCATCCCGGATTTCATCCCGGTATTTGGCATGCTGGATGACATCGCCGTGCTGGCCTGGGTCATGAAAACCCTCGATGACGAACTGAATGCTTTCCGTGCCTGGCGCGACCGTCAGAGTCCAGAAAAGCTTGCGGTCGTGGAGCGCTTGCCGGATACGCCGGAGCAATTACAACTGCAAGGCCCGAAAAAAACCTGAGTTGAATCAGGTTCATCCACAGATTGATCGCCCCTCGCGACCTTATCGGCTGTTAGGATTACACTTCTAAGGAAAAGTGCTGACTCGCTAAGTGTTGTTGTCCTACGGGGTAGTCATGGATATTCAGATAATTGCACGTGATGGCGAACCCGAATATGCGGTTCTAACGTGGGCTCAGTATCAAGCGTTATTGAAAGCAGCAGGCGTCACTGAACAACCACCGCGTGAAGCGACAGTCCGTCACGCGGCCACAGCAGACCAGGTTCTTCCGGGTCTGGATCAACTACGCAGTTTGCGCGAAGGGAAGGGCATCGCCATTGAGGCGCTGGCCCGCACGGTAGGCATCAGCCCGTCTTACCTGGCCTTGATCGAAAGTGGCGAGCGTCAACCTGACGCAGCGATTCGCCGCAGCCTGGCCTGGGAATTGACGGTGCCGGGATGGAGGGATGAATCGTGAGCGTACGCATCAGTCGTCAGCATTGGGACGGTTTAATCGGCGAGCTGGATCAGGCCCGTCGCCAGCGTCATCTTTTGACTTATCGCGCTTTGCTTGAGCGTTTGCAGTTGCCAAGCCCGGCCATGCAAACCCTGACTGCCGCGCTTGAGCACCTGGCAGCTCTGGATGCACGGGCCGAGCAGCCGCTGCGCAGCTCGCTGGTCATCAGCCAGGGCGCCAGCCGTCTGCCGCGTACCGGGTTCTTCGAATGCGTCGAGCGACTGGGGCGTTTCTCCGGGCCTTCCGATGGCGTGGCTGCCGCGTCCTGGCATGCGTCGGAAGTGGTACGGGTGTTTGAGTACGAATACCCCGAATCTGCGGAGGCCTGAATGCTCTGGCGACTCAAGGCTCGTGCCAGTTACTGGCTGGCACGCAGGCTGTTTCATTGGTCATGGTTTGTCCGCCAGCCACGCGGCTGGAGCTGGCTTGAAGGCCAGTTCGCGCGCATGGCGAACCTTGGTGATGTCGGTGCGCAAAGCTTCTATGGCCACATCCTGACGTTCCGTGGCCAAGGTCTCGGTGCCCGTGAAGAAGGCGTACGTTTGTTGCGCCTTGCCGCATTGGCGGGGGACGGTAAAGCAGCCTATCAGGTCGGGGTGATCAGTCTTGCCGGAACACCGGGCAAGGCCCCTGACGCTGCCGAGGCGGCGCGTTGGTGGCAGATGGCGGCCAAGGCCGGACATCTGCTGGCCGAGATCAAGCTCAAGGAACTGGCGTCACGTGATGCTTGACGACCACTCTCACACGGGTTGATCCGGTTTGTCCGCGATCGCGGGTAAGCCACTTTCCTACAGGCGTTTGTAACCTATTCGCCCATCAAGCAGTGCCCGTGCTGCTTGATTGAGCCATTCCCTCCGCTTTAGCGAAATACCCTACATCATCCTCCGTTTGTCCTGACTTCATTCCCCGTGCAATCCCCGCACAGTCTCGCGTCCCACAGCGACCGCGCGAAGATTGCGAATGCTCGATCCAAAAAAGCTGCAGGCCTTGAACACTGCCATTGGCCACCTGGTCATTGCTGCGCTGAACCCGAAAAGCCCCGACATTCAAGTCGTCTTCAACGACTTTCGGCACTGCCTCAGTGACTACGATTCCTGGGCTGAAAGTTTCTGGACGGGCGCAGCGCTGGATGTCGAGCAGGTGTTCAAGGTCGGCAACGACGTCAGCCTCAGCGCACCGAAAAACTCGACCACACCGATCAGCGCCACCGTTGCGTCTTGTCCGGCCGGGGGATCACTGACTCTGGTGCACATGTTCGAGGCGGCGCGTTTCGTGCCGATCGGTAATACCCCGGTGATGCTCGAAGTATTGAACGATGGGCCGGGCGGGGATGAGGTGGTCGGCGAGCCGGTCCATGCAATGATCGGCCCCAGCGGCATTCTCGAAGTCCCCGAATGCTGGCGTGGCCAGCGTCACCGAATCACCTTTTACCCCAGCGTCTCTCAAGACCACGTCCAGGCGCTCTACGCCTCTTATCAAACCACCATTGCCGAGCTTGAGGGCTGGCTGCAAAGCGAGTGGACGAACGAGTTTCAACCGTTGTGGGCGAGCTTTTCGCAAAGCGCTTTTATCGAGCGCTACAACGCGTTGCAGCAGGCTGATCAACGGGGTGTTGAAAGCGCCTTGCTCGACCTCTGGGATGACGTTCAGCAGCTCTATCACTTGCTGGCCGACCTGCAAGCCAACAGTGAAAAACTCCTCGAATACCTGACCCAGGCCGAACTCGAAACCCTGCTCAACGTTTCCACAGAAGCGATTGCCAATGGCTTGCTGGTGCTCAGCGATGAACCGTTGCTGTTCATCTATCTGGCGGCCGTCACCAGTTGGTTGCGGATGCTGCCGCCGCAGTACGAAGCCGAAGTGATGGCCGAAATTCGTACAGGCGTGTTGATCGGATTACTCCTGGCTTGCGTGACCGGACCGATGGGTGTTGGGGCGGGTGTGGGCGCCAAAGTGCTGGGGAAGATCAAGTCGCAGCGTGCTCGACAGTGGCTGGCAGCCTTGAGCATCCGGCTGGCGCTAGTGTCGAGCAATCAGCGTTTCGACAGTCACGCCGATGCGCTCAAGCCGCTGATGGTGAGTGCCCGAAATGCGTCGCTGGCGCCAACACCCCGGGGGCCGCTGAAGATTACCCCTGGCGAAGCGCCGATCCTTTACGTGAAAAACCCTGCGGCCATCGCCCGCGACAAGTCTGGGCCCAAGACCAGCCTGAGCAAGCAGGAGCATCACGACAACGCCCCGGATCAGGCGAAAAACCCCAAGGGTGACAGTGCCGACTGCGTTGCACTGACTTGCACCAACGGCTGCCCGGTGTCGATGGTCACTGGCGAAGAACTGCTGACCCTCACCGACGGCGAGCTCGATGGTGTGCTGCCGTTCGCCTTCACCCGGTTGTACCGCACCAGTGCGGTGGAGATCGACAGCGGATTGGGCTTTGGCTGGAGCCATTCGCTGGCGCACCGCCTGGAAATCGACGGCGACAACGTCGTCTGGATCGACCACGAAAACCGCCGCACACGTTTTCCGAGACCCAGCGCCGAGCGTCCGGCGATCCACAACAGTTTGTCCCGTGCAGCGATTTATCTGGGTGACGACGCCGATGAACTGATCCTCGCCCAGTCCGGTGAGGCGACACGGTTCTACCATTTTCGTGACGGTAACCTCACGGCCATCAGCGACCCTTACAACAACCGCCTACGCATCACCCGTGATCGCCAGGCGCGGATCAAACGTCTGGACAACGGCGCCGGTCGCGCCTTGCTGTTGTGTTACGACCGGCGACATCTGATCGCCGTCGACTATCAAGTCTATCGTGCGGCGGCGAGTGTCGATGAAGCCTGGCGGACCGAGCAAACGCTGGTCGCCTATCGCTATGACGACTGCCATCGGCTGATCGAAGCCATCAATGCCGCAGGCGAAAGCGAGCGTTACGACTACGACAATCAGGCGGTAATTCTCCAGCGGCAACTGGCCGGCGGCGCGAGTTTTTTCTGGGAGTGGGAGCGCGAAGGCAAAGCCGCCCGATGTGTGCGGCACTGGGCGAGTTTTGCGCAGATGGACGCACGTTATGCCTGGGACGATAACGGCAGCGTCACGGTGCACAACGCCGATGGCAGCCAAGAGGTTTACGTCCACGACCAGCAGGCGCGGCTGGTGTGCAAGGTCGAGCCGGACGGCGCCGAACACCTGAAGGCTTACGACGATAACGGTCAGTTGGTGGCCGAGAAAGATCCTCTCGGCGGCGTCACCCAATACACCTATGACGACGCCGGGCGGTTGCTGGCGGTCATTCCGCCAGAAGACGAACCGACTTACTACGAGTATCACAACGGTTTCGTTCGGGTGATGCGTCGGGGCAAGGCGCGTTGGAAGTACCAGCGAAACATCCAGGGCGACATCACCGAACACGTCGACCCTGATGGGCATGTCACCCATTACCAGTACGATGATCGAGGGCGACTGCTGTCGATCCGCTATCCGGATAACAGTTGTCACCTCCTTGTCTGGAACAGCCTCGGGCAACTGACCGAAGAGCAACTGCCGGATGGTGGCCGGCGGTGTTTCGCTTACGACGCGTTGGGCCGGCAAAGTCGTCGTCAGGACGCACTGGGGGCGGTCACCCAGTATCAATGGGACGTTCTCGGCCGGCTGATCCAGACCACTTTGCCTGGAGGTGTCACCCGCGCCTTCAGCTACAACGCCTACGGCAAGCTCATCGCCGAACGCGATGAGTCGGGGCAGGTCACGCGCTACGAATACGCCGATGACTTGCATCTGGTCAGTCGCCGGGTCAACGCCGACGGCAGCCAGCTGCGCTATCGCTACGACAACGCACGGCTATTGCTCAGCGAAATCGAAAACGAAGTGGGCGAGAAGTATCAGCTGGCGTACGGCGCCAACGGACTGATCGAGCAAGAAACCGCTTTTGATGGTCGGCGCACCGCGTACCGCTATGACCTCAACAGCCATCTGCTGGAGAAAACCGAATTTGGCGATGACGGCTCAACGCTGATCACCGCTTACCAGCGCGATGCGGCGGGGCGCTTGCTGGTCAGGACCTTGCCCGATGGCCAGAAGGTCGACTATCGCTACGACAGCCTTGGTCGTCTGGTCAGCGTCGATGACGGTTGCGACCACCCGTTGGAGTTCGAGTACGACCAGCAAGACCGACTGATCACTGAGCATCAGGGTTGGGGCACCTTGCGTTATCGCTACAACGCTTGCGGTCAACTCGATCACCTGCGCCTGCCGGACAACAGCACCCTCGACTACCACCATGCCAAGGGCGGGGCGCTCAGCGCTATCGACCTCAACGGCACGCGGCTGACCACGCACGTGTTTGACGCGGGACGCGAGCGGCAACGCCAGCAGGGCCAATTGCTCAGTCGGTATCACTACGATGAACAGGGTCGATTGCACGCCCACGCGGTCTCTCTTGCTGAACAGCCACGCCATCGCCGCGATTACGCCTACAGTGCCAACGGCAACCTCGACTTCATTGCCGACAGTCGTCATGGTCAGCGCAATTATCACTACGACGCGCTGAACCGCCTGGTTCGCGTCCGCCACTCTCGCGATCCACAGCCGGAAAGCTTCGCCCATGACCCGGCCGGCAACCTGCAGATGCAGGATCGTCCGGGCTTGGCGGCGATCAAAGGCAACCGCCTGCTGCTGCAAGGCGACCGCCATTACGACTACGACGCCTTCGGCAACCTGATCCGCGAACGCCGCGGCACCGGACAAAAACTTGTCACTGAATACCGCTACGACTGCCAGCACCGGTTGATCGGCGTCACGCTGCCGGATGGCAGAACCGCCAGTTACCGCTATGACGCCTTCGGTCGGCGCATCACCAAAACCGTCGACGGCCACACCACCGAGTTCTTCTGGCAAGGCGAGCAACTGATCGCCGAACACAGCCGCGAGCATCACCGCAGCTACGTCTACGAACCCGGCAGCTTCCGCCCCCTGGCCATGCTCGACGGCTTCGGTCCGCGCAAGGCCTGCCCGTTCTACTATCAACTCGACCATCTCGGCACCCCGCAAGAGCTTACCGACTACAGCGGCGAAATCGTCTGGTCCGCGACCTACAAGGCCTACGGAAAACTCACCAGCCTCCAGCGCTTTGGCGAAGAACAGCTTGAGCAGCCGTTGCGCTTTCAGGGGCAGTATTTCGATGCTGAAAGCGGTCTGCACTACAACCGGCATCGCTACTACAATCCGGACATCGGGCGCTACCTGACGCTGGATCCGAGCAAGCTGGCGGGTGGGATTAACGGCTATCAGTACACTCCGAATCCGACGGGGTGGGTGGATCCGTTGGGGTTGAACTCCAACTGTCCGCCGGGGAATGGGTGTAAGCCGGCGGGTGGGGTGGATGATCCGGCGGGGAAGGTGGGGGTTGATGAGGGTGAGGTGGTACTGCCCACTTCAAAAGTAACGGACAAGTGGAGTCGTGATCCTAAAAGTATCCAAGATCAGATGACCTTGAAAGCAGCTCAGTCAGGGGAGGGCAGCGTCATTATTAGAAATCTTCGTGACCCTACATTTAAAGGTATGGAAAAAATGGAGCTAAAAGTAAAGTCAGTAAACGGAAATGACTCTGTAGTTCATTTTGTCAGGGACCAAAAAACGGGAAATTTATTGGACTTTAAATTCAAAAAGCATAGCGTTGAAAACATAAAGCCTTGGGGTAACGACCCTGCGATGCCTCCTGGAGATTACCCAAAATGAAAGTGCTATGCAAAATCAACAACCTGCACAGCGTTGAAGATTTGAGCGTTTTTACTAGGCTCAAACGCTATATCTCCAACTCAAGTGGAACACTGGATCTTCAAGTTGGTAAAGAGTACATGGTTTATGGCGTGGAATTTTGGGATAACTGCCCATGGTTCTACTTGTGCACTGAGGAAGAGGATGAATATCCGAAACCCTTTGCAGCAGATTTTTTTGAAATTACAGATAAGCGTATTTCTAAATACTGGACGCTGGTGACCTGTCCATGTGAAGGAGACGAAAACTCAACACGTCTTGTATTCGAGGAGTGGGCTAATAAGGATAGTGCTTTCTATGAGCGCCTTATTGACGGAGAGGCAGACGCCATTACATTGTTTGCTGAGTATCGGTTTCTGATGGATTCCGAGTAAAAAAGAAGGATCGGTTTGTATGCGTCCGTGGATAAAATTGAAGCTGCATTGTTTGCTACAGGGAATGAACTTGCGCCTCCGGTTCCAAACTATCAATCACATAAATACTCCCCCCCTGCACATTCTTCGCATAATGCTTGGCCTGTGAGGCCATTTCTGCGAGTTGGCTGGCGTCGAGTTGTCCACAGGCCTGCGGGTGTAGATGCACCACGCCAATCGACAGCGACAGCAGCGCAAATTCCTGGCGAATGCCCTGACGATTGGGCGCGATGAAGCAGCCGGCTTCCAGGTGTTCGCTGCGGTAGAAACGTCGGCATTGGCTGTGGAAGTCCTCGAACAACTGGTTCAGGCGCTTGCGCCAGTCTTCCGGGCCGAGGACCAGCAGGAAATCATCGCCGCCGATATGACCGACGAAGTCGCGGCTGGGGTCGACGCGGTCGTTCAGGCATTGCGCCAGGCACAGCAGGACTTCATCACCACGGCCGTAGCCGTAGATATCGTTGAAAGGCTTGAAACTGTCGATGTCGACATAGCAAATCACTGACTCGCGGCTCTGTTGCAACAATCGCGTCAGGCACTGCTGGATCGGCACGTTACCCGGCAACAGGGTCAGCGGGTTGGCGTAGCGGGCTTGCTGAATTTTCAGTTCGGTAATCAGTTTGAGCACATCGATCACCCGACCCAGGCCCAGATAGCCGCCGTTGAGGGTGATGATGAAGTCTTCTTCGATGCGCTGCCGGGCGCGGCTGGTGATCAGCCGGCTGACCTGTTGCAGCGACTGGCTGAGCTCGACGGCGAGGAAGTCATCGCTCATCAGCCGGCTGATCGGCTTGCGCGCGAACAGATCGGTGGCAAACGGTTTGAGCAGCGCATCGGACAGCGAATGCCGGTGGACGATGCCACAGGGCTGACCGAGTTCGTCGAGCACTGCCAGCGAGTTCAGGTTGGCCTGACGACGGAAGGCTTCCAGCACGTCAGCGGTAGGGGTATCGCGGTGTACAGCCGGATGTTCGTTGAGCAGGGCGCTGAGGTCACTGCCTTCATCGTTGAGCGCCACTGCGCTGCTGTCGTGCTTGGGCATCATCGTCCGGGCGTCCCGTGGCGGGTTCTCCTGTGGACGGCACAACAGATAGCCCTGCACCAGGTCGACCCCCATCTCGGTCAACACCGCGAGTTCTTCCGGCAGTTCGATACCTTCGGCAATGACTTGCGCCCGCGAAGCTTTGGCGATCTGCAGGATCGAGCCGACGAATTCGCGCTTCAGTGCGTCCTGATGAATGCCATCGATGAAATGCCGGTCGATCTTCACATAGTCCGGACGCAGTTCCGACCAGAGTCGCAGGCTCGAATAGCCGGCCCCCAGGTCATCCAGTGCAATCGAAAAGCCCATGGCGCGGTAGTGATGCAGCGCGTTTTGCAGCAACTGAAAATCGTCGGTCGGGGTTTGCTCGGTCAGCTCGATCACCACCTGACTTGGCGGAATGCCGAAGTCCTGGAGCATTTGCAGAGTTCTACCAGGTTGATGGTCGGCTTCGAGCAACGATTCGGGGGAGACGTTGAGAAAGAGCTTGCCCGGTAACTGCTGTTCATTGAAGCGGCGGCAGGCGCTGTGTCGGCAGGCCATTTCCAGTTCGCTGAGACGGCCAGCCTGGCGGGCCACGGCGAATAACGCGATGGGCGAATGCAGAGGGCTGTTGGAGGGGCCGCGACTGAGGGCTTCATAGCCGAGGATGCGTCGTTCGGACAGTGAAACGATCGGCTGGAACAGACTGTGCAAACCACTTTGAGCCAGGATTGAACTCAAGGCACTCAGCTGTTCGGTCGTGGTCATGGCGATCTCTGGCGATAAAAAAAGGACCGGGCCCGCTCTTTTTCAGGGAGCGCGCCCAGTCCTTTATTTCACGACAGAATGATGACTGTTTGATGACGATCCGGGGATCGTCAGCATTAAATTGCCATCACTTTTTGTTGCTGGCGACCGCGGTGTTCAGCTTCAAGTAATCCAGCAGGATCCGCCCGGTTTCGCTCAGGTAGGCATCGTCTTCCGGTTTGGTCTTTTCTGGCTCGGCCGCGATGGCGTCTTCGTCTTCTTTCTTCAGTTCCTTGAGCGGATCTTCGCCCTTGGCCTTGCGGCGGATGTTTTCCATCACCAGCTGCTTGGCTTCGATATCGGCGTGTTGCGCGCGACGCTCGGCTTCATTGAGGCTGACGGTTTTTTCCGCCATCAGCTTCTGGGCCAGCGCCAGCTTGTCGCGAATGAACACAAACTCCGCGTCCTTGGCCGAACGGGCATCATGCTCGGACTTGAGCTGTGCCAGGTACGGTTTGAACGGGTCGACTGCCGGCTTGATGGCCGGGCGAATAGTGTCCCACGGCATGGATTCCGGCAGGGCGCTCTCGCCGATTTCCTTGGTGTCGATGATCGACGGGAAGTCGACATCCGGCAGCACGCCCTGATGCTGGGTGCTCTGTCCGGAAACCCGGTAGAACTTGGCCAGTGTCAGTTTCAGCTCGCCATGGTTCAGCGGCTGGATGGTTTGCACGGTGCCTTTGCCGAAGGTCTGGCCGCCGATGATCAGCGCGCGGTGGTAGTCCTGCATGGCGCCGGCAAAAATCTCCGAAGCCGAAGCAGACAGACGGTTGACCAGCAACGCCATCGGGCCTTTGTAGAAGGCGCCAGGGCTTTCGTCTTCCAGTACATCGACCCGGCCGTCGGCGTTACGTACCAGCACGGTCGGACCTTTGTCGATGAACAGACTGGTCAGCTCGGTGGCTTCCTGCAAGGAACCGCCGCCGTTGTTGCGCAAGTCGATGACCACACCGTCGACCTTGTCTTTTTGCAGTTCGGTCAGCAGCTTCTTGACGTCGCGGGTGGTGCTCTTGTAGTCCGGATCACCGGCGCGGAACGCCTTGAAGTCCAGGTAAAAGGCCGGGATCTCGATGACGCCGAGCTTGTAGTCCTTGCCGTCCTGTTTGAGGTTGAGGACCGACTTCTTCACCGCCTGATCTTCAAGCTTTACCGCTTCGCGGGTGATCGAGACGATCTTGGTGGTCTGGTCGTTTGGCGCATTGCTGGCCGGGATCACTTCCAGACGCACCACGGTGCCTTTCGGCCCACGGATCAGCTTGACCACTTCGTCCAGGCGCCAACCGACGACGTCGACCATCTCTTTGCTGCCTTGGGCAACGCCGATGATCTTGTCCGCCGGTGCAACCTGTTTGGTCTTGTCTGCCGGACCTGCCGGCACCAGACGCACGACTTTCACCTGATCGTTATCGCTCTGCAACACGGCGCCGATGCCTTCCAGCGACAGGCTCATGTTGATGTCGAAGTTCTCCGCGTTATCCGGTGACAGATAGTTGGTGTGCGGGTCGTAGGACATGGCGAAGTTGTTGATATACGCCTGGAAGATGTCTTCCGGACGGGTCTGGTCCAGGCGCGACAACTGATTCTTGTAGCGCTTGGTCAGGGTATCCTGAATCTGTTTGGGGTCTTTGCCGGCGATCTTCATCCGCAGCACTTCGTCCTTGACGCGTTTGCGCCACAGGTCGTCGAGTTCGGCAGTGGTCTTGAGCCACGGGGCGTCCTTGCGATCGATCAGCAAGGTTTCCTTGGTGGTGAAGTCCATCTTGTCGACGCCTTTGTTCAGCTCGACCAGGGCGAAGTCCAGACGCGCTTTGACGCGATCCAGATAACGCTTGTAAATCGTGAACCCGGCGTTCAGGTCACCGCTTTTGAGGAACTCGTCAAACTGGTTTTTCCATTTGTCGAATTCGGCGATGTCGCTGGCCATGAAATAACTGCGCGACGGATCAAGCAGCTTCAGGTAGCTGTCATAGATGATCGCGGAACGTGCGTTATCGAGCGGCGGCTTGCTGTAATGGTGGCGCTTGAGCAACTCGACGACGTTAAGGCTGGCAATCACCTCGTCACGATCGGGCTGAAGGTTGTCCCAGCTATTGGCTGCGAACGTAGTGGGCGACAGCGACAAGCTGCCCAGGCCAATGAAAAGCGCAAGTGCGGTGCTGGGGAACAAATGCTTCATGCTGATTCGACGCGGGGGCAATTGATAACGCATATTAGGCCGTCTTTAAAGTCGCCGGTTCCACAAGGCTCTACGCAAACTGCTCGCGTATCGATCAGGCTGGGTTAAAACTGCCTGATCGCCACTCGGCGAATTTTCGTACGACCCTGGGCCGGTCGCATAATGCAAAAAACCCGGCGCTACAGCATCGGGCTCAGTCCAGACTCACTATGGAGGCACTGTGAAAGCATTGCAAGGCGTTGAAGGTCGAGTGGAGTGGGTTGAAGAGCCCAGTCCGACGTGTGACGTAGGACAAGTTCGCATTCGAGTGGCGGCAGCGGGCCTCAATCGAGCCGATTTATTGCAGAAGGCAGGGCTCTATCCGCCGCCACCGGGCGCCAGTCAGGTGCTGGGCCTTGAGTGTTCAGGCGTGATCAGCGAGGTCGGCGCAGGGTCGTCCTGGCAGGTTGGAGACCGGGTCTGCGCGCTGCTGGCGGGCGGCGGGATGGCCGAAGAAGTGGTGGTCGATGGCCGTCACGTGTTGCCCGCGCCCGAAGGTTTGTCGCTGGTCGAAGCGGCAGCGTTGCCCGAGGTCTACAGCACCGCCTGGCTGAATTTGTTCCAATTGGCTGCGCTCAAACCGGGTGAGAAAGTTCTCCTGCACGCCGGGGCAAGCGGGGTTGGTTCAGCTGCCATTCAGCTATGCAAGGCGTTCGGCAACCCGTGCTGGGTCAGCGTCGGTTCGGCGGAGCGGCTGGCCTACTGCGAGGCGCTGGGAGCGCAAGGCGGGGTGGTGCGCACTGATGGGCTGGAGGGTTTGCGTGACCTGGGGCCGTTCGATGTGATCCTCGACCCGGTCGGCGCCAACTATGCCGCGCTGAACCTGAAGTTACTGGCGCTCGACGGTCGTTGGCTGTTGATCGGCTTGATGGGCGGTCGTGAAGCGCCGCTGGATCTGGCGCAAGTGCTGGCCAAACGGATTCAGCTGCTGGGTTCGACCCTGCGCAGCCGTGACGAGCAGTTCAAGGCCGATCTGTTGAGTGACCTGAGCCTGCACGTCTGGCCGCTGTTCGCCGAAGGGCGCCTGAGCCCGCAATTGGCCAGGACCTTCCCGATCAGGGACGCTGAAGCGGCGTTTGCCGAGCTTGCGACCAATCGGGTGTCGGGCAAGTTGGTGCTGGTGATCGACGAAAGCCTGATTTGACTACTGAGAGATCGTTCCCACGCGGAGTGGGAACGATCCCCGTGGGAACGATCATGGGTTACTTCCAGATGTGGATCGGCCAACCGGCCTTTTCGGCGTGTTCACGCAGTACCGGATCCGGGTTGACCACATGCGGATGGTCGACTTTGATCAGCAACGGCAGATCGTTGCGTGAGTCGGAATAGAAACTCGCACCTTCAAGGTTCTCCTCTTCGGCGTCCAGCCACTCCAGCAAGCGTGTGATCTTGCCTTCGCGATAGGTCAGGGTGCCGACCGTGTTGCCGCTGTAGACCCCATGAGTCACTTCCAGCTCTATAGCGAGGATCTCGTCGATACCCAGGCGTTCGGCGATGGGTTTGACCAGGTGCGTACCGGAGGCGGAGATCACCAGAATCCGGTCGCCAGCCTTGCGATGCTCGGCGATGGCTTTGCAGGCGTCGCTGAAGATGATCGGTTCGATCACGTCCTCGACCCACGGCGCCACAAGGTGCTCGACTTCTTCCGGGGTGCGTCCGGCCATCGGCTCCAGGCTGAAGGTCATGTAGTCCTCCATGGCCAGGTGACCCCGGCCGTAGGAATCCATCAATTCCTTGTCGCGGCGCAGGAACGATTCGCCGTCGACCCAACCGAGGCGGACCATCTGCTCGCTCCAGAGTGAGGCGCAGTCGCCGTGGATCAGGGTTTCGTCCAGATCAAAAATTGCCAAAGCCATCAGTGGGGTTCTCTTCGAGAACAGCTTCAAGCGGCAAGCTTAAAGCTGCAAGAGTGGATTTAGGTGGTCAGCAGTCTACAACTTGAAGCTCGCGGCTTGCAGCTTGCCGCTGTCTTCAAGCTACCTCACACAGGGCTGTCGGATCGATGGAAAGTGCCAGCCGTTGACCATCGGCATGCAGGTCAGCCGCCGAACGGTTCAGCACGTCTACCACCAGTTCAACGCCGCGAGCCTCGACCCGATAGCGGATCACGTTGCCCAGCAGGCTGTGGCTGCGGATCAGCGCGTCCGGCTCGCCATGGCGACTCAGTTCGATGGCTTCCGGGCGAATCGCGATGCGGCCATTGATCGGGCGTTGCAGCAGCTTGCTGGCGCTGGCGGCGTCGAGCAGGTTGTAGTTGCCGATGAAGCCGGCGGCAAACACATCGACCGGCGCGGTGTAGAGCGTTTCAGCATCGCCGCTCTGGACGATCTTGCCCTGGTTCATCAGGAAGATCCGGTCGGACATGGTCAGGGCTTCTTCCTGATCGTGCGTTACGAAAATCGTGGTCAACCCCAGCTCGCGCTGGATCTGCCGGATCTGCTCGCGCAGGTGTTTGCGGATACGCGCATCGAGTGCCGACAGCGGCTCATCGAGCAGCAGCAGGCGTGGCCGGGTGACCAGCGAGCGGGCGAGGGCCACGCGCTGGCATTGGCCGCCAGATAGTTGATGCGGGTAACGGCTGGCGAAATCGGTCAGCTCCACCAGTTGCAGTACTTCGAGCACGCGCTTGCGGCTGTCGTCGGCGTTGACCTTCTGCATACGCAAACCGAAGGCGACGTTCTGCTCCACGGTCATGTTGGGGAACAGCGCGTAACTCTGGAACACCATGCCGATTCCGCGTTTCTGCGGGCTCAGCGGCACCAGGTCATGGCCGTCGAGCAGGATCTTGCCGCCATCCACTGCGGTCAGCCCGGCGATGCAGCGCAGCAGGGTCGACTTGCCGCAACCGGACGGGCCGAGCAAGGTGACGAACTCGCCTTTCTGGATTTCGCAGTTGATGTCGCTGAACACCGGAGTGCCGGCGGAGCCCGTTTGCGAGTAGCTTTTTTGCAGGTGTTGGACGCTGACATAGCTCATTGGCTTTTGTCCTTGTTCAAAATATTGGCAGCCCAGGTCAGAACCAGCACAAAGAAAAAGTAGGAAATCACCAGCGCGCTGGTGAAGTGACCGCTGCTGTTACGCATGTTGTTGAGATAGACCTGCAGGGTTTCGTAACGCGTGCCGACGAGGATGTTGGCGAACACGAACTCACCGAAAAGGAACGAGAACGACAGCAGCAATGCGACCATCAAGCCTTTGCGCAGGTTCGGCAATACCACCAGGAACGCCGCTTGCCAGGTGCTGGCGCCGAGCAGTTGGGCGGAGTCCATCAGGTCGCGCAGGTTGATCGCCTGCAGGTTGTTGGTGATCGCCCGGTACATGAACGGCAGCGCCACGGTGAAGTAGCAACCGACCAGAATCCACGGTGTACCGACCATCGCGAACGGTCCCGACCCGTAGAGCTGCAACAAGCCCACCGAAGACACCACGGGTGGCACTGCGAACGGCAGCAGGATCAGGATGTTCATCAGCGCGTCGAGTTTCGGGAAGTGGTAATGCACCACGAACAGCAGTGGCAGGATCAGCACCACCGACAGAATCAGCGCACCCACGCAGACCAGCAGTGACTGGCCAAAGGCGTTGAGAAAACGCGGGTCGCTCCACAGCTGGATGTACCACTTGAAGGTAAAGCCGCTGGGCAGAACGGTGGCCGACCAGCTGCTGGCGATCGAGTAGATCAGCGTCCCGGCCAGCGGCAGCAACAGAATGGCGAACAGCAGATAAACCACGACCCGGTGGTAGACACCGACGGGGCCCAACTCAGCGCGAGACATGGTAGCTCCTCTTCAACAGCAACTGATGGACCACGGTCACCAGGGTCATCAACGTCACCAGCACAACGGCCAGGGCACTGGCCATGTTCGGGTCCAGGGAAATGTCGCCCGAAACCATCGCCGCGATGCGGATCGGCAGCACGTTGAAGTTGCCGGTGGTCAGGGCGTAGACCGTGGCATAGGCGCCGAGGGCATTGGCCAGCAGGATTACGAAAGTGCCGAGCAAGGCCGGGGTCAGCACCGGCAAGCCGATGTGTCGCCAGAACTGCCAGCCATTGGCGCCGAGCAGGGAGGCCGATTCGCGCCAGTCTTCACGCAGGGCGTCGAATGCCGGGTACAGCAGCAACACGCCGAGGGGAATCTGGAAGTAGGTGTAAAGGATGATCAACCCGGTTTTCGAGTACAGGTTGAAGTCCTGAATAATCCCGGCCTGCTTGAGCATGATGGTGAAACTGCCGTTGAACCCCAGCAGGATGATGAATGCAAAGGCCAGCGGGACACCGGCGAAGTTGCTGGTCATGTTGGCGAAGGCGTTGACGAAGTTGCGCAGCTTCGAGTCGACCCGGCGCAGCGAGTAACTGCCGAGGATTGCGATGACGATGCCGAACACGCTGGACCAGAAGCTGATCTCGAGGCTGTACTGGATCGCCTGCAGGTAGAACTTCGAGCTGAAGATCTTGTTGAAGTTGGCCAGGCCCCAGCCGAACTCTTCCGATTGCACACTGTTGATCAGCACCCAGCACAGCGGCGCGATCTGGAACACGATAAAGAAAATGGCGAAGGGCACCAGGCATAACGCCGCCAGCCATTTGCCGCGGGTGATTGAATTCACTTGAACAGCTCCCGGCACACTGGTTTGTCGTGGGCCACACCCAGCAACTCGCAGACAGTGCCACACAGTTCGGTTTGTTTCGGGGCTGCATGGGGATTGAAGCTGAAGGCATCGCCGATGACGAACAGCGGCACTTCACGTTCTTCGGCCAGCAGGCCGTTGTGGGAACGGTCGTTGTTCATGCCGTGATCGGCGGTCACCAGCACCTGATAGCCAGCGTCGAGCCAGCCTTGCAGGTAGTCGGCGAGAATGATGTCGGCCGAGCGGGCACTGTTGCGGTATTGCGCCGTGTCAAGGCCGTGCTTGTGCCCGGCGTCGTCGATGTTCATGGGGTGGACCAACAGAAAGTTCGGTGCATGGCGCAGACGCAGGTTCTCGGCGTCGGCGAACAGGTGCGAATCGGGGTAGTGATCGGACCAGTAGAAATGCGCATGCTGGATCGGCAGTTCGGTGTTGTCGGTGTGGCGGTCGCGGGCAGCCATGAAGGGCGAACGGTTATACAGTTCGCTGACCCAGTGGTAGGCCGCAGCGGCGGTGCTGAGCCCGGCAGCAGTGGCGTAGTGGAACACGCTGTGCTGGTTCGACAGGCGGGACACGTTGTTGTGGACGATACCGCTGTCGATCGGTGTGACGCCGGTCAGGATGCATTCATAGAGCGGGCGCGACAGGGACGGCAGTTCGCATTCGAGTTTGTAGAGGGCTGCGCGTCCTGCACCGACATAAGCCTGAAGATGTCCCATGGCGTGGCGGGCAACCTCGTAATTGAGGCCGTCGAGCACGACAAGGATGACGTTGTGCTTCATGGGGGAGGAAACTCCAAAATCAGGTGGTAGCGTCAAAACCTGTAGGAGCAAGGCTTGCCCGCGATGGTATCGCCGCGGTCGTTAGACAGATCACGGTGCCTGCATCGCGAGCAAGCTTTGCTCCTACGGATGCAGCATTACTGCATATTGATGATGACTTCTTCCTGCCACTTCTGCGGCAGGGCCTTGGAGGTTTTTTCCCAGGCATCGGCGTCGGTGATCGGCTTGGGCTTGGCGGCTTCGTACTGCGCGGCCGGGATCAGGTTTTTCGCGACATCAGCAGGCAGTTTCAGGCCTGTTTCAGCACGAATCGGCCGGGCGTTACCGCGCGCCAGATTGATTTGGCCGGCATCGCTGAAGATGTACTCGCGGGCCAGTTTTGCGGCGTTCGGGTGCTTGGCGTATTTGTTGATGATGGTGGTGTAACCGGACTTCACCGAACCATCGGACGGGATCAGCACGACGTAGTCATCCGGGTTGACCATCTTGGCTTTATAGCTCAGGCCATTGAAGTCCCAGACCACACCGACTTCGACTTCACCCTTTTCCATGGTGGAAATGGTCGGGTTGGCCAGCGACAGGCGACCTTGCTTGGCGATCTCGGCGAACATCAGCAGTGCTGGCTGAATGTTCTTTTCATCACCACCGTTGGCGATGGCGGCGGCCAATACGCCGTTGGCGGCTTGTGCAGCGGTGCTCACGTCACCGATGGAGACCTTGTATTTACCGGTTTTCAGGTCAGCCCACTTTGTCGGGGCATCGGAACCGTGCAGCAGTTTCTTGTTGACGATGAACGCGATGGTGCCGGTGTAGGCCAGTGCCCAGTTGCCGTCCTTGTCCTTGGCCCAGTCCGGAACTTGCGCCCAGGTGCTTGGCTTGTACGGTTGAACCACGCCTTGCTTGACTGCGATCGGGCCGAAGGCGGCGCCAACGTCGCCGATGTCAGCACTGGCGTTGTCTTTTTCGGCGGCGAACTTGGCGACTTCCTGGGCCGAACTCATGTCGGTGTCGATGTGCTTGAGGCCGTAGTTCTTGGCCAGGTCTTCCCAGGTACCTTTCCAGTTGGCCCAGTCATCGGGCATGCCGACGCTGTTGATGGCGCCTTCCGCTTTTGCAGCGGTCTCCAAGGCTTTTAAATCGGTGTCAGCCGCCATGGCTGCGGTGCACATGGCGATGGTCGAGCCTAACAGTGATGCCAGGAAAAGCTGTTTCATCCGAAGCTCCTTTGGGCGTATTCAACGCTGCGTTTTGCGGTTTGTTGGTCTAGGTCAGCAATACCTGAGCCAATTTAGGTGAGCTGGATGACACTTTGATGTCGGTATCAGGCGCGCTCGCATTCTTTTCGCTCGGTAGTGGAGGCTGCGAAGTAAGCGTAGACCATGGCCGGAAGGCCGGTTTGCAAGGACTTGGCCGCTTATTTGCACAGGTCTGGATCAGCCGTTCGGCGGCATTGTCATCGATCAGTCATATGTATTGCCTAGGCTTGCAATACGTTTCAGGACGCGTTTTTTGGCGCAGTCCTGCCCCGAAATAGTGCTGGTCTAGTCCAGATAGGTAACGTTGATGCGCGAAGAGGCAACGAAAGCGGTGACAGCTATCGGTCAGGTGCTTCAGGAGCAGATCGACCACGGTCTGTTGGCACCTGCGAGCAAGCTGCCGGCCGAGCGCAAGCTCAGTGAGTTGTTCGGGACCACGCGGATCACCGTGCGTGAGGCGTTGTTGCAGTTGGAAGCGCAGGGGCAGATTTATCGCGAAGAGCGGCGCGGCTGGTTCGTTTCGCCACCGCGTCTGGCTTACAACCTGATGCAGCGCAGTCACTTTCACGCGATGGTCAGTGCCCAGGGGCGGGTGCCGTCGACCGAGGTGATTTCGGCGCGGTTGCAACCGGCGTCAGCGGCGGTGTGTGCCTGGTTGCAGCTGCCGGCGTTGTCGAGTGTGATTCAGATCTGCCGTTCGCGGCGCATCGATGGGCGGTTGGTTTTGTATGTTGAGCACTACTTGAATCCGCAGTTTTTTCCGGGGATTCTGGCGTTCGATCTCAATCAGTCGATTACCGAGCTGTATGCGCGGCATTACGATTTGCACTATGGCCGGGTGCGCTTCGAGATCGTGCCGACTGCGTTGTCGGTGGACGCTGCGGCCGCACTTCGGGTGTCCGTGGGCAGCCCGGGGTTACGGATTGCCCGGGTCAATTACGATCAGCATCAGCGATTGATCGATTGTGACCTGGAGTTTTGGCGGCATGATGCGATTCATGTCGGGGTGGATGTGGTTTGACTATTGGTGTTAATAAGTTGTTGGCTGTTCGATAGATGTATATATGTTGTTCGGGGGATGGGTGATGGCTGGCTGAAACTTAAGTTTATATAGTTGCTGTTGATGTGCTGATTTGCTTGTATGTATATTCAAGTCGCTCGCGCAAGGTTGCGTAGCATTCAGGGATTTATTTACATAAGGATTAGTGTATGAGTAGTGATGAGCTTTCATTTATAGCAACCATGAGTATCTGTAATTATCCTGTAACGTTGGCTGGTAACAGACTTACAACGCAGTGGATGAAAACAGCCCCGACGAGGTTTTATTTCAAGTACTTCCACGGCTTTTATAATATTCAAATAGCTAGTGGGGAGCATGCAGGGGCATGCGTTGATGTTGTTGGGGATGGTTATCTTGTGGCAGCTAAAGACGGTACTCCTTTCTTGTTGCAGGCCACTACTAAAGCGTATATTACCTTGGCTGAAATAGTAGGTGATCAGAAAGCGGTCTACCTGCAAACCCCTCGTAAGTATTACGTGCAGCAATGCATGTATGGGGGGACGGCATTTGAAGATCACGACACGATGTATAACTTTTTGCTGGCTGTTCCCAGAGTCGATCGGGGTGATGGTAAGTATCTGGCAATGGAGGAAAATTCTTGGGTGGCACGTTCGGCCGGGTATCCTGATCGTACTATTCCTGCTGATATCACTTTGCATATTGAGCAGAAAGGCGTCAGCTAAAAGTTGTTGATGATCGAGCGTAAGTGCCTGTAGCTTGCGCTGTAATAAAATAGAAATTGCCCCGTTCCAGTAGGGACGGGGCAATGAACATGCGGTTGTTCAACCGTTACTCTTTCTCAAGCCCGTCTGCGGCCGTCACCACCTGAATACTCATCCTCGGTGTCGCCAGATCCAGCCCGGCTTCATCCAGATGGCGTTTGAGCGATAGGTTAAACGCTCTTGAAACTTCCCATTGTTTGATTGGTGCGGTCTTGAACCGGGCGCGAAGGATTGCGCTGCCGGACTCAAAACTTTCGACGCCCTGAATCTCCAGCGGCGACCAGATGTTGCGGCGCTGGATGGGGTCGGTGCGCATTTTCTGGCCGACTTCGCGCATCAGTTTGATCGCGTCGTCGATTTCCATGTTGTACGGCACTGCCACCCGGAAGATCGCGTAGCCGAATTCCCGCGAGTAGTTCTTGATGCTTTTGATTTCACTGAACGGAATGGTGTGCACGATGCCGTCGATGTCCCGCAGGCGCACGGTGCGGATGGTCAGGCCTTCGACGGTGCCCAGGTGGCCGCCGACGTCCACGTAGTCATCGATGGCCAGGGAGTCTTCGATGATGATGAACAGTCCGGTGATCAGGTCGGCAACCAGCGACTGCGCGCCAAAACCGATGGCCAGGCCGATCACCCCGGCACCCGCCAGCAGCGGCGTGACGTTCATGCCCATGTTGGCCAGCGCGACGATCAGCGCAATGATGAAAATCGCCACGAACAGCACGTTGCGAATCAGCGGCATCATGGTCTGCGCGCGCGCATTGGCCAGGCCTTTGCGTGAGCGGGTGAGGGCGTGGTGCACGGCGGTGTCGCTGAGGATCCAGATCAACCACGCGAAGATCAGCGTACCGCCCAGACTGAACAGTTTGACACTGACTTCATGACCTTCGCCTTCGGTGAAGCGGATCAGCGACATGCCCCAGACCCGCAAGCCCAGTTCGATGAACGCCAGCCACACTGTCAGGTGCGCGAGAGTATAGAAGAAGCTCTTGAGGCGGTCCGAGTACAGCGCATGGCGCTTTACCCCGCGTTGTGGCTTGAGTGCGTGGCGGCGGACCAGTCCGTTGATGACCATGCACAACACCAGCAGCACGGTGCAGATCAGCGATTGGCGCAGTGCGGTGCTGGTGTCGCCGGCCGAGACGAAGGTGGCGAACAGCGAGATCGCCACCAGCACCAGTGCAGGCAAGTACCAGAAGGTCCCGAGAATGTCGATGGTGTCGCTCAGTGCACGACGGGTCAGTCGCCGCGACAGCGGCTGGTTGCGGATCAGGTGGGCGATGGGCCGACGGAATCGCAGGATGAACAGACCGGTGAAAATCGCGGCCAGCACATTGGCGATGGTCGCGGTGGTGTGGGCCAGGTGAATGCCGAGGCTGGTGACCAGCCGTGGGTCGTTCAAGGCTTCGCCGAAGGCCGCAAAACTGCCGATCAGCCACAGCGGGCGAAAGGCCTGGTGCCGCAGGATGTACAGGGCGCGATGGCGGTGCGGGCCGTCGAGCACCGAGAACGCGATCACGCAGATCGCCGAGAAGCAGGTGCCGACCACCAGTGCATAGGCCAGCACCATGGCCAGGTATTTACCCAGCGATGATGGCAAGGCGTAGCTCATGTAGACGGTAATCAGCAGTGCGATCAGCCAAGGGCCGAGTTTACGCAGGGCAAAGCGCAGCATGTCCCAGGTCTTGGGGTGTTGCGGCAGTTCTTCAGTCAGGCCGAAGCGCGTTCGGACGCGATGACCGAGCCAGATCAGCGCAGCGGCGAGCAGGCTCCAGAGCATCAGGATCAGCGCGAAGGCAAAGAGCATTGGCAGCCATTCGCTGGCCGGCAGCATCAGTGCACTCAGTTCGTCCTTGGCCAGTTCGAACTCATCGGACCAGCGAGTGAGCGGGCTGTCGGCACCGGAAAACTGTTTTTCGAGGCTGGCCAAGGTGCCGCCGATCAAGCCGAGCACACCGTCTTCTTCGGGGGGCTGGGCCTTTTTAGTGGTGTCGCGCAGTTTCTTCAGGTCGGTCAGCAATCTGGCTCGTTGCTGATCGTTTTCCAGCGATTTGATCACTTCGTCCAGCGATTGCCCCAGCGGTGCGGTCGCTTCCGGTTGGGCTTTTGGTGAGCCGTTGAGCAGGCCTGGCAGGCCGACAGCCTGAGCAGGCGCCACGGGAAGCAGCATCAACAGGCAGATGAATAGCGTAGACGGCAGGGCAAAAAGACGAGCGAACACTAGGTGGTCAACCTCAACAGGGTGCAGGTCGACCGAGTGTACGAGCGGGGCAAAACCAATGCGAGCGCAGTGAATGCTTTTATTCGTTCAGTTTGGCGAGGATTTTGTAAATCACGGTGGCGAGGATCAGCAGCATGCCGACCCACATCGAAAACACCCCGGCATTTTTGTCGCGAAAGTTGAAGCCGATGGCCAGCAGGATCATTCCCGAGAGAATCGGAATGAGCATGGAGTTGAACACAGACATCGAGATCATGACGACAGCCTTGTCGGGGAAGGTGACGTAAGTCTAGGTGGCTTTTGTGCGACGTGGGTTGATGCGGATCAGAAATGGTTCGGCAGCATCCCGTAATCCCTGTGGCGAGGGAGCAAGCTCCCTCGCCACAGGGATTGCGTTACGGCAACTCGCGGCACGCGTAGAAAGCGCTCAGCACTTTGACCAGGTGCGCCAGGTCATGGCTGCCGCACAATTCACGGATCGAGTGCATGGCAAACGTCGGCAGGCCGATGTCCACGGTGCGTACGCCCAAATGGCTGGCGGTGATCGGGCCGATGGTTGAGCCACAGCCCATGTCGCTGCGTACCACGAAGCTTTGCACCGGAACTTCTTCGGCCATGCACAGATGACGGAAGAACCCTGCGGTTTCGCTATTGGTGGCGTAGCGCTGGTTGCTGTTGACCTTGATTACCGGGCCGGCATTGAGTTTCGGGCCGTGGTTGGCGTCGTGCTTGTCGGCGTAGTTGGGGTGTACGCCGTGGGCGTTGTCGGCCGAGACCAGCAGCGATTTCTGAATGGTGCGGACGAACTCGTCGCCCTCAGGCAGCAGGCGACGCAGGGTTTGTTCGAGCATCGGGCCATCGGCACCGCATGCCGAGCAGGAGCCGACTTCTTCGTGGTCGTTGCACACCAGCACGCAGGTTTCATCGGTTTCAGCTGTCAGCAAGGCTTGCAGGCCGGCGTAGCACGACAGCAGGTTGTCCAGGCGCGCCCCGGCAATGAAGTCGCCATGCAGGCCGATGACGGCGGCGCTTTGGGTGTCGTAGAAGCTCAGCTCGTAATCGAGCACCACGTCGGCGTTCAGACCGTGTTCCCGAGCCAATTGATCGGTGAGCACGGCGCGGAAATCCACTCGCTCGTCACCGGCAAATTGCGCGAGGATCGGCGGCAGTTCGGTCTGTGCGTTGATCGCCCAGCCCATGTTGGCTTCACGGTTGAGGTGAATGGCCAGGTTGGGAATGGTGGCGATCGGTGCCTTGAAGTCGATCAGCTGGCTTTCGACCTTGCCGTCGCGACGAAAGGTCACGCGACCGGCCAGCGACAGGTCACGGTCAAACCAGGGGGCGAGCAATGCGCCGCCATAGACTTCGACGCCCAACTGCCAGAAACCCTGACGTTGCAGTTCAGGTTGTGGCTTGACCCGCAGGCATGGGCTATCGGTGTGAGCGCCGACCAGGCGGATGCCGTCGTGCAGTGGGGAGTTGCGACCCATCTTGATCGCAACGATCGAGGAGTCGTTGCGCGTGACGTAGTAGCGACCATTGGCTTCGGTGGCCCAGGGCTCACGCTCGTCAAGGCGCTGATAACCCGCCGCTTCCAGACGCTGAACAAGGCTGGCGGTGGCATGGAATGGGGTAGGGGAGGCCTTGAGGAAGTCGATCAGGCCTTGGTTCAACTCTTCGCGCATAAGTAGCTCCAGACAGCAGTGCCGCGAGTTTAACGTATTGATCGCAGGTTTTGCGTGGTACGCAACTTTGATGATCGTTCCCACGCGGGAGCGTGGGAACGATCAGTAGCACTCAAAACGGTGCCGGGCACTCGAAGCGCAAGCGTTCGCCACTTTGCGGGTGGGTGAAGCTGAGCATGCTGGCGTGCAGGCACAGGCGCGGCCAAGCCGCCAGGGCTTGCGGGTGAGCGTATAGCCCGTCACCCAGCAACGGATGGCCGATGGAGAGCATGTGCACGCGCAACTGATGCGAGCGGCCGGTAATCGGCGTCAGTTCCACCCGGCACCAGTCGCCGCAACGTTCCAGCACACGCCAGAAGGTCAGCGCATGCTTGCCGAATTCATGGTCCACCACGTGGCGGGGTTTGGTCGGCGGGTCGTAGCGCAACGGCAAATCAATGCTGCCGCTGTCCAGTTCCGGCTGGCCCCAGCACAGTGCGGTGTAGGCTTTTTCGGTTTCGCGGTCGTGAAACTGCCGAGACAGCTCGCGATGGGTATCAGGGTCGCGGGCCAGCAGGATGATCCCGGAGGTTTCCCAGTCCAGTCGATGGACGATGCGCGCTTCCGGGTAGCCGTTTTCTTGCAGGCGGGTGATCAGGCAGTCCTTGTTGTCATCGGCGCGACCGGGCACGGAGAGCAGCAGGGTAGGCTTGTCCACCACCAGTACGGCGGCGTCCTGATGGATGATGCGGATATTCGACAGCGGCATTAAAACAGCCTCGTAACAAACGCCAACGGCGGCTCAGGTCCTCTCCGTTGCTGGAAAGGACCTGAGCCGCCGTGGCTCCAGCCGGATCGACTCAGCGATCAGGCAGGGTGATATTGAGTTCCAGAATCGAGCAGCTGCCCTGGTTTTCCAGTGCGACGTGCACGTCATCGGACCCGATATTGACGTACTTGCGGATCACCTCGACCAACTCCTTCTGCAAGGCCGGCAGGTAATCTGGGGTACTGCGCTGGCCGCGTTCATGCGCCACGATGATCTGTAGACGCTCTTTCGCTACCGACGCGGTGCTTACTTTTTTGTTGGCACGAAAGAAGTCAAAAAGATTCATTATCTACCTCCAAACAGGCGCTCGAAGAATCCCTTCTTCTCAACGTCAAGGAACCGGTGTTGCACGGTTTTGCCCAGCAGACGATCGACGGCATCGCTGTACGCCTGACCGGCGTCGCTTTGGTCGTCGAGAATCACTGGCACGCCTTGGTTGGAAGCCTTGAGTACGGCTTGCGATTCCGGAATCACACCCAGCAGGGTGACCGCCAGAATCTCTTTGACGTCTTCGACGCCGAGCATTTCGCCGTTGTTTACGCGCTCTGGGTTGTAGCGGGTCAGCAACAGGTGTTCCTTGATCGGGTCTTCGCCGTTCTCGGCGCGACGCGACTTGCTGGCCAGCAGGCCAAGCATGCGGTCCGAGTCACGAACCGAGGAGACTTCCGGGTTGGTCACGACAATCGCTTCGTCAGCGAAATACATGGCCAGGTGGGCGCCTTTCTCGATGCCCGCCGGAGAATCGCAGACCACGAATTCGAAGTCTTCTTTAAGTGCCATGAGCACTTTTTCCACGCCTTCTACGGTCAGCGCGTCTTTGTCGCGGGTCTGACTGGCGGCCAGCACGTAGAGGTTTTCCAGGCGCTTGTCTTTGATCAGGGCTTGCTGCAGGTTGGCTTCGCCGTTGACCACGTTGACGAAGTCATACACCACGCGACGCTCGCAACCCATGATCAGGTCGAGGTTACGCAGGCCGACGTCGAAGTCGACGATGACTGTTTTGTGACCGCGCAAAGCGAGGCCGGTACCGATAGCGGCGCTGGTGGTGGTCTTACCCACACCACCCTTGCCGGATGTAACCACGAGAATCTTGGCCAAGGTGTTTCACCCCTAAGGAAAAAGGACTTTTAGCCCCTGAAAAACATCTCCTGAAAACTACTGCAGTCGGACAGCCTTGGCTGGAATCCGGTGTTCGGCGGGGTTTACCTCGGGTAAACGCTGCCTTGTGCCTTTTTCCTACTTCGTTTGAGCCGTTTTCGCTACGTTTTAGAGATGCTTGGAAAATGCGGCAGTATCCGTTAAAGCCGAATGATGTTCAACACGTCACCCGACAGGCTGACTTGTACGCCGGCCCCCCACAGCGGATCGCGGCGCAGATCTTCGGAAACCTTGTAATGACCGGCGATAGAGAGTAGTTCAGCGCTCAATTGCTGACAGAAAATCCGTGCCTTGGAGTCACCCTTTACACCGGCCAGCGCACGACCGCGCATCGGTCCGTATACATGGATGTTGCCGTCGGCGAGAAGTTCCGCCCCCGGGCTGACCGAGGAAACCACTACCAAATCGCCACCCTGGGCATAAATCTGCTGGCCACCACGTACTGGCGAAGTGATTATTCGGGTCGGTTTGATGGTCGGCTCAGGCGGTTTTTCCGGTTTTTTCCTGACTTCGCCTTCGTGCGGGTCAAGTGCTCGTTCGCGCGCGCCAGACGGCGGCAGCACCGGCAGGTCGACGGCAATGGCGGCGGCGATGTCTTCGATGCGACTGGCGCGGATGGCCAGCGTGCGCAAGCCATGGTGTCGGCAAACACGCATCAGCGCAGGCAGGTCGACCGCGCCTTCAGTGGCCGGGAGTTTGTCCAGGGCCAGCACCAGCGGCGCATTGCTGAAAAAATTAGGCGCCAGGGCGACCTTCGCAGCCAGTTGTCGGTCGAGGCTTTCGAGGTCATTGCGGGCCAGTTCCAGCACCGTAATGGCGAGCATGCTGCCCTTCAACTGGAACACGGGATCTTGGTCTAGCGGTTCGGTTTGGCTCATGGTCGGCATAAAACGGCTTGTCACTAAAAGTGCCGAGACTTATAACGAGAACGCCCGTAAGCCGCAAGCCGGGTCGAACCGATGTAGAATGCGCGGCCTTGTTGTCTGTCCGGAATCGTTAATGGATCGCCCGCAATTTCGAGCTGCATTTTTTCATCCGCGCTTTTGGCTGCTATGGTGCGGTCTAGGGCTGTTGTGGCTGGTCGTTCAGCTGCCGTATCCGCTGCTGCTGCGCATTGGTCGCCTGCTGGGTAGCGGGATGTATCGGGTTGCCACCGATCGTCGGCGCATCGCCAAACGCAACCTGGAACTGTGTTTCCCGGAAAAAACACCTGACGAGCGCAAACGCCTGCTCAAGGAAAACTTCGCCTCGACCGGTATTGCCTTCTTCGAGATGGCCATGAGCTGGTGGTGGTCCCGCGCGCGTCTGGCACGCCTGGCCCATGTCGAAGGGCTGGAGCACCTCAAACAGGCTCAGCGCGACGGCAAGGGTGTGATCCTGATGGCGTTGCACTTCACGACCCTGGAAATCGGCGCAGCGTTGCTCGGCCAGCAGCACACCATCGACGGCATGTACCGCGAACATAAAAACCCGCTGTTCGATTACATTCAGCGGCGTGGTCGCGAGCGGCATAACCTCGACTCGCTGGCGGTCGAGCGCGACGACGTACGCGGCATGCTCAAGTTGCTGCGCGCTGGCCGGGCCATCTGGTATGCACCGGATCAGGACTACGGCGCCAAGCAAAGTATCTTCGTGCCGTTATTCGGCATTATGGCGGCAACCGTTCCCGCTACCAGCAAGTTTGCCAAGCTGGGCAAGGCGCTGGTGGTGCCGTTCACCCAGGAACGCCTGGCCGACGGCAGTGGTTACCGTCTGGTGATCCATGCGCCGCTGAACGACTTTCCAGGTGAAAGCGACGAGGTCGATTGCATCCGGATCAACCAGTGGGTCGAAGGTTGCGTGCGCAATTGTCCTGAGCAATACCTCTGGACCCATCGACGCTTCAAGAGCCGTCCGCCCGGCGAGCCGAAATTGTATGCCAAGCGCGGTTGAATCCGTTTCGTCAGACTAGATTGAAAGCCCCAAGCACCATGGAGCGTTGCGATGAGTTCAGTTGAGCCGGTTACAGGTTTGATTCTTTCCGGCGGCGGGGCTCGGGCGGCGTATCAGGTCGGGGTGCTGGCAGCGATAGCCGAGCTGCTGCCGGCAGGTTCCGCCAATCCGTTTCCGGTGATCGTCGGCACTTCGGCCGGGGCAATCAATGCGGTAAGCCTGGCCAGCGGGGCGATGGACTTTACCGCCGCCATCCAGCGGTTGACCGCATTCTGGCAGGGCTTTCGCAGCGACCTGGTGTTACGCAGCGATTGGCCGGGAGTGATCAGCCAGGCCACTCGGTTCGTCTGTCACAGCCTGCTGGGGATTGGCGCAAAAGTGCCGGTGGCGCTGATCAACAGCTCACCGCTGCGCGATTTGTTGAGCGACAATCTGCACCTGTCCGGCATCAATGAAGCCATCGCGCAAAAGCAACTGCACGCCGTGGCCGTTACCGCCTTCGGTTATGAGTCCGGGCAAGCCGTAACCTTCTATCAGGGCGGCCGGAGCATCGATGCCTGGCTGCGCCATCGACGTATCGGCATGCCGACTCAATTGACGGTCGACCATCTGCTCGCGAGTTCGGCGATCCCGTTGTTGTTTGCGCCCGTGAAGATCGGCAACGAGTACTTCGGCGACGGTGCGGTGCGTCAATCGGCGCCGATCAGCCCGGCCCTGCACCTGGGGGCGAGCAGGGTGCTGGTGGTGGGCGTCAGTGGTAACCCGCGCGGCGTTGATCCCGATAATCCGTTGCAGCGTACCTACACCGGTCAGCAACCCTCGTTGGCGCAGATTGGCGGGCACATGCTCAACAGTACGTTCATTGACAGCCTGGAGAGCGACATCGAGCTGTTGCAACGCTTGAACCAGTTCAGTCACTTGTTACCGGCGAGTACCGCGGCCCGCAGCCTCGGCGTAGCACCGGTGGACGTGTTGGTGATTGCCCCGAGTCAGCCGATCGATGAAATCGCCGCACGGCATCGGCAAGAGCTGCCAGCCGCGTTGCGACTGTTCTTGCGTGGGCCGGGTGCGACCCGGACCAGCGGCGCCGGGGTGTTGAGTTATTTGCTGTTCGAGGCGGGATATTGCAGCGAGTTGATCGAACTTGGCCGCCGCGATGCCTTGGCCAAGCGCGAAGAGTTGTGCCGGTTTTTGGGGTTGGAAGAGCCGGCAATCCTGGCTTGAGGACTGCAGTGCGGCCATCGCGAGCAAGCTTTGCTCCTACGGATCTGTGTCGTTCATAAATATTGCGAACAACCCCTCACCTGTGGGAGCAAGGCTTGCCCGCGAAGGCGTCCTTGCAGGCGATGCAAAACTCAGGCAGTCAGCCGATCATCGCGAAAATCACGCAACGCCTGTTCGATCTCCTCCCGGGTATTCATCACGAACGGTCCGTACTGCACGATCGGCTCACCCAGCGGTTTTCCGGCGATCAACAGCACTCTGGCGCCGGACTCGCTGCTCAGTTGCAGCTCGCCTTCATCCGACAACCGGACCAGTTTACTGACGCCGACACTCTGAGTTTGTCCCGGCAATTCAACGCTGCCGTCATACACATAGAGCAGTACCCGATGCCCGTCAGGCAGTTTCGGCGTGACGCTAGTGCCGGCCGGCAGATGGAAATCAAAGTAATACGGTTCGGTGTCTGGCCGTTGTACTGCGCCTGCTTGCTTGACGGTGCCGTCGTCGAACAGACCGGCGATCACCACCACCTCGACGCCTTGCGCGGTTTTCGATCGTGGAATGTCCGCAGGCTGAATGTCCCGATAGCTGGCCGGATCGAGTTTGTGCTTGCCCGGCAGGTTCAGCCACAGCTGGAAGCCGCGCATCACACCTTCTTCCTGCTCCGGCATTTCGCTGTGGATGATGCCCTTGGCGGCGGTCATCCATTGCACGCCACCGCCCTCCAGCAAACCGACGTTACCCAGATGATCCTCATGGCGCATGCGGCCTTCGAGCATGTAGGTCACGGTTTCGAAGCCGCGGTGCGGGTGGGGTGGGAAGCCGGCGATGTAGTCGTCGGGATTTTCCGAGCCGAACTCGTCGAGCATCAGGAACGGGTCGAAGCGTTCGATGCCAGCCCCCCCAAATACCCGGGTCAGCTTGACCCCGGCGCCATCGGACGCGGGTTGGCCGGTATGCAGGCTAAGCACTTTGCGAAACTGAGTCATCGGTGCAACTCCTTGATCAGAGTGGAATGCTGCCATGCTATGCCAGACGGATTGATCAATGGTTGCGAATTTTGCGGGGGTTTAATCGGGATGTTCGATGTGTTGGCGGCAAAGCAAAAGACCGCAGCCGCGCCGGTCCCTACACTCGATGCGCTTGTGTAGGTGCTGGCGAAGGCTACGATCTTTAACGTTGGATCAGAAGTGGTACTTCACCAGCAGGCTTGTCGCGCTCTGATTGGTGGTGAAGTCTTTGGTGTCTTCGATGGCGTACTTGTTCTTCCAGTAGTCGTACTCGATACCGACGTACAGCTGCTTCTCGCCCCAGTGCAAGGCTTTGCCCAAGTCGTATTTGATCTGCGGGTTGAAGTGCAGGTTGGCGTGGTAGGTGCCTTGGCTGTTCTTGTCGTTGTCGACCACCCAGTCCATGTAACCGTCGATCAGCACGCTGGAGCTGCCCACCGGGATGGTGTAGGACCATACTGGAGTGATCTGCCAGATGTTGTTACCCGGGCGTTTATCGTCGGTGTGGCGATTGTAGAAGTTCAGCTGGAAGTAATCGAAACCGGGAATGGCCAGGTCGAAGCCCGGACCGATCAGGTAGGAGTTGACGTCGCCTTCGCCGGTCTCGTAGGTCATGGCCAGCAGGACGTCCTTGATCGGGCCGAACTCGAGTTTCTGGTCGAAGATCTTGCCGAACGACAAGCGCGGGCTGAACTCACCGTAGTACGTGTTATTGCCGAGGTAGGCGTCAGGTTTGCCGTTGTAGAAAATCTTGTCGATGAACAGGAAGTTGTCCCCGTATTTCCAGGCATCGGCGTGCTCGAAGGTCACGGTTTGCTGGATACTCGGGTTGACTTTAAAGTCTTTGCCATAGAGATAGGTCAGGCTGTTGTTCTGCCACTGCAGCAGGTCGCCGGCCATTGCCTGGCCCCCCGCCAGCAAGGATCCAGCGAGCATCAGGCTAGTGCATGTACGGTTCATTCGGTTGCTCCCAAAGTAAGTGGTCCCACGTTTTTTTTTGAGTCGACGCTCTGCTGTGGCGCCTGTTTTTCGTTGCTGTAAACAATCATCCAGTCGCTCGGCTTCAGCGCTCCGGCAAGCGCTGAGCCAAGGCTTTTCAAACGCAAAAGAACGCCCGCTCGGCTGTTCGAAAACAGTCGATCAAGTGTCCATTCGGTTTTTATTGGAGTGTGCCGTGTGACCGTCCAGAGCCGGGATAAGCTGGCTATCTGGTCAGGAATTAAATCCGGGCTTTTTTTTAGAGCCGATTCAGGCGGCCGCGGAAAATACTGACTCCCGCGACATGGCTCAAGCGCCCCGCAACGGAGCGCCGCTATCAAGTTTGTCACCGTGTTGCTCCTCGATTATTTTTATTGTTAAGGCGCAGACAGCCGCCGACGGCGACCGGGCGTATCGCCGGTCGGTCTGTCATGCGGGTACTTCGTGTTACGGGTGGAACCGGATAACGATGAAAGGGCGGGTGGACCGCGTTGCGGTCATTCGCGAGCAGGCTCGTTCCCACAGTTCTTGCACAACCCCTGTGGGAGCGAGCCGGCTCCGGGCGGCGTTCCGACGATGTTTTTGCTGCTTAGTTGGTCCGGGCTCCCTGGTTGATCCAGGCGCCGATCAGGTCGCGTTCCTGCTGGGTCATCTGTGTGATGTTGCCCAACGGCATGATTTGGCTGGCGACAGCCTGGGCCTGAATCCGCGGGGCCAATTGCTGGATCTGTTGCGGGGTATCGAACATCACGCCAGCCGGTGCCGCGCTGAACAGCGGGCTGGTCGGTTTGGCCGAATGGCATACCGCACAACGTTCCTGAATCACGCTGTGCACCTTGTTGAAGTCCGGACCGCTGGCAGTCGAAGCTTGCGCGGGTGCAGCGGTGGCGACCGGGGCAGCAGGCGCTGCTTCAGCGGGTTTGGCACCGCCACCGAGGGCGGTTTCCGGCAGCGGTTGGTACTCGATCTTCGCCGGTACCTTGGCCACTTCCGGGGTGTTCATTGGCGTCGGGCCGGTGACGTAGGCCAGGCAGATCATGCCCACTGCCGCGACGGGCAGGGTCCAGGCGAACTTGTGGCTTTGGTGGCGGGTGTTGAAATAGTGACGCACCAACACCGCGAGTACCGCGATCCCGGCCAGGATCAACCAGTTGTACTGGCTGCCGTAGGTGCTCGGGAAGTGGTTGCTGATCATGATGAACAGCACCGGTAAGGTGAAGTAGTTGTTGTGACGTGAACGCAGCAGGCCCTTGGCTGGCAGTGCCGGATCCGGTGTGCGGTTCTCGGCGATGGCTGCCACCAGTGCCCGTTGGGCCGGCATGATGATGCGGAACACGTTACCAACCATGATGGTGCCGATCATGGCGCCAACGTGCAGGTACGCGCCGCGGCCACTGAACACTTTGCTGAAGCCGTAAGCAGCGCCAATGATCAGCACGAACAAAATGAAACCGAGCAGGGCAGGGCGTTTGCCCAGGGCCGAGTCGCACAGGAAGGAGTAGATGAACCAGCCGATGAACAGCGAGCCAAGACCGATGGCCACACCTTCAGGTCCGCTCAGGCTGCTGCCGGGTGCCAGCAGGTACAGCGTCGGGTTGGAGTAGAACACCACGCACAGCAGCGCGATCCCCGACATCCAGGTGAAGTAGGCTTCCCATTTGAACCAGTGCAGGTTGTCCGGCATGGTCGGTGGGGCCAGTTTGTATTTCTCCAGGTGGTAGATCCCGCCACCGTGAATCGCCCACAAGTCACCGGCCAGACCGTTTTTCGGGTTGACCCGATTGAGGTTGTTTTCCAGCCAGACAAAGTAGAACGACGCGCCGATCCAGGCCACGCCAGTGATCATATGAACCCAGCGCACGCTCAGGTTCAGCCATTCCAACAGATGTGCTTCCACAGTCTTTACCTCTCGCCTGTCACTCTGTAGTCGAGTGATCAGACCTTCTCTTATTGGTGGGGGGCGAGGATCAAACGCTCATCCTCTTTGAAAAAATGCTCATCGCAGTTATTGCCTGTGCCACTGCGATCAACCACCAGGAAGTCATCCCGCTTTTCGATCGTCAGCACCGGATGGTGCCAAACGCCGCGATGGTAATTAATGCCCTGCCTGCCGTTGGTGACGAAGGCGCGGACCAAGCCTGATACAGGTTCATCGCCAAGTGGCGCGACCACGATCAGAAAGGGGTTGCCGAGCAGCGGAATGAAAGCCTGGCTGCCCAGCGGATGGCGCTCCAGCATGCAGACGGTCAGCGGCATGTCCTGCGCGTCGGCGCGGAAGATGCTGATGATCGCCTTGTCTTCTGGCATGGCGGTTTCCACCGTCGCCAGTTTGTGAAAGCGCATGGTCGAACCGTTGTTGATCATGAAGTGATCGCTGCCGTCGGTTTCGATCACGTCACCGAAAGGGGCGAAGGCATCTTTGGTCAGCGGTTCAATCGTCAATGTGCGCATGCTGGTCTTCTTACCTTGAATTCGTTGTTGTCTGGTCTATTGCTATCGCGAGCAAGCTCGCTCCCACAGGGGGACGCGGTCAAATGTGGGAGCGAGCTTGCTCGCGATTGGACTCAGCGCTTATTTCGCGACCTTGCCCAATACACGCAAGCGGCTCACGCCACCGTCCGGGAACACGTTCAGGCGGATGTGGGTGATTGGGCCCAGGGCCTTGATCTGCTCGGCGAAGGTGTGTTCGGCGTGCATTTCCAGTTTCTGCGCTGGCAGCAATTCGCGCCAGAACAGCGACTGGGTTTCGATCTGGCTGTCGGTGCCGCCCTTGACGAACGCGCCCTGGATCGAGCAGGTGTCCGGGTAGTTGCCCTTGAAGTGCAGGGTGTCGACGATGATTTTTTCGATCTCGCCCGGGTGGCCCAGCGCGACGATCACCCAGTCATTGCCCGGAGTGCGGCGACGTGCGGTTTCCCAGCCATCGCCCATATTGATGCCACGGCCCGGGTTGAGGATGTTGCTCATGCGACCGAAGTGCTCGTCGGAGCAAGCCAGGGCGCGACCGCCGTTCAGGGCTGCGGCCAGGTCAATTTGTTCGTTGTCGCCAACCGCCGACCAGTCGCGGAACGGAATGCCGTACACGCGCAGACGGGCGACACCGCCGTCCGGGTAGATGTTGAAACGCAGGTGGCTGAAGGCCTGGCCGTTGTTGATTTCGTGGTAGTGGTGGCTGTTGCCTTGCAGCTCGACGGCCGACAGCACTTCAACCCACTGGGTGGTTTCAGTCGGCTCGCCGGAGGCCACGAAGCAGGCTTCCAGGGAGGCAGACGGCGGGAAGTTGCCGGTGAAGAATGAGGTGTCGATGTCCACGCCCTTGATCGAGCCCGGCACGCCGAGGCGGATCACCGCGCTGTCGTAGCCTTCGAAGCGCTTGCGACGCGATTCCCAGCCATCCATCCACTTGCCGTTGTCATCGAACACGCCTTCTTTCCATACGGCCGGGGTCGGCTGGAACAGGCGGTTGGCATCAGCGAACCAGTCATCGGTGACCGAGATGATTTTGGTGCCCAGGCGGGCGTCGGCCAGGTTGACGAATTTCTCGAAAGGTACGGCGTAAGCTTTCATTCTTCTTGTCTGCCTTTAATTAAAGTGGCTTGGGATGCTTGCAGGGCCCTGGGCGTTTTTCACGTTCATTCACGCTCGGGCCAGGTTCGCTAAAGAGTCAGTAATCGGAACAGGGCGATCTTGTTGATCTCCGCCAGCGCGCATTTGAATTCGGTGTCTGCCGAGTTGTGAATGCGCGTTTCGAACGCTGCGAGGATCTGATGCCGGTTGCTGCCTTTTACCGCCATGATGAAGGGAAACTTGAACTTGGCTTTGTAGGCGTCGTTCAACTCGGTGAAGCGCTGGAACTCATCGCTCGTGCATTGGTGAATGCCGGCGCCAGCTTGCTCGTTGGTACTGGCTTCGGTCAGTTGGCCCTGGACGGCGGCTTTACCGGCCAGGTCCGGGTGAGCGTTGATCAAGGCCAACTGGCTGGCGTGATCGGCACAGAGCAGGATATCGCTCATGCGCTGGTGCAGGGTTTCGATCTCGTCAATCGTCGCGTCCTGGCCCAGGTCGAAGGCTTTTTCGGCGACCCATGGCGAATGTTCGTAGATGTCGGCGAAGGCGTTGACGAAGGCGTCGCGGCTCAAGGTCGATGGCTTCAAGGTCTGGAAGGCAGTCATTTCGAAGCCCCTGGGTACGGGTGGGTTGCGTGCCAGTGGCGGGCGATATCGACCCGGCGGCTGAACCAGACCTGCTCATGGCTTTTCGCGTATTCGATAAACCGCTTGAGTGCGGCCAGGCGGGCAGGGCGACCGATCAGGCGGCAGTGCAAACCGATGGAGAGCATTTTTGGCGATTCGGCGCCTTCGGCGTAAAGCACGTCGAACGCGTCCTTGAGGTACTGGTAGAAATCGTCGCCCTTGTTGAAACCCTGAACCTGGGTGAAGCGCATGTCATTGGTGTCCAGGGTGTACGGGATCACCAGATGCGGTTTGCCGGTCGGGTTATTCGGTTCCCAGTACGGCAGGTCATCGTCGTAGGTATCGCAGTCGTACAGGAAGCCGCCTTCTTCCATCACCAGCCGACGGGTGTTCGGCCCGGTACGGCCGGTGTACCAGCCCAACGGGCGCTCGCCGCTGATTTCGGTGAGGATACGGATCGCTTCGAGCATGTGCTCGCGTTCTTGCGCTTCGTCCATGTACTGGTAGTCGATCCAGCGATAGCCATGGCTGCAAATCTCATGGCCGGCTTGAACCATGGCGCGGATCACGTCCGGGTGGCGTTGGGCTGCCATGGCCACGGCGAAGATGGTCAGTGGGATATCGAATTCCTTGAACAGCTTGAGGATCCGCCAGACGCCGGCACGGCTGCCATACTCGTACAGCGACTCCATGCTCATGTTGCGCTCGCTTTGCAGCGGCTGCGCCGAGACCATTTCCGAGAGGAAGGCTTCCGACTCTTTATCGCCGTGCAGAATGTTGCGCTCGCCGCCTTCCTCGTAATTGAGCACGAAGGACAAGGCAATGCGGGCATTGCCCGGCCAGTGTGGGTGGGGAGGGTTACTGCCGTAACCGATCAGGTCGCGTGGGTAGTCAGCGCTCACTGCAGTCTTCCTTCTTATTCGGGTTACTTATTCGCGATAAGGGGGGTGTGGCGGCCTGAAGGTGAGGTGACAGGCTGGCGTCACAGCGATGGGCTGATTGTATACAACTTTATATTCATTTTGTAAGCCTGATTTTTTGCATTTTTCACCAGCTGTCATCTTTGTAGAGGGCTGCAAGAAACCTGCCTGAGTGGTCAGCTAATGGATGGAAGGTCCTCTGATCTTATGGTTCAGCGTCAGATTCGCCGAGAAGCCATGGATGGCGAGTGCAGCGGTAAAAATGTCGTTATTATTGTGTACAATTTTTTTAAAAAATGTCTTAATCAGTCGCTCGCCGCCGCTTTTCGTGCTCCGAAAAGGTGCGGTCTCCTTTTTAACTGACTCCGGGAGGCGCGAGGCCTGACTGCTGCAAACGCAGGCGGGCGCGCAGAATCAATGGGACGTTTGACTACACACGTTTTGGACGCAGCACACGGTTGCCCGGGCAGCTCGATCAAGGTCGAGTTGTACCGCGTTGAAGGTTCGCAGCTGGAATTGGTGGCCAGTGCACTGACCAACAGCGACGGCCGTTGCGACGCGCCCTTATTGCAAGGCGATGACTACCGTTCCGGGGTTTATCAGCTGCAGTTTCATGCCGGCGATTACTACCGCGCACGTGGTGTACAGCTACCGGAGCCGGCCTTTCTGGATGTGGTGGTGCTGCGCTTCGGCATCTCGGCAGAGCAGGATCACTACCATGTGCCATTGTTGATTTCGCCCTACAGCTATTCGACCTACAGAGGAAGCTAGGACTTTCCCCCCAGAATCCTGCGCATAAGCTTCTTTGGTCTTTCGCCCGCTCACACTGCGGGCTTTTTTTCGTCTTGAGAAATGTGGTGTGTCTGATGACGCCATCGCGGGCAAGCCTTGCTCCTACTGATTTATGTTATTCGCATGCATTGAGAGCGACTCAGGACCTGTAGGAGCAAGGCTTGCCCGCGATGCTTTTAGCGGCTCAAAAGGGAGGCAGCACCCGCGCCACTGAACAGCCCGGCACTGATCCGGTTGAACCAGCTCTGGCCCTTGCCGCTGCGCAGGTACCGCGCAGCACCATGCGCACCGAGGCCGTAAGCCAGCTTGCAGCACAGATCCAGCACAGTCCAGGTGGCGATCATGATCAGCAACTGCGGCAGAAAGGGCTGCTGTGCGCTCAAGAACTGCGGCAGGAAAGCGGCGAAAAACAGGATGTCTTTCGGGTTGCTGGCACCTAGCACGAACGCGCGCCCGAACAGTGCACGAAAGCGCGGTGTCGGCGCGGTCTGGGGCACTTCGGCGCCGGTCGATGGCTGACGCGATTGCTGCCAGCTCTGCCAGGCGAGGTAGAACAGGTACAGCGCGCCGACAATCTTCAGCGCACTGAAGAGTTGCTCCGAAGCCAGCAGCAGGGCGCCCAGACCCAATGCCGAAGCACTGAGCAGGCAGATCGAGGCAAACACGCCGCCGAGAAACGCCGGGTAAGAACGCCGCAGACCGTAATTCAGACTGTTGCTGATCATCAGCAACGACAGTGGCCCCGGGATCAGGATCACCACCAGGGCAGCGCCGCTGAACAGCAGCCAGGTTTCCAGACTCATCACTTTCCTCCTAATGTGCAAAAGCCCCACCCGAGGGGGTGAGGCTGGATGACGCTTGAATCGCTTACAAGAAAATGAACTTGGCGATAAAGATCGCGCACAGCACCCAAAGACTGATGGAAATTTCCTTGTGTTTACCCGTACCGGCCTTGAGCACCACGTAGGTGATAAAGCCCAGCGCAATGCCGTCGGCAACCGAGAAGGTCAGCGGCATCATGATGGCCGTGACGATTGCCGGAATGCTGTCGGTGGCTTCACTCCACTTGATGTGCTCAAGGCCGCTCATCATCAGCATGGCCACATAAATCAGCGCACCGGCGGTGGCGTAAGCGGGGATCATGCCAGCCAGCGGCGCAAAGAACATCGCGGCAATAAATAGCACACCTACGGTCACTGCGGTAAGACCGGTACGACCACCGGCGGCCACACCGGCGGCACTTTCCACGTAACTGGTCACTGGCGGCACACCGACCATCGCCCCGAACACGCTCGACGCACTGTCGGCTTTCAACGCGCGGGAGAGGTTTTCGATCTTCCCGTCTTCGCCGACCAAACCTGCCCGTTGCGCCACGCCCATCAGGGTCCCGGCGGTATCGAACATGTGCACGAAGAGGAACGCCAGCACCACGCTGATCATGCTGACGTTGAACACGCCGGCGATGTCCATGGCCATCCAGGTCGGTGCCAGGCTTGGCGGTGTCGACAGAATGCCGCCGTAGTGCACCAGGCCCAGACCCCAACCTGCCAGGGTCACGGTGATGATGCTGATCAGGATCGCGCCGAACACGCGGTGGTAACTCAGCACTGCAATCATCAGGAAACAAACGGCTGCCAGCAGGGGAGCAGGATCACGCAGATTGCCCAGTTTGATCAGCGTGGCCGGGCTGGCGACAATGATTCCAGCTGTTTTCAGACCGATGATCCCCAGGAACAAGCCAACGCCTGCGCCCATGGCGTGACGCAAGCTCACTGGAATGCTGTTGAGCAGCCATTCCCGCACACGCGACAGCGTCAGGAACATGAACAACACACCGGAAATGAACACCGCGCCCAGCGCTGCTTCCCAGTGGTAGCCCATGGTGCCGACCACGGTGTAGGTAAAGAAGGCGTTCAGGCCCATGCCTGGCGCAAGGCCAACTGGCCAGTTGGCGTACAGCCCCATCAACAGGCAACCGAGAGCAGCGGCAATGCAGGTCGCGACGAAGGCCGCGCCGTGGTCGATCCCGGCGTCCGCCATGATGTTGGGGTTGACGAAGATGATGTAGGCCATGGTGATGAAGGTGGTAATGCCCGCGATCAACTCGGTCTTCACCGTGGTGCCATGCAAGCTGAGTTTAAAAATGCGCTCCAGCCAGCCAGTGCGTAACGGCGGCGAGAGTTCCAGCGTCGAGGCTTCGGATTTGCGGCTTTCCACAGCGAGTACTCCTCAAGAGTTTTATTGTTATTTCCAGAGCCGGACACATGAGGTGGGCAGCGGCTCTTTGAGGTGCTTGCGAATTTGTTGACCGTTTGGTCAGGAACTCGCACGAAACGGATTATGCTTTTGTATACAAATAAAGCAAATAATGTTTTTGATTTTGTAGACGAAAAGATTGGCAATAGGGATATATCGCCAGAAAGGGCGCCATCGTCGGATCGCCGCCCGGAGATCTGCTCACGCCGTAGCGACTCCTCGAACTGTGTGCCGGCGTCGAGTGTCAGGCACAGGCTGTGAAGGTGGTGTGAGGGAAGGGTAAAAACCAATAAACCGGCGAATGGGCCGGTTTATTTTTGTCTGGGTTCAGCGGTATCTGTGCGGGCCTCATCGCGAGCAAGCTCGCTCCGAGCGGCGATCCGACGATGGCGTCAGTCAGAACACCGCAACGTCATCAGGCAGCAGAGAAACGCTTGTCCAGATAATCGATGATCACCTTGGATTCATACATCCAGGTGGTCTGGCCATTTTCTTCGATGCGCAGGCACGGCACCTTGATCTTGCCGCCGTGCTCCAGCAGGGTTTGACGATCCTGTTCGCTGTTCTTCGCATCACGCAGAGCCACCGGCACATTCAGGCGGCGTAGGGTGCGACGGGTTTTCACGCAGAACGGGCAGGCGTGGAACTGATACAGCGTCAGGCCTTTCGCTGCGTTTTCGACCTGGGCCTGAGCAGCGGCGGGGCGCTTCTTTTTGCTCGGGCGGGTGAGGAAATCGATGAAAATGATCAGCTGGCCGAGGCCGACACGAAGCGCTTTTACTAACACGGTATAAGCCTCACGGGCGAATGAAGAAAGGCGCGCAGCTTACCTGATTTTTCACAGGCGAAAAAAAACCGGCGATGAATGCCGGTTTTCTTCGTACAGCGGATTACTTGATCAAGCTGAGAAACTCGCTGCGGGTCGCCGCGTTTTCGCGGAACTCACCGAGCATCACCGAGGTGATCATCGACGAGTTCTGTTTCTCTACACCGCGCATCATCATGCACATGTGCTGGGCTTCGATCACCACCGCCACGCCCAGGGCGCCAGTCACTTGCTGGACCGCTTCGGCGATCTGCCGGCTGAGGTTTTCCTGGATCTGCAGGCGGCGGGCGTACATATCGACGATCCGCGCGACTTTCGACAGGCCCAGCACCTTGCCACTCGGGATATAGGCAACGTGTGCCTTGCCGATGAACGGCAGCAAATGGTGTTCGCACAACGAGTAGAGCTCGATGTTCTTGACCAGCACCATTTCGCTGTTGTCGGAGCTGAACAAGGCACCGTTGGTGACTTCTTCGAGCGTCTGCTCATAACCGCGGCAAAGGTACTGCATGGCTTTGGCGGCACGCTTTGGCGTGTCGAGCAGGCCTTCGCGGGTGGCATCTTCGCCAAGCTGGCCGAGGATCGCCGTGTAATTCTGTTCCAGGGACATGAAACTACCTGTGGGATTTTACGCAAAGGGCAAGGGTACGGCGGCGGACACGGCGCTGCAAGCGTAGCGCATCAGCTTTACTCGTCGCGACCTTCCATCATGGTCCGTTTGAGCATCACATAAACCGCTCCGGCACCGCCGTGTCGGGCTTGGCACGAGGTGAAGCCAAGCACCTGCGGATGCTGACGCAGCCACGTGTTGACGTGACTTTTGATCATCGGCCGCTTGCCGTCCAGGCGTACAGCCTTGCCGTGGGTCACGCGCACGCAGCGAATTTCGAATTTTGTTGCTTCGGCGAGAAAAGCCCACAGTGTCTCGCGGGCTTTTTCGACGGTCATGCCGTGCAGGTCGAGGCTGCCTTCGAACGGGATCTGCCCGACCTTCAGCTTGCGCATCTGGCTTTCCTGCACGCCGTCACGCGCCCACATCAACTCGTCTTCCGGGCCGACATCGATCACGAACTGATCGGACAGACCGTCAACGGTGGTGGCATCGGTGCGCACGGTGGCGGCTTGACGCAGCTTGGCGATGTGCGCGCGGTCAGCTTTGGGTTTGCCGGTTTCAGCGCGATCGTGCTTGATCGGCTTGACGCCTTGGATCGCGCTTTTGAACAGGGAAAAATCGTCGTCTTGCATGTCAGCCTCCGCGAAGGGCGGCCAGTTTACCCAAGTCGAGGTGAATCGGGCGCGTCAAAACGCAACGCGCACCACTCAGTCATGTTTTTTCATCAAGTGCGGAGCCAGGTTCAGCTCACGCGGTTGGCGCATCCGACGGCGGCAGCGACGCCACAACGCAACACCGACATACAGCAGCAACAGGCCAATCGCCAGGACCACCGCGGCGCCGGCCGGGCTGGTGTTCAACTCGCCGAGAGCCGGCGGGTGGCCCAACAGGCTGGCGGCACCGGCCATCGCCAGCAACACGCCGAGGGTTGCCAGCAGCGCGGAAAATGCCGCGCCAAAGCGATAACGCCAGTTGCGCGGGCCTTTGGGCCGCAAGCGGCGAGCGTCAAAACCATCGGATTTCTTCATTCCGACCTTCCTCAATGGGTATCGGCCCTTCGACCGGGAGTTGACCGGGTGGTTCCTGAGGCTAAGGCAATTGCAGGGAATGAGAGGTTTTTGCGGATGAGCGGCTGCGTTGGCCGCTCATCAAGCGCTCGATCAGATCAGTTCATGAGTCTGGGCGAGGGTCGCGAAGTTGTCGGCCATGATTGCCATTTCAGTCTGCTGGACATGTTCGGCGCTGAGGACTCCACCTTTGTGAGGCAGGTCCCGGGTGGCACAGGCGTCTTCGACCAGGGTGCAGCGAAAGCCCAGGTTCTTCGCGGCGCGCACGGTGGTGCTGACGCTGGAGTGACTCATGAAACCGCAGACGATCAGGTCCAGCGAGCCGAGGTCTTGCAGGCGTTTTTCCAACGGGGTGCCGTGGAACGCGCTGGGCAGCAATTTACCGATGACGGTTTCGTCAGCCAGTGGCTCAAGGCCCGGGATGAATTCACCGCGTTCGCCCTGTGGGTCGAACAGGCCACCGACGGTGCCGAGGTGGCGAACATGGACGATCGGCCGACCCGTCCTGCGGGCAGCCGCGAGCAATTGCTTGATGTTGTCGACGGCGGCGTTCATGCCGGAAAGGGCCAACGGGCCGCTTAGGTACTCTTTCTGGGCATCGATGATCACCAGCGTCGCGTGGGCCAGATTGGCCGGCGCGTAACCACGACCGCTGAGTTGAAACATCGTTTTTGGAACGGACATTCTGGGGCTCCTTCGAGTGGGGCTTTTGCGACATTGTCCTCTGGCTGAGCGCTTCTGTGAATCGCTACCATCGTAGGCACCGTCGTTGCTGGCCTGCAGCCTGTCAAGAGCTGAGCAGATGTTCAATCAAAAGCTGAAAATCAGGATCAATCCTACATTCGTCCGGTGATCTTTCTTGCGTCGTCGGGGCGGGTTTAGGCTGTTAGAATCGCCAGTCGTTTTTTCAGGAGTTTGCCCCCGTGATCACTTCCCGCCTGCGCACCTTGCGCGACCACATTCGTTGGGCTGTCAGCCGTTTTCATGGGGAGGATCTGTTTTTCGGCCATGGGACCGACAACGCCTGGGACGAAGCCCGTCAACTGGTGTTGGGTGCGTTGCACCTGCCATGGGAAATCGCCGATAGCTACCTGGATTGCCGTCTTGAAGAAGACGAGCTGGTCAACCTGCAGCGCTTGCTCAAACGTCGAATCGAGGAGCGCATCCCGACGGCTTACCTGTTGGGCGAAGCCTGGTTCTGCGGGATGTCGTTCATCGTTGACGAGCGTGTATTGATTCCGCGTTCGCCGATTGGCGAACTGATCGAAAAACGTTTCGAGCCGTGGCTGGGCGCCGAGCCTGCACGGATTCTCGACCTGTGCACCGGTTCCGGTTGCATCGGCATTGCCTGCGCCTACGAGTTCCAGAACGCTGAAGTGGTGTTGGCGGACCTGTCTTTCGAAGCGCTGGAAGTGGCCAATCAGAACATCGAGCGCCATGGCGTCGATGAGCGCGTGTACACCGTTCAGGGCGATGGCTTCGACGGTTTGCCAGGGCAGCGTTTCGATTTGATCGTGTCCAACCCGCCTTACGTTGACGCCGAAGATTTTGCCGACATGCCGGATGAATACCAGCACGAACCCGAACTGGGTCTGGCCTGTGGCGACGATGGTTTGAACCTAGTGCGGCGCATGCTCGCCGAAGCGGCGGATCACCTGACCGAGAAGGGCTTGCTGATCGTTGAAGTCGGCAACAGCCAGGTGCACGTCGAGGCGTTGTACCCGGAAGTCGATTTCGCCTGGCTGGAGTTCGAGCGCGGCGGTCACGGTGTGTTCATGCTCAGCGCCGAACAATGCCGCCAGCATCAGGCGCTGTTTGCTTCACGCGTCTGACAACTGATCGTTCCCACGCTGCGTGGGAACGATCGTCGCCGCGATCTTTTTGCTTAGCGGTGCGTAGCAATCCAGATCAGCAGTCCCGCCTGGAACACCGAAAACGCCACCAGACAGGTGATGGTGAAGCGTAGCCCGGTGTCCTCGCGTTTGTATTTGCTGACTTTCTCTTCCTGCTTTTGCAGTTTGACTTCCTGCTCCGCCAGATTCTGCTCGGCTTGCTGGAGCATCTGCGCGGCTTCGAGGATTTCCACGAACTGCAGCTTTTCGGAGTTCCAGTCGCCAAGCAGATCGCCGACTTTCACCTCTTTGACGCTGCCCTTCAAATGTTGGGCGTCGGCGTAGACCACGTCAAAGCCGTGCACGCGCAGGAAGTGATCGCGGCGCAGGCGGGTGTCTTCGTTGAGGGCGTCCTTGTTGTTCAGGTCTGCACTGTCGACGGTGTAGCTCGACCACTTTTTCTTCGCCCACGTAATGCCTTGAGCCGCTAGAAAGCGGCCAATGCCACGGTTCAGCGGTTCAATCTGCAGACCGCTGTCGGGGCCGAAGTGCACGCGATGGGTCTCGTGATCGACCCAGACATCCAGGTGGTTCTGTTCTTTGCGCGCCCGTTGGCCAGGCAGCGAAATGCTCATGCGCAGCAGGCTGCGTTCTTTGCTGTTGCGCTCGGCATAGCCGAACTCGACAAAGCGCAATGGCCGCCCACCGGTCGCTCGATCGGTTTTCAGCGGCGCCAGGCGGAGCATCTTGTGGTGCTCGGCCTGGACGTCCGACCACGGCAGGTCGACCACTTCAGTGGCGGTGGTTTCTGGCGCAGTATCGGGTGAATTCTGGGTATCAGTCATAACGGCGAGATCCTGTCCAAGCCCTGCTTGGCGGCAGACAATGGGCTGCCGACACAGGCTTATCGGCCGTTTTTTCCAGGACTGGAGGGTAACACCGGCTTAACTGGGGCGAAGTCCGTCAATAAAGCTCAAGATCTGAGTCCCGAGCTCGACGGCGAGGGGCAGTTGCGGGTCTTTGTAGGAGGCCAATTGCCGTTTGACGTCATTGGGCACGATGCGCATGACGTGGTTCATGCCTTCGATCAGTGCCAGTTGGGCATCCGGTTTCGCCGCTTTAAGCATCCGTGCGTCACCGACACCGACCTGCATATCGTTGCTGCCCTGGATGATCAGCGCCGGCATTTTCAGCTTGGCGAAAGCCGCTGCCGGGTCCTGGCGAAACAGGCTGATCAGGTACGGCTGCACGCTGGGACGGAAGATCACCTGCAACGGTGTCGGGACATTGACATCGACATGCCCGGCCTTGAGGCTGTCCAGCAGCTCATTGCTGCGCAGCAGCAGATCGGGTGGCAGGCGATTGCTTAATTGTTGACGCAAGACCTGATCCACCGGTCGGGCGCTGCCGGACAGGGAAATCACCGCGGCGGCATCGACTTGCGGGGCGGCGAGTGTGGCCACCAGTGCACCTTCGCTATGGCCGAGCAGAATCAACGGTCCCATACGCGGGTCGGACTTGAGCTTTTGGCCCCAGGCCACCGCGTCGGCAACGTAGGCTTCAAGGGTCAGATTGCGTTCATCCGGGGTCGCCGCGAGGCTGGCTGCTACGCCGCGCTTGTCGTAACGCACGCTGGCGATGTTGTGTTTGGCCAGTACCCACGCCAGGCGCTTGAGGCTGTCGTTGTTGCCGCCGTCCGGGTTATTGCCGTTACGATCGGTAGGGCCCGAGCCGGAAACGATCAGCACAACCGGCACCGGGCTGTCGGACTTTGGCAGCAACATCGAGCCGAAAAGCTCGCCGCTGCCGGTATCCAGACTGACCGGACGTTGCAGAACGGAGGCCTGAACCACATTGGAAAGCAGGCCGGTAAACAGGGTAAGGCTCAAGGCAATAACTCGCAGCATCATCACGCCATCATTCACAAGGTGTCGGTTGGACTAGCAGGCACCGATAAGGTTCGAGGATGAACTAGTCGGATAGCCTGCGTATACTCGCCGCAATACATTTTCAGGTTGAGTCACTCAGCGATTTCACGGAGCGCCCTGCATGTCCGGCAATACCTACGGCAAGCTGTTCACTGTCACCACCGCGGGCGAAAGCCATGGCCCGGCGTTGGTCGCCATTGTCGACGGCTGCCCGGCGGGCCTTGAGCTGTCCCTGGAAGACTTGCAGCGTGATCTGGACCGCCGCAAGCCCGGCACCAGCCGCCACACCACCCAGCGCCAGGAAGCCGACGAAGTCGAAATCCTCTCTGGCGTGTTCGAGGGCCGCACCACCGGTTGCGCGATTGGTCTGCTGATCCGCAACACCGACCAGAAGTCCAAGGACTACTCGGCGATCAAGGACCTGTTCCGCCCGGCCCACGCCGACTACACCTATCACCACAAATACGGCGAGCGCGATTACCGTGGCGGTGGCCGCAGCTCGGCGCGGGAAACCGCCATGCGTGTGGCCGCGGGTGCCATTGCGAAGAAATACCTGGCTACCCAGGGCATCGTCATTCGCGGCTACATGAGCCAGCTCGGGCCTATCGAAATCCCGTTCAAGACCTGGGACTCGGTCGAGCAAAACGCCTTCTTCAGCCCCGACCCGGACAAAGTGCCAGAGCTTGAAGCCTACATGGATCAATTGCGCCGCGACCAGGATTCGGTCGGCGCGAAGATCACTGTGGTCGCCGAAGGGGTGAAGCCGGGGCTCGGCGAACCGATCTTCGACCGTCTCGACGCCGAACTGGCCCATGCGCTGATGAGCATCAACGCGGTGAAAGGCGTGGAAATCGGCGCCGGTTTCGCCAGTGTCGCCCAGCGCGGCACCGAGCACCGTGACGAAATGACCCCGGAAGGTTTCCTCAGCAACAACGCGGGCGGGATTCTGGGCGGCATCTCTTCGGGGCAACCGATCGTTGCGCACCTGGCACTCAAGCCAACGTCGAGCATCACCACGCCGGGCCGTTCGATCGATATCCACGGCAACCCGGTGGACGTCGTTACCAAGGGCCGTCATGACCCTTGCGTCGGCATCCGCGCCACGCCGATTGCCGAAGCGATGATGGCCATCGTGTTGATGGACCACCTGCTGCGCAATCGCGGACAAAACGCCGACGTGAGCGTCAGCACCCCGGTGCTGGGCCAGCTGTGAAGCCACGCCCTGATGTCGCCGCGGTCTGACGGCCGTGGCGGCGCTTCCATACTGGCGGTTGTCCAGCTTCTATCTGTTCTATTTCGCCTTGCTCGGTTCGACCGCGCCGTTCCTGGCGCTGTACTTCGATCACCTGGGGTTTTCCAGCGCGCGCATTGGCGAACTGGTGGCTATTCCGATGCTGATGCGCTGCGTGGCACCGAATATCTGGGGCTGGCTCGGTGACTACACCGGCCGGCGCCTGGCCATCGTGCGCTTCGGCGCGATCTGTACGCTGCTGAGCTTTTCGCTGATCTTCGTCAGCAAAAGCTACGCCTGGCTGGCGATGGTCATGGCGCTACATGCGTTCTTCTGGCATGCGGTATTGCCGCAGTTCGAGGTAATCACCCTCGCGCATTTGCAGGGCCAGACGTCGCGCTACAGCCAGATCCGCTTGTGGGGGTCGATCGGTTTCATCATCACCGTGGTCGCCTTGGGGCGGTTGTTCGAATGGTTGAGCCTGGACATCTACCCGGTGACGCTGGTGGTGATCATGGGCGGGATAATCATCAGCAGCCTCTGGGTGCCGAACGCCCAGCCGGCGCAGGGCAACCGGCAGGTGGGCGAGGGCTTTCTCAAGCAACTGCGCAGTCCCGGGGTATTGGCGTTTTATGGCTGCGTGGCACTGATGCAGATGAGCCATGGACCGTATTACACCTTTCTGACCCTGCACCTCGAGCGCCTGGGGTATAGCCGCGGCGTGATCGGCATGCTCTGGGCGTTGGGGGTAGTGGCCGAAGTCCTGATGTTTTTGTTCATGAGCAAGATCCTTGGGCGCTTCTCGGTGCGCCGGGTGCTGATGGCGAGTTTCCTGCTGGCGGCGTTACGCTGGTTGCTGCTCGGCTCGTTCGCTGAATTCTTGTGGGTGCTGCTGTTTGCGCAGATTCTGCACGCAGCGACCTTCGGCAGCTTTCACGCCGCTGCCATCCATTTCGTGCAACGTAGCTTCGGCGCACGCCAGCAAGGGCAGGGCCAGGCGTTGTACGCCGCACTGGCCGGCACCGGCGGGGCGTTGGGCGCGTTGTATTCCGGTTACAGCTGGAATGCCCTGGGCGCTACATTGACCTTTAGTATTGCCAGTCTCGCAGCGTTTGCTGCAGCCGTTATCATTGCCACACGTATGCAAGAGGACAGGCCATGAGCCTTACCCGTGAACAGCTCGCCCAGCAAATCATCGACGCCGGGCGTTTTTTGTATGGCCGAGGCTGGTCGCCCGCCACCAGCAGCAACTATTCGACGCGACTGTCGGCCACCGAAGCCCTGTTGACCGTTTCCGGTAAACACAAAGGTCAGCTGGGGATTGATGACGTGCTGGCCACGGATATGTCGGGCAACAGCCTGGAGCCGGGCAAGAAGCCGTCTGCCGAAACCCTGTTGCACACCCAGTTATATAATTGGCGGGCCGACATCGGTGCGGTGCTGCACACCCATTCGGTCAATGCCACGGTGTTGTCGCGGCTGCTGCAGAGTCCGGTCATTACGTTTGAAGACTACGAACTGCAAAAAGCCTTCAGCGGGATCTCGACCCATGAATCCAGGGTGCGGGTGCCGATCTTCGACAACGATCAGGACATCGGGCGCCTGGCGTCCAAAGTCCAGCCATGGCTCGACGACCATCCCGAGTGTGTCGGTTACCTGATTCGCGGTCATGGCCTCTACACCTGGGGCCCGAAGATGAGTGATGCGTTGCGGCAGATCGAAGCGTTTGAGTTCCTGTTTGAATGCGAGCTGAAAATGCGCGCGTTGATTAACCGTTAAAACCGCCTGATGAAACGCGTTGCCTGATCGGCCTGTAAAAGCTGGACGGCAGCGCCGCTAACGAGGAATTGCCAACATGAGCAGCCTGTCCGTTTACCACGTTTCAAGCCCGGACCTGCCGAACAAGGTCCTGACCCATTTCGACGATATCGCCTCGACCCTGGCCGAAAAAGGTGTGCGCTTCGACCGTTGGCAAGCCGCGGCGAAGATCCAGCCCGGTGCCAGCCAGGAAGAAGTGATTGCCGCTTATCAGGTGCAGATCGATCAGTTGATGACCGAGCGCGGTTACATCACCGTCGACGTGGTCAGCCTTAACAGCGATCACCCGCAAAAAGCCGAATTGCGCGCCAAGTTTCTGGAAGAGCATCGCCATGGCGAAGACGAAGTACGATTTTTCGTCGCGGGCCGTGGCCTGTTTACTTTGCACATCGACGACTACGTGTACGCCGTGCTCTGCGAGAAAAACGACCTGATTTCGGTGCCCGCCGGTACTGCACACTGGTTCGACATGGGCGAGCACCCGCACTTCGTGGCGATTCGGCTGTTCAACAACCCTGAAGGCTGGGTGGCCAACTTCACCGGCGACGACATCGCCAGTCGCTTCCCGCGCCTCGAGGACTGATGGCATGACGATCAAAGCCATTCTCACCGACATTGAAGGCACCACCAGCGCGGTGAGTTTTGTGTTCGAGGTGCTGTTTCCCTACGCCGCCAAACACTTGCCGGACTTTGTCCGTCTGCAGGCGCAACGGGCCGACGTAGCCCGGCAGATCGACGCCGTTCGCCAGGACAGCGCCGAACCTGGCGCTGACGTCGAGCGGGTGATCGAAATCCTGCTGGGCTGGATTGCCGAAGACCGCAAGGCCACGCCACTCAAGGCGTTGCAAGGGATGGTCTGGGAGCAGGGTTATCAGGCCGGGCAGCTGAAGGGCCATGTTTATCCGGACGCGGTCGACGCGCTGAAGCGCTGGCATCAGGCAGGGTATCAACTGTTTGTTTACTCGTCTGGTTCGATCCAGGCCCAGAAGTTGATCTTCGGTTGCTCCGAGGCCGGTGATTTGACGCCACTGTTCAGCGGCTACTTCGATACCACCTCAGGGCCCAAGCGTGAGGCGCAGTCCTATCAGCACATTACTCAAGCCATTGGCTGCGAGCCTGCGCAAATCCTGTTTCTCTCCGACATTGTTCAGGAGCTGGATGCCGCCCGCGAGGCCGGCATGGCCACCTGCGGGTTGGTGCGCGAAGGCGGTGAACTCGCCGGGCATCTGAACGTCAGCAGCTTTTCACAGATCGATCCCGCCACGTTCTGAGTAGCTATGGCTGACTGCAACTCACGCGGTCAGCCGACTTTCCATCACGGACTAACATCACGGCCAACGCACGTCTGTAGGACGTGTAGGAAGTTGCCTGTTGATAAGTCGGCCATGCCTGTTTGTGGTTTTCCTTACTTGTTTAATCTTTTCCTTGTGTAACTCTTCGGCCCTTAAGTTTGTTCGCTTATCCAGGCACTTTTTGCGCTTGGCAATGGTGCGGACTCCTGGTGAGAGGGCTAAGGATGAAAACACCAAAGCGACAGCGTCCGGATCCGGCAGGCAAACCGCTGAGCGAAAAGGAACTGGAGATTCTGTATTGGGCCAAGGCCGGCAAAACGGTGTGGGAAATCAGTGTGATTCGGGACATTTCCGAGGCGACGGTGAAGTTTCACCTGAGCAATATCTACTCCAAGCTCGAAGTCACCAACCGTGCTCAAGCGGTCGGCGAGGCGGTTAATCGTGGCTTGTTGAGCTGAGCTCAAAACGCACTCAGGCCATGCAACGCAAGGCTTGCACGACCTGAAAGGTGTGAACGGTTGGTGCTTATCTCGAGTGATAGGTCGGCAAGGCGAAACGCTGCTGGCTTTGCAGCATCGAAATCTGCGGCAGTTCGCTGGCCTGTTCGGCCAAGTCACGGCGAATGGCACTGATAACCCAGGACAGTTGATCACCGGCATGCAATTGAGCGTATGAAATCGAGCGTTTGAACACTCGGCCATCGCTGCTATTGAGCGTCAGCAGAATACCGCCGTCAGGGCGTGCTTGCGTGGTGACGTCGAAGTTGGAGAACAGGGACGAAAATTTTTCCTGGATCAGGCTCATGTCGATCAGCTCCGTTTGCACTTGAATGGCAAGCATGGAGTGATAGGTGCACTGATTGTGCCAGTATGGGTGTTTATAAAAATTCTTATAAATCAATAATATAGAAAACGTGAGTTTTTTCGGCATCGTGCATTTTGCATGAGTGGCCATCGTGCATCCTGCATTTTGCGTGCTTGCCGCAGTATCGACCCGGATACAAAACATTTCAAAAACCGCGTGTACAGCGGCATAAGTGCGGGCGTACTTTTTGGCTTGAATCAACGCTTCCACGTTTATTTGAATCTCTAACCAGAGGTTATCTGTCGTCTCTCATTCAGGGATGAAGTTGCCTGAACACCTGCGACCAAATGTTCGCCCGACAATAACAAAACAGGCCTGACATCAAGGGCCGAACGGGAGCAACCATGAGTCTCGCGTCAAACGACATGATCACCTGGGGCATGATGCTCCGTAAGTTGCCGTCCATTGCGAAAGCCCTGCCACGGGTGGTCAGGGGGCTTAAAGTCGCCAATGTCAAACAGCCGGATCAACCTTGCGGCCTCGGTTGGAGCTTCGAGCAAGCGACGCATCGCAATCCCAATGGTCCGGCACTGCTGCAAGGTGAGCTCAAACTCAGTTATGCACAGGTCAATCAGTGGGCCAACCGCCTTGCTCACTATCTGATTGCCCAGGGCATTGGCAAAGGTGATGTGGTCGGGGTCTTCATCGAAAACCGCCCGGAACTGCTGGTCACGGTGCTGGCGGTGGCCAAGGTTGGTGCGATCAGCGCCATGCTCAATACCTCGCAAACCCAACAGGCGCTGGTGCACAGCGTGAATCTGGTTGAGCCCGTGGCAATCGTTGTGGGCGAGGAGTTGGTCGGGGCGTATTCGGCGATCCGCGAGCAGGTTGCAATCGATACCGCAAGAACCTGGTGGGTGGCCGATCAGGACACTTCCCGTGATCCCGGTTCGGTGCCCGCAGGCTTCATCAACCTGATGTGCGTCAGCGCCGATTACCCGAGCGATAACCCGCTCAGCAGCCAGCAGGTGTACCTCAACGACCCTTGCTTCTATATCTACACCTCCGGTACGACCGGATTGCCCAAGGCCGGAGTGTTCAAGCATGGTCGCTGGATGAAGACCTCCGCCAGTTTCGGGTTGATCGCGTTGGATATGACCCCCGACGATGTCATCTACTGCACCTTGCCGCTGTACCACGCCACGGGGTTGTGCGTGTGCTGGGGGTCGGCAGTTTGCGGGGCGTCGGGCTTTGCCATTCGGCGCAAGTTCAGCGCCAGCCAGTTCTGGAATGACGCACGCAAATACCAGGCGACCACCATCGGCTACGTCGGCGAGTTGTGCCGTTACCTGATTGACCAACCGCCGAGCGCCGCCGACCGTGATAGCGCGGTGCTGAAGATGATCGGCAACGGCTTGCGCCCCGGCGTCTGGAGCGAGTTCAAACGGCGCTTCGGGGTCAATCACATTTGCGAGTTGTACGCCGCCAGCGACGGCAATATCGGCTTCAGCAACATCCTCAACTTCGACAACACCATCGGCTTCTCGCTGATGTCCTGGGCGTTGGTCGAGTACGCCCACGACAGCTGCACGCCGATCCGCAACGGCAAGGGTTTCATGCAGAAAGTCGGCAAGGGCCGGCAAGGCCTGTTGCTGGCAAAGATCGATGACAAAGCGCCGCTCGATGGCTACACCGACCCGCAGAAGACCGAAAAAGTCGTACTCCACGATGTCTTCGAGAAGGGCGATCGCTACTTCAATACTGGCGACTTGCTGCGCAGCATCGGTTTTGGTCATGCACAGTTTGTCGACCGCCTCGGCGATACCTACCGCTGGAAGGGCGAGAACGTGTCGACCACCGAGGTCGAGAACATCCTCTTGAAGCACTCCCACATCGCCGAGGCGGTGGCCTATGGTGTCGAGATCAACAACACCAATGGCCGTGCCGGCATGGCTGCGATTACCCCGGCTGAATCCCTGGCGACCCTGGACTTCAGCGAGTTGCTGAGCTTCGCTCGCCAACACCTGCCGGCCTATGCGGTGCCGCTGTTTTTACGGGTGAAAGTGAAAATGGAGACCACCGGGACCTTCAAGTACCAGAAGACCCACCTCAAGGATGAAGCCTTCGATCCGCGCAAAACCGGCGACGATCCGGTCTACGCCTGGCTGCCGGGCTCGGACACTTATGTGCAGATCACCGAACAGGTACTGGCGGATATCCACGCTGGCAAGTTCCGTTATTGATTCTGGCTATGGCCGGACGAGAAAAAAAGGGGTGGCGGGTGTCAGGCTGCTTAAGGAAACTAGCGACTTTGCGATTGACCGAATGTGGAGTCCCCAATGTCAGACAAATCCCGCCAGATGACCCCGGAAGAAGCCGCGGAGTTTGCCGAACAGGTGTTCAACAAGGCCCGCGATGGCGACGCGGCAATGCTCGCCGCACTGCTGAGCAAAGGCCTGCCGCCGAACCTGCGTAACCACAAGGGCGACACCTTGCTGATGCTGGCCGCCTATCACGGCCACGTCGATGCAGTGAAAGTGCTGCTTGAGCACAAGGCCGATCCAGAGATCCGCAACGAAAATGGCCAAAGTCCGATTGCTGGCGCGGCGTTCAAAGGCGATCTGGCAGTGGTGACCGCCCTGGTTGAGGGTGGCGCCGAGGTTGAAGGTTCGTCCTTTGACGGCCGCACCGCGTTGATGATGGCCGCGATGTTCAATCGCACTGCAATCGTCGACTACCTGATCAGCAAAGGTGCGGATCCCAAGGCCAAGGACGCCAACGGCATCAGCGCCCTGGACGCGGCCAGGACCATGGGCGCGGCAGATACTACGGCACAGTTGCAGAAGCTGCTCGGCTGATCCGTGGCGAGGAACGCGCCGCATGATCTGTAGCAGCTGCCTCGCAGGCTCGGCAGCTGCTACAGATGACGTACGAGCTTGATTGCGCCGACTCCTGGGCTCGGTATCCATTCGCGAATGCGCTATCCTTCGCGCCCTCAAATTTCCCTCGCTACAGGATCCGCCCATGAAAGCCGCACTCATCGAACTCATCAGCAAAATCAGCTCCGGCTGCATGAGCGAGGCGGAAATTGTGCAGATCGCCGATGAAGCCGCCCAGGCCTATGCCGATCCCGAGGCGTTTCTGGCGGCCAACCCGGACATCAACTACGACGACACTTTCCCGATCCCGCTGGGTGAATGGGTGGTGGTCGGCAGCCTGCCGGAAACCGTGCTGTTCCAGGCCGACACCTACATGGACCTGCTCGCACAGATCGTTGCGTCTTTCGGCCCGGGCGTGGCGTTCAACATCAAGCCCAAGCAACTGGCCAAGACCGAAGCGTTGACTGCACTCAACCGCATCCAGATCCAGATGGGCAGCATGAACCCGGAAAACGGCGGCTACACGCTGATGAACTTCAGCCAGCTGCTCGATGACGAGATTCAGGTCGTGCTGGTCTATGGCAACGATGTCCCACGGGTGCTGGAGTTGTGTGCGCACATCGGGATTGCCGCGGCGCCGTCCCTGGAAGCGCTGAAAGTGGCGATCCACGTTTAAGCCAAACGTAATAAAACGGAGCCCTCGTCAGGCCCGACTATCCTAAGGGGGAAATTCTTCTCCTGGGAGCGACACCATGGGTTCCACCTTCAATGGCCTGGTTGGCCTGATCATCCTCGCGCTGGATATCTGGGCGATCATCAACGTGCTTAAAAGCGGTGCAGAAACCGGGATGAAAATCATCTGGGTGCTGCTGATTCTCCTGCTTCCGGTACTGGGCCTGGTTATTTGGGCAATTGCGGGGCCTCGGGGCAACGTACGGTTCTGACACCGCCCTCTATGTCGACACGTCACCCTGTGTGAGCGAGCAAGCTAGCTCCCACAGGGTTCATTGTGTGTTTGAGTGATCTTTGGTCTGACGAAGGTTCGACCTGTCATGTTCGGCGACGTAGAATGCGCGCCTTTCCGTGGACAATCGCCTGCCCGGCGCCTGCGATTGTCCATCATGGGCGGGTGACCGTCCGTTGCCACCAGCATTTACCGGGGGACTTCCCATGAGCACCACCAAGACCAGCGAGTACCTGGAAACCCTCTACGAAGGCTACGGCCAGCGTTTTCGCATGGAAAAACTGCTGCACGAAGTGCGCACCGAGCACCAGCACCTGGTGATTTTCGAGAACCCGCGCATGGGCCGGGTCATGGCGCTGGACGGCGTGATCCAGACCACCGAAGCCGACGAGTTCATCTACCACGAGATGCTCACCCACGTGCCGATCCTGGCTCACGGCTCCGCCAAGCGCGTATTGATCATTGGTGGTGGCGACGGCGGCATGCTGCGTGAAGTGGCCAAGCACCGCAGCGTCGAACATATCACCATGGTCGAAATCGACGGCACGGTGGTCGACATGTGCAAGGAATTCCTGCCGAACCACTCCAAAGGTGCGTTCGATGATCCACGCCTGAACCTGGTGATCGACGATGGCATGCGTTTCGTCGCCACCACCCAGGAAAAATTCGACGTGATCATCTCCGACTCCACCGACCCGATCGGTCCGGGTGAAGTGCTGTTCTCGGAGAATTTCTACCAGGCCTGCCGCCGCTGCCTGAATGAAGGCGGTATTCTGGTGACCCAGAACGGCACGCCGTTCATGCAGATCGAAGAAGTGAAGACCACTGCCGGTCGCTTGCGCAGTCTGTTTCCGGACTGGCATTTCTATCAGGCTGCAGTGCCGACCTATATCGGCGGTGCCATGACGTTTGCCTGGGGCGCGACCAACACGGCTTACCGCAAGCTGTCGCGCGAAACCCTGAGTCAGCGTTTTGCTGGCAGCGGCATCATCACGCGCTACTACAATCCGGAAATCCATATCGGCGCATTCGCGCTTCCACAGTACGTGCTGCAAGCAGTGAACAAGCCAAGTAATGATTAAGCCGGGCTGAGCGAAAAGGGCCGCAAGGCCCTTTTTTGTGTTTCCAGATATGCGTTGTACGAAATTTTCACAAACGCTCCAAGACAATTCACCCCACGCTGATTTAACACTCACCCCCCCTGTGACTCTTGTTCCAGAGCCCTGGAAGTCGGGCAGAGGGGGGCGCTTGCCAGTAATGAATGGCAATGCGGCGAGTGATCATGCACCATTTACGCATCGTGCAAGCTCCCACCACTTCCTGCAAGTAACCGCAATGAGAGGGTAGGGCGCCGCAACAACTTTGAAACTTCAACCTCCAATGAGTCCTACAAACGACATGGCTAACCCGGACGCCCTGAGTCAGCAGCGAGCTTCGAATCGCTTGCTGCAACCGACCGTCAAATCGCATCTGGCGTATACACTGCTCTGCGCTGTCGTCATGATGGCGATGCTCTCCCTGCTGCGCATTGCGCTGCTGGTGTACAACCGGGAGATGATCCTCAACACACCCGCCTCGACCTTCCTCGAAGCCTTTGCCAACGGCCTGCGCTTCGACCTGCGCCTGGTGGTCTACTTCAGCATTCCGCTATTGCTGGCCCTGTTCAGTGTCCGGGCGATGGCTGCTCGTGGTCTGTTCCGGTTCTGGCTGACCATCGCCTCGAGCATCGCGCTGTTCCTCGGCCTGATGGAAATGGACTTCTACCGTGAGTTCCACCAGCGCCTCAACGGCCTGGTCTTCCAGTATGTGAAGGAAGACCCGAAAACCGTCATGAGCATGCTCTGGTACGGCTTCCCGGTCGTCCGTTATCTGTTGGCCTGGGCCGTTGGTACCTGGTTGCTGAGCCTGGCGTTCAAGGGCGCCGACCGTGCAACCCGCCCACGCGGCCCGTTCAGCGGTGGCGCTATCAGCACTCGTCAAGTCGCCCCGTGGTACGCGCGCATCGCGGTCTTCGTGGTGTGCCTGTTGATCTGCGTCGTGGCTGCCCGTGGCACGCTGCGTCAGGGGCCACCGCTGCGTTGGGGTGACGTTTACACCACCGACTCGAACTTCGCCAACCAGTTGGGCCTGAACGGCACGCTGCAGCTGGTTGCTGCCGCGAAGAGCCGCATGTCCGAAGAGCGCGACAATATCTGGAAGCCGACCATGGAGCAGTCTGAGGCCCAGAAAATTGTCCGCGATATGCTGGTGATGCCGGACGACAAGCTGGTTGATGCCGATATCGCTGCGGTACGCCGCGATTACACGCCGCCGGCCGACAAGACCCTGCCGATCAAGAACGTCGTTGTGATCCTGATGGAAAGCATGGCCGGTCACTCGGTAGGTGCCTTGGGCGCGCCTGGCAACATCACGCCAAATCTCGACAAGTTGTCGAAAGAAGGCCTGTTGTTCGACCGCTTCTTCTCCAACGGTACGCATACCCACCAGGGCATGTTCGCCACCATGGCCTGCTTCCCGAACCTGCCAGGTTTCGAATACCTGATGCAGACCCCGGAAGGCAGCCACAAGCTGTCCGGCCTGCCACAGTTGCTCAGCGCCCGTAACTACGACGACGTGTATGTCTACAACGGTGATTTTGCCTGGGACAACCAGTCGGGCTTTTTCAGCAACCAGGGCATGACCAACTTCATCGGGCGTAACGACTACGTCAACCCGGTGTTCTCCGACCCGACGTGGGGCGTGTCCGACCAGGACATGTTCGACCGTGGCCTGCAGGAACTCAAGGCGCGCGAAGGCAAGCCGTTCTACGCGCTGCTGCAAACCCTGTCCAACCACACTCCCTATGCCTTGCCGACGCCATTGCCGGTTGAAAAAGTCACTGATCGTGGCAGCCTGAACGAGCATTTGACCGCCATGCGTTACGCCGACTGGGCGTTGGGGCAGTTCTTTGAAAAGGCCCGTAAAGAGCCGTACTTCAAGGAAACCCTGTTTGTCATCGTGGGCGACCATGGTTTCGGCAACGAGCGTCAAATCACCGAAATGGACCTGGGCCGCTTCAACGTGCCGATGCTGATGATTGCACCGGGCATCCAGGAAAAGTTCGGTCAGCGTGACCACACCGTGGGGACTCAGATCGACATCGTGCCGACCATCATGGGCCGCCTCGGTGGCGAAGTGCGTCAACAGTGCTGGGGACGAGACCTGCTCAACCTGCCGCAAGGCGACACCGGTTTTGGTGTGATCAAGCCATCGGGTACTGAACAGACCACGGCCATCGTTACGGCGGACCAGATCCTGATTGTGCCCAAGGAAAAGGAAATGGATCCGAAGATGTACCAGTATCAGCTGGGAGCCAACCCGCATGCCGAAGTCATCCCGAATGCACCGCGTACCGCTGAGCTGAAGCTCAAGCTGGAAGCGTTCCTGCAAACGGCGACCAAGAGCTTGCTGGATAACACCGCAGGTGTGACCGAAAGCATGCAGACCAAGTAATGCATCAATAAAAAAGAGGCCCGCGAGGGTAATGCCAGTCAGTTAAGCTGACTGGCATTTTTATTTTTGATCGGATACTTCGGT
>NZ_VMSG01000033.1 GCF_007713465.1 Pseudomonas sp. H3(2019) | reverse complement strand
ATACATGCACCTCTGCAACATGTTATGCCCGAACACAAAATTTATGACAGTCCCGTGAAAGCTCACCCCTAAGATATGGTGGGATCTCAACACCAAATACGATGAGCCATGAACCATCCGATCGATGCTCTTCGTGGCATTTATAGGCGCCCACCTCGTCCGCCGTAATTTTTGCAAGCTTTGCAATCTCATCATTTGTTGGCTTGCTGCTCATGCACACCTCCATGCCTCGGTGAAAGACCGAGTCCTCCACTGATAGCCCACAGACACACTTCACGCCAACCGGCGAGGTTCCCATGTCGCCATATGAAATATCAGGGACGACCGTCGTGAGTTTCTCCGGCGGTCGCTCCAGTCGCTCCAAAATTTTCCGCATTTTCATATGCGTGCAAGGTCGACCTGGAGCCACTTTCTCAATATGGGCATTAGGCTCTGTACAGCCCCTAATTGACACAACAGGACTTATGTAACCCGACAATACGCCGATACCGTGCAGCGCCACGGAAGCACCGAAGCAGAACTTACTCCATAGAAGGCAGGAACCTGAACAATGCTTGAACACATCTGGCGCAGCATCCATTCCCCGGACTACTTCCCCAACGTACTGGAGTGGATGATCAATATTCTCCTCAACCCGTTCATGGTGATTATGTGCCTGATGGTCGGAGCGCTGGCCGGTAAATGGTGGAGAGCCGTCCCCTACGGCAGCCTCATTTGTTATGTGGTGTTCCTGAGCCGGTCGTCATTCTATCGGTGGGGAAGCATTTTCCCCGAAGCCGGCCTGCCTGCACTGTTCATTGATGGCGCACTACTGGCCCTCCTCGGCTTCTATTTGAAAGGCGTACTCAGAACCCGCTCAGAAGCGAAACCCGAAGGCCATTGGTTCCGCTGGCTTTATCAAAGCCTGAAGGTCGTCATGCTGACAGTTATGGTGATGTTCTGGGCACTCGTCGTGCTGTTTGTCGTGACCTTCACCGTCTCGGTCGCTACCCAACCGTCAGTGGTGCACTGACCCACCTCCTGCTTGCCAGGGTCTGTACGAAAAGTCGCCGAGTGGCGATCAGGCAAGGCAAAAACAGGCGAGGAAGCGGAGTTTACGGGTTGTAAATGAGCATTCCGAGCCTGTTTTTAACGCAGCATGATCGACACGCAGGCAGTTTTCGTACAGAGCCTAATATCCCGATCAGAGAAATCGGGATCAAGGATCGCCGGAAACAGCGCCCGGATGTGATGTTTACTCAGCCACTTGTCGCTGGTTTTATTGAAGCAGAAGCTTCTGCCCGGGCGGCGCAGCTCAACGCAATATTCAAGCTCATCCGCAATTTCGAAAACCTTTTTCACAAACTCATCAACATTCATGGCCGCCACTTCATTGGTGTGTCAGCAGAGTGTAGGACTCCCCCGTACCCACAGAAGACCTATAGGCCTCGCTCAGCAACCATCCGCGCCCCCAGCTCCCGGCCCGCCATCTGCGCCAGCATTACAATTGGTGCATGCGCAACCAGGTGGAAACGAAGGTCACGCACATGGAAAGCGATGTCGACGCCGATATATTCGACGCTTACATGAATGACGGTCAGGTTGATTGCTCGGCTTGGGAGATCCCGCACCCGACCGAACCAGGCTGGTTCATCCTGTCGATTCATGACGCCGAGGACGGACCAGTCTGCATCTGGGGTCGGAAGGTGGCGCCATGAGCGACTACCCGCTTGAGGTCGAAAGCGTCGGCGAGGACATTTGATTACTACCGTCGCTCTGACTTTTGACAGCAGTACCAAGCGAAAACAACCACGCAGATCAGCATCTGCAACCAATCGGTGAAATCGCTCACGCGAACACACTCGACTTTTCTATAGGGCTGACTGGGTTCTGATCATTCCGCCGGGATGGACGATTTATGTTGCAGAGCTGAATTGTCACATGGCACCTGCTGAGGGAAGGGATAACCGACCCTGAAAGCCTTGGGGATGCGACACAGGCCGCCATACAACTGTCGTCACACCTATGCGACAATATGCATTATGTCTGGCATGAACCCCGCATTCATTTCCCAGCAACTCGGCCATAGCGTGCAGATGTTGCTGTCTACTTATGCGCGTTGGATCAACTCAAGCTCAGATTGGAGTGAACTGGAAAAACTCCAAATTGGTCCAAAATTGGTCCCAGCTCTAAAAAGCGCAACCTAAGCTATTGAAAGGTAAGGTAATTGATCTCTACAGCAAATATCACGATGCAGTTCGGCGCCAAGCCGTTATTCGAGAACGTTTCGGTCAAATTTGGTGCGGGTAACCGCTACGGCCTGATCGGCGCCAACGGTTGCGGCAAGTCGACCTTCATGAAAATCCTCGGTGGCGACCTCGATCCGTCCGGCGGTCAGGTCATGCTTGAGCCTAATGTGCGTCTGGGCAAGTTGCGCCAGGACCAGTTCGCCTACGAAGAATTCACCGTGATCGACACCGTGATCATGGGTCACGAAGAGCTGTGGAAGGTCAAGGCCGAGCGCGACCGCATCTACTCGCTGCCGGAAATGACCGAAGAGGACGGCATGGCCGTCGCCGAGCTGGAAACCGAGTTCGCCGAGATGGACGGTTACACCGCCGAATCGCGTGCCGGTGAACTGCTGCTGGGCCTGGGTATCGGCATCGAGCAACACTTCGGCCCGATGAGCGAAGTTTCACCGGGCTGGAAACTCCGCGTTCTGCTGGCTCAGGCACTGTTCTCCGATCCGGAAGTGCTGCTGCTCGACGAACCAACCAACCACCTGGACATCAACACCATCCGCTGGCTGGAAAACGTGCTGACCCAGCGCAGCAGCCTGATGATCATCATCTCCCACGATAGACACTTCCTGAACAGCGTCTGCACCCACATGGCTGACCTGGACTACGGCGAGCTGCGCCTGTTCCCGGGCAACTATGACGAGTACATGACCGTGGCGACCCAGTCCCGCGAGCAACTGCTCTCGGACAACGCCAAGAAGAAAGCGCAAATCTCGGAACTGCAATCGTTCGTCAGCCGCTTCTCGGCCAACGCCTCGAAAGCCAAGCAGGCTACTTCCCGTGCCAAGCAGATCGACAAGATCCAGCTGGCCGAAGTCAAGCCTTCGAGCCGCGTGAGCCCGTTCATCCGTTTCGAGCAGAACAAGAAGCTCCATCGTCAAGCGGTCATCGTTGAGCGCATGGCCAAGGGCTTCGATGGCAAGAATCTGTTCAAGGACTTCAGCTTCACCGTTGAAGCCGGCGAGCGCGTGGCGATCATCGGCCCGAACGGTATCGGTAAAACCACTCTGCTGCGCACCCTGGTCAACGAATTGAGCCCGGATGCCGGTAGTGTGAAATGGACCGACGCCGCAGAAATCGGCTACTACGCTCAGGACCACGCTTCGGATTTCGAAGACGAATCCAACCTGTTCGACTGGATGGGTCGCTGGACTCAAGGTGGCGAGCAACTGGTCCGTGGCACCCTGGGCCGGATGCTGTTCTCCAACGACGAGATCCTCAAGTCGGTCAAGGTTATCTCGGGTGGTGAGCAAGGTCGCATGCTGTTCGGCAAGCTGATCCTGCAAAAGCCGAACGTGCTGGTGATGGACGAACCGACCAACCACCTGGACATGGAATCCATCGAAGCGCTGAACCTGGCGCTGGAAAACTACCCGGGCACACTGATCTTCGTCAGCCACGACCGTGAGTTCGTATCGTCGCTGGCCACTCGAATCATCGAGCTGAGCCCAAGCGGCGTGATCGACTTCAGCGGCACCTACGATGACTACCTGCGTAGCCAAGGCGTAGTGTTCTAAGTAGCCTTCAGCTTCAAGCTGCGAGCGTAAAACAAAGCCCCGTCCATGTGACGGGGCTTTTGTGTTTTTGGCTACAGGATGCGATAGAGCAAGCGCTCGATCCGCACCCGGCTGACCCGACGCAGAAACTTGCTCACTGCCGGCGGGTATTCGAGCAAGGTTTCCAACTGCTGATAGCGTTCAATGCGGCGGGTGTTGTGGAAAATCTCCGCCAGCTCACTGCGGCGCGGTTCCTGCAACTCACCTTTCGGGTCGTCGATCAGCAACGCGTTTTCCAGGTCCAGGCGGAAGGCTCGCGGATTGAGGTTGTTGCCGGTCAACAAGGTGTAGCGTTCGTCGACCCACATGCCTTTGAGGTGATAGGTATTGTCACCGTCGCGCCACAGATGCAGGTTCAACTGACCGCTGTCGATCACCCGCTGATGGCGCTTGGCGAAGCGTCGCAGGCTGATTTCATAGAGATACGGTAACGCGGCAATGACCTTGAACGGCTCGCTCGGCGGAATGTAGAAGTCGTTGGCCGTCTTGTCGCCGACAATAATGTCGATCTTCACCCCGCGTGCCAGCGCCCGGTTGATTTCACGGGTCACTGGCAACGGCAGGTTGAAATACGGTGTGCAAATAGTCAGCTGATGCTGGGCGCAGGCAATCAACTCACAGATCACCCGGCTCAACGGGTTGTTTTTACCGACCCCGAGCAGCGGACTGACTGACAGACCACCCTTGTCCAGCGTACCCGCCGTGGTGTCGTACACCGCGTGCTTGAGGCGGCTGCGCAGGTCGCCGATGTCGCTGCGCAGACTGCGGGTGGTCGGCAGGTTTGGCACGTCAAGACGGTGCACGGCTTTGGAGGCAATCAACCCGTGCTGCACCAGATGTTGCATGGAATCGGCCAGTGCCCGGTTGTGCAGCACGTGATAACGGTCGTAACGGTATTTGTCGAATTTGTGCAGATAGACGTTATTCAGACTGGCGCCGCTGTAAATCACGCAGTCATCGATCACGAAGCCTTTAAGGTGCAACACACCGAACAGTTCGCGGGTTTGCACCGGCACGCCATACACCGGCACTTCGCTGGTGTGTTCGCGAGTCTGCTGCTGATACCACGCTGAGTTGCCCGGTTGCTTGCCGGCACCGATCAAACCGCGCTGCGCCCGTAGCCAGTCAACTACCATCACCACGTCCAGCTCCGGGCGTGCAGCTTTGGCAGCGTGCAAGGCATCGAGGATTTCCTGTCCCGCTTCGTCGTGTTGCAAGTAAAGCGCGACGATGTAGATGCGCTGTGTCGCCTGGGCAATTTTCTCCAGCAGGCAACGACGGAACTCGGCAGCACCAGAAAGAATGGAGACCGCATCGGCGGTCAGCGGAAAACTGCGCAGCTTGGGCAGTAGAGAGCGTTTGAAAAGCGACGGCATAGGGCTCGCAAAAAGGTCGAATCCGAAGAGCTCACGAGCTTACACCATGCGTTCGCTCGGGTCTTCACAGCCTTTGGCATTTATTCCCGGTAGACACTGCCGAAGGCGTGTGAGATTTCAATCACAAAAAATATTTGATAATGAAGAACGATCGTTCTACTCTTCGCGACATGAACGAAATCACTAACAACGACACACGCGACATCATTCTGGATGTCACCGAAAAGTTGATCTATAAAAGTGGCATTGCTGCCACGGGCATGGATCTTCTGGTGAAAACCGCCGGCGTCTCCAGAAAAAGTATTTACCGCTACTTTGCCAACAAGGAAGAACTGACTGTCGCGGCCTTACAGCGGCGCGATGTTCGCTGGATGAACTGGTTCAAAAACGAAGTGAACAAGGCCCCGACCTCGGCCGAGCGACTCCTCAACCTGTTCACCGTGCTCAAGGACTGGTTCGCCAGCGAAGGCTTTCGCGGCTGTGCCTTTATCAATACCAGCGGCGAAACCGGCGATCCGCAAGACCCGGTGCGACTGGTCGCGAAAGAACACAAACAGAAACTGCTCGACTACGTGCGCGAGCTCTGTACCGAACATGGCGTACACGACCCGGAAGCGCTGGCCAAACAGCTGCTGATCCTGATCGATGGCGCCATTACTGTTGCGCTTGTCATGGGCGATCACAGTGCCGCCAATAATGCGCAATGCATGGCGCGAAAGTTATTGGACCTGTAACTGTTCAAACACGATCAACTGGCTGTTGTGACACTCACTTTCCCTGGAGACTTTAAATGTCATCTAATGCCGAAGTTCGTCCGCCCCTTCCGCCATTCACGCGTGAGTCGGCCATTGAAAAGATTCGCCTGGCCGAAGACGGCTGGAACTCCCGCGATCCACAACGGGTATCCCTGGCCTACACCCTGGACACCAAATGGCGTAACCGCGCCGAGTTCGCCAACAACCGTGAGGAAGCCAAGGCTTTTCTGACCCGCAAATGGGCCAAGGAACTGGATTACCGGCTGATCAAGGAGCTCTGGGCTTTCACCGGTAACCGTATCGCCGTGCGTTACGCCTATGAATGGCACGACGATTCGGGCAACTGGTATCGCTCGTATGGCAATGAAAACTGGGAGTTCGATGAGCATGGGTTGATGTCCAACCGTCACGCTTGCATCAATGACATGCCGATCAAGGAAAGCGAGCGCAAGTTCCACTGGCCGCTGGGCCGGCGCCCGGATGAGCATCCGGGCCTGTCTGACCTGGGCTTGTAACCCGGCATGATCGTTCCCATGCTGTGTGGGAACGATCATGCCGGGTATTAGGGCGGTCGCAGGGGGCGGCGGTTATGAGTAAGATGCCCCCCCGCTTTACTCTCCCTGCCCCGCCGAATAAGTCGACCCCATGCCTTTCGAACTCAGCGTAGACCTCACCACTCTGGCCATTTTGGCCATCGTCGCGTTCATTGCCGGTTTCATTGATGCGATTGCCGGCGGTGGCGGTCTGCTGACCACCCCGGCGTTGCTCACTGCCGGTTTGCCGCCGCACCTGGTACTGGGCACCAACAAACTCAGCTCGACCTTCGGCTCGGCCACCGCCAGTTTCACCTTCTACCGACGCAAGCTATTCCACCCGCGGCAGTGGGTACACGCGATTATCGGAACCCTGGTCGGCGCACTGACCGGCGCAATCGTTGCGCACTACCTGCCGGCTGAATGGCTGAACAAGATGCTCCCGGTGATCGTCTTCGCCTGTGGCGTGTATCTGCTGTTTGGCGGCACGCCGAAAGCACCGCTGGACAGCGACGCACCCATCAAGAAGAAGTGGCAGTCGAGCCAGGGTTTCAGCCTCGGTTTCTACGACGGCGTGGCCGGTCCCGGCACTGGCGCCTTCTGGACGGTCAGCAGCCTGTTGCTCTACCCCATCGATCTGGTCAAGGCCAGCGGCGTGGCGCGCAGCATGAACTTCGTCAGCAACATCGCGGCGCTGTCAGTGTTCATCTTTTCCGGGCAAGTGGACTGGATCATCGGCCTGAGCATGGGCTTGTCGGTGATGGTCGGCGCGTTCTTCGGCGCCCGCACCGCCATCAGCGGTGGGGCGAAGTTCATTCGCCCGGTATTCATCACCGTGGTGCTGGGCTTGACCGTGCGTCTAGCCTGGCAGCACTGGTTCAGCATGACCTAAGCGTCGCGCCACATAAATGTCGATCAGGTAGCGGGCAATCGAGCGCCCCGCCGGCAACGGCGGCAGCGCATGAATGTTGAACCACTGGGCGTCTTCGATCTCGTCAGCTTGCGGCACGATCTCGCCACTGGCGTATTCGGCATGAAACCCAAGCATCATCGAATGCGGGAACGGCCAGCACTGGCTGCCCAGGTACTGGATGTTCCTGACCTCGATCTGCACCTCTTCGCGCACTTCGCGAATCAGGCAGTCCTCGGCCGACTCACCCGGCTCGGCAAAACCCGCCAGGGTGCTGTAGACACCCGGGACAAAGCGCGGCGAGCGCGCCAGCAGGATTTCGTCGCCACGGGTGATCAACACGATCATGCTTGGTGAAATCCGCGGATAAAAGCGCAGTTCGCAGGGTTCGCAATACATCGCCCGCTCACGCGGCACCTGCGTCATGCGCTGGCCGCAATTGCCGCAGAACCGGTGCTCCCGCGCCCAGGTGCCGACTTGCGCGGCATACCCCAGCACCTTGTAGACGGTGTGATCGCCATCGAGCATGAACGCCCGCAAGCCTTTCCAGTTGCAGCCCGCGACCTCGCTGTGAGCCTTGAGCTCCAGCAAATACACCGGTTCACCGTCGAGATGACCGATGCCGTGCTCGGCGAGAATCGACAGGTCCTGACGCTTCAGCCATTCCCGCGGAAACAACGCGCCATTATCGTCGAACAAAAAACCTTCAGGGCTGCGGGCCACGGCCCAGCCGCCGGGCAAGTCGGTGTCGAGTACTGCAGTGGTCCAGCGTGAAGTCATGTGTGCTCAGTCCAGAAATTCGGGTTTCTGCTTGCTCATCGACGCCGCCATGGCGATCCGCAGGTCTGTGGATTGCAGCATCGCGGCGTTCCAGGTAGCGATGTACTCCAGGCCATCGTTGATGCTGTGATCGCGCATGTAGCTGATCATCTCTTTGGTCCCGGCAATCGCAATCGGCGATTTGGCAGCAATTTCACGGGCAATGCCCATCACCCCGTCCAGCAGGCTGGTTGTGTCCGGGTAGACCCGGTTGACCAAGCCGATGCTGCGCGCCTCTTCCGCGCCAAAGGTGCGACCAGTGTATGCCAGTTCGCGCAGCATGCCGTCACTGATGATCCGCGGCAAGCGTTGCAAAGTGCCAACGTCGGCGGCCATGCCCATGTCGATTTCCTTGATCGAGAATTGCGCGTCTTCTGCCGCGTAACGCATGTCACAGGCAGAAATCAGATCGATGGCACCGCCCAGACAATAGCCCTGAATCGCCGCCAGCACCGGTTTACGGCAGTTATCGACAGCGTTGAACGAAGCTTGCAACGCCAGAATCTTACGCCGTAACAGGCGCGCATTGCGACCCGCGTCCTTACCCATTTCATTGGCCACCGAAGCCAGCATCATCAGGTCGATGCCCGAAGAAAAATGCTTGCCCGCACCGCTGATCACCACCGCACGGACTTCATCGGTGTCGTCGACCCACTGGAATATCTCGATGATTTCAGTCCAGAACACCGCATTCATCGCGTTGATCTTTTCCGGGCGATTAATCTGCACATGGGCGATGTTGTCGCTCAGTTCGACGCGAAAGGCTTGGTATTCGGACATGGCAGTGATCCTTGCTGGCGCAGTAAATAAGGTCTGAACTATAACAAGCCATCGCGCGTGGCTGTAGGCAGTGCATCGGCCAAAAGCGGGACTGAACGTTCGCAGACCTTGCAGGCGTCTACGTCCCGTTGATTACCTCCCCTTGGTCCCATAAACGACCCTATGCTCAAGGTAAAAAGAGTGGTTTAGTGCCGCCCGTTACCCACCCGGAGAGTTGTCATGACGTTCGATTCGCTTCACTTCACCCCTTGGTCCGCGTTGGCTGGAGGCGCGCTGATCGGTCTTGCCGCCGGTTTGTGGGTGGTCGCCAGCGGTCGTGTCGCAGGCATCAGCGGGTTGTTGGGCAGCCTGCTGGCGCCCAGAGATTCCGGTTCGGGAGAAAAAGCCCTGTTCCTCCTCGGATTGCTGGCGGCACCTGTGCTGTGGATGCTGTTCTTCGGACAGCCTGGCATCGAGTTCAAGACCGGCACCCTGGGCCTGATCGTGGCCGGACTGCTGGTGGGCATCGGCACCCGCTATGGCGCGGGCTGCACCAGTGGTCATGGCGTGTGCGGTGTTTCACGGCTTTCTCCGCGTTCGGTCATCGCCACGCTGTGCTTCATGTTCACCGGTTTTACGACGGCGTTCGTCTTGCGTCATCTGCTGGGAAATTGAACATGCGCAAACTGACTGCGTTTATTGCCGGCTTGCTGTTCGGCATCGGCCTGTTACTGTCGGGCATGACCAACCCGGCCAAAGTGCTGGGGTTTCTGGACATTGCCGGACTTTGGGACCCTTCCCTGGCCCTGGTCATGATCGGCGCCATTGCCGTGGCGTGGGTGCCGTTTCACTGGGCCATGAAACAGAAAACATCCCTGCTGGGCTTACCCATGCAACTGCCGGTAAACCGTGAAGTGGATCGACGCCTGATCGGTGGCAGCCTGCTGTTCGGCGTCGGCTGGGGCATTGCCGGTATGTGCCCGGGCCCGGCACTGGTGCTGCTGCCCACGGGGCACTGGCAGGCCTGGGTGTTTGTGATTGCTATGCTGGCGGGCATGCTCATTTTCAACGTCCTGCAGACCCGTCGTTGAACACATCGAACACTTAGGTCAGGGCCTCTGGACCTGGGGGATAACGTGCACTGATGCAGTCCACCGGTGCACGTCGGTCTTTCAGGCCACCAGCTCACCACTGGCAATCGCCTCCGAAGCCGCCAGCATCGCCCGCAACAACACCGCACAACCGGCCGCCAGGTCATCCGGTGTGGCATTTTCGATTTCGTTGTGACTGATGCCGCCCTCGCACGGCACGAAGATCATCCCTGCCGGCCCTAGTTCGGCGAGGAAGATCGCGTCATGCCCCGCCCCGCTGACGATGTCCATGTGCGACAGCCCAAGACCTTGCGCCGCACTGCGCACAGCCTCGACGCAGTCCTTGTCGAAATACAGCGGCGGGAAGTCGGCAGTTGGCGTCAGTTCGTAAGTCAGACCGTGCTCATCGCAGGTGCTGTCGATCACCTGCTGCACTTCTGCGATCATCGAGTCCAGTCGCGCCGGTTCAAGATGACGGAAATCCAGGGTCATGCGCACTTCGCCGGGGATGACGTTACGCGAGCCGGGATAGGCTTGCAGACATCCGACGGTGCCACAGGCGTGAGGTTGATGACCAAGCGCGGTACGGTTAACGGCGGCGACGATTGCGGCGGCACCGACCAATGCATCCTTGCGCAAATGCATCGGCGTTGGCCCGGCGTGAGCCTCAACACCGCGCAGTTTCAGGTCGAACCACTTCTGTCCCAACGCGCCCATCACCACGCCAATGGTCTTGCGTTCGTCTTCCAGAATCGGGCCTTGCTCGATGTGCGCCTCAAAGTAGGCACCGACTGCGTGGCCACTGACCTTGCGCGGGCCGGCATAGCCGATGGCATTCAGCGCCTCGCCCACGGTCACGCCGCTGGCGTCGGTCTTGGCCAGGGTTTCTTCAAGGGTGAATTTTTCGGCAAACACCCCGGAGCCCATCATGCACGGGGCGAAGCGCGAGCCTTCTTCATTGGTCCAGACCACCACTTCCAGCGGTGCCTCGGTTTCCACGCCCAGGTCGTTGAGGGTGCGTAGCACTTCGACCCCGGCCAACACGCCGAAACAGCCGTCGAACTTGCCGCCGGTGGGTTGAGTGTCGATATGGCTGCCGGTCATCACCGGTGGCAGTTGCGGATTGCGCCCGGCGCGGCGGGCGAAGATGTTGCCGACGGCGTCGATGCTCACCGTGCAGCCCGCCTCCTCGCACCACCTGACAAAAATATCGCGGGCCTGGCGATCAAGGTCGGTCAGGGCCAGGCGACAGACGCCGCCCTTGACCGTGGCACCGAGTTTGGCCAGCTCCATGAGCGACTGCCAGAGCCGGTCACGGTTGATGTGCTGATGGCTGGACTGCAGAACGTCTACGGCAGCGTTCATGGTGATCTCCTTCAGGCTGATTTTTATAGTTCCCATGCTCTGCGTGGGAATTCATCTCTGGACGCTCTGCGTCCGCTCTTGGGACGCAGAGCGTCCCCGGCTGCATTCCCACGCAGAGCATGGGAACGATCACCCTTTACCTATATCGAGGTATCGGCCACAGCCGTGTCGCTGCTGCGCATCGTGCACAACCCGTAATACATCAGCCCGCCAAGGGCCGAGCCGGTGAACCAGCCGTAGCTGTAGAACCAACTGAAGGCATCGCTGCCCAGCGACAGCAAGGTCAATACCACTGGCACACCGAAGGCGATGAAGCCGTTCCAGTTCCACGCTGGGTACACGTCATCGCGGTACAGGCCAGCCAGGTTCAGTTGCTGCTTCTTGATCAGGAAATAGTCCACCACCATGATCCCGGCGATCGGTCCGAGCAGGCTCGAATAACCGAGTAACCAGTTGGAATAGACCGTTTCCAGGCTGACATTGGAGACGATCAGCCCAAGCTTCTTCAGCAGTTCGTGGCCCATCAGCGCCAACCCTACCAGTCCGGTCAACATCACCGCTTTGGTGCGGCTGATGAGTTTAGGCGCAAGGTTCTGGAAGTCGTTGGTCGGCGAAACGATGTTGGCGGCCGTGTTGGTCGACAGCGTCGCAATAATGATCAGCGCCATGGCGAACGCCACCCACACCGGGCTCTGGATATGCCCGATCAGGCTGACCGGATCAGAGACGGTCACACCCACCAGCTTCGCCGACGCGGCAGTCATCACCACCCCGAGCGAAGCGAACAGGAACATGGTTAGCGGCAAACCGAAAATCTGTCCGAGGATCTGGTCTTTCTGACTTTTGGCGTAGCGGCTGAAGTCCGGGATGTTCAGCGACAAGGTCGCCCAGAATCCGACCATCGCGGTCAGCCCGGCCAGGAAGTAACCGGTCACGCTTGCGCCTTCAGGACGTTTGGCCGGGATTGCCAGCAACTCGGTCAGCGATACATTCGGCATGGCCCAGGCCAGCAGGCCCAGCCCCACCGCCACCAACAGCGGTGCCGATAGCGTTTCCAGCCATTTGATCGACTCGGCACCGCGTATCACCACCCACAAGTTCAGCGTCCAGAACATCATGAAGCCGATCACTTCGCCAGTGCCCCCGAGGGATTTCCAGCCCTCGAAAACCGAGCCGAGAAACAGGTGAATCGCCAGCCCGCCAAACATCGTCTGGATACCGAACCAGCCGCAGGCCACCAGCGCGCGAATCAGGCACGGCACGTTGGAACCGATCACCCCGAACGAGGAGCGCAGCAACACCGGAAACGGAATCCCGTACTTGGTGCCCGCAAAGGCGTTGAGGGTCAGTGGAATCAGCACAATGACGTTGGCCAGCAGAATCGCCAGCAGCGCCTCGCCAACGGTCAGGCCAAAGTACGCGGTAAGCACCCCGCCGAGGGTGTAGGTCGGCACGCACACCGACATGCCGATCCACAACGCGGTGATGTGCCATTTGTTCCAGGTTCGTTCGTGCACCTTGGTCGGTGCAATGTCGTGGTTGTACCGGGGGCTGTCGAGGACGTCGCTGCCGGCGTCCAGTTCGTACAACCCTTCGCGCTCGGTGACGTGCGATCTGTTCTGTTGCATGGCCGCTCCACTGTTTTTTGATTATTTTGCTCATCGGGCTGGCCTGCGGATAAACCACGAGCCGGACGATGGCCGGAGAACTTACGACTTTTACCGACCGGCCAAGGTGTCAGCGGCGGCAATCAATAAGCATGCCGGATGCTTTGCTGACGACCTTTGCGCGTCGGTAAAATCCATGTAAACAACTGATGTTCATCAGTTTTATTTAAACAACAATCGAGCCCGCGAAGACTTGCCTGGGCACTCAGGCAAAATGCCAGGCAAGTTGTCCGAGCCGTCAGGACTCAATCTGGTGCGTTACATTTATTTTGTATTTTTTCTGTCAGCCACAGGCGCACCTCAAATAGCTGATTTCACATAGGAAATCTTGACCATATTTCGATCCTGTCAAGTGCGTCAAAATGGTGAGACGCCTCACCATTTTGGTTATTTGTACTTTTATTCGTTTAATTTCAATAAGTTAATCACGATATAAGCTTATAAAAAATATTCTTGCCCAATCCGATATCTCCAGCTAGCGTTTATTCCTGACAGTGCTGACAGGAATACAACTTCCTTAGCCTGCTACATATAAAACACTTAGAACCGGCATAAGCCAGTCAAGCCTGCGAGGAACTCGGAATGTCTCTGTTGATCCGTGGCGCCACCGTTATTACCCATGATGAAAGTTATCGCGCCGATGTCTTGTGCGCCGACGGCGTGATCAATGCCATCGGCAACAACCTCGATACTCCCGCCGGCTGCAAAGTGCTCGACGGCAGCGGCCAATACCTGATGCCCGGCGGCATCGACCCGCACACGCACATGCAACTGCCCTTCATGGGCACCGTGGCCAGCGAAGACTTCTTCAGCGGCACGGCGGCGGGTCTGGCGGGTGGCACCACCTCGATCATCGACTTCGTGATTCCCAATCCGCAGCAATCGCTGCTGGAAGCTTTCCATCAGTGGCGTGGCTGGGCTGAAAAATCAGCCTCCGACTATGGCTTTCACGTTGCCATCACCTGGTGGAGCGACCAGGTTCGCGAAGAAATGGCCGAGCTGGTCAGCCATCACGGGGTCAACAGCTTCAAGCATTTCATGGCGTACAAAAACGCGATCATGGCGGCCGACGACACGCTGGTCGCCAGTTTCGAGCGCTGCCTGGAGCTCGGTGCCGTGCCGACCGTGCACGCGGAAAACGGCGAACTGGTCTATCACCTGCAGCGCAAGTTGATGGCCCAGGGTATCACCGGGCCTGAAGCGCATCCGCTGTCGCGGCCGTCCCAGGTTGAAGGCGAAGCTGCGAGCCGGGCGATCCGTATCGCTGAAACCCTTGGCACACCGCTGTACCTGGTCCACGTCTCGACCAAGGAGGCGCTGGATGAAATCACCTATGCCCGCAGTAAGGGTCAACCGGTCTACGGCGAAGTCCTGGCCGGGCATCTGCTGCTGGATGACAGCGTCTACCAGCACCCGGACTGGCAAACCGCTGCCGGTTACGTGATGAGCCCGCCCTTCCGTCCTCGTGGCCACCAGGAAGCACTTTGGCATGGCCTGCAATCGGGCAACCTGCACACCACCGCCACCGACCACTGCTGTTTCTGTGCCGAACAGAAAGCCGCTGGCCGTAACGACTTCAGCAAGATCCCCAACGGCACGGCCGGTATCGAAGATCGCATGGCGGTGCTCTGGGATGAAGGGGTCAACACCGGACGCCTGTCGATGCAGGATTTTGTCGCGCTGACCTCCACCAATACCGCAAAAATCTTCAACCTCTATCCGCGCAAAGGCTCGATCCGCGTCGGCGCCGATGCCGACCTGGTGCTGTGGGACCCGCAAGGTACGCGGACCATTTCTGCCAAGACCCATCACCAAAACGTCGACTTCAACATCTTTGAAGGCAAGACCGTACGCGGCGTGCCCAGTCACACCATCAGCCAAGGGAAAGTGGTCTGGGCCGACGGCGACCTGCGCGCCGAACGCGGTGCGGGGCGCTACATCGAACGCCCGGCATACCCGGCGGTGTTCGATTTGCTGAGCAAGCGGGCTGAGTTGCACAGGCCGACTGCTGTGAAACGCTGAAAGCGGCCTTCGGCCTATCGCGAGCAAGCTCGCTCCCACAGGGTTTATGAACGCTAGAGATCCAGTGTGGGAGCGAGCTTGCTCGCGATAGCGTCATCACTGACAAAAAAACAATGCCCATCAGAGGCAGTACCTCAAATAACCGTGAGGCCAACACCGTGATCAAGACTCTGAGCCACTTGCCCCACCCTGCCGAGGATGCGGCCACCCTCGCCGGCCACTTCACCGACCTGGCGCCGCCGCTCAACGACCGTCAGGCACATCTGGAAGCCTCGCGCTGCCTGTATTGCTACGACGCGCCCTGCGTCAACGCGTGCCCGAGCGACATCGATATCCCGTCGTTCATTCGCAACATCCATCAAGAGAACGTCCAGGGCGCCGCGCAAACAATCCTCTCGGCGAACATCCTGGGCGGCAGTTGCGCCCGGGTCTGTCCGACAGAAATCCTTTGCCAGCACGCCTGCGTGCGCAACAACGCCGAGGAATGCGCACCGGTACTGATCGGTCTGTTGCAGCGCTATGCCATCGACAACGCACACTTCAGCGAACACCCGTTCCAACGCGCAACGGCCACCGGCAAACGGATTGCTGTGGTCGGTGCCGGGCCTGCCGGTTTGTCCTGTGCACACCGCAGCGCCATGCATGGCCACGAGGTGGTGATTTTCGAGGCGCGGGAAAAGGCCGGTGGCCTTAATGAGTACGGGATCGCCAAATACAAACTGGTGGATGATTTTGCCCAGCATGAGCTGGATTTCCTGCTGGAAATCGGTGGCATCGAAATCCGCCACGGGCAAAAACTCGGCGAGAACCTGAGCCTCAGCGAACTGCATCAGCAGTTTGACGCGGTATTCCTCGGTCTTGGCCTGGCCGCCAGCAAACAGCTGAGGCTGGCTGACGAAGACGCCCCAGGGCTGCTGGCCGCTACCGATTACATTCGCGAACTGCGCCAGGCCAATGACCTGAGCCAATTGCCGCTGGCCGATCGTTGCATTGTCCTCGGCGCCGGTAACACGGCAATCGACATGGCCGTGCAAATGGCCCGCCTCGGTGCGCATGACGTAAATCTGGTGTACCGCCGTGGTCTTGAGGACATGGGCGCGACCGGTCATGAGCAGGACATCGCCAAGGCCAATCAGGTACGGCTGATGACCTGGGCGCAACCGCAAGAAGTCTTGCTCGATGATAAAGGCCAGGTGCGCGGCATGCGTTTCGCCCGTACACGTATGGAAAATGGCCGGCTGATCAGCACCGGGGAAACCTTCGAGCTGGCCGCCGATGCGATCTTCAAAGCCATCGGCCAACGATTCGACGACAGCGCGCTGAGCGATCCGCTGGCCCGCGAGCTGAAACTCCAGGGCGAGCGGATTCAGGTCGACGAGCAAATGCGCACCAGCATTCCCGGCGTCTATGCCGGTGGTGATTGCACCAGCCTCGATCAGGACCTCACCGTGCAGGCTGTGCAGCACGGAAAACTCGCAGCTGAAGCGATCCATGCCCAACTCATGCTCAACGTGGAGGCTGCGTAAATGGCCGATCTCTCGATTGTCTTCGCCGGCATCAAAGCGCCTAACCCATTCTGGCTGGCCTCCGCGCCGCCCACCGACAAGGCTTACAACGTGGTCCGTGCGTTCGAAGCCGGCTGGGGTGGCGTGGTCTGGAAAACCCTGGGTGAAGACCCGGCGGCGGTCAACGTCTCATCGCGTTACTCCGCGCATTTTGGCGCCAACCGTGAAGTCATGGGCATCAACAACATTGAGCTGATTACCGACCGCTCGCTGGAAATCAATCTGCGAGAAATCACCCAGGTCAAAAAGGACTGGCCGGATCGCGCCTTGATCGTGTCGCTGATGGTGCCCTGCGTCGAGGAGTCGTGGAAAAACATCTTGCCGCTGGTAGAAGCCACGGGCGCCGATGGTATCGAACTGAACTTCGGCTGCCCTCACGGCATGCCGGAACGTGGCATGGGCGCAGCGGTGGGCCAGGTGCCGGAATACGTCGAACAAGTCACTCGCTGGTGCAAGACCTGGTGCTCGCTGCCGGTGATCGTCAAGCTCACGCCAAACATCACCGACATCCGCGTCGCCGCCCGAGCGGCCCACCGTGGCGGCGCCGATGCGGTGTCGCTGATCAACACCATCAACTCGATCACCAGCATCGACCTGGATCGCATGGTCGCGCATCCGATGGTCGGCAGCCAAAGCACCCACGGTGGTTACTGCGGCTCAGCGGTCAAACCGATTGCATTGAACATGGTCGCCGAAATTGCCCGCGACCCGCAGACCCAGGGCCTGCCAATTTGTGGCATCGGCGGCATTGGCAGTTGGCGTGACGCGGCTGAATTCATGGCCTTGGGCAGTGGCGCAGTGCAGGTGTGCACGGCGGCGATGCTGCATGGCTTTCGGATCGTCGAGGAGATGAAGGATGGATTGTCCCGCTGGATGGACAGCCAAGGCTACTCAAGCGTGCAGGATTTTTCCGGGCGTGCAGTGGGCAATACCACGGACTGGAAATACCTGGACATCAACTATCAGGTGATCGCCAAGATCGACCAGCAGGCCTGCATTGGTTGCGGCCGTTGCCACATTGCCTGCGAAGACACTTCGCACCAGGCCATCGCCAGCCTGAAACAACCGGATGGCACCCATAAGTATGAAGTGATCAATGACGAGTGCGTGGGCTGCAACCTGTGCCAGATCACCTGCCCGGTGCAGGACTGCATCGCGATGGTGCCGGTCGATAACGGGAAACCGTTTCTGGACTGGGATCATGATCCGAGGAATCCCTATCACGTCGCGGGTTGAGATCCGCGTCGCCTGATCAGACGCCATCGCGAGCAGGCTCGCTCCCACAGTGGATCTCCATTGTTCACAAAACCCATGTGGGAGCGAGCCTGCTCGCGATGAGGACGGCAGCCACATCGCAAACCTTACGGCTCCAACCCGATCCCGCGCAGAATCACGCTGGTCACGGTCTGCACCGCGCGTTCGAACTGCATGTCCGACAGCGGTTGATGGTCGTTGAGGATGTTGATCTGGTGATCGAAGTCGGCGTAATGCTGGGTCGAGGCCCAAATCATGTACAGCAGGCTTGAAGGCTCCACCGGCAGGATGCGTTTGTCCTCCACCCATTGGCGAATTTTCGCTTCCTTCATCTTGGCCCAGTCGTACAGGCTGACGTCCAGCGCCTCACCCAATGTCGGCGCACCGTGGATGATTTCATTGGCCCAGACTTTCGAGCCGTAAGGCCGGCTGCGGGAATGGTTCATCTTCGCGCGGATGTAACTGCTGAGCACCACCCGCGGGTCATCGAACATCTCGAAGCACAGCGCGTCCTGCTTCCAGACTTCCAGCAAATCGAACAGCACCGCGCTGTACAGCTCAGTCTTGGTGCTGAAGTAGTAGTGCAGATTGGAGCGCGGCAGTTGCACTTCTTTAGCGATGTCGGCCATCGCGGTGCTGCCAAAACCTTTCTCGGCGAAGACCTTTTCGGCGGCCAGGAGGATTTTCTCGACGTTACTGCGGCGGATCTCGATTTTGTGATTGCCCATAAGGGCTCCCTGACAGCGACATGGATCAAGACTAGCATTCGCCACCTGCGAAACGAAACGTCGTACAGGGTGCGAGGCATAGGTAAACTGTCGCATCTTCCAATCTGCCTGATAGGTGCTGACCCATGTTGCTGAAAAAAGCCCTGACTGTGACTGCCCTGCTCGGCTCGCTGTTCGCCGCCTCCTCGGTGTTTGCTCACGCCCACCTGAAAAGCTCGACGCCGGCCGCCGACAGCAGCGTTGCCGCACCCGCCGAATTGCGCCTGGTGTTCTCCGAAGGGGTTGAAGCCAGTTTCACCAAAGTCGATATCAGCAAGGATGGCGTAGCCGTTGCCGTGAAAAGCATCGCCACCGAAAGCGCCGATAAAAAGACCCTGGTCGTCACGCCCGCCGCCCCTCTGAGCGCCGGTAACTACAAGGTCGAATGGCATGCAGTGTCGGTCGACACCCATAAAAGCGCTGGCAACTACAGCTTCAAGGTGAGTCAGTAATCGATGTCGAGCGCGCTGGTCCTGTGCCGCTTCCTGCATTTCACCGTCGTGCTGATGCTGTTTGGGGCCTGTCTGTTCAGGCCCCTGCTGTTGCGCCACGAACCGCTGACCCAAGCACTTGCAACACTCGATCAACGCCTCGCCAGGCTGAGTCGGCTGCTCGCCGGGTTCGCCTTTTTCACCGGGGTTTGCTGGCTGCTGTTGATCACCGCCAGCATGGCCGGCTCGCTGTCGGCAGCGTTTGATTGGCCAACCGTGCAACTGGTGTTGAGCAACACCTTCTTCGGACAGGTCTGGCGTTGGCATCTGCTGTTCAACGGGCTGCTGCTGGTCTGCCTGCTGAGCCCGCTGAACAATTGGTTTGCACTGCGTATGCTCCTGAGCAGCCTGCTGCTGATGACCCTCGCCCCGGTCGGTCATGGCGCGATGCTCGATGGCCTGAGTGGCCAGTTGCTGATCCTCAATCAAGTGATTCACCTGATCTGCGTCGGTGCCTGGCTGGGTGGACTGATGCTGCTGATGATGATTCTGCGGCGACCGACGACCCACGCTGTCGGAGTGATACTGCAACGCTTCAGCGGGATCGGTTATGGGCTGGTAGCAGGTTTGCTGGTGACCGGCCTGATCAACGTCCGGGTGTTGACCGGGGCCTTCTGGCCGACACCGCTGCTGTCCGGGTTCGCGCTGATTCTGTTGATCAAGGTGCTGTTGGTCAGCGCAATGCTTGGCCTCGCGCTGTTCAATCGCTTGAAAATCAAACACTGCGAGCAACGCCTCTCGGCGCTGCGCACCAGCGTGATGCTGGAGTGGTTGTTAGGGGTAGCGGCCGTCGCGGCGGTTTCCCTGCTCGGAACATTGCCACCGATGGTGGCCGGTAACTGATCGTTCCCGCATGGGAACGATCAGTGGCACCTACAGATTGTCAGCGACAGCATCGCCTTGCCCGGACGTATCGATACTCACCACCACCGACATGCCGGGCCGCAGGCGTTCGCTTTGCGCCTGGTTCGCGTCGACGGTGATGCGCACCGGCACGCGTTGGGCGATTTTGACGAAGTTGCCGGTGGCGTTGTCGGCTTGCAACAGGCTGAACTCGGAACCGGTAGCCGGTGAAATACGCTGCACCCGACCGTGAAATTTCTGGTGGTTCAGGGCGTCGACGGTGAAGGTAACCGGCTGGCCGACATGGATGTTGTTCATCTGGGTTTCTTTCATGTTGGCGATCACCCACAACTGACTCGGCACCAGTGCCATCAACTGCGCGCCGGAGTTGACGTAGGCACCAAGGCGCACGCCGATCTGCCCGAGCTGACCGTCCTGCGGGGCGACCACGCGGGTGTTCGACAGATCGATCCGCGCCAGCTCAACCGCCGCTTCGGCGCTGGCCACCGCCGCCTCCAGCGAACCTCGATTGACGATCACCGTTTGCAGGTCCTGCCGGGCGATTTCCAGACTCGCCTGGGCCTGAGCCACCGCAGCGATGGTTTGCGCATTAGCGGCACGGGTCACGTCCAGATCGCGCTTGGAGACCGAGCCGTCGCTGATCAACGCTTCGTTACGCCGCAAGTCCGCCGCGCTTTTTTGCGCCTGGGCCTGGCTGTCGGTCAGCGCCGCCTGACGCAGCTTGATGGTCGCCTCGGCGCTGTTGCGTTGCTGCACCGCATTGGCCAACGCGGCTTTCTGCACCGCCAGTTGTGCCAACGACTGATCCAGATGCTGCTTGTAGATCCGGTCATCCAGTCGCACCAACAGGTCGCCGGTCTTGACGAACTGGAAGTCCTGCACCGGCACCTCAAACACATAGCCGCTGAGTTGCGGGCCGATGATCGTCACCTGGCCGCGAACCAGCGCATTTTCAGTGCTTTCGATGGCGCTGCCGAACGGCGGCAACTGCCAGGCATACAGCACGATCAGCACCCCGACGATGGCTATCGCGGCAAAGCCCAGCGACGAAATGATCCGCACCGGCAACGAACGCGGCTCGGTACCAGAAGTTTTAGGCGGTGCCACGCCCTCGGGAGTCGAGGCGATGGCGTTGGTGGTTGTGGTGATCGGGTCGGTCATGAAGAAGAGGCACCGCTGGAAGGAACGGAAGTCGGACTGGCCGGCGCGGAAGCGACAGCCTTGGTCGTGCTCAGCAGCCACAGGCTGCGAATGAAGATCCAGAGCATGGTCAGCATTGCGATCACCGCGATCAGCATGAACACGTCGTTGTAGGCCATGACATTCGCCTCCCGGGTCGCAGCCGCAGCCAAGCTACGAATGCCCTGGGTAGTGCGGGCCGACGGGTCGGCGATACTCGACACATAACTCGCGCTGCTGCCTTGCACACGGCTGAGCACTTGCGGGTCGATCAGGGTCAGGCGCTCGACGATATGGCTGGAATGGAATTTTTCCCGGGCGATCTGGAACGTTCCCAACAGCGCCGCGCCAATCAGGCCGCCGAGGTTCTGGCAAATCCCGAACAGCACAGAAAAACTCACCAGATTGCGCGGATTGGTCAACACGTTGCGGGTGCCAAGCACCATGGTCGGGCCGAGGAAAAACGTCCCGCCAAAGGCCAGCAGAAACTGGCTGAGGTACATGTTCTCCGGGCGTGTCAGGTTGGTCGAGAAACTGTCCATAACGGAACCTGTGGCCATCAGCCCCAGGGAAATGATCAACGGCATCAACAGGTGCGAAGGATTGATCGTCAGCGCGCTGGTGGCAAGGCCAGCGACACTACCCACTAGCATCACCACGTAAAGGCTGTGCATCTGCTGGCTGCCCAGGTTCAGGGTTTGCAGCAAACCCACGGCCCCGGTGGACTGTTCGGTGAGCACCATACGGATGAGAATCACCGCCAATGCCAGGCGAATCATCACCCCACTGCCCAACCAGCGGGTCATCAGCATCGGGTTACTGCGGTTATGTTCGATGGCCAGACCGGCCATGATCAACACGATCGAGCCGGCGGAGGCGACGCCGATCCACGGTGCTTCGAGCCACCAATCGATACGGCCCAACGACAACACCGCACAGAGCAGCGCCACCCCACCCGCCAGCAAGGCGAAGGTCAGGAAATCGAGTTTTTCGAAGGTTCTGAAGCGGTCGCCCGGTGGCAACTTGAGCATGAACACACAGCCCAATGAGGTCAGCGCCATGCCCAGTTCAAACAGATAGAGCCCACGCCATTCAGCGATCTGCAACAGGTCTTCGGAAAACAGCCGGGCCAATGGCAACGCCAGTTGCGAGGTACCCAGGCCCAGCACCAGCGCCTTCATGCGCCACTTCGCCGGGAAAGCCTGAACCATGTAATACAAACCCAACGAGCTCAGCGCCGCGCCGACCATGCCGTGGGCGGCGCGCACCGCAATCGCGGAACTCAGGTCGTTGACGAACAAATGGCCGAAGGTCACCAGCGCATACAGCACCAGGAACACTTCGGTGAACGCCCGCAGGCCGTACTGCTGACGAAACTTCACCAGCAGCAGGTTCATCGAGACGTTGGTCATCACGTACGCCGCCGGCAGCCAGGCCATCTCGGCGGTTGTCGCCCCCAGCGCCCCTTGCAGGTAAGGCAGATTGGCGACCACCAACGCATTGCCCAAACCACCAGTCAATGCCACCAGCAACCCGACCAACGCATAAGCCAAGCGCTTTGGCGTGGGGTGCAAAGGCGTCGAGGGGGAACCGGGCAAGCTTGGCCGTTCGTGGGGCTGCCAGTTGCGCGGGGCGTAGTGATCCATTGCGTGGCCCTGTCATCGGTATGGAAGGCAGTAAACCTGAGCCAGAGATTTCTTGCCAGTTCGCCGCACAGCAACCACTGATTTCAGGCCTTGAGCAGCATGTAGCCGGCCACCATTAGGCACACACTGGCAAACCCCACTTGAAGTGCCCGGGCCGGAACCCGGGCGCACAGTCGACGCCCCACGACCATCCCGGCGATGCTGGCAGCGATAAAAGCCGCGCCCTGGGCATCGATGCTCACCCCGGCATGAACTGCGCCGATCACTCCGGTTGCCGAGATCAAACTGATCACCATCAAAGAGGTGGCGATGATGCCGCGCATCTGTACGTCTGTCAGTTGCTTGAATGCCGGCACAATCAGGAAACCGCCACCGACCCCGAGCAAGCCTGAAACCACGCCGGTCACCGCCCCCAGTGCCGCCAGGGTTGCGGTGCATTTGGCGGTCCAGGAAAAGCGCCCGGTCTGCTGATCGAGCATGCAGTTTTTCTGGCCCCAGTTGGCGTGGCCGTGATCGCTCGGCCCCGGCTGCGGTTTTTCTCGCCGCAGCATCCGCCAGGCGACCATGATCATCAGCAGACTGAACAGGATCATCAGGACTTTTTCCGGCAACTGATGGGCGAAGTAGATGCCCACCGGCGAGAACACCGCCCCCAGCAATGCGATCAACAACGCCGCACGGTAGCGCACCAACCCATGGCGCAAGCCGTCGATGGCACCGACCGCCGCGGCACTGCCCACCGCAAACAACGCCACCGGCGCCGCCTGGGTCATGCTCCAGCCCAGCCCGAGCACCAGGGCCGGGACTGCAAGAATGCCCCCGCCGGCCCCGGTCAACCCCAGGATCAGGCCCATCACCACACCAAACAATGTCGCCAGCAGCATAGGGTTTTCTCAATCGACCTTGGACACACGAGTCAGCCACTCGCGCCCCTTGAGCATGCCGTTCCAGTAAAACCATGGCAGCAGCGTCGCTTTGAGAAACCATGCCGAACGCCGCGCCACAGTCGGTTCGAGGGGAAAGGTCGGCAGCAGCTTACCGGCATAGCCGAACTCGGCGAGTATCACCTTGCCCTTCTCCACCGTCAGCGGGCAGGAGCCGTAACCGTCGTATTTCAGTGGCAAGGGTTGCTGTTTGCGCAAGGCCAGCAAGTTCTCCGCGACCACGACGACTTGCTTGCGCACTGCGGCAGCGGTCTTGGCGTTGCTGGTGGAGCAGACATCGCCGAGGGCGAACACGTCCGGATAACGCACATGCTGCAAACTGTGGACGTCCACTTCGCACCAGCCAGCGGCATCGGCAAGCGAACTCTGACGAATGAAGTCCGGCGACACCTGCGGTGGCACCACGTGCAGCAGATCGAATTTTTTCGCTTGCAGCGTGACCGTTCCGGCGGCGTCCTTGACCTCGAACCAGGCGGTTTGCGCCGGCCCGTCGACTTTCACCAGGTTGGAGTTGAATGCCAGCCGCGCACGGTATTTCTCGATGTACTTCATCAGCGGCGCAACGAAGGTCGCCACACCGAACAACGCGGCGCCGGCCAGGTTGAACTCGACGTCGACATGCTTCAGCACACCGTGTCGGAGCCAGTGATCACACGACAGGTACAACGCCTTTTGCGGCGCACCGGCGCATTTGATCGGGATCGCCGGCTGGGTAAAGATCGCCTTGCCACCGCGCAACCCCTTGACCAGTTGCCAGGTATAAGCCGCATGCCGGTAGCTGTAATTGGACGTGACACCGTGCTGCCCGAGGGCTTCTTGCAGGCCTTCGATTTTCTCCCAAGCCAATCGTAAGCCGGGACATACAATAAGGTTTTGATAGGAGACATTGCGCCCGTCATCAAGCGTCAGCAAACGGCTCTCGGGGTCGACGTTGCTGACCGCAGCCTGCAGCCATTGGGCCTGACGCGGCATCACCGCAGACATTGGCCGTACGGTGTTCTTGAGCTCATGAGCACCGCCGCCGACCAGCGTCCAGGCGGGCTGGTAATAGTGCTGGGCGCTGGGTTCGATGACGGTGATGTTCAAGCGCGGATCGCGTTTGAGCAGGCTGGCGGCGAAACCGATACCGGCGGTACCGCCGCCGATCACCACGATGTCGGCACTGATGGTCTGGCCCCAGTGTTGATCCTTCATAAGTTATTGCCTCTACAAGGAGCGGTGCCCGGAAAGGCTCACGCCCAGCTTTTTATCACCGCGCCGCAATACAGGCCCGAGAGTGTTTTCATCACCTGAATCACTTCGTGGCTGGCCAGACCATAGAAAATGTACTTGCCTTCACGCCGGGTACTCACCAAGCCTTCATCGCGCAAAATGCCCAACTGCTGGGACAACGTCGGCTGACGCACGCCGGTCATGGTTTCCAATTCGCCGACGTTACGCTCGCCCTGGGTCAACTGGCAGAGGATCAGCAGGCGGTCCTCATTGGCCAATGCCTTGAGCAGCGCGCAGGCCTTGGAGGCCGAGGCACGCAATTGCGCCACTTCACCTTCGCTTAGACTGGATTGCATTTGCAGATAACCTTAGTCGTCACTTAAGCTGCGGACATTATGTTTAAACATAAAGTGTTGCAAGCCTTTGTGTCTTTCTGCCACCCAGCCAGGACCCGCCGCCATGCCAGCGTTGATCCAAGCCTTCCTTGACGACGCATCAAAGACCTACACCTATGTGATCTATGAACACGACGGCGGCCCGTGCGCCATTGTCGACTCAGTGCTCGATTACCACCCGGCGTCCGGTCGAACCGCCACCACACAGGCTGACCGGGTGATTGCTTTCGTTCGCGAGCACCAGTTGCAAACCCAATGGCTGCTGGAAACCCACGCCCATGCCGATCACCTGTCCGCCGCGCCTTACCTGCGCCGCGAGTTGGGCGGCAAGATCGCCATCGGCCAGGCCATCAGCCAGGTGCAGGACGTTTTCAAGAACCTGTTCAACCTTGAGCCGGCGTTTCGCAGCGACGGTTCGCAGTTCGACCACCTGTTTGCGCCGGACGAGGAATTTGCCATCGGCAACCTCAAGGCCAAGGCGCTGCATGTTCCCGGTCACACTCCGGCAGACATGGCCTACCTGATCGACGATGAACTGATTCTGGTGGGCGACACGCTGTTCATGCCCGACGTCGGCACCGCGCGCTGCGACTTCCCCGGCGGCAACGCCAATCAACTGTTCGCCTCGATACACAGGTTGCTGGTCTTCCCCGCCGACACCCGTCTCTATGTCTGCCACGACTACCCGCCAGCCGGCCGCACTTCCCAGTGCATGAGCACCGTCGGCGAGCAACGCAAAAACAATATTCATGTGCATGACGGCATCGACGAAACGGCGTTCGTCGAGATGCGCACCCACCGCGATGCGGGCTTGTGCATGCCGACGTTGATGCTGCCGGCGATTCAGGTGAATGTGCGGGCCGGCAACCTGCCGCCGGCGGAAGACAACGGCGTGGTCTACCTGAAGATCCCGCTGAATCAGTTCTGATTTACCAAGATCTTTTGATGGTGATCTTAATTGGCCAAGGTCAAGCCATTGGCCGGCAACGGCAATGCGGTTTTGTAGCGCACCTGCTTCAGCGCAAAGCTTGAGCGGATGTTGGCGACGCCCGGGACCTTGGTCAGAAAGTCCATCATGAAGCGCTCCAGCGACTGAATGGTCGGCACCAGTACGCGGATCAGATAGTCCGGGTCGCCGGCCATCAGGTAACACTCCATCACCTCCGGACGGTTGGCGATGGCGGCCTCGAATTGCGCCAGCGCCTCCTCCACCTGTTTCTCCAGGCTGACGTGAATGAACACGTTGACGTGCAGCCCCAGCAGGTCGGCATCCAGCAGCGTGACTTGCTCACGAATCAGCCCCAATTCTTCCATGGCCTTGACCCGATTGAAGCACGGTGTCGGTGACAGATTCACCGAGCGTGCGAGGTCGGCGTTGGTGATGCGGGCGTTCTCCTGAAGGCTGTTGAGAATGCCGATGTCGGTACGGTCCAGTTTGCGCATAAGACAAAACAACCTGTTTTTTATGTTTATGCAGATTTTTTATCCTCAAATGACCTTAAGCGCAACGAAACAGAGATAAATATTCTTCTTGCCCCGGCCTATGATTGTTGTAGGACAAGATTTCTTCTACCCGAAGGATGACTGCCAGCTCACTACAAGAAATTCACAAGATCGAGCGTAGAAAGCCATGAACCAAGCGTACGAACCCCTGCGCCTGCACGTTCCCGAACCCTCGGGCCGCCCCGGCTGCAAAACCGACTTCTCCTACCTGCGTCTGACCGATGCCGGTACGGTGCGCAAACCCCCAATCGACGTAGAACCCGCCGAAACCGCTGATCTGGCCAAGGGCCTGATTCGCGTGCTCGACGATCAGGGCAATGCCCTCGGTCCGTGGGCAGAAGGCGTGCCCGTGGAAATCCTGCGTAAAGGCATGCGCGCCATGCTCAAGACGCGGATTTTCGACAACCGAATGGTAGTTGCCCAACGTCAGAAAAAGATGTCGTTCTACATGCAGAGCCTTGGCGAAGAAGCCATCGGCAGCGCCCAGGCCCTGGCCCTGAACATCGACGATATGTGCTTCCCCACCTACCGCCAGCAAAGCATTCTGATGGCCCGCGAAGTGCCACTGGTGGACCTGATCTGCCAACTGCTGTCCAACGAGCGCGATCCGCTCAAAGGCCGCCAGTTGCCGATCATGTACTCCGTTAAAGACGCCGGCTTCTTCACCATCTCCGGCAACCTCGCCACCCAGTTCGTGCAAGGCGTGGGCTGGGGCATGGCCTCGGCGATCAAGGGCGACACCAAAATCGCCTCGGCCTGGATCGGCGACGGCGCCACCGCTGAATCCGACTTCCACACCGCCCTCACCTTCGCTCACGTTTACCGCGCGCCAGTGATCCTCAACGTGGTCAACAACCAGTGGGCGATCTCGACGTTCCAGGCGATTGCCGGTGGTGAAGCCACCACCTTCGCCGGTCGTGGCGTCGGCTGCGGCATCGCCTCCCTGCGGGTCGATGGCAACGATTTTGTCGCGGTGTACGCCGCCTCTGCCTGGGCCGCCGAACGCGCCCGCCGCAACCTCGGCCCGACCATGATCGAATGGGTCACCTACCGCGCCGGCCCGCACTCGACGTCCGATGATCCTTCCAAATACCGCCCCGCCGACGACTGGAGTCACTTCCCGTTGGGCGACCCGATTGCACGCCTCAAGCAACATCTGGTGAAAATCGGTCAGTGGTCCGAAGAGGAGCACACCACCCTCAGCGCTGAACTGGAAGCCGAAATCATCGCCGCACAAAAAGAAGCCGAACAGTACGGCACCTTGGCCGGCGGCCAGATTCCGAGCGCTGCGACCATGTTCGAAGACGTCTATAAAGAGATGCCGGAGCACTTGAAGCGCCAGCGTCAAGAGTTGGGGATCTGACATGAACGATCACAACAATAATATTCAGTTGGAAACCGCCATGACCACAACCACCATGACCATGATCCAGGCCCTGCGCTCGGCCATGGACGTGATGCTCGAACGTGACGACAACGTCGTGGTGTTCGGCCAGGACGTCGGTTACTTCGGCGGCGTGTTCCGTTGCACCGAAGGCCTGCAAAGCAAGTACGGCACCTCGCGGGTGTTCGATGCGCCGATCTCTGAAAGCGGCATCGTCGGCGTCGCGGTTGGCATGGGCGCTTACGGTTTGCGGCCAGTGGCCGAGATCCAGTTCGCCGATTACGTCTACCCGGCCTCGGACCAGATCATTTCCGAAGCGGCCCGCCTGCGCTATCGCTCGGCCGGCGAGTTTACCGCCCCGATGACCCTGCGCATGCCTTGCGGCGGCGGCATCTACGGCGGCCAGACCCACAGCCAGAGCATCGAGGCGATGTTCACCCAGGTCTGCGGCTTGCGCACGGTCATGCCGTCCAACCCTTACGACGCCAAAGGCCTGCTGATCGCCTCCATCGAGAACGATGACCCGGTGATCTTCCTTGAGCCAAAGCGCCTGTACAACGGCCCGTTCGACGGCCATCACGACCGCCCGGTAACCCCGTGGTCGAAACACCCGGCCGCGCAAGTGCCGGACGGCTACTACACCGTTCCGCTGGACGTCGCCGCCATCACCCGTCCGGGCAAGGACGTGACCATCCTGACCTACGGCACCACCGTGTATGTCTCACAAGTGGCCGCTGAAGAAACCGGCATCGACGCCGAAGTCATCGACCTGCGCAGCCTGTGGCCGCTGGACCTGGAAACCATCGTCAAATCGGTGAAGAAAACCGGCCGTTGCGTAGTCGTCCACGAAGCGACCCGTACCTGCGGTTTCGGCGCCGAACTGGTCGCGCTGGTTCAGGAGCATTGCTTCCATCACCTGGAAGCGCCAATCGAGCGTGTGACCGGTTGGGACACCCCCTACCCGCATGCGCAAGAGTGGGCGTATTTCCCAGGCCCGTCCCGTGTGGGCGCGGCGTTGAAACGGGTCATGGAGGTCTGAATGGGCACGCACGTTATTAAAATGCCGGACATTGGCGAAGGCATTGCAGAAGTTGAACTGTCGGTATGGCACGTCAAGGTCGGCGACATGGTCGTCGAAGATCAGGTACTGGCCGATGTGATGACCGACAAGGCGATGGTCGACATTCCGTCCCCGGTGCATGGCAAGGTGATCTCCCTGGGCGGTGAGCCCGGCGAAGTCATGGCCGTCGGCAGCATACTGATCAGCATCGAAGTGGAAGGTGAAGGCAACGTCAAAGCGTCGTCTCAGCCAGCGCCGGTTGCACAAGCAGCGAAGCCTGCCCCAGTCGCCGCACCGAAAGTCGAAGCCGTGATTGAAAGCAAACCCGCCGCACCGGCTCGCCCACCGATGGTCGCTCGCGAGGCCGATGAGCGTCCGTTGGCCTCCCCGGCCGTGCGCAAACACGCGCTGGATGCCGGCATTCAATTACGTCTGGTCCGTGGCACCGGCCCTGCCGGGCGGATTCTTCACGAAGACCTCGAGGCCTATCTGGCACAAGGTCAGTCGAACGCATCGAGCACCGTGACCGCATACGCCGAACGCAACGACGAACAGCAGATCCCGGTGATCGGCATGCGTCGCAAGATCGCCCAGCGGATGCAGGATGCGACTCAGCGTGCTGCACACTTCAGCTACGTCGAAGAAATCGACGTGACGGCGGTGGAAGAACTGCGGGCCCATCTGAATGAAAAGCACGGCGCGACTCGCGGCAAGCTGACGTTGCTGCCGTTCCTGGTCCGCGCCATGGTCGTCGCCCTGCGCGACTTTCCGCAGATCAACGCCCGTTACGACGACGAAGCCCAGGTCATCACCCGCCTCGGCGCGGTGCATGTCGGCGTCGCAACCCAAAGCGACATCGGTTTGATGGTGCCGGTGGTGCGTCACGCCGAGGCTCGCAGTCTGTGGGACAGCGCCGCAGAAATCTCCCGTCTGGCCACGGCTGCGCGCAATGGCAAAGCCAGCCGCGATGAACTGTCCGGCTCGACCATCACCCTGACCAGCCTCGGCGCCTTGGGCGGCATCGTCAGCACTCCGGTGCTGAACCTGCCGGAAGTGGCGATCGTCGGCGTCAACAAGATCGTCGAGCGGCCAATGGTGATCAAAGGCCAGATCGTGATTCGCAAGATGATGAACCTCTCCAGCTCCTTCGATCACCGAGTGGTCGATGGTATGGACGCGGCGCAATTCATCCAGGCCATTCGTGGCTTGCTCGAACAACCCGCCACGCTGTTTGTGGAATAAGCATTTGTGGAGCAAGGCATGCAACAGACTCTGAACACCACGCTGCTGATTATCGGCGGCGGCCCCGGCGGCTATGTAGCGGCGATCCGCGCAGGTCAGCTGGGCATCAGCACCATTCTGGTCGAGGGCCAGGCGCTCGGCGGCACCTGCCTGAACATCGGCTGCATTCCGTCGAAAGCGCTGATCCATGTGGCCGAGCAGTTCCATCAGACTCAGCATCACAGTCTGCATTCGGCCCTCGGGATCAATGTCTCGGCGCCGACCCTGGACATTGGCAAAAGCGTCGAATGGAAGGACGGCATCGTTGATCGCCTGACCACCGGCGTCGCGGCGCTGCTGAAAAAGCACAAGGTCCAGGTCATTCAAGGCTGGGCCAAGGTTATCGACGGCAAAACCGTCGAAGTCGGCGACACCCGTATCCAGTGCGAGCACCTGCTGCTGGCCACCGGTTCGAAAAGCGTCAACCTGCCGATGCTGCCGATTGGCGGGCCGATCATCTCTTCCACCGAAGCGCTGGCGCCGAAAAGCGTACCAAAACGGCTGATCGTGGTGGGTGGCGGCTACATCGGGCTTGAGCTGGGCATTGCCTACCGCAAGCTCGGCGCCGAGGTCAGCGTGGTCGAGGCGCAGGATCGGATTCTGCCGGCCTACGACGCCGAACTGACCCAACCGGTCAACGAAGCACTCAAGCAACTCGGCGTGAAGCTTTACTTGAAGCACAGCGTCGAAGGCTTTGATTCACAAGCCAATACCTTGCAAGTGCGCGACCCGAACGGTGAAACCCTGAACCTGGCCACCGATCAGGTGCTGGTGGCGGTTGGGCGTAAACCCAACACCCAGGGCTGGAACCTTGAAGCGTTGAAGCTGGACATGAACGGCTCGGCGATCAAGATCGACAACCGCTGCGCGACCAGCATGCGCAACGTCTGGGCCATTGGCGACCTGAGCGGCGAGCCGATGCTCGCCCACCGTGCCATGGCGCAGGGTGAAATGGTCGCCGAACTGATCTCGGGCAAACACCGCGAGTTCAATCCCACCGCCATCGCCGCCGTGTGCTTTACCGACCCGGAACTGGTGGTAGTCGGTAAAACCCCGGATGAAGCCAAAGCCGCTGGCCTGGATTGCATCGTGTCGAACTTCCCGTTCGCTGCCAATGGCCGGGCGATGACCCTGGAATCGAAAAACGGCTTCGTGCGGGTGGTTGCGCGGCGTGACAATCATCTGATTGTCGGCTGGCAAGCGGTCGGTGTCGGGGTGTCCGAATTGTCGACGGCGTTCGGCCAGTCCCTGGAAATGGGCGCACGCCTGGAAGACATCGCCGGCACCATCCACGCCCACCCGACGTTGGGTGAAGCGGTGCAGGAAGCAGCATTGCGAGCATTGGGGCACGCGTTGCACCTGTAACAGTCGGCCCCTGATCGTCTGATCGTTCCCACGCTCTGCGTGGGAATGCAGCCCGGGACGCTCTGCGTCCCGACGCCGAGCGTCCGTTGAGGCGTTACCACGCGGAGCGTGGGAACGATCACCAACTGCTACGAAGGGATCAAATTCCGGGCTGCGATTTCGGCCCGGAATGAAGTATTGTTGTCCCCATCCAGAAAAACGTCAGAAGCCTTGAACCGTTCAGGCGATTGTTAAGTGATAGAGGGTGTCATGGGAAACGAAAGCATCAATTGGGACAAGCTGGGTTTTGACTACATCAAGACAGACAAGCGTTATCTGTCGTACTGGCGCAACGGTTCCTGGGATAAAGGCACTTTAACCTCCGACAACGTGCTGCACATCAGTGAAGGCTCGACCGCCCTGCACTATGGCCAGCAATGCTTCGAAGGCATGAAGGCCTATCGTTGCAAGGACGGTTCGATCAATCTGTTCCGCCCGGATCAGAACGCCCTGCGCATGCAGCGCAGCTGCGCTCGCCTGCTGATGGCGCCAGTGGAAACCGAAGACTTCATCGAAGCCTGCAAGGCCGTGGTCCGTGCCAACGAGCGTTTCATTCCGCCATACGGCACTGGCGGCGCGCTGTACCTGCGTCCGTTCGTGATCGGCGTGGGTGACAACATCGGCGTGCGTACTGCCCCCGAGTTCCTCTTCTCGATCTTCGCCATCCCGGTCGGCGCCTACTTCAAGGGCGGCCTGACCCCGCACAACTTCCTGATCTCCAGCTACGACCGCGCCGCCCCACAAGGCACCGGCGCAGCCAAGGTCGGTGGCAACTACGCCGCCAGTCTGATGCCCGGCTCCGAGGCCAAGAAGGCGCATTTCGCCGACTGCATCTACCTGGACCCGATGACCCACACGAAAATCGAAGAAGTCGGCTCGGCCAACTTCTTTGGTATCACCCACGACAACAAATTCGTCACGCCGAAATCCCCTTCGGTATTGCCAGGCATCACCCGTCTGTCATTGATCGAACTGGCAAAATCGCGTCTGGGTATGGAAGTCATTGAAGGCGACGTGTTCATCGACAAGATCGGCGACTTCAAGGAAGCCGGCGCCTGCGGCACTGCTGCGGTGATCACACCAATCGGCGGCATCGAGTACAACGGTAAACTGCACGTGTTCCACAGCGAAACCGAAGTTGGCCCGGTCACCCAGAAGCTCTACAAAGAGCTGACCGGTGTACAAACCGGCGACATCGAAGCGCCAGAGGGCTGGATCGTCAAGGTCTGATCCAGCGCTTGCGGCACTGAAAAGCCCACCCATCGCTTACGCGGTGGGTGGGCTTTTTATTGGTTGGCGTCTACATCGAGCCGGGCAAACAACCACTCCAGAAATACCTGAGTCTGCGCCGTCACATCGGGCGCGACACCGTAGTAGTAACGCGGCAGCGGCATACGCAAATCGGGCAATGGGCAAATCAGACGGCCGCTCGACAGGTCATCGCCCAGCAACGAGGCCGGACACAAAGCTATACCCTGTCCCTCCACAGCAGCCCGAAGCACCGGCTGCATATGATCGAACTGCAGCGTTACCTGAATCGAAGACTGCGTTTCGCCAAACAGCAGGGCCCAGTTATGCCAGTCCTCACGGCGGGTCTTGGCGGTCAGCAAGGTATGCAGGCTCAGGGCGCTCAAATCGTCGAGCGGCAGACGCTTGATCAACGAAGGCGCCGCAACCAGCAGCAGTTCGTCTTCAAACAGTACCTGCGCGTGAATGTCCGGTGCCCAGCCGTCGCGGCCACGTCGAATAACGACGTCAAACCCGTCTCGTGCGTGATCGGGCGCCAGCGTGGACGTGACCACCTCAGGTTTTATCTCCGGGTGCAGCGCCATGAAGTCCGCCAGCCTGGGCGTCAGCCAGCGCTGGGCAAAGGTCGGGCGGACGTTGATCTTCACGGTACGCAACGAGGCGTGTTGTTTGAGTGCCGCGGCGGCGTTGGCAATCTGTGACAGCCCTGCGCTGACCTGTTCATAGAAGCTCAGTCCCGCCGGGGTCAACACCGATTGCCGGATGCGCCGCTCGAACAGCAGCACACCGAGGTGCTCCTCAAGCCGTTTGATATGCCGACTGACAGCACTGTGGCTGACATGCAGTTCCTCGGCCGCGAGGCTGAAGCTCTGATGACGAGCGGCGGCGGCAAAGGCGCGAACCGCATTCAAGGGAGGGAGTTGATTAATCATGCGTCTAATTTAGTCACATATGCCGTGCAATTAAAGCGTTTGTCACGCCTTCTTCGTCACGCCAATCTGCGGGCACGCAGCCGATGCCACCTGATGGAGTGAGAGATGAATAGCTACGGATTGTTTTTACTGTTCGCCGCCCTGACCATTCTGAGTCCCGGGCCGGGTGTGGTGCTGACGCTTACCAACGCCCTGCGCCATGGCTGGACCGGCGCGCTGCCGGGTATCCTGGGCATCGCCCTGGGGGCGTTTGTCGTCGCCGGGATCAGCGCGACCAGCGTGGGCCTGATCCTCGCGACCTCCGCGAACGCGTTCACCGTGCTGAAATATGCCGGTGCCGCATACCTCTTGTACCTGGGTTACAAAAGCTGGCGCACCGATCGTTTCATCCCTGAGCGTGAAGTGAACTCATCCAGCCCCGGGTATCGCTTCGTCGAAGCGGCGTCGATCCAGCTGTTGAACCCAAAAGCCGTGTTCTTCTTTCTGGCGGTGTTCCCGCAGTTCATCGACACTTCGGCGCACTACTACAGCCAGTTTTTTACCCTGCTCAGCTCCTACAGCTTGCTGGTGATCGTGATCCACACCAGCTATGCCTTGCTCGCCAATGCCGCCAAAGGCTGGCTGTCGAGCCAAAAAGGCTCCTGGCTGGCGGCGAAGGTGTCAGGCGTTACCTTCGCCGGCTTTGGCGTGCTGATGGCCTCGGCCAGCCGATAGCGAAACCACCGTTATGGCGAAGAAGTAACGACCGAGCGACGGCCTGACGCAGTGGCCTCCTGTAGGTTCACCTTCGCCAGCACCGGCAGTTCAATCGCGAATCTGGCCGTGATCTCTTTGCGTCCGGTCGCCGTCAATGCCAGCGCCCGGCTGTCCAGATCCTGTGTCAGCCATTTACGCTTGATCACCGTTTGCAGCAACGCCGCGCCCAATGAGCCGCCTAGATGGGGGCGGCGCATGCTCCAGTCCAGACAGGAACAGGCAAAACGTCGGCGCAGGCTGCTCAGGGTGCTCACGTCGATGCCCAATCCTTCGAAAAACCGCTCCCCGGTTTCACTCAACCCATACTGTTGATCACCCTGCTCCGACAGCACCAACCAACCCGCGTCCAGCATCCGGTCATGCAGCAACACGGCCAAGGTGCCGGCCATATGGTCGTAGCAGGTGCGAGCAAATTGCAGGCGATCCGGGGTTCGGGGAGTAAAAGTTGGCGCTGCGTTTTGACCGATCACCATCAGCGCTTCCAGGGCTTGGGCGACCCGTTGGTCCGCCAGGCTGTAATAACGATGACGGCCCTGAACATGTAGCCGCACCAAGGCAAGTTCCTTGAGTTTCGCCAGATGAGCACTGGCGGTGGAGGCACTGACGTCGGCGATCACTGCCAGTTCGGTACTGGTGCGTGCGTGGCCGTCCATCAGCGAGCAGAGAATCTTCGTCCGGGCCGGCTCGGCAATCGCCGCCGCCACTTGCGAAACGCCAATGTCGTGTTGTTCAACGTTCATATTTCGCTCCCGGACGAATCGTCACCCTGCTGGACTGGAGATAGTAGCAACACTTTTCACCCACGAATAAGGCAGCGCTTCATGGACCCGATCATCGCCGCGACACATACCGATCCCTACCCTTATTACGCCAGCCTGCGCGCCGACGGCGGCCTTTCATTTCATCAAGGACTGGGTCTATGGGTGGCCAGCAGCGCCCAGACCGTAGCCGCCGTGCTGGCTCATCCTGACTGCAAGGTCCGGCCGACCCACGAACCGGTGCCCAACGCCATTGCACAGGGTTACGCCGGCAAGGTGTTTGGCCAGTTGATGCGAATGAATGATGGCGAACGCCAGCGCTGCCCGAGGTCGGCCATACAACCTGGACTGGAAGTGATCGACACCGACGAGGTCGGCACACTGGTTCGCGCCCGGTTGATCAGCCCATTTGCTGACGGACTGCACAAGGCAATGTTCATGGGCCCGGTTTGCGTGGTCGCTGCGCTGCTCGGCTTTACGCCAGCCGAAGGTCGAACGCTCAGCAATCTGACGGCTGATTTCGTCGCGTGCCTGTCACCTCTGAGCAGCCCGGCCCAGCTGGACACGGCCCATGCGGCGGCGGAACAGTTGAACGGTTACTTCAAAGAACGCCTCAGCGCGCAGGATCACCAAAGCCCTCTACTTGAAGGGATTCGTCAACGCATGGAAGACCCCGACACCCTGCGCGCCAACCTGATTGGCCTGCTTTCCCAGACCTATGAGGCCACTGCCGGGTTGATCGGCAACGCCGTGCTGGCATTGATCCGCAATCCGCCGCTCAAGGCTGAAATGCAGCGCGACCCGGCGCGAGTCAAAGACCTGTTGGCGGAAGTCCAGCGCCATGACCCTTCGGTCCAGAACACCCGTCGTTTCGTCAGCGCGCCTTGTGAAATCGACGGTGTGAGTCTCAAACCCCGCGATGTCATCCTGGTGCTGCTGGCCTCGGCCAACCGCGACCCACAGCTCAACGACAACCCGGACGCCTTGATCCTCGACCGCCCGACCCGCCGCAGCTTCACCTTCGGCACCGGCCGTCATCAATGCCCCGGCCAGACACTGGCCTTGAGCATCGGCAGCGCCACGCTCGCCGAAATCCTGACGCACAACGGTTTGCTGGATCAGCTTGCCTGGGATTACCGCCCGTCCCTGAACGGGCGTATTCCGGTGTTTCGCGAGCGGTAGGAGGTTCAGCGATGATCGTGATGATTTTCGAAGCGTTGCCTCATGCGGAACAAGGACGCGCATGGCTCGTAGCAAGGACATACCAAGAGTCTGGGCCCCTCCGTCGGGTGACGGTCATCACCGCACCTCTAGATACGAAAGATCATGGTCATTACGTTCTGCTGGGCGGCCGGGACGTGGACGAACATGGCCAAGTACCACTCAAGAAAATCAGTGGAACTGTGCCCGCCAACATTGGCTCTTTGACGTTAGGCGCAGCAGCTATCGCCTCAGCAGGCACAACCGGCCCGGCAACTTCGGCAATTAGCGTGGGCAGCGTGGCGGGTGCTGGCTCCATCAAGCCTGGGTGACAGCGCTCTATACACGGAAGAGCAACTCAGAACACTCAAACAAGCCCGTACACGTGTTCGATTGCGTGTCGAAGAAAACGCCGACGGAACCCTAAAAGGTTACGGCTACAACACCCAGAGTCGCCGTGAATGGGAGTTCATCCCTGTTGTCACGTTTAGGGCCCAAGGCTCCCGGCAGGTGGCCGATTTAGGTGATGGCATTACCTTGACCTGGACTCCGGCTGTCACTCCGGACAATACCTTGACAATCCCTGCTCTGGAGGGAGCACCACAAGCGCCACAAATCTGGATTTACCCGCCTACGCAGGCGGCTGACAACATCATCGTGAACCCTGTCTATCCGCCTGAATACAAAGACTTCATTTTAGTCTTCCCGGTGGATTCCGGTATTCAGCCGCTTTATATCGTCATGAATATGGAGTTCGACGCGGCTGATTACCATGGCAAAACGGACAACCCGGTAAAGAGCAAAGGGCCGGTCAATGGACAGGAAGCGCTAGATAATTCTGTGCAAGTAAAACCGACATCACCGCGCCGAATTGGCGTTGATCCAGGCACCAAGGAGTTTGTGGTCTTCGACCGAACAGGAGGAGACGTCTATCACGGTCACGTAAGGTCGTGGGATAAACTCCACCAAGATATGAAAAATGCTCTGATCAAAGCCGGAACGGTCGACAACAAAGGCAACATTCAGGGAGTTAAAAAGTGAGCCTGCTCTATCAAGATCCATCGATGAACCATGACAAAGCGAGCACTCTTCTTGCTGAAGGAAAGGAAACGGATGTCATCGCCGCCCTGATCTCTATCGGTCTTAACGAGCCAGATGGAGCGTGGGCTCAGAACACTTGCCTGCACTATCTGAACAGTGAGAATGAAAATGTTGCATCAGCGGCCATCACAGCCCTAGGTCATGTGGCACGCCGACACGGTCAACTGGAGATAGAGAAAGTACTCGCGGCCTTTGAGCGTGCGAAGGCGCGATTCCCCTCTCTTGAACCTGTCATCTCGGACACACTTGAAGACATCGAGTTATTTACCTGACGTACTGCCAGGTAAATGCCCATAGCAGTGTCCTCAAGCGTTGCGATATTCAATCGTCAGGTGTGACAGCTCATGGACCGGTGCCAGTCGTTCGCGGATGGCATCGGCCGTGACGGCTGCCGAGGTCACGACGCTGACAATCGCTGCCCGGGCCTGTGGGCCGACGCGCCAGACATGCAGGTCGGTGATGCTGACATCGCCTGTCGACTCAAGCAGCTCACGAACTTCGGCGGCGACGTGTTCATCGGTCGTGTCCAGCAGCACTGCGGCGCTGTCTCGCATCAAGCCATAGGCCCAATTGGCGATCACGATCGCGCCGACGATACCCATCACCGGGTCCAGCCAGACCCAGCCCAGATAGCGACCGGCCAACAACGCAGCAATTGCCAGCACGGAGGTCATCGCATCCGCCAGCACATGAACATAAGCCGAACGCAGATTGTTGTCGTGATGATGGCCATGATCGTGATCGTGACCGTGACCGTGACCGTGACCGTGGTCATGATGCGCAGAGTTGCCGGCCAGTAAAAGTGCACTGACGATGTTCACGGCCAAACCCACCACCGCGATCAATGTCGCTTCGGTGAAGGCTACGGTAGTCGGTTGAAACAGCCGCATGATGGACTCTGCGGCAATGACGATCGAGACCAGCCCCAGCACCATGGCCGAGGCGAAGCCCGCCAGATCCCCTACTTTGCCCGTACCAAAGCTGTAGCGCGCATTACCGGCGTTGCGTCTGGCAAACCCGTAGGCAATTGCGGTAATGCCCAGCGCACCGACGTGGGTGGCCATATGAAAACCGTCCGCCAACAGCGCCATGGAACCGGTGATGTAACCGGCGGCGATCTCGCCCACCATCATGACGAACGTCAGCGCGACGACCCACAATGTACGCTTGGCATTCTCATCGTGGGTGGCGCCCAGGAACATGTGATCGTGGGAATAACCTGAAACCTGAGGTGAACTGCTCATGGGGTGCATGACCTTCAATTTGAGTAACGACGAATGGCTTGCAGCAAGTCTTCAAGGCCTTCGGCGCGTTCTTGATCGCTGAGCTCGGGGCTGGCCACGTGTTCACGGGCGTGGGCCTCGATGAACTGATCCATCAGACCGTTGACCGCGCCACGAATCGCCGCGACCAGATGCAGGGTTTTGGCGCAGTCGGCTTCCGACTCCAATGCCCGCTCGACGGCTTGAACCTGGCCGGCAATACGACGAACCCGCTTCAGCAGATCGTCTTTGTGTTCGTGAATGTGCGACATACCCATACCCCCTATACCTATCTACGGAAAGGATAGTCGTCGATCACGTCACCATTGGCAACCCTGTATTCACCCAATGGTCAGCAACGGTCAGTCGTCGCGCGTCAGCACTTCGAGCAATTCAATCTCGAAAATCAGGTTGGAATCAGGCGGGATAGCGCCCATCGAGCGCTCGCCATACGCCAAGTGCGCCGGCACCAGCAACTTGCGCTTGCCGCCGACCTTCATGCCCATCAAGCCCTGATCCCAGCCCTTGATCACTCGGCCGGTACCGATCACGCATTGAAAGGGTTTGCCGCGCTCCCAGGAAGAATCGAACGGCGTACCGTCCTCCAGAAAACCGCGGTACTGGGTGGTAATCAAGGCACCTTTAACGGCCGCTTTTCCGTCGCCCACTTCAAGGTCGATGACCTGCAATTCTTCGTTCATTACTGCTCTCTCGTTCACGATGACCCTAAACATGGCCCGCGTTTTCTCAGATTTCGCGCTGCTGGGCAATCCTGTTGGAGATGCTGTTGCGGATGATGACTCAACGCTCAATCGGCATGACCGCCAGAACCTGCCCGTTGCCGGTATGCACCAGCATGTACTTGTCGTTGACTTGCACCCACTGGCTCTGGCTTTGCGGGGTGTTCAACCCGCGTTTTTTCCAGTCGACCAGGGCTTTTTCACTGCGTGTGTAGACGTCCGGTGCTCGGTCGCCGACGTGCAGGTTGCGGGCGTTGACAGGCGCTGCCTGGACGATGGTTTGCAGGGTATCGGCAGCCAGGACCACTGGGCAGATAACGACAAGACTCGCAAGCAGCGCCATGGCAGCCAGATTTCTTTGATGCAGCATCGGTATTGCTCCTGTGAATTGGTGGCACCTGCTCTGGGACCGCGATTGCGTCCGGTCATTCGAAACGCTCACACTTCACTGTAGCGATGATTCTGCGATTGATCTCACCGCAGTGATAATCCACACGCATCAATAGATGCTAAATATGCACTTATCATATCGATCGACCTGCCCCAGTATCCCGCCCTAATAAGATCCATGCGCCACGTTGCGCATGTCATAAAAAGCGCGGGAGACACAACATGCAGGCTACAACCCATCCGCCAGCGACATCCGCTCGCAGCAAGGCCAGTGCGATTTTCCGGGTCACCTCGGGCAATTTCCTGGAACAGTTCGACTTCTTCCTCTTCGGTTTCTACGCCACCTATATTGCGGCGGCGTTCTTCCCTGCCAGCAGCGAATTCGCCTCGTTGATGATGACCTTCGCGGTGTTTGGCGCAGGCTTCTTGATGCGGCCGTTGGGCGCAGTGATTCTCGGTGCCTACATCGATGATGTCGGCCGCCGAAAAGGGTTGATCGTCACCCTGTCGATCATGGCCAGCGGCACGATTCTGATTGTGCTGGTGCCCGGCTACGAGACCATCGGCCTGTTTGCCCCGGCGCTGGTGTTGATCGGCCGTCTGCTTCAAGGCTTCTCCGCTGGTGCGGAATTGGGCGGCGTGTCGGTGTACCTGGCGGAAATCGCCACGCCGGGCCGCAAGGGTTTTTTCACCAGTTGGCAGTCGGCCAGCCAGCAAGTGGCAATCGTCATGGCCGCCGCACTGGGCTATGCGCTGAACCAATGGATGCCGGCGACAGTGATTGCCGACTGGGGCTGGCGCATTCCGTTTTTCGTCGGCTGCATGATCGTGCCGTTCATTTTCCTGCTGCGGCGCAATCTTGAAGAAACCGCAGAGTTCGCCGCGCGCCGTCACCGCCCCACCATGCGTCAGGTGTTCGGTACTCTGCTGCAGAACTGGCAGATCGTGATCGCCGGGATGCTGATGGTGGCACTGACCACCACCGCGTTTTACCTGATCACCGTGTACGCACCAACCTTCGGCAAAACCGTGCTGCACCTGAGCACGGCCGATGCGTTGCTGGTGACCTTGCTGGTCGGCGTGTCGAACTTCTGCTGGCTGCCAGTGGGTGGCGCGCTCTCGGACCGCATCGGTCGGCGCCCGGTGTTGCTGGCCATGACCTTGCTGACGCTGGCCACGGCCTATCCGGCGTTGTCGTACCTGGTCCAGGCGCCGAGCTTCATCAACATGCTGCTGGTGCTGCTGTGGTTGTCGTTCATCTACGGTTTGTACAACGGCGCAATGGTTGCAGCGCTGACCGAAATCATGCCGGTGGAAGTCCGTGTGGCCGGTTTCTCCCTGGCCTACAGCTTGGCGACCGCGGTATTCGGCGGCTTCACTCCGGCGATTTCGACCTTCTTGATTCAGTACACAGGCGACAAGGCCTCCCCGGGTTACTGGATGAGTTTCGCCGCATTGTGTGCATTGTGCGCAACGCTTTACCTGTACCGGCGCTCGACCGGCCGTCTACAAGCCACCGGGCAATAAGCCCCTGACAGAGAGGTATCGATGAAGACATTACTGAAGCTCGCGGCGCTGACCCTGATCGGCGCCCTGGGCCTGAGTAGCACTGCCCAGGCTGAAGAACTGCACGTGATGACCTCCGGCGGCTTCACGGCCGCCTATAAAGTGCTTGGTCCGAAGTTCGCCGCCGCCACCGGCAACACGCTCGATACGGCGCTCGGCCCGTCGATGGGCAAGGCGCCTGAGGCGATCCCCAACCGGTTGGCCCGTGGCGAGCACGCCGATGTGGTGATCATGGTCGGTTACGCTCTGGATGAGTTGATCAAGCAAGGCAAGGTCTTGCCCGGATCACGGGTTGAACTGGCCGATTCGCGAATTGGTCTGGTGGTGCGCGAGGGTGCGGCGAAGCCGGACATCAGCTCGGTCGAGGGGCTGAAGGCGACATTGCTCAATGCCAAATCCGTGGCCTATTCCGACAGCGCCAGTGGCGTGTACATACAGGATCAGCTGTTCAAGCGCCTGGGTATCGAGCCGCAGCTCAAAGCCAAATCGACCATGGTGCCGAAAATCCCGGTGGCTTCTGTGGTTGCCACAGGTGACTACCAGCTGGGTTTCCAGCAGGTCAGTGAATTGCTCCCGGTGCCCGGCGTGACCTTCGTCGGCAAGATTCCGGAATCCGTGCAGTCAGTGACACGCTTCGCCGCTGGCATCCCGGTTGGCGCGCAACATCCGGTGCAAGCCAAAGCCTTGCTCGACTACCTCGCCTCCCCGGCCGCCCAGCCAGAGGTCATGGCGACCGGACTGGACTCGGTCAGCCAGTAAGCCCGGCGCCGGCCTCAGCCGATCTAGGCTGAGGCCGGTTTGACCTTCATTTCAAAGACCGTTTGCATCGTAGTCACCGCTTGTAGAAAATCATCGTCTTTTTGCACGAATGGATACGCGCATGAAGTTCGAGAAGACCACGCAGTACAGGTCCGAGGAAGGGATCGTCTTCAATCTGTCTCAAATCACCCTCATGGAAAGCGACCGAGGTCGCCTGCGCGAGCTGCACTTTGGCGAAGCGAAACGCGCCCATTACCAAGTCAACAGCATGGTCGTCGACATGTACGACCGAATGCAGGCTCGAAACCTGCCATGCCTGCTGACAGTCTGCATTTCCAATCCCCTCACCCGGCAGCAGGCCGATGCTATCAGCACCATGCGCGGCAACGTCGCCAAGGGAATTGCTGCGGCCTCAGGTGGCGTTGCCGGGAGGGTAGGTGCGTTGGGCGGGCCGCTCATTGGCTGGGCTTCAGGTGCAGTCGTGACGACAGGTGTCAACTGGTACCTCAAAGGGGCCCTGCCGAACCTGCATGCAGGTGACGTACTGGTCAGCATCGAGGGAGAGGTCCATGGCGGGATTGGCCCACAGCGCTCTGTCGTGACGCTGGTCATCAAGGTCTGAGGAACTGCACATGCCCTACATCATGCAAACTGTCGTCCTTCTGGTGCTGGGCGCGATCCTCGTTCAGTTTCTGAAACCATACCCGCTGCGCAAGTGGCTGGGTTTGGCGCTGCTGGCAACGGGCTTGGTCAGCATCTTCAAGGTTGGTGAGCAGCAGGTGCTGGGCTTTGACCTGGAGCTGCTAGCACTGCTGGCCGTGCCGCTGGGCGTGGTGCTTTTCCTGACGCGGCGGCGGTTCACGGAGGGGGACTGAAGCCCTGGCACGATTTCTCGGTGCCGTCTCTGACCCAAAATCATATGGGACAACAGTCGATCAACAGCGCGTTGATCGATGATCTTAGCGTTGGACCTTGCCGGCGGATTGGAGGTTACTTTGAACATACTGGTAACTCCTAACGTAGGTTAGATGCCGCCAAAATCACTGCTAAATGATGGGTGGCGGCTGTAACGCAGGCCAGGTGCAGTCGGAAATGTGTAATGCCACATTGACCAGCCTCGCCAACTCTGCGGGCGCGGCCTAATTCTGATCCTAGACAGCACGGATCTAGCGCACATGAAAGGTCACCGTAATCGCCAACCTTTAAAGTCAAACTATACGCATGCCTTAGGCCAAGCCGCGTTTTGCTTCTCGATCTGTGAATGGAACGTGGTTTGGAGCTGCGAGAGAATTAGCCCGGGGGCACTACAGAAGATCGTGGGCGAAGAATTCACTGCGGGGCGAATTGCGAAACTCAAAGGCTGCAAAATCGGTACCACCACGGAACAGTACTCAGCTTGAGAAACCTTCTCAAAATTACGCTTAGCACCACGTATTACGGGGCCTCCAGCTATGCCAACCTACGTTCACCTACGAACGCTTTCTCTAGGCATATCAGCTCGCCCAGCAACTCATAATCAGCCGTTCCAGCTCCAACGCCGCAGGCGTCAGCGTCCGCCCCCGGCGCTTGAGCAGGCCGACGCTGCGCATCACTTGCGGATCAGTCAGCGGTACGTGAGTCAGAATCGGGTGGTCACTGCCGGGCATGGCCATCAACGGCACCGCAGCAATCCCCAGCCCGGCTTCAACCAGACCGATCATGGTGGTGACGTGTCGGGTTTCGCAGATGCTCTGACGCGCCGGCACAATCCCGCTCAACGCCTGATCCAGCAAAAAACGATTACCCGACGTCTTGTCGAGGGAAATGTAATCCTGCTGATAGAGCTCGCTCCAGCTCACACTGGTGCGGTTGGCCAAGGCGTGATCACGCCGGCAAGCGACCACATAGCGCTCCTGCACCAGCGGTTCGAACTCGACCTCGGCCTCCAGCGTGCCCATGAAACTCAAGCCGAAATCCGCCTCGCCATTGACCACCGCACTCAATACGTCATGAGCGCTGGAGTCGAGCACCTTGACCTTGATTCGCGGAAATCGCTGATGGTATTGGGCGACCACCTGCGGCATGAAGTAGTAGGCCGCCGAAGGCACGCAGGCCACGGTAACGTAGCCCAAACGGGTCGACGCCACGTCGCTGATCCCCAGCAACGCCACATCCAGGTCATTCAGCAATCGGTCGACACTCGGCGCAAACGCACGCCCCGCCTGAGTCAGGCTAACGCGACGAGTGGTGCGCTCAAACAGTTTGACCCCCAGCGCGTCTTCGAGCTTTTCAATCCGTCGACTCAGCGCCGGCTGGGAGATGCGCACCGCGTCGGCGGCCTTGCGAAAGCTGCCCTGCTCGACCACGGCGCGAAAAGCCTGCAAGTCATTCAAGTCGAAGTTGATAGCCATGACGCGCACTCACCGGCAAACGAATTGATCAGCTTATCCTATGAATGTAACAAATTGATGCAAAATGTAACGCGACAATCCACGATAACCGGCACTCATGACTGACTGATGCCGGCCCAGCCTTTATCCTTGACGCCTTTCCAACCCATGATTGTCCGCATTTTTTGTCGTTCGACGTTTTCCCAGGAGTAAGCCATGCCCCATGAAGGCAACCTGTTGCAAGCCGCTGTAGTCTTTTTGTTCGCGGCGGTGCTCACCGTGCCTTTGGCCAAACGCCTGCAACTGGGCGCGGTGTTGGGCTATCTGCTGGCTGGGGTGATCATTGGGCCGTCGGTGCTGGGGTTGATCGGCAACCCGCAAAGCGTCAGCCATATTTCCGAGCTCGGCGTGGTCTTGCTGCTGTTCATCATTGGCCTTGAGCTGTCGCCGCGACGGCTGTGGGTGATGCGCAAAGCGGTGTTCGGCGTCGGTCTGGCGCAGGTGCTGCTGACCGGTTCGGTGATCGGCGTGCTGGCGTTCTACGTGTTCGGCCAGGCGCTCAACAGCGCGATCGTGCTCGGCCTGGGATTAGCGTTGTCGTCCACCGCGTTCGGCCTGCAAAGCCTGGCTGAACGCAAGGAACTGACCAGCCCGCACGGGCGACTGGCGTTTGCGATTCTGCTGTTTCAGGACATCGCCGCGATCCCGTTGATCGCCATGGTGCCACTGCTCGCGGGCGGTGATCACACCACGTCCGCCGCTGAAGACTTGAACCATGTGCTGCGGGTGCTGGGAAGCATCGCGGTGGTGGTGATCGGCGGACGTTACCTGTTGCGGCCGGTGTTTCGTGTCGTCGCCAAGACCGGTCTGCCGGAAGTCTCGACCGCCACTGCGCTGCTGGTGGTGATCGGCACTGCGTGGCTGATGGACCTGGTCGGCGTGTCGATGGCGCTCGGCGCATTCCTCGCCGGCTTGCTGCTGGCGGACTCGGAATACCGCCATGAACTGGAAGCGCAGATCGAACCGTTCAAAGGCCTGCTGCTGGGGCTGTTTTTCATCAGTGTCGGCATGGGCGCCAACATCAGCCTGTTGTTCAGCGCACCGGCGACGGTGCTGGGCCTGACCCTGCTGCTGATCATGCTCAAGCTGCCGATGCTGTTTGTCGTCGGGCGGCTGGCCGGAGGCCTGAATCGGCTGAGTGCGCTGCGCCTGGGCATCGTGCTGGCGGCGGGTGGTGAGTTCGCGTTCGTGGTGTTCAAGATCGGCCGTGATCAAGGTCTGTTCGACCCACGGATGTACGACCTTCAGGTGCTGACCATCACCCTGTCGATGGCCGTGACCCCGCTGTTGCTGCTGATGTGCGGCCGACTGGTGAAATCGAAAGTCCAGCCCGTCGCCGTGCCGCCGCACTTGCGCGAAATCGACACCGACGCCCCTCGCGTAGTCATCGCCGGCCTGGGCCGCATGGGCCAGATCGTTGCGCGGATTCTACGGGCGCAAAAAATCCAGTTCGTCGCCCTCGACACCTCGGTGGAAACCATCGAGCTGTCGCGCAGTTTTGGCGGCGTGCCGGTGTTCTACGGCGACCCGATGCGCCCGGAAATACTCCACGCGGCCAAGGTCGGGCAGGCGGAATACTTTGTGATTGCCACCGATGACCCGGACACCAACATCAAGACCGCCGAACTGGTGCGCAAACTCTACCCGCACATGAAAATCATCGCCCGTGCGCGTAACCGTCAGCACGTGCACCGCTTGGTCGATCTTGGCGCCGAGGCGATCCGCGAAACCTATTATTCCAGCCTGGAAATGAGTCGCCGGACCCTGCTCGGTTTGGGTCTGAGCCAGACCCAGGCCGACGCCCGCATCGCGCGTTTCAAGCATCACGACGAACAAGTGCTCGAAGCCCAGCACGCAATCTACGATGATGCCGCGAAAGTCATGCAAAGCGCCCAGGAAGCCCGAGCCGAACTGGCGCGGCTGTTCGAGGCGGATCGGATTGAGGAAGAGACGGTCAAACCTTGAAGCCAAAAAAGATCGCGTTCCCCGTGGGAGCTGCCGCAGGCCGCGATCTTTTGCTCTGAAATGTTGAAAGGAATCCACGATGAGTAGCACCGACCAATCCTCCCCCGCCCTGAAGGAAATCTTCAACGCCGAGCGCTTGCAACACATCGCCAGCGAAATGCACGCGGTGTACCCGGCGTTCAACGCCAGGGCGTTCCTGAAACTGGCCAACGAAGGTCTGGCCGAGTTGTCAGTGATGCAGCGCATGGCACGGGTCGGTGAATGCCTTCACGCGGTGCTGCCGCTGAGCTATGAACAGACACTGGAGCTGCTGCGCCCGCTGGCACCGCGCTTGAACAGCGGCTTCGTCAGCATGTTCCTGCCTCAGTACGTCGCCACTTATGGTATCCACGCGTTTGAACTGTCGATGGACGCGCTCAAGTACTTCACCACGTTCGGTTCCTCGGAATTCGCGATCCGGCATTTCCTGCGCAGCGACCTGGAGCGTTCACTGGCGCTGATGCACGAGTGGTCGCTGGACGACAACGAACACGTCCGTCGCCTGGCCAGCGAAGGCAGTCGCCCACGCCTGCCATGGTCGTTTCGCCTCGAACCGGTACAAACCGACCCGACGCTGGCAGCAGAGATCCTCGATAACCTCAAAGCCGACAGCAGCCTTTACGTGCGCAAGTCGGTGGCCAATCACCTCAACGACATCACCAAAGACCACCCCGAGTGGGTATTGAGCCTGATTGAAGGCTGGTCGCTGGAAAACCCGCGCACCGCGTGGATCGCCAAACACGCCCTGCGCAGCCTGATCAAACAGGGCAACCAACGGGCACTGGCGATCATCGGCGCTGGCGGCAAGCCAAACGTGCAGATCCATAACCTCAAGGTTGAACCGGCGGTGATCAGTCTTGGCGAGACCATAAAGCTCTCGTTCGACCTTCATTCAACCACCAGTAATAGCCAGCGACTGGTGGTCGATTACGCCATCGACTACGTCAAAGCCTCAGGCGCAACCTCGACGAAAGTCTTCAAACTCAAGGGCTTCACCCTGCCCGCCCACGCCCGGCAAACCCTCGGCCGCGCCCAGCAAATCCGTGAACTGACCACCCGCAAACATTACGCGGGCACGCATGCGGTACACATCATGATCAACGGCGAACGACTGGGAAGCACCGCGTTCGAAATCACCCCATAACCCCAGAGCAAGCTCAGCTCCCAAACAGGATGTTGATCGCTCCCCCCGCGTGGGAACGATCAATGAAGCGACGCGCCCGACCCCAACCACTCAACAGGCCGAGCGTTAGCTCGCCTGCCGCTGTTGATCTTGATCCACCCGCCCCTTCGGGAGGCCGAGTGGAGGTGTTCATCAGGGGGTGGGCGCGCAGCGCCGTACGGCGCAGCCGGACACATCGAGAGGAGGTCGTCGCGCAGCAGACCGTAGGCGATGCCCCCTGATGGACACCGGAGCGAGGGGACGCCGAGCTTAGGCGAGGTGCCGTACGCTTGGGGCGAGCGTTTTTTTGCTTACTTTTTTTAGGCGCTTGTAAAAAAAGTGAGTCGCCGTCAGGCGAAACCCTAAGTGGCCGTTACCGCAGGAATGGATATGTACACCTGCAAGAAATTGGCCGGCTATCAGGCCGCCAGGATCAAAAGATCGCAGCCTGCGGCAGCCCCTACACGTCGGGATTCGGCCCAAGCAGCAGCGCCTGCTCGCGATCACACAACCCCACCACGTAATCCCACAACACCCGCAACCGCACCGACTTGTGCAACTCACGACGGGTACTGATCCAATAACTACGCTGAATGCTTTCCGCCGGCAGCAACGGCACCAGCTCCGGGTCGTTGCTAGCCATGTAACACGGCAACACGGCGATCCCCAATCCCGAGCGTGCCGCCTGGTGCTGGGCAATCACGCTGGTGCTGTGAAACACCACCTGAGGGCTGCGGCAAAAACTGTTGAGGAACATCAACTCCTGACTGAACAACAGATCGTCGACATAGCCGATCCACGCATGCCGCACCAGGTCTTCACGGCTGCGCAACGGCGGCGAACGGTCGAGGTAAGCCTGACTGGCATAGAGCGCCAGACGGTAATCGGTGAGCTTGCGAGTGACCAGCATGTCGGCGGCCGGGCGTTCCAGATGAATGCTGATCTCGGCTTCGCGATTGAGGATACTGACGAAACGCGGCACCGCCACCAACTCCACTTCCAGCCCCGGATACCGGTCAAACAAACCCTGCATGCGACTGGCGAGAAACATGATCCCCAAGCCCTCGGTCACGCCGACACGAATCTTGCCCAGTGGCGCGCTGGACTGGGTGATTTCCTCCTGCGCCAGCAAAGCAACGTTCTCCATGGCTTCGGCATGTTTGAGCAGTGCTTCACCGGCCGGAGTCAGCTGGTATCCCTGGGCTTGCTGGACGAACAGCGCGGTGCCGAGGCTCGCTTCAATCGCCTCGATGTGCCGCGCCACCGTAGCGTGGGTGGTTTTCAAGCGCCGGGCGGCGGTCAACAAGCGGCCGCTGCGTTGCAATTCGAGAAAAAACCGCAGGTCATTCCAGTCGAACATCAGCCTTCCTTGAATGCTTGGGAGCAAATCGCTGTTTAAAAACGCACAGTAGCTGAGCAAAAACTAACATTCTTTTACCGAAAACTAACAACTAGGATGGATCCCAATAAGAACAACACGCTGCGAGGTCATGGATGCAACCTGCCGTTGATGCATACGATTACATCGTGGTCGGCGCCGGACCGGCCGGCTGCCTACTGGCCAATCGGCTCTCCGCCAACCCGCAACACCGGGTGTTGCTGCTTGAAGCCGGCGGGCGCGATAACTACCCGTGGATTCACATTCCGGTCGGTTACCTGTTTTGTATCGGCAACCCGCGCACCGACTGGTGCTTCAAGACCGAAGCGCAAACCGGCCTGCAAGGCCGCAGCCTGAGTTACCCGCGTGGCAAGGTGCTGGGCGGCAGCTCATCGATCAACGGCATGATCTACATGCGCGGCCAGGCTGGCGATTACGACCGCTGGGCTGCTGAAGGCAACCCTGGCTGGAACTGGAACGATGTACTGCCGCTGTTCAAGCAGAGCGAAAACCATTTTGCCGGTGACTCGGCATTTCACGGCGCCGCCGGGGAATGGCGCGTCGAGCGCCAGCGACTGTCATGGCCGATTCTCGATGCCTTCCGCAGCGCCGCCGAACAAAGTGGCATCGCCAACCTCGATGACTTCAACCAGGGCGACAACGAAGGTTGCGGCTACTTCCAGGTGAATCAGAAAGCCGGGGTGCGCTGGAATGCTGCCAAGGCCTTTCTCAAACCGGTTCGCCATCGACCGAACCTCACCGTCCTGACCGGTGTCGACGTCGACCGCGTACTGCTGGAAAACGGCCGGGCATCAAAGGTCAGCGCCCGCTGGCAAGGCCAGACAAGAACCTTCCTCGCCCGCCAGGAGATCATCCTCAGCGCCGGTTCAGTCGGTTCGCCGAGCATCCTGCAACGTTCCGGCATCGGCCCGGGCGGCCTGCTCAAACGCCTGGGGATCGGCGTCGCCCACGAACTCAATGGCGTGGGTGGCAATCTGCAGGATCACTTACAGTTGCGGCTGATCTACAAGCTGGAAAACGCCCGGACCCTAAACCAGATCGCCGGCAGCCTGTGGGGCAAGATCGGCATGGGCTTGCGCTATCTGTACGACCGCAGTGGCCCGCTGTCGATGGCCCCCAGTCAACTCGGCGCCTTCGCCCGCTCCGGGCCGGAACAAACCTCGGCGAACCTCGAATACCACGTCCAACCGCTGTCGCTTGAGCGCTTCGGCGAACCCTTGCATGCGTTCCCGGCGTTCACCGCCTCGGTCTGTGACCTGCGCCCGCAAAGCCGTGGCCGCGTCGAGATTCGTTCGGCCGACCCGCAACAGCCGCCGTTGATTCAGCCCAATTACCTGAGCCATCCCGAAGACCTGCGCGTGGCCGCCGATGCCATTCGCCTGACCCGGCGCATCGTTGCCGCGCCGGCCTTGCAACCGTTCACCCCGGTCGAATACCTGCCGGGCGCGGCCTTGCAAAGCGAAGTACAACTGCACGAAGCCGCCGCACGCATCGGCACGACGATTTTCCACCCGGTCGGCACCTGCCGCATGGGCAACGATGCCGATGCGGTGGTCGATGCCCAGTTGCGGGTTCACGGCATTCCCGGTCTGCGCATCGCCGATGCGTCAATCATGCCGCACATCACGTCGGGCAATACCTGCTCACCGACACTGATGATCGCCGAAAAAGCGGCGCAACTGATTCTCGCCGTATCGTCCCAAAGGCATCTACACAACATTGAAACAGGTGAACGACTATCTTCGTAGCAGCTCGGAAAATGGAATAGCGGCGCCAACCCATACGGCCGGCGCTGACAGTGGAACAACAATAAATAAACACTGTGAGGGATACCGACATGTCAGAACAGGCTCAAGCCATCGCCGCAACGCTCAGCGCCGGCACCAGCAAGGAAACCCGGACAGTCATCTTCGCCTCGTCCCTCGGGACGGTGTTCGAATGGTATGACTTCTTCCTCTATGGCGCCCTCGCGGCGGTGATCAGCAAACAGTTTTTCGCCGGGGTCAATGACACCACCGCCTTCATCTTCGCACTGATGGCCTTTGCTGCCGGTTTCATCGTGCGGCCGTTCGGCGCTCTGGTGTTCGGTCGACTGGGGGACATGATCGGGCGCAAATACACCTTCCTCGCCACGATCATCCTGATGGGCCTGGCAACCTTCTGCGTCGGCTTGCTGCCGACCTACGCCAGCATCGGCATTGCCGCACCGATCATTCTGGTGGTGCTGCGCATGCTCCAGGGCCTGGCACTCGGCGGCGAGTACGGCGGTGCCGCGACCTATGTGGCAGAACACGCGCCAGTCGGCAAACGCGGTTTCCACACCAGCTGGATTCAATCCACCGCGACCCTCGGTTTACTGCTGTCGCTGCTGGTGGTCCTCGGCTGCCGCTACTTCACCGGTGATCAGTTCGAAGTCTGGGGCTGGCGCATTCCGTTCCTGCTGTCGATCGTGCTGCTGGGCATTTCGACCTGGATTCGTTTGAGCCTGCACGAGTCGCCGGCCTTCTTGAAAATGAAAGAAGAAGGCAAGTCCTGCAAAGCACCGATCCGCGAATCCTTCGGTAACTGGGAAAACCTCAAAGTCGTGCTGATTGCATTGTTCAGCATCAACGCCGGGCAAGCGGTGACCTTCTACGCCGCACAGTTCTATGTGCTGTTCTTCCTCACCCAGTTCCTGAAAATGGACCCGGCCCTGGCCAACACCTTGCTGATTGTCAGTGTGGTGATCGGCGCGCCGTTCTTCATTTTCTTCGGCTGGTTGTCGGACAGGGTCGGGCGTAAACCGATCCTGATGATTGGCCTGTTGCTGGCCACCGTGCTGTACTTCCCGATCTTCAAAACCCTGGCCCATTACGCCAACCCGGCCATCGACCGCGCCAGTCAACAGGCGCCGATCAGCGTGCTGGCCGACCCGGCCACCTGCACCTTCCAGTTCGACCCGGTCGGCAAGGCGCGTTTTGACAGCCCCTGCGACAAGGTCAAAACCTTCCTGGTCAAACAAGGCCTGCCTTACAGCAGCAAAGCCGCCCCCGCTGGCAGCGCGGTGCAGGTCAGCGTTGGTGATGTAAAAATCGACGGTTACGACGAAGCCGCCCTGCGCGGTGCCGTGACCCTGGCCGGCTACCCGCAACAGGCGGACACCCAGCTGATCAACAAACCGATGATCGTCGTGCTGATCGTCGCGCTGATCATCATTTCGGCGATGTGCTACGGGCCGCTGGCGGCGCTGATGGTCGAACTGTTCCCGACGCGCATCCGCTACACCTCGATGTCCCTGCCGTATCACATCGGCAACGGCTGGTTTGGTGGTTTCCTGCCGACCGTGTCGTTCGCGCTGGTGGTCTACACCGGGGATATTTTCTACGGGCTGTGGTATCCGGTGCTGATCACCGGGGTGAGCCTGGTGGTGGGCATGCTCTGCTTGCGCGAAACCAAGGACGTGGACCTGGAGAAAAACTGACGGCATAAAAAAGTCCGCCCATGTTGGCCCTGGGCGGACTTTCACTGCACAGAACCGCGTCTGCGGTTCCTGTCAGCAGAGTTTAGGCGACAATGTCCGTGGTTGTCGCCTGACCGACCGTTCCCACGGCAAAATCCACCGCACCCGCGAGATCGTCCTATCACTCGCCCTGTTGAAGGCGTAACGAAACTGACACCGTTTGAAGCAGCGGAGCTATTGAATTTTCAGATTGCCGCCGCTCAAGGGCGAAGCGTCATGCCTCTTTTTTGACCGGACTGACGGTACGCCCCTTCATCGCCAGCTGATTGACGTCTCCCCCCTGCAAGCGCGAGATAACAGGTTCCGTAATGTTCGAACAAGGGGAGTTCAACATGGTCAATGTCACCGTTTTGGCAGGAGATTTTCTACAAGGCGATAGCGAATACCGTGAAGGGGCGTTGCAGTTGAAAACCACTTGCAACCCTAACCAGGAAATCAAAGTGCGACCCTCGGCATTCAAAACCCTGGAAGTTGCATCCCAGGACAGCGTGACCAACAAGGATGCCATTGGCTACAGCATCGCCGGCGCCATGCTGCTCGGCCCTGTCGGGGCAATCGCTGGCTACCTGATGGCCGGGAAGGAAACCGAGATCACGTTCATCGCCACCTTCAAGGATGGCAGCAAGCTGTTGGCGGCAACTGACAGCGATACTTACCGGGATATATCCCGGCACATGAGTCATTGAGTTTTATACAGTAATCCCTTGTGCTCATGACACGACGACTGAATGTCATGAGCACTTCGCGCGGTCACATCGATAACTATCGACTGCCATTATTCTGATAATCCGATCTGCACTGTCCTTCTCTGTCTAATCCCTTAACAGCATGGATTTAAGGTTGACCTCAGCGGCCTATCTGAGTACATTGCGCGGGCCGGTAACTCAGGCCTTTTTTCAACTCACAAAAGAATCCAATGGACACAGTATCTAGACGCTGTCTGGCTGATGCGAATTCGCAGAGCTGGGCACTTAACCCAGAAAATGACGGGACTCGACTCCTCGGTCGGGTGAGCTGCGCTAGGGCTTGACGCTCCATCGTAACTTGCCTCTCCGGCGTCAGTCCGGTTGCGAGGCATGTTATGAACTTCAAATCTACTGTAATGCCAGGTGTACGCGCCTTCGCCTCGACGATGCGCGTAAAGCCTTGCCGTGAGCGCCCTGTGGCGGCTCACTCGCCGTTCTCCTCCCCTTCTTCGCGCACTCAGGCTCAGTTGCGTGCCACTTGGCGCGTCTGCCCGTCGACCGGCCAACTCCAGCAACGCTGGAGCCTCGACGAAAGCCAGGAACCACCGAGTCGGTGCTTTGCGCACCTCCTGCAGCAGGCCAGCGTATGGCTCGGCCTGCACCTCGGGGCGCGCACTTTCAGTTGATCTGAAAGTACTTCCAAGGGTTTAACCAGCGTTTTCCTTAATAAGGAATTCGGCAACTTTCTATTGCCAATTTAATACACAGACTTCGCGGAGTTCGTTATGGACGAGGCCAGTAGTAGGTTCGCTGCATACCATTTTTTATTGGGTGTGCAGCGAACGTTAAACAACAAAAAACACAACAATTTGAATCGATCGCTTACTTGCGACTCGACCTACATTCGCTCGCCTTTAATTAGCTGAGTTTGCAGTGTGTCGTGTCGCAAGACTGCGGCAGGAGCACACGCAATGACCCTTGTAAAAGATCCGAAAAAGCATGTCCGGGGCGCCACGAACGACGACACCAAGCTGTCGATGCGCGCCGCCCGTGAGGCGCAAAACGGCCTCGCGGTCACCCTCGCCAACGTCAAGACTTCCGCCGACGGCCTGACCGAGCTCGATGCCGAAGGCCGCCTGCAACGCGAAGGCTTCAACGAAGTGGCCCATGACAAGCCGCCTCACGCCATCGTCCAGTTCCTCCAGGCCCTCAACAATCCGTTCATCTATGTGCTGCTGGCGCTGGCCGGCATCAGCTTCGTGACCGATTACTGGCTCCCGCTCCAGGCAGGCGAAGAAGTCGACCTCACCAAAGTCATCATTATCATGACCATGGTGTCGCTCAGCAGCCTGCTGCGGTTCTGGCAGGAGCACCGCTCGGCCAAGTCGGCTGAAGCGCTCAAGGCCATGGTCCGCACCACCGCCTCCGTACTGCGTCGCGAACAAATGGGCATGAAGCCCAAACTGCGCGAAGTGCCAATGCGTGAACTGGTGGCCGGCGATATCATTCAGTTGTCGGCTGGCGACATGATCCCGGCTGACATTCGCCTGATCGAATCCCGCGACCTGTTCATCAGCCAGGCGGTGCTGACCGGCGAAGCCTTGCCGGTGGAGAAATACGACACCCTGGGCAACGTCGCACAAAAGTCCGCCTCAGCGACAGCCGCCGACCAGTCAAACCTGCTGGACCTGCCGAACATCTGCTTCATGGGCACCAACGTGGTCAGCGGCACCGCCCGAGCGGTGGTGGTCGCGACTGGCCCGCGCACCTACTTCGGTTCGCTGGCCAAAGCCATCGTCGGCTCGCGGGTGCAGACCGCTTTCGACCGGGGAGTAAACAGTGTCAGTTGGCTGCTGATCCGCTTCATGCTGGTCATGGTGCCGATCGTCTTCCTGCTCAACGGTTTTTCCAAAGGCGATTGGGCTGACGCGCTGATGTTTGCCCTGGCCGTCGCGGTCGGCCTGACCCCGGAAATGCTGCCAATGATCGTCAGCGCCAACCTCGCCAAGGGCGCGATGGCGATGGCTAAACGCAAAGTCGTGGTCAAGCGCCTCAACGCGATTCAGAACTTCGGCTCGATGGACGTGCTCTGCACCGACAAGACCGGCACCCTGACCCAGGACAAAATCATCCTCGAGCACCACGTCGACATCAATGGCCGGCGCGACGACTCGATCCTTGAACTGGCGTGGCTCAACAGTCATCACCAGAGCGGTCTGCGCAACCTGATGGACCAGGCGGTGGTGCAGTTCGCCGAGCGCAACCCGAAGTTCAAGATCCCGTTCGCCTACAGCAAGATCGATGAGCTGCCGTTCGACTTCATTCGCCGGCGCCTGTCGATCATCGTCAAGGACAGCCGCGACGATCATCTGCTGGTCTGCAAGGGCGCGGTCGAGGAGATGCTGAGCATTTCCAGCCACATCCACGAGAACGGCGTAGTGGTTGCACTGGATGAACAGCGTCGCAAAGCGCTGCTGGCGCGGGCCTTTGAGTACAACGAAGACGGTTTCCGGGTGCTGGTGGTGGCCACTCGCGAGATCCCGAAAGCCCAGAGTAAAAACCAGTACACAACCCGCGACGAACGCGAGCTGGTGATTCGCGGCTTCCTGACCTTCCTCGATCCGCCGAAGGAAACCGCTGGCCCGGCGATTGCCGCGCTGCGGGACATGGGCGTGACCGTCAAGGTGCTGACCGGCGACAACGCCGTGGTCACCAGCAAGATCTGCCGCGAAGTAGGCCTGGAACCCGGCACGCCGCTGCTCGGGCAAGACATCGAGAAGATGGACGAGTCGACCCTCAAGCTGCGGGTTGAAGAACGCACGGTGTTTGCCAAGCTCACGCCACTACAGAAATCCCGGGTACTGAAGACGCTGCAGTCGAACGGTCACACCGTCGGCTTCCTCGGCGATGGCATCAACGATGCCCCCGCCCTGCGTGACGCCGACGTTGGTATTTCGGTCGACAGCGGCACCGATATTGCCAAGGAATCGGCCGATATCATCCTGCTGGAAAAGAGCCTGATGGTGCTCGAAGAAGGTGTGCTCAAAGGCCGCGAGACTTTCGGCAACATCATGAAGTACCTGAACATGACCGCCAGTTCGAACTTCGGCAACGTCTTTTCGGTGTTGGTGGCCAGTGCCTTCATCCCGTTCCTGCCAATGCTGGCGATCCACCTGCTGCTGCAAAACCTGATGTACGACATCTCCCAGCTGGCGCTGCCGTGGGACAAGATGGACAAGGAATACCTGCGCAAGCCGCGCAAGTGGGACGCGAAAAACATCGGGCGCTTCATGCTGTGGATCGGGCCGACCTCGTCGATCTTCGACATCACCACCTTTGCCCTCATGTGGTACGTGTTCTCGGCCAACAGTGTGGAAATGCAGACCCTGTTCCAGTCCGGCTGGTTCATCGAAGGCCTGCTGTCGCAGACGCTGGTGGTGCACATGCTGCGCACCCAGAAGATCCCGTTCTTCCAGAGTACCGCGGCATTGCCGGTGATCCTGATGACCGGACTGGTGATGGTGCTGGGCATCTACATCCCGTTCTCGCCACTCGGCACCCTGGTCGGCCTGCAACCGCTGCCATGGCAGTACTTCCCATGGCTGGTGGGCACCTTGCTCAGCTACTGCGTGTTCGCTCAGCTGATGAAGACCTTCTACATCCGCCGCTTCAAGCAATGGTTCTGATGCACTGAACACCGCAATCCCTGTGGGAGCAAGCTCGCTCCCACAGATTTTGTGTTCGCCACATCTTTACGCCGCGATCCGGCTCTCGGGCCGTCAATCAATGCAACACAAAAAGGGAGAGTCCTCATGTCGGGAACGACTCTATTGATCAACCTCGCCGGCTCCATCGCACTCCTGCTCTGGGGCACCCATATGATTTCTTCGGCGCTGTTGCGCGGCTTCGGCACGCCACTGCGCCAGTGGCTGGGCAAAAACCTCAACAACCGCTGGATGGCCTTGCTGTCGGGCGTCGGGATCACCGGCATTTTGCAAAGCAGCACCGCCGTCAGCCTGATGGCGACCTCCTTCACTGCCGCCGGAGCCCTGGGCCTTGCGCCAGCGTTGGCGGTGATGCTCGGGGCCAATATCGGCTCGACGCTGGTGGTGCAGCTGCTCAGTTTCGACATATCGATCGTCACCCCCATCGTCCTGCTGGCCGGGTTCATCGTCTTCCGCCTGCGCGATGACTCGCGCTACGAGAGCGTCGGTTGCGCACTGATTGGCCTGGGCTTGATGCTGCTGGCGCTGCGCATGCTCGGGTCGACGCTGGGAGAGGTCGAAGGCACGCCGATCTTCCATGCGCTCATGCACAGCCTGGATGGCGACATGATCATTGCCTTGCTGGTGGCGATGCTGCTGACCTGGATCTGCCATTCCAGCGTCGCCGTGGTGTTGCTGATCGCCTCGCTCGCCGGCACCGGGCTGCTCTCGCCGCTGACCAGCATGGCGCTGGTGCTCGGGGTGAACATCGGTGGCGCCCTGCCCTCGGTGCTCAACGCCAGTTCCGCCGTGGCCCGGCGCTTGCCGGTCGGCAACCTGCTGGTGCGGGTCATCGGTGCGCTGGTGTGCTTGCCGTTCGTGCCGATGCTGGCCCAGAGCAGCCCGATTGCAGAGCTGACACCTGCGCTGTTGGTGGTTTGCCTGCACACCAGCTTCAATCTGCTGCTGGCACTGGTGTTCATCGGCCTGACAGAACCGCTGGCGAAACGCTTGACCCGCCTGCTGCCGTCACCGGCGCGGGATGTCGATCCCGGCATGCCGCTCTATCTGGATGAAGCCGGCCTTGCGGTGGCGAACATCGGCCTGTCCAACGCAGCGCGCGAAGCCCTGCGGCTGGCCGATATGCTCTCGATCATGCTCAACCGCGTGCTGCAACTGTTCCAGACCTCGGACCAGCGCAATGCCGATGAGGTGCGGCAGATCGACCAGTCCCTGGACCTGCTGAGCGCGGCGATCCGTGCCTACCTGGCGGATATCGGCCAGGAAGGCATCAGTGACAGCGACGCCGATCGCTCTCAGGAAATCCTGATGTTCGCGATCAACCTGGAGCACGCCGCCGACATCCTGTCCACCAGCCTTGCGCAGTTGGCCGCGCGTCGACTGCGGCGCGGTGAAAACTTCTCGGCCTTCGAGCTGGGCACGCTCTATCCGCTGCACAACGAGCTGCTTCAAAGCCTGAGCCTGGCGATTACCGTGTTTCTACGGGAAGACCTCGCAACCGCCCACTATCTGGTCAACCGCAAAGAGTCGGTCAGAAGGCTCGAAGCTGCGGCCAGCCGGGCACACTTTCGTGCCCTGCGCGAAGACAAAAGCGCCTGGGCCGAGTCCGGCGACATTTTTCAACGGCTGCTGCGCGACTACCGACGCGTGCATTACCACATCGCGGCGCTGGCCTACCCGGTACTCGAACGCGCCGGGGAACGCGATATCGAGAGCGGTTACCTGGCAGATATTCATCCGCAACCGTCTGCCGACAAGGATGAACTGCCATGCGCGTCCTGATCTGTGCCGGGCGCTATTACGCCGACACCCGTACCTGCCGCCGAGTGCTGGAAACCTTCCAGTGCCTGCACGAAGTGCGCGTACTGATCCACGGCGGCCATCAGTTTTTGGGCGGCGAAATCGAAGACTGGGCCCGGGAACTGGGTGCCAACATCGTGCGCTACCCCGCCAACTGGCAACTACACGGCAAGCTGGCGGAGCGCCTGCGCAACAGCTTCATGCTGCAAGACAGTCGACCGGACATCGTCATTGCGCTACCCGGCGGGGAGGACACTGAAGAGCTGGTCGCGCAAGCCAGGGCGACCGGCATTCAAACGCTGCAGATGAACGAAAGGGTTTAACCTGCCTTAACTGTACATCCATACAGATAAAGGTTGATCCACGCCGCTGTACCCCGCATGCTGTGCACCTTCCAACCCTGATGACTGATGGTGGTTATGCAGCTGTTTCTTTGTGAAAAGCCTTCCCAGGCCAAAGACATTGCGGCGGTGCTCGGTGCCAGCCGGCGCGGCGACGGCTGCTGGCTGGGAACGGGTGTCACAGTGACCTGGTGCATCGGTCACCTGCTGGAAACCGCACCGCCGGATGCCTACGACGCCCGCTATAAACGCTGGGTCCTGGAAGACCTGCCGATCATTCCCGAGAAGTGGAAGATGCTGGTCAAACCCAAGACCGCCAGCCAGTTCAAGGCGGTCAAACGGCTACTCGGCGAAGCGGATGAACTGGTAATCGCCACCGACGCCGACCGTGAGGGCGAGATGATTGCCCGTGAGCTGGTGGAGCATTGCCGCTATCGCGGGCCGATCAAGCGCCTGTGGCTGTCGGCGCTGGACGATGCCTCTATTCGCAAGGCCCTGGCGGCACTCAAACCCGGCGCCGAAACCTTCAGCCTCTATCACTCGGCACTCGGGCGCTCGCGTGCCGACTGGCTGATTGGCATGAACATGAGCCGCCTGTTCACCCTGCTCGGGCGTCAGTCCGGTTATCAAGGCGTGCTGCCGGTGGGCCGCGTGCAAACGCCGACCTTACGTCTGGTGGTCGACCGCGACCGCAGCATTGCCGACTTCGTACCTGTGCCGTATTGGGCCATCGACGTACAACTGTTGCATGACAACATCCCCTTCACTGCCCAATGGCGTGCGGCGTCAGACGTCTGCGACGAGCATGACCGCTGCCTGAATCAGGCGCTGGCTCAGGAAGCGGCCACGGCCATGCGCAACGCCGCCAGTGCGCGTCTGGTCAAGCTGCGCACCGAGCGGGTCCGCGAAGCCGCCCCGCTGCCGTTCGACCTCGGCACGCTGCAAGAAATCTGCTCGAAAAAACTCGGCCTCGGCGCCCAGGAAACCCTGGATGTGGCCCAGGCGTTGTACGAAACCCACAAGGTCATCACTTACCCACGCAGTGACTGCGGCTACTTGCCGCTGAGCCAGCACAGCGAAGCCCCGGGCATTCTCGCCGCCCTGGGGCGTGCCGATCCGGGCCTCGGCGAGCTGCTCAAGTACCTTGAACCGCAACGCCGTTCTCGGGCCTGGAACGATGCCAAGGTCAGCGCCCACCACGGGATCATCCCCACGGCAGCGGCGAAAAACCTCGAACGCCTGACCGGCAAGCACCGTGCGGTCTACACCTTGATCCGGGCGCGGTATCTGGCGCAGTTCCTGCCCAATCACGAATACGACCGCACCCAGGCTGATTTCGACTGCGCCGGGCAAGCCTTGCGTGCGGTGGGCAAACTGATCGTCGAGCCAGGCTGGAAGCGCGCACTGCCCGAAGCGTTGGCCCCGGCCAAAGGACGGGAAGCCCCGGCGCCGCAGATGCTGCCGGCACTGGCTGAAGGACGGGATTACGCCGTCGCCAACGTGATGCTGAAGGACCTCTGGACCCAGCCACCCAAGCCATTTACCGAAGGCGACCTGATCAAGGCGATGAAGAACGTCGCCAAACTGGTGGAAGATCCGCTGCTCAAGCAAAAGCTCAAGGACACCACCGGCATCGGCACCGAAGCGACCCGCGCCGGGATCATTCAGGGGTTGCTGGATCGTGGCTATCTGATCAAGAACGGCAAAGCCCTGGCCGCCACACCGCCGGCCTTCAGCCTGATCGACGCCGTACCCCGAGCCATCGCCGACCCCGGCACCACGGCGATCTGGGAACAAGCCCTGGACATGGTGCAAAGCAGCGAAATGAGCCTTGAAGAGTTCGTCGCCAAACAAGCCGCCTGGATGAGCAAACAGGTTGGCCGCTGCAGCGGCCTGCGCCTGACCATCAGCGGCCCGGCAAGCCCGGCCGGCAAGGGTGCGGCGCCCTGGAAGAACAAACGTAAGACCAGCCAACGCAAAACCGTCAAACGCAAAACCGCACCCGCCACCAAACTGTAGGCGCTGGCGAAGCCTTCGGCAGTTCCTACGGGTGTTTATACTTACCGACTCAGCTCCCGCCAGAGGCTACAACTCCTTGCGTAGCGACCTACACCTACGCCAGAATCCGCCGGCTTGTGCGCTTTGGTCCTCGCCTCTATTGTTTCCGTGTCGCTGATTATCAGCGATCGGGTTTGGTAGCCCGGACACACGGCGCACAGCGTCACCTTATGCAGGTGCTTTTTGTCGGCATTTGTTTTTATGGTGGCCATGCGCAGGGCGCCCTCGGGCGCGCCGGTTTCGTGCGCCCAGCATGGGCGCAATCTTGTGGGTGTAAGTCCCACCGTAAGTTGACCA
>NZ_VMSG01000032.1 GCF_007713465.1 Pseudomonas sp. H3(2019) | reverse complement strand
CATACATGCACCTCTGCAACATGTTATGCCCGAACACAAAATTTATGACAGTCCCCAACCCCACAGCTCAACGAACTTCGCCCTTGAGAATGTCAAACAACGCCTGCGCCGCCGCCGACAGCTCATGACCCGGCTTGGTCAACACCCCAATGGCCCGCTCAATCACCGGATCACTCAAGGTAATGCAACACGCCCCAAGCTCACGCATCTGCTCGACACACAACGCCGGCACCGCACTCACGCCAAGCCCGCTGGCGACCATGCGCCCGACGGTCGCCAACTGATGACTCTCAAATTCCACCGGCAACTTCATCTGCCGCGCCTGCAAGTGCTCCTCAAGCATCACCCGCACCGTCGACGGCCGCTGCAACGTGATAAACGGCTGCTCCAGCAGCGTTTTCCAATCGATCTCGGCCCGCTCGGCCAGCGGCGAATCACTCGGCACCACCGCGACAAAGCGATCCATGTACAACGGAGTGAATTCCAGCGACGAACTCTGCGTCGGCTCGAACGCCACCCCAAGCTCCACATGACGATCACGGACCATCTCCAGCACCTGCTCGTTGATCACGTCGTTCACCGTGACGTTGACCTTGGGGTAACGCGCGCGAAAAGTCTTGAGAATCGGCGGCAGCAAATTGCCGGCAAACGAGGGCATCGCCGCCAGCGTCACCCGCCCTCGTTGCAGGGTGAAACGCTGGCGCATTTCATCCTCGGCGTTATCCCAGTCAGCGATCAGCCGCCGGGCCAACGGCAGCAGGGCCTCGCCCTCCGGGGTCAGCGCAACGTTGCGTGTGGTGCGGCTGAACAAGCGCCCGCCGAGTCCGTCTTCCAGGGCCTTGATGGTCAAACTCAACGCCGACTGCGACAGGTGCAGCCGCTCACAGGCCACCGCAAAGCTCAAACTCTGTGCCACCGCCAAAAACGCCCTGATCTGCTTGACTGTCATCACCGTTCCTCACCCTGCTGACTACAATCGATTACTGAGTTTTATCTATCAATCAACCTTAAAAATCAACTTATCAAATCAATCTGATAGAGCAACACTCCACTCCATACGGCTAGCCAGCCGCCCACAAAGAATAAAAGAGGTGCATATGGCAGGTTTCGACAAGCGCGTGAGTTCCTACGAAGAGGCTCTGGCGGGCCTCGAAGACGGCATGACCGTGATCTCTGGCGGCTTCGGGTTGTGCGGTATTCCGGAAAACCTGATCGCCGAGATCAAGCGCAAAGGGACCCGCGACCTGACCGTGGTTTCCAACAACTGCGGCGTCGACGGTTTTGGCCTCGGCGTACTGCTGGAAGACCGCCAGATCCGCAAAGTGGTCGCCTCCTATGTCGGCGAAAACGCCCTGTTCGAAAAGCAACTGCTGAGCGGCGAGATTGAAGTCGTGCTGACCCCGCAAGGCACCCTGGCGGAAAAAATGCGCGCTGGCGGCGCTGGAATTCCGGCGTTCTTCACCGCCACCGGCGTCGGCACGCCAGTCGCCGAGGGTAAGGAAATCCGTGAATTCAAGGGCCGTCCATACCTGATGGAAGAGTCCATCACCGGCGACTTCGCCATCGTCAAAGGCTGGAAAGCCGACCACTTCGGCAACGTGATCTACCGCCACACCGCGCAGAACTTCAACCCGCTGGCTGCCACTGCCGGCAAGATCACCGTGGTCGAAGTCGAAGAGATCGTCGAACCCGGCGAGTTGGACCCAACACAGATCCACACCCCTGGCATCTACGTCGACCGGGTCATCTGCGGCACGTTCGAAAAACGCATCGAACAACGCACCGTGCGCAAGTGATCCTCGCCCCCAGCCCGAACAGTGGAGAATAAAAAAATGGCTCTTACCCGCGAACAAATGGCTCAGCGCGTCGCCCGCGAAATGAAAGACGGCTACTACGTGAACCTCGGCATCGGCATTCCGACCCTGGTTGCCAACTACATCCCCGAAGGCATGGAAGTCATGCTGCAATCGGAAAACGGCCTGCTCGGCATGGGCGCTTTTCCGACCGACGATAAAGTCGACGCCGACATGATCAACGCCGGCAAGCAGACCGTCACCGCGCGCATTGGTGCCTCGATTTTCTCGTCCGCCGAATCCTTCGCGATGATCCGCGGCGGCCACATCGACCTCACCGTGCTTGGTGCATTTGAAGTCGATGTACACGGCAACATCGCCTCGTGGATGATCCCCGGCAAACTGGTCAAGGGCATGGGCGGCGCGATGGACCTGGTAGCCGGTGCAGAGAACATCATCGTCACCATGACCCACGCCTCCAAGGACGGTGAATCGAAACTGCTGCCGTATTGCAGCCTGCCGCTGACCGGTGCCAACTGCATCAAGCGCGTGCTGACCGATCTGGCCTATCTGGAAATCGAAAACGGCGCATTCATCCTCAAGGAGCGCGCACCCGGTGTGAGCGTCGAGGAAATCGTCAGCAAGACCGCTGGTAAACTGATCGTTCCCGAGCATGTTCCGGAAATGCAGTTCGCCTGAACCGCACCCTGAGGAGAAATTTGATGCAAGACGTTGTGATTGTTGCCGCTACCCGTACCGCCATTGGCAGTTTTCAGGGTTCGCTGGCCAGCATCCCGGCACCGGAACTCGGTGCTGCGGTGATTCGTCAATTGCTCGCACAAACCGGTCTGGCGGCGGATCAGGTCGATGAAGTGATCCTCGGCCAGGTGCTGACCGCCGGCTCCGGCCAGAATCCGGCGCGTCAGGCGTCGATCCTCGCCGGCCTGCCTCACGCCGTACCGGCGCTGACCCTGAACAAAGTCTGCGGTTCGGGCCTCAAGGCCTTGCACCTGGGTGCGCAAGCGATTCGTTGCGGCGACGCCGAGGTGATCATTGCCGGCGGCATGGAAAACATGAGCCTGGCGCCGTACGTGTTGCCGGCCGCTCGTACCGGTCTGCGCATGGGCCACGCGAAAATGGTCGACAGCATGATCAGCGACGGCCTGTGGGATGCGTTCAACGACTACCACATGGGCATCACCGCCGAGAACCTGGTGGACAAGTACCACCTGACCCGTGAGGAGCAGGACGCGTTCGCCGCCGCTTCGCAGCAAAAAGCCACGGCGGCTATCGCAGCCGGGCGTTTTGCCGACGAGATCACGCCGATCCTGATCCCGCAGCGCAAAGGTGAGCCGTTGTCCTTCGCGGTCGACGAACAACCGCGCGCCGAGACCACTGCCGAGTCTTTGGCCAAGCTCAAACCGGCCTTCAAGAAAGACGGCAGCGTCACCGCCGGCAACTCTTCCAGCCTCAATGACGGCGCCGCTGCGGTGTTGCTGATGAGCGCCGACAAAGCCAGGCAACTGGGCTTGCCGGTGCTGGCTAAGATCACCGCCTACGCCAATGCCGGCGTCGATCCGGCGATCATGGGCATTGCTCCCGTCTCCGCGACCCGCCGCTGCCTCGACAAGGCCGGCTGGAGCCTTGATCAGCTGGACCTGATCGAAGCCAACGAAGCCTTCGCCGCGCAGTCACTGGCGGTCGGCAAAGAGCTGGAATGGGATGCAAGCAAGGTCAACGTCAACGGTGGCGCCATTGCCTTGGGCCACCCGATTGGTGCGTCCGGTTGCCGGGTGCTGGTGTCGCTGCTGCACGAAATGATCAAGCGTGATGCCAAGAAAGGCCTTGCCACCTTGTGCATCGGTGGTGGTCAGGGCGTGGCCCTGGCGATCGAACGGGCCTAAACCCGCAAGCGTTCAACAGCCAGCGCACGGACCCACGATATCCGCTCGCTGACTGGCAACACACCCGGCGCGACTTCGGTGGCGCCGGGTCTTTTTTTGCCTTGCGCAAAGGTCCTGCGCGATGATCAATCATCCAAGGGTTGCGGTGGCGCAGCCGGTTTTGCAGCCTTGCCGCCCTTCGCCCCTTTACCGCCCTTGACCGGCGCAGCCTCTACGGGTGGCGGCGCAGGTGGCGCTGCCTCTTTCTCGGTGGCTGGAAGCTGGTCAACGGTGGCGAACAGATCCTTGGCCTCGATCGGGCCGAGGTGGTCGAGTTTTTTCTCGCCGTCCTTGCCCACCAGAATGACCTTGGTCTCGCCACTGACGCCCAGTTTCAACTCGCGAATCAGCGCCATGGTGGTTTGTGCATCGAGGTCCTTGCCGTCACGTTGGCCCATGAGGTTGACCACGGTGTACAGCACCATATTGCGTTCCTTGAAGGCCTGGCTGTTGGCCGGTTCCGCCAGGGACTTTTTCAGACTGACCAGTGTCGGGTCGATGCTGCTGGGAGCGATGACGATCAGCGGCCGGTTCCTGCCGATTTCCTGGGCCAGGGGCGTGTCGTTGTCGGCGGCGAATAGAGGGCCGGCGACAGCGAGCAGAGTTGCAAGGGTCAGTGACCGAATGAGCATGCGCATCTCCTTTTGATTTCCACACTTTATGATTGCGCATCAAAGCGAAAGATCCAGGTCAATGCCTGAAATTTCTATCGCCATGCTGCGAAGCTTAGGCGAGCGGGCTTAATCCGCAACCGTATATAGCGACACAGGTTCAGGTCATTCCGTTTGTCCAGGCTCGCACCGCCAGAACCAAAACACACGGCGCAGGGTTATATCGCGTACTACACTTAGTTTGTCCTCCGTAGGGGGGACGTTGCCAAATCCGGGTCCGTAAGCAGCGAGTTTGTCGAAGAAACCCGCCCACGACGCTGGAGCCAATGGCTACTCGTAATCGTCCTGTGGGGCACGGCCCCACAGTGACGTCATGCAGGACGACGTTTTCGCGTCCCACTCGCCCGGACATATCGTGTGTCCGGGCATTCGCGTGGCAGACGGTTTGGCTTCACAACGCGCCTGCAGTGTCGCCCTGATCACCCATCCGACTGCCGCCTGAAAGGTTGCTGCCTCTGCACATGCCCTCCTTTACCGGTGGTCTTTTTTCAGGAGGAGCAGTTATGGACGAAGCCAAACTCAATGACTTCATGGGCAAGGTGGTTTCCGACATGGGCGGCGCAGCAATGCTCGCGAACATGATCCTGGGCGATGAACTCGGTTTGTACCGGGCGATGGCCGACAGCCAGCCTGTCACCCCTGAAGCGCTGGCCAGTAAGACTGGCTGCAATGCACGACTGTTGCGCGAATGGCTCAGTGCTCACGCAGCCTCTGGCTACATGGAACACGTTGACGGGAAATTCCGCCTGCCAGAAGAACAAGCCCTGGCGCTGGCGATCGAGGACTCACCGGTTTATGTCCCGGGCGGCGCCGCAGTGATTGCCTCGTTTTACCATGACAAAGACAAGCTGATCGCCGCCATGCGTGGCGATGGTGCCCTCGCCTGGGGCGATCACCACAGTTGCATGTTCAAAGGCACCGAACGCTTCTTCAGACCCGGCTACCGCGCACACCTGGTCGGCGAGTGGTTACCTGCACTTGAAGGCGTGGTGGGCAAGCTACAAGCCGGGGCCAAGGTCGCGGATGTCGGTTGCGGCCACGGCGCCTCAACGGTGGTCATGGCCCAAGCATTCCCGGCCTCCAGTTTTGTCGGCTTCGACTATCACGCACCGTCCATCACCACTGCGACCCAACGTGCTGAAGAAGGTGGCGTGGCCGATCGCGCGCGCTTCGTTCAGAGTACCGCCAAGAACTTTCCGGGCAATGACTACGATTTGATCTGCTACTTCGATTGTCTCCACGACATGGGCGACCCGGTGGGCGCTGCCAAACATGCCTATGAGTCGCTCAAGCCCGACGGAACGGTGCTGTTGGTGGAGCCGTATGCCAATGACCATCTCGACGAAAACGCGACCCCGGTAGGACGGCTGTTCTACGCCGCGTCAACGTTCATCTGTACGCCTAACTCGTTGTCTCAGGAAGTCGGTCTGGGGCTCGGGGCCCAAGCGGGAGAAGCACGGCTGCGGGATGTATTCACCCAGGCCGGATTCAAGCATTTCCGCCGGGCGGCAGAGACACCGTTCAACCTGATTCTGGAAGCGCGTAAATAACTGCTGTAGGTGACATCCCGTGTCAGGCGCTGAAGGAGCAGCGCCCGGCCTGGATCAAAACACCAATTTGTAGCCGATGAACACCAGCATGACGGCCAGGCAAGGACGCAACACACCGTCGGAAATTTTCCCGGTCAGGTGACTGCCGATATAGATCCCCGGCAACGACCCCATCAGCAGAAAGCCCAGCAGGTGCCAATCCATATTGCCCATGCTCGCGTGCCCCAGTCCCGCAACCAGGGTCAGCGGTACGGCGTGGGCGATTTCTGTGCCGACCAGGCGTTTGGTTGCCAGGAACGGGTACAGGATGAACAGCGCCACAGTCCCCAGTGCGCCGGCACCGATGGAGGTCAAAGCGACCATCGCACCGAGTATTGCGCCCGTGACGATGGTCAGCAGGTTCAGGTTCCGGTTACTGAGGTGGTAATGATCGCCCGCATGTTTTTGGGCAAACGCCAAGAGTTGGCGCTTGAAGAGAATAGCCAGCGCCGTCAGCAGTAATACAAAGCCTAACGCCTGCTTGATAACGGCATTGGTCGCGTGCGGATCCGTGTTGAGGTATTTCAGGAACAACAAGGTCATGACAACGGCAGGCACGCTGCCCAATGTCAGCCAGCCAGTAATTTTCCAGTCGATGTTCCGGTGCTTTTGATGAACCAGCACACCACCGGACTTGGTGATCGCGGCATACAACAAATCAGTCCCGACGGCCGTGGCTGGGTTGATGCCGAACCATAGAAGGATCGGCGTCATCAACGAGCCTCCCCCCACACCGGTCATGCCGACAACGAACCCGACAACCAAGCCTGCGACTACAAAACCCAAATTACCGAAGTCCATTGCCATACCTTACAAAAACAGCGCGACGACTTAAAAATCTGGCAGTCAGCATAGCGATTTTTCTTATAACCACTTATACCAATATGATCTGACTTTATAACTTCCCACCATCAATCGTAGCCGCCAAACCTCCTTGTGCCGTCAGGGCACAGTCTCCTTGTCGCGCCATGACCGTCTGGCTGAAACAACAGCCTGTTTGATATTTTTATTTTCAGTAGTTTGATTTATGAAATAAAACGTGTCATTTATACACTCCATGGACACGCACCCCGTTGCACACCCTCGCCAGACCGGAAGGCATTCACCCCCACACCCTATCCACGGAGTCAACAATATGAACAAGACCGGACTTCTGGCTGCTCTGGCATTTTGCGCCGTCAGCACCCTGGCCCACGCCGACGAAGACAGCCTGCGCATCGGTATCGAAGCCGCCTACCCGCCGTTCTCCTTCAAGACCCCGGAAGGCAACATCAGCGGGTTCGACTACGACATCGGCAACGCCTTGTGCGAAGAAATGAAGATCAAATGCCAGTGGGTCATCCAGGAATTCGACGGGATGATCCCCTCGTTGAAAGTGCGCAAGATCGATGCGGTGCTGTCGTCAATGTCGATTACCGACGACCGCCTGAAGTCAGTCGACTTCAGCGAAAAGTACTACCACACCCCCGGTAAGTTCGCGGCGAAGGCCGGCCAGGCGATCAATGACCCGAAGGTCGATCTCAAAGGCAAGAAACTCGGTGTGCAACGCTCCTCCACCTACGACCGTTACGCCACCGAGCAACTGGCGCCCGCCGGCGTCGAGGTGGTGCGTTACTCATCACAAAATGAAGCCTTCCTGGACCTGGCGTCGGGCCGACTGGACGCCACCCTCGCCGACATCGTCAACACCAACGAGAGCTTCATCAAGACCCCGGCCGGTAACGGCTTCGCCCTGGTGGGACCGGACATCAATGACCCGAAATACTTCGGCCGGGGCGCCGGGATTGCGCTGCGCAAAGGCGATACCGCGAACGCGGCACGCCTGAACACGGCGATTGATGCGATCCGTGCCAATGGCAAGTACCAGCAGGTCATGGCCAAGTACTTCGCTTTCGATATCTACGGCGAATAAGCCTTCCTGTAACGCTGGCGTCGGCCTTGCGCCGACACCGCTTTTCTTGCTGGTCCCGCGCGCCTGCCGGCGCTTTGGGTGAGGAACTTCATCATGCTTCACGGCTACGGATCGAGCATTCTCGATGGCGCCTGGCTGTCGATCAATCTGGCTCTGAGCTCCATGGCACTGGCCATTACCCTGGGCCTGATCGGCGCGGCGTTTCGCCTCTCGCCGCTCAAATGGTTGTCGACGCTGGGCGAAGGCTACACCACGGTGATTCGCGGTATCCCCGACCTGGTACTGATTCTGCTGATTTTCTACGGCGGCCAGGACCTGGTGAACCGCATGGCCCTCGGGCTCGGCTACACCCATTACATCGACATCAACCCGTTTGTGGCGGGTGTCTGCACCATGGGCTTCATCTTTGGCGCCTACCTCTCGGAAACCTTTCGCGGCGCCTTCATGGCGATCCCGCAAGGTCAGGCTGAAGCCGGTGCGGCCTATGGCATGAGCAGCGCCCAGGTGTTCTGGCGGATTCTGGTGCCGCAGATGATTCGCTTCGCGATCCCCGGCTTCACCAACAACTGGCTGGTGCTGACCAAATCCACGGCGTTGATATCGGTGATCGGCCTGCAGGACATGATGTTCAAGGCCAAGAACGCCGCCGACGCGACCCATGAACCCTTTACGTTTTTCCTCGCGGTCGCGGCGCTGTACCTGGTGCTGACCAGTGTCTCGTTGCTGGTGCTGCGCGCCCTGGAAAAACACTACTCGGTCGGCATCAAAGCCGCCGTCCTGTGAGTGGGAGCGAACCGACCATGCTCGACTACACCCTGATCTGGGAAAACTTGCCGCTGTATTTCAGTGGCGCGTTATTGACCCTCAAAGTACTGCTGATTTCCCTGGCCTTTGGCCTGATGCTGGCCGTTCCGCTGGCGTTGATGCGCGTCTCCCGCTCGCCGCTGATCAACTTCCCGGCCTGGCTCTACACCTACGCCATTCGTGGCACGCCGATGCTGGTGCAGCTGTTTTTGATCTATTACGGCCTGGCGCAGTTTGAAGCGGTACGCCAAAGCGTGCTCTGGCCGTACCTGTCCAGCGCGACCTTTTGCGCCTGCCTGGCCTTTGCGATCAACACCAGTGCCTACAGCGCAGAGCTGCTGGCCGGCAGCCTGAAGTCCACACCCAACGGCGAGATCGAAGCCGCCAAGGCGATGGGCATGTCACGCCTGACCCTGTACCGCCGCATTCTGCTGCCGTCGGCCCTGCGCCGGGCGTTGCCGCAGTACAGCAATGAAGTGCTGATGATGCTGCAGACCACCAGCCTGGCGTCGATCGTCACCCTGGTCGACATCACCGGTGCGGCGCGCACGGTCAGCTCGCGGTTCTACCTGCCGTTCGAAGCGTTCATCACCGCCGGCCTGATCTACCTGGCCCTGACCTTCATTCTCGTGCGCCTGTTCAAGCTCGCCGAGCGCCACTGGCTGGCGTACCTGGCCCCACGCAAGCACTAAGGAAATCCCATGGAGCACATTCACTACGTTCTACCCTGGAGCGCCTGCGGCACTGAACGCACGCTGTCGCTGTTTCGATTTGGCAGCGGCTCGCGCAAGGCTTACATCCAGGCATCGCTGCATGCCGACGAACTGCCCGGCATGCGCGTCGCCGTCGAGCTCAAGCGCCGTCTGCGCGAGCTGGAATTACGAGGCCGCCTGACCGGCGTGATCGAACTGGTGCCGATGGCCAATCCGATCGGTATCGGGCAAATGTTCCAGGCCACCCATCAGGGACGCTTCGAATTCAACAGCGGCAAGAACTTCAACCGTGACTTCCCGGAACTGGCCGAAGCCGTGGCCGTGCACCTGAAAGGCCAATTGGGCGAGGATGCCGAGGCCAACGTGGCATTGATCCGGCGTGCCATGATCGAGGTCATTGCCGACATGCCGCTGGCCGAATCGGAACTCGACGGCCTGCGCCGCCTGCTGTTGCAGCACGCCTGCGATGCCGATGTGGTGTTGGACCTGCACTGCGACTTCGAGTCGATCATGTTGCTGTATGCCCTGCCGCAAAACTGGCCACGCCTGCGTTCACTGGCCGCACGCCTGGACGCCGGTGCCGTGCTGTTGGCCGAGGACGCTGGCGGCAATGCCTTCGATGAAGCCTGCGCGATCCCCTGGTTACGCCTGGCCGAACTGTTCCCGCAGGCGAACATTCCGCTGGCCTGCGTGGCGACCACCATCGAACTGCGCGGCATGGCCGACACCGAACGTGAACCGTGCATGGCCAGTGCCGAGCAGATCCTCGGCTACCTGGCCGAACAGGGTCTGATCAGCGGTGACTGGCCAGACGCGCCGGCCAGCTGCTGCGACGCAACGCCCTTCGCCGGTGCGCAATACGCCTATGCGCCACACCCCGGTGTGGTGAGTTTTCTGCAACCGCTGGGTGCTCGGGTCTCGGTCGGCGACCCGCTGTTCGAAGTGCTCGATCCGTTGACCGATCGCCACAGTGTGGTGAAGGCCAGCACCGACGGCATTCTTTATGCCCGCGAACGCCTGCGCTTTGCCCAACCGGGCTTGTGGCTGGCCAAGGTCGCAGGCTCTACCCCCATTCGCCAGGGTCGCTTGCTCAGCGACTGACTCAAGAGAATCGACACCATGAACACACTTGAAATTCAGGACCTGCACAAACGCTACGGCACCCACGAAGTGCTCAAGGGCGTGTCCCTGGAAGCCAAAGCCGGCGACGTGATCAGCATCATCGGCTCCAGCGGCTCGGGTAAAAGCACCTTCCTGCGCTGCATCAACCTGCTGGAGCAACCCAACTCGGGCAACATCCTGCTCAATGGCGAGCAGTTGAAACTGGTCGCCAACAAGACCGGCGGGCTCAAGGCCGCCGAGCCAAAACAGCTGCAACGCATGCGCTCGCGGCTGGCAATGGTGTTTCAGCATTTCAACCTCTGGTCGCACATGAGCGCCCTTGAAAACGTCATGGAAGCGCCAGTGCATGTGCTGGGCATGGACAAGAAGCTGGCCCGTGAAAAAGCCGAGCACTACCTGAACAAGGTCGGCGTGGCCCATCGCATGGGCGCTTATCCGGCGCACATGTCGGGTGGCGAGCAGCAGCGCGTGGCGATTGCGCGTGCGTTGGCGATGGAGCCGGAAGTCATGTTGTTCGATGAGCCGACTTCAGCCCTCGACCCGGAACTGGTTGGCGAAGTGCTTAAAGTCATGCAGGACCTGGCCCTGGAAGGCCGGACCATGGTGGTGGTGACCCACGAAATGGGCTTTGCCCGGGAGGTGTCGAACCAACTGGTGTTCCTGCACAAAGGTCAGGTGGAAGAGCGTGGCAACCCGCGTGAAGTGCTGGTCAACCCGCAGTCCGAACGCCTCCAGCAGTTTCTGGCCGGCAGCCTGAAGTAAGCCGCTCGCCGACCGTTTGGGGTGCTGCACGCCAACGGTCGGCTTCGGATACACTGGCGCGCACTCATGTCAGGGGCCAGATAGGGTCCCTTCCAACCTCCTGCGGATGTTGAGCCGGTTATGCCTACTCCTTCGAAAAACACCACGGTCTACGCCGCGCCAGTCATGCGCAAACTGGCAGAAATTCTTGCCGACTTGCAGCCGTCGCTGCGCAAGGTGGCCGACTTTATCCTGCGTCATCCGCTGAAGGCCGCCACTCTGACCATCGAAGAGATGGCCCATGAAACTTCCACCTCGCCGGCGGCGGTCAACCGTCTGGCCAAGGCGTTGGACCTGGGCGGTTACAGCGGCATGAAAGCCGAGCTGGTCGCGACCTTGCAGCAGATGGTCTCCCCGGTGGACAAACTGCGTAACGAACTGGCACACCGCCCCGGTGGTGCATTCGGTCTGCATGAGCAAATCCAGAGCGCCACCAGCAACCTCGGCACCGCCGGCACCAACAATCACCCTGACACCTTCGAAGCCGTGGTCACCTGCCTGATCGAGGCGCGCAAGATCTACATCCTCGGGTTCGGCAACAGCGTCTACATGGCCGGTCTCGCGGCCTCGACACTGATGCCGTTCTGCGCCGACGCCACGGCGATCAGCATGGAAGGCGGCAACGAAAACGCCGCCTATCGACTGGCTGCAATTACCGATCAGGACGTGCTGCTGGCGATCTCGCTGCCGCGCTATTCCCTCGACACCCTGCAACTGTCGCGCTTTGCCCATGAGCGTGGCGCGACGGTGCTGGCGATCACCGACTCGCCCGCCTCGCCCCTGACTCACATCGCTCAGCACGTGCTGTTTGCGCCGGCCGACCACCCGGTGCTGACCAGTTCCAACATCGCGGTACTGGCGCTGATCGAAGGTTTGGTCGCCGGTGTGATGGCGCGTAACAAAGAAGCGGTGAAGCTGGCGACCGAACTCACCGAAAGCGTGATGAATTACCTGCACATTCCCGGCAGCAGCAAAACCCCGAAAAAGTGAGACGGCGGGTCACAGCCACCAGCGCAGCAGGAAAAAGAAGCCCATGCTCAGCAGCATGCTGATCAGGGTACTGCGGGTGTAGAGCACCAGGCCGATGGCGACCAGTGAACTGATCAGGTACGGGTTGTCGTACTGCAGATTCAGTTGATGGCCGGGCATGAACACGATCGGCCCGCAGATCGCCGTGAGCATGCCCGGCACCGCAAATCCGAGAAATTGCCGTGCGTTGCTGCTCAAGCGCACGGGCAACCGTGGTTCAAGGAACACATAGCGGTTGAGAAATACCAGCACGCCCATCCCAAAAATAACCGCCCAGACCATCATGTGCGCGCTCCATAGAACTTGTTGCAGACAAACCCGGCACTCATCCCCAGCAAGCCGGCCAATACCAGTGCCGAGCCCCAGTGCCAGTAGTTGAAGAGCACCGAGCAGAACAGCGAAACCGCCACACAGACAATCGTCGGAACGTTGCGCACCACGGGGGTGATCAACGCAATAAACGTGGCTGCGATGGAAAAATCCAGGCCCAGGTGTTCAAGGCCCGGAATGCTGCTACCCAGCACAATTCCGGCGAGGGTGAAGAGATTCCACGCCACATAAAAGGTCAGGCCCACCCCGAGGGCGTACCAGCGATTGAACTGCTGCTGGTCAAATTGACTGGTCAGTGCGAACAGTTCATCGGTGAGCAAAAATCCCAGCCCTACCCGCCAGCGACCCGGCAACGGCGAAACCACCGGACGCATGCTCATGCCGTACAGCAGGTGTTGCGAGGTCAGCAGCAAGGTGGTCAGCAGAATCGAGAAAATCCCCGCACCGCCCTTGAGCATCCCGATCGCGACCAACTGCGCAGCCCCCGCAAAGACAATGCTTGATAAGCCCTGGCCTTGCAGTGGAGTGAGGTTGGCCTCAATGGCCATCGAACCTGCCAACAGCCCCCATGGCGCAGTCGCCAGGGACAGGGGCATGACGGCAGCGGCACCGCGCAGGAAAGCACTGCGCGGCAATAGATTGTCTGACATAGCGCTCTACAACAAAGGAAAGGTTGCTAACTGTGTCAGCCGATCAACCTCTTGTCTTGAACAATCTTGCGTAATTGCGCTTCAGGCGCAGGCCGGTGGTTGAGCGCTGAGGGTAAAAAGTACTGTTCGATTGACATGGTAGCGACAGGGGATGGTCTACTTTTAATGGATGTCGACTTCGGGTCGTTTGAGCGCAGCTGAATCTTATCGCCGGATACCCGGTCGATAGGTGCAGCCCAGCCAGGTTTGCCGGTGACCCCGTCGGTAGTAGCAACTGGCCCGTATCATTCGCTGGAGAACGCCCTCTTGATAACGACCCGACGCATGGCCACGCTCAAAGCCTGGGGCGCCCACGGTTTTACCGCAACCGGTGTGGTGACCGCCTTCCTGGCGACCCTCGCCTTGTTCGATAACCAGCCCAGAGCCTGCCTGCTGTGGCTGGGCGTGGCGCTGATCGTCGATGGCGTGGACGGCTCGCTGGCACGCAAGGTCAATGTCCAGACGGTACTGCCGCATCTCGACGGATCGGTGCTGGATCTGGTCATCGACTACCTGACCTACGTGTTCATCCCGGCGCTGTTCATCTACCGTTACATCGACTTGCCGGCGTACACCCCGCTGCTGACCACCTCGGTGATCCTGGTCTCGTCGCTCTATTGCTTCTGCAACGTCAACATGAAGAGCAAGGACAACTACTTCCAGGGCTTCCCTGCCGCGTGGAACGTCGTCACTCTGTGCCTCTACATCATTGCGCCGACACCCTGGCTGACGCTGCTCACCATTATCGGCCTGGCACTGTTGACGGTGACCCGGATGAAGTTCCTGCACCCGTTTCGCGTGCGACGGTTCATGCCGATCAACATTGCCGTGACGTCCATCTGGTTGCTGTGCAGCCTGTCACTGGTCCTCAACCATCCGACCGTCAACCCTTGGGTCATGGGGCTGTGGCTTACGATGTCGGCTTACTTTCTGGGGATCTGCATCTGCCGCTCGGCCGCAGACTGGCTTGAGCGCAGTCATCATTAATGGAGGCATGAATGCCTATCCATATCGTGCAATTGGGCACGCCCCGCACACCCCATGAAGGGCTGCGCCTGGGCACCGTCCGCCGCCCACCGCGCGGCGTTCCGAAAGCCGAATTCGCCAGCCGCGACTTCTATGACACCTGGCTCCCCGTCCTGTCGCCCAGCGCGGAGCTGGTAACAGAAGCCAAAGCCGCGGAGGACGAAAAAGACTGGGAAGCCTTTCGACGTAAATTCAAGGCCGAAATGAACCACCCCGCCCCCAGCCAATTGCTGGATCTGCTGGCTGCCCTGTCCCATCAAACCTCGCTGGCCATCGGCTGCTACTGCAAGGAAGAACGCCACTGCCATCGTTCGGTGTTGCAGGAGTTGTTGAAGGCTCGTGGAGCGGTGATTGTGGCGGCTCAAGAGGTGTAACCGGTCTTGGATATCAGAAGCTAACACCACAGAAAAACAGTACTGTTAGCGCTAATAAACCTGAGCGTCGACCATGAATAAATATCTATCAATTTCTATTTTAGTCGGAACCATGATGGCTGCTCACCCAACCATGGCCACAGATACTGCGCCTGCCGCAAAAGAGACAGAAACATTGCAGAGGATTGCGGTAAATGGAACTAACCGTGAGTTGGGCATGGGAATCTCGGAGTTTCCGCCCAATGCAGAAAAACCGCGTCACCGGGCTATCGGACCCGAGATTGTGTACGTCATCCAAGGAGAAGTAATCGTTCTTATTGATGGGCAACCGGCGAAAACCGTTCGCGCAGGCGAGAGCTATCAACTTGCAGCGAAAGACGTTCATACCACCAAAGCTGGCCCATCCGGGGCAAAAACAATTGCTTCCTGGGTAACCATCCCAGGCAAACAGTTCAACATCTACACCAATAAAGAATAGGATATTTTTATTTCTCGAACATTTTCAATCATGGTGGGTTGCGAATAACCCATTAGGTTTTTCTGACCGCACAAGCGAAACCGACATTTATAATATGCCGCTTTCCTGGATGAGGTTTACATGATTAAAAATACGTTGCGACAGATCATGAGCGAAAGAAGCGGAAAATCACTCTGGGCGAGCTTTCCCATCTCTCCGGTGTGAGCAAGGGCATGGCGGGCCCGCTGTTCTGCGCCGGCTCGACAGTGTTCAACCCGCTTGTGGAATACGACGTCAAGCCCACCGACCGGGTCGGCGTGGTGGGCATCGGCGGCCTCGGTCATCTGGCACTGCCCCCCTCCGCGACCCGCCCTCTACATGACGAATACATAAGGAGTTGTTCAGATGCTGCGAGTGGATTGGCTCGATAAACAAATGGATAAATGCGACATGATGGCCGAATGGCTTTATCGAGAGTTCAGGTATGAATTTGCACAGCAATCTCTCGCCAGTTGGCAGCACGAGTTCTCTGTGGGGCAACGTGGTGGTCGTTGGAGATGCCTGATCGCAACGCAACGAGACCAGTTGCTGGGTGGCGCAACTCTTGCCAGTAGCGACCTACCTGACCGGCCCGAGTTGGGCCCGTGGCTGGCCTGCGTGTTCATCACCCCAAGCGCTCGACGCAGAGGAATTGCAGCGCAGTTGATCGAAGGCATCTGTAGCCATGCGAGAGAGGCTGGATTCACCACCTTGTTCTTGCACACGCACAACCAGAGTCATTATTACGCCAAGCTTGGCTGGGAAGTGTTGGAGCGCTTTGAGGCTTGGGGGAAAAGCCAATACCTTATGTCACGGCGTTTATCGTAAAAGCCGGGTTCAATCGCCGCCCCAGAGCCGCTCGTCAGTATTAGAACTCAGACGTGACGTCCGGGGGCGGGATATCAGGAGGATACGGCGTACGCCGAGCGGCTGGTGCGCATCACTCTGGCGCGGGGGCTCTGCGTAACATCAACATTGCGATGAACAGCGCACCGACTATCCCCACCGAGATCATCAATCCATGTTCGCTAACATAGGAAACCGTGGCGCCAGTGGCTATTGGGCCCAGTACGCTGCCTAAAGTGTAGAACATTGCAATGGCGGTCATAGCTGTGGACACTTGATGTTCGCCAACCCGGTCCCCCGCCTCAATCACAGCCAGGGTGTTCATGCCGCCAATGGCTCCCCCCCAGAGAAACACGATGAGCGTCGCTAGCCAGGGAAGGGGCTGGCTGAAGGGAATGGCCACCGTGCCCAGCAGCAGGATCAGGCCACAGACCAGTTGGCCGGTCTTGTACGAGCTGCGGTCGGCCATCCAGCCGATCGGCAGTTGCAGCACTGTGCCGCCAATGCCGAACACCGAAATCAGCAAAGTCGCGGCGGTCAACAGGTACCCGGCCGAGAGGCTGTAGCCTGCAAGGAATGACACTGATGAAGTTTCCGAAAAGCCGGCGATAAAGGCGCCACACAGAGCCGTCGGAATGACGCTGAACAACTTACCGTGGCGTTTTTCCACCGGGGTTTGCGGCTGTGTATCATGGTCTTTCAGCGTTAAGGCTAAAGCGCCGGAAACCAACACGATCGCCGCACAGGCGTAATAGGGAGCGGAGCTCCCGACGCCGAACCCCACCAACAGTAGCGGGCCGACAGCAATGCCCAGCCCCATCAGGGTCTCATGGATGCCGATCGCTCGGCCACGCTCGTTTTTCGAGGCGACCGCGACGATCCAGGTATCGCAGGCGATCCAGCGCAGGATCAAGCCAATACCCAACACAAAGTTCAGCGCAAAGATCAGCACCAAGTGGTTGGTCAGGGTCATACCGATCAGCGCGGTGATGGTCAATGCCGCGCTGAGGAGATTGGTCTTGACGAGCCCCAGAACGGCCAGCAGGCGCGGAACCATTTTGTAAAACAGCAGGATCGCTAACCACGAGGCGCTGACAATCACCCCGATCCTGGCCGCCTCGACACCCCGTTGTTCCAACGATAGCGACAGCAGCGGCGTTACGGTACCGATCTGCACGATCTGCGACAGAGCCGATAGGGTGTTTATTTTGGTGAGGGCAAACCAGCGTTGCTTGTCAGAGCACCCGACACTCAGATTTTCCATAAATGACCGACCTTATCTAGACAGCGGTAAAGTGCTCGAACTGCCACGGACAAAACTCACCTTCGGGCTTGTGGAACAGCGCGTTAATGGTGTCCAGAGGCGTCCAGTCGGTCTGTATACCTTCGAGTCTTCCGAGGAAAGGTAGAGCAATTTCCAATACCCGCCGATGGTCCATCTGTTCCGGCTCGACGATCCCGCGGTCAGGGTTTTCAATGGCCCAGATGATGCCTGAATATACTCCGGCGGCCACTTGCAGGCTGGTTGCTGTATTGAACGGCGCGATCTGCCGTGCTTCGTCGATACTCAGAATAGAGCCGTACCAATAGGCATTCAGGGCATGGCCCATGAGTAGCACACCGAGCGCGTCGACACCACCCGGGGCAATTTCGTCGTTCATGATCCGCTTACTGTCTTGTAACCGCCAACCACGGCCCACATATTCATGCACCGAAAGCAGCGCATCGTCACAAGGGTGGTAAGCGTAATGCACGGTCGGCCGGTACAGCAGCACGTTACCGTCTTTGACAGTCAAAAAGTCAGGAAGCGAGATTGCTTCGTTATGGGTGATCAGCAAGCCAGTGCAGGGGCCGCCGTTGGGGGTCCAGGTTTTTACTGGCACCGAGACGCCGGGGCGCTCAAGGTAGATCGCGTTGTTTGAACCGAACTGATGATGGCGTGCGAAGGGGGGCCAGGTTTTCTCATGGGATCCCCAGCCAAGTTCAGCAGGCTGGCCGGCTTCGCTAACAAACCCGTCGACTGACCACGTGTTAACAAATTCGTCGTCGGACTTGATGCGTGCCGAGCGCTGGGTATCACGTTCAGCGATGTGAATAACCTTGACGTTCAGCGCCATCGCCAGTTCGCCCCAGGCGACGCTGCCGTCGGCCTCAGGCACCGCGATGGCCAGCTTCTCGGCGAGATGCAGCAATGCCGATTTGACAAAATGCGAGACCAGGCCCGGATTGGCGCCGTGGGTCACCACAGCAGTCGGGCCCGAGCCGAGCTCGTCTCCGAGGGCCAACAACTGGTCGCGCAAGGCGTAGTTGGAGCGCTGCGAGGTAGTTAGACTGGGTTCGTTGTAGGTGCCTTCCCAAGGCTCGATACAGGTATCGAGGTACAGAGCACCTTGATCATGGGCAAACTTGATCAAGGCGGTGCTGCTGACGTTGACCGATAAGTTGACGATGAAATCACCGCGCCGGACGACATCGCGCAATACACTGTGAAGGTTCTCGAGAGTCAGCGCCAATTCGATAAAACTCACCCCCAGTTCGAGGAACGGCTGGTGTTGCTCTATCTGCGGAGCGATCACGAATATCGATGAGAGGTCGAATGTACGGGCTTGGACAAGCAACCCGAGGGTCGCTTTGGTGATTGATCCGAAACCGATAAACACCAATTTTGTGGCGGAAAAATTCGCATCCTTGCTCATTTCAAATAGCCTCACAGGTGGATTCAGATGCGTCAAGGTGCTGACTGCCAGGGGTGGCGGTCTCGCTGAAGTCCGGTGTGCGCCCAGTGTTGAAATACTGCTCCCATTCACAGATGATCTTTGGCACGTAAATCAACGGCATATCATGTCGATACAGTTCCTTTACCGACTCGGCGAAAGCCGGGTCCTGATGATTAGCGAACCAGTATTTATTATCGTCGTGCAAGTAGACCGGGCACTTCTGAACGTTGGTCATGTTGATGTAATTGCCCAGAGTTCTTTCAGCAATACGCTGCCAACCGTATAGCACCGTCTCGTAGAGCTGGCCGCGTTCGGAGGCGGTCAACTCGAATACCTCGCGTTTGAATTTCTGCAGGCTCATGTCACGGCAGAACATCGAGAAGGCATATACGTCGGAGTTAAAGTTGACCGCAGGAATAGGCGCCGACATCAACGGGTCATAAAGCTCATCATCCAGATCATCCGATTGTGGACAGAACGCTACGGCATCAAAGTCTTCGAATAGCACTTTGACGTTGGTGACCGGGCAAGTCAGATAGAGTTTTTTGTTCAAGGCGTGGCCAGTAGCAAGCTCTTCAGAAGAGTACTCGCTAATCGAGCTGAACAGCGCCGACAAACGCCTTACTTCCTGAGCTACGCTGTACGTATTTTGCTCTTCGGTAGCCGTCGGGCAGATAATTAGACAGGCTACTACTTCGCGCGCTTCGAGTGCCCGTACATAAGCTTCGTAGCGATCCCTAACCTCTTGTGCGGTTCGAGCAATGGTCAGCATATTAGCGGTTTTTACTGAATTCCCGCCTGCCTGCCGCGCACCCTAAGCAGCTGATAAACCAATCTTTTACTTCATCCAGAATCTTTCGATCATCCATAAGTCACCGTCCTGATAACTTTAAACAAACCATGGCAGCCTTGCCTAAGATCGGCTCGTTTCTCGGGCTCCAGCCCAATGACGGTGCGATTAGTACATGCCGAAATTTGCAAATGCAAATATTTTTACCTCATCACCCGCCCCTCCAAACTCACCGCATCCGTCTCCCCCCCGCTCCCCCGCCGCATCGATTGTGCAGGAAGGCTGGAATCAGGTCGATCCGGTGAGCGAGCATGTATCGACTAATTTTGACGGTCTCTGTTTTTGATTGGCTCAAGGCCGTCACACAGTCGTGGCCAAACGACTTGCAGGGTCAGCCCATCCCCTGCAATCCAGTTTTGATCAGCGGTAAAGCAGGCTTTCGGTCCAGGCTTTCGCCAAAGCCACGGATCATCTGCAACAGCGACTTCACCCGCAGCGGCAGATTTCCGGCCGGGTACACCGCGTGCATCTGCGGGCTTTCGCCGCTGCTGGAGGTGAGCATGTACTCGGGACAGACCCGAAGCAGGCGCCCCGCTTCCACTTCGGGCTCTGCGACCCAGTCCGCCAGGCGGGCGATCCCGACACCCGCCAGGGCCGCCTGGAATACCGCCGAACCGGAGTTGAAGCGAAACTTGGGATCAGCCCGAAAGCTGATGGCCTGCGTCTCACTGCGAAAATTCCAGTCTTTTAGAATACGCGGCGCCGTATGCAGGATCAGCGAGTGCGCCTCCAGCGCCTCGATGGAGTCGGGCGTCCCGCGCCGCTCCAGGTACCCGGGGCTGGCGTACAGGTAACGTGAATAACTCCAGAGCGGAAAGCCGATCAGGTCACTGGATTGCGGATACCCGCCACGAATCGAGAAGTCCAGTTTGCTCTTGGCCGGGTCGATGGTTTCATCGGTGAAAATCCCATCGACGTTCACGTCTGGATAACGCTCACCGTACTGCCCGATCAGCCGGGGCAAAACCCCGTGGCCGAGAAACTCGGGGGCGGAAAAGCGGACCCAGCCGTAAGCCTGGCCGCTGATTCCGGCCAGGTCTTCATCCGCTTCACGTTGCAGATCCAGCATTTTGTAGGCGTGGGGCAACAAGCGTTCACCCGCCTCGGTCAAGCTCACGGCATTGGAGGAGCGATTGAACAACTTGACCCCGACGCTTTCCTCCAAGGCTTGAACGGCACGGGTCAGCGAGCTGGGTGAACGCCCCAGCGAGCGTGCCGCCGCGACAAAACTGCGCTTGCGAGCCACCGTCGCAAAGGCTTCAAAGTCCCCCAACATATCCAGTGCCATTCGCCACCTCGTTGCACTTTTCACAACGTGGCATTGCAACACAAAAAAAGCCGTTCCGTTAACCTTCCCGCTCAATCCACACCGCTAGACCTTCACCACTCCTTCATCGTCAAGGCCTGATTTCATGATCGATACTGTCATCCTTTGCGTGTTCGCCTTTGCCGCCGGCCTGATCGATGCGGCGGTGGGTGGCGGCGGACTGATCCAGATACCTGCGCTGTTCAACGTGCTGCCCACGGCGCAACCCGCGGCGCTGCTGGGTACCAACAAGGTCGCGGCAGCCTGCGGCACTGCATTCGCGGCCCGGTCTTTCGTACGCAAGGTGGTGATCGACTGGGGGCTGGTGATCCCCGCTGCCTGTGCGGCCTTTGTCATGTCCTTCTTCGGCGCGGCCACAGTGTCGTTCGTCCCGCAGTCGGTGATCCGGCCAGCAGTGCTGGTGTTGATCGTGCTGATGGCGATCTACACCTTCTGGAAAAAGGACTTCGGCGCCCTGCACAAACCCATGCACATCGGTACCCGGGAGAAACTGCTGGCGATCGTCATCGGCGGGGCCATCGGTTTCTACGACGGACTGTTCGGTCCCGGCACCGGCAGCTTCCTGATCTTCCTGTTTATCCGCTGCTTCGCCTTCGACTTCCTGCATGCCTCGGCGTCGGCCAAACTGGTGAACATCGCGACCAACGTCGCGGCGCTGATTTTCTTCATCCCGACAGGTAACGTGCTCTACCTGATCGCCCTCCCCATGGCGGCATTCAACATCCTCGGCGCGCTGACCGGCACCTGGCTGGCGGTTCGTAAAGGCGTGCCTTTTGTCCGGGGCCTGTTCCTGGTGTTGCTGGTGATCCTGATCAGCAAACTGTCTTACGACCTGTTTGTGTGAACCTGAGCCGTGGTACTGACTGTCCCCGTAGCGTTCTATTCATGCGAAATCCGACAACAGTGTTTGTCCAATAGGCCGCTGTCTGGGAAAGGGATAAACATCTAGCATCGTTTCTACCCGGTGAGCAAATTGAATGAACATCAACTAGCTCACGAGGTAAAAACGACGCAGACCAAACCTTGAACGATACGGTGAACATGATGAAGATTTCAAAAGTTGCGATCTTCCTTGCGCTTGGCAGTTTAGGTGCACAGGCATTTGCAGACGAGAGCCATTCAACAGTCGCGACCCGTCAGGCACCGATTGAAAATTACACTTACGTAACCAAGCTCGACATTAAAAAAGTCATTGCAATGACAGACGCTGCGGACCAGTGCGGACCGGTTCCTGTTCAAATGACCTATGAAGACTCTCACGGTCAACACCATGTCCTTCAGTATCAAGTCATGGGAACAGGCTGTTCAAACGGTTGAGTACTGTGCGGACGATGGAGGGTCGACACTCCATACCTGCCGCGCTAGCGAACTCGACAGCTGTTATCTTTCCTGGCTGAACCGACGATTTCTTCATCGGATGCCAACAAACCCGGAATGTAATCTTTAAGAAACTCTACCCACGTCTTTATTTTTGCATCCACGAACTTTCGTGATGGGTATATGGCAAATACATTGAACTCTTCGAAATGATAATCCGGCAGTACACGCACTAACGTGCCAGACGTCAGTCCATCGACTGCAGACGCAATAGGCTGAATACCGATCCCCATCCCATTCGTTATGGCAACGGTCATGGCGTCGGCGGTGTTGACGTGAAACGGAGACAATGGAATGTTGACGGTCTCCACGCCTTCGGGTCCCTCAAATACCCAGTTTTCAACCGGCATTACCGTATTCACAATTCTCAAACAATCATTTCGCCAAGCGACCTCGTAGAATCGGGGATCCCGCGTTTCTTCAGGTACGCTGGCGAGGCGCAGAGAATGCTGTAGGTGATGCCCAGCCGCTGAGCGACAAATCCTGAATCGGGTAGATCCCGCGCTAAAACAATCGATATGTCATAGCCCTCCTCCAGCAAGTCAGGTAGCCGATTGGTCAGTGTCAAATCAAACATTACCAAGGGATAAATCTCTCTATACCTGGCAATGGCTTTGATCACGTAATGATTACCGATGGCTCCCATCGCATGAATCTTGAGCCTGCCAACGGGCATGACCTGGGCGGTACCCGCTTCGTCTTCGGCCTCACGTACCTCCTCAAGAATTTTCTCGCATCGCTGCAAATAGCGCACACCTGCCTCGGTCAACGCCAGGCGTCGGGTCGTGCGGTTAATCAGACGTGTTTGAAGCCTGGCCTCCAGACTGGAGACCGCTTTGGAAACGTTAGTTGTGGTGGTGTCCAATAGCTCAGCCGCCGCCGTAAAGCTGCCGCTCTGAGCAACAGCAACGAAAAAACGCATGGTCTGGAAAACGTCCATTGCTATCACCTCTGGGGGGATAGAAAGGGGGTGGCCCTGCAGAAGACCGCCCCCCTTGTCGCGCGTTACTTCTTGCCCGGAATAAATCCGGGCACACCGGTATCCACCACCGAGTTGAATCGTACCCGGGTCGTAATATCTTCCTTGATTTCAAGCATGGCCCTGCGAGGCAGGGTAGAAATCGCAAAGTTTTCCTGAATATGACTCAGCGTTGCAGATGTCGTCAGGAAAGCCACACCACGTTGTACGGACCAGGCCAATGCAACTTGAGCCGGGGTCTGTTGCAAGCGCCGGGCGATGCCTGTAATTACAGCGTCTTCCAGTACGTTCGGCTGCATGCCATGCCCCAGTGGTGCAAACGCAAGGACGATAATTCCATGCTGCCGACAAAACTCGAGCAGTTCCCATTCAGGCAGATAAGGGTGAGATTCAACCTGCACGACGGCAGGTTTAATCCGCGCCACTGCCACAATTTCTTGCAATGCTTGCAGTGTAATGTCGGATAACCCGATGGACTTGCACCGCCCCTCATCTACCAGACGCTCAAGTGCTCGCCAAGTCTCGATTAATGTCACGCCGGAGTCGTAAATGATTCTCCCCTGCTCGTCTCTTGGTTCCTGGTCTTCGCCCGGTTGAAAGGCAAAGGGCGTGTGGATGAGATAGCAATCGATGTAATCCACTTGAAGTCGTTGGCAACTGGCTTCAAAAGCCGGCAGAACCCGCTCGGGGCGATGGTTGGTGTTCCACAGCTTTGTGGTAATAAACAGGTCTTCCCGCCGGACCTTACCAGTCTCCAGGAACTCCTTTATGGCCACTGCGACCTTGTCTTCATTTCGATAGCGTTCTGCACAGTCAAAATGGCGAAAGCCTGTTTCCAGTGCGTGCTTGACGGCTTGTGTTGTCACGCTCAGATCCCGGAACAGCGTGCCAAATCCAACGGCCGGCATCTCACCCGCTCCGTGGACAAGAGGGAATTTTGTATCGCGAAGTTCATCGTGAAACGCTTCGTATGACATGTCTTTACTCCGATGTCTGGGGCCACAGCCGCAATGGCGGTAGTGCTCTCTCGTAAAGCGCAGCTGCTATTGATAAACAGTTTTCGGCTCTTCGCGACTGGCAACGCGTTGCTCGGATACACCCACCGAATTACCGCCGAGTGCCACATACAACCGCACCGTGTCGAGATACTGCGCCGTCTTCACTCTGATTCGACCGAGTAACGCCTGCTCATAGGCACGCTCCGCCTCCAGCACCTGGAGAATGCTGTTCTCGCCTTGCGCATAGGCTTGCTGGTTCAACCGAAAGCTCGTTTCGGCCGCTCGTAATGCGTCCTCCTGCGCCAGGTTTTCCTCTGAGTCATGGTTGATTGCCTGCAGCGTGTCTGCGACCTGGCCAAAGGATTGAATCACCGTTTGCTGGTAGCCGGCGAGTGTCGCCTTGTAGCCGTCGACGGCTGCCTGACGTTCAGCCTTGAGCGTGCCGCCATCGAAGATCGGCCCCGCCAGCCCCGCAGCAAGACTCCAGAGTGCGGCGCCGCCATTGCCTGAAGCCGCCTGTGCAAGAGACGCGGACAGCGTTACATGGGGATAGAGATTGGCTGTCGCGACCCCGACGGCGGCGCTGGCCATATGCAATTCAGCTTCTGCCTGCAGTACATCCGGCCGGTCGTGGGCCATTTCCGAGGGCAAGCTGACTGGCACGTTTGACGGCAAGACAAACTCGGCGAGATTGAAGTCGGGAGCGGTCCAGTCTCCTGGGCCTTTCCCCGTCAGAATCGACAGCGCGTGCCGTGCCGAATCACGCTGTTGAGCGAGGGGCGGCAGCAGCGTGCGGTCCTGAGCGAGCCGCGTCTCAGCCAGCGAAACGTCGATCTGCGTGGTGGTGCCATTGGTGTGCGCCATGCGCACGAGCTCGAGGTTCTTCGCGTCATTGGCGAGCAGTTTCTCGACGGCTTCCATCTGCGCATTTGCCGAAGCAACCAACAACGCCTGGCTCGCAACATCGCCCGTCAGGGTCAGGTACGCCGCTTCGTAGCGATGTTTCTGCAGACTCGTAAACGCTTCCTTCTGCTCGACCAGCCGCTTGGTACCGCCAAAAGCGTCAAGGTCAAACCCGACCCGTGGCCCAATCGCGTAGACATTGGAGACGGTTGGCTCGGGCCCATTGTGTGTCCGTTGGCGGCCAGCCTGAGCGCCAAAATCGACCTGCGGATAAAGAGCACCTTCCGCTGCGGCAACAGAAGACGCCGCTTGCCGGATCGTCGCATCCGCCGCCACGAGCTCAAGATTGCCGTCGATTGCCCGACGTACAACCTTGTCGAGCTTTGGCGAATGGAAGGCAGACCACCAGTCACCGCTGACCTTCTTGCCAAGCTCAATGTGCTGTTCAGCAACCTTGTTGCCGCCCTCGCCAAGACGCTGCTCGGCCTGTTGATCATAGTGCTGCGACAGGCTCTGCGCGGGCGCTTTATAGTCAGGGCCGACGGTACAGGCGGACAGGAACATCAATGCCGACACCGCACCGACCGTCGTTTGGAACTGCTGTCTGTTGAGTACGAACGTATTGGATTTCATTGGGCAGACTCCACGAAAACTAGTTGGTCGGAACGGGTTTGCGAAGAAAGACAACCAGCGGGCTCACCACCAGCATCGCCAGCATCAAAATCTTGAACTGGCCGATAACCGCGATAAAAGCCGCCTGGCCGGTGATCATTTCGTTGAGCCCCCCGAGTGCTTGCAAGGACGTCGACGCCGTCATGGAATGTGCCGCAGCACGATAAGGCGTCAGATGGCTTGCCAGCGCCACATGCATCGTTTGCGTGTTGTTGAAGAACAACACTTGCACGACCGCAACGCCGAGGGTGCTTCCGTAAACACGGGCCAGATTGAAAAAACCGGTACCTTCCGGGCGGAACCTCGGATCGAGCGTGCTGAAGGCCACCTTACTGATCGCCGGCATCAAGACACCGAGGCCGATGCCCTGGAGTGCACCCGCCACCGCCACGGGCCACCAGTCCATCAACGGTGAATAGCCAAGCATCAGCCAGTTGGCATAAGCCACCAGCGCCACGCCCGCGGCAACAAAGAGCCGCGAGTCGATCCGAGCGGGCACCCGGCCCATCAGCAGAAACGCACCTACCAGCCCTACACCTCGCGGTATCGTCAGGTAGCCGGTCGTGTCAGGTGGGTATCCGAGAATTTCATCCAGCATCGGCGATGTCAGGGCCATCGTCGGCAACAGCACAAAACCGAGTGCGAAAAAGATGATCGTCGACAGCACGAAATTGCGGTCTTTGAACAAACTTTTGTTGAGAAAATGCACCTTCGCGGTCAGCACATGAACAACGAACAGGTAGAGCCCCAGTGCACCTGCCAGCGCTTCCAGCCAGATCTCGGGCGACGCAAACCAGTCCAGACGCTCACCGCGGTCGAGCAGCATTTGCAACCCGATCATTCCCAACGTGAAGGTGCCGACACCGAAAAAGTCAAACGGCGGACTTTTCTCGGCCTTTTTCTCGGCCAGCAACAGCGTCACCACCACGAAGATAAACGCCGACAGCGGAAGGCTGATGGAGAATATCGAGCGCCAATCGTAATGTTCGCAGACCCAACCACCGATACTCGGGCCGCTGACGATGCCCAACAGCACAATGGCCGTGAACATCGAACCGAATTTCGCGCGCCGCGCCGGTGGCAGTGTCTCCATTGCAATGGCCATCGAAAGCGGTGCAAGCAGGCCACTCGCGGCACCTTGAATGATGCGCGCACCAACGAACTCCAACGGGGTCGTTGCCTGCATAGCGAGCAACAAGCCAAGGACGAACAAGGCTATCGCGGCTTGATACACAACCTTCAAGCCGTAGCGTCCGGCGAGCCACTGCGCAATCGGCAGGGTAATGGCGCTCGCCGCGAGGTATGAAGTGAATACCCAGCCAGCCTGGTCATCCGTCATCGACACGGCGCCCTGAATAAACCTCAGTGCCGCATTCGGCAGAGGCAGGTTCGCCGACTGCATATAGGTCGCAAGCAATGCTGCGAACCTGAGCGTGCGCGGCCCCTCTCCCGCCGGGTTTCCAGCAAGATTGGCGTTCATCGGTCAGTACCTGCGGTTAACAGAGCCTTGAGTGGGTGCCACCAGGGCGTGCGATACCCGGTGTCGACTTTGACCGTGGCACTGGTACCCGAGAAAAGCGGCAGAGCAGGATCCACTTCATCGAGTTCGAGTCGAACCGGTACCCGCTGGACAACCTTGACCCAGTTGCCGGTCGCATTTTCGGGCGGCAGCAGTGCGAAGTCCGACCCGGCACCCGGGCTCATGCTGGCCACGTGGGCTTTGAAAACGTGGTCAGGATACGTATCGACACTGATGGTTGCTTCCTGGCCCGGATGCATATGGGTCACTTCCGTTTCGCGGAAGTTAGCCTCCACCCAAGTCTGGCGATCGGACAGCAGAGCAAAGGCTGGCGCACCGCTGTTGACGTAGTTGCCAACCTGCAAATCGTCGACCTTGGCCACGATGCCATCGTCCGGCGCATACACCGTCGCGTACGAGAGATAAAGCTGCGCCTCGTCCAACTGAGCCTTGGCCTCGCGAACCATCGGGTGTTTATCGGCTTCGATGTCCGGATTGCCGTTCAAGGCAACGACCGTACTGGCGATCTGCTGTTCGATAGACGCTATTCGTTGCCGTGAAACTTTAAGGTCCGTGTCCGCACGTTCGTAAATGGCGCGCGAGACGAACTCGGTGGCCACCAGCGCTTTCTTGCGGGCAAATTCCCGTTGGTCGAAATCCGCCGACTCTTTGGCCGATTGCAGTTCAGCCTGCTGCTGCCGATAGCTTGCCTTGAGTCCATCGATGCGAAGCCGCGCGACGCTCAGCTGTGCTTCTGCACGGTTAACCGCGATCTGGAACGGCTCCGGGTTGATCCGAAACAGCACCTGGCCCTCGCGAACAGGCTGATTGTCCTCGACCGCGATTTCGACGACTTGTCCGGAAACGCGAGCGTTGATCGATGCCTTCGCTACCCGGGCGTAGGCGTTATCGGTCGAAACATAGGGCTCGCCCGTCACATAGTGTGAGTACCCAACCGCTGCGACGAGAGCAGGAACACCCACCATAAGGAGTGGCCGTAACTTCTGTTTAAACGGTTTCTTGATGGGCGTGTCAGTCTGGTTCGGCCCTGGATGCTCGAAGGCCTGCGAAGCTGGGATGTCGAACTGTTTAGTCATGATCGAATACACCTTTAACCGGGAAATCGGGCTAACACCGGCAACGATCGCCTGTGGCCCTGATGTCAATAATTGCTATGAGAAAGCAAGCCCATGCGCGGTCATGAGGATCGCTCTGCCGCACCTGTTTCATCGCTGCAACACCCAGTTCGAGCTCCGCTGCAACAAACCTGAAATTCAGGAACTTCTGGTTCCTTAATTTTGTGCGATGATGTAAGAATATGCCCTGACCGACCTTCATTCAAGGATTTTGTACAACATGGCACAAAAAAAGATTGTAGAGGGCAAAGGCCGCGGCCGCCCTCGCGCGTATGACCCGCAGACAGCACTGCAGCAGGCACTTGGGGTTTTCTGGAGCACCGGATATTCCGGCGCGTCTCTGGATAGCATCGCAACGGCGGCCGGCATGAATCGCCCAAGCCTCTATGCGGCATTCGGTGACAAGCACGCGCTCTATATCAAAGCGCTTGAGCAGTATTGGGAGTTTGCCGCAGCGGCCATGCATGAGGCGCTGACGGACAACGCGCTGACACTGGAGCAGGCGTTGATGCGTTTTTATGAGGGGCAGTTGTCGATCTACTTCTCGGGCGAAGGCCAACCGCGTGGCTGCTTTGCGATTGGTACGGCGACGACCGAGGCCGTCGAGGATGCTGAAATACGCGACGTTCTTTCGGATCGGCTGAGCAGGCTCGATGCCGAACTCGAAACGCGTCTGCGGGCAGCAATCGATTCCGGCGAGTTGAAAAGCGATGCCGACCCTGCAGCCCTTGCCGTACTCGCGTCAGCCATGCTGCATAGCATTTCGATACGTGCTCGGGCGGGTAAATCCCGCGCTGAATTGACCGAGCTTGCACGCAATGCGGTCAGCGTGATCTGCGGATAATTGACCTCGGCACCTGTCGGGTTTGTGAGGTTTTATCGTGGGTGAAAGACTCGAAGATATTCTTGCCGAGCAGCTTGCAGTGATTTTTTGTGGCATCAATCCGGGCATGACTGCCGTCGCCCAGGGGCATCATTTTGCAGGTCGGGGCAATCGCTTCTGGCGCACACTCCATCTCGCCGGTTTTACGCCGCAGGAAATACACCCGGAACACGATCGGACACTCTTGCAGTATCAGTGTGGATTAACTGCAGTGGTCGAACGCCCAACGGCACGGGCGGATGAGTTGTCTGCACATGAATTCATCGCTGCCGCTGCCGATTTTGAACAAAAGATCGCGCGCTATGCACCACGCTTTGTGGCGTTTCTCGGCAAAGCGGCGTACTGCGCGTTGTCCGGTCAACGAGAAATTGCATGGGGGCTTCAGTCAAAGACCTTTGGTAATGCCTCGGTCTGGGTCCTGCCCAATCCGAGTGGGCGAAATCGCGCGTTCACGCTGGATCAACTGGTCGGTGCGTACCGCCAACTCTGCTTGGCAGCAGGTGCGAGTCGGTTTCCCGGTTGATCAGGGGGGTCACTTTACTTTTTCGTCAGACCGGAATAGATAGCGTGTTACGCCACTTACTTGATACCTGATGTAATTAATCGAGAGATGCGATGCCCCGGCATTTTGACGATGTGCAACTCGGCAGCATTGAGCTGTTCTGTTTAGCCGTTGAGTTTGAAAGTTTCACTGCCGCGGCACAGGCAGCCGGCGTGACACCCGCCGCCGTGAGCCGGTCGGTTTCACGCCTGGAGGAGCGTCTGGCAGTGCGCTTGTTTGTACGCACCACCCGGCAGATACGCCTGACCGAGGCAGGTCGGGTCTATTACGAGCAATGCCGGCAAGCGTTGACTCAACTGGTTGACGCGGAACGCAAAGTGACGGGGCAGCAGCAGGCGCCCTCAGGGGAATTGCGAATCAGCGCACCGACGCCCTATGCGCATTTTCGACTGTTACCACGCCTTGCCGAGTTTCGTCGACGCTATCCACTGGTCAAGGTAGTCGTGCACGTCAGTACCCGGAATATAGATTTCGCTGAGGAAGGTTACGATCTGGCCATCCGTGGTCGAGCGCCCGATGACTCGGCGCTGATTGCGCGCACACTCGAGAATGCGGAGCTGGTGGTCGTAGCCTCTCCCGAGTACCTTCGGCAGCGTGGCGTTCCGCAGGTACTGTCGGACCTGGAATTACACGATTGCATTCAGTTTGAACTGCCCAGCAGCGGAAGGAATGTGCCGTGGACCTTCATCGTCGATCAGCGGTCGGTGAGTATGCACACCTCTGGAAATACCACTTGCCTTGAAGACTATCTGGCAACGATCACGATGGCCAGACACGGCGCCGGGATCGTGCAGGCGTACCGGTTTACCGTTCAGGCGCAAATCGACAGTGGTGAATTGGTCGAGGTACTCGGGGAGTTTGGTGGCGCTACCCGGCCCTTCATGTTGCTGTATCCCCATGCCCGCTATCTACCGATGAAAGTAAGAGCGCTGATTGATTTCTTAACGGACCCGGAGTCGGTTCGTTGACTGTTCGGCAACGGCGTCAGGCGTCCTGGAGATGCTCACGCAAGAACTCGATGAAACGTTGGGTTTTCGCTGGCAACAGCCGTGTTTCGGTGAGGGCATAAACCGAGATGGGCGAGGCTTGCCACTGCGGCAAGACTCTGCACAGCGTGCCATTGGCAACGTCCTGGGCAGCGATGCCTTCCGCCAATAACGCGATCCCCAGATCCAGCGTCGCCAGACGTCGAATCATTCCCACGCTGTTGAGCTCGAACCGACCGCCAATCGCAACCTCCACCTCCCCTTCACTGCTGGAGAGCGTCCAACGATCAGCTCGCATTCCGCGCAGGCGCAAGCATTCGTGGCGTGTCAGATCCGAAGGATGAACAGGCTCACCGGACAGCTCCAGATAACGGGGTGAGGCGTAAAGATAGCGTCGAAAACTGGCCAGCTTACGGGCGATCAGGTTCGAACTGACAGGCTCGCCCATGCGAATCACCACATCAACCGGCTCACTCACCAAGTCGACCTGACGTGGGCTCAGATCGAACTCGAAGCTGATACCGGGATAAAGCCGGGCAAACTCTGCAATCAGCGGCGCCAGGTAGACAGTGGCAAAATCCACCGGAAACGAGGCCCGCAGTACACCGCTGGGTTTGGCGAGCATTTCGCCTAGCTGCTCGTGCGCGAGCCTGGCCTCCTCGACAATGCGTTTACAGCGATCGAAGTACACCTGCCCCGCCTCGGTCAGCTCGATCTTGCGCGTGGTGCGATGCAGAAGCCTTAGGCCGATTGCCTTTTCCAGGCCACTTATCCGGCGAGACAGCGTCGAGTTCGGCATCCCCATCGCCTCCGCCGCCCGACGGAAACTGCGCGCCTTCACGACCTCGACGAACAGCGCCATGTCGTTGAGAAATTCCAATGCTATTGCTCCACCAGTGGATCAGTCATTTCAATTTAACCAGGTTTATCCCGGATTCGGATTGATCAATGATAGCCCCCATCGTTTACAGAGGAGCACTACAATGAATTCGCTTTTTTCTCAGGTCCGGATCGGTCGCCATCAGCTGTCCAATCGCATGGTCATGGCCCCGATGACCCGCTCGCGCTCCGATGATGCCGGGGTGCCGACCGAGCTGGTGCCGACTTACTACGCACAACGCGCCGGTGCCGGGTTGATCATCACGGAAGGTGTGTTCCCGGTTGCGCTGGGCAAGGGTTATGTCCGCACCCCCGGTATCGAAACCGCCGAGCAGGTGGCCGCCTGGAAACAAGTCTCCGAGGCCGTCCATGCTCGCGGCGGACGGATCTTCATGCAGTTGATGCACTGCGGACGCGTTTCTCACCCATCGCTGCTGGCTGACGGTGCGCAACCGCAAGCGCCCTCGGCGATCAAGGCTGCAGGCCAGACCTGGACTGCCACCGGCCTGCAGGATTTCGTCACCCCGCACGCCCTGACCGTGACCGAAATTGCCGCTGTCATCGAGGGCTACCGGCAGGCCGCACGCCTGGCCATTGAAGCCGGGTTTGACGGTGTCGAACTGCACGCAGCCTCCGGGTATCTGCCAGAGCAGTTCCTGTCGACGGGCAGCAATCAGCGCGCTGACGAATATGGTGGCTCTGTCGAGAACCGTGCCCGGTTTGTGCTGGAAGTTCTCGACGCCATGGCGAGCGAAGTCGGCAGCGATCGTGTGGGCATCAAGATTTCCCCTGAAATGAACTTCAATGACATCGTCGATGCCAACCCGCAACACACCTACACCTATCTGGTCGAGCAGCTGCGCGGGCGGAATCTTGCCTATCTGCACGTCGCCCTGTTTGGCGCCAGCGTCGACTACCACGCCGTGTTGCGTCCTCTGTTCGATGGCAGCTACCTGATCGGTGGCGGACTCGATCAACGTTCTGCCGAATCGCTGATCGCCGATGGTCGGGCCGACGCGGTCGTTTTTGGCAGCGCATTCCTCGCCAACCCCGATCTGCCCGAACGTTTTCGCACAGGTGCCGAGCTTAATGCTCCGGACAAGGACACGTTCTACGCACCGGGCGCGCAGGGGTATATCGATTACCCGGCCATGAGCCCGGCATGAGTGATCGAAACAGTCCCAAACCTGGGCCTAGCGGCCCAACCTTGTTGCCAGGAGAATCATCATGACGCACGAAAAATTCAGTGCCGACAATGCCGCCCTGCTGTTGATTGATCACCAGGTGGGGACTATGAGCTGGGTGAAATCCATTCCTTTCGAAGAGCTGAAACGCAACGCCCTGCGGCGAATGGATAAAGGTGGCGTGACGCTGACCACCACCAACCAGCTGATTGCAGAACTCGCCGGCAGCTGGGCTACGCCACAAGGGGGTCAATTGGTGCAAGTCCTGATGACGGCACTTTAAGGCTGACGATCATCCTGAATTCGCACAAAACCTGCCGGTTGAGGGAATGCCTGGATGAGCATAGGAAAATGGCAGGGGCGGCTGGATTTGAACCAACGCATGGCAGGATCAAAACCTGCTGCCTTACCGCTTGGCGACGCCCCTGTAGCTGTTGCTGAAAGCCCCGTGAGGGCCTCTGCAAGAACGCGCGGAAATTTATCAACTTTCGCTTCGCATGGGAAGCCCCAGACCACATAAATTGTTTTTAAAACAGCCACTTGCTATTGATCGGGTTAAACAACCCTCCCCTGCCCGAGCCTGAGGCAATCGTTGCAAGGGAGGGACGCCGAGTGAATTACTTTGGTTGCGCCACGGTGCGCAAATAGGGTTTCAACGTCTTGAAGCCCTGTGGGTACTTCTTCCTGGCTTCCTCGTCGGACACCGACGTGGGAATAATGACGTCCTCGCCCGGACGCCAGTTCACCGGGGTGGCGACCGTGTGCTTGGCGTTTAATTGCAGCGAGTCGAGCAGGCGCAACACTTCATCGAAGTTGCGCCCGGCACTCATCGGGTAGATCAGCATCGCCTTGACCTTCTTGTCCGGGCCGACGATGAACACGGAGCGCACCGTGGCGTTGTCCACGGCGGTGCGTGAGCCGCCACTGGCATTCGGGTGAATCATGTCGTAGAGCTTCGCTACTACCAGGTTCTCGTCGCCGATCATCGGATAGTTGACCGCATGCCCCTGGGTCTCTTCGATGTCACCGAGCCAGGCCCGGTGGTCACTGACCGGGTCGACGCTGAGCCCGACTATCTTGGTGTTGCGCTTGTCGAACTCCGGCTTGAGTCCGGCCATATAACCGAGTTCAGTGGTGCAGACAGGGGTGAAGTCCTTCGGATGCGAGAACAGGATGGCCCACTTGTCGCCAATCCACTCGTGGAAGTGGATCGGGCCTTCGGTACTTTCGGCGGTGAAGTCCGGTGCTTCATCGCCAATGCGAATTGCCATGTTCAATCTCCTTACCGTGACTGATGGGGAAGCTGTCAGCCCCTGACAGCGGGCCCGACGGCGTTGGATGCCAGCGTTGGGCCTGGCAACGCGAATCAGTATAGGAGACGCATCAAGACAGCCGAGACAATCGCTTGGCCCGGCCTTGCGGTGGCGCCGTTTTCATTTGACCAGTCGCGTTTCCTTGGAGGGTCTGTATCCAAAGTACGAGCTATAGCATTTACTGAAATGACTGGGTGAAACAAAACCGCAGGCCACCAGCACATCGACCTGGGACAGCTCGGTGTGTTGCAGGAGTCGCCGCGCCTCGGTGATACGCAGTTCCATGTAATACCGCTGCGGCGTCGTGCCCAGTTGCTCCTTGAACAACCGTTCAAGCTGTCGACGAGAACGGCCGGCATAAACCGCCAATTGTTCCAGCTCCAGAGGCTCTTCGAGGTTGGCATCCATCAGCTTGACCACCTCGCGCAATGGCGCGCTCACACAGATGTTTTCCGCCGGTTTGATGCGCCGATAACGAGACTCCTCGAAAGCCAGAATGTCCTCGATACCCTCGACCAGTGCTTTATCGTGCAGCCCCTTGATCCAGTCCAGCGCCATATGAAATGCCCCCGCGGGACTGGAAGCGGTGAGCCGGTCTCGATCAATGACATAGGCTTCGCTGGTGACATGCGTCACCTTGGAAATTTCCGCGAGTGCGGGACGATGTTCGGGGTGAATAGCGCAACGATACCCATCCAGCAAGCCGGCGCTGCCGAGGAACCAGGCGCCATTCCACAACCCGGCCAGACTCACGCCACGGTCTGCCGCTGCTCGCAACAGACTGATCAACTCATCCGTCGCCTTCAGCTCTGTCCTGTAGCCGCCACAAATGACCAACAGGTCCAGGTCTTGAATAGCTGAAGAATCGAAACGCGCATCCGGACGAATGACAAGTCCCAGATCACTGATGACCTCCCCGTCATTCAAGCCGAACGTTCGGGAAGCGAACAACCCGGGGCGTAGCAGATTCGCCGTAACAATCGTATCCAGCGCCTGGGTGAACGCGGGCAGTGAGAAATGCTCGAGCAGCAGAAATCCTGCCCGGGTCATTTGAGCCGTCTCACTGGGATTCTCATTCAGATAGCGAAGGTTTTTTCCCTTCATGCCTCCGCTAAATTGGCGTCGTTCGATCAATGTTCGACCTACTCGGTTGCGTTAACCCACCGGTCATTTGGTGCGTCGGTAAAGCGCCATGCTAACCGCAGAAGTTTCAACACCACCAGCACCATTATGCAACTGATCAGGCAAGCTGAAAGCCGTGCAAAAACGGGTGACATGGTCCAATCACATTCAGCGCCACGACCGCCCGTAACCCTGGACGAGCGTCAGCTTATGCTTCGCTATGCTTAACCACACACCGCTGGAACGGTCGAATACAAGCTTCGTGGCATCAGTACCAGAAGCAAAGGCAGGGAGATGAGGCAGCTATCTGACAAGAGAATCGAATAATGAAAATGCTAATGATGGTCGAGTGCCCGAATGAACCCTTCAATGCGCTCGTCAGAGCCGGGAAGGTCGGCGAAGTCATCGGACGAATCCTGGAAAGCATCAAACCGGAGGCTGCCTACTTTACCGAGCAGGATGGAATGCGCGGCGGGATTTTCCTGATCGACGTACAAGACTCCTCCCAGATCCCCAGCTTTGCAGAACCGTTCTTTCTCAACTTCGATGCCACCTGCAAGTTCCGTCTGGTCATGAGCCCGCAGGACCTGCAAAGGGCCGGTCTGGAAGCGCTCGGCAACACCTGGGGCTGAGGGCTATCAGTGCGGGGGGGGGGGTGGTCCGCCCCACGCCCTTATCGGGTCGCGACGAACCCGCTGGGCAATAGCGGTTGCCGATAGCTATGATTGGAGACCATGACAGCCTCTCTCCAGATTCGACAACCCTGTCCGCCCGGTGCCTGCGATTGCAGGCGCGAACAGTTGCTGGACATTCCCAGCGCGGATTTGCGCATCCTGCACCTGACCCGACAGGAGGAAAATCGCCTGCTCGACCGGCTGGAGAATCTGCAGAGCCTGGCCGACCTCGAGCACATGCAGCGGCGGATGTATGAGCAGCTAGGCATTCGCGTGCACATCACCCCCAGCGTGCACGAAGTGCGAAGCATGCGCGGCATCGGTATTCAGCTTCTGGACCTGCCAGGGCTGTGCCGCAAAACCCGCCAGTCGATTCCGGCCGCCATTCGTCGCGGCCTGGAAAAACACCCCGAGATTGCCTACGAGCTGCTTAACGCTCACGACCTGTTGCGCGATGCCTGAGGTGCCGCCCGGCGTGTGTCTCTTGCAAAGACACGGCGGGCGACAAGCGGTTATCGAGAACGTCTCAATGGCGCAGCAATTTGCGCAGCGGCACGCCGTCCTTGAGCACGGGCGACTTGATGACGATGTAACTGAAGTACTTGGAAATCCCGATGTTCTTGTCCAGCAGGCTTTCGATCACTTCCTGATAGTGCTGGATGCTGCGGGTCATGAAGCGCACCAGATAATCGTAGCCACCGCTGATCAGATGGCATTCGAGCACTTCATCCACCAGACGGATATTGGACTCGAACTTGGCGAAGTCTTCGCGCTTGTGATCGCTCAAGGTTATTTCGGTGAACACCGTGACCGAGTCAGTGATCTTGGCCAGGTTCAAATGCGCCTTGTAACTCGAGATGTACCCGGCCGACTCCAGTCGCTTGACCCGTTGCAGGCACGGACTGGCTGACAGCCCCACGGCATCGGCCAGGCTGACGTTGGTCATGCGCCCGTCTTTTTGCAACTCAACCAAGATGCTGATGTCGATCCGGTCCAGTTTCACTAAACCTTCCATTGCGTACCTCTTGATTGCCGTTTGTAGGACAATCTTCTAGCAAAATCAGCGCCGTAAAGACAGCTGATGCTGAGCCACCAGGTCAGCCATGCTGTTGATGCAGTAATCCGCCGCACACGACGTTGCAGGTTTTGCCCGCCCGCGACAAATCAGGCACACATCGCTGGCCGCCTGTCGACCGGCAGAAGGTCGGGTCACTTGCAGGATCTCCCGGGCCTCGAGCCCATTGGCCTGTAACCAGTCCCGATCCAGCAAGGGATCGCTGGCCAGCGAAATGAAGTCGTCGGGCATGACTCCCAAACGCTCACAGAGCAGCCCTCGATCTTCGGCATCCCGATCGCCCTGCACCAGCAAGCGATAGAACTTGCGCAGGTACAACATCGCGCCGGGCGCGTCCTCGAACAGCGACCAACTGGCCACCGAACGGGCAAAACTCATGCCCTCCTCCCAACTGGCTCTCAGCCCCCAGCGCTCGGCCAACTGGCGATGGGCAAAACACAGCAAGCCACTAAAGCCCAGTTCACCGAAACGCGGGTAGAGCGCACGCACCACCTCGCCGTACTCGGCCAGGACCTGTTCCTTGTCCGGACGACCGCCAAGGCTGTCGAGCAGCGGTTGCAGCGCCGTCCAGACTCCCGAATCGCGATCGACCAGCACTTCATCGCAATCGATGAGCAACGCTCGATAATCAGTCAGCCCCATGGTACGCCAAGCCTCCAATAATGCACTCCGTCACCCCATGCTCCATAAATGCTCACGGGCGATACCTTGCAGTATCGCCCGGAGCAGGCATGAACTCAGTTCAAGACGCGTGCCAATGCTGCTTCAAGAATCTGCAGCGCTTCGTCGATCTGATCCTCTGTTGTCACCAGCGGCGCAAGGAAGCGCAGCACGTTGCGGTACACGCCGCATTTGATCACCAGCAGACCACCTGCTCGGGCTTCGTCGATCAGCCGCTGATTCAGGTCCGCGTCCGGGGTACGCGCGTCGTCATCCTTGATCAGCTCGATCGCCAGCATGAACCCACTGCCGCGCACATCGCCGATTTGCCGGTGACGGGCCTGCAAGCGCAACAAGCCCTGACGCAAACGCTCGCCCAAGGCGTCGCCCCGCGCCAGCAGCTGTTCTTGCTCATAGGCTTCGATCACCGCCAGCGCGGCGGCGCATGACAGCGCGTTACCGCCGTAAGTACCGCCCAGGCCACCGGGCAATGGCGCGTCCATGATCCCGGCCTTGCCGACCACGCCGGACAACGGCAAACCACCGGCAAGACTCTTGGCGACGGTCACCAGGTCCGGCTGGATGCCGGCGTGCTGGAAGCCGAACCACTTGCCGGTACGGCCAAAACCGGTCTGGATTTCATCGAGAATCAGCACGATGCCGTGTTTTTCAGTGAGGGCACGTAGCGCCTGAAGGAACTCCACGGGCGCCGAGAGGAAACCGCCGTCTCCCTGGACCGGTTCAATGATGATTGCCGCGACCCGTTCAGGGGCGACCTGGGTGACCAACAACTCGTCCAGCGCCTTGAGGGCCATCTCGCTGCTGACGCCGCGATAGGCATTCGGATACGGCGTGTGAAACACCTCCGGCGCGAACGGCCCGAAGTTCTGCTTGTACGGCTGGCTCATGCCGGTCAGCGTGGTGCCGAGCAAGGTGCGACCGTGAAACCCGCCACGAAACGCAATCACCGCCGAGCGATTGGTATGAGCGCGGGCGATCTTCACCGCGTTCTCCACGGCCTCGGCGCCAGAGGTAAAGAACGCCGCTTTATACGCCTCGTTGCCGCCGATCATTTCGCACAGGCGCTGGGCCAGATCAAGATAAGGCTTATAGGCCACCACCTGAAAACACGCGTGGGAGATCTTTTGCAACTGGGCCTGCACCGCGGCGACCACCTTGGGGTGGTTATGCCCGATGTTCAGCACACCAATGCCGCCGACAAAATCCAGGTAGCGCTTGCCGTCCACATCCCACAATTCGGCACCTTGGGCGCGATCGATCACCAACGGGTGAGCGGTAACCAGGCCACGTGGCACGAATTGATCGCGCTGACGGAGCAAATGAGGGGTTTCGTCGACTTTGCTGTTCATGGCATTTCCCATCGTGAGTCCGGCAACCGGGAGGTGGTTGCGATGGTGTTCAGGTTAAGGCTTGTGCGAAACGAACTACGCCGAACTTGCGCCCTGAGAAATTCGGATCAACTGTTTTCACCCCGCCAAACGGCAGATTCCTTCAGCCCGCCGAATCTGCCGGGGCATGCCTGATAGAAACGGGTGCAACGTGTTTAACCCGGCCCTTTCGACAGATCCTGCGCTGGCGTTGCGCGATGATGGACAGCCTCTTCACCCTTCAGGAAATGCCCATGGCCCTGCTTTATAAAGCTGACCCGGTACGCGGCGAACAGTGGAAAGCGCTGTTCGCCGAGCATGCCCCGGATATCGAATGGCGCGCCTGGCCGGACATCGGCGACCCCAAGGACATTCAGTACCTGGCCGCCTGGCAGGCACCGGACGATCTCGAGGTGCTGCTGCCCAATCTGCGCGTGTTGTTTGCGTTGTCCGCCGGGGTCGATCAACTGGACCTGAGCCGCTTGCCGACGAGCTTGCCGGTGGTGCGCCTGCTGGACCCTGGCATCACTCGCGGCATGTGCGAATACGCCAGTTTTGCGGTGCTCAGCCTGCACCGGGACATGCTGCGCTATCGCCAGCAACAAATGGCCCGGTGCTGGCAGGCGCACTTGCTGCAACCGGCAGCCAAGCGCCGGGTGGGCGTCATGGGCCTCGGTACCCAGGCCCGGCAGATTCTGGCGACCTTGCAGCCCCTGGGTTTTGCGTTGTCGGGCTGGGCGCGCAGCGCCCATCACATTCAGGGCGTCGATTGCTATGCCGGCAACGAGCAACTGCCGGCGTTCCTGAGCCAGTGCGACATCCTGTTGTGCGTACTACCGCTGACCGAACAGACCCAAGGCATCCTCGACCGCACGCTGTTCCAGCAACTGCCCCGTGGTGCAGCGCTGATCAACATGGGCCGTGGCGGGCATCTGGTGGAAAGTGATCTGCTGGAGGCGCTGGACAGCGGGCAGCTGAGCGGCGCCGTACTCGATGTGCTACAGGAAGAACCGGCGCCGCTGGATCATCCGTTTTGGGATCATCCGCAGATTCTGCTGACCCCGCACATCGCAGCGATGACTCAACCGGAAAGTGCGTTCGGGGTGTTGCTGGAGAATATTCGGCGGCATCAGCGAGGGGAGTTGATGGTGGGTGAAGTGGATCGCAAACAAGGTTACTGAATTCACCGCCAATCACATGTGGGAGCGAGCCTGCTCGCGATGGCGATTTGTCAGTCAACATCAATGTTGAATGTCAGTCCCTCATCGCGAGCAGGCTCGCTCCCACATTAGCCAGGTGGTGTGGTTCAAAGTCTGTCGGCAATCACCCGTTCGACGCTGATCACGCTTTCAATGCATCTTCCAGAAAGGCCACCAACGCCTGTACGCGCGCGCTGCGAAGTTTGCGTGAGGGGACCAACAGGTTGATCGGCGCGCTGTCGAATTGCCAATCCGCCAACACCCGCGTCAGGCTGCCGTTGGCAATTGCTTCACTGACATCCCATTGCGAACGTAGCACCAGCCCCAAGCCTTGCTCGGCCCACCGCCGGGCCACGCCTCCATCGTTGCTCAACAGCGCCGGCTCGATGCGCAGCGTTTTGCGCCCCTGCCCCTTACGCATATGCCACAACGTGACGTCTTCATCATTCTCGCGAATGCAAATGCAACGATGCTCGGCCAGTTGCTCGGGCGACGACGGCACGCCGTGCTGCTCCAGATACGCCGGACTGGCGCACAGCCATCGGTTGTTTTGCGTGAGGGGTTTGGCGATCCACAGACTGTCGTTGAGGTGACCAATGTGAATCACCGCATCGCTGTCGTGACGATCAGGCCACGGCGTTTCGCGTAAATCCAGGTGTAGGCACAGCTGTGGATGCAATCTGGCAAAACGGGCCAGCAGCGGCGCAATGCGCTGGCGCCCATAGCCGAACGGCGCCGCCAGCCTGAGTGTGCCAACCAGCCGCTCATCATGCTGTCTGAAGGACTCTGGAAGCGCCTCCAACTGTTCCAGCAAAAGCGCGCTTTCACGGGAGAAACGCTCGCCATCGGCAGTGAGACTCAGGCGCCGGGCATCGCGATTGGCCAGGGTCAGACCCAGCAGCGTCTCCAGCTTGCGCAAACGCATGGACAGCGCCGGCGGTGAGACATTCAGGACTCTGGCAGCAGCGCTTAAAGACTCGGAGCGCGCCAGCGTGACGGCCAGACGTAAGTCTTCGACGGAGATCATTCAATTTTACTTAATGATTGATGACTATCCATTGAACCACACCTTCATGACGGCTGAGTAGAGTGGACCTCGTACCCAGCCACCCGAGTTCTGTCATGTCCGCCTCTATTGCCTCCCTCGATACGCCCGCAGCGATAGTCGATGTCCCGCGAATGCAGCGCAATATCCAGCGCATGCAGCAGCGCATGGACACCCTGGGTGTGCGTTTGCGCCCGCACATCAAAACCAGCAAATGCCTCCCCGTGATCAAGGCACAGATAGCCGCTGGCGCAAGCGGTGTCACGGTTTCCACCTTGAAAGAAGCCGAGCATTGTTTTGCTGAAGGCATCAGCGACATTTTCTATGCCGTTGCCATGGCGCCTGCCAAATTGGCCCAGGCACTGACACTCAGGCGCAAGGGCTGCCAGCTGAGCGTGCTCACCGACAGTGTTGCCGGGGCGCAAGCCATCGTCTCCTTCGGACAGAAACACGACGAACGATTCGAGGTCTGGATCGAGATAGATTGCGATGGCCACCGCTCAGGTCTGACCGTTGAAGATCATGCACTCATAGAGGTCGCACGTGTCCTTTCTGAGGGGGGCATGCAACTGCGAGGCGTAATGACCCACGCCGGATCCAGCTACGAACTCGACAGCCTTGAAGCACTGCAAATCCTCGCCGAACAAGAACGCGCCCTCTGCGTCGAGGCCGCCGAAAAAATCCGCGAAGCCGGACTGGCGTGCCCAGAGGTCAGCATCGGCTCCACTCCCACGGCACTGTCGGCACTGAGTCTGGAAGGCGTCACTGAAGTACGCGCAGGTGTCTATGTGTTCTTCGACCTGGTCATGCACAACATCGGCGTCTGCCAGGCAGGCGAGTTGGCGCTGAGCGTGCTGACCACCGTCATCGGTCACCAGCAAGATAAAGGCTGGATCATCACCGATGCCGGCTGGATGGCCATGAGTCGTGATCGCGGCACGCAGCGCCAGCGACAGGACTTCGGCTACGGACAGGTGTGTACCGAGACCGGTGACTGGATTGAGGGCGCGCTGCTCACGGGCGCCAACCAGGAGCATGGCATCATCACCCTTGGAACGGCCGAGAGCGCCAACCTCGTAGCGCGCTTCCCTATCGGTAGCCGTCTGCGCATTCTCCCCAACCATGCGTGTGCCACGGGCGCGCAGTTCCCGGATTATCACGCCTGTGACGCCGAGGGCGTTGTGAATACCTGGAGTCGTCTACATGGCTGGTGATCAAGCAGGTTCGATCGACTTGATCCACACGACCCACGCAGCAACTCCGGGCGGACACTACTCCCAGGCGGTATTGCACGAGGGCGTTTTATATGTGTCCGGACAACTGCCGGTACGCGCGAATGGCGACCACAGTGCCGACCAACCGTTCGAGATTCAAGCATCCATCGTGCTCGATAACCTGGTGGCGATCCTCAGCGAAGCAGGCCGGAGCACGAGTGACCTGCTGAAGGTCACTGTCTATGTCGTAGGAATAGAACACTGGCCCGCCTTTGATCGGATTTATGCCCAATATCTGGGAGAACATCGGCCAGCCCGCGCCGTGGTGCCCGTTCCGGTATTGCATCATGGTTACTTGATCGAAATCGAAGCACTGGCCCGCGGCGAACAAACGGAAACCTACCGATGACGAGGCGCTTTGCACGACTGGCCGAGCAGGGTCGGCCGACCGTCAACACACCCTCACCGATGATGATCATCGAGGAGCTCTCATGAAACCGCAAAAAAGCGATGTCCTGATTGTCGGCGGCGGCATCATGGGCTCGACGTCGGCGTTTTTCCTGCGCCAACGTGGACTCTCAGTCACCCTGCTGGAGCGTGACCAGATCGGTCAGTACGCCAGCGGCGTGAACTTCGGCAACGTCCGGCGCCAGGGGCGATTCCTTGGGCAGCTTGAGCTGGCGAATCGTTCCTGGGCGTTGTGGAAACGCTTGCCGGAGCTGATCGACGACGACCTCGAATTCATCGCCAGCGGCCACATGCGGGTGTGTTATCGCGAAGACGAAATCGCCGAACTTGAGGCCTACGCTGCCGCCCCCGAGGCTGCGCAACTGGACTTGCAAATCTTTCGCGGCGCTGAGCTGCACCGGCGTTTTCCGTTTCTTGGGGCGGATGTGAAGGGCGGTTCCTACGCGCCCCACGACGGGCACGCCAACCCGCGTCTGGCAGCGCCGGCGTTTGCCCGGGCGGCCCGGCGCCTCGGTGCGCGGATCGAAGAGCGCACCGAAGTCGCCGAGGTGCAGAAGGTCAATGACCAATTCCACGTCACGACCACCGATGGCCAACTGTTCGTCGCCCAGCAACTGCTGATCACCGCCGGCGCCTGGGCCGCCAAGCTGTCCGAACAATTCGGCGAACCCGTGCCGCTGGAACCCAATGGTCCGCAGATGTCGGTGACCGAGCCGGTGCCCTACGCCTTGCCAACGGTGATCGGCGTGTTTACCAAAATCAAGGAAGAGGTGATCTACTTCCGGCAGATCCCTCGCGGCAACATCATCATCGGCGGCGGCAACCGCTGCAAACCGGACATGGTCAACCGGCGCGCTTACTTCAAACCCGAAAGCCTGCTCAACCAGATGCGGCAAATGCGTCGCCTGCTGCCGGGGGCCGAGAAGCTGAACATCATCCGCGTCTGGAGCGGCATCGAGAGCTATACGCCGGACTCCCTGCCGGTCATCGGCCCCAGCGGCACCGTCGATGGATTGTTTTATGCCTTCGGCTTTTGCGGTCATGGCTTCCAGCTCGGCCCGGGCGTCGGCGATGTGATGGCTGAACTGATCAGCACCGGCCGTACCAGTACCTTGATCAGTCCATTCGATATCCGTCGGTTTACTAACCCCTCTGCCATGGCGATGCCGTTATCTACAAGCCTCCTCAGCACAGGCAAACTTATATGAGCCGCGCACCGCAACGCCCTGATCGCCCCACTCAAGATTGCCCTCTTCAAGGAGGCTCCATGCCTGCAACGCCGGACTTTGCCTATCTGTACCGCACGGTTACCGCGGCGGATATGCCCGCGGCACACGCTCTCTCCGCGCACCTGAAATGGCCTCACCGAGAAGAGGACTGGGCCATGGTACAGCGCACGTCCGAAGGCTTTGTCACGGAACATAACGGTCAGCTGGTCGGCGTAGCATTTGCCTGCCATCAAGGTGCTTACTCCTCCATCGGCCTGGTGATCGTGAGTGATGAGCACCAGGGAAAGGGGATCGGACGTCGGCTGATGAACCTGTGCCTGGACGCCGCTGAACCCCGCACACCGATCCTCAATGCCACCGAGTCGGGCGCACCGCTCTATGCAAGCCTGGGATTCGTCGACTTCGCGCGTATCCAGCAGCATCAAGGCGTGCCACAGACACCTGCGCTGATCCCTTTGATCAAGGGCTCGCAATGTCGCGCATTAGGCCCGGCCGATTACCCGAGGCTGATTGAATTGGCCAATGCGGGTAGCGGCCTGGACCGTACAGCGGTACTCAACGATTTGCTTGCGATGGCCGAACACGCGGTCGGCATTGAGGCGGATGGACAGCTGCAAGGCACTGCCCTGCTCCGTCGTTTTGGCCGTGGCCATATCATTGGTCCGGTTGTCGCACACAACCAGGAACAGGCCCAACAGTTGATTACCCACCTTCTGCGTTTGATACCGGGTACCTTTGTTCGCTTCGACATTCTGGCCGATTGCGGGTTAGCACGCTGGCTGGAGAGCTTGGGGTTGCAGTGCGTCGACAGAGCGCCGCGAATGGTTCGTGGACTTCCCCCGCAGTCAAGCGGTGGAATCCAGCAGTTTGCGCTGGTGACTCAAGCTATCGGCTAGCGATCACAACCGCCAGCGAGGGGTTTATCGGACGCACTACCCACGTAAACGGCTCAGTTGCATGGACGCAACGTTAGCCTGGCAGATACAGCAGATTGTCCCTCGCCGACTTGAATAACGGCATCTTTTGCCGGGGTCATTTTGTTAGCGTATTGCGGTAACAGGGCATAGGGATGTATGGGTCGCCACGGCGATGCTCTGGTGACTCGCTCCCTCCCCGGCCCTTCTGTTCGCGGTGTCTATTACCGCTCCAAGGAGCTCGTTGGATGACAACACAATCTTCGAATAGCTACAGCGTTGATCCGCAAACGTCTCACAAGTTTTATATCAACGGCCGTTGGTCTTCCCCCGCCATCCCGGCCAGTTTGCCGGTGGTCAATCCGGCAAGTGAAGCCGTTGTTGCGCAGGTCGCGCGCGGGTCTGCCGAGGATGTCGATCGGGCAGTCGCTGCGGCGCGTGCAGCGTTTGCGAGCTGGTCTGCGTCCTCGGCAGAGTCGCGCGCGCTTGTCCTTGGAAAGATCTACGATCTCATCCTTGAGCGAAAAGAGGTGCTCGCGCAGGCACTCTCTCTCGAAATGGGGGCAGCGATCAGTTTCGCTCGGGCAATGCAAGTGCCTCTCGCGGCCGAACACGTTCGGGTCGCACGCGATCTCCTCTCCAGCTATCGCTTCCAAACAGTTGAAGGCTGCACCGCGATTGAACGCGAAGCAATAGGTGTCTGCGCGCTCATCACGCCGTGGAACTGGCCGCTGTATCAAATCACCGCGAAAGTTGCCCCGGCTATTGCTGCCGGGTGCACGGTGGTTTTGAAACCCAGCGAACTGTCGCCTCTAAGCGCCCTTCTTTTTGCACAACTGGTCCATGACGCAGGCCTCCCGCCTGGCGTCTTCAACCTGGTGAACGGAAGTGGTCCTGAGGTCGGCGCCGCCATGGCGGCGCATCCCGATATCGATATGATCTCAATTACCGGCTCAAACCGCGCAGGCGCGCTGGTCGCACAGGCAGCCGCGCATACGGTGAAGCGCGTCACGCAAGAGCTGGGAGGCAAGTCCCCGAATCTTCTGCTTCCCGACGCCGACTTCGCCAAAGCCGTCCCGCTGGGAGTGATGTCTGCGTTTCGCAACGTCGGACAATCCTGCAGCGCCCCGACACGAATGATCGTTCCAAAGGACCGGCTGGCCGAGGTCGAATCCCTGGCTGCCGCAACTGCCAATGCGATTATCGTGGGTGACCCGCAATCGGAAGATACGGTACTGGGCCCCATTGCCAACGAGGCCCAGTTCAATCGCGTGCAAGCCATGATCAACGCTGGCCTTAGTGAGGGCGCCAAACTCATTTGCGGAGGACCAGGACGTGTGCCGGGCTTTGAAAAGGGCTTTTACACCCGCCCCACTATTTTCTCCGAGGTAGATTCCACTATGCGGATCGCCCAAGAGGAAATTTTCGGTCCCGTGTTGTGCATCATTGCGTATGAGACGGTCGATGAGGCAGTCGCTATCGCAAACGACACGGTATATGGGCTGGGCGCCCATGTTCAGGCTCAGGACCTTGATCTTGCACGTGCCGTTGCCTCTCGTATTCGCGCGGGACAAGTGCATCTGAACTACCCCGCCTGGAATCCAATGGCTCCGTTTGGCGGTTATAAGCGCTCGGGTAATGGTCGGGAATACGGTGTCTACGGCTTTGAAGAGTACCTGGAAACCAAAGCAATCATCGGATTTGGCGCAGCACCCGATCTCCCTTCGCGCACATAAAACACGCTTCATCGGACCAATAGGGCAACTGCTCGCAGCCGCCCTATTGTTACCTCAGTTCAAAGCGCAGCGACGATTGCCCTGCCGACATCCTGAGTCGAGCCCTTCCCGCCCAGATCCGGCGTGATCGGCCCCTCGGCAATCACCCGCTCGATCGCCTGCAAAATCCCGTCATGCGCCGCGCGATAACGCTCATCACCGTTACCGAGGAAATCCAGCATCAACGCCCCGGACCAGATCATCGCAATCGGGTTGGCGATATTTTGCCCGTAGATATCCGGGGCCGAGCCATGCACCGGTTCGAACAGCGACGGAAAACGCCGCTCCGGGTCGAGATTCGCCGACGGCGCAATGCCGATGGTTCCGGCGCAGGCCGGACCGAGGTCGGAGAGAATGTCGCCGAACAGGTTCGACGCCACCACCACATCAAAGCGGTCCGGTTGCAGCACGAAACGCGCACACAGGATGTCGATGTGCTGTTTGTCCCAGCTGATGTCCGGGTACTGCGCGGCCATCAATGCCGTGCGCTCGTCCCAGTACGGCATGCTGATGGAAATCCCGTTGGACTTGGTCGCTGCCGTCAGGCGTTTGCGCGGCCGGGTCTGGGCCAGCTCGAAGGCGAACTTGAGAATCCGGTCGACGCCGCGCCGGGTGAACACTGACTCTTGCAATACGAACTCGTGCTCGGTGCCTTCGAACATCTTGCCGCCGACCGAGGAATATTCGCCCTCGGTGTTCTCGCGAATCACCACGAAATCGATGTCCCCCGGCTTACGCCCGGCCAACGGACACGGCACGCCGGGGAACAACCGCACCGGGCGGATGTTCACGTACTGGTCGAAGTCGCGACGAAACTTCAGCAGCGAACCCCACAGGGAAATGTGATCCGGCACCTTGTCCGGCCAGCCCACGGCGCCGAAATAGATCGCGTCAAAGCCCTTGAGCTGTTCGAACCAGTTGTCGGGCATCATCTGCCCGTGCTCCAGGTAGTAATCACAGTGCGCCCAATCGAGCACCTCGATGCTCAAATCCAGCTGCCATTTCTTCGCGGCCTGCTCCAGGACTCGCAGCCCTTCGGGCAGGACTTCCTTGCCGATGCCATCGCCGGCAATCGCGGCGATTCTGAATGTCTTGCTCATCAATCGTGGCTCCCCGTGTCTGTGAATTACAGCCCGCCAATGTGGAAGGCTTTGACTTCAAGGTATTCATCCAGGCCGTACTTGCTGCCTTCACGGCCAAGACCCGACTGCTTGATACCGCCGAACGGGGCGACTTCCATGGAAATGATCCCGGTGTTGAGGCCAACCATGCCGAACTCCAGCGCTTCGCCGAAACGCCACGAACGGCGCAGGTCCTGAGTGAAATAGTAGGCGCCCAGGCCATAAGGCGTGGCATTGGCCAGCGCGAGTGCTTCGGCCTCCTCGGTAAAGCGCATCAACGGCGCCACCGGGCCGAAGGTTTCTTCGTTGGCCAGCAGCATGCCAGCGTGGGTATCGCCGAGCACCGTTGGCTGGACAAATTGACTGTCGCCCTCGGGAACACCGCCGCAGAGCAAACGCGCGCCCTGGCTCAGGGCATCGTCGATATGCCGGGCGACTTTGCTCACCGCCGCCGAATTGATCAGCGGGCCGATGGTGACGTCAGCGTCGAGGCCGTTGCCGACCTTGAGCTTGCCCACCTCCGCCACCAGACACTGGGCGAAGCGTTCGTAGATGCCGTCCTGCACCAGGATGCGGTTGGCGCAGACGCAGGTCTGACCGGCGTTGCGAAACTTGCTGAGCATGATGCCCGCCACTGCCTGCTCAAGATCAGCATCGTCGAACACAATGAACGGCGCATTGCCGCCCAGCTCCAGACTAAGACGCTTGATGTGTTCAGCACTCTGGCGCATCAGCAGCCGACCCACCGCCGTCGAGCCGGTAAAGGAAATCTTGCGTACGGTCGGGTTGCTGGTCAGCTCTTCGCCGATGCCGGCAGGCATTCCGGTCAGCACGTTGAACACCCCGGCCGGAATCCCGACCCGTTCGGCCAGCACCGCCAGGGCCAGCGCCGACAACGGCGTCAGGTCCGAGGGTTTGACGATGATCGGGCAGCCTGCCGCCAAGGCTGGCGCGCACTTGCGAGTGATCATCGCGTTGGGGAAGTTCCACGGGGTGATCGCCGCGCAGACGCCCACCGGTTGCTTGAGGGTCAGCAGTCGGCGGTCGCCGCTGGGGGCCGGCATGGTTTCGCCGTAAACCCGTCGAGCTTCTTCGGCGAACCATTTGACGAAACCGGCGCCGTAGCGAATTTCGCCTTTGGCTTCGTTGAGTGGTTTGCCCTGCTCGCAGGTCATGATCAGCGCCAGGTCGTCGAGGTTGTCGATCATCGCCTGATACCAGCGCTCCAGCAGCGCCGCCCGCTCGGCTGCCGGGCGGGCGCGCCAGGCCGGCCAGGCTTTTTCAGCGGCGTCGATGGCGCGACGGGTTTCCGGTCCTTGCATCGCCGGTACACGGGCGAGCAACTGGCCGTTGGCCGGGTCGATGACGTCCAGCGTCGCGGCGTTGTCGGCGCCGATCCACTGCCCGTCGATGTAGGCGAGTTCTGCCAAAAGGCTGGGGTCTTTCAAACGATTCTTGAGCATGGTCGAGTCCTGATCCGAGACACTTGCCAGTCTAGGGAGGTGCCTCGGAAGAGGATGCTGAAAGCGCCTTGAGGGCAGCGTCGGATGCTGAAAATCGCGGTGGGACGGCAGGCTCTACCGAGGTGATTCATGGCCTTTCAGACAAACACAAAACCCTGTGGGAGCGAGCCTGCTCGCGATAGCAGTGGGTCAGGCAATATTGATGTTGAGAGATAAGCCGCCATCGCGAGCAGGCTCGCTCCCACATTTGATCCTTTTACAATTTCAAAGAACCGGTTAGGCCTTCAAGAAACCGCTCCCCGGCCTCCATCTGGCTGATCTCGATAAACTCGTCCGGCTTGTGCGCCTGTTCGATCGAGCCCGGTCCGCAGACCACCACCGGCACATCCAGGCGCTGCTTGAATAACCCGCCTTCGGTGCCGAACGAGACTTTGGCGGTACCGGTATCCGGTGCGGCGAAGTTCTTCAGAAAGCGCACCGCCTCGACGCTCGGATGGGTATCGAGCCCCGGATAGACGTTGAGGGTTTCAATCTCGATGTCCGCCACGCTGGACAGCTTTTTGGCCTCGCGCACGATCACTTCCGCACGCTCTTGCATCTGCGCCAGGAACTGATCCAGATTATCTGCCGGCAAATTGCGCACTTCGAAATCCAGGGTGCACAGGTTCGGCACGATGTTCAGCGCCTTGCCGCCGACAATCTGCCCGACATGCACCGTGCTGTAAGGCACGTCGTAGTCCGTATCCTGCGCGCCCTGCTCTTGCAATTGCTGTTGGCTTTGACGCAGTGCCGCGATGAAATCGCAGGCCACGTGAATCGCATTGACGGAACGCGGTGCCAGCGAGGAATGCGCTTCCAGGCCACGACAGTAAGTGCGGTAAGAGCCCTTGCCCTTGTGCCCAAGCACAAATTGCATGTTGGTCGGTTCGCCAATCAGGCACAGGAATGGCCGCACCGGCGCAAGGTGCAACACGTCGAGCAAACGCCGCACACCGACGCAACCGATCTCTTCGTCATGGGACAGGGCCAGTTGCAGCGGTCGGCTCAACGAATGGTCGGCGGCATCGAGCATGGCGTCGATGGCCAACGCGATAAACCCCTTCATGTCGCAGCTGCCGCGACCGTAAATCCGCCCCTCCTGCACCGTCGCCTGAAACGCCGGGAAGGTCCAGGCCTGACCCGCTGCCGGGACCACGTCGGTGTGCCCGGACAGCAGAATCCCCGGTAACGCTTCTGGGCCAGTGCTGGCGAACAGGTTGGCCTTTTTGCAGGTGGAGTCCTTGACGATCAGCGACTTGATGCCCTTGCTCAGCAGCAGGTCGCGCACGTACTCGATCAAGGCCATATTCGACTCCGAAGACACGGTATCGAAGGCCATCAGGCGTTTGAGAATTTCCAGTACACGGGGTTTCATGACGCCTTGCTCCGTTGCTCGGATAAAGTGGCGAACCGGCGGATGGAGAACGGCTCAATCGACGTGCGGGTGCCGCCGGTGCTGATCAGTTCGGCCATGACGTCGCCGACGCCCGGGCCAAGCTGAAAGCCGTGACCGCAGAAGCCGAACGCGTAGAACAGCCCGTCTACCGTACCGCTGGGGCCCATCACCGGCAGGGAATCGGGCAGGTAACCTTCGATGCCGCTCCAGACGCGGATGATGTTCAGGTTGCCGACACCCGGCAGCAGGCGACGCATCTGCTGGATCTGGTTGAGGATGCTGCGCGGCTCGACCTGAGCCCGACGGGTGAGCATGTCCGGCTTGCTGCGATAGCCACCGCCGATGACGATGTTGCCGCGCGGAATCTGCCGGAAATAAATCACTTCCTCGGGAATCTTGGTGTACACGCCGATCACCGTCGGCAAGGCGTAGGGCACCGGCTCGGTCACGGCCATTTGCGGGCCGTGAGTGTCCAGTGGCACCGGTTCGCCGAACTGCGCCGAAAGCTTCTGGCCCCAGGCACCGGCGGTAATCAGCAACTGTTCGGCGCTGAACTGGCGTCCATCGGTGGTGGTGACGGTGAACTCGCCGCCAACCTTTTGCACGTCGGCGACTTCGGTCTGCTCTTCGATCCGTGCGCCAAGGCGCCGTGCCGCCCGGGCAAACGCCGGCGCTGCCAGACGCGGGTTGGCGTGCCCGTCGTGGGGCGCGTAGGAACCGCCCTTCACATCCGCCCCAAGAAACGGAAAACGCCGGTGCAGCTCAGCGCCGCGAAAGATTTGCAAGTCCAGTTGCGCAGCCTCGGGGGCGGCAGCGTAGGCCTCAAGTTCAGCGATTTCGTCTTCGCGATAACACACCCGCATGTGCCCGCTGGCGATGAATTCGAGGTCGTCGTCGATCAGCTCCGGCAGGCGTTTCCACAACGCCCAGGAACGGTTGGCCAACTCCAGCTGACCGAGGAATCGCCCCTGGCGCCGGACGTTGCCGAAGTTCACCCCGCTGGCGTACTGACCGATCTGGTCGCGCTCCAGCAAGATCACCGACTGCCCGCGCTGGCGCAGGAAAAACGCCGCCGCCGAACCCATCAGACCGCCCCCGACAATCACCACATCGGCTTTCTGTACCGTCATGGCGACACCTCCTCGGTGAGCATTGAAAGCGGTTTGACCGGCGCCTGACCACGCTGGCGGCCGACCTGTTGCACGTTGACGCCCGCCGCAGCGGCAATCACCTCGGCCCCGGCCTGAGAGCAATAACGGCCCTGGCACCGACCCATGCCGACCCGGCTGAACGCCTTGGCCCGGTTGACCTCACAAGCACCTTTCTCCCGGACCACGGCCCGCAACTCGCCGGCGCTGATCATCTCGCAGCGGCAGACAATGGCGGCGTCCGGCAAGGCTTTGGCTTGCGCCGCCGGCCAGGGAAATGCCTCGGCCAAACCGAGACGAAACCGGTCCATCACCGCTAGCGCGTGGCGTTGTTCGTCGCGCAATCCGGCGTCCACCGGCTGGTGCAGATCCTCCAATAGCGCCATGGCCACCAGGCGCCCGGCGTGTTCGGCGGCATCCGCCCCACGAATTTTCGAGCCATCGCCTGCGGCATACACGCCATTCACCGACGTCCGGCCTTCTTCGTCGGTGGCCAGCCACCATTGGCTGGACGCCTCATCGAAGCGCAAACGGCAACCGGCCAGATCCGCCAGTTGGGTTTCCGGGCGCAAGTGATAACCCAGCGCAACCGCGTCACACTCCACATTCAACGTCTCGCCACGCGCCATCAGCACCCGCACACCGCTGACCCCACTGGCCGCGTCGCCCAGCACTTGCAGTGGCTTGATTCCCAAGTGCACCGGGATCTTCGCCCGGTACAGCTGCGCCAACAGTTTCATCCCGCTGAACAGCACTCCGGGGCGCGCCAGCAGTTTCGGCAAGGCGCCGATGCGCTTGCTCAGCGGCGACGTGTCGAGCACCGCCGCCACGTTGGCACCGGCCTTGAGGTATTGACTGGCGACCAGGTACAGCAACGGCCCGCTGCCCATGAACACCACGCGATGACCAATGGACACCGCCTGGGATTTGAGCGCGATCTGCGCCCCGCCGAGGCTGTAGGTGCCCGCCAACTGCCAGCCTTCGATCGGCATCAAGCGGTCGGTGGCGCCGGTACAGAGGATCAGTGCGTCGTACTCCACGGTCGAGTGTTTGCCCTGGCTGACGCAACACAGTTGCCCCGGTGTGAGGTTCCACACCAGCGTGTCCGGGCGGTAGTCGATCAACCCGCGCAGGCGGTCGAAGCTTTGATGCAAGTCTTTGGCCTTGGCGGCCTCGGTGCCGTACAGCGTGGCATAATCGCGGGTAAAGCCCTCCGGTTGGCGGCGGTAGATCTGCCCGCCATCCCGGCGATTTTCATCGATCAGGATCGGCTTGCAACCCGCTGCCAGCAAGGTTTCGGCGCAGCGAATACCGGCCGGCCCGGCGCCAACGATAACGACCCGATGAGTGCTCAGCCGTGCAGTGGCCATATCGCCTCCGGTTGTGTAGTGACGATATCCAGCCCTTCACGGACTTCGTTGGAACAGGCGCGCAGACGTTCGCCAGTGCGGGTCCAGACCCAGCAATCCTGACAGGCGCCCATCAGGCAAAAACCGACGCGGCGGCCCGAATCGAACTCCGACTGGCGCAACGCCGAGCCCTGGGTCAGCAACGCGACCATCAGCGTGTCGCCCTGCAACGCCTCGATGGGTGCGCCGTCCACCTTCAATTTGACAGTCGGCCGGCCCTGCTCGGCCAGCCTCACAAAACGCCCCTTCATGCATAGACCCCCTGAATCATGCTGTTCAAATCCTGCTGGGTTTTCAGCAACTCGGCACTGTCGTGGTGGCAGAGGATTTCACTGCCGCCGACAAGCGTCCGGCGGTTCGGCGCAGTGCGATTGCACAGACCGTCGACCCGCACCGGGCAACGATTGAGGAACGTGCACAACTCCGGCACGTTGGCCTTCGCACCGATCGGCGGCAACGTGCCGCAGGTGGTGCCGCAGTTCTCCAGCCAGCCCTGACGCAATTCCGGTACCGAATGAATCAACAGGTCGGTGTAAGGATGGAAAGGCGCCTGGGCAAACGACTGCCGACTGCCCTCCTGAACCTTGTAGCCGCTGTACATCACCACGATGTCGTCACACAGCGCCCGCACGGTGGAGATGTCGTGGCTGATGAACAGATAGGACACCCCCAGCTCCTGACGCAGGTCGCGCAGCAGTTCAAGAATCGCCGCGCCGACCACCGTATCCAGCGCCGAGGTCACCTCGTCGCACAGAATCAGGTCCGGCTTGGCCGCCAGCGCCCGGGCCAGGTTGACCCGTTGCTTTTGCCCGCCAGAGAGTTCATTCGGCCGACGCTCGGCCAGGTTCCGAGGCAAGCGCACCAGGTCCAGCAATTCGCCGATACGCTCGCGCAAGGCGGCGCCCTTGAGGCCGAAATACATCTTCAGCGGTCGACTCAGAATGGTGCTGATGCTGTGCATCGGGTTGAGCGCAGTGTCGGCATTCTGGAACACCATCTGAATGCGCCGGAACTGTTCATCGGTGCGCTCGGAGAGACTGCCGCCCAATGGCTGACCATCAAAGGTCAGGCCACCCAATGCCGGCGTCAGCAACCCGGCTACCACCCGCGCCAGGGTCGACTTGCCGGAACCCGACTCACCGATCACGCCGATGGCCTGCCCTCTGCGCACCGTCAGGTCGATGTCTTCCAGCACGCGAATCGACGGCATGCCTTGGGTATTCTTGTTGCCGTAGCCAGCGGTCAAACCTTTGATGGTCAGCAGCGGCTGATCTTCGGCCACACTACAGGGTGGGCGGATTGTCGTATCCGGCCGTGCTGCCGCCAACAGGCTGCGGGTGTACTCATGGGCCGGGCCTTTGAGCAACGGCGCGGTGGCGCTCTGTTCGAAGATCTGGCCGCCGTTGAGCACCACAATCTGGTCGGCCATCTGCGCCACCACCGCCAGGTCGTGGGATACGTAAACCGCCGTCGCCCCACGTTCGCGCACCACCCGTTTGAAGGCGCGCAACACGTCAATCTGAGTGGTCACGTCCAGCGCGGTGGTCGGCTCGTCGAGCACCACCAGCAGCGGATCGCTGATCAGCGCCATCGCCGCCATCACTCGTTGCAGTTGTCCGCCAGACACTTGGTGCGGGTAGCGCTGACCGATGTGTTCGGGGTCCGGCAGGGCCAGGTCGCGGAACAGTTCGATGGCTTTGGCTTCGAGCACGGTCCGGCTGCCCAGGCCATGAATCAACGCGCCTTCCACCACTTGGTCGATGAGCTTTTTCGCCGGGTTGAACGCCGCCGCAGCGCTTTGCGCGATATACGACACACGATTCCCGCGCAGGCCTTGCAGTTCGCGTTCGCTCAACGCCAGCATGTCGTGCTCGCCGACTTGCACCACCCCGCCGGCCAACCGGCAACCGCGTCGGGCGTAACCGAGCAGTGCCAGGGCGATGGTGGTCTTGCCGGAGCCCGACTCACCAATCAGCGCCAGCACTTCGCCTTTTTCCAGAGAGAAGCTCACACCCTTGACGATTTCTACTTCGCCGCGCTCGCCGCAGGCAACCACGCGCAGGTCCTCGACTCGAATCAATTCACTCATATCAATGGCCTCCCGAACGTCGACCACGCCGGGACGAAAGTCTGTCGATGAACAGATTCACCCCAATGGTCAGGGTGCCGATGGCCAGGGCCGGAATCACGATGGCCGGCGCGCCCTGATTCAGACCACCGATGTTTTCCCGCACCAGGGATCCCAGGTCTGCATCCGGCGGTTGCACACCCAGTCCCAGGAAGCTCATGCCACTGAGCAACAGCACGATGTAACCGAAACGCAGGCCCAGATCGGTCAACACCGGGTTGAGCATGTTCGGCAGGATTTCCATGCAAGCGACGTACAAACGGCGTTCGCCACGGGTACGCGCCACTTGCACATACTCCAGCGCTTCGATGTTCACTGCCATGCTGCGGGCAACGCGGAAGGCGCCCGGGGTGTAACTCAGCACCGCCGTGCAGATCAGCAAGGTGACTGACGAGCCGAAAGCCGAAACCATGATCAACGCCAGCATCTTGCTCGGAATCGAGATGAACGCGTCCATCAAGCGGCTGATGATTTCATCCAGCCATTTCGGCGAAACCACCGACAACAGTGCGCAACTGGTGCCCAGACCGCTGGCCAGCACGGCGGCAACCAACGCCAGGCCGACCGTGAAACGGGCACCGACGAGGATTCGGCTGAGCATGTCGCGGCCCAGGTAATCGGTGCCAAAGGGGTACGCGGCACTCAGGCTGTCGAAGACATTGTCGGAGACCACTTCACCGACCGGGTGCGGTGCCAGCCACGGGCCGAAGACCGCCACCAGCAACCAGATAAAACACATCGCAGCCCCGACCAGACCCAGCCAGGACGGCCCGTTTGACACCTTGCCAACCGACAGGTCGGGGGTCACAGGCATCGATTTCACAATGAGCTTGTTCATTGGTTTCTCAGCCTTGGATTGGAAAGAATCGCGCACAGGTCGGCAATCAGCACCAACCCCAGGTACGCCGTACAAAACAGCATGGTGCAGGCCTGGACCAGCGCCATGTCACGGTTGGTCACCGCATCGACCATCAGGCTGGCGATGCCGGGGTAGTTGAAGATCGTCTCGACGATCACCACCCCGCCCAGCAGGTAGGACAGACTCAAGGCGATGGCATTGGCAATCGGCCCGATGGCATTGGGCAAGGCATGGCGCAGGACGATCCGCACCGGGCTCACGCCTTTGAGCCGGGCCATTTCCACATAAGGACTGTCGAGCTGATCGATCACCGCCGCCCGGGTCATGCGCGCCATTTGCGCGACGATCACACAGCAGAGCGTCATCACCGGCAAGGCGTAGGTGCGCAGAAATTGCAGCGGTGAAGTGATGTCGCTGGCATAGGACAGCGCCGACAACCAGCCCAGGTTCACCGCGAAAATCAGCACCGCCAGGGTCGCCACCAGAAACTCCGGTACGGCGACCATCGCCAGGGTGACAAAGCTGAGGAAGCTGTCGATGCGCCCGCCCCGGCCCATGGCCGAACCGATCCCCAGAATCAGCGCCACCGGCACTGACACCAGCGCCGTAGCGGCCGCCAGCATCAAGGTGTTGGGCACTCGACCGGCCATCAGGTCGCTGACCGGCATGGCGTTGGAGACCGACAGGCCCATGTCGCCGCTGAGCAGGCTCGTCAACCAGTGCAGGTAACGCAACACACCGGGCTGATCCAGCCCCAGTTTCAGCCGCAGTGCCGCCACCTGTTCCGGCGTGGCGAACTGCCCGAGGGCCTGTTGTGCCGCGTCCCCCGGCAGTACCGCCGTGATGGCGAAAACCACCATGGAGACGATCAACAAGGTCACGATCGCGGCGCCCATACGCCGGCCGATCAACCACAGTGTGTTGCTATTCATCGCCCTGTTCTCCTGCAATGTTGCTACGGCACAAACCTCATCGGCGCATCAAGCATCCAGCCAGACCTGCTCGGCGAACATGTAGCCCATGAAGCCGCCCAACGGGTTGCTGCCGTAGCCTTTGACGCGCTGGTCGACAGCATCGATGTTGCTGATGAACACCGGGATGCCGATACCGCAGTGGTCATGCGCCAGGGTCTGCATGTCCGCATACATCTTGCTGCGCTTGGCGTCGTCGGTTTCAGCCCGGGCGAGCATCAGCAACTGGTCGAACTGGTCGTTCTTCCAGCCGGATTCGTTCCACGGCGCACTCGACTGGAAGAACTGCGAAAACATCACGTCGGCGTTCGGCCGCGGGTTGATGTTGCCGAAGCTCAGCGGATGCTTCATCCAGTGATTGGACCAGTAGCCATCGCTGGGCAGGCGGTTGACGTCGAGCTTGAGCCCGGCCTGTTTCGCCGACTGCTGCAGCAGCACGGCGATGTCCACCGAACCGGTCGCGGCAGGTGACGCCACCAGCGGCATGCTGAGGCTGTCCATGCCGGCTTTCTTCAGCAGGAACCTGGCTTTTTCCGGGTCGTAGACGGTCTGCGGCAGGTCAGCGTTGTAGTAGCGCGAGCCGGGGGCAATCGGATGGTCGTTACCGACCACCGCAAAGCCACGGAACACCGCGGATTTGATTTGCTCGCGGTCCATCAGGTGCTTCATGGCCTGGGTGAATTCGGCGCTTTTGCCGGGCATCTGATCCTGACGGATGATCAAGTCCGTGTAGTTGCCCGACGGCGCATCGACGACGCGGTGACCGGCGCTGGCCTTGATTCGCGTGGTGGAGCGCGGGTTGACCTCGTTGATCATGTGCACGTCGCCTGACAACAGCGCGTTGACCCGCGATGGCTCGTCGGCAATGGCGATGAACTCGATCTCGTCCAGGTAAGGCAGGCCCGGTTTCCAGTAGCCGGTATTGCGCGCAGCAATCGAACGCACGCCCGGTTTGAATTCCTTGACCTTGAACGGCCCGGTACCGATGCCCTGATTGAAGTCGGTGGTGCCTTCGGGAACGATCAGCAGGTGCGACACCGCGAGGATCGACGGCAGTTCGGCGTTCGGCGCACTCAGGCGGATCTGCACTTCATTGGGGCCGGTGGCCTTGATTTCGGCGAACTGCTCCATCAGCGGCATGACCTTGGAGCCGGTCAGCGGATCCTTGTGCCGCGACAGCGAGAACACCACGTCGGCGGCGCTCAGGGTTTTGCCGTTGTGGAAGGTCACGTCCTTGCGCAAGGTAATGGTCCACAGCGTGGCATCGGTGTTGTCGATGCGCTCGGCCAGTTCCAGTTGCGGCACCAGATGGCTGTCGAAACGGGTCAGGCCGTTGTAGAACATATAGTGGCGCACGTAGTCGGTGGACAGCGCACCTTTGGCCGGGTCCAGGGTGTCGGCGGTGGAGCTGGACATGCCGGCGACGCGAATCCGCCCGCCCGGTTTGCCTTTGCCAGGGCTCGCAGCTTCGTCGGCAAACAGTTTGCCGGCGGCGCCGAACAGGCTGCCGGCGCCCGCTGCAGCCACCCCGGCGACACCAAGCAATTGCAACGCGTTACGGCGCGACATGCCGCGATTGAGGCCTTCGAATACCCGCAGGCTTTCCTGGCCGGAGATCAGGTTGGAGTCGATCTTGTCATCATTCATTTAAGCTGTACCTGTCAATAAAGAGAAGGCTCATGCTCGCGGTTGTCCGGAGCGTCTTGAAACACAAACGACGGTAAAGCCACAACTTCAACTCAATGCAAATAGTCCTGGAACCGGTAATAAGCGCCCACCAACGGCAGGAACCACGGTTTGCCGAAATGCCCGGGAATCGCCGGCCAGTCGAGTTCGCGCCAGGGGTTGGCCTCGACCTTGCCGGCCATCACCTCGGCCATCACTTGGCCCATGTGCACCGACATCTGCACCCCGTGGCCGCTGTAGCCCATGGAGTGATAAACCCCACCGTGCTGGCCGGCACGGGGCAACCGGTCGGAGGTCATGTCCACCAGCCCGCCCCAGCAGTAATCGATCTTCACGTTGGCCAACTGCGGGAACATCTGCACCATCGCCGCCCGCAGCACTTTGCCGCTCTTGGCGTCGGAGACGCTGTCGGACATGGCAAACCGCGCACGGCCGCCAAACAACAGGCGGTTGTCCGGGGTCAGGCGAAAGTAGTTACCAATCATGCGGCTGGTGACATAAGCTCGCCGACCGGGCAACAACTGGTCGATCAGGCTTTGGGGAAGGACCTCGGTGGCGATCACGAAACTGCCCACCGGCACGATCCGCCGCCGGTACCAGCCCAACCCGCCGTGCTGACAGGCGCCGGTCGCCAGCAGCACTTGCCCGGCGTGCAGCGAACCCTTGGCGGTGTTGACCTGATAGCCGCCAGCCTGGGCTTTCCAGTCCGTCACCGGCGTGTCTTGATAGATCAACGCACCGTGCCGTGCCGCCGCCTCGGCCAGACCGACGCCGAAGCGCCCGACATGCATCTGCACTCCGTTGCGCTGCAGCAATCCTCCGTGGAACTGGGCCGAGTCGACTTCAGCGCGGATCTGTTCGGCGGTCAGCAACTCGACCTCGGCATCGACCTCCCGGCGAATCAATTCGCAGGTCCGCGCCAGGCCCTCGTAGTGCATCGGCTTGGCGGCCAGCTTGAGCTTGCCGTTACGCTTGAGGTCGCAGGCAATCTGCTCCTGCTCCACCAGCGAAACCACGCTGTGCACGGCGCTCTCGTAAGCCTTGTAATAGGCCCGCGCCTTGTCGGCACCGAGGCTGGCGCTCAGGCCGGCGTAATCCTGGGCCACGCCGGTATTGCACTGACCGCCGTTGCGACCCGAGGCTTCGCCGATCACCCCGCCGGCTTCCAGCACCACCACACTGGCGCCCTTCAAGGCCAGCGCCCGAGCCGCCGCCAGGCCGGTGAAACCACCCCCGACAATGGCCACGTCGACCTGCCCGGGCAATGCGCCAGGCTGAGCACCGGTGAACGCCGGTGCAGTGTCGAGCCAGTAGGATTCACTGCCCATGTCTATCCCCTTGTGCTGCCGCGAAGAGTGCCGTTACGACTCAGAGACCAACCAGCGCCGCCAGCCCACCGATGTCGGTGATCTGCCGGTACTCGTAGAAAGCGTTGGCCGGGACTTCGTGACCACGGGCGACGAAGGCCTTGTTCTTGATCTTCATGTCGTGGGCCGGCATCAGGTCGTAACGGAAGCTCGACGACACATGCAAGATGTCTTCCGGGCCGCAATTGAGGTTGTCGAGCATGTACTCGAACGCGGCCAGGCGCGGTTTGTAGGCTTGTGCCTGCTCTGCGGTAAAAACCTTGTGAAACGGTGCGCCAAGCTTATCGACGTTGGACATGATCTGACTGTTGCTGGCGTTGGAGAAAATCACCAGCGGGATTTTGTCGGCGATTTTCGACAGGCCGGCCGGTACGTCCGGGTGCGGGCCCCAGGTCGGTACGGCGTCGTAATACAGCTGACCTTCGTCACGGTATTCAATGCACCAACGTTTGCAGGTCCGCGCCAGCGCGGTCTTGAGGATTTCGTCATACGGCATCCAGTCACCCATGACCTGGTCCAGGCGATAGGCCGAGAAGTCCTTGACGAACTGCTCCATCTGCTCGGGCACCACGCGATCGGCGAACAGTTCGCGAGTCATCGTACCCATGTGGAAATTGGTCAGCGTACCGTAGCAGTCGAACGTAATGAATTTGGGGCGAAGAAAGCTCATTGAGTGCGGTCCTGAAGTTCGTTGAGGTCATGGCGTGACAAGCATTCGCTCCGTTCCGGGAGCCGTGATGCAACGCTGCAGCACACTGTCATTACACCACCGTGAAATCAGCAGATGGCGTTAAAAGCGACCTCTGCTCGATACAAACCACCGTTTTAGCGCCCCCCCTCAGCAGACTTTGCGGGTCGCGCCAGCCTTGGGCAAACCCCGTATTCATGCGCCCTTATGGACCTTTATAACGCCGCAAGGCTCACGCGCAAACGGATTCACCGCAGAACCTGCGCCGGACAGAACGAAAACGGGCGCGTCCCTGAGGAAGCGCCCGTTTGGATGCGGATTAAAGCGTGTTGAAGATCCGGAGGTTATCGAGAACCTGTGGGAGCGAGCCTGCTCGCGATAGCGGTCTGACAGGCGACATTGATGTTGAGTGGACTGGCCTCATCGCGAGCAAGCTCGCTCCCACAGGGGTTCGCGCGTTACTGCACGATATCGATCAGCACACTCTTGAAGCGCAAATTGGCTTCGAACGCTTCGCGCCCCAGGTCCTTGCCGATGCCGGAGCGCTTGTAGCCACCGGTCGGCAGGATGTAGTCGTTACTGCGTCCGTAACGATTGACCCACACGGTCCCCGCTTCCAGGCGCCGAACCAGGCGTAACGCGCGGTTGATGTCGGCTGTATGCACACCCGCCGCCAGACCGTAAGTCGCATGCGCCGCCAGGCTCAGCGCCTGTTCTTCATCATCGAACGCCTGCACCGTCAGCACCGGGCCGAAGATTTCTTCGCAGATCGCCGGGTTCTGGTGGTCCAGACCGGTCAGCAAGGTCGGCTGGTAATAGGCGCCACCGAGACCTTCGAACAGCCCGCCACCGGTCAGCACTTCGGCGCCGGCCTGACGCGAGCGCTGGACGATGCCATCGATGCGGCTGGCCTGCAGCCGGGAAATGATCGGCGACAGCGTGCTCTCGGACGACCAGGTCGGGCCGGGGCGCAGTTCCTCGAAATACGCCTGCAAGTGCGCGATAAACGGTTCCATGATCGAGCGCTGGATCAACAGCCGAGACCCGGACACGCACACCTGCCCGGCATTACCGGTGATGGCCATGGCCACCGTACGGGCGGTTTTGGCGATATCCGGCACATCGGCGAAGACCAGCTGCGGGCTCTTGCCGCCGAGTTCCAGGGTGACCGGTTTCGGACCGACCAGCGCACAGGTGGACATGATGCTCGAACCGGTCGCGGTGGAACCGGTAAAGGTCACCTTGCCCACCCGCGGATGACGGCACAAGGCATCGCCCGTAACGCGGCCATCGCCCTGGATCACGTTGAAGATCCCCGCCGGCATACCCGCCTGCAACGCCAGCTCGGCAAAGCGCAGACTGGAGAACGGCGTCAGCTCTGAAGGCTTGAGCACCACGGCATTGCCTGCGGCCAGTGCCGGCGCGACTTTCCAGGAAGCCATGCTCAGCGGGAAATTCCACGGCGCGATGGCGGCGATCACACCGTAGGGTTCGGCGATCTGCATGCCCAGTCGATCGGTCTGGGTGGCGGCCACATGACCGCCGTGCTTGTCCGCCAGTTCGGCAAAGAAACGAATGCCCTCGGCAACGTAGGGAATATCCCAGGCAATCACATCTTTATGGGGACGGGTCGAGCCCACCGCTTCCAACGGCGCCAGGACGGCGGCGTCAGCTTCGATCAGATCGGCCCAGCGGCGCATGACCCGCGCCCGCTCCCGAGGTGGGCGGCTGGCCCAATCGCTGCGATTAAACGCCTGCCAGGCATCGTTGACCGCTTCATCCACCAGGTCGGCATCGGCGACCGGCAACTGGGCATAGACCTGGCCATCCGACGGCCGCACCACCTCAAGTCCCGGTTGAGCATCGCGGTATTGGCCGGCAATGAAATGAGCGCTGCGCACAGCGATAAGGCGAGGATCGAAGCTATCCATGGAGCACTCCAGAAAAGGGACGGCGAGTCGTGAACTCAGGCCTCCATCGTAGAAAAAACGCCCAAGCATTTGCTGCCGACCTTGCCGTGCAAATAAGTAGTAAGTGTGGTCTTGTGGCTTCGGGCGTGCGGAATCTGCCGAATGTTCCAGCCCCTCTTGTCAGGCCTTCACGCAGATGGGATACAGGCACCATCGCGCCGCACAGCCGGTTGATCGCGCACACAGTCCAAAGGAGACTCGCCATGTCCGCCCCGCATTCTTCTGCTTATGTCTATCGCCCGATGACGACCGCCGACCTGCCCTCGGCCCATGCCTTGTCCGTGCAATTGCAGTGGCCCCATCGCCTGGACGACTGGGCCATGGTATTGCGCATCAGCGACGGCATTGTGGCTCTCGATGGCGAGCGTCTGATCGGCACGGCGTTCGCCTGCCCCCAAGGCGACTTCGCCACCATCGGCCTGGTGATCGTCAGCGACGACTATCAAGGCAAGGGCATCGGCCGCAAGCTGATGGAACAGGCACTTGATGCGTGCCAGTCACGCACCCCGGTACTCAACGCGACCCTTGCCGGTGCACCGCTTTACGCGAGTCAGGGCTTTGTCGAGTTCGGGCGGATTCAGCAACACCAGGGCCCGGCGCAAGCCGTTGCACCTGTGCCGCTGGCCGACGGTGAAACCTGTCGCCCGCTGCGTGATGCCGATAAGGCCCGCGTGCTGGAACTGGCCAATGCCGGCACCGGGCTGGACCGGCAAACGGTGTTCAACGAGCTGTTCGATGTGGTCGAGCATTCGGCTGTCATCGAGCGCGCTGGCCAGGTGCGCGCCTTCGCCCTGCTGCGCCCTTATGGCCGTGGTCGCGGCCTTGGCCCGGTGGTCGCCGAAAACATCGAACAGGCCAAACACCTGATCGCCGTATTGCTGGCCCACGTACCGGATGCCTTCGTGCGCATCGACATTCCGGCGGACAGTGGCTTGAGCGAATGGCTGGACTCGGTCGGCCTCAAGCAGGTCGATACCGTGGCGCAAATGGCACGGGGCACACCGCCACAAGCGGTCAACGGCGTCCGACAGTTCGCACTCGTCACCCAAGCCATTGGCTGATATCCGCGCGCAAAGCAGCCGCCGCTACCCAACACCCTCCACACCCCATTTGCATGGAGCGTCACCCACATGCCTCAACCTACCGTTCTGCTGTTGGCTCGCGCCGACGGCAGCCGTGTCGCCGGGTCTTTCAACGCAACGTCCTTGAGCGCTGCCGATCCCTTCAAGGAACATCGTCAGGTCGCCTACACCGGGCCCGATGGCATCTGCGCCGGGACCGTGAACACAAACGAATCGCTCGAAATCGATGATTTCCCACACACCGAAGTGATCGTGGTCCACGCCGGCCACGTCGTGTTGAAATCCCATGGCCAGACACTGGAACTGGGGATCGGTGCCAGCGCGGTGATCGGTCGTGGGACCACGCTGCGAATCGAGGCGCAAGCCAATACGTGCTGGGCATTCTGTGCCGTGATCAACCCCAGCGCTGAACCGACACCAGGGCTGACAGCGCTGGACCGGTTGGCGCTGCTCTCCCCTTCGGCCGCGCCGGAACCGCAAATACTGATCGGCCCCACCCCGCAATGCCGCTCACGCAATGCCTTCGAAGACAGCACCACCGACCTGCGCGTCGGCGTCTGGGATTCGACACCCTACGAGCGCCATGGCCGGCCGCATAAACTCAACGAGCTGATGCACCTGATCGAAGGCAGCGTCACCCTGCGGGCCGCCGATGGTACGAGCCTGACGGTCAACACCGGCGACACCGTGTTCGTACCGCAAGGCGCACCGTGCGCCTGGCAAAGCACCCGGTATGTCCGCAAGTTTTACGCCGTAAAATAAGCACCGCGGCGCAACGCCGGCAACCGCGCCGACCGGCCGCGAGCCAACGCCGACCGGTCGACGGGGCAAGCCGCCTCGCTACAACGTGGTACTAAGGCGCCTCCGGCTGATCGTAATGATCCAGCGCCCACTCGGCAGCGTCGTGAAGTTTTTTGGAGTTGGTGAAGGCGTAAGGGGAAGCGCTTGGGGTTTCAGGGGGATTGGGGGTGACTTTGTGCATGGTGACGCCCCTAGAGATATGGAGCTGCCACCGTCCGCGGTCAAACGAATTAAGGTGGCAACTGTACGCGGGTTGACCGACCGGGACTCTAGATCGGCATAGGGGACGGCCTTGCCGTTCCCCTGCCACACCACCCGGCATGCGGG
>NZ_VMSG01000031.1 GCF_007713465.1 Pseudomonas sp. H3(2019) | reverse complement strand
TACCGGCCTGTCACGCCGGGGGTCGCGGGTTCGAGTCCCGTCCGCTGCGCCATATCTGCCTCAAGGCCTACTGAACGCCTTGAAGCTACGAAGAAAGCCGCTGGCTACTTCGAATCGATAGCAAAGACCCTGGTCGAAAGGCCGGGGTTTTTTGTTTCTGGAATTTGATTTTCGCTATTTCAAAGTGACGCTCACGTTCTCCTCTGCCAAAAAAACCGCCTGTGCAGGCGGTTTTTTGTGAGCGCGATAAATCAGAAATCGAACGTGTCTCGCAGGCCGTAATACCAGGCGCCGAGCGCGGCGAATGGCGTACGCAGCAGTTGGCCGCCCGGGAAAGGGTAGTGCGGCAGGTCGGCAAAGGCATCAAAGCGCTCTGCCTGGCCGCGCAAGGCTTCGGCCAGGACTTTGCCTGCCAGGTGCGTGTAAGTTACGCCATGGCCGCTACAGCCCTGGGAGTAATAGATGTTGTCGCCCAGGCGTCCGACCTGCGGCAAACGCGACAAGGTCAGCAGGAAGTTGCCGGTCCAGGCGTAATCGATCTTCACATCCTTGAGCTGCGGGAAGGCCTTGAGCATCTTCGGTCGAATGATCGCTTCGATGTTCGCCGGATCCCGAGCGCCGTACACCACGCCGCCACCAAAGATCAGGCGCTTGTCGCCAGAAAGGCGGTAGTAGTCGAGCAAGTAGTTACAGTCCTCGACGCAGTAATCCTGTGGCAACAGACTCTTCGCCAGCTCATCGCCCAAGGGTTCGGTGGTGATCACCTGGGTGCCGCACGGCATTGATTTGGCGGCCAGCTCTGGAACCAGATTGCCCAGGTAGGCGTTGCCGGCGACGATGATGAATTTGGCCCTGACCTTGCCTTGAGGCGTATGCACCGCCGGATTGGCGCCACGCTCGATGCGTATGGCGGGTGACTGCTCGTAAATGGTCCCGCCCAGCGACTCGACGGCCGCAGCTTCGCCCAGGGCGAGGTTAAGCGGGTGGATGTGGCCGCCGCTCATGTCGAGCATGCCGCCCACGTATTGGTCGCAGGCGACGACCTCGCGAATGCGGCGCTTGTCCAGGAGTTCCAGCTGAGTGTGGCCGTAGCGCTCCCACAGGCGCTTCTGCGATTCCAGATGGCCCATCTGCTTGCTGGTGATCGCTGCAAACACGCCGCCGTCTTTCAGGTCGCACTGGATCTGGTATCTGGCCACGCGGTCGCGAATGATCCTGCCGCCTTCGAAGGCCATTTGACCGAGCAATTGCGCTTGCTTGGGACCGACGCTGCGTTCGATCACATCGATATCGCGGCTGTAGCTGTTAACGATCTGGCCACCGTTGCGACCCGAGGCGCCGAAGCCGACTTTGGCTGCCTCCAGGACCGTCACCCGAAACCCGCTCTCCAGCAGAAACAATGCGCTGGACAGGCCGGTATAGCCCGCTCCAATGACGCAGACATCAGTCTCTACATCATCCTGTAACGATGGGCGCGCCGGGGCGGCGTTGGCCGACGCCGCGTAATAGGATTCCGGGTAGGGGGTGTTCGCCATCCTGCAGCCTCTGTTTAATATATTTTACGAGTGCTCCGATCCTACCTGAGTTAAAAATCGACTGCCAGCTACCCGGAATATCTTCTTTGCCCTACCAAAATTAAATATTTTGCATATTCATAGGGTTAGGTGAAAAAAAGGTGTTGACACCCCTACGGAATTCCGTAGAATGCCGCCTCACAGCAGGCACGTAGCTCAGTTGGTTAGAGCACCACCTTGACATGGTGGGGGTCGTTGGTTCGAGTCCAATCGCGCCTACCAAACAAAATCCGCTCTGCTGGGCGGTCTAGAAGGGCTCACCGAAAGGTGAGCCCTTTTTTGTTGCTTCGCGATAGCGTCGATGGGAAACACGACGGAAAAGTAATAAGGAAATTACGTGCTACGCAAGCTCATCTTGATTTTTGCCATGTCACAACTGAGTGGCTGCGCCTGGCTTGGGGCCGTTACGAACCCTCCGTATGATTGCTATGACGGTGTCAAGGGTGAATACGTGTTCGCGCAGTTCGTCGGTCCGTTTGTACTCATCGACTTACCATTCACTTTCGTGGCCGATACGGCTTCACTACCTTTTTGCTGGTACTGACCAACATGCGCCGCTGGCATCTTGGCGGGCGCTTGCAAATCTCTATAAGTTGCAGTTTACGCTGTCCGGCTCCAGTGCTGATGTCGCGATAAACGACCTTGCCAATTGGATGGTTTGACGCAGGTCTCGGAGCGCTATTTTTTTAATCTGTCTCGCGCCGCTTACCGCGTCATTTGCCAGTTCGGTCAACACTTCGACAGCCGTATGGGGTATCCCATCGTGGGCAGGCTTTCGTGCCTGTCTGTCGCCGGTCGCCAGTAGTGGCAGCGCGATTTTGTTCACCTGACTTTCTCTCGCCCCACAGGTGTGGCCAGGGCTGACCTCCCAGCGAATCCTGAGGCTCAAAAAAGCCCGCACATGGCGGGCTTCATATTGCGGCTTGATAGATCCTGGAAGGGTGGAGTAGACCGTGGGTCTTGCTCCGCGCCTTGTGTGCAGCGGAGAGAACGAAAATGCGGAACACTTCGAGGCCCCATTAACGGGCAAATTAGGTTTCGTCGCGGACCTGCATAAGCGCGAACCCCAGCAGATTCAGGCCTCGCCACAGGTTGGGGTTGCTCGCGTTTTCGTCGTCCTGGGCGAGCCCGATGCCCCAGATGCTATCAACCGGACTTGCCTCAACTATGATGCGAGAACCGGTCTCCTTGAGGAAAGCGTTCAACTCCGGGTTTTGGGAGAACTTGGCTTGGTTGGCCCGGACGACAATTGCATATCTGTGTTGCAGCCAATCGTGATCGTTGAATCCGCGCACGTTACGGCCAAGAGCTTTGGCTGCGTTGGGGGTTGGAGCTTGAAGCACTTGAGCACGAATTTCTTGATCGCCGAACAAGGCTGCCTTCTCTGCCATCATGAAATGTTCGGCAGTTGGGTAGCGTTGCCCCTCGACAATGAATTCGGCGTTGAACCACTGGCTAAAGCACGAAGATGTAATTCCACTCTTGCTTCGCTGGTGTCCCCAGAAAAAGGCATATTTCAGCTCCTCTCCAGAACTGAAGCGGGAGCGGAGATCTTCTAGATACTTAGAATCGTGCAATGAGGCTTCCTCAGCAATTGGTATTTGATGTGAGAGGTTTACCACGATGCATCAAGGTAAATCTCGATTGAAGGGTTTACTTGCGCTTGGCTGCGTATCCAGTGCTGGAAAACTCAACTGATCAGGCATGAGTTAGCAGAGGTATGACTCACCCACATAGGTAACAAAACGGTTCAAGCACATAGGTAACAGTTTTTAACTGGCACTGGTCGATTCCGAGGATCTGACCATACCTGGGCTGGGCGTGGGAATGTATTTGAAGTGGCGCGTTAAGTCGCGACACGTTTCGCGAATAGGCAAAGTGTGTGGCGAGCTGTGCTAATCACCAAGACTTACGACCTTGTCACAGTGGGAGCACTGAATGAATTTTTCCGTGAAGATTTCATGTGGCAATAACGCACGACTAATTAGCAATCCATCCCCTGTGGCCCTGCTGCATGGGCAGGCGCACAGCGAGATGATGTGAGCTGTCTGCCAGCCTTTAAATGGTTTAATTTGTAATCCCGCCAGCCTGCGCGCTGTACGATGCCGCCTGTGTTATCTGCGCCAGTATTTCAAGTACCAGAGTAATGCTATGACAACCAAGCAACCCGACTGGGAGGCGATCGAATGCGCCTATCGGGAAATGTCGCAGCACATCACAACCATTCCGATCTCGGTCTTGTCGGTGCTAAATGGGATCTCGCCTAGTACTTCGAAGCCGAAGCCCTCGTAGAAGCGCCTCGCGCTGGCGTTGGTTTTTAGTACGTCGAGCCAAATGAAATGCTCTTTACGATCTTTGGCAAGTTGGCGGATGAATTGCAGAAGCTGTTTCCCGTAGCCTTTGCCTGCCTGGGTCTTGAGGAAGTAAATTTTTTGGAGCTCCGCACCGGCCTTGCCGGTAATCGGCATTGGCTTCGACCAGTTAACCTTTGAGAACCCTACCGCTCTGTCGTCTTCATCGAGGGCTATGAGCCAACAGTGATGTGTGGGTGCCCTTATCGATTCCTGAAGCGCTAGGACTGAAAAGTCTTCACTCAAGAAATGCTGCATGCCTGAGGGGCTCCAGATGTCGGAGAAGTGGTCCCGATACGTCTCTATGCCGATATCACGAAGTGCGTGGATATCTTCAATGGTCGCCTCTCGAATTTTGATCACTGTCTCGCTCCTTGCGTTGAGTTGATCTCGACCAATACCTACAACGCGCCGGTATTTCAAGTATTAGGTAGCCCATGGACAGGCCCCCCCCTGCGCTACACCTTCGGGTCAGCATTTGCCTTCGCAAATAGCTGAGTTCGAAGCCTTCGAGGGGGTAGCATAAGAGTCGCAGGCGAGGCGAATACACTGGATTGAACAGAGCCTCAAGATGATACCGGGGGTGGCAGCATGACCCAGGTTCGGCGTTTCACAATCAACACCGCGGGCCACGACTTTGCCGTGGGTGATATTCACGGCCATTTCACCAGGCTTCAGGCAGCACTTGATGCCGCCGGCTTCAACCCCGCAACTGATCGCCTGTTCAGTGTTGGCGATATGGTCGACCGTGGCCCCGAATCTACCGACGTTGATGTGTGGCTGGCCAAGCCGTGGTTCTTTGCCGTGCAGGGCAATCATGAGCAAATGGCGGTCGATGCTCATCGGCTCAGCCATAAAGGCCAGGCCAGTTACCTGCACATGATCAACGGCGGTGCCTGGCTGTACGGTCTGTCCAGCACGGAGCAGGCCTTCTATGCCGATCTGTTCGCCGAGCTGCCTATCGCAATCGAAGTAATGACGCCTATGGGGCCGGTAGGGATAGTGCATGCCGATTGCCCGTTCGATGATTGGGCGCAAATGCTTGGCGCCCTTGAGCGGGAGCAAGGCGCGATGCAGCGTAGTGTTCAGACGATCTGCCAGTGGTCGCGTTCTCGCATTACCAGCGAAAACGCTACTGGCGTCAGTGGCATCAGGGCCGTGATCGTCGGTCACACGGTGGTCCTTCAGCCTGCGGTGCTGGGCAATGTCTATCACATCGACACTGGCGGCTGGATGGGCGGCCATTTCACGCTGATTGATCTGGCTACTCTCGAGTGTATGCCAACGGTCAATCCAGAAATGCGCGGCCGGTAAGTGGGTTACAACGCTCAGGAGGCTGTGTACTCGAGATACAGTCTTTCGAGAGCCTCTTGGTACTTATCTCCTGTTAAGGACTTTTTCAGGGTTTCCACGACTTCGAGTGCTGAAGCTGCAGCCAGGGCTTCGTTATCTCCCCGGCTTGCAGCGCGCAGTCGTGCTGCTGCAATGATCGCGTCTTCAGTCGTTTGCATGGTATTGCCCTCGAAATGCATCGGTTTCACTGATGCCGGCAGTCCACAATTAATTCTACCCCCGAGATCTGCCATGACAACGGGCTGCCTGACCGCGAGGCAATCGAGTACGCCTGCCGATCGGGATTGCTCTTGCGCTAAAGATGGCTTTGGCCTGCGTATGCGACAATTCATCCGTCCACCAAGTCATGGAGCGTATACACATGGTGCAACTGCTTGCAATCTCAGGAAGCCTTCGCGCAGCCTCTTCAAACTCCGCGCTACTGCGTGCTGCCGAGAGGCTCAGCCCTGAAGGGATGTCGATCAGGCACTACCTGGAGGTGGGTCAATTACCTCACTTTGATCCGGATCTGGCTGACGATCCGCCGCAGATCGTCGCAGAGTTGCGTGGGATTATTGCCGAGGCAGACGGCATTCTGATTTCGTGCCCTGAGTACGCTCGTGGAATTCCGGGGTCGTTCAAGAATGCACTGGATTGGCTCGTGGCCAGTCAGGACTTTCCCGGCAAGCCGGTAGCACTTTTCAATGCATCTCCACGAGCGAGTCACGCCCAGGCGGCACTCAAGTTAGTGCTGGAAACGATGTCCGCGATTATTGTCGAGCCCGCCTCGATAACAGTCGACTTGCTGGCTAAAGGAATGGATGAGGCAGACATCGCAGCGAGCCCGCAGATCAGTCAGCAAATCGTTTCGGCCTTGGGCGCATTCAAAAATCAAATTGAGGGTGGTCTTTCTGGCACTGCTCCTGTCTGAGTCCGAATGTTTTTGGCCGATTGCCGATACTCGGAATGACAGCCTGTCGGGATCGACCTACGGTTGTTGGGGCGGCGCGCGCCAACTGCCAACTCAAGTGCGGCATGTGCGTGGTTCGGGCGTAAAATAGCAGGGCTACCTCATCAAAAGGAGCCGCATATGAACTCCGACCAAATGAACAGACGTACGGCTGGAGAAAGAGTCGTTTGGGATCAGTATTTTTGTGCTGCGCTGATAGCCGAAAGCAATCTCACGGCGCCGACGATAGGGGGCTCGAAGTCGAGTCACGATGAGTGGCAGAGTCTATTGGTCGACAGGGCCAGGATTCTCGCTGACAAGATGATGGAACACCGGCAATAAACTGAGCCCAGCCATCGTGCTGGGCTCTTCACATGCGTCGGTAACGACCATCGCGCAGGCGAAAAAAAACCCGCAGGTGGGCGGGCTTTTGATCGATAGGGGCGTTGATCCTTCAACTGCCACAAGTGTGCTCTGCGGCTCATGCCCAATCAACTGAATGGCGACGAAACGCAGAAATAAAAAATGCAGTATCGAGGCGTTGGCCGCGAGCATAGGCAACGCGCGTCGAGTTTCTGTCGGGGTCGAAGTCTCACAGGCTGCTCACGAACGCTTTGATGCTTTTTGTGGCGTTATGAGGCGCTGCCTGAAGTGCGCAATGTGGAGCGACCAGGTCGGTTATCCGTATATCCGGTTTGAGCTGCGAGATCAGCGCAGAGGCTGTCGCAAGTACCAGTCGATCATGAGTTGCGCGCAAGTAAAGGGTTGGAACGCTGACACACGCGAGCTCTTTTGCCACGTCGACAGTCAGAACGGCGCGTAACCGTGCACGCATCACCGAAGGTGTGACCAGCGATATTGCCCGATGCAATGAACGGCGTAGCGCAGGGGTGGAAAAATGCCCCAGTAATAGTGTGCTGATCAAGCCGATAGGCACAGGGTGCAGTGGCAGGATATCCAGCAGAAAACTCAAGCCACGTAGTCGCGGTCGCGGGTTACGTACAAACGTGCTGCACAATACAAGCCCTTTGAGTTGAGAGGGTTGCAGCGCTGCCAGTGAAATGGCAATCGGTCCCGAGAACGATTCGCCAAGCAATATAAAAGGGCTGTCGGTTGGCAATGCCTTGAGCACTATTGACTGCAGTTCGGCATAACTCAAGGGCTGGTCGTTGGGATAACTCACGACGAGCGTGTTGAATTGCCCTTCCAGTGCCGAGAGTAAAGGTTCGAACAGTTCGCCTGTGCCATCCATCCCCGGGAGGAGAACCAGTGTAATTGTTCCTGAGGTATTCATCCGTGATGAGCTCATGCTCCGTTATCCCTGGATTGAGTGTGTGCATTCTCGCCGATATTAACGTGTTCCCGGTTTATAAATAGCGGGCTTTCCTTGAGGGGCTCCGAGGCGCTTGTGAGCGAAGCGAGGCGTTTTGGACTACTACTGACAGGCCGATTATTTATCGTCTTGAATGGGGGGGTAATTCGATGCTGGTTCACTGGTTTCTCGCCGCGGTCCATCTGTTGGCTTATGCCCTGGCGCTCTGGGGTGTTCTGACGCGTGGCATGGCTTTTCGTCGGGTGGGGGCGGAGGGCGCGGGGGCTCGAAGTGTTTTGCTGGCAGATAACTTTTGGGGAATCTCTGCATTGATTCTTCTGGTTACCGGCGGGATCCGTGCCTTTGGCGGGTACGAAAAGGGGGCGGACTATTACCTGCACCAACCGCTGTTCCATCTGAAAATGACTTTATTCGTCATCATCCTGCTGCTTGAGATTGTACCGATGGTGGCCTTGATCAAGTGGCGGATCGCTTTGAGTCGAGGTTCGCAGATTGAGGTCGGGCGGGTCCGTCTCTTTGCGCGCATCAGTCATATCGAGGCGCTGTTGATTATCTTGATGGTCGTGGCCGCGACAGGCATGGCACGAGGTGTGATGTTTGGATAGTCGGCTAGCGTTGCGCGATGACTTGGTGTGTCCAGGCCGGCTGTGAGGTTTTCACCGGGCTGAAACCGAATCGTCTGACGGTAAGGCTCATGGCGATGTCGTTAGTATCGGTATCACCGGTGCTGCGCCGTTGTCAGGGAGAAGGGCAGGGATAGGCGCGCAGAATCTTTAGCCAGCCGTTGCCGTGAGAGAAAAGGCTGGCTACTGATTGCTGACGGGCTCAGGGGGTTTCGCGCTTGTCCGGCGCAGTAAGTCCCGCCTGAATACGTTGGTAGATTTCTTCGCGATGCACCGCAACGTCTTTCGGGGCATTGATGCCGATTCTGACCTGCTGGCCGCTAACGCCCAGAATAGTGATGGTGATGTCATCACCGATGTTTATGCTTTCACCGACTTTGCGGGTGAGTATCAGCATGATCTTCTCCTTGATAGCTTTGTAAGGGCACCTGACTCAGACAATGCAGATGTCGGTAGTACCTATAGATTAGTGCGAAGTGTCACGGTTTGGGTGCCTCTTTCTGACGTGCAGACGCTGCATTAATTCCCAAGGTGCGACTATACAGAGGCGAGAAACATCATTCTCGTTGTTTTGAGGCCTGTGTACTGGGTCGCGAAGCATTTTCGGGTGATAAAATCCCGGCTTTTGGCATTCAGAGGGGAAGGTTGTGCGCAAAATGGCGTTGGTGGTCGCGGTATTGGTATTGGCCGGATGTGGTCAGGAAAAGGCCGGGGAGTCGAAAAAAACTCAGGCGCCGGTTGTTTCTGCGCCCGCTGTGGCAGCTGCCCCGCAATGGGATGTACTGGTTCGGGGCGAGACCGTGCAGGCGATCAGCGATCTCACTGGCTGGCTGATCGAACACAGTTTTGTTTCCTACGTGGTCACGCAAGACGGTAAACAGCGGGTGCTGGTCGGGCCGTTCAACTCGAAAGCCGAAGCCGAGGCAAGGCAGGTCGAGCTGACCGCGGCGCTGGCCAAGGCGAAGAAGATGAATATCGAATCAATGGTCATTGAGCACAGCACGGCTCAGTAATTGACGCCACCTGATTAACCGCAAGCCTTCATGTTGACGGGGCCGACGAACTCATTGCCGCGCCCCATCACGCACGCGACGCGCTGATTGCGTTGGCGCTCCCAGCTTTGTGCCGGGTAAGTCTTGTTCCAGGCTTCGTAGAGTTGCCGATCCTGTTTGGACAGTCGCAAACCGTATTGCTTGCTCATATAGAAATAAGTGCGAGCGATCATCCCGCGAATGGACGGGCGGGGCATGACCTTCTTGGCCTTGAAGTCGACCTGGGTCAGGCACGAACCGTATTGCCCTGATTGCACGGGGAGCCAGCCGAAGCTGAAATTGCTGCGGTCCCCGTTCACCTCGCCGATGCTTGGCACCAGGTTGTGCAAGTCGGCCTCGGCACGCTGATAGGTCGGGTCGTGACGTGTGCAGTTCTGGCGACCACCCTGTTGCCAGCACTGGCGTTGGTGACCGATTTGCCATGCCGGAACAATGTGCTCCCATTCGATGCGTGCAGCGCGCTTGGCGTTTTTACGTGGCACGTACCCGCAGGCTTTGAGGTCGACCCGATTGCCCGTGTATTTGCAGCCACAATAGAACTCGGTTGACTGTGGGGCGTAGAGTATCCAGGCGACCTTTTTTGCTTCGTTGAAAGTGCGTGGCGCATCCGCCTGAGCGCTGATGACAACGAAGAGCAACAACAGCAAAGCAAAACAGCGAGCAGTCATTGACTCAATCTTCCTTCGGCACAACCCAGAAAATCTGCACGCCGCCATCGTCGCGATAAGCGAGGGTGACGTTGTCGTTCTCGGCGATTTCCTCGAGCAAGCGTTCCCATTCATCTACCGGCTCGTCGGGGAGGCGGAAGATCAAGGCGGCCTTGGCTTTTTGGGCGGTAGGGGAGTTGATGATTTTCTGAACGCGCAAACCGAGTCGTTCGTAAGAGCCTGGAGGGTTAGTCGCTGCTGAAGAGGTCGTGGCCACGGGGTAATCCTTATTTGGCTGTACGTGCATACAGTATTTAACTGTAGGCGATTTCGCAACTGCTTAAAGTTCAAGAAATTCCTCTGACAGCGAATTTTTCCGTTTGCTGTAAACCGATTGGTGATTATTCAGAAGTAATGGCAGGGAAGGCGGGAGGGTAGATCACTCGCCCGAGCGGGCGAGTGGGGGGGGCAAGCGTCCGACCGGATCCGGCCGGACGCAATGAATCAGTACTCCCAGAACATCCGTTGCAGCTCTTTACTGTCCGACGTCTTGGTCAGTGCAACCATCGTCAGGATGCGGGCTTTTTGCGGGTTCAGGTCATGCGCAGCGACCCAGTCATACTTGTCGTCTGGCTGTTCGGCGTTGCGCAACACAAACCCGCCGGCATTGACGTGGGAAGAGCGAATGATCTGCACGCCATCCTTGCGCAGTTCCTGCAAGGTTGGAACCAGGCGCGAAGATACCGAGCCATTGCCGGTGCCGGCATGGATGATGGCTTTGGCGCCAGACTTGGCCAGGGCCTTATAAGCAGTGCCGTCGACATCGCCATAGGAATAGGCGATTTCGACGTCAGGCAGGCTCTTGATGTTTTTGATATCGAATTCCGAATCCATTGTGTGGCGCTTGGCTGGCAAGCGGAACCAATAGGATTTGCCTTCGATCACCATGCCCAATGGGCCCCATGGGCTTTTGAACGCTTCGGTCTTGAAGTTGACCATTTTGCTGACATCACGACCCGAATGAATTTCGTCGTTCATGGTGACCAGCACGCCTTTGCCGCGAGCATCTTTGCTACCCGCTACGGCGACGGCGTTGTACAGGTTGAGCATGCCGTCAGCCGACATCTGCTCGCCGCGAACATTGGCCAATTGGCTCAGTTCTTGGATTTAAAATTCTTTTAACATTTTGATTTATATAGATTTATATCTTTTGTGCGGTGGCGCTCAAGGCGATAGTCGTCCGGGTTTCCGAATATGTGCGATGGAAGTTTTCGGCTATCCGAAATCTCCTACAGCGTAAATCTAGGATTTCCCACATTTTCGAAGGGCATTAGTGCTAAAGAAAGCCGCTCAGAGGTCGATGATCCTTTCAGGATCATTTTTTGTGCAGGAGCTCATATGTCCATTTCAGTAGGTTTTCCAAACGCAGGCGGCATCACGATTGGCGGCAAGTCGCTCGCTACGATCAACGCATTGAACGACGCGAGGGCAGAGGCCGAGACACAACTGACGACTGGCAAGGAAGGTGACAGCAAGCAAGTCAGGACAGGCCCGGTAGGGCAAAACCCAGGCACGGAGACCCAAGCGGATGACGGTGGTAACCAAAGCATCACGGTGAAGATGCTGCTCAAGCGCATGAAGGAACTGCAAGAACAATTGCGCCAGCAGCAACAGCAACTGGCGGCGGCCCAGGCTGCGTCATATCCAACGCCGGAAGCCAAGACCACCGCGGTCATGGCGATTCAGGGGCAGATCGGTGAAACCAACGGTGCGCTAATGGAGGTGACCGGCAATCTGGTCAAGGAACTGGCCAAGGGGGCCGGTAGCGGATCGGTAGTCAACACCACGGCATAATCGGCATTGCCGTTTTTTTCGCCAACCAGACCACAAAACGGTTTTTTCTGACCGTTGACAAATGTCAGCAGGGTTCGCATAGTTCGGTCTAAGCAAACGTTTGCGCGATCCGGTCGACGGTTTGATCCCAGTTGGCCGGCAATCCTCGTTCCCGCGTATCAGAGCGCCGGTGAGCGGATTTGAAGCGTATGCAGTGCAAGCGTTGCTCACAATAATCATAAGAACGGAGTGAACTCATGAAGCTGCCATTCGCTGGACGTCTTCTCGCTGTCGCTATGCTGGCTGCCGCATCCGCCGCTTTGCCCCTCTCTTCGGCGTTCGCCGACACTGAAAAACCTAAAGTCGCGCTGGTCATGAAGTCCCTGGCCAACGAGTTCTTCCTGACCATGGAAGATGGCGCCAAGGCGTACCAGAAAGATCATCCTGCCGATTTCGAGTTGATCTCCAACGGGATCAAGGACGAAACCGACACCGCCAACCAGATCCGCATTGTCGAGCAGATGATCGTCTCCAAGGTTAATGCGTTGGTAATTGCGCCAGCGGATTCGAAAGCGATGGTGCCAGTGATCAAAAAAGCCGTCGATGCGGGCATCACGGTCATCAACATCGATAACCAGCTCGACCCGGCTGTGCTCAAAAGTAAAAACCTCAGTGTGCCCTTCGTAGGTCCGGACAACCGCAAAGGTGCGCGTCTGGTCGGCGAGTACCTGGCAAAACAGCTGAAAGCCGGTGACGAAGTCGGCATCATCGAAGGCGTTTCTACCACCACCAACGCCCAGGCACGCACCGCAGGTTTCAAGGACGCGATGGAAGCGGCGCAGATCAAGGTTGTGTCCCTGCAGTCCGGCGAGTGGGAAATCAACAAGGGCAACCAGGTTGCCTCGTCGATGCTGAGCGAATACCCGGAAATCAAGGCACTGCTGGCCGGTAATGACAGCATGGCGGTCGGCGCCGTTTCGGCAGTGCGCGCAGCAGGCAAGGCGGGCAAGGTACAAGTAGTGGGTTACGACAACATCAACGCCATCAAACCGATGCTCAAGGATGGCCGCGTCCTGGCCACTGCCGACCAGTTTGCAGCCAAACAGGCGGTGTTCGGCATCGAGACTGCCCTGAAAATGCTCAAGGGCGAAAAGGTCGACAGCGGCACCAACGGCGTAATCGAAACTCCGGTTGAGCTGGTTACCCAGTAATCATTCTGGCGACACAACGGCGCTCGCTCGCAAGGGCGAGCGCATGGAGAGTTTTTTATGTCAGTTTGTGCCCCGAACGCGGTCCTTTCGGTCAGCGGTATCGGCAAGACGTATGCGCAACCGGTATTGACCGGCATTGACCTGACGCTGATGCGTGGTGAAGTGCTGGCGTTGACCGGTGAGAACGGTGCTGGCAAAAGCACGCTCTCGAAAATCATTGGCGGGTTGGTCACTCCGACCACCGGCCAGATGCAATTCCAGGGGCGCGATTACCGTCCTGGCAGCCGAACCCAGGCTGAAGAACTGGGCATTCGCATGGTCATGCAGGAACTCAATCTGCTGCCGACCCTGTCTGTCGCAGAGAACCTGTTTCTCGACAACCTGCCAAGCAATGGCGGATGGATCAGTCGCAAGCAACTGCGCAGAGAGGCAATCGCCGCGATGGCTCAGGTCGGGCTTGATGCGATCGATCCGGACACGCTGGTCGGTGAGCTGGGGATCGGTCATCAGCAAATGGTCGAGATCGCCCGCAACCTGATCGGCGACTGCCATGTCCTGATTCTCGATGAGCCGACAGCGATGTTGACGGCTCGCGAAGTCGAGATGCTCTTTGAGCAAATCACCCGCCTGCAAGCTCGTGGCGTGGCGATCATTTATATTTCCCATCGGCTGGAAGAGCTGGCGCGGGTTGCTCAGCGCATCGCGGTATTGCGTGACGGCAATCTGGTCTGCGTCGAACCGATGGCCAATTACAACAGCGAGCAACTGGTCAATCTGATGGTCGGCCGCGAATTGGGCGAACACATCGATCTCGGTCCACGACACATCGGTGCGCCAGCCCTGACCGTCAAAGGGCTGAGCCGTTCGGACAAGGTTCGCGATGTGTCTTTCGAGGTGCGCAGCGGCGAGATTTTCGGAATTTCCGGATTGATCGGGGCAGGGCGCACGGAGCTGCTGCGGCTGATCTTCGGTGCCGATGCGGCAGACAGCGGCACAGTCGCGCTTGGTTCACCGGCGAAAGTGGTGAGCATTCGTTCGCCCGCCGATGCGGTCGGTCATGGCATTGCCCTGATCACCGAAGATCGCAAAGGCGAGGGGCTGCTGCTGACTCAGTCGATCAGCGCCAACATCGCCCTGGGCAATATGCCGATGATCTCCAGTGGCGGCATTGTAAATGCACGTGACGAGATGGCGCTGGCGCAGCGTCAGATCGACGCGATGCACATTCGCAGCTCCAGTCCTGCGCAGCTGGTTTGTGAGTTGTCGGGCGGCAATCAGCAGAAGGTGGTGATTGGCCGCTGGCTTGAGCGTGAGTGTTCGGTGCTGTTGTTCGATGAGCCGACTCGCGGCATCGATGTCGGTGCCAAATTTGATATTTACGCGTTGCTTGGCGAGTTGACGCGTCAGGGCAAGGCGCTGGTGGTGGTGTCCAGTGATCTGCGCGAGCTGATGTTGATCTGCGACCGTATTGGCGTGTTGTCGGCCGGACGCTTGATCGACACCTTCGAGCGCGACAGCTGGACGCAGGATGATTTGCTTGCCGCCGCTTTTGCCGGCTACCAAAAACGTGATGCGTTGCTCCATGAAGCGGCGCCTAGGGATCTCCCATGATAACTGCACTGTCTGCTGGCAAACGTAGTAGCAATTTTTACGGCCTCGGTACCTATCTGGGCCTGGCTGGTGCCTTGCTGGCGATGATTGCGCTGTTCTCGGTCTTGAGCAGCCATTTCCTCTCTTATGACACCTTCAGCACGCTGGCCAATCAGATTCCGGACCTGATGGTACTGGCAGTCGGCATGACGTTCGTGTTGATCATCGGCGGCATCGACCTCTCGGTGGGGTCGGTGCTGGCCTTGGCGGGCTCGACTGTCAGCGTGGCGATTCTCGGCTGGGGCTGGAGTGTCTTGCCGGCTGCGCTGCTGGGCATGGCCGCGGCAGCAGTGGCCGGGACCATCACCGGTTCGATCACCGTGGCCTGGCGCATTCCGTCGTTCATTGTTTCGCTGGGTGTGCTGGAGATGGCTCGCGGCGTTGCCTATCAGATGACCGGCTCGCGCACGGCCTATATCGGTGATGCCTTTGCCTGGCTGTCTAATCCGATCACCTTTGGTATTTCACCGTCATTCATTATCGCGTTACTGGTTATCTTCATCGCCCAGGCGGTGTTGACCCGTACCGTGTTCGGCCGCTACCTGATCGGAATCGGCACCAACGAGGAAGCTGTGCGTCTGGCGGGTATCAACCCAAAACCATACAAGATCCTGGTGTTCAGCCTGATGGGGTTGCTGGCGGGTATTGCCGCGCTGTTCCAGATTTCGCGTCTGGAAGCGGCGGACCCGAATGCCGGTTCCGGCCTGGAGCTGCAAGTCATCGCTGCCGTGGTGATCGGTGGCACCAGCCTGATGGGCGGTCGTGGTTCGGTGATCAGCACCTTCTTCGGCGTCCTGATCATTTCTGTACTGGCTGCCGGACTGGCGCAAATCGGCGCGACCGAACCGACCAAACGCATCATTACCGGCGCGGTGATCGTGGTCGCGGTGGTGCTGGACACCTACCGCAGCCAACGTGCAAGTCGACGGAGCTGAATCATGGCGACTATCAAGGATGTAGCAGCGCTCGCGGGGATTTCCTACACCACGGTTTCCCATGTGGTGAACAAGACCCGGCCGGTCAGTGAAGAGGTTCGGCTCAAGGTCGAGGCCGCGATCAAAAGCCTGGATTACGTGCCCAGTGCGGTGGCGCGCTCGCTCAAAGCGAAAACCACCGCGACTATCGGTCTGCTGGTGCCCAACAGTCTCAACCCGTACTTCGCGGAATTGGCCCGTGGTATCGAGGATTACTGCGAGCGTAACGGTTATTGCGTGATCCTCTGCAACTCCGATGACAACCCCGACAAGCAGCGCAGTTACCTGCGCGTGCTGCTGGAAAAACGCATCGACGGGCTGATTGTCGCGTCCGCCGGCGGCGATAGCGGGTTGGCGCAAGGGCTGGCGGGCGTGCGCACGCCGATGGTGATCGTCGACCGTGGCTTGGAGGGACTCGATGCGGACATGGTACGCATCGATCATGAATACGGTGCTTATCTTGCGACCCGGCATTTGCTCGAGCTGGGCCATCGCGACATCGCCACTATTGGCGGTCCGGCACATACCAGCGTGGCGCAGATGCGTCTGGCAGGTTACTGCCGGGCCTTGAAAGAGGCAGGCGTCGAAGTGCCGGGAGAATGGATGCTCGAAAGTGATTTCACCAGCATCGGCGGTTACAACGCGGCGACGATGTTGCTGGAAAAGCACCCGCCCAGCGCAATTTTTGCCGGTAACGACATGATCGGTATCGGCGTACTGCGGGCCGCCGCCGAGCGCAATATCCGGGTGCCGAGCGAGCTTTCGGTCATCGGTTTCGACGATATTCAGATGAGTCGTTATGTCTATCCGGCGCTGACCACCGTCGGCCAGTCGATCCTGCAGCTTGGCGAAATGGCTGCGGAGGTACTGTTGCGACGGATCGCGACACCCGAACTGGCGACCGATCAGCGGATCGTGACGCCTAGCATTGTCATGCGAGAGTCGACCGCGCCGCTGGCCGGCGTATTCGACCAATACCGCTGAAGCGAATTGATGAGTAGGGATGTATGCCAGCAAAAGTAGTGGTTGTAGGCAGTCTGAACATGGACCTGGTGACCCGCGCCCAGCGGTTGCCACATGCCGGAGAAACGCTGCATGGCGAGTCGTTTGCCACCGTGTCGGGCGGCAAGGGTGCTAACCAGGCGGTCGCGTCTGCCCGGCTGGGTGCGCGGGTGTCGATGATCGGCTGCGTGGGTGACGATGCTTATGGCGAGCAATTGCGCGCAGCGCTGCTGGCAGAACAGATCGATTGTCAGGCGCTGACATCGGTCGAGGGCTCCAGCGGCGTGGCGCTGATCGTGGTCGATGACAACAGCCAGAATGCGATTGTCATCGTTGCGGGCGCCAACGGTCAGCTGACACCTGACATGGTCGCGGGGTTCGATGCGGTGCTTGCAGCGGCCGACGTGATCATCTGTCAGCTTGAAGTGCCGATGCACACGGTTGGTTATGTCCTCAAACGCGGTCGTGAGCTGGGCAAGACGGTGATCCTCAATCCGGCGCCGGCAACGAGCCCATTGCCGGCCGACTGGTATTCGTCAATCGATTACCTGATCCCCAATGAAAGCGAAGCGTCGGCCCTGAGCGGTTTGCCGGTGGACTCTCTGGAGAGCGCCGAGCTGGCCGCGAGCCGATTGATCGCCGCCGGTGCCGGCAAGGTCATCATCACGTTGGGGCCCCAGGGTTCATTGTTTGCCAACGGGCAGGGCTGCGAACATTTTCCGGCACCCAAGGTCAAGTCCGTCGACACCACGGCGGCCGGTGACACCTTTGTCGGCGGTTTTGCCGCGGCATTGGCTGCTGGCAAAAGCGAAGTCGAGGCCATTCGTTTTGGTCAGGTCGCGGCAGCCTTGTCGGTGACGCGGGCCGGCGCACAACCCTCGATTCCTTCCTTGTCAGACGTACAGGCCTTCAAAGCATCATGAAAAAAACACCCTTGCTCAATATCGCGTTGTCGCGGCTAATTGCCTCTCTGGGGCACGGCGACATGCTGGTGATTGGCGATGCCGGTCTGCCGGTGCCGCCTGGCGTTGAGTTGATCGACCTGGCGTTGACCCAGGGCATTCCGGACTTTGTCAGTACCTTGCGCGTCGTACTCAGTGAAATGCAGGTGGAAAGCCATGTGCTGGCGGAAGAAATCCTGCTCAAGCAGCCGCCGGCGCTGCAGGCGATCGACGAGCTGACGGCCAATGCCGCGATGGGCCAGCGGCGGTTGCTGAGTCATGAAGAATTTAAAGTCCTTAGCCGACAGGCGCGGGCGATTGTTCGTACGGGCGAATGTCAGCCGTACTGCAACATCGTGCTGGTCGCAGGGGTGACTTTCTAGTCCGCCATATCCCGATTCGATTTATCCACGCACAAGGAGTGCGCTATGTACCGCTATGCTCAACGACTGCACCACCTGATCCGGAGTCTGCTGCTTTTGTCCTTGCTCACCGCTACAGGCGCCCACGCGGCGGAAAAAATTGATCTGATCATCGACACCGATCCAGGTGCCGACGACGTAGTGGCGCTGCTGTTTGCCCTGGCATCGCCCGAAGAACTGAATATTCGCGCACTGACAACCGTTGCCGGTAACGTGCGCCTGGACAAAACCTCGCGCAATGCGCGGCTGGCCCGCGAGTGGGCAGGGCGTGAAGAGGTGCCGGTTTATGCAGGGGCACCGAAACCGCTGATGCGCTCGCCGATCTATGCCGAGAACATTCATGGCAAGGAAGGCCTGTCGGGTGTCACGGTGCACGAGCCGAAGAAAGGTCTGGCCAAAGGCGATGCAGTCACTTACCTGATCGATACTTTGCGCGCGGCCAAACCTCACAGCATCACCATTGCAATGCTCGGGCCGCAGACCAACCTGGCGCTGGCGTTGATTCAGGACCCGGAAATCACCCAGGGCATCAAGGAAGTGGTGATCATGGGTGGGGCGCATTTCAACGGCGGCAATATTACTCCGGTGGCCGAGTTCAACCTGTTCGCCGACCCGCAGGCAGCTGAAGTGGTCCTCAAGAGCGGCGTCAAGCTGACCTATCTACCGCTGGACGTCACTCACAAGATTCTGACCAGTGACGCTCGCCTGAAGCAGATTGCTGCGCTGAACAACAATGCCAGCAAACTGGTGGGCGATATTCTCAACGAATACGTCAAAGGCGACATGGAACACTACGGTATTCCTGGTGGCCCGGTGCATGACGCCACGGTGATCGCGTACCTGCTCAAGCCCGAACTGTTTACCGGTCGTGCGGTGAATGTGGTGGTCGACAGTCGCGAAGGGCCAACCTTTGGCCAGACCATTGTTGACTGGTACGACGGTCTGAAAGCCCCGAAGAACGCGTTCTGGGTCGCGAACGGCGATGCTCAGGGCTTCTTTGACTTGCTGACGACGCGTCTCGCCCGTCTCAAGTAAGTTATGTCCCCGCAGGTGCCAGCCTGCGGGGTTTTACTCCCTTTACGTGTGGGCGGCGCCCATATCGTCGATGGGGTACTTCTCGAATACCTGCTCGATGAATTGTTGAGCGGCTTTCGTGCCCAAGTCCTTGACCAACAGGTCTATGCCAATGATTGCCAGCTCTTCCGGGGTGCTGGGGCTGTAAGAGCTGTGGCCTTGAGGCCAGCTGACTTTGATATCGGCGTCGATGGTCACGGTGGTCATAAATGTCTCGCGAGGTCGGGAAGTCTGTCCGTTGAGTTAACCACCTTGCGCAGCTTTTGGCACTCCGACTTAGGCATGAACGGAGGGCTATGCGACACTTGGGCTTTGTAGATTTCAAGGACAGTGCTGTGCAGATCGATTTGAATACCCCGGACGGTTTGACGCTTGAGGCTGTGCGCCAGCTGCTAGCGTCTGCCAGCGACGATATGCATACCCAGTTGCGGGTCAGCAAGTCAGGTATTGCCTACATTTCGTCGGGTGTTGTCGGCGGAACGGATATTGACGGGCTGCTGTTTCGCCTTGAGACGTGGGCCAAAGGCTCCGGGTATGTAGGCATGGTTGCCGCCAGTGATGAGGTTTGGGTCATGCAGATATTCAACGCATTGAAACAGAACTGGCCGAAACCGCCCTTTGATTACATTGATATCTACTGAGCCTGCTCATATTCAGTCACGATTGCGCACTGAACAGCAGGGGATAGCTCAGGCAAACTTGCGTGTTTGACGGCTTTGAGGGCGGGGGATGTCACTGACCATGAAACCAAACGCCCAAACGGCTGTCGCACGAATTCAGTTCAACTATTGAAAAGGAGGCGTCATGCCTTGGAAGCTCGCGTCATTGGGTACTTTGCTGGCCGCCGTCATGTTGGCGGGTTGCAGCAGTACCTCCGAGTCGGCAAAAGACCCTGTGGTAGCCGGGGCCGGTAATGGCCGTTGTGAGGCAAAGGCTGCCGAATTCACCATTGGCAAAAAAGCTTCGCCAGAGTTGCTGGAACAGGCCCGCACACGTTCCGGGTCGCAGACTGCACGAGTCCTCAGGCCGAACGACATGATCACTCTGGAATACCGTTCGGATCGTTTGAATCTCAACACCGACGCCAACCTGGTGATTACCCGCGTCAACTGCGGCTAATCGCTTCAGGCTTTGGTTGCGCCCATAAAAAACCCCGTCACATGGACGGGGTTTTTTTAGTGCGCCAGGAAATTACTCTGGGCGAACTTGTGCAGCTTGCATACCCTTTTGGCCTTTCTCAGCCACGAAGGAAACGGTTTGGCCTTCTTTCAGGCTTTTGAAACCGTCGCTTTCGATAGCTTTGAAGTGTACGAACAGGTCGTCACCGCCACCTTGAGGAGTGATGAAGCCGAAGCCTTTTTCATCGTTGAACCATTTAACGGTGCCGGTTTGGCGATTAGACATGGTGTATCTCCAAGAAACATATATTTTCAGTAGTACTGTGCTGCTCAGGCCAACTGGGCACACCGGAGTATCATAGTCGAAATGTTCGATTTGGGAGCCCCCCGGACGTGCTGTTTGCCTTCGTATCGCCTGTTCTTTGTCGTTGTGTATGGCTGGAAGCCCCGGTTTAAAAGGCCTGCAGCCAAATACATGACCTGTAAAAAAAGCTGTAAAAGCTGCGTAATTTGTCTGAAATAGCGGTTTTTTGGCTATTTTCTACTCGCCAAAGGCGTTGTTTTTCAGCCCTGCGGCAGCTTATTTAACGACTCTGCAGGCCGCAATGGCGTCCAGCGCCTTGGTTCGCAGCTCCGCACTCGGCTGTTTCGTCTTGCTCATCAGCTCGCTGATTTCGGCCGTTGTAAACTTCTCGTTCAGCTTGTCCGCGCCACAGGCACAATGCTGTTCGGCTGTCTTCTGGTCGACGCTCTGACTGGCGGCACCAACGCAGTCCTTCATATAGCTTTCGCGAACCCCGGCAGGCCAGGCAGCCTGCGCGCTCAGCGGGAGCAGCATGATCAGTGGGGAGGCAAGGGCGATAAGGCGGATAAGACGCATAGCTGGAACTCCGTGAGGTCGATAATGTGTGGCGATTCTCAGCCTATTTGAGGTGGGTCGTACATCTCAAGTTCACTTTTTGATGCAAAAGCCCTGAATTCGGCGTTGGACAAACAAGGTCGCGTCGACGACCGTTCATCTGTGCTAGGATCCAGCGCTTGGGTATTTTCAGGCTCTGGACGATCTGTTCGCCAGTAGCGGCCAATACCCGAATAACCCTGATTTGATCTCCAGTCACTCTGGTTCGGTTCCCGGTTGGCCGCAAGGCTCCTGCCGCTGTAAGGCAGGCGTTCATTATTGAATGGCCTGGACTGAGTCGCGTACTGGCTGCTCATCCCAACCCACGTGACCTTTGGTAGGGGTCACCACTAGGAGAGGAGGCGCCATGCCCACTATTACTCTTCCCGACGGCAGTCAACGTTCCTTCGATCATCCGGTTTCCGTAGCCGAGGTCGCCGCATCCATTGGTGCCGGTCTGGCCAAGGCCACCGTGGCCGGCAAGGTCAACGGCAAACTGGTTGACGCCAGCGATGTCATCGACAGCGACGCGACCCTGCAAATCATCACGCCCAAGGATGAAGAGGGAGTGGAGATCATTCGCCACTCTTGCGCTCACCTGATTGGCCACGCGGTCAAGCAGCTGTACCCGACGGCGAAAATGGTGATCGGTCCGGTCATCGATGAAGGCTTCTATTACGACATCGCCTACGAGCGTCCTTTCACTCCGGACGACCTGGCGGCGATCGAGCAGCGCATGCACCTGCTGATCGAAAAAGATTACGACGTCATCAAGAAAGTCACTCCGCGCGCCGAAGTGATCGACGTGTTCACCAGCCGCGGCGAAGACTACAAGCTGCGCCTGGTCGAAGACATGCCGAACGAACAGGCCATGGGCCTGTACTATCACGAAGAATACGTCGACATGTGCCGCGGTCCGCACGTGCCGAACACCCGCTTCCTGAAATCCTTCAAGCTGACCAAGCTGTCCGGCGCCTACTGGCGCGGCGATGCCAAAAACGAGCAACTGCAGCGCGTTTACGGCACTGCCTGGGCTGACAAAAAGCAACTGGCGGCTTACATCCAGCGTATCGAAGAAGCTGAAAAGCGCGACCATCGCAAGATCGGCAAGCGTCTCGGCCTGTTCCATACCCAGGAAGAAGCGCCGGGCATGGTTTTCTGGCACCCGAACGGCTGGACCCTGTACCAGGTGCTCGAGCAGTACATGCGCCAGGTTCAGCGTGAAAACGGCTACCTGGAGATCAAGACCCCGCAAGTGGTTGACCGTAGCCTGTGGGAGAAATCCGGGCACTGGGCCAACTACGCCGAGAACATGTTCACCACGCAGTCGGAAAGCCGCGACTACGCGATCAAGCCAATGAACTGCCCTTGCCACGTGCAAGTGTTCAATCAGGGCCTGAAAAGCTACCGTGAACTGCCGATGCGTCTGGCCGAATTCGGTGCTTGTCACCGTAACGAGCCGTCCGGTGCGTTGCACGGCATCATGCGCGTGCGCGGGTTCACCCAGGACGATGCGCACATCTTCTGTACTGAAGAGCAGATGCAGGCCGAATCCGCCGCGTTCATCAAGTTGACCATGGATGTCTACGCCGATTTCGGCTTTACCGACGTCGTAATGAAGCTGTCCACTCGTCCGGAAAAACGCGTCGGCTCCGATGAGTTGTGGGATCGCGCAGAATCCGCGCTGGCCGCAGCCCTTGATAGTGCGGGCCTGCCGTACGATCTGCAGCCAGGCGAGGGGGCTTTCTACGGCCCGAAAATCGAGTTCTCGCTAAAAGATTGCCTCGGTCGTGTCTGGCAATGTGGTACCTTGCAGCTCGATTTTAACCTGCCGATCCGTCTGGGAGCCGAATACGTCTCCGAAGACAACAGTCGCAAGCACCCGGTGATGTTGCACCGGGCGATTCTGGGTTCCTTTGAGCGATTCGTCGGGATTCTGATCGAGCATTACGAGGGCGCGTTCCCTGCGTGGCTGGCTCCGACTCAGGCAGTGATCATGAATATCACTGATAAACAGGCAGATTTTGCCGCTGAAGTTGAAAAAACTCTCAATCAAAGCGGTTTTCGTGCCAAGTCTGACTTGAGAAATGAAAAGATCGGCTTTAAAATCCGCGAGCATACTTTGCTCAAGGTTCCCTATCTCTTGGTTATTGGAGATCGGGAAGTCGAGATGCAGACTGTCGCTGTGCGTACTCGTGAAGGTGCTGACCTGGGCTCGATGCCCGTCGCCCAGTTCGCTGAGTTCCTCGCGCAAGCGGTTTCCCGGCGTGGTCGCCCAGATTCGGAGTAATTATTATTAAGCGTGAAATGAGACAAGATAAACGAGCTGCACCGAAAGCCCCGATCAACGAGAATATCTCGGCACGCGAGGTTCGGTTAATTGGCGCTGACGGCGAGCAGATTGGCATCGTCTCGATTGATGAAGCGCTTCGTATTGCTGAAGAAGCCAAGCTTGATCTGGTAGAAATCTCCGCAGACGCAGTCCCACCGGTTTGCCGTGTGATGGACTACGGCAAATCGATCTTCGAAAAGAAGAAGCAGATTGCTGCGGCGAAGAAAAACCAGAAGCAGATTCAGGTTAAAGAAATCAAGTTTCGTCCAGGGACGGAGGAAGGGGATTACCAGGTAAAACTGCGCAACCTGGTACGTTTCCTGAGTGACGGGGACAGGGCCAAGGTATCCTTGCGATTCCGCGGCCGTGAGATGGCCCACCAGGAGCTGGGGATGGAACTCCTCAAGCGGGTTGAAGGTGACCTGCTCGAGTACGGTTCGGTCGAACAGCATCCTAAGATGGAAGGACGCCAGCTGATCATGGTCATCGCCCCGAAAAAGAAGAAGTAATCAACAGGGCACGGCAGGCCTTGCGATTATGTTTATCAACTGAATGCGGAGTATCCGAACATGCCAAAGATGAAAACTAAAAGTGGTGCTGCTAAGCGGTTTCTGAAAACTGCTAACGGTATCAAGCACAAGCACGCTTTCAAGAGCCACATCCTGACCAAAATGTCGACCAAGCGTAAGCGTCAACTGCGCGGTAGCAGCTTGCTGCATCCGTCTGACGTGGCAAAAGTCGAGCGCATGCTGCGCCTTCGTTAATTTTTGGTTAAGAATAGAGGAAGTAACTCATGGCTCGTGTAAAGCGTGGCGTCATTGCCCGTAAACGTCACAAAAAAATTCTGAAACTTGCTAAAGGCTACTACGGCGCTCGCTCGCGCGTATTCCGTGTTGCCAAGCAAGCGGTAATCAAGGCAGGCCAATACGCCTACCGTGACCGTCGTCAGAAAAAACGTCAGTTCCGCGCTCTGTGGATCGCTCGTATCAACGCTGGTGCACGTATCAACGGTCTGTCCTACAGCCGTTTCATCGCCGGCCTGAAAAAAGCGTCCATCGAGATCGACCGTAAGGTTCTGGCTGATCTGGCAGTGAACGAAAAAGCGGCGTTTGCTGCGATTGTCGAGAAAGCTAAAGCCACCTTGGCTTAAGTACCCCCGACAGTCACCCGGCCTCACCTCTGTGGGGCCAGGTGTTAAACGTCATAAATAGGGGAAGAGCCTTCAAGCTCTTCCCCTATTTTGTATCTGGAGTCTGTACATGGAAAACCTGGATGCGCTGGTCTCTCAAGCACTAGAGGCTGTGCAAAGCGCTGAAGATATCAATGCCCTGGAGCAAATCCGGGTTCACTACCTTGGCAAAAAGGGTGAATTGACTCAGGTGATGAAGACCCTGGGGAATTTGCCGGCAGAAGAGCGTCCGCAAGTCGGCGCCCTGATCAACGTTGCCAAGGAGCGTGTCACAGAGGTTCTCAATGCGCGCAAGGCACTGTTTGAAGAGGCCGACCTGGCCGCCAAACTGTCCGCCGAATCCATTGATGTGACCCTGCCTGGCCGTGGTCAGACCTCCGGTGGTCTGCATCCGGTTACTCGCACTCTGGAACGTATCGAACAGTTCTTCACCCATATTGGCTACGGCATTGCCGAAGGCCCTGAGGTCGAAGACGACTATCACAACTTCGAGGCGCTCAACATCCCAGGCCATCACCCGGCCCGGTCGATGCATGACACCTTCTATTTCAATGCCAACATGTTGCTGCGCACCCATACCTCGCCGGTACAGGTCCGCACCATGGAGTCAAAACAGCCGCCGATCCGCATCGTCTGCCCAGGCCGTGTGTACCGCAGCGACTCCGATATCACCCACTCACCGATGTTCCACCAGGTCGAAGGCCTGCTGGTCGACCGCGATATCAACTTCGCCGACCTGAAAGGGACTATCGAAGAGTTCCTGCGTGTGTTCTTCGAAAAAGAACTGGCAGTGCGTTTCCGTCCTTCGTATTTCCCGTTCACCGAGCCGTCCGCCGAAGTCGACATGGAATGCGTGATGTGTAGCGGTAAAGGCTGCCGCGTCTGCAAGCAGACTGGCTGGCTGGAAGTGATGGGCTGCGGCATGGTTCACCCGAACGTGCTGCGCATGTCCGGGATCGACCCGGAAGAGTTTTCGGGCTTTGCCTTCGGCATGGGCGTTGAACGTCTGGCCATGCTGCGTTACGGCGTGAACGACTTGCGTCTGTTCTTCGACAACGACTTGCGGTTCCTCGCGCAATTTCGCTAGTCGTAACGAATTCTTAGGAGAGCAGGATGAAATTCAGTGAACAATGGCTGCGCGGCTGGGTAAGCCCGCAGGTAAGTCGCGACGAGCTGGTTGCTCGTCTGTCGATGGCCGGTCTTGAGGTCGATAGCGTTACGCCGGCCGCCGGTGAATTCAGTGGCGTGGTCGTGGGCGAGGTGCTGAGCACCGAGCAGCACCCGGACGCCGACAAGCTGCGTGTTTGCCAGGTCAGCAATGGCGCGGAGACCTTCCAGGTAGTTTGCGGCGCGCCGAACGTGCGCCCGGGCCTGAAGATCCCGTTCGCCATGATCGGTGCCGAACTGCCAGGCGACTTCAAAATCAAGAAAGCCAAGCTGCGTGGCGTTGAGTCCAACGGCATGCTGTGCTCGCAGGCCGAACTGCAAATCGGTGAAGGCAACGATGGCCTGATGGAATTGCCGGGCGATGCGCCGGTCGGTCAGGACATTCGTGAATACCTGAGCCTGGACGACGCCAGCATCGAGGTCGACCTGACCCCGAACCGTGGTGACTGCCTGTCCCTGGCCGGTCTGGCCCGTGAAGTCGGTGCGCTCTATGCTGCCGAAGTCACGCGCCCGGTCGTTGCCAGTGTTCCAGCCGCGCATGATGAAGTGCGTTCGGTTGAGGTCCTGGCACCTGCCGCTTGCCCGCGTTACCTGGGGCGGGTGATCCGTAACGTCGATCTGTCCAAGCCTACACCGCTGTGGATGGTCGAGCGTCTGCGTCGCGCTGACGTGCGCAGCATCGACGCTGCCGTCGACATCACCAACTATGTGATGCTGGAGCTGGGTCAACCGCTGCACGCTTTCGATCTCGCCGAAATCAATGGCGGCATCCGCGTACGCATGGCCGAAGAAGGCGAGAAGCTGGTGCTGCTCGACGGTCAGGAAGTCAGCCTGCGTAGCGATACGCTGGTGATCGCCGACCATTCCCGTGCTCTGGCGATTGCTGGCGTGATGGGTGGCGAGCACAGCGGTGTTTCCGCAACCACTCGCGATGTGTTCCTGGAAAGCGCGTTCTTCGATCAGATCGCCGTTGCTGGCAAGGCTCGTTCCTACGGCCTGCACACCGACGCCTCGCACCGCTACGAGCGTGGTGTGGACTGGCAGCTGGCCCGTGAAGCCATGGAGCGCGCCACCGGCCTGCTGCTGGAAATCACCGGCGGCGAAGCTGGCCCGATCATCGAAACCGTCAGCGAGCAGCACCTGCCGTCGATTGCTCCGGTCACCCTGCGTGCCCAGCGCATCACCCAGATGCTGGGTATGGAAATGGATTCGGCCGAAGTCGAGCGTCTGCTCAGCGCTTTGGGTCTGAAGATTTCCGCCGACGGGGCAGGGCAGTGGCGCGTAGAAGTGCCAAGCCATCGCTTCGACATCAGCCTGGAAGTCGACCTGATCGAAGAGCTGGCCCGCCTGTACGGTTACAACCGTCTGCCGGTTCGCTACCCGCAAGCCCGCCTGGCACCGCAAGCCAAGGCTGAAGCGCGTAGCGATCTGCCTGAACTGCGTCGCCTGCTGGTGGCTCGTGGTTATCAGGAAGCAATCACCTACAGCTTCATCGATCCGAAGCAATTCGAACTGTTCAACCCGGGCGTCGAGCCTCTGTTGCTGGCCAACCCGATCTCCAACGACATGGCCGCCATGCGTTCGTCCCTGTGGCCGGGTCTGGTCAAGGCGCTTCAGCACAACCTGAACCGCCAGCAAGACCGCGTCCGTCTGTTCGAAAGCGGCCTGCGCTTTGTCGGTCAGCTGGAAGGCCTGAAGCAAGAGCCGATGCTGGCCGGTGTGGTTTGCGGTGGCCGTCTGCCGGAAGGCTGGGCCCAAGGTCGCGATACCGTGGATTTCTTCGACGTCAAAGCCGACGTGGAAGCAGTGCTGGGCTTTGCCGGTGCGCTGGACTCTTTCACGTTCGTACCTGGCAGCCACCCTGCGTTGCACCCGGGTCAAACCGCGCGCATCGAACGTGAAGGTCGCGTAGTCGGCTACATCGGCGCTATTCACCCTGAATTGTCGAAAACCCTCGGTCTCGACCGTCCGGTCTTCGTTTTCGAGCTGGTACTGGCCGAAGTGGCGTTGGGCAAAATGCCTAAATTCAGCGAGTTGTCGCGCTTTCCTGAAGTGCGTCGTGACCTTGCGCTGCTGGCGGACAAAGACGTTGCAGCCAGTGCCGTACTGGACGTAATCCGTGAAAATGCAGGCGAATGGCTGACGGACCTCAGGCTATTTGACGTGTATCAGGGTAAAGGTATTGATCCGCATAGAAAAAGCCTTGCAGTTGGCTTGACCTGGCAGCATCCATCGCGCACTCTTAATGACGATGAGGTGAATACCACGACGCAAAACATCCTCACCTCGCTCGAACAAAGGTTGAACGCCACGTTAAGGAAGTGACGTATGGGGGCTTTGACGAAAGCTGAGATGGCGGAACGTCTGTATGAAGAGCTGGGCCTGAACAAGCGGGAGGCCAAGGAATTGGTCGAACTGTTCTTTGAAGAAATCAGGCACGCTCTTGAAGACAACGAACAGGTGAAGTTGTCCGGTTTCGGCAACTTCGACCTTCGTGACAAACGCCAGCGGCCTGGCCGCAATCCGAAAACGGGAGAAGAAATCCCGATCACGGCTCGCCGTGTGGTCACCTTTCGTCCAGGGCAGAAGTTGAAGGCCCGAGTTGAGGCTTATGCTGGAACCAAGTCATAACGACGAGCTTCCCGTCATCCCAGGCAAACGCTACTTCACCATTGGTGAAGTCAGCGAGCTTTGTGCGGTAAAACCGCACGTGCTGCGCTACTGGGAGCAGGAGTTTCCTCAACTCAACCCCGTCAAGCGCCGCGGAAATCGCCGGTACTATCAGCGGCAGGATGTGCTGATGATCCGGCAGATCCGCGCGTTGCTCTACGACCAGGGGTTCACCATCGGCGGAGCGCGCCTGCGCCTTTCCGGCGATGAAGCCAAAGACGACACCACCCAATACAAGCAAATGATTCGCCAGATGATCGCCGAGCTCGAAGATGTTCTGGTGGTACTCAAGAAATAAATTCCTGCTTTTAAATACTTCCAGTTTTCAAAAGCTTGCGATATATTCTTAAGCGTTCCTCGAGATGAGGAACAGGTTTCACGCCTAGTCGGGGCGTAGCGCAGTCCGGTAGCGCACTAGCATGGGGTGCTAGGGGTCGAGTGTTCGAATCACTCCGTCCCGACCATATAATTTAAGGGGTTGCGAGATTTTATCTCGCGACCCCTTTTTATTTTATAACGTTTTTACCCCTACAAAACGACTGGCTCTCGGTGGATTCCTCACCTCTTTCGGAGGGGATGGACGCAAGATTTCTGTGTGCCAAAGTCCTCCCTTCCCCGCAGGAAGCTTGGCGATGGAGGGCAGGGATGGACCTCGTTGACGGCTCGTAAGTAGCGTCTGAATCGCTAGATCCAATATAGCTTGAATGCAGTCTTATATTCCATAAATGTAGTATTAACTATTTTTATAGTGCGTTTTAATCTATTCGGTATTTTGAATCGATTGGAGCACTTGTCTGTGAAAACTAAGGCGCTTTTACCTTTTGGCTTGGCATTATTGGCTACATGCTCGACGGCTTTCGCTGGCGCCACTCTGGATCGCGTGACCAAGAGCGGAGAGCTGACCGGCGTTTTGATGGAAAATTATCCGCCATTCTCCTTTCTCAATGAACAGAACCAACTGGACGGGTTTGACGTAGATGTCGCCAAAGCTGTCGCGCAACGGCTAGGCGTGAAGCTCAAACTGGAAACACCATCTTGGGATGTAATTGCTGCTGGACGCTGGAGCGGACGATATGACATCTGCGTCTGCTCTATGACCCCGAGCAAGGCACGTGCCGAAGTGTTCGACTTCCCGGTCGAGTATTACCAATCACCGGCCGTGATTGTGGTGAATGCCAAAGACAAGAGCATTGTCACGGGCAAGGATCTGTCAGGTAAAAAAGTCGGTGTGATCAGTGCGTCGACCTATGAAGCCTATCTGAACAAAGATCTGGTGATTGAAGGCGCCGAGGACAAGCCGTTGAGCTATCCATTCGAAAGCGTCCAGATCGCGCCATACGACAACGAAACGGTAGCCTTCCAGGATCTGGCTTTGGGCACGGGCGTGCGCCTGGATGCAATGGTCACCAACCTCATCACTGCTCGCGAACGCACCGTCCAGGATCCTCGCTTTAAAATTGCTGGCGACACGCTGTATGCGGAGCCCAACGTCGTAGCGATCGAAAAGGGCGATCCACAATGGAATGTCAAAATCACTGAAGTCGTCACTCAGCTCAAGGCCGACGGCACATTAAGCAAGATTTCACAGAAGTGGATCGGTGCCGATATCAGCCAATGACAGCCCTCAATCCATACCCAGCCAAGGCGACTGTCGCCCCCGTAACCGAGACGCGCCATTTCAGCCGGCTACTTGGTTTTCGCACTCGCCTGTACTTGACCTGGGTGGTGCTGTTCGGCTTGTGCGTCATGTTTTTCATGAGCTTCGATCTGAAGTTCTCGATCATTCTGGAGAAGTTGCCCAATCTGGTCGGCCTGCATTTGGGGCCGAACGGCTTCTTGCAGGCGCCGCACTGACGCTGTTTTTGTGTTTCTGCTCGCGGGAAAGGTTTCAAGAATCAGCGGTGAACCGCCCCGTTCATTGATTTTTACAGGAACTACGATGTCCGATCCAAAACCTCTTTTGTTTGCGCTGTATGAGCAAGCCAGCGTTGGCTGTGGCGGCGCGCCAAGCCTCTGGACGCACCCGGCTGATGAACGACTGACCATCAACTCTCTGGGCTACTGGTCGAACCTGGCACGTGTCGCCGACCAGGCTCATCTCGATATGTTGTTTTTTGGTGATGTGTTGGGCTTCTACGACGTGTTTGGCGGTAATGCCGACGCGGCCGTGAAGTGGGCCGTGGAAGCCCCGGCCAACGATCCGTTGATGATCATCCCGGCATTAGCTGCGGTGACGGAAAACCTGGCCTTCGGCGTCACTGTCACTACCAGTTACGAACATCCTTTCACCCATGCCCGTCGCTTTAGCACGCTGGATCACCTGACCAATGGCCGAGTCGGGTGGAATATCGTCACCTCCTACCTGACCAGTGCCGCTCGCAACTTCGGCCTGGAGCAGATGATCAAGCATGATGATCGTTATGAGCGCGCCGAGGAGTTTCTCGATGTCGTTTACAAACTCTGGGAAGGTAGCTGGGCAAACGATGCTGTGGTTGCCGACAAGTCTCGCCAGATCTATGCCAAGGGCGATCGCGTGCGACCAATCAACCATGTTGGCGAGCACTACCGGGTGGCCGGGCCGCATTTGACTTCTCCATCACCACAACGCACACCTCTGCTGATCCAGGCCGGTTGGTCAGGTCGTGGTCGTGAGTTTGCGGCCAAACACGCCGAACTGATTTTCATCGCCAAGTCCAACCCGCTGGAGATTCGCCACGGATTGGAAGATATATGGACACAGGCCAGGGGTCGGGGTCGTCACGCTGAGGATGTAAAATCACTGACGGTACTTCGGATCGTCACGGCCAAAACGGAGATAGAAGCCCAACGCAAATATGATGAACTGCAAAGCAACTACCACTTGCAGGCGCAACTGGTGAGTTATGCCGGCGATACCGGTATCGATATCAGCCGCTACGCGGACGGCGACGCGTTGTCGACTCACACCGAAGGCATGACCTCCTATGTGATGCGTCCCGATGGCAGTGGCAAGCCTTTGACCGCCGGCGATGTCAAACAGCGCTTTGCCAACGTCACCCGGGGCAGTGACCTGATTCTGGTGGGAACACCGCAACAAGTGGCCGATCGGATAGAGGAGCACGCCCGTATTTCCGGAACCAGCGGCTATATGCTCAACCCGCTGATTAGCCCGGGCAGCCTCGAAGACTTCGTTGAGTTGGTCATTCCTGAACTACAAAAACGTGGCTTATATCGTACTCAGCCACAGAGCGGTACTTTCCGTTCGCGGTTACGGGCCGATGGCGCTAACCATTTGCCGGATTCCGCTTATGGAGCCTCGTTCCGTTTTGATAAAGATTTGTAGGGTAAAGGTGCCTGTCTCGTTGAGTCGGCACAAGAGGAGGCGGCTCAACTCGCCATGCGTATATGGTCGGCGAGAGTTGGCCCCGGTGTGTACGGATAGCTGCTTGTCATGAAGGGCAGCTTTCGATAGCAGTCACTTGGGCGCCATCATCACCGCGAGCGTCTACCGATGAATTCTTCATTCTTGTCGATGGCGTCCTGGGCGCCGTGGACATTATCGGCAACCTCGGCCGCACCTCGCTGCTCTACCCAGTTCGAAAGCTCCATAATTGTGGCTTCTAATGCGAGCTGGCTTTCGTTGATCTTGAACAGCAAGGAAGGGAGCAGGTCTGCGTTGGACATAGTGATTCCTCCGTGGAAGAGGTCAGCGTAGCAGGAGGAAAAATGAGGAGGGACGCTTTCAGGAGGGGGGATCATTATCTTGAATCCGCGTAACCCAACTAATAACTAGACTGCGATAGCAGCCAGGCGCCTACCTTTTCCTGCTTGCTCAGCACACAAAGCTTTGGCCTCCTTACGTCTCGGAGGTCGAGCAATCGTTGCCTGTCCATCTCTGATGGAAACCACTCGTTGACTTCGACATGACATTGCAGTATTGGGACTCGCTTAGTGCCCACCTGATGATCATGCCCGGTGCGGCCCGGTAGTGATCTGCCATGGACAGAGTCCGCCCCTCTGAAGCCCATCCGCACCGAGCGAGCAGGTCGGTGCCATCGAAGATCCCCGTTGCACCAAAAATCCTGTGGTACCCGGGGAATGGATCCCTGCCAACGAGACCTAGGCGACCGCAGGCCCTGTGGTTCAGACCGGCAGGCGGAATTGCTTGCGCAAGCTCTTATCAAACATTCCTGCGGGGGCGAAGCGGCGCAGCATGCTGATTTGTTGCGCTGCCTTGCCGGCAGTATAGCGATGCTGCGGGCGGACATCGGTCGCCGCTTTCAGCACTACAGCCGCCACAACTTCTGGCAGATCGGCTTTTGGCATCACCTCGTCTAGCAACGCTCTGAACCCGGCTCGAGCCTGATCGTACTCCTTCAATAGCGAATCCGGCTCAATCCCGTTCTGATCGAAGACGGTACGCACGAATGCCGGCTCGATGACCGAGACTCTAATATTGAAGGCACGAACCTCGTGATCAAGAGATTCCGAATAGCCCTCTAAAGCGTGCTTAACCGCCGAATAATGAGCGGAGTAGGGCGCTGGTACCAATCCCAAAATCGATCCGATATTGATGATGCGCCCCTGGCCACACTGCCGCATCGACGGTAACACCGCATTGGACATGCGGATTACTCCAAACAGATTGACATCGAACAGTGCCTGCACCTGTGAGATCGAAAACTCCTCAGCGCCACCAAGCAGGCCGACGCCAGCATTATTGACCAACAAGTCGATCCGCCCGGTCTGCGCGAGTACAGTTGAAACGAGAGCACTGACAGAGTCACCATCTGTCACATCGCAAATGAGCATGGACACCTGCGTTGGACTGTTGCCGGCCTTGCGGCTCGTGCCAAATACCGTATATCCCGCCCGCACCAGAGCCTCGGCGGTCGCGCGACCAATACCAGATGATGCACCGGTCACTATCGCGGTTCTTTCGGAAAGTGCACTCATTCGATACTCCAGTGCCAAAGGGCTAGATGTAAGAAATTTTGTTATGAACATAATCAGGTATTGCGATCATAATTCATTGCCGATATGTGGAAGCCAGTAATCAGTAATGACGCCGGACTGACGAGCGGGTTCTTTTATTAACAACTTCAATCAATGGAGTTCGCTGCTGACATACCGATAGCATCGGAATGCCAAGACATGCTGCTCAATCTAATCTCTCGTCATAGAGTGGTGGCGGTTAGTTATTGTATTTTAATAATGACCTTGCCTTTTGATCTCCCTTGCCCGATATAACTCAACGCCTCGGCTGTCGATTCGAAAGGGAAGGTTCGGTCGATCACCGGCTTTATAATGCCGGACTCGATGAGCGCCGTTATCTCATCCAGCTGGGCACCACTGGCACGCATAAATACGAACGCATAGTTGATGTTTTTTTTGCGCGCTTTTCTGCGGATCCCGCTGCTCAACATACGCATGATCAGGCTCAATACCCAGGGCAGCTTTTGCTCTTGGGCGAACTGTGGCGTCGGCGGCCCTGAGATGGATATGAGCTGGCCACCAGGCCTCAGAATGGTGAGCGACTTTTCCAGCTCATCAGCGCCCAGGCTATTCAATACGACGTCATAATCTTGCAGAATACTTTCGAAGTTTTGCTTCTTGTAGTCGATAACAACGTCTGCTCCCAGTGCCTTGACCCAATCCACATTGTTTGTGCTGGTGGTTGTCGCGACGAAGGTGCCCAGATGCTTGGCGAGCTGGATGGCGAGGGTGCCGACGCCACCGGAGCCGGCGTGGATAAACACCTTCTGGCCTTTTTTCAACCTGGCTGTTTCAACCAACACCTGCCAGGCCGTCAGAGCGACCAAGGGGAGAGAGGCGGCTTCTTGCATATTGATATTTTGGGGTTTTAACGCCAGCGCATTTTCCTTCACTGCAATGAGCTCAGCGAACGTGCCTATGCGCTCTTGAGGAGGGCGCGCGTAGACTTCGTCACCTGGCTTGAAGCGCTGCACAGCGGATCCAACGCTAGTCACGACCCCAGCCAGGTCGTTTCCCAATATCAGCGGGAATGAATACGGCAGGATCAGTTTGAATTCGCCTGTGCTGATCTTCGTATCGAGCAAGTTCACGCTTGTCGCATGCACTTGAACCAGAACGTCATGATCACCCACCTCGGGAACGGCCACCTCGCCAATACGTCCCGCTTTTTTGCCATAACGGTCGATTAAAAATGCCTTCATGATGAGTCAACTCTTATAGCTTCAAATGGGAATGGCGGAACATCCTCAGGCATCGAGGAATGCTGTTGCTTTCGCCACGAAGTCGGCATGATGTTGGAAAATCCCGCCATGCCCGGCGTCTTCGTAAATGATTAGGTGTGAATTCGGGATCCGGTTTGCCAGGTCGGTGGAGTTCACCGTTGGAACCATGATGTCGGTATCACCGTTGGCGATCAGCGTCGGTACCTGTATGCGGCTGAGGTTTTGCGAAGGCTGTCTGCCCCACGCGTTAATGGCTTTCAACTGCCGCATAAAAGCGGTTGGCGTAGAGTTTTCAACTCGATCTTTCCTGCGCTCTTTCAAGCGCTTCAGAAAATCCTTGGCGGCTCGCCGACCATTGACCGTCGAGGTGAAGAATAGGTAGGTCTTTGGATCGCGCAACGTCAGCAATCCTTTAAGCATCAACGGCCAGGACACTGACCAGACTTTGTCGATGCCCTTGCCGCCGGCGGGCCCCGTGCCGGTCAGAATTAGTCTTCGCACCAGGTCAGGGGCGCTAAGGGCAATTTCCTGGGCCACGAACCCTCCGAGTGAAAAACCCAGCAGGTCGATTTTTTTGAACCCCAGCGCCCGAATCACGGCGATGGAATCGTTTGCCATTTCCCTGACTGTCGCCGGGGCGGTACCACCTGATGCGCAGATTCCCCGATAGTCAGTGGCGATGATGCGTCTGGTGCTTGCGAGCCCATCCATGACCCGTGGGTCGAAGTTGTCCAGCACTGCGCCCCAATGGTTAAGCAGAACGAGCGGCAACTCACTCTTGGGGCCTATGTCACGGTAAGCGAACGCTGTTCCTTCGACCTTGATCCATTGGTTCGCTGCATTTACGAACGGCGTGTGCGACCCGGGATGAAGTTTTGTGTCTTGAATATTCATGTTTGCCCCGTGTTGCGGGTCGAAAAACTGCAAGTGAGACTGTGTGTTGCAGGCGCTTTTAAATCGAGAGCTGCGCACCAGCGCCTGCTGCACGATGATTACGCCTTGGCTTGATAACGCTCGGCGACATCGGATTGCCTGATCTGCGACAGCAAGCCCTGACGTGCACCCTGCAATGCATCCCAACGTGCGGCGTCATGTAATGGTGGAATGGTCACGGGCTCGCGACGATCAAATCCGACCAGCGCGGCATCGACCAGATCACCCACTTCCATGACGTCACTGAGGGTATTGATGTCGATACCCGCTCGCTCCCAGATTTCGGTACGAGTGGCTGCTGGCAGAACGGCTTGCACATAGACGCCTTTGGGCGCTAGCTCCAGGCTCATACCTTGTGAAAGAAACAACACAAACGCCTTGGTCGCGCCGTAGACCGTCATGCCGAACTCAGGTGCCAGGCCAACAACCGAGCCTATGTTGATAATCGCTCCGTCCCCGGCTTGTGCCAGGCGTGGGGCGATGGCGCTGGCAAGCCGTACCAGTGCGGTAGTGTTGAGCGTAACCAACTGAGCAACGCTGTCGGTGGATTGTTCGATAAAGCTGCCGGATTGTGCGGCGCCTGCATTGTTCACCAGGATGCCAATGCTGGCGTCATCGCGCAGGCGAGCCTCGACCGTGGTCAAATCTCTGATTTGGGTCAGGTCAGCCAGGAGAACATCAATGGTGATGTTGTGTTTCTCACGCAGCTGGGCTGCAAGAGCATCCAGCCGCCCTTTGTCGCGGGCAACCAGTACGAGGTCGTGTCCGCGCTGTGCAAAGCGCTCGGCATAGGTGGCGCCGATGCCAGTGGAGGCGCCGGTAATGAGAACAGTGGTAGGGATGCTCATGAATTGATCCTCTGTTTCAGATATCGATAGGCGAGTCATGCGTGGTGTCCGGAGGACGTGCGCAGACGTGATTTTTAGCCGTGTCGGGTGCTGGATTCAGCAAGGGTTGGGTAGTCGATGTAGCCTTCTGCACCACCGCCATACAGGGTCGCAGAATCGAATGCCGACAAAGAGGCAGCGTTTTTAAGGCGCTCCACCAAGTCCGGGTTACCTATGAAGGGACGTCCAAAGGCGATCAAGTCAGCCTTGTCATCGTTGAGTTGAGAGGTGGCCAAATTCGCGTCGTAGCCATTGTTCGCGATGTAAGTGTTTTTGAAGCGTTGGCGCAAAGAACCAAAGTCGAAGGGCGCAATATCGCGCGGCCCGCCAGTCGCGCCTTCGACCACATGGAGGTACACAATGCCCAAGGCATCGAGTTGGTCGACAATGTAGTCAAACTGGGCCTGCGGTTCGCTGCTGGAGACTCCATTGGCTGGCGAAACTGGCGATATACGGATACCTGTGCGTCCGGCACCGACCTCGTTTACTACCGCCGCCGTCACTTCCAGCAGTAGGCGAGCGCGATTTTCAATCGAGCCACCGTAGGCATCGGTGCGGATATTGGCACCGTCCTTGACGAACTGATCCAGCAAATAGCCGTTTGCGCCGTGGATCTCTACGCCATCGAATCCCGCAGCGATGGCATTTGCCGCCGCTTGGCGAAAATCATTAACGATCTCAGGAAGCTCGCTGATATCAAGCGCTCGCGGCTCTGAAACGTCCCGGAAGCTATTGTTGACGAACACCTTGGTCACGGGACGGAGAGCGGAGGGTGCTACCGGAGCGGCACCGTTCTCCTGCAGGTCAACGTGCGATACGCGTCCGACATGCCACAACTGCAGGAAAATTCGTCCGCCTTTTGCGTGGACGGCATCGGTGACCTTGCGCCAGCCATCAATCTGCACCTGCGTGTAGATGCCGGGCGTGTCCTGGTAGCCCTGTCCCTGCTGCGAGATCTGCGAGGCTTCGGAGATCAACAGGCCTGTAGAAGCTCTCTGGCTGTAATAGGTTGCAGCGAACTCGCTCGGGACGAAGCCTTCCCCCGCACGGTTACGCGTCAGCGGAGCCATCACGATTCTGTTGGAAAGTGTCAGCGAGCCGAGCGTGTACGGCTCAAATAACGTCTTATCGTTCATATCGTTTCCATACTCGTTGATTAATGAAGGCAACATGCGCCGTGCCAGGGAAGATTCGCGTTGGTGTATTTATGATGTCGATCATGCTCAAAGCTGTCAACGCTTTTGATTGTGATCGACATCATAGTATGATGGGGGCATAGCTTTGAGATGCAGAGGCGCACGAAATGAAGATCACCAAGGCGCAATCACTCGCCAATCGAGCTCACATCGTTGAGACGGCTTCAGAGCTGTTTCGCGAGCGTGGCTACGATGGCGTGGGGGTGGCGGAACTAATGGCTGCAGCCGGTTTTACGCAAGGAGGTTTCTACAAACACTTCGGCTCCAAGGCTGATCTGATGGCTGAAGCGGCAGCGAACAGTCTTTCGCATTCGCTGAACAGTTCCGAAGGTCTCGACGTTGCTGAATTCGTCGATCTTTATGTGTCGAGGGATCACCGAGACGGCAGGGGCAGCGGTTGCACCATGGCGGCCCTTTGTGGAGACGCTGCGCGTCAATCAGATGAGTTGAAAGCCACCTTTGCCAGCGGTGTAGAAAGCGCGCTGGCAGCGCTTGAAGAAAAGTACAAGGCGAGGCAAGACGCGCCGCAGGATGGGGTACGGGCAAAAATGATCGACATGCTGGCGCATGCAATCGGTGCGGTCATGTTGTCACGCGCCTGCCCAGATGATTCTTCTCTGGCTGATGAAATACTCGAGGTTTGCCACGCTGAGATAATTGCTTCATTGCCGTTTTCGCCAGTCAGTGAACCGTGGGGGAACACATAGATGGACGCCCCTAAATAGGGTGTTGGCTCCATTGGCGATTAGATCAAGTTGCCTAAGGCGTGCAGTGCAGTGCAGTGCAGATCTTGATCATTTAGCCAGGCATTGAAGGTGCTGCGAGAAATGTTGTCGTTGAGACAATGGGTGGGAATCACCGAACCTTGAAAGAGTTGGTGGATAGCTACGGCTCTGACTCGTAGCGTCCTGGCTCAGCATTGCCCCGGAAAGTAGGCACCATCTTCCGTGAACGTTATTCAGCAGTCTCTAAACTTCGCCCAAAACTCTTCAGCGGATCACCTCGAAGAGCATTCAGAACAAGCGAAAAAGCCGGTGTTGGCAAGCGACGGCTTGGGTAGTACAGGTGATAGCCCGAGAACAAAGGGCACCAGTCCTCTAGCACCCGTACCAAGCGGCCATCCTCAATATGCGGTGCAAATTCCTCTTCCGGCAAATAGGCGATGCCCAAGCCGTTAACTGTCGCCGCTGGGACATGTGTGCTTGTGTTCAGAATGACCTGGCCACCGACACGCACATTAACCTTGCGACCACGCTTTTCGAACTCCCAAACAGCAAGCCCGCCAAGAGTTGGATAGCGTATGTCGATGCACCTGTGATTCACGAGATCCTGCGGCTTCTTTGGCGCACGGTTGCTTGCGAAATACGATGGCGACGCTACTGCCGCCATCCGTACTTCTGGCCCGATTGGAACGGCGATCATATCTTTATCGACGGTGTCGCCAAATCTGATGCCCGCATCGAAGCGGTCGGCAACGATGTCTCGGAAGCCATAGTTGATATCAAACTCAACCTTGATGTCGGGGTATTCGAGAAGCAAAGGTGTGAGTCTGGGAAGCAGGATTGTTCTCAGGACAAAATCACCACAGGTGATGCGTACCGTGCCCGCTGGCTTGTCACGAAGCTCGATCAAAGTATCCAGCTCAGCTTCGATCTCGTCGAAGCGATGACCGATGGTGTGCATCAGTCGTTCACCGGCGCTGGTCGGCGAAACGCTGCGAGTGGTGCGCGTCAGTAGTCTTATCTTCAGGCGCTTTTCAAGTCCGGAAATCGTCTGGCTCAGTGCAGACTGCGTGACACCCAAGTGGGCGGCCGCTCGGGTAAAGCTGCCTTCCCTTGCGACTGTCACAAAGGCCAGTAGGTCGTTCAAATTATGTCGTGGCATCGAAGCCGCCTATCGATATTGATTAGCTGTTCTTATAACTTCAACAAGCTTTCATTAGATTATCAAGCGTGGCGTATTCCCAGAGAATAGGGCAAGCCTCACCTGTCGTCACAGGTATGGCCCAAACCACTCGCTGATCCAGACCCAAGAACCCGATCGATCAGCACCTATTCACCTATGGGAGCAGCCCATGAGAAAATTCGTTATCTTGCTCGGCCTTCTGATGGCGTCGCTCTCCGCACTGGGAGCAGACATGTCTAACGGAGCTGATAATTTTTATAAAAGTGAGAAGGTCACGATGCGAAAGGTGACCTTCAAAAATCAGTACCAGATGAAAACTGTGGGCAATCTATTTGTCCCTAAAGATTCGAAGCCCGGTAGCAAAAGTGCAGCGATCATCGTTGGCCATCCCATGGGGGCGGTCAAAGAGCAGAGTTCGAACCTATATGCCCAGAAACTGGCTGAGCAAGGTTTCGTGACCCTTGCCATCGATCTGTCGTTCTGGGGCGAAAGTGATGGTCAACCGCACAATGCGGTTTCGCCAGAAGTCTATGCAGAAGACTTCAGTGCGGCCGTGGATTACCTCGGCACACAGACATTCGTTGATCGGAACCGGATTGGTGTCCTGGGCATCTGTGGTAGCGGCAGCTTCGTCATCAGCGCTGCCAAGATCGACCCTCGAATGAAGGCCGTTGCCACGGTCAGCATGTACGACATGGGCGCGGCCAATCGAAACGGCTTGAAGCATTCCGTCACTGTCGAGCAGAGGAAGCAAGCCATCGCCGCTGCCGCCGAGCAGCGTTATGTCGAGTTCACTGGTGGCGAAACCAAGTACACCAGCGGAACTGTCCATAAGCTGACGGAGAAATCCAACGCTATTGAGCGCGAATTCTATGATTTCTACCGCACGCCACGCGGTGAATTCACCCCCAAAGGCCAGTCACCGTTACTGACCACTCACCCGACGCTGACCAGCAATGCCAAGTTCATGAACTTCTATCCGTTCAACGATATCGAGACTATCTCGCCACGCCCGATGCTGTTCATCGCCGGTGAGAATGCGCACTCGCGTGAGTTCAGTGAGGAGGCCTATCGACTGGCTGGCCAACCCAAAGAGCTTGTCATCATTCCAGGTGCGGGCCATGTGGATCTCTATGATCGGGTCAACCTTATCCCGTTCGCCAAGTTGACTTCGTTCTTCCAAACCAATCTTAAGTGACATTTATCGTTGGGCGTTCAGGCAACTGAGTAGCAGGCCCCTCGATTGAGTGGGGCCTTTCGAATTATCCAGCTCAACCGTTCTGAGCTGATGCCGACGGCATGAATTGTTCGACGGTGTTGGCGCTTTGCGCATTGGGGGAGACTAGATGAGCAGCACCGCTTTACCTATTCAAACAGCGAGCCGCCAAGTGTGGGGCGCCGTCCTGGCGATGTCGCTGTGCGCCTTCGCTCTGGTAACTTCCGAGTTTCTGCCGGTGAGTTTGCTCACACCAATTGCCACCGATCTCGCGCTGACAGAGGGGCAGGCCGGACAAGCGATTTCAATTTCTGGCCTCTTCGCGGTCATCACCAGTCTTTTCATCTCTTCAGTCATTCGCCGACTCGACCGAAGGCCCGTTTTGCTTTTCCTGACGGCCTTGATGATTGCCTCTGGCACGCTCGTCGCCTTTGCCCCGAACTACTCGACACTGATGGTGGGCCGGGCCATTTTAGGGATCGCGATTGGTGGCAGTTGGTCAATGTCGACCGCCGTCATGATGCGGATTGCACCCGATAGTTTCGTTACAAAAGCCATTGCTTTGATCCAGGGCGGTACTGCACTCGCCACGGCGGTCGCAGCCCCCATTGGCAGTTTCATGGGCGGGCTGATCGGCTGGCGAGGTGCATTCTTCTGTGTGGTTCCGCTCGCTGCTCTGGCGCTCTGTTGGCAGGCATTCACGTTGCCGAAAATGCCAAGTCAAAATGAGTCTGGATCTGCAATTGATGTGTTTCGGCTGTTAGGTAGCGCCAAAGTCTCACTGGGCATGGCTGCGGTGGCATTTTTGTTTATGGGGCAGTTCGCGTTATTCACCTATCTGCGCCCGTTTCTTGAGTCGGTGACCCGCGTTGATGTGTCTGGATTATCCTTGCTACTGCTGATCATTGGGATGGCCGGATTGGCGGGCACGATGGTGATCGGTTCAGTGCTGAACCGAAGTCTTTTTCAAGTGCTGATGCTCATTCCGCTGTTGATGTCGGGAATTGCCGTGGCTCTAATTGTCTATGGCAGATCAATGGCGGCTACAGCCGTTTTGCTGGGGATATGGGGTCTGATCGCTACGTGCGCACCCGTGGGCTGGTTTACTTGGCTATCACGCGTACTTCCACAAAATGCAGAGGCGGGCGGCGGCTTAATGGTGGCCGTGATTCAGCTGGCAATTACGCTCGGCGCGACCGTGGGTGGGATTCTGTATGACGGCGTTGGCTATCAGGCGACATTCATCACCAGCAGCGCATTTCTTCTGGGGGCTGCTGTACTAGCGTTGCTTGCATCGCGAGCCGCAATGCCTCGATCACGATGATCCTCTGAGGGGGATGTGATGCGCGACAGGGTACCTTCGACTACAAAATGGAACGGTCAGGCTTCGTTCGGCTAGAGGCGTCCGTATATGGACTCCTCCTCATTGCAAGCCTCCTTTGCTTTGGCGCCCGTGCCGACTGCACATGTATATTCGGCCTCTGACTTCGGCATCGATTCGATGCAGGGCCATGATGGGCTATTCGCGCGTCGGCTCCCAATCGCTTCTACGTGCTTTGCGCACCTGGACACTTGAGGGTTTTGCCGACGCCGGTTCGACCGGTTTGCCATTGCTCGGGTTGCTTCGCAATCGTGGTGTGGGGTGCTTCTCCCGGGATGAATAGGTCAGGCCGCTGCTCGATCCGGTTGGTAATCAGTGCCGTTGCGCAGCATCGCCCAAGCCATGCGTGCAGTTTTGTTAGCCAGTGCGATAGCGGCCACGTTGGGATGTGAGCGCTCGGCTAAACGGACAGCCCACTGGCTGAGTCGATCGTCTTTGGATTTGGCTGTGCGCAGTGCCGAGCGCGCACCGTGGATGATCAGCGTTCGCAGATAAGCATCCCCGCGTTTGCTAATGCCAAGCAGTCGATCCTTGCCGCCAGAGCTGTGTTGCTTTGGCGTCAGGCCTAGCGAGGCGGCCAGTTGTCGGCCATTGGCAAACTGGCTGGCATCACCGATGGCAGCAACAAGTGCGGTGGAAATCATCGGGCCGACGCCACGCAGCTGTTGCAAACGGGCGGCCGCTGGGTCACTTGCCGCGATCGCTGATATCTCGCCATCGAGTTCTCTCACGCGGTCATCAAGTGCTCGCAGGTCGTCCCACAAACCGTTCAGCAGACGACGAAAGCGTGCCGTCAAACCATTATCGGCATCTTCTAGCCAGCACGGTATTGCGCGACGCAGCATCAGTAACTCCTTCGGCGCTACGAGGCCGTACTCGGCGATCAACCCACGAATCTGATTGGCTTTGGCCGTCCGCTGTTCGATTAAGCCGGCCCGGATGCGATGCGTCGCCTGGATATCCTGTTGTTCGATGGTCTTGATGGCGACGAAGCGCATGCTGGGACGGCTCATCGCTTCGCAGATTGCCTCGGCATCGTTGGCGTCGTTTTTGTTGCTCTTGACGTACGGCTTGACGAACTGCGGCGCGATCAGCCTCACCCGAAATCCGCGTGCTTGTAGTTGCCGCGCCCAATGGTGCGCACCACCGCAACTTTCCATGCCGATCTCACAGCCGGGTTCGATCTTCTCCAGCACCGTTTGCAGCCAGCGATCGCGAGGCAGACGCTGCCGCCAGACTGGCTGCTCATGACGATCCACGCCGTGGATCTGAAACACGTTCTTGGCCAGGTCGACCCCCAATGCGCATAAGCTTCATGTGTGGACTCCTTCTCACGGTTGACTGCGGTTCGCACCTTCAGTCTGGCACTCAAGATGCCGAGGTGAGGAGGAGTCCATCCCATTGCTTCTGGTCAAGAGTGTGTAAAAACGTTTTCAGGCCGCAGCGCGTCCCTACGCAAATTTTAGCTCTGCTTACCAAGCGGGCGGCAGCCGAATTTACATAGCAACGCAGACTTCAAAGAGACGGGTACGTGTTTACACAACCTCGGCCGATATCTGCCTGTGTTAAGGGCAGCTGTCGCCTCAAAGCGGATACCTATGGAAGGGCGGCGATATCGGCGAGCTAAGGCGGCCGCACTCGCGATTGAAGGACTATCAGATAATGTTGTTCAATAAATCACTAGTGCGTCGCGTTCCAAAAAACGTGGTTTACGAGTGGGTCAGTGACGAAGAATTCAGCGGGCCACGTTGAAGCTGCGATTAAATGCAACCATGTCATCATGCGAAGGATTTTTGGCGAACAGGGCAGGGAGTTGCGTATTGAAGGCCTCGCGCTTCTGTGCTGCTGCTCCCTTGACTGCGGCATTCAGCGCCGGATGCATCTCATCAGCGATGTAGTCACAGCGTCTAGCGTTAGCGACAATGAACTTTTGGAACGCTAATCCGCCATGTGCGATTACTCAAGCGTCAGCCCGTTTCAAATCTGATCAACTGTGGTTTCCAAACGTTCGATTTGTGACTATATGTCTAATTAGTCACAGTTTGTAAGTCCTCGATAGGGTGAGTAAGCTATTTCCATGAATCAGCCATCAATATCTTCGCCCAGCCCACGTGGCCCAGCCGATCACGACATTCGAGACCAGATTGTCGCGGCTGCCAACGAACACTTCAGTCAATACGGCTACGGCAAAACCACGGTTTCCGACCTGGCTAAGGCCATCGGGTTCTCCAAGGCCTACATCTACAAATTTTTTGATTCCAAGCAGGCGATCGGTGAAGCCATCTGCGCAAATTGTCTGGCAGAAATCGTCGCGGCTGTGGAGCAGGCTATCAATGTAGAAGACCTGTCGCCGACGGAGCGCTTTCGACGCTTGGTCAAAACTGTGATCGCCACAGGTGTGAATCTGTTCTTTAACGACCGAAAACTCTATGACATTGCAGCGTTCGCGGCGTCGGAAAGCTGGCCCAGTTCGCAGGCTTATGACGCACGCATCAAACACTTCGTGTTGCAAATCGTGCGGGAGGGACGAGAGATCGGCGAATTTGAACGCAAGACTCCGCTGGACGAGACAGTAGAAGCGATACATCTCGCGCTGCGACCATTCGTTAACCCCTTGCTGCTGCAGTACAACCTCGATTTCGTCGAGGAGGCGCCCACGCTCACCTCCAACCTCATCTTGCGTAGCCTCATGCCTTGACCTTCGGCTGAAGATTTACGGCATACCCGGGTAAGCGACAGATCATCAAACGGCTTTTTACTTTGCCCTTCTTTCATCCGTCGAAGGGCATTTTATTTACCTGTGTCGTGACTATTTACTGATTTGGTCACGTGAGCAAGTATGGGGGAGTCGCTTCTACTGCTTCATCTCAGTGATACCCATAGAGTTCAAACAATGAAAAAAATAGTGTTCAAGAGCCCATTTGGCCTTGCTGTCGTGCTCGCATCTTCAAACGTTTTTGCAAGCGGCTTCGCTCTCGATGAACAAAGCATCAGTGGGATGGGATCGGGGTTTGCCGGTCGCTCCTCCTCCGCTGAAGACGCGAGCACGGTCTTCGGTAATCCTGCGGGTATGTCTCGCTTGAAAAGGGAGCAGGTCAGCGTGGGCGCGGCGAGGCGCGTGCATCAAGTGCTATGTCGCCTGGTTAAATCATCGTGTCGCAACAGGCTGGGCTTCAGGAGGTTGCCAGCCACCACCTAGCGATTTGAATACCGCTACCGCCGCCCGTGCCGATTCCGTTCGCGCTTGCGCCCGGGCATCGGAAGCCTGGAGCATCGTCTCGTCAGCGTGCAGGACATCGATCAGGCTGGCCGTGCCTTTCTCATAGGCAATGAACGACGATTGGCGAGCCTGTGTCAGAGACGCCTCCCCCCCGGTGAGGGTGTTTGCTTGAGCTTCCCGATTCACCAGTGAGGAGAGCGAGTTCTCGACATCCTCGGTGGCGCGCAGCACAGACTGACGGTAAGCGGCCAGGGTTTCGGCTTCCTGTCCCTTGGCTTGGTCGATTTGGGCGTTGATGCGACCGAAGTCGAAGAGTCTCCAGCGCAGTCCCAGTACGCCCACCGACTGGCTGGCACCGCCGGTAAAAAGGTTGCCTGCGGATACAGCCGTGGCACTGCCCAGCAATGCGCTAAGGGAGAATTTCGGATAGTACTCAGCAATCGCCTCCCCGATGCGTGCGTTTGAGGCCGCAAGGCGGCGCTCAGCCACAATGAGATCTGGCCTGCGGCGCAGCAAATCGGCCGGCGTTCCCATCGCCTTTAACTGCGGCGCTACAGGAATGCTCCCCGCACCTGCCAGTTGCGTGCGGTGAGTGCCGGGTGGCGTGCCGAGCATCACATCCAGCGTATTCATGGCCGCATCCAGACCGGTCTGCAGGACCGGCACTGTCGCTTGGACCTGCGATAGCTCCCCCTCGGTCTGACGAACCTGATAATTGGCGGCGAGCCCCTTGCTGTAGAGCAATTGGACTTTCTCTAGTAGCGCCTGCTGCGTTTTGACTTGCCGATTCGCAATGTCCAGCCGGGTCTGCAATCCGCGGATAGTGATGTAGATATCGGCGGTCTGCGCGGCGATGGCCAGTCTTGTGGCAGCGACGCTCGCCTCGGAAGCCTGGTACTCGGCCAGTGCGGCCTCGCGTCCGCGTCTCAGGCCGCCAAAGACATCTGCCTCCCAGCTGGCACCGAGGTTGACCTCGTAGGAACTTCCGTACCGATCATAGCCAGGCGTTGAGTTCAACACCTGGCCGAGTGGGGTCTCGATTGACTGGTAGGAACGCGCGGCTTGGCCGTTGATGTTTCCCGAGGGTAATAAAGCGGCATTTGCGGCGCCTAGTCCGGCCCGTGCCTGCGTTACTCGCGCCGACGCCTGCGCCAGATCCAGATTCTGCGCAAGTGCCTTGGAGACGAAGTCGGCTAGCAGTGGATCACCGAAGCCTTCCCACCAAGCAACAAGGTTGGTCGGCGTCGCTCCAGGCCGCTGTTCGACAGAAGGCTGACCCAAGTAACGATCCGAGAGCGGAGCGTCCGGACGATGGTAGTCCGGACCGACCGCGCAACCTGCCATTAAGCCGGCGCTCACCAAAAGAGCAATTGGACGGAGGGGAGGCATTGAGATTCCTTCAATCGAGGATATTGGTGACTATATTACGTGCTGGTCACATCCTGTCAATTGACGTTATTTGAGCAAAGCCAGATTTTATTATTGATTGCCGTGGTTTCTGTTCTGAGTTTGAGGAGCTATACGCATCACAATTAGTGACCATTGACACAATCGGTCACAAGGCTGAAAATATGACGCTCGTCCTATTTTTAAGTAAGGGAACCTATGCGCCGGCTTCGACCTTTCCCCATTGCCGCTTGCTTGTTGCCTCTCGTCCTGACGGCGTGTGGCGACTCATCCACCGTTGAGGATCCGCGTACGCTTGCCCCACTGGTGAGGGTCTCTGCGGTTCAGGCTTCGTCCGACGTCTCGCGTTCCTTCACAGGTGTAGTGGCTTCCCGCGTCCAGGGCGACCTGGGTTTTCGGGTATCAGGCAAGGTACTTGAGCGTCTGGTTGACACTGGTCAGACCGTTAAACATGGTCAGCCGCTTATGCGCCTCGACCCCATCGACCTGGGGTTACAGGCGCGAGCACAGCAAGAGTCGGTCATAGCCGCTCGGGCCCGAGCCAAGCAGACAACGGATGACGAGGCTCGATATCGCGACCTGGTCGCCGCAGGCGCTATTTCTGCATCGGCCTACGACCAGATCAAAGCCGCAGCGGATACCGCAAAGGCGCAGCTTAGCGCCGCTGAAGCGCAGGCTGATGTAGCCCGCAATGCTTCTGGTTATGCGGTGCTGTTTGCGGATTCCGACGGCGTTGTGGTGGAGACGCTCGCCGAGCCAGGGCAAGTCGTCAGCCCGGGGCAGCCCGTGGTTCGACTGGCGCGGGCAGGTCAGCGCGAAGCCATCGTGCACCTGCCCGAGACGTTGCGCCCCGCAGCAGGATCCACCGCACAAGCGACGCTTTATGGCAATACCACGGGTGCTGTTACAGCGAAGCTGAGGCTGCTTTCTGACTCGGCCGACCGTATGACGCGCACCTTTGAGGCGCGGTATGTGCTTGAGGGCGCGCTGGCCAATGCACCGATAGGTTCGACCGTCACGCTTCGGATCGCTGAAGGCACCGCGCAAGGGCAAGCGATGCAAGTGCCGATCGCAGCCGTTTATGACCCAGGCAAAGGCACTGGCGTGTGGGTCATTGTCGGTAATCCTGCGAAGGTGGCCTGGCGACCTGTTCAAGTCTTGGGTCTGAGCGACGACTCGGCCCGAGTCGCGGGCGATCTCAAGGTCGGTGAGCAGATCGTAGCGTTAGGCGCACATCTGTTGCGAGAGGGTGAAGAAGTGAGATCGCCTCAACAGGATCACGCCAAAGTTGCCGGAGGTCGTCCATGAGCGAGGGGCGCTTCAATCTTTCCGCGATCGCAGTTCGTGAGCGCTCTATCACGGTGTTTCTGATCTTCCTGATTGCCGTTGCGGGCATCTTGTCGTTCTTTCAGCTGGGACGTGCGGAAGATCCTCCGTTTACGGTCAAGCAGTTGACGGTCATTACCGCGTGGCCGGGCGCCACGGCGCGGGAGATGCAGGATCAGGTAGCAGAGCCACTTGAAAAACGCCTGCAAGAACTGAAATGGTACGACCGCACGGAAACCTACACCCGTCCTGGCCTCGCTTTCACGATGGTGTCACTGCTCGATAGCACGCCGCCCTCGCAAGTGCAGGAGGAGTTCTATCAGGCACGCAAAAAGCTCGATGATGAGGCCCGGAAGCTGCCGGCGGGTGTCATCGGGCCAATGGTCAACGACGAGTTTTCGGACGTGACATTTGCGCTTTTCGCCCTGAAAGCCAAAGGCGAGCCGCAGCGACTGTTGGTGCGTGATGCAGAGTCGTTGCGCCAACAACTGTTGCATGTGCCGGGCGTGAAGAAGGTCAACATTATTGGGGAGCAGCCCGAACGTATCTTTGTTTCCTTTTCCCATGATCGGTTGGCCACCTTGGGCGTATCTCCTCAGGACATCTTTGCCGCGCTGAATAATCAAAACGTGCTCACGCCCGCCGGTTCGATCGAAACCAATGGACCGCAGGTCTTCCTCCGGCTGGATGGCGCCTTCGATAAGGTGCAGAAGATTCGTGACACACCCATTGCGGTTCAGGGGCGCACGCTCAAACTCTCTGACGTGGCGACGATCGAACGTGGTTATGAAGATCCGGCAACCTTTCTCGTGCGCAATAACGGTGAAGAGGCCTTGTTGCTGGGGATCGTGATGCGTGAGGGTTGGAACGGTCTTGACCTCGGCAAGGCGTTGGACGCGGAGACGGTCAAGATAAATGAAGGCATGCCGTTGGGCATGACGCTCTCCAAGGTCACCGATCAATCTGTAAATATCAGTTCGGCCGTCGGCGAGTTCATGGTCAAGTTTTTCGTCGCGCTGCTTGTGGTGATGCTTGTCTGCTTTCTTAGCATGGGCTGGCGGGTAGGCGTTGTGGTCGCTGCGGCTGTGCCGTTGACGTTGGCTGTGGTGTTTGTGGTGATGGCGGCCACTGGAAAGAACTTTGACCGTATTACCCTCGGCTCGTTGATCCTGGCGCTTGGACTGCTGGTGGACGACGCCATCATTGCTATCGAAATGATGGTGGTGAAAATGGAAGAGGGCTACGACCGCATCAAAGCTTCCGCGTACGCCTGGAGTCATACGGCCGCGCCGATGCTGTCCGGTACCCTGGTGACGGCGATCGGCTTTATGCCCAACGGATTCGCGCAGTCGACAGCCGGCGAGTACACCAGCAACATGTTCTGGATCGTGGGCATTGCCCTGATTGCCTCCTGGGTGGTCGCGGTAGCTTTTACCCCGTACCTGGGGGTGAAGGTGTTGCCGAACATCAAGAAGGTCGAGGGTGGTCACGCGGCCATCTACAACACCCCTAACTACAACCGCTTCCGCCAGGTGTTGACGCGGGTCATCGCTCGAAAATGGCTGGTGGCCGGTACTGTCATCGCTTCGTTTGTCGTGGCGATCCTCGGCATGAGCCTGGTCAAGAAGCAGTTCTTCCCTACCTCGGACCGTCCAGAGGTATTGATTGAAGTGCAAATGCCGTATGGCACCTCCATTGAGCAGACCAGCGCCACCACCGCCAAGATAGAGGCCTGGCTGCAAAAGCAGGGTGAGGCAAAAATCGTCACCGCTTATATCGGGCAAGGCGCGCCGCGCTTCTATCTGGCGATGGCGCCGGAACTCCCTGATCCGTCGTTCGCGAAGATTGTGGTGCTGACGGACAGCCAGGAGGAGCGCGAGACCCTCAAGTTCCGTATCCGCGAAGCGGCGGCTGAGGGACTTGCCCCAGAAGCGCGTGTCAGGGTGACTCAGCTTGTGTTTGGTCCGTACTCGCCATTCCCTGTTGCCTACCGGGTGATGGGACCTGATCCGTCAACGTTGCGCGGGATTGCGGGCCAGGTACAGGACGTGTTGCAGTCGAGCCCGATGATGAGAACCGTCAACACCGATTGGGGGCCGCTGACGCCGACGCTGCATTTCGCTCTGGATCAGGATCGCTTGGAGGCGGTGGGGTTGACGTCAAGTTCAGTCGCGCAACAACTGCAGTTCCTGCTGGCGGGCGTACCGATCACCGCGGTTCGTGAGGACATTCGTTCGGTGCAGGTGGTGGGTCGCGCAGCGGGTGATATTCGGCACGATCCCGCCAAGATAGAAGGCTTTACGTTGGTAGGTACTGCGGGTCAGCGGATTCCGTTGTCCCAGGTGGGAGCGGTCGATGTGCGTATGGAAGATCCGATCCTCCGACGTCGAGACCGCACGCCGACCATCACCGTGCGCGGCGACATTGCCGAAGGCTTGCAGCCACCGGACGTCTCGAGCGTGATCATGAAGGAGCTGCAGCCGGTCATCGACAAGCTGCCTGGCGGGTACCGGATTGAGCAGGCGGGTGCAATCGAGGAGTCGGGCAAGGCCGGTAAAGCGATGTTGCCGTTATTCCCGATCATGATTGCCATGACGCTGCTGGTCATCATTGTGCAGGTCCGTTCGATCTCGGCGATGATCATGGTGTTCCTCACCTCGCCGCTGGGGTTGATTGGTGTGGTGCCGACACTGCTTATCTTCCAGCAGCCGTTTGGTATCAACGCTCTGGTCGGTCTAATCGCCCTTTCGGGCATTTTGATGCGCAATACGCTGATTCTGATTGGGCAAATCCATCACAACGCGCAAGAAGGGCTGGACCCGTTTCACGCAGTGGTCGAAGCCACGGTACAACGTGCCCGCCCGGTATTGCTGACAGCACTCGCCGCAATCCTGGCGTTCATTCCGCTGACACACTCCGTCTTCTGGGGGACGCTGGCCTACACGCTGATCGGAGGCACGTTCGTCGGAACCATCATGACGCTGGTGTTCCTGCCGGCGATGTACTCCATCTGGTTCAAGATCCGTCCTGACAATACGGGTCAAACTGAAACAGCGAATAAGCAAGCAAACCTGGTGGATAGGACGCCACCCCGTCCTCTCTCCGTTCACCTGACCACAAAGCTTTAGCCATAGGCCATAACTTGCTGCTTTTAGTGGGCGTCGACTGAAAAATGAAGAGGGTTCAATGATTAATCTCGAAGGTCAAAAGCGGATCGTAGTCACGGGCGTCGGAATTGTCGGGCCTCTGGGGGCGGAGTAGAAGAAGTCTGGAAGAGACTGCTGGCTGGGCGTTCTGGCATCCGTAACCTGCCCGACGATATTACTGAGGGTACGGGCGTTGCAGTAGGCGGTCAGGTGCCGTCTCTAGAAGATGATTGATACTCGATTCAATTTCTTCCATGCGCCGCTTCAGTTTGGCGCTGGTGAAATTGCGGTCGCGATTGTTGACTGCCTTGAATTTACTGCCGTCGATGGCAACCAGATTTTCTCTGAATAATCCCAGCTGCTGGCACAGAGATGCCTCCTTTGTTTCCCTGAGACTGGGGGCTTCTCTGATTGAATGTTGCTAATTGTTTCGATCCTGTCACCTTTCGATTACAATTGTCCGACAACGCACCTGACTAACGGGTGCGTGCAGGAAGTTTCATTCTCAGGGAAGTGTCGTGTTTTTCAAGCCTCATTCGTGTACCCGGCTGCGTGCTTTTGTGCGTGGCCGCTTCGTCGTGCAACGCTCGTTGTATCCCCTCGCAATCGTCAGCCTGTTTGCCAGTCTTGCCGCCACGGCGGCAGAGCCGAGCGCGCAGGAACAGTCGTTGCTGCGCCAACAAGAGCGCGAACGGGTCTTGCGCGAGCAGCTCGAACCCTCTCCTGACGTACGCCTCAAGGCCTCCCCGGATGATGGTCAAGGCCTGCTGCCGGCCAATGAAACGCCATGCTTCACGATTCGCCATATCGTGCTCGAAGGTGAGGATTCAGCCGCCTTCCAGTGGGCGCTGCGTGCTGCCAACCCGGCGTCCGATCCGGCGCTGAACCGTTGCCTGGGGGCCGCGGGCATCAACCTGACCATGAAGCGCATACAGAACCTGATCATCGCGCGGGGTTTCGTCACCACGCGGGTGCTGGCCGCCCCTCAGGACCTGAGCCAGGGGACGCTTGCTCTGGTACTGGTTCCGGGACGCATCAAACACATTCGGTTTACCGACGGCACCTCGTCGCGGGCGACGCTGTGGAACGCCATGCCCGCCCAACCCGGTGATCTGTTGAACCTGCGGGACATCGAGCAAGCCCTGGAGAACTTCAAGCGGGTGCCCACGGCCGAAGCTGACGTGCAGATTACGCCGGCAAACGACGCTGACGCCAAGCCGGGAGAAAGCGATGTGGTGATCCTCTGGAAGCAAGCTTCCGTGGCGCGCCTGAGTCTGTCGACGGACGACTCGGGCACCTACGACACCGGTAAATATCAGGGCAATGTCGCGCTGTCGCTGGACAATCCGTTGGGCCTCAATGACCTGTTCTATGCCAGTTTCAGCCACAACCTGGGCGGCGGCAAAAGTGGTGATCGTGGTTCTGAAGGGCACACCCTGCACTATTCGCTGCCGTACGACTACTGGCAACTGGGCCTGACGTCCAGCGAGTACGACTATCACCAGACCGTGGCCGGGAGCAGTCAGACTTATGACTATCAGGGCCACAGTAGCAACAACGAACTGAAACTTTCACGACTGCTCTACCGCGATGCCGTGCGCAAGACGTCGGCATGGGCCAGTGGCTGGTCGCGCACCTCCAGCAACTCTATCGACGACACCGAAATTGAAGTGCAGCGTCGGCGTATGGCGGGCTGGGAGCTGGGGCTCGATCACCGCGAGTTCATGGGCAGCAATACCCTGGATCTGGGCCTGAGCTATCGACGTGGAACCGGGGCGGACCATGCCTTACGAGCACCGGAAGAAGACCTCGACGAGGGGACGTCACGGCCGAAGATCATCAGCGCCAACGCCCAGTTGCAAACCCCGTTCCGTCTGGGGACGCAGCAATTTCGCTACATCGGCGCTTGGCGCGGCCAATGGAATCGCTCGCCGTTGATCGCTCAGGATCGTTTCTCCATTGGGGGGCGCTACAGCGTCCGCGGGTTCGATGGCGAACAGATCCTCTCCGCCGAACGCGGCTGGACCCTGCGCAATGACCTGGGCTGGTTCGTCTTTCAGAGCGGCCAGGAACTCTATCTCGGCGTCGACTATGGCGAGGTCGGCGGACATTCCAGCCAGTCCTTGTCCGGGCGCCGTCTGGCGGGCTCGGTGGTCGGTGTGCGGGGCGGCTACAAGCAGTTTTCCTATGACCTGTTCGTCGGCCAACCGCTCATCAAGCCCAGCCATTTCGAAACGGCCGCCGTAACCACGGGTTTCAACCTCAACTGGTCGTTTTGACGGAGACCGGCATGCACTTCGACAGTCTTGAAATCATCGCCCCCCAGCTGTCCGACGAACCCTGGAACGAGGCGACCGCGTTCGGTTCCGCCGTCTGGTTGTGGATGCAGTCGGCGGCGCATCGTGATGCGCCGCTGCATACCTTGTCGGCACTGCTGCTGCCGGCGATCAAGCAGCGCCAGTTCATGCTCGCCAGCGAGCAAGGCACGCCGGTGTTTTTCATGTCCTGGATGAACCTCAGTGCCGAGGCCGAGCAGCGCTATTTGAACAATGCTCCGGTGTGCATGTCTGAGGCTGACTGGAACAGTGGCGAGCGTCTTTGGGTCAGCGATTGGGTCGCGCCTTTCGGGCATACCCGACAACTATCGAGACTGCTGCTGCGTCGGCTCTGGGCGCAACGCTTTGGCCGCTTCCTGGAGCATCGTGGCGATGAGCGCGGCTTTCGTATCAAGAAGTGGCAGGGCATCGGTGTCCTGCCCGCCGAGGCGCGCGCCTGGTTCGCCGCTCACCCGCTGCTTCAGTAGCTTTCGGCCCCATTATTTTGGCGTCTGGCGCATCTGTGGCCTGGCGCAGTTCAAAAGGAATTGATCATTAACAAGCATCTGTATCGGATCATTTTCAACAAGGCGCGTGGCCTGTTGATGGTAGTTGCCGAAAATGTGAGTAGCGGTTCGAAATCAGCCAGTGGTAGTGCAGCCGGTACAACGTCTGGCGGCTGCGTGGTCCGCCTGACACCCCTGCGTTTTGCCCTGATGGCGGCGCTCGGCCTGATCATGCTGGACACCTCGTCGGCCCAGGCGGCCGTGGTCGCCGACCCCGGCGCGCCGGCCGCGCAGCAGGCGGGCGTCGGGGTGGCCGGGAACGGGGTAACCCAGGTCAACATCACCGCGCCCAGCGCGGGCGGCGTGTCGCGCAATACCTATCAACAGTTCGACGTCGAGCGGCGTGGCGTGATCCTCAATAACTCGGCGACCAGCGTTCAGACCCAGCTGGGCGGCTGGGTGGACGCCAATCCGGCGTTGGGTCGCGGCACGGCGCGGGTGATCCTCAACGAAGTCAATTCGAGCAATCCGAGCCAGCTCAACGGCTATGTCGAAGTGGCCGGGTCCCGGGCGCAGGTGGTGATCGCCAACCCGTCCGGGATCAGCTGTGATGGCTGTGGTTTCATCAACGCCAATCGCGCGACCCTCACCACGGGCAAGGCGCAGGTCGAGAACGGAGTACTGCAGGGTTATCAAGTCGACGGCGGCAAGATAACCGTCAACGGTGCCGGGATGGATACGCGTGACAGCGATTACACCGAAGTCATTGCGCGCACCGTCGAGGTCAACGCGGGCATCTGGGCCAAGGACTTGAGCATCCAGGCCGGCAAGACCAGCGCCGGTAACGGCGCAGCGGGCACGCCGGTGGTCGGCATTGATGTCGCGCAACTGGGCGGTATGTATGCCGGCAAGATCGTCCTGGTGGGCAATGGCGCGGGTGTCGGGGTACGCAATGCCGGGCAGATCGGCGCCAGTGTCGGCGATGTGGTCATCCATGCAGACGGACGTCTGGAAAACAGCGGGCAGATCAGCAGTGCCGGTTCGACCACGGTCGTGACAGGCACCGGAGTCCAGAACAGCGGCACGCTGTACGCCAAGGGCGACCTGACGCTCACCGGCACCGGAGTCCAGAACAGCGGCACGCTGTACGCCAAGGGCGACCTGACGCTCACTACCTCGGCCGACCTCGACAACAGCGGTATGGTGGCCGCCCAGGGCAATACCCGGGTGACGGTTGCGAACCTGCGCAGCACCAGCGGCTCGACCCTGGCTGGCGGGGTCGACAGCAGTGGCAAGCTGGGCCAGACCGGCGGATTGACCCTGGAGGCTTCGGGCCAGCTCAGCGCCCACGGGCAGAATATTGCCGCCGAGACTTTGCAGGCCCAGGCAGGGGCCCTCGACTTGAGCGACAGTCAGACCTCCGCCGCCCAAGTGACGCTCACCGGCCGCCAGGGTGATGTCGATGTCAGCCGGGCGCACGTGACCGCGAAGGGCACGCTGACCGCCACCGCCGCGAAGGTATTGCGCACCGATGGCGCCAAAGTCAGTGCGGCTCAAGTAGGGATCAAGGCCGGTCAGTTGTCCAACGTGAAAGGCGAAGTCCTGCAGAGCGGCCTTTCGCTCATGAGCATTGATTTGCAGGGGGCACTGGATAACAGTCAAGGTGTGATCGCCAGTCAGGGCGCAGTGAAAGTCACCGCCGCCTCGCTGAGTAACTACCAAGGCAGCCTCGGTTCGGTGAAGTCGAGCCTGACATTGACGGCCACGAACGGTTTGCTGGACAACAGTAGCGGTCACCTTGAGGCGCTGCAATCGATCACGCTGGTCTCGGGCCAGTTGCTCAACACCGCAGGCTTCGTCGGTGCCGGGCAGGCCCTGGGCATCGACGCGGGGACCATCGGCAATGGCGGCGCCGGGCAACTACAGAGCGGTACCGGTACGACAATCGTGGGCGCCAGCCTCGACAATCACGGTGGACGCATCGAAGCGCTGGGCGACCTCAAGTTCACTATCGACGGCAAGCTTGATAACAGCGGCGGCCTGATTCGCACCGGTGCTGATCTGCTGATGACCGCGGCGCAGATCGACAACGCGGGCACCCAAGGTCTGGATCAAGGTATTGGAGGGCGCACCCTCACCCTTACCGCCGATCAGTTGGGCAACCAGGACGGCTCGATCATTGCCGATCAGGCACTGACCTTGACCGGAAGCGGGGTGGTGAACAACCAGTCCGGGAAGATCTCGGCCGGTACTCAGTTGTTGCTGACCGACCGTAACCTGGCGGCTAAAACCCAAACCGTGAACAACCAGGGCGGCACCTTGGTCGCCGGACGCTCGTTGACGCTCAACAGCGCCAGCTATAGCGGCAGCGGTCAGGCCTTGAGCCTGGGTGATCTGTCCTTCACGCTCAATGGCGATTACGTCCATACCGGCCTGCTGCAGGCCAATGGCAACCTGACACTGGCAACCACGGGGCTACTGAGCAACCAGGCCAGCTTGCAGGCGGGCAACCTGTTGACGCTGTCGGCCCGGCAAATCGATAACGCCGCGGTCGGTGTGATCAGTGCCCCGCAGGTACAACTGAGAGCCAGCCAGTCGCTGGTCAACCGCGGCCTGATCGACGGCCAGTCCACCCGGCTGAGCGCGCCCACCCTGAGCAACCTGGGTACCGGGCGAATCTACGGTGACCAGCTGTCGCTGGCAGCGGGCACGCTGACCAATACCGTCGAAAACGGCAAGGCGGCGGTGATTGCCGCCCGCGTACGGCTGGATATCGGTGCGCAATACCTGAACAACAGCGAACACGGGTTGATCTTCAGTGTCGGTGACATGGCCATCGGTGGGGCGCTGGACAGCGCCTACCAGGCCACCGGTCAAGCCCGCGAACTCAATAACGCCAGCGCGACCATCGAGGCCCTCGGCGGCCTGACGTTGAACGCAGCTTCTGTGCGCAACACCAACGAACACTTCTCGACACGCGAGGTCGAGGTCTCGCGCCAGGCGCTGCAACAGTATCAACTGACCGGCTCGGTCAATCGCTACGATCCGAATCAGATTTCGACCTATAACGACGAAGTCGACATTCTGGTGACACCCGAAGGCAGTAATGACGACTGGAACCGCTACAACCTGACCCGTGTCGTGACCCAAACCCAGATCGCCAGTTCCGATCCCGGGCAAATACTCGCCGGCGGCAATCTGCGCATCAACGCCGACCAGATCTTCAACGACAAGAGTCGGATCATCGCCGGTGGCGCGTTGCAAGCCAGCGCCAACAGCCTGACCAACACCGAAGTCGCCGGACAGCAGGTCACCACGGACAGCGGCGTACTCGAACACTTTTATCGCCACCAGCGCAAAGGCCGCGACAGTCAGGGGATGGACTCTGCCGCCTACAACCCGGCGCCCAGTGTGCAGGCCATTTCCTTGCAACCGACGGTCTATAAACAGAACACCGCCCCGCAAGGCAGTGGCACCCAGCTCGCCAGCCTGAGTCTTGGGAAGGTGGGCGCTAGCGAGGTGTCCAGCCGCACGATCACTGCACCCAGCCTCACGCCGATCAGCGAGGTACTGGCCAACGCCACCAACAACGTCGGTGGTGTGGCAGAGCGCATTCTCCAGCCGCACGATCACTGCACCCAGCCTCACGCCGATCAGCGAGGTACTGGCCAATTCCACTAACAACGTCGGTGGCGTGGCAGAGCGCATTCTCACCGGCGGGGTGAACAGCGCCTTGCCGGACAACGCACTGTTTCGGTCGATGCCCAGCAGCACCTCCGGCTATCTGATCGAGACCGATCCGCGCTTCACCAACTATGCCAAATGGCTGTCTTCGGATTACATGCTCGGCAGGCTGAACCTGAACCCGGCGGCGACCCAGCAACGCATGGGTGATGGTTTCTATGAGCAGAAATTGATTCGCGAGCAGGTGGCGCAACTGACCGGTCGCCGTTTCGTCGACGGCTATGCCAACGACGAAGCGCAGTACCGAGGCCTGATCGACAACGCCGTCACCTACGCCAATAGCTGGAAGCTGATTCCCGGTGTGGCCCTGAGCGCCGAACAGATGGCCCAGTTGACCAGCGATATCGTCTGGTTGGTGGCCAAGGATGTCACCTTGGCCAGTGGCGAAGTCCGCAGTGTGCTGGTGCCGCAGGTGTATGTGCGGGTCCGTGATGGCGACATCAACGGCGCGGGCGGGTTGATGGCCGGGCAGCAACTGAACCTGAACGTGACGGGCAATCTGGTCAACAGCGCGAGCTTGTCGGGACGTCAAGTGGTCGCGATCAAGGCGGACACGCTCAATAACCTGGAAGGGCGCATTCAAGGCAGCGCCGTCAGCCTTGAGGCGACGCAGGACCTGAACAACTTCGGTGGCCAGATCGCCGCCGACAAGAGCCTGATGGTCAGTGCCGGGCGTGATCTGAATGTGCGGTCCAGCACGATCACTACGCACAGTGCGCAGGGCAGCCAGACCAACCTGTCGCGGGTTGCCGGTCTGTTCGTTACCGATCCGGCGGCCAGCCTGATGGCCACTGCCGGACGTGACATCAACCTGCAGGGCGCGCAGGTGGTCAATAGCGGCAGCACGGGCGTCACCCGCCTGTCCGCCGGTCGTGACCTGAACCTGACGACGGTCATCGAGAGCCGCGACCAGAGCAACCACTGGGACCAAGACAACTGGCGTACCGAAACCAGCCGTAGCGAGAGTGGCAGCAGCCTCAAGACCCAGGGCGACCTGGGCCTTCGCGCCGGCAACGACCTCAACGCGCGTGCCGCCAGCCTCAGCAGCACCGCCGGTGCGGTGATTGCCCAAGCGGCGCGGGATGTCAACCTGACGGCCGGCGAGAGCGCGCGCAGCGCCGACGAAGCGCACAAGGTCAAAGGCAGCAATGGCTTCCTTTCCAGCAAAACCACGACCACCCGCGACTCCACCAGTGAAACCACAGCCCAGGGCTCGCACCTCGATGCGCAGCAACTGGCGGTTCAGGCCGGTCGCAACCTGGTGGTTCAAGGTAGCCAAGTGGTTGCGGAAAAAGGCGCGGCGCAGCTTCAGGCCGGCAACGATATTTCGATTATCGCCGCGGTCGACAGCAAGCAGACGCGCCACGACAAAGACAGCAAAAGTCGCAGCGTCGGTGGATTCAAGGCCAGCAAAGTGACCGACAAGGTCAACGAAAGCCGGACCACGGCGGTCGGCAGCCTGGTCTCCGGCAACAGCGTCGATGTCCACGCAGGGCAAGACGGACTGGTCCGCGGCTCGTCACTGGTAAGCACGGCGGACCTCTCGGTGAGCGCGGGGCGTGACCTGCAGATCGATGCGGCGCAAAACACCTTCAGCCGCGACGAGCTGCACAAGGAAAAGAACCACGACTTCACCGGCGTGTTGACGGGGAACAAGCTGGGCCTCGATGACATGACCGGCAACCAGCATTTGTCCACCAGCAGCCAGAACCATACCGGTGACTCCTCGGAAACCACCTTGACCGGCAGCACCCTCGGTTCCAGTGCCGGCAATGTGTCGCTCAACGCCGGTCGCACGCTCGGGGTGACCGCCAGTGACCTGGTCAGCACCCAGAGCATGAGCCTGACCGGTGCCAACGTGACGATCGCCGCCGGTATGGCAAGCGCGAGTCAGAACAGCACCGACGAGAGCCGCAGCCTGGCGGTGGGGCGAGTGGTGGGCGGCATGGTGATCGATAGCATCAACACCATGCGTAGCGCGATCAAAGCCGCGAACAGCGCGGATGATCCTCGACTCAAGGCGGTGAAGTGGGCGCAGGCGGCGTTGGCGGGTTACAACCTGGGGGGCGCGTCGTCGGATGCCTACGATGGTCGGTCGGGCTATGCGGATAAGAAAGGCGGTTCCGGCAGCAATGGTTCGTTGATCAAGATCGGCACCGAACTGGCGAGTACCCACAACACCAGCACCAGCGAGTACAACAGCCAGACCGCCAAACAAAGCTCGCTCACGGCCGGTAAAACCCTGACGATCATCGCCGATGGCGGCGCGCCGGATACGGCGGGCGATATTCATGTCATTGGCAGCAGCCTGAAAGCGGCCGATACGCTGTTGCTGGCAAAAAACAACCTCACCCTGGAAAGCGCGCAGAGCACCGCGAACTGGGCCAACGACAGCAATAACGACAGAACCGCCATTGGTGTCAGTTTCAATATCGGCGAACAGAATGGCTTCACCCTCGATTTGGGCGCGTCCATCGCCAAGAGCATGGGTACCGGCGATTCGGTAACCCAGGTCAACAGCACGCTGGATACCGGTTCGCTGGTCCTGCGCAGTGGACAAGACACCACCCTGGCTGGCGCGCAAGTCCGGGCGCAGAGCATCAAGGCGGATATCGGCGGCAACCTCACTATCACCTCGCGCCAGGACAGCGAGACCCAGAAGAGCGAGCAGGGCAGTGCCGGTTTCGGCGGGAGCATTTGCATTCCGCCGTTCTGCTACGGCGCGCCCGTGACGGCTTCCGCCAGCCTGGCTGCCGGCAACATGAACAGCAACTACGAGGCCGTGACGGATCAGAGTGGTCTGTTCGCCGGGGCGGGTGGTTACAACATTCATGTCGGCGACAAGACCACGCTGCAAGGCGCAGTGATTGCCAGTGAAGCGTCTGCGGACAAGAACCTGCTGGACACGAATCGGTTGATTGTCAGTGACATTAAAAACGTCAGCGAGATCACGAGTCAGTCGGCTGGCTTGAGCGTGTCCTATAGCAGTAAATCCGGGTCGACGCTGGGGGGGAGCATTCCGCTGTCGCTGAGCGACTCGGACCACAGCCGCACACGCAGTGCGGTCAGCGAAGGCACGATAGTCGTCCGTAGCGCCGAGGGCGCGAATGATCTGGTCGGACTCAATCGCGATACCGCGAACGCCAATCAGAAGCTGGACAAGCCTGACCAGAAGGCGATGCAGGAGCGAATCGACCTTATTCAAAGCACCGTGCAATTGGCCACCGGCATCGTAGGCGCGGTGGCCAAAGCCAAGGCGGATACTGCGAATAAATTGGCAGAAGAGGCGAAAACGGACACGAAGGTAGCGCCGGCGGCGAACGCTGCTGCGGCAGAGGCGGCCAGTTGGAACATCGGTGGCGACAAGCGGCTTATGGCCGATATTGCCACGGGCCTGATCGCTGCTGGATTGGGTGGAGCGGGAGGCGCGACGGCGGTGGGGATCGTGGCCAATACCACGGCGGCGGATACCTATAAGGCGATCGGCGACTACGCCGATCAGCGCGAATTCGAAGCCACTGACAGCGTGGTCAAAAAGGCCTGGGGCGAAGGCGGAGCGGCGCGAATCCTGCTGCATACCCTGGCAGGCGCTACGCAGGGGTTGTCCAGTGGCAATGCGCTTGCCGGCGCACAGGGTGCGGCAGCGTCGGCGACGTTTATGCCGATGGTGGACAAGGCGCTGAAAGACAGCAGCGTCAAGGAAAGCGAGCGCAACTCACTTGCTACCTTGATCTCGGCTGGGGTTGGTGCGGCCGCCGCCTCGGGAGGCAATCTGGGCGGGCAAGTGACGGCGGCGATCACCGGCAACGCCGTGGATGCCTACAATCGCCAGTTGCACCCGAAAGAAATCCCCCTGCTCAAAAATGAAGCGCCTGCGTTGGCGCTGGCGGCAGGTATTAGTGTGGAAGAAGCGGAGACCCGTCTGGGCCGGGCATTGGCTTACTACACCGATGCTGGCTGGCATAGCTTGCTCAGCAGTAAGGGCTTGCCGCCGGATCAAACCACCCTGACATACCTGGGGCGGGCACTGGCACCGCTGGGCAGCACCTATGACCCAGGCCCTACGACGGGCGACGTGCCCGTTCTCACCTCGGCCAACAAGACCTATACCCCTGATGAAACCCTGAGTCTTGTGCAGAATTATCAGCTCACTCATTCCGCAGCGTATGCGGACAAAAAGATTAACCTGAGCTACCTGACACCGATAGCGGAGTACGATCCGGGGCAAACCGAGGCGCGCGATTTCTACAACAAGCGCGTGAATCTCCAGGAGAGGGCTAATATCCGGCAGGTTCTCAGCGCCGGTTTTTACAGCGCCAGCGGTGATGTTGTAGGCCAAGGGCAGGCGCTGGCCGGTATCGCTGAAGGTATCTTTTCGCTGGGCAAAAGCTTGGTCACTCACCCCGTCGATACCTCCGATCAGATTGCCAATGGTCTGGTCGTGATGGCTTCGCGTCCTGGCGAACTGGTAAGCGGGCTTTGGAATGAGAGCCAAGAGACCTATGGGCTCGCCAAGCTTTATGAGCTGCAGGATGATCCATACGCCAGCGCTGCGTTGAAGGCCAAGTATAGAACCGAGTGGGCGGCGAGCGTGTTGCCGGTCAGCCGGGTGAGCAAGGTTGCGAAGATTGGCAACCTTGCTAAGCTGGGTGACGAGTTGGTTGTGGCTGGGCGGGGGATAGATGGTGCAAAAGCGACTGGTGCAGCTGAAGTGCCGGCTACTTCTGCAATTGCGCGTGTTGGGCTGAGAGACGATCTGGCCGCCCAAGCAGGGATTCCTCGAAATATTGCTGAATCGCCGTCGAGCATGTGGGGTAAATCGATTGATGATATCAAGCAGTCGCTAACGCTTGATGGTGCGAGCGTTACGCCGAAAGCACCATTGGCTGGTACTTCAGGTAAAGCACAGGTCTTTAACGTTGAAGGACACCCGACAATAAAAGAGGTAGAGTTCCATCCGGGCGGTGGAACCCACGGTGATAGTCCGTACTACAAGCTTGTTAGTACTGAGAAGATTGGCAATAAAAATATAGAAATACGGGTAATTGATCCGTCGCCTGATTTTAGTCCGGGCACTATTACGCGTTATCAACAATACTATGATACCCAAGGAAATCGTCTGAAATATGAGGGCGGTGAGTGGAAGGGCTGGAAGTGATCTATGAGAAATTTATTCCCTGATTTGTACTCTGACCTTGTTCCAGGTATGTCAGCAGCAGGATTCTCTTTAGGTGAATCGTTTTCCAATGTTAGCGAAAAAATTGGGGTGGTTGAGTGGTACGGTCCGGAAGTACCTGTTCGTGATATTCTCCTTCAGAATAACTCTTGGGTCGGAATTAAGAGGAAGATCGGTTTTGGTAATGAGCTTTTATTTTCATATCGATTTATGAATGAGGCGGTCTCGCTGTACTTCGAAAATAGCGGAAGGCTTTATAGAATTGCCGTAGGTGAAGGGTATCGTGGAAAATTTAATAGTGTCAGTGTGGGGGATGATCTTCGGAGCTTAGAAAGGGAGTTTGATGTTTTGTTTAATGATGCGGATGATGACTTTCTTCTAAAAAAAAGTGGAAGCATATTGACGGGGATTAGTTTTGTTACAGACTACAGAGCTTCCTTAGAAGATGCGCCAGAACAAGTTATTAAGTTTATATCAATACATGACTGGTCCCTTCGATAAAAATAGTTGTCAGACCACGTTCTTCATAAGCCCATCAAAATAAATAGGTGCAAAAGGGAGGGCGGCGAGTAATCTGGAGCATCTAAAAGGGGACGGATTTATTTTTTATGCGTGAGTAAGGTGATAGTCCTGTCAGGCGCATCGAAAATAAATTCGCTCCCTTTTAAATTTCTGTGGATTTTTAGAAATGAAAGATTTTTTGTATTACTGCTCTTTGCCAGACTCTATGTCAGGGGGTGAGTTGTATATTGAGTTTTTAGAGATTGTTGAAAGTGGCGCGGATACTAAGTGCAATAAATCCGATGTTGTAAATATTTTGCTTGAGCTGAGTGAGCGTCAGTGGAATACATGTATGATATTATCTGACTCTTTGAAAAGAGAGTTGGAGGGTATTTTGATATCGTATTGGGATGGAAGTGATTTAGAATTTGTTGAAGGTGCTATCGCTATCACTGCAAGACTTGGTCTTGTGGGGTTTTTTAATTTTATATTGGTTCAGGATTTTAAGGTCTTATCGTTGGAGGTTGCTGAGGAAATTAGAGGTGCAATAGCTGAGTTTGGACATTCTGTTGGTGATCCATATAGTGGTGTTCAATGATTTCTATGGGCTAGGACCTAAAAGGGGATGGATTTATTTTTTATGCGTGAGTAAGGTGATAGTCCTGTCAGGCGCATCGAAAATGGATTTATTTTTTATGCGTGAGTAAGGTGATAGTCCTGTCAGGCGCATCGAAAATAAATCCGTCCCCATTAAATTAAATTTCAGTTGAGGAGTTTCTAAAGCGTGAGCAATGGGCGGTAGATCAATACGATAGCATTCGGAACTCTAGTGCTGATGTTTCAGATATTGCTGCTAATCTAAGAGTTCCTGAGTTTCAAGTGGAAAGAGTAAAGGATCACCTGTTCTTTAAGGATCATACTCTGCGCGATGGAAGTGTCGGTCGTTTTGATGCTGATGCCGATATAGCTGAAATTTGGAAGGGTTTTCAGAATGGAACCTATAAGGCGGATGACGTACAATTGTTTAAGCATGAGTATTTTGAATCTAGATTCGAAGGTATCTTTCGGACGGACTACGGTACGGCTCATGACAAAACGCAGTTGCGCTACCCAAGTCCACTGGGCGATTGAGAGGAGTATTGATGTATGGCGTTTTATATAGAGATGGATAAGATTGAAGAAACTGATGAATATGTTGAGTATGCGTTTGGCCGTAATCCAGAGTTTGGGTTGATCCGGTTGGATAAAAAAAATGAGACTGTTCGTGTGTTAAAAGAGTGTTTATTGGATATTAGCGGTAAATGGTCACAAAGAGCGGCTGTTAAGCTGGTTCGTCTTTGGAGAAGTGGGAGTCTCCCCGAAAAGACCCAGTGGGCATCTTGACGAGATTTAATGTAATAGGGAAGAGCGAAAAAAAGAAAAGGGGACGCCCATTGGCCGGTCTCAAATCAAGGCTAATGGGTGTCAGGTTGGGACGCAGTGGAGGCCACAAAAGTGAGCGAGGAATTAGGCTTTTTATCTGAAAAAGTGGCGAGATATGATCTTGTTTTTGTCAAGATTGTTGATGCGCCGCGCCCGCAAGTATTACGGGCGAAAATTGAAAAAATATATACGACAGGGAAAGGGATTGATAGCACCTTCCTTGGTTCAGAGGTTGAGTTCGTTCGATCTGGTGGGACATGGGGGGATATGGCTTTGATTGTGGGGGATCAGGCTATTTTATTTGTTAAATCAATTTCTGGGGAGTTGTATGAAAATGCTTGGCGCGGGCATATGGTCGTGGAGGATATCGAAGGAACTTCATATGCTATATTTCAATATAAGGAGTTGTGGCTAAGGGAGGATATTCCATCTTCGATTAGGGCGTGTTCACGGCAAGACCCCAAACGCCCGTATGCGACGGCGATCCGCTTCGATGTCATGGAAGCTTATTTATCGAGTCTAATTGAAAAGGTGAGTGCTAATGCAAAAAAATATGATAGTCATCGAGGAACAGTTGTATGAGTGAAAAGAAGATTGATCTATCGGTTTTTTGTATGAGGGCGAGAGTATTCCTGTCCCAGGGTCGGGCTGATGATGCCCTTGGTTTATACGGGGATGTCATTCAAGTCGACCCAGACAATGCTTTGGCATATGCTGATCGTGGTACAGTGTATGCGATGCTGAAGAGGTCCGATATGGCGCTCAGTGATCTGGAGCGAGCTTTTGCTCTTGGGTATGCTGATGCGTCAGCTTATAGCACTGTGGCTACAATCTATTTAGAGTTGAAGCGGTTTTCAGATGCGCTCAGGTATTTTGCTAAAGCTATCGAATTGAATCCAAACTACCCGTGGACCTACTATAATCGGTCTGATGTTTTTCACGAGTTGGGTGATGATAGGGCTGCTGTTGCGGATCTTGAAAAATGTCTTGAATTTAATCCAGAGGAGAATTTAAAAAAATTGATTTTGAGTCGCCTTGGCTTACTGAGAAATCAGCAATGGACCTAAAAGGGGACGGATTTATTTTTTATGCGTGAATAAGGTGATAGTCCTGTCAGGCGCATCGAAAATAAATCCGTCCCCTTTTAAATTGGCGGCAAGTAATTTTAATAATGTACATGGAGTGTTTATGAAAAAAACGTCACTGCTAATGTTGAGCCTGATTCTGACATTACCTGGGTGTAAATCCAACGTCAGAGACTCTTCCCCCAGTTTGCTCAGCGACGGTATTCAACTGCGCCAGAACAAAGTGACTATCGATGCGCAGCACGCCAAGGTCATTATGAAAGCGTCGGGTGCCACCCACCCAGTAGAGTTTTCGATCAGGCGCGCAACGGATCCTGACCAGCGTATGGATGTGCAGGGAACTGTAGTGGATACCGGTCGGGGCAAGGTGTTCGGCTGGATTGCCACTCTCAACGAAACGGTTAGCAGCGCAACTTTGAAGCGCTTCCCGCAGTTGGAAGTACAGGCCGACGCCGATCAACCGTTCGTGGTCTCGGGTTACGCCAGTGACGAGAGCATTGGGCGTCTCTATCGATGTGGCCCGGTTAGAAGCACATTCACACCGGAGCGAAGCAAGGTCTATCTGGTGGAGTTTCAGTTTGTGGATGATCGCTGTGAACAACATGTCTACGATGTCACCCAATCGGAGGCGCGTATTCCCGTGGCCAGCGTACCAGGCCGTTGAGGCCGATTTGAGTCAGCGCTGAGCCGGCGCAACACACAGAATCCATTTGAAGAAGGAAGCACTACGTGAAACGGAATTTCTCCCTGAGCCTTATCGTCCTGGCTGCAACGTTAGGTGGCTGCGCCGCCAACAAGCCGGCCAACGATCCATCCTTGATTGGTTCGTGGAAAGGCCTGCGGGCAGAAAACGGCAAATGCCAGTTCCTATCCTGGAACAATGACTTCAAGCCCGACGGCAGCTTCACCATCACCTTTTTCCGGGATGCCCAGCAGACCCAGCCGATTCAAACCGAACATGGCCGCTGGTCGGCCGCCAATGGCAAGAACGAATTGAGAACTGATGGAGTGCGTTTGCCAGATGTCTACGCCTACAAGTTGATCGATGCCGACACGGTGCATTACGTGAATGTGGCGTCAGACCCTTCCGGCGATTGCCAGGAAGATTATGAGTTCACTGAGCGCCGCATTCGCGGTTAAGCCAATCAGGTGTTCGGCCGCGCATTGCATGTACGAGCAGCCATAGAGCTGCGCAGGTGACATAAATGGGGTCGTCGCAGTAACAGCTTAACCGAAGCCAGGCGCAAGATCGAAAAGGCCAAGGCCCGGGTGCGCGCCAAGGTCGAGCACCCGTTTCGGGTGATCAAGCGCCCGTTCGGTTACGTGAAGACGCGCGACCGTGGTCTGACGAAGAACACGGCGCAACGGGTGACACTGTTGGCGCTGTCGAACTTGTGGATGGCGCGTAGATATTGACTGACGAGTGCGAGAGAGGTGCGCCTGTAATGTGGGGAATGGTTACCGCGAGATGCTCGTAGTGGCTAAAAACACAGAAATGAGCGTGTGACCTGATCGTCTTTGATTGATTTGCCGCGTTCAAGGTCGGCAGAGGCTGCAGTCAGCCAGAAATACATGACTACTTCAGACCCTCCCTGGCTGCTGCGGCTCTTTCGTTGGTTCGTGACGGCTTGATCAGGCTTGACGACACTGTGTACCCGAGGGCCAATTCACTCTGCGTCAACTACTGAGCCATCAGGCTTATGCCCTGACAAGGCGCTCGGTAAAAATACATCCGTCGGGATAGACGTTGACAGTGAAATAAACGAGGCCCGGTTGATGGGGGGCGATTGTCGAATGACACGTTTTATTCGTTAATCAGGGCCTTTGTTCGCATGATTCATCATGTTGCTGGTAATTGATTTCAAGTTATTGCCGTGGCGCCACTTTTTTGTTAGATTGCGCGCCTCAAAAATTAACCAGGGACGTGTTATGTTTTTTATTATTTGGCAAGGCTGGGGCGTTCTTTCGATTCTTATCCCGCTGCTCTGCATGGTGCCTTTCGCTGGGCTCTTCAATGGGCTCGGGCTGGGTGTCGGTCTATTGGTTGGTGCGGCCGCCAACGCCTATATTGGCCACAAGCTGAATAACCAGCCGGGCAAAACCTACATAGATAAAAACACGGGTGGCGAAGTGATCTTTCGCAAGAAACACACGTTGTTTTATGTGCCCATGCAGTATGTGTCAGTGCTGTGGGCCGTGGTGGGTGTATTTGCGTTGTTTAGTGCGCACTAAGGAAGGACTGAAGTACCTACCGATTTTTCATGCCCTCGCTACTTGAGGTAAAAAAATCATGAGTTGGTCGAAAAACAGATCTTTCCTGTCCTTAACTCATGGATCTTTCCTCTAGTCGTACGGTTTCAGGGTGATTGGTCCACGCTGCGGGCGCTTACCCACTTCGGTGTCCCCCGTATCGCCGCAGACGTAAGTTTCCTCGCCATGAAGCGACTGATCGACCTGTGTCACGTCCGCCAAATTTTTTGCGCATTGCGAAAGCCATCAGGTACATGCCATCCGATCTACTGATTGACGCCGGGCGTTGAACTTGGAGCTCGGGGGCATGTTTTACTCTGGTCACGTAAACGTCTAGCCAGTAGGCATCAGCGTGCTTATTCCACAATCGTATGTACATCCTCCGTAAGCGCTCCATGAACCCCACATTTTAAAGGTGGGATCTATGGCTATCTTGGA